>CCMH01000009.1 GCA_000751595.1 Weeksella massiliensis | reverse complement strand
ACAAAAAAAATCCTTACCCGATAATCGGATAAGGATTCTTAAATAAAAACTGGCGACGACCTACTCTCCCGCGTTAGCAGTACCATCGGCGCGTGCAGGCTTAACTTCTCTGTTCGGAATGGGAAGAGGTGAGCCCTGCAGCTATAATCACCCAAATATTGTATGATATACTGAAAAATATGCTATTATTAATATTATTATTATAGAAAACTAATACTAAAACTTGAAACAAAATTTATATTAACGCTTAAGATTAACAAAAACATTCGCTTAGCTGTGTATAACCTTAAAAAAAGTCTATGGGTAATTAGTACTACTCGACTTTGGCATCGCTGCCTTTACATCTATAGCCTATCAACGTGGTAGTCTTCCACGACCCTTTAAAGAAGTCTTATCTTGCGGCGAGTTTCGCACTTATATGCTTTCAGTGCTTATCTCATCCAAACGTAGCTACTCAGCAGTGCACCGGGCGGTACAACTGATACACCAGAGGTTTGTTCAACACGGTCCTCTCGTACTAGAGTCAAGTCCGCTCAAACTTCTAACGATCACAACAGATAGAGACCGAACTGTCTCACGACGTTCTGAACCCAGCTCGCGTGCCACTTTAATGGGCGAACAGCCCAACCCTTGGGACCTTCTCCAGCCCCAGGATGTGACGAGCCGACATCGAGGTGCCGAACCTCCCCGTCGATGTGAGCTCTTGGGGGAGACTAGCCTGTTATCCCCGGAGTACCTTTTATCCTTTGAGCGATGGCCCTTCCATACGGAACCACCGGATCACTATGTCCTGCTTTCGCACCTGATCGACTTGTTGGTCTCACAGTCAAGCACCCTTATGCCATTATACTCTACGCACGGTTACCAAGCGTGCTGAGGGTACCTTTGAAAGCCTCCGTTACTCTTTTGGAGGCGACCACCCCAGTCAAACTACCCACCACGCAATGTCCTCCAACTGGAGTTAGGCTTCAGATAAATAAAGGGTGGTATTTCAACAACGACTCCTTAACACCTAGCGATGCTAATTCATAGTCTCCCACCTATCCTACACATTATTTACCCAAAGTCAATACGAAGCTATAGTAAAGGTTCACAGGGTCTTTTCGTCCCGTTGCGATTAACCGGCATCTTCACCGATACTACAATTTCACCGAGCTCGTGGTTGAGACAGTGCCCAGATCGTTACACCATTCGTGCAGGTCGGAACTTACCCGACAAGGAATTTCGCTACCTTAGGACCGTTATAGTTACGGCCGCCGTTTACTGGGGCTTCAGTCAAAAGCTTCGGTTACCCTAACTTCCTTCCTTAACCTTCCAGCACCGGGCAGGTGTCAAGCCTTATACGTCATCTTTCGATTTTGCAAAGCTCTGTGTTTTTGATAAACAGTCGCCTGGGCCTTTTTACTGAGGCTCCGCCGGAGCGGAGCGACCTTTCTCCCGAAGTTACAGGTCGATTTTGCCTAATTCCTTAACCACGACTCACTCGAGCGCCTGAGGATACTCTCCTCGATCACCTGTGTCGGTTTACGGTACGGGCTGCTTCTCTCGCTATTTCTTGGAACAAACTTCTTAGGATTATCACGCCAGCCGAAGCCTTAGTGTACTATCCCTACTTTACGTAGGTTCAACGTACTATTCCGTCAGTACGCACCTAATACATTCATTCGTCACTTTTGTTGAGAGCAGGTACGGGAATATTAACCCGTTTGCCATCCACTTCCCCCAAAGGGTACATGTTAGGACCCGACTAACCCTAAGCTGATTAGCATAGCTTAGGAAACCTTGATCTTACGGCGAATCAGTTTCTCACTGATTTTATCGTTACTCATGCCTACATTTTCTTTTCTATAAGCTCCACAAATCTTTACAAATCTGCTTCAGCGCCGATAGAATGCTCCCCTACCAGTACATCTTACGATGTAATCCATAGCTTCGGTAGTATGCTTATGCCCGATTATTATCCATGCCGGATCGCTCGACTAGTGAGCTGTTACGCACTCGTTAAATGAATAGCTGCTTCCAAGCTAACATCCTAGCTGTCTGTGCAATCCAACCGCGTTTTTTCAACTTAGCATACATTTGGGGACCTTAGCTGATGGTCTGGGTTCTTTCCCTCTCGGACATGGACCTTAGCACCCATGCCCTCACTGCCTAGAAACATATATTAGCATTCGGAGTTTATCAGGAATTGGTAGGCGGTGAAGCCCCCGCATCCAATCAGTAGCTCTACCTCTAATATACTTTACTAAACGCTGCACCTAAATGCATTTCGGGGAGTACGAGCTATTTCCCAGTTTGATTGGCCTTTCACCCCTACCCACAGGTCATCCGAAGACTTTTCAACGTCAACCGGTTCGGTCCTCCACTTTGTGTTACCAAAGCTTCAACCTGCCCATGGGTAGATCACAAGGTTTCGCGTCTAATACTTCTGACTATACGCCCTATTCAGACTCGCTTTCGCTACGGCTGCGCACCTGAAGTGCTTAACCTTGCCAGAAACATTAACTCGTAGGCTCATTATGCAAAAGGCACGCCGTCACACTTTATGTGCTCCGACCGCTTGTAGGCGTACGGTTTCAGGTTCTATTTCAACTATCTTCTAGATATACTTTTCACCTTTCCTTCACAGTACTAGTTCACTATCGGTCTCTCAGGAGTATTTAGCCTTGGAGGATGGTCCCCCCATATTCAAACAGGATTTCTCGTGTCCCGCCTTACTCGTTATCAATCATATAAGCCTTTCACGTACAGGACTATCACCTTCTACGGTTAACCTTTCCAGGTTATTCTGTTAAACTTATATAATCTTTAGGGCTAATCCGCGTTCGCTCGCCACTACTTGCGGAATCTCAATTGATTTCTTTTCCTATGGGTACTTAGATGTTTCAGTTCCCCACGTTCGCCCCTATAAATAGGTGTCAGGCCTTCAACCTGACGGGTTGCCCCATTCGGAAATCTGCGGATCAAATCGTATGTGCCAATCCCCGCAGCTTATCGCAGCTTATCACGTCCTTCATCGCCTCTGAGAGCCTAGGCATCCGCCGTACGCCCTTTGTAACTTTTTTTCTCAAGTGGTCTTATTTTCTTTGAAATCGTCTTAAGCTTTTAAAGCCTAAAACAAATATCATCGATAAAAAAACCTGTAGTACACAACTAAGCGTCGTGTTTGTTAATCTTACTCGTTAATTATTTTATTTCGAATTATCGTTTTCTCGTTTTCTATATGCTTACTATATTTACTTATATTTATATAAATACTTTTTATAGTAATTTTTCAGTATGTCAATGAACTTCTTCTCTATCTTGTCCTTAAATTGTTTCCAACTTAAAATATCAAGATAAGTGGAGAATATCGGAGTCAACCGATGACCTCCTGCGTGCAAGGCAGGCGCTCTAGCCAGCTGAGCTAATTCCCCTCTTTTTAAGTGTTACCTTCGTAGTCTCAGGCAGACTCGAACTGCCGACCTCTACATTATCAGTGTAGCGCTCTAACCAGCTGAGCTATGAGACTCTTTCTAAACTCTAAAAAGAGTGGTCTTATTTTTTATATTTCCTATCAACTTAAATACAACACAAGAAAGAAAAACCAAGCAACAATTATGTTGTTACGTAACTAAACCTCGTATTTACTCTAAATATGAGATGTTCCAGCCGCACCTTCCGGTACGGCTACCTTGTTACGACTTAGCCCTAGTTACCAGTTTTACCCTAGGTAGCTCCTGTTACGGTCACCAACTTCAGGTACCCCCGGCTTCCATGGCTTGACGGGCGGTGTGTACAAGGCCCGGGAACGTATTCACCGCATCATGGCTGATATGCGATTACTAGCGATTCCAGCTTCATAGAGTCGAGTTGCAGACTCCAATCCGAACTGAGACCGGTTTTCGAGATTCGCATCCAGTCACCTGGTAGCTGCCCTCTGTACCGGCCATTGTAGCACGTGTGTAGCCCAAGACGTAAGGGCCGTGATGACTTGACGTCGTCCCCACCTTCCTCGCGGCTTACGCCGGCAGTCTCATTAGAGTCCCCGTCTTTAAACGCTGGCAACTAATGATAGGGGTTGCGCTCGTTGCAGGACTTAACCTAACACCTCACGGCACGAGCTGACGACAGCCATGCAGCACCTTGCATTCTGTCCGAAGAAAGTCCTATTTCTAGAACGGTCATTATACATTTAAGCCTTGGTAAGGTTCCTCGCGTATCATCGAATTAAACCACATGCTCCACCGCTTGTGCGGGCCCCCGTCAATTCCTTTGAGTTTCAATCTTGCGATCGTACTCCCCAGGTGGGATACTTATTACTTTCGCTTAACCACTGAGTCCGAAAACCCAACAGCAAGTATCCATCGTTTACGGCGTGGACTACCAGGGTATCTAATCCTGTTCGCTCCCCACGCTTTCGTCCATCAGCGTCAATATAGACTTAGTAACCTGCCTTCGCAATTGGTATTCTGCGTAATATCTATGCATTTCACCGCTACACTACACATTCTAGCTACTTCAAACTAATTCTAGATCAACAGTATCAATGGCAGTTCTATCGTTAAGCGATAGGATTTCACCACTGACTTATTGATCCGCCTACGGACCCTTTAAACCCAATAAATCCGGATAACGCTTGCACCCTCCGTATTACCGCGGCTGCTGGCACGGAGTTAGCCGGTGCTTATTCATCTGCTACCTTCAACTAATCAACTCGTGACTAGGTTTATTCACAAATAAAAGCAGTTTACAACCCATAAGGCCGTCATCCTGCACGCGGGATGGCTGGATCAGGCGATAACCCATTGTCCAATATTCCTCACTGCTGCCTCCCGTAGGAGTCTGGGCCGTGTCTCAGTCCCAGTGTGGGGGATCTCCCTCTCAGGACCCCTAAAGATCATCGACTTGGTGAGCCGTTACCTCACCAACTATCTAATCTTACGCATGTCTATCTTATAGCGATAAATCTTTCTAAACTAAATGATGCCATCTAATTTTATATACGGTATTAATCCGAATTTCTCCGGGCTATCCCATTCTATAAGGCAAGTTACATACGCGATACTCACCCGTACGCCGCTCTCAATTATCCGAAGATAATCTACCGCTCGGCTTGCATGTGTTAGGCCTCCCGCTAGCGTTCATCCTGAGCCAGGATCAAACTCTCCATTGTAATATAAATTTCTTTATACGATACTGAAAAGTTACTCCAACTCTAATTGACGTTTGCTTGGCTTTATTTTTTCTTCTTGTTATATTCTTGTCAAATGAACTTCTCTGTTTCTACTCACTTCAAACTAACTCTCGTTGTTTTTGTAAGCGAGTGCAAAGGTAAGAATTAATTTTAAACTGCAAAATGTTTTTTAAACTTTTTTTGAATTTTTTTCAGAAGCCTTAACTTCCTTCTCTTAATTCCTAATCCTCTATTTCAAATCCCATAAATACTACTCTTCTTTCGTATTGGGAGTGCAAATATAAGTACTCTATTTCCAATTAAACAAATAAAATAGCAAGAAACTTTTTGTTTTATGTTTAAATCACTGAAAACGTGCGCAATAAATTTTAAATATTTTTGTGTTTTATTCTTTCAGGACATATAAAGCATCAAAAAAGGAAGCTTCCTTCTGGCTTCTTTTGGCGTTGTTTATTCAGTTCTGTGGCTCATCCTACCGAAATTATCATCCTTCCTACCAAAAAAAAGATAGGAAACTAGCAATAAATCTTACTGAGGATCGACGTCAATCTCTAACCGAACCGACCGATAAGCCGAAATAGTATGCAGTTTATCGATTTGGGTTTGCACAAAACGTTTGATTTTTGCGGGTGATTGTCCTTCGTCTATTTTGAGCATCACTTGCATAATATAGAGATTGTTGATGCGCGCAACAGAAGGCTCCTCTGGCCCAAGCAACAAATGAGGCTGAAAATGCGGACGCAACAACTCGACAAATTGTTCGGCAGTTTTCCGAACGCGTTCTTGGTTTTTGTGTTTGAATCTAAACTGGATCAATCGAGTGAAAGGCGGATAAAAGAAACTTTTGCGTTCATATAATATATCTTTCATGGTTTGAGGATAATTATACGTCGTTACGTTTTGCAAAACTTGATGATCTGGATTATACGATTGGATCAATACTTTCCCTTGCTCTTCTCGTCTTCCGGCACGGCCTGCAACTTGCGTTAGCAATTGAAACGCTTTTTCGTGTGCACGAAAATCTGGAAAGTTGAGCAAAGAATCGGCTCTAATCACTCCGACCAAAGTTACATCTCCAAAATCGAGTCCTTTAGTAATCATTTGTGTTCCGACCAAAATATCCACTTCTTTGTTCTGAAATTCCTCGATCAACTTTTCGTACGCAAATTTCTTTCGCATCGCATCCACATCCATTCGTTTGATGGTTGCGGTAGGAAATAATTTTTCTAATTGAAGCTGAATCTGTTCGGTTCCGATTCCTTTCGTTACCAAAGAATTGCTCCCACAAGAAGGACAGCGAACAGGCTTGCTTTGTGTATGTCCACAATAATGACATTTGAGCTGATTGAGTAATTTATGATAAGTAAGACTCACGTCGCAATTCGGACATTCTGGGGTGTATCCACAAGTTTCGCATTCGGTAATTGGCGCAAATCCACGACGATTCTGAAAAATAATGACTTGTTTTTTTCGGTCTAATTCTTCCTGTATCGCATCGCGCAAGACATGCGATACATCTTCTGTCATTTCTTTTTCTTTTTGGGCTTTCCGTAAATCGACAAGATTTATCGTCGGCAAAGGCACTTTACCAAAACGCTCTTTGAGGGTAACATATTTATACATTCCTTTTCGGGCATAATAATACGTCTCTAAAGAAGGTGTCGCCGAACCCAAAACCACTTTAGCCGAAAACTTTTTAGCCAAAACCAAAGCCGTATCTCGTGCATTGAAAAAAGGTTTCACGTCGATTTGCTTGTAGGATGATTCGTGTTCTTCATCAATAATAACCAAACCAAGATTTTGCAATGGCAAATAAACAGCCGAACGAGAACCAATGATAATGTCGTATTTCTGATGCAAAGTATTTTGCCAAAGTTCTACTTTTTCGTTCTGATTGAATTTTGCATGGTACACTCCTACTCGTTCGCCGAAATGTTTTTTTACGCGTTGCACAATTTGTGTCGTTACCCCAATTTCTGGCAAAAGATAGAGAATCATCTTTCCGGCAGCTAAATAATCTTGCATCAACTGAAGATACAATTCCGTTTTCCCGCTCGAAGTTACACCGTGCAACAAGGCAATCGAATGGGAAAGAAATCCGGATTTGAGTTCATGCAAAGCATTTTGTTGAGCTTGCGTAAGCGATGAAATATTCACCTTGTCGGATTCGTCTTCGTCTACTCGCGAAGATTGGAGCTGATAGATTTGTAGAATATTCTTCTCGACCATAGCATTTATCGCAGCGTTCGATGAACCTTGTTTTACCAAATCGGCAACTTTTATCGGTTTAGGAGTTTGTGTTTCTAATGCAATCAATCGGAGTAAAGTTTCTCTTTGTTTGGGCGCTTTGTCCAATTGTCGGATAGCCTCACTAAATTCTGCTTCATTATTCTTTAGGATGGGAAGAATCCGAACATAATTATCAATTTTGGGTGTATATTTTTCGTTCAGCTTTTCATCCAACCGAACAACCCCTTTTTCCCATAAAGATTTGAGAACTTGGATTGCTGAAAGATCTTCCACAATCAGCGCGATTTCGTTAACCGAAAGCATAGTTGCATTGCGTAGAGCATTCACCACTAAAACTTCGGTATCGGTTAACATTTCGAACGCATCGAACTCGAGATCGACCAAACGAACATAAGTTAAACTTTCTAATTTTAGAGCAGATGGAAAAGCATTTCGATAAACATCGCCCAACGAACACATATAATAAGAAGCTATCCACTCCCACAGCTCGATTTGTTTTTGGGTAACCAAAGGTTCTTGATCGAGAAAAGTATGAATGCCTTTTGTTTTGTATAGTTCTGGTTTTTTATGATGCAAAGAATGCACAATTCCGGTATAGAGTTTTTGCGTACCAAACGGCACCGAAACGCGTTGTCCGATTTTGATTTGCGCCAAATCTTCGGGGGTTAAATGATAGGTAAAAGTACCATTTAATGATAAAGGTAGAATAATTTCTGCAAAAGTTTGTTGCTCCATAAAAAGACTTCAATCAAAAATACGAAAAGGAAACTAATTGTTCGATAAGAAACCCAATACTTTATTTTTTCTGTTTATTGGCGTACCAAAAATTTCGGGTTCGTCTCATTTGTCGAGTGCTGTGGTAATGAACTTGTCGGTTGTGTAAAATCCAACCACCAAAAGCTCCGATCAGACTTCCTAACACGATATCGAAAAAACGAGCCGTTAATAAACTCGTTACTTCGGTGGTGCTTCCATATTCAGATTCGACCAAGAAAACTGTTAATACCGTAATAAAAACCACAGCGTAACCATAATTCCTAACAATTAGAAATTCGATGATGATTTGATTGACCATGATGCAAATGCACAAAAAAAGTGGATCGGTACTGATTTGTAACAACAACCAAACAATAGCTAACCCCATAAAAGTTCCTAAAACACGCTGCACACTTCTGGTCCAAACATGTTTTACAGAAGCACCTTGCATCACGGCCATACACGTAATCGGTACCCAATACGGATTGTCTAATCGCAAAAAACGAGCAATCAACAAGGACAAACCGATGAAAACCCCAAAAACCAAAGCTTCGGTAATGATTTGGTACGGACGAGTTCTTAGTTTATAAAAGGTAATAATTTTGGTACGAAGCGGCAAAGTAAATAAACTGTACACAAAACCTATCGTGAGCGAAATCATTGCACCGATGGTTACAAAACCAATTTTCTGTGGAATAATCGTCCAATCGAACGGCATCGAAATCGCCATAGAAGCCACCATAATAAAGAAAAAACTTCCGGGTGGTTTATCCATGTCCAATTGATAGAGCGTAAAATGTATAAAAGCTGCCCAAAGGCCGAGAAAAAATGGTGCTAAATAGGGATTAAAAGAAAAAAGTGTCCCAATAGTGAACGAAATAATAATCAGAAATCCACAAATAATTAGCGTCATCATTCGTCTTACCAAATTATCAGAATTGATATACAAAATGACCAATGCCGCCAACGACGCCCATTTCCCTTCTTGCAGCATATCCAAATAATATCCTACCAAAATTGGCAAACCAATCGCTATACCTGCAATTACAGGTAAATGCCAAGGTCTTTTGGATTTTTTGATTGCAAAAATATCTTTTAACATAATTACAAATGTACTTTTTCTTGATGTATTTCGGTAGGAAGTTATGATGATCGTATCGATAAAATTCTTTCCTACCTAAAAAATCATGAACAAAAAACAGCCAACTTTTTGAGGTTGACTGTTATGATGACTCTTTGTGAGTTTCTTTTGAAGAAGAGCTTATTTTGTAATAATTTTTCTACGTTTCAATTCTTTTTCAATCAAAGCTAATTCGCGTCCGGTTTGTCCGGCAACCGATGTGTTTTCTTGTGCACGACGCAACAAGTACGGCATCACTTCTTTGATTGGTCCGTAGGGTAAATACTTTGCAATATTGTAATTGAGGTGAGCCAAGTTGAATGAAATATTATCACTCATCCCAAATAATTGCCCAAACCAGAAGTTAGGATTTTTAGAGTCAATTCCGTTTTCTTTCATCAACTCCATCAATAAGCTACAACTTTGTTCATTGTGAGTTCCTGCGAATAAACCAAATTGTTCGTGATGTTGGGTCATGAATTTTATAGCTTCGTTATAATCGTGATCCGTTGCCTCTTTTGTAGGCTGAATTGGCGATGGATATCCTTCTTCTTCGGCACGCAAACGTTCTTTTTCCATGTAAGCTCCCCGCACGATTTTGAAGCCTAAAAAGTAGTTTTCCTTTTGTGCTTTTTCGTACATCGCTTTCAGATACGCTAAACGATCATGGCGATACATTTGTAAGGTATTCCAAATTACGGGACGTTTCTGGTTGTATTTCACCATCATTTCATCGCACAAATCATCTGCCGCACCTTGCATCCAAGTTTCTTCTGCATCGATCATGATATTGACATCTAAACGATGACCTTTTGCACAAACATCCTCGAATCGTTTTCTGGTATTTTCCCAAGCTTTGGTTTCTTCTGCATTGAGTTGAGTTTTTTTACCTACTTTTTCCCACAATTCTATCCGACCAAAAGCTGTTGGTTTGAAAACCACAAACGGTATCGAAGGGTTATTTTTACTGATATCAATGAGCTCGAGCATTACGTCGCGCACGTGATCGAAATCGCTTTCTTCTGTTTGTCCTTCTACCGAATAATCTAAGATAGAACTTACATGATAGCGGTACAATTCATTCGCCACCTTGATGGCTTCTTGCGGCGTTTCGCCACCTACGAATTGAGAATATATCGTTTTTCGGATGAGGGGTTTCACCATAGGAAAGTTCACCAAAAAGGGAGCAACATTAAAAAACTTACCACCTAACTTAGTCAACCCTTCATTCCCGATGAGTTTAAAAAGAAGATGAGCTCTTTTTAATTCTTGATTGGATTTTGCCTGAAAAGCAAATTCAGTATTATCGAACAAAGACATTCGCTATAAAATTTATTTTATCAATTAACTGAGTACAAATTTACATATAAAAAAAACCTACAAGCAAATAACTTATAGGTTTTCGTTTATGATAACAATAGAAATTAATAGTTCGAAGTAAAACAACTTCTATTTTCTATTATTTAGCAGCTCTTTTCGCGTATTTGTTTCTAAACTTATCAATACGTCCTGCGGTATCTACTAATTTTTGTTTACCTGTATAAAAAGGATGTGAGGTAGAAGAAATCTCCATTTTCACTAATGGGTACTCTACTCCATCAACCTCTATGGTGTCTCTTGTATCAGCACATGAACGTGTGATAAACACTTCTTCGTTTGACATATCTTTGAATGCCACTAAACGATAATTACTTGGATGGATATCTTTTTTCATAAAACTATGATTACTTATTCAACTTTACTAACGGAGTGCAAAGATAATAAAATATCTATACTAAACAATAAAAATAAAGTAAATTTATTCTTTATATTTGTTTGACAATTTAAAAGCACATGAAATTACGCAACATCTTATTTGGCACAGCCCTTTTGGGTGGAATTGTATTACAATCTTGCCGAGATGATTTTGATTATGATCCGATTAGCACAGGGATTTCATTCAACCGTGACACCCTTAGTGTTGATACGGTTTTCAATCATCGAAAATCTGAAACCTACGTCCTGAAAATCTATAATAACGACAAAGACAATAAAGTTATTCCTAAAATTTACCTCAACAAAGGTAATAATTCTTTCTTTCAAATCAATGTGGACGGACGCGCCGGAAAAGATTTCGAGAATGTCGCTATCCGTGGACGCGACAGTTTATTTGTCTTTGTAGAAATCCAAGCAAAAGACGCCCCGAACAATCCATTGTATGATGACGAATTGATTGTAGAAACCACAAGCGAAAAGAAGCAAGTGAAATTATTATCGTGGATCGAAAAGGCAAACTTCTTGCAAGACCAAACCATCGGTTCTGCTTCGTGGGATGCTAACACAGCCCAAGTAATTAGCGGAAACGTTACGGTTCAGCAATCCCTAAACATTAGCGCTGGATCGAAAGTCTATTTCGAGAAAGATGCACAACTCACCATTAATGATAATGCACAATTTACGGTAGAAGGAAATGTAGGTAATTTCGTGAAATTCCGTTCGGCAAGACACGATTCTCGCTATGATTCTTTACCAAATCAGTGGAACAAAATCGAACTGAAACCGCGTTCGACTTCCGTGATTAATTATGCAAAAATCATCGGTGGACAAATCGGGTTAGAAGTCAATCAAGCCAAATTAGACATCAGAAATAGCTATGTTGTCAACCATCAAAGCTTTGGTATTTTGGCCAATAACGCTGAGATTCTTGGAGTAAATCTTTTAATGAACAACGCTAATAATGCTGCGCTTGCTCTAACCAATGGCGGAAAATATGCATTCTATCATTCTACCTTTGCAAATTATTTTAGCATGATTGGTACTGCAGGTCCGGCGTATGCGTTGTATTTGAGTAATGCAGATTTGGATGAGCAACAAAGCAATCCGTTGACGCAAGCCATTTTTGCCAATTCTATTTTCTTCAGTGATCGTTCGGCAAACGGAGTCGCTTTCCATAAAAATGAGGCAGTTGCGTTTAGTTTTTTATTTGATACGAATATGATGAACAACTTGGATACTTCTACGCTAAACATGACTTCAACACCAGGATTTTCGGCAAGTATTCTAGGAGATCCACTCTTCACCAGCCCATATTACACGAACAACAATTTACGATTAGAAGAGGATTCACCCGCTATCGGCAAAGGAAAATCAAGTTATGCAACGCAATATCCGCTTGATATTTTTGGGATGAATCGTACCGCTTCTCCGAATTTGGGCGCTATCCAATAAAGAATAGATTTTTCGTATAGATATAATCAAAACCTCAAAAAAAAGCTGTTTCAAGATTGAAACAGCTTTTTTTTTGATTATGGATCCGACAGGCATTCATCCTACCGAAAATTATATCGAATTTATTCTTTGATTAGTTTGGCCGATACGTTTCCTTTTTCGGTGATCAAAACCAGTTGATAAATTCCTTTTTCTAGATTCTGAACCGATAATTCGTTTGTGTCAACTTTTCCTTGACTTAGCAATTGTCCTTCTACTCCATAAATTTTGAAAGCCGTCGCTTTGATATCTTTGTTCCATTTCACCGTATTTTTGGTAGGATTTGGAGTAAGCACTAAAAGATGATGCGTATAATCTGCCACTCCCATCGGAGCCGACGTACCTGCAAAATACATGGTCGATGCCACTGCTCCTTTGATTACTTCGACCAAATATTCTTTGTCTAAATTAGCAATCGTATCTCGACTCGAGTGTGGATAAGGCGAATGATTTCCTTCGAACAAACCTGTAATCACAAAACCAGCATTCTGAAAAGGCATATAATCTGAGGCATAAGCATTGCTTTGTTCTGTTGCTAATGATGTGTACAGACCAAAAACGTTTGCCATTTGCTGCGTAACTTCTCGCGACGCTTGGTTGTTGTGTTGTGGCGCACTATTATCGTACTCACAAACAACTTTATTATTCACTTTACCATTTACTCCACCGATTTCATCGATATTCAATACCATTTTAATATTGATATTTTCTGGTATGACTTTTTGCTCTACATAAGCTTTGCTGCCCAATAAGCCAATTTCTTCGGCGGTAAAATGGATAAATTTGATAGAATATTCGGTATCGACATCTTTCAACAAACGAGCAATTTCTAACAAAGCAGTTGTTCCTGATCCATTATCATTTGCTCCCGGTCCATTGATTGTGTCATAATGTCCATCGACAACAATAAATTTATCGGGATATTTACTTCCTTTTTTGGTTACAATGATATTGTAAGTCGTTTTACCATTGAGATTGAAAGCGTGCAATTCGACATCTGAATAACCCATTTCTTGGTAAAGACCAAGCAACCATTTTCGTGCATTTTCGTGTGCAAGACTTCCGTCTCGTTTCTCACCAAAACTTACAAAATTTTCGAGATTTGTATAAATTGACTGCTCACTTACCTGATCAACTACCGATTGTATGTGCGATTGATGCGTTTGTGCGTTACTCCATTGACCAACTAATAAGCCGAGAACTATGTAAAAATTTTTCATGTGTTTATTAAATTCCTACAAATTTAAACTTTTCACACCTTCTGTTGCAGTTTTTTTAATGATATTAATTTTAGATGAAATGCTTCTTTCATCTGCTTTGGGATCGATATAATAAATCGGACAATCGTTGGGGACAAAATCCAACAAAGAAGCGGCGGGATAAACTTGTAAAGAAGTTCCGATCACCAAGAACATGTCAGCTTGTAGAGTGAGTTCAATTGCTTTTTCCATCATCGGGACGGCTTCTCCAAACCAAACAATAAAAGGTCGTAATTGCGCGCCATCTTCGGCCAAATCGCCAAGAGCAATATCATCGAACCAATCCATCACCAAAGAATTATTCTTTTCGCTGCACGCTTTTGTTAGTTCACCATGCAAGTGGGTAACTTGCGTAGAGCCTGCTTTTTCGTGTAAATTATCTACATTCTGGGTGATGATATTTACTTGATATCTATCTTCTAATTGGGCTAAAAACTCATGCGCCGCATTAGGCACAACGTCTTTCAGCTGACGTCTTCTTTGGTTATAAAAATCCAAAACCAAAGCAGGATTTCTATACCAACCTTCGATCGACGCGACCTCCATGATATCATGATTCTCCCACAAACCATTAGCATCTCGAAAGGTAGAAATTCCACTTTCTGCACTGATTCCTGCACCGGTTAAAACAACAATTTTCTTCATTTATCTAAAATTTGTTTAGGGTAAGATAAGCTTTTCTATTTTATTGGTAGGTAAAATTAATGCATAAAAAAACCTCGATTAATTAAAACCGAGGTCTTCTCTACTAAAACTTAAGTACTACTCAACTAACTTATGATTATGAATCAGTACTTACATTCTTCTTTCAAACTTTATACCAAAAATCAAATCAAAATGTTTAAGTTTTGTTAACTTATTCTTTTGATAGGAAAATGGAGGAAGTTTTTAGAAAGTATATTCGTTTTTTTCAATGATCAATTGAGCGATATCATTTTTCAGGCTAACAATGTTTGGATATTCGTTGTAACGAGTGAAACGACGTAAACCAGACAACATCATGCGCTGCTCATCACCTTCTGCAAACGAAACAATTCCCCTTGTAGCTTCAGTTTTGATGATCTCTACTGATCTAAACAATTGTAATTGAACCAATTTCACAGCGTTAGCTGCAGCATCGTTTCCTTGAACTGCTGCAATTTTCTCTGCACGCAACAAAGCAGATTCTACCATATAAATCTCTTGCATAATGCGAGAAGCGGCTAAAATCAATTGTTGGTGTTTTTCTAAATCAGCTCCATATTTTTGCAAAGCAGCACCTGCAACCATAAAGAAAGCTTTTTTCAGGTTGATGATGATTTCTTTTTCTTGTGCAAAAAGTTCGGTATAATCTGGAATATCGAATGAAGGAATGCTCATCAATTCATTCGCCACATCCATTGCAGGCGACATTAAATCGATGCGTCCTTTGAAAGCTCTTTTTACCAACATAGAGATACAAAGCAACGAGTTGATCTCGTTCGTACCTTCGTAGATACGAGAAATACGAGAATCGCGCCAAGCAGCTTCCATCGGCATTTCTTTAGAATATCCCATTCCACCGTAGATTTGAATTCCTTCGTCTGATGCTTTTTGTGCAGCTTCTGAAATCCAAACTTTCAAGATAGAAGCTTCGATTGCATACTCTTCGATTCCTTTCAATTCGGCTTCGTTATGCGGCATTCCGTTTGCCATATTCTCTTCAATAGCATCTTGCACATCTTTTGCTGCGCGGTAAGCACCTGCTTCTGATGTAAAAGTTGCCACTGCCATATCGGCTAATTTTTCTTGAATCGCACCAAAAGTATTGATTGAAACATTGAATTGTTTACGCTCTGATGCATATTGTAAAGCATTGTCTAATACGCGACGTTGTGCATCTAAACAAGCAGCTCCTAATTTGATACGACCTACATTAAGGGCATTCATTGCGATTTTGAATCCTCCATTTCGTTCACCTAATAAGTTTTCTACAGGTACACGAACTTCATTGAAGAATACCTGACGAGTCGATGAAGAAACAATTCCTAATTTATCTTCTTCTTCTCCTAATGAAAAACCTTCTCCTGCTTTTTCTCTTTCTACGATGAAACCTGTAATGTTTTTGTCATCATCGATACGTGCAAACACGATAAAAATATCGGCAAAACCAGCATTGGTAATCCACATTTTTTGTCCAGTGATGATATATTCTTTTCCATCTTCAGACAAAACAGCTTTTGTTTTTCCTGAGTTTGCATCAGAACCTGCTTCAGGCTCAGTCAAACAATAAGATGAGAACCATTCACCACTTGCTAATTTTGGTAAATATTTTTGTTTTTGTTCTTCTGTTCCGTACAATAAGATAGGCATTGTTCCGATTCCGGTATGCGCCCCAAAAGCAGTTGCAAGTGAACCGGTAGCTCCTGAGATGTAATCACACACCAACATTGTGGTTACGAATCCCATTCCTAATCCTCCATATTCTTCTGGAACAGAAACTCCTAATAATCCTAACTCTCCGATTTTACGCATCAATTCTTCGATAAGCGCGTAATCTTTCTTTTCTATTTGATGTTTTTTCGGTACAACTTCTTTATCGATAAATTCTTTTGCAGACTCGATAATCATACGTTGTTCTTCTGAGAAATCTTCGTACGTGAAGATATCGTTATAAGCGGCATTTTTTACTAAATACTCACCGCCGATTAATCTATTTGGTTGTGTAGACATAGTTTTTTTTTCTTAAAATTTTATTTTTTATGGGAACTTTTTCGGATGCCGTAGCATCCGAAAAAGGGTTTTTATTTTAGATATTCGAAAACAGAAGCTGCTCCTTGACCAGTTCCTACACACATGGTTACTACTCCATATTTTGCTTTCTGAGCTTCCATTTCGTGTAATAATTGAACGGTAAGTTTTGTTCCTGTACATCCGAGTGGGTGACCTAAGGCAATTGCTCCACCGTTTACATTTACTTTTGCAGGGTCTAATCCTAAATCGCGCACTACTGCAACGGATTGAGAAGCGAACGCTTCATTCAACTCGAATAAATCAATATCATTAATTTTCAGACCTGCTTGTTCCAAAGCTTTTGGCACAGCGTACAATGGACCGATTCCCATGATGCGCGGAGGAACTCCTACCGTAGAATACGCCATAAGACGAGCAACAGGCTCTAAACCAAGCTCTTTTACCATATCTTCTGACATAACCATTACGAAAGCAGCCCCGTCTGACATTTGCGATGAGTTCCCGGCTGTAACAGATCCGCCTTGCGCAAAAACAGGACGTAATCTTGCTAAACCTTCTAATGAAGTATCTGCACGTGGGCCTTCGTCAACTTTGAATTCAATTTTTTTAGTTTGCATTTTTTCATTCGCGTCCAAGAAATTATAATCAACTTCAATCGGAACGATTTGCGAAGCAAACTTCCCTTCGGCATTTGCTTTTAATGCTTTTTGATGAGATTGAAAAGAGAACTCATCTTGTGCTTCTCTCGAAACTTTATATTCTTTGGCAACTTCTTCTGCCGTAAGTCCCATTCCCCAATAATAATCTGGGTGTTTTCTAGACAAATTGGTATCGGGTACAGGTTTGAAACCTCCCATTGGGATATAAGACATCGACTCGGCACCTCCTGCGATGATGCATTCTGCCATTCCTGTTCTAATTTTTGCTGCCGCTAGAGCAATGGCTTCAGAACCTGAAGCACAATAACGATTAACTGTTACACCAGGAACTTTATCTGTATCCAATCCCATCAATGAGATAAGACGAGCCATATTGAGTCCTTGTTCAGCTTCTGGCATGGCACAGCCTACGATAAGGTCATCGATTCTTGCAGGATCTAAATTCGGAAGGTCTTGCATCAATCTTTTTAACACTACTGCCGACATATCATCTGGACGAGTGAAACGCAAAGTTCCTTTTGGCGCTTTACCAATCGCCGTTCTATATCCTGTTACTATATATGCTTGTTTCATTTTTTAATAATTTTAGACGATTATTAATTACGTAATGGTTTTCCGGTTTTCAACATGTATTGGATACGCTCTAAGGTTTTTCTTTCTCCACACAATGATAAGAAAGCTTCACGCTCTAAGTCTAACAAATACTGTTCGCTTACTTCGGTAGATTCTGATAAGTTTCCTCCGGTCATTACATAACCTAATTTATTAGCAATCAAACGATCGTGATCAGACACATAATTTCCTGCCACCATAGAATCTGTTCCTACATAGAACATTCCCATAGCTTCGCGTCCTAACACTCGAACTTTATCACGAACCGGTTGCGTATAACCAGCTTCGGCTAATAGAATTGCTTGTTTTTTAGCTTCGGCAATCTGACGATCTGTATTGACTACAATAATATCTTGATCGCGAACGATTCCCATTTTCTTAGCTTCGTAAGCAGAAGTTGCTACTTTAGCTGTTGCGATATTCATAAAGTAATCGCGTAAATGGTTCACTTTCACATCATCTTTTAGAAGGTGCATCATTGCACGGCGCGTAAATTCTTTCGAACCTCCACCACCAGGGATAAGTCCTACTCCAACTTCTACCAAACCGATATAAGTTTCGGCTGCTGCAACCATTTTGTCTGCATGCATAGAAACCTCACATCCGCCGCCAAGAGCCATTCCGTGAGGGGCAGATACTACTGGTATTGATGAATAACGAACACGCATCATGGTGTCTTGGAACATTTTGATTGCCATGTTCAATTCCCACCAATCTTGTTCTGCAGCCATCATCATGATCATGGCTAAGTTTGCTCCTACCGAGAAATTATCGGCTTGATTACCAATAACAACTCCACGGTATTCTTTTTCGGCCAAATCGATTCCTTTGTTGATTCCTTGAAGAACACCTCCGCCAAGAGAATTCATTTTCGAACGGAACTCAATATTGATAATTCCATCCCCTAAATCTTGGATAGAACATTCTTTATTCGACCAAATCTCGTTGGTTTTACGAATATTATCTAAGATGATAAATGCATCTTGACCAGGGATTGGTTCGAAAGTTTTGGTATTTTGATTGTAGAATAATTTTTTACCGTTTTCGATTTTATAAAAACTATCTGCTCCAGATTGTGCCAATTCTTTTACCCAATCTGCAACTTGAAAACCTTCAGCTTCTACTAATTCGATTCCTTTTTGTAATCCTACCAAATCCCAAGTTTCGAAAGGACCAATTTTCCAAGCATATCCTGTACGGATTGCATCATCGATTGGATAGAAAACATCGGTAATTTCTGGTACTCTTTGCGATACATAAGCAAACAACGACGCAAAATGTTTACGAATTAATTCTCCTGCTTTGCCCGAATCTTTGAGTAAAACAGCTAATTTATTTTTCGTAGAACCTGCTTGTTTTGCCGCCTCAACTGCAGCAACTTTCGCTCTTACCATCGGACGGTACGTAAGCGTATCGAGGTCTAATGCAAAACGATTCCAGCTTCCGTCTTCTGCTTTTTCTTTGTAATAAAATCCTTTTCCGGTTTTATCTCCTAAGAATTTATTATTGATTAAGAAGTCTAAGAATTTAGATTCTTTTAGAGCCTGAATCATTTGATCCTCGGTTGCATTTTGTTGCAAACCTTTGGTTACATTGTAGGCTGTATCTAATCCTACCAAATCCCCTAATTTGAAAGTTCCGGTTTTCGGACGACCCAAAATCGATCCGGTCAAGGTATCAACTTCTTCAATTGTTAGTCCGATTTCTTGAGCCAATTCCATGATTTTTGCCATCGAATAAACTCCTACTCTATTCCCTATGAATCCTGGAGTATCCTTACATAAAACTGGAGTTTTACCTAAGTATAATGAAGCATAGTTTTGGAAGAATTCGATAACTGCATGATCGGTTTTTGGACCAGGAATAATTTCGAAAAGCTTCAGATAACGAGGTGGGTTGAAGAAGTGGGTTCCGCAGAAGTGTTTTTGGAAATCTTCTGAGCGGCCTTCGGCCATTAAATGAATCGGAATTCCGGAAGTATTGGAAGTAATAAAAGTACCTGGTGTGCGAAGGGCATCAACTTTTTCGAACATTGATTTTTTGATATCCAAACGTTCGATGATTACTTCTATCACCCAATCAGAGTTTTTAATTTTATCTAAATCGTCATCAAAATTTCCTACCGTAATACGCGAAGCAAAAGCTTTGTCATAGATCGGTGAAGGATTGCTTTTTAGGGCTGCATCTAAGTGTGATTGTGCAGTACGGTTGCGTACTACTTTGCTCTCCAAGGTAAGTCCTTTAGCTTGTTCTTGTGGGGTGAGCTCGCGCGGAACCATATCCAGCATCAAGACTTCGAGTCCGATATTGGCTAGATGACAAGCAATACCAGACCCCATTACACCTGATCCTAAAACGGTTACGTGTTTAATGTGTCTTCTCATAATTGTTTTTAAAAATTTTTTTATCGGAAATTAATCGGTTTATATCATACATCACTTCAAGAAAAACCTTCAATCGTTCGGGAGAGATATTACTGGTAATCACCTCATTGAACTGAAAAACGGTTTGTCTTGAAATATCTCGCATGCGCAAACCTTCTTCGGTAAGTGTTACCAAAACACTGCGTCCGTCTTCAGGATTTGGGATGCGTTCGATGAATTTTCTTGCTTCTAACTTATTAAGTGTTCGAGATAAACTCGTAGGTTCTATCCCCATTTTCGGGCCAAGAGATGTACTTGGCGTTCCGTGTTTGGGGTCAATAGATAATAAAGTAAAAGCGTAAACCAT
The DNA here is from genome assembly GCA_000751595.1 of Weeksella massiliensis. GTDB lineage: Bacteria > Bacteroidota > Bacteroidia > Flavobacteriales > Weeksellaceae > Weeksella > Weeksella massiliensis. The sequence goes on along the minus strand of CCMH01000009.1, from coordinate 259,723 downwards.
AGTAGACTCGTACTTACTCGCTTGCTCGTTGTACATTTTTTGCACCGCAAGCCAAGTGGTCCTTAGTAGATAATCGATGGTTAAATCTTCTCTTACCATATTATTTTATAAATGTTGTGTGTATGTTCAACACAAATATATAAAAAATTATTATGCAAGCATAACAAATTAAATATTTTTACACATTCGTAAATTTACCTTTTTTTAGACACTTAATTGTTTTATAATTATTAAATTTAATCGAAAAAGATCCACCTCATTATAAATTTTTCGTATGAAAATCATTCGAAAATAGCTTTTACATTCGCATCGTCATAATGACAATGAGCCCTTATACAGAATGTAATATATGAAAAATATCGCGAACTCTAAAGTTACCTTTGCTACGCTGTTGATTACCTTCGGGATAATTTACGGCGACATCGGGACTTCTCCGCTCTATGTTCTAAAAGCAATTGTCGGCAATCGACCGATAACCGAGACCTTGGTGTACGGTGGCGTTTCTTGTGTCTTTTGGACACTGGTTTTCCAGACTTCTATCAAATATGTTTGGTTAACCCTCAAAGCAGACAACGAAGGCGAAGGAGGAATCTTCTCGTTGTATTCTTTGGTAAAAAGAAAAGGAAAGAAATTAATTATCCCCGCAATGATTGGTGCTGCCGCACTTTTAGCGGACGGAATCATCACGCCGCCAGTTTCCATTTCTTCGGCAATAGAAGGATTACGAATGATTCCGGTTTTTGCAGACATCAAAACCATTCCGATAATCCTGATTATCCTCACCGTTTTATTTCTCTTTCAACGTTTCGGAACCGAAAAAGTAGGAAAAGTATTCGGGCCTTTTATGTTTATTTGGTTTACAATGTTGCTGATTCTTGGTTTGCAATATATCCTGAAACATCCGAACATTCTAAAAGCTCTAAGTCCGCACTATGCCTACAATTTGTTGGTAAATTATCCACATGGTTTTTGGCTTTTGGGGGCAGTATTTCTTTGTACAACAGGTGCCGAAGCACTCTATTCTGATCTTGGACATTGCGGTCGAAAAAATATTCGTATCAGTTGGATTTATGTAAAACTTGCTTTGGTAACCAATTATCTCGGGCAAGCAGGTTGGCTAATGCATCAAAACCAAAACTATTTAGACGACCGAAATCCATTCTACGAATTGATGCCCGAATGGTTCTTGTTTCCCGGAATTTTTATTGCAACAAGCGCGGCTGTGATTGCTTCTCAAGCGCTGATCACAGGCTCGTTTACCTTGGTTAATGAAGCCAAAAATCTTAATCTTTGGCCACGCGTTTTTGTGGTTCAACCGAACGAAAATAGGGGACAAATCTATATTCCGTCTATCAATTTTCTTTTGTGGTTGGGGTGTTGTTTTGTGGTGATTTATTTCGATACCTCATCGAATATGGAAGCCGCTTATGGATTGGCAATTACGATCACAATGCTGATGACGACCTATCTTTTGGCTTATTATTTACATTATTATTTGCCTTGGAATCGATTCTTCAAAATCGGGATTATCAGCATTTTCTTTGTGATAGAAATTAGTTTCTTTGTGGCTAATATTATCAAAATCCACGATGGAGGTTCGATTGCGTTGCTTCTCGGTGGAGTTTTCTTCTTGGTGATGTATGCAAGTTTTTTTGGTAGGAAAATCAATAACCTCAACCGTAAATTTGTTCATATCAAAAACCACATTCCTCTCCTTACCGAACTTAGCGAAGATAAAACCGTGAACAAATACGCTACGTTTTTATACTATCTTACCTTGTCTGAAAAGGAAAATGAAATCGAGCAAAGTATTGTAGATTCTATTTTTTCTAAGCGCCCAAAACGTGCAGATATTTATTGGTTTGTCCATATCAACCGAACAAGCGAGCCATACACCATGAATTATGAGTTGATTCCTTTTATCGAAAATAAAATTTACCGCGTCAATATTAATATAGGTTTTCGAGTACAACCCAAAACAGAATGGTATGCAAAAATGATTTTCAAGGAAATGCTTCAAAACAATGAATTGAAATTAAACTATCAGAACGAACACTTGAAAAAATACAACTCAGAACCGGACATAAAGTTTGTATTGCTCGAAAAGTTTCCTTCGATTGAAAGTTCTTTATCGACTTGGGAAAAATTTATTATCAAGGTATATTCTATCCTAAAAAAATTAGAATACAACATTCCGCGCAGTTTTGGCATTGATAAAAACGATATTATCATCGAACAAATTCCGATGATTCATCATAATGGAACAGCCGAACACTTTCATAGAAAAAAATAATTATTTAGTTTAGTATAGTTTAAACCAAAACACACACAATATGTTTGAAATTTATCAAGACAAAAAAGAAGAATTTCGATTTCGATTGAAAGCCAAGAACGGCCAAAATATTTTAGCTAGTGAAGGTTATGTGACTAAACAAGCTTGTTTGAAAGGCGTAGAATCGGTGAAAAAAAATGCTCAAGACGACAGCAAGTTCAAACTAAAAGAAACAAGCAACAACAAATGGCATTTTAATTTGGTGGCAGGAAATGGGCAAATTATTGGGACAAGCCAATTGTACGAATCAGAGAATGGTGCGAAAAATGGAATCGAATCGGTGAAAAAGAATGCGCCTGACGCAGATGTCATCGAACTAGAGAATGAATAGAAAAAGGAAAGCCTTGCAAAAAATTTGCAAGGCTCTACCTAATTAACACAATATGAAAAAAACTTACTACTTTCTATTTTAAGTGTGAGCGTAACATCCAAGCTGTTTTTTGGTGTTGCTCTAACAAGCCTGTTAAATAATCAGAAGTCGCTACATCTGGGTACGCTTCGATTTCTTGGATGGCTTTGTTCAACGATTCGCTAATGGTTTCGTGATCTTTGAGTAACTCTGCAATAAAGGTTAAACTGTCGTATTTCTCTTTACGTTCTTCTTTTAATTGCGTTAACTCTAAATACTCGCTCATGGTTGCTGGCGCATAATATTCTTTGGTTCTGATTTTTTCTGCTACATCATCAATAACCACTTGCAACTCGGTGTACAACTCTTCGAAATAGACGTGAACGGTTTTGAAATCAGGTCCTTCTACATTCCAGTGTGCGTTACGAGTTTTTAAATATAGAATACTTTCGTCTGCTAATAATTGACTTAAAATTTCTGCAACTTTTTTATTTTGCTCTTTTGTTAACATAGTTTCTTATTTTTTATTCGGTTATAGTACAAATATCCAAATTTTTATCCGATTTCTATGTTAAGTCTCAATGATATTAGCAATGCTATGATAGGGATTTCTTATACTTGCAAAAAATTACTTTTTTTATGACTAAGTTCCCCCCTTTCTTTCTATTAACTTTTGCGAGTATCGCTTGCTTTTCGCAAGTTAACTCATCGAACCTCAAATATCCTTCTCAAAACGGACTGCAAAATAAAGAAGAAAAACTGAGTTATACATCAGAAACTAATAAAAATCATCAAATTTATTCACATTGGCGAACTGGAGGTGGAATTGGAGTTGCTTTTGGTAGTAATCGTTATTTCGAAATTCAGGTAAATCCATCCCTAGGCTATCAATTTAACAATCAAATCGAAACCGGAATCACAACCGGATATACTTACACCTCAGATAATTACGCCAAGCAAAACATTTTCAATATCGGACCTTATCTCAATTATTATCCGATACAAAATCTTTTCTTACGCGTAAATTATTTGTATTATACTGGCGAAATGAAACTCACTTGGAGCGATTACAAAAAGTACACAACTTCATACAATATAGATGAATCGGCACTTTGGCTCGGCGCAGGTTATCAGACTTCGGGCACGGTACGTTTCCAAATCGGTTGGCTATACAATGTTTTATACGACAAAGACAAAAGTATTTTCAACAGTGCGTGGCAACCATTTGCAGGCGTTTCTATCCATTTATAAAAAATACTGGATTTGTTTTTATTGGTAGGATGTTATTCTAGTTCGTCCTTCAAGAATTTTCCTGTAACACTTTTCTTTTGTTTCACGATTTCTTCTGGCGTTCCGGTAGCGATAATTTTTCCGCCGTTTCGTCCACCTTCTGGTCCGACATCAATAATATAATCGGCCAACTTTATTACATCTAAATTGTGTTCGATAATAATTACAGTATTGCCCAAATTCACAATCCGATCGATTACTTGCATCAAAACTTTGATATCTTCAAAATGTAACCCGGTAGTTGGTTCATCGAGAATATACAAGGTTTTACCTGTTTGTTTTTTTGCTAATTCGGTAGCCAACTTAACGCGTTGAGCTTCTCCTCCACTAAGCGTTGTCGACTGTTGCCCCAAAGTAATATATCCCAAACCAACATCTTGTAACATTTTTGCGTATTGATAAATTTTTGGGATAGGCTCGAAAAACTCTACTGCTTCATTCACCGTCATATCGAGCACATCAGAAATCGATTTTCCTTTGTACCGAATTTCTAAGGTTTCTCGGTTGAATCTTTTACCGTGACAAGTTTCGCATTTCACATGAATATCGGGTAAGAAATTCATCTCTATCACGCGCATTCCTGCTCCTTGACAGGTTTCGCAACGACCGCCTTTAACATTAAACGAAAAACGTCCAGGTTTATAACCTCTAATTTTAGATTCGGGTAGATTGGTAAACAAATTCCGAATATCAGAGAAAATTCCGGTATATGTGGCCGGATTCGAGCGTGGTGTACGACCGATCGGTGATTGATCGACATCAATAACTTTATCCAAATTCTCGAGTCCTTCTATTTTTTTGTAGGGCATTGGTTCTTTCTCTGCTCTGAAAAAATGTTGATTCAAAATCCTATACAAAGTTTCATTGATCAAAGTAGATTTCCCACTTCCCGAAACTCCTGTTACAACAACCAATTTTCCTAAAGGAATGCTGACATCAACATTTTTCAGGTTGTTACCAGAAGCTCCTTTCAGAACTAATTCTAGTCCATTTCCTTCTCGTCTTTTTTCGGGAATTTCTATTTTTTCTTCTCCGTTGAGATATTCTGCTGTTAGCGTATGCGTTTTCATCATATCGGTAGGAGGTCCTGCCCAAACAATTTCACCTCCTTTTCTACCAGCTTTTGGTCCGACATCGATTACGTAATCCGACTCGAGAATCATGTCTTTATCATGTTCTACAACCAAAACAGAATTCCCAATATCGCGTAATTTTTTCAGTGAATCAATCAAACGTACATTATCGCGCTGATGCAATCCTATACTTGGCTCATCGAGAATATACAACACATTCACCAATTGAGAACCGATTTGCGTTGCCAATCGAATCCGTTGAGCTTCTCCACCCGAGAGCGTTCCGGAAGTTCTGCTGAGTGACAAATAATCCAACCCAACATCTAACAAAAATTGTAATCGTGTTGCGATTTCTTTTAGAATTTCTTGTGCAATAATGTTGGTGGTTCTACTCAGAGTATTCGGCACTTGTTCTATCCAAGTAGCAAGTAAACTAAGATCCATTGCCGCAACTTCGGCTATGTTTTTATTGTCTATTCTGAATTGTAACGACTCGGGTTGTAATCGTGTTCCATGACAAGTAGGACAAGTAACTTTTCGCGAAAAGCGTTTGGTAAAAGTATGATTTGATGGATGAGTTTTATCGCTAATAATAGTTTGGAAATAACTTGCAAGTCCTTCGAAATCGAGTTTATATACTTTTTTTACATCGGCAAATTTCAGTTGAACATTCAAGGTTTCGTTGACACCATTTTTCAAATCATCTAAAAATGCTTGAGGTAATTTTCCGAAAGGTGTTTTTTCGTCCACATCATGTTTCACAAAAATTCCTTCGATTTGTTTTTTCAGGCGAGTAGTATTTTTCAACACCTCAAAAACAGGCGCTAAATTATCTTTCAATGATTTTTTCGGATCACCAAAAATCAACTCAAAATTAGGCTCTTTTAATTCTCCTAAACCGGCACAAGTTGGGCAAGCACCTTTGGGCGAATTGAATGAGAAGGTATTCGGTTCTGGTAAACTATACGATAAACCAGACGAAGGACACATCAAATTTTTACTATAAAATTTTGCTTTTTCTGTGTCATAATCATACACCATCATAACGCCATCTCCTTGCTGAAAAGCTTGTGCGATGCTCGAACGCAACCGTTCATCGGTAATAGAATCTTTGAGAATTAATCGATCGATGATCAGCTCTACGTCGTGTGCTTTGTACCGATCGAGCATCATTCCTGGTTCTATATCTCGAATTTCGCCATCGACCCGAACTTTCTCGAATCCTTTTTTGGCAAGCAACACAAAAAGTTCGCGGTAATGCCCTTTTCTATATTTAACCAAAGGCGACATCAAAGCAATTTTACGCTCATTGTATTCCTCTCTTACCAAATCGATAATTTGATCTTCGGTATACGCCACCATTGGCTCATTGGTTTCGGCCGAGTAAGCTGTCGCTGCACGTGCATACAACAAACGCAAATAATCATAAATCTCGGTAATCGTCCCAACTGTTGAACGAGGATTTTTAGAAGTTGTTTTTTGCTCAATTGCAATCACCGGAGAAAGTCCTTCTATTTTATCGACATCGGGTCTTTCTAATCCTCCTAAAAATTGACGGGCATAAGCATTAAAAGTTTCGATGTAACGGCGCTGACCTTCTGCATAAATCGTATCGAAAGCGAGCGATGATTTTCCACTTCCACTTAGTCCGGTAATGACGACTAATTCGTTTCGCGGAATTTTTACATCAATATTTTTAAGGTTGTGTTCGCGCGCTCCATAAACTTCTATAAACTCCTGACTCATAATCTAAAAAACAATGTGCAAAAATACGACCAATTACTGAAATTTACAGAGGATTCTTTGGCTAAAATATTTTTTCAGTTCAGAAAATCAACTTTCCAATTAAGAGATTGATAGGAATTATTTATTTTATTTTGGATGAAAAGCGTCGAAATTCATCCTACCGAAATCCACTATCCTACCGAAAACAAGCTGCAGTTATTTTATTTTTTTAGGTTCCTGAATCTCGTAATATATGCGCGATTGCAACAATAAACTATCGGTTTCTTTAGGATCATTGAGAAAAACTTCCCAATATTTTTCACCCAATTTCATCTGATGCGATTCGGCATATTTTCTCATTAACGCCATAGTTGTTGCCTTTTTACTTCGTGGTCCGATATGCAAAGTCAGCAAATATTTTCCTTTTGGGATGATGACTTTCTGTAGTTTTTTATTCATAGGAAAATTCTCATTGAACGGAATGCCACTAAAAAAAGTTGTCTGCTTTTTCACCGTATCCCAAGTAGAATAATAAATCGTCGGAAACCCCAAATCCATATGCCATTCTTCTTCTTTGTTAACCAAGACATCGTAAATCGCTTCGAATGATTCGTCTATTTTTCCTAAGATTTTTTTCTCATTAAGACTACTTTCGCTTTTCATGGCTATCAACGGTTTGTCTGACATTTCGTATACTTGATATTCTCCGACAATTAATTTTCCTTCTTTTCGTTGTTTTTTGAGTTCAGTATTGACGTATTCATCTAACTGATTCAAGCTTTTTTCTAACTTATTATCTTCTCTCTGGAAAAGATTATACCAACGATAGAGATAAGGCATTTTCTGACTTTCGTACCGAATTTTAATAATCGTTTTCGAGTTATTTGTGGCTTTAAAAGTTACGAGCAACGTCCCATTATCCGTCCAACCTTTATTATCTACTTCATACGAAACAAACTCATTGATCGAGTTATCAACAATTTTTAGTTCTCCGTTTCCGACATCCGACTTTTCACTTTCCCACCGCAAATACGCATTTATATCGCGCGGATTAGGCGAAATTTCTTTTTTCACTTCTTCATCATCGGCCATGAAATCTTCCCATTGCGCAAAGTTTTGTAAATTATTAAACTCCTCATACACCAGCCCTATCGGTGCATCGAGTTCTAATTCATATTCTCCGATTTCGGTTTTTGGTAAGAAAATTGGTAGGACCAAAATCATGGCAATCAAAATTGCGATTATTAAACTTAATTGTTTCATATTGATAAATATCCGACACAAAAATAAGATTATTCTTTACTTTTATTAATGCGCAAAATCAATTACTTTTGAAATACTAATTTAAAAAACTATGGATTTAACATCTTTATTGCAAGGCCCTATAGGAAATCAGCTGTTGCAAACCGTGACAAATCAATTGGGTATAAACGAAAACCAAGCTCAATCTGCGATTTCCTCTGCTTTGCCAATCTTATTAACAGCGCTCAACCAAAACGCTGCCAAAGGTGATGCACAAAATATCGAGCACGCATTAGAAAAACATAATGGAAGTATTTTTGACAATTTCGCTGGCTTCTTAAGCGGTGGCGTAAATCAGCAAGATAGCTTAGGAATTTTGGGACATATTTTAGGAAACAACCAAACGAAAGTAGAAAAATCAATCAGTGATTCTTCTGGTTTGAGTTCGACTCAAGTGATGAGCGTCTTGACTATTTTAGCACCAATTGTAATGAATTTCTTGGGTAAACAAAAACAACAAAATGGATTGGATGAGCAAGGAATTACAGGACTTTTAGGTTCTTTGTTGGGTGGAAATAATTCGCAAAGTGGAACGAATCTTTCTGGATTCGAGAAACTGTTGGATCAGAATGGTGACGGGAAAATTACCGATGATTTGATGGATTTGGGAAGTAAATTTTTAGGAGGATTTTTCAAAAAATAACGAATCTAAACATTAATTAATAGCAGTAATTCGTATCGAAAACACAAATGATATTGCTGCTAAAAGGTCTCTTTACTAAAAAACGTTCTTGGATTACCAAGAACGTTTTTTCATTATATCTATATATTAATTCTAAACTTATTGCTTTTCTGTTCGGAAAAATACCGTTCCACCCGCTTGTGCTTTCGGGAAAACAGTAATATCTGCCACTTGCACATGTTCGGGTTGTTCTAACAAATAATAAATTGCATTTGCGATATCTTCTGCAAAAAGAGGATGAAAACCATCGTACACTTTCTTCGCTCGTTCTTCATCACCTTTGAAACGCACCAACGAAAATTCGGTTTCTACCGCACCCGGAGCCACATTAGAAACTTTGATTCCGTGCGATAACAAATCATACCTCATCCCTTTACTCAAAGATTCTACCGCCGCTTTTGATGCGCAATACGTTGCCCCAAGTGGATAAACTTCTTTTCCGGCAATTGAAGAAAGATTTACAATATGCGCATTTTTCGATTTCTTGAGAAAGGACAACACAGCTTTAGAAACGAAAATCAATCCTTTTACATTGATATCAATCATCGCTTCTAAGTCATCTAAATCAGCTTCATCAAAAGTGGACAAACCATGTGCATTCCCTGCATTGTTAACCAAAACATCAATCGATTGCCATTTTTCATCCAAACTATCAACCGCCTCAAAAACCGATTTCCTATCGCGAACATCAAAATGCAAAGTGGTAATTTCGGTTCTGTGTTCGAGTTCTTTTTTCACTTCTTCGAGACGATCTTCACGTCGTCCACACAAAATTAATCGGTAATTATCGGCCAATTTTTCGGCTGTAGCACGACCTATTCCCGAGGTTGCGCCGGTTATAAAAGCGGTTCTTTTCATCTTACTATTTTTATACAATCAGCAAAGTTTGCTTCAATCCATCTAAGATACAAGCCAAGAAGAAATTAAAAAAGGATTTATCTTGTTTTCGTACGATATTTTCTACTTTTTCATTTTTCATTTCTCCTCGCGAATCTTTTTTCACTGCGATATTTCCGATTGCCGAAAGGAATTTTCTTTTGGATCCATCATCTCTCAACAAACTAACTTTTAGATTCTGATAATGAATTCCGAAATCTCCGCTGGCAACTTTATCATTTCCATTGAAGTTAAAGGTAATTTTATTGAATTTCCCTTCAGCCGAAGCTTTGAGATAAGGCACTAAAAACGGATCTAAATTCTTGGCAGGCAACTGACTTATCGATCCTTGAATATTGAATTTCTCTGCGCGATTCATCGGATTGAATGTCCATTTCGCTTGCAAATCACCATTCATAAACTGGGAACGCCAATTGACAACAACATCGGGTAATGTTCTTTTTTTATACCCTGAATTTACATTATTTATAGTGGTTTGAATATTAGAAAACGTTAATTTTCCTGTCCCTATACTTTTGGCAGTTTCTTCTTCGTACTCCAAAACCGAATTAGCAATTTGTAATTTATTTATTCCTAAACCGAACTTCATTTCACGAAGTTTTTGCGAAAACATTGTTTTTTTACGCAAATCATCCGGCGGAACCAAACTTCTATAAATATTGGCATGCATGCGGTCGAGTTTCATGAAAGCACTGTTGAGAAAAAAATCATTTTGTTGACTGATTCCCCATTTTATCCCATTTCCGCTAACTTTATCCACACTCACGGTATATAAATCTGACTGAACTTTGAGTTGTGCATTGAAATTTTTACGCGATAATTTTGGCTTCATAGCCACTTTATTCACTTGCAGATTCCCATTATTGAATTCTAGATTTCCGGTTGTTAAATGATAAACAGAACTCATATCAAAATCTAAGCTCGATGAACGCAACAAGACATTTTTATAGGCGAAAGGAATCGGGTCTTGAATGGTTTTTGGATCAACTTCAATATCGTTAAAACGTAACTGAATATCTTTAAGTCTAAGATTAGGTTCTTTCTTTTTATATGGGATTACCGACAATTCTCCGTTGAGTAACGACAATTTTTTTACCCGAATATAATCATTGAATTGTTGATTGGTTTGCCCCTGCCTTTGCGCAACTCGTCTGGGTTGACCAAAAATAGTAAAAACAGGTTTATTGAAAATTACATGATCAATTCCCAACTGTTTTCCGTAATCATTTTTCAACCCTAAAACTTTCAGATTCACTCGATTGAAATCAAATTTACCTTCAGAAACAAACCGTGAACGATTGATTGCAATCGTATCTACTTGAAGATTAAAATTGATTAGAAACTTTTGCGTAGTTTCATCAATTTTACGGGCAATTGCTTGTTGATTTTTCTGATCGATAATGCGAACTTTTACTTCATCGAGTTTGATTGATTGCGTTTTGAAGAAAAACTGATTCTGCAAAAATCCCCAACGATTATTCGTCAACCGGAGAATTGGCGCCTCTATATCGAGCAACGTATTGGCGGCAGTTTGGTTTTTGTTGAACTGATTTTTAGAAATCAAAGGTTTCATTTTGAAGTTCTTGAGCACCAAGTTTTTATTCGTCAAATCCAAATCAGACGCCTGAATCGTATGCATTTCATCCAACCGATAATACATAGAATCGAGTTTTATTTTGAAGGTATTATAATCGATCGGAATTTGATTTGTTCTGGTCAATTCGTTCAGTTTTATTCCTTCTATATTAAGATCCACATTGCTGATCGAATATTTCACCGTTTCTGCATTGGATAAAAGCGATCGGATTTTTCCTTTTTCTATTTGCAATTGTTTAATAGTAATCAGCTCGGTTTCATTCGCTTTTCGTTTTACATTTTCGATGTTTGCTGCATTGTCTTTTTTCGGTTTATCATCGGCAGTAAGAATTGTAATTTCAGGTTGAGAAAATTTTATTAAATCGGTTTTAAAATACAATTTATCTTCTAACGTAAAACCCCAATCCATGTTGGATAAACGCAAAAGCGGAGATTCTATATCAAGTAAATCATTGCTCGATTGATTCGGCACATATTTTTTCCCCTTCATTTTCAGAGGCTTCATCGTGAAGTTGTTCAATTCGAAATCGGTAGGATTTAATTTTACCTTTTCTGATCGAATCATCTGATTATCATTCACAATAAAAAACAAATCATTGACTTTGATTTGAAAATCAGAAAAGCGAAAAGGTATTTTCTTATCCACCGTTCGTTCGCTAAACTTCACCCCTTGAAATCCAATATCAATCCCTAAAACTTGTGCCAAATGTTGTTTCCCATCTGATGAAAACAAATTAAACTCACCTTTTTTCACATTGATTTTAGAGATATTCAGACTTTTCCCGACCTGTACTTCGGTGGTATCTTTTGGCTCCTTGTTGCGATCGGGCAAGTAGTAATTTACAATCGGTTCGTGAATATTGATCGAATAAGCCGAGACTTCTTTTTGCGCAAGAAGTTTGAAAAAATTAATTCCAACCACATCTATTTTCGCTACTTTTCCTGTGGCTTTGATAGAATCTTTTATCTGGGTAGAATCTTTTGGCGAAACAGAAACTTCGCGCAACGAAAGGGAAGAATCCATCAAAGAAAAGCGTAAACTTTCGTAGGTTAAATTATAAGGCGTATCGTTTTTCTCTTCGATAATTTCGGGTAATTCATTATTGATGAGATAGGTAATGAGTTGACTTAGAACAAAAAGTATCGCAACAATACTTATTCCTGCGATACTTAATCTTTTCACCCATTTACGCTTCCAAAGTTGTTGAAAAAAATTTTTCATAAGCTGTTAGGATGTTAAAAAGTTGGTGTCACGTATTCGGTTCAATATCGTAAATTTCTTTAATATTTTCGAGAATTTTATCAAAATCAAGAGCCAAATCGATTAATTTTCCGGTAAACAAATCAAAAACCCAACCATGAACGCGCAGACCTTTGGCCATTGCCCGTTGTACAAAAGGATTTTTCACGACGTTGATGCATTGTTCTTGCACATTAATTTCGACCAAACGATTGTAGCGCAATGCTTCATTTTCGATAGAATTCAGTTCCTCTGCATGCAAACGATAAACATCTCGTATGTTGCGCAACCAAGGATTCATAATCCCTAAATCTTTCGGTATCATAGCAGATTTTATCCCGCCACAATTGTAATGTCCGCACACAATAATATGTTTCACTTGCAAATGTTCTACAGCATAATCGAGCACAGAAGTTGTGTTGAGGTCTAGACCGATAACCATATTGGCAATGTTGCGATGCACAAAGACTTCTCCGGGTTTTGCACCCAATAACTCTTCTGCCGTTACTCGACTGTCCGAACAACCGATATAGAGAAATTCGGGTTTTTGACCAGCACTTAATTCATCAAAAAAATTAGGATTTCCGTTGACTTGCTCTTTGATCCATTCTTGGTTATGGGCAAATATTTTTTCTATATCCATGCGATTATAAAATATCTTGATATTCGGGATGTTTCATCATGTAACCACTTACGTAAGAGCAATATGGTCTGATTTTTAGGTTATTTTCTTTGGCATAATCAATACCTTTGAGGACTAACTTTTCTGCCAAACCTTGTCCACGATATTCGACATTCACTCCGGTATGGCTGATAATCATATAGCCATCTTTCACCGAGAAGGTAAGTTCCCCTATTTTCTTATCACCATCATACAAAAAAAATTCTTTTTGCTGATCGTTATCTTGCAATTCTATTCTCTTCTCCATAAACTCATTTTTTCTTCTATAAAAGTAAGCTGAACCATAGAGAAAACCAAAAGTGGAAAGACTTTTTTACAAACGTTTTATCAATTCATTTTCAAACCCTTAATATTTTTCTTTCTCTATTTATTGTTTTTTATTTTTGATGTGTTAACAAATAGAGTATAATTTTTTGTATAAGTAGTTATATATTAGTTGTTAATTCTTACTTTTGTTAGATATTTTTAAGGAAAATTCACGCTATGAAATTTATTGTATCAAGTAATACTCTTTTAAAGAATGTTAATACAATTGGTGGTGTTATCAACAATAACAATACCTTACCGATTTTAGATAACTTTCTTTTCGAATTGAAAGGAAACGAATTAACTATCACGGGATCGGATTTAGAAACAACAATTTCAACCACATTAGAAGTAGAATCGGAAGATGAAGGTAAAATTGCAGTACCATCTAAAATATTAACCGACACCCTAAAAACCTTTCCTGCACAACCTTTAACATTCATTCAAAAAGAAGGCAATACTCTAGAAATCGTGTCTGAACAAGGGAACTATCAATTGGCCTTTGAAGATGCTTCTGAGTATCCACAAACACCGGATGTAGAAGAAGCTCATCAGACCAAATTACCTGCAAGTGTAATTTCAGAAGCGATCATAAAAACAATTTTTGCAACCGGAAACGATGAACTTCGTCCGATAATGACCGGAGTTTTATTCCAAGCGCATCCAGATGTTTTTAATTTTGTTGCCACCGACGCACATCGCTTGGTAAAATATTCTCGCTCTGGATTACAATCTGTAGAAGCAGCAGAATATATCATGCCTAAAAAACCATTGAACCTACTGAAAAATATTTTAGGAGGAAACAATGACGAGGTAACAATCGAATACAACCAAACCAATACGCGTTTTACATTTCAGAACATTGTTTTGACTTGTCGCTTGATCGACGGAAAATATCCGAACTATGATGCGGTTATCCCAAAAGAAAACCCAAATGTTTTGACGATCAATCGCAATCTTTTCTTGACTTCGTTAAAACGTGTTGCTATTTTCTCGAATAAAACAACCAATCAGATTCGCCTGAAACTCATCGGTAATTCTTTGACAATTTCTGCAGAAGATGTAGATTTTGCTAACAAAGCAGAAGAGCGTTTACCATGCGAATACAACGGAACTGATTTGCAAATTGGCTTCAACTCGAAGTTTTTAATCGAAATGCTCAACAACTTACAATCAGACGATATCACATTAGAAATGTCCGAACCAAACCGCGCAGGAATCATCAAACCTGTCGATGGATTAGAAGAAGGCGAAGAAATCCTAATGTTGGTGATGCCTGTAATGTTGAACGCTTAATGAACGAATGATAAAATAACCCATGAACATTTCATACAATTGGCTAAGAAAATACATCAACACCCCAATCAGTGTCGATGAAGTTTCTGCCATCCTCACCAATATCGGCCTCGAAGTAGAAGGCGTAGAAAAAATTGGTGGAAAAAAAGATTATTTAGATAAAGTAATTATCGGAGAAGTACTTAGTGCAGAAAAGCATAGTAATGCCGATAAACTAAAAGTTACCCAAATAGATTTTGGGAATGGCGAACCTGTACAAATCGTATGTGGTGCGCCCAATGTAGCTGCCGGACAAAAAGTTGCGGTTGCTACCGTAGGCACTCAATTGCCTACAGCAGATGGTGAAAGCTTCACTATAAAAAAAGCAAAAATCAGAGGCGAAGAATCCAATGGTATGATTTGCTCTGAGGTAGAATTAGGCATCGGTGAAGACAATAGCGGAATTCTCGTATTGCCCAATGACTACCAAGCCGGAAAATCTATCCAAGAATACATTTCGACCGATGAAGATTATTTAATCGAAATTGGTCTCACGCCAAACCGTGCAGATGCTATGTCGCACTATGGAGTTGCGCGTGATTTGTATGCCGCTCTAAAAGTTCGCGGTTACGAAGCCGAATTTATTCCGTACGATTTATCCAACTATCCTACCGAAAATTTTGGTGATAATCCGATAAAAAGCAGTATAAAAAACACCGAAGCAGCTCCTCGCTATGCAAGTGTTTACCTTAAAAATATACACGTACAACCTTCTCCTGAATGGTTACAAACTGCCCTGCGCACAATCGGACTTACACCGGTAAATAATGTTGTGGATATTGCCAATTTCGTGATGCATGATCTTGGTCAACCTTTGCACACCTTTGATGCGGATAAAATTTCTGGGCAAGAAGTAGTGGTTGATCTTGCTGATGAAGGCACAAAATTTACAACACTCGATGGAACCGAACGCACCCTAAAAGGACACGAATTGATGATTTCTGATGCAGAAAAACCGATGTGTATTGCAGGGGTTTTTGGTGGAAAAAATTCTGGCGTTACCAACGAAACAACTTCTTTGTTCGTTGAGAGTGCTTATTTCGATCCGGTAACTATCCGTAAAGGTGCCAAAGCACATGCCCTCAACACAGACGCATCTTTCCGTTTCGAGCGTGGAATAGATCCTACTCTTACGATTGATGCTCTAAAAAAAGCTGTCCTTTTATTGGTAGAATATGCCAATGCAGAAATCGCTTCGAATATTGAAGATTTTTATCCAAAAGCTGTAGAAGATTTTCCTGTTACTTTACGGTATAAGAAAATTAATCAACTGCTTGGAATGGAAATTCCGACCGAAAAAATCAAAGAAATATTTACCTATTTAGAAATCAAAACGGTAAAAGAAAACGATGAAGAAGTCGAAGTTTTGGTTCCGGCATATCGCGTAGATGTTCAACGTGAAGTAGATTTGATTGAAGAAATTTTACGTTTATATGGGTATGATAATATTGCTGCACCAGAAAAAGTAAGCTTTTCGATTATCCCATCAAACAAAACAAATCCAGAGAAAATCGAAGATTTTGTCGCACGAGAACTCAATACTTTTGGCTTTCATGAAGCGATGAATAACTCATTGATGAAACGTGAATATGAAGATTTATTCCATTTCCCTGAAGGTGAGTTTGTCGAAATGCTCAATCCGTTGAGTGCCGATTTAGCGGTAATGAGAAGAAGTTTGATTACCGGTTTGCTCGAAAATGTGGTATTCAATGTGAATCGAAAAAATAAAAATATCAAACTTTACGAATTCGGAAAAATTTATACCAAACTCAACAATACCTACCAAGAAAGCAAACAATTGGCTTTGGTGGTGAGTGGAGATTTGGGAGAAGAAAATTGGACCAAAAATCAGCGCAAAGCAAGTTTTTATGATTTGAAAGGAGTTCTGAATCAGATTTTCGAACGATTAGGATTACGGATTGATTTGGAATCACCAACCGAAGACCCGAACTTACAAGAAGGAATTCGATTGATGGCTGACGGAAAAGAATTGGGCTACGCCGGAATTGTTGACCAGAAACTATTGAAAAAAATCGACCTCAACCAGGCGGTTTTCTATGCGCAATTGCATTGGGATGTTCTCCTTTCGATGGTGAATCAACAACCTTTGAAATACAAAGAAATCTCAAAATTCCCAGGTTCTCGACGAGATTTGGCTCTATTATTGCCGCAATCAACAACGTACGAAGAATTGTACAATGCAGCTTTTGGTCTGAAAAATGATCTTCTAAAAGCCGTTCATCTTTTCGATGTTTACGAAGGTGATAAATTACCAGCTGGTAAAAAATCGTATGCTTTGAGTTTCCAATTCAGAGATGATCAGAAAACCTTGAGCGACGCAGAAGTTGATAAAGTGATGAAAAAATTAATCCACTTGTACGAAAATGATTTCGGTGCGAGTTTACGATAAAAAAAATAGTATGCGAAAAATTGGACTAACCCTTGTTTTGATGATTGGATTTTTGATGTATTCTTGTCAGACAGCCGCGCCTGTAACAGATTTCTCGAAAATAAAACAAATCTTAGAAACCAATAAATGGATTCTACAAGACAATACCGGAAATGTAAAAGGACTCGACCAGCAAGATGTAGTGCTAAACTTTCGGTACGAAGATGGTTTGACGGTGAATGGTTTTGCTGGCTGTAATTCTTACCAAGGCAAAGCTACATTGAGCCCAACGGCAATTAGTTTTTCTGAGGTAGGTTCTACCAAAGTTTATTGCCCACAGATGAACCAAGAAAAAGCATATCTCGATATGTTGAGAGAAGTCAACCGATACGAAATCAACGGAAAAAATCTTTCTTTATTCAAAGATAATTTGGTGTTGATTCGTTTCAAAGCTTTGTAACAACCAATCGTATAGATGATAAAAAAAGCCTTGCAAATACAAGGCTTTTTTTTATGTCTATTCATCAACAATACGTACAAAGATTAACCATAATTTCGTTGCCCGAAAATAGCACTTCCTATTCGTACCATGGTACTTCCTTCTTCTATTGCAATCGGATAATCACCACTCATCCCCATCGACAAAATGGTGAGTTTAGGATAATTTTTTGATAAGCGATCGAAAGTAGATTTTAGGGTTTTAAATTCTTGACGAACCACTTCTTGCTGATCCGTAAAGCTAGCCATTCCCATCAATCCAACAATTTCTACATTGCTCAAGTCTTGTGCATGATTGCTCAGAATATCTTCGATTTCTTCAGCACCCATACCAAATTTGCTTTCTTCTTCGGCTATATATTTTTGCAATAAAACCTTGATTACACGATTATTTTTTAGCGCTTGTTTATTGATTTCTACCAAAAGCTTCAGACTATCTACTCCGTGAATCAACGACACGAAAGGTGCCATATATTTCACCTTGTTGCGTTGTAGATGACCAATCATGTGCCATTCGATATCCTTGGGGAGGAGTTCGTACTTTTCGGTCATTTCTTGCACTTTATTTTCTCCAAAAATACGCTGACCTGCGCCATACGCTTCTAAAATTTCTTCGGTAGGATGAGTTTTAGAAACAGCCACCAAGGTTACATTTTCGGGTAAAGTATTTTTTATTTTCTGTAAGTTTTCTGCTATTGTCATTCTTCTTCTTTTAAATCAAAAATTGCAAAACCACTCAACGGTTTTGGTTCGATATAGGTACTTTTCGGCGGCATGGTAAGTCCAAGATCGGCAATCAATTGTAAATCGTTCACATTGATCGGATAGAAGGCAAATCCAGCTACTGCCTTGCCTTGATCTACACGATTTTTTATTTCTTCTAAACTTCTAAGGTCGCTACAACCTTTTAGATAACGAACGCGTTGATCATTACGATAATCGGTAATTCCCAAAATCGGACGGAGGATTGTTTGCTCAAAAACATACGTATCCAATTCTTTTAGACCTTCTGCATCAACAATATCGTCTTTTGCATAAAGATTATAAAACTCTCCATCGAGATAGAGAACGATATGATGTTTTTTGGTCGGAAAAGACATTTCTTCTCCTTTTGCAACCACATCAAAACTGTCATTCAAAGCATCAAGAAATTCTTGATTGCTCAGCCCATTAAGATCGGTAAGCAAACGGTTATAATCATGAATAATCAAATCATCATTAGATACCAACATCGCCAAAGTGTAATGAAAAGCCTCATTACCATACATTTCTTCGGTATTTTGTTCTAAGTGAGTTGTGTATTTTTCTGAGCTTGCCATGCGATGATGACCGTCGGCGATGTATAAACTTTCTAATCTCGAAATCGATTCTTTGATTTGCGCCAAAACCAACCGATTATCTACGCGCCACAACAAATGTTCGTTTCCATTTTCTTCGGTTACCTTCAGTGTAGGCTGCTTTTTCAGTTCATTATCGATCAACAAATCTATTCGCTGATTGGGTTTGTAAGTTAGCAAAACAGGTTCGGCATGGAAATGTGTATTGATCAGATATTGGGTGAACATATCTACGCGATCTTGCAACACTTCTTCGTGTCGTTTGATTTTATTATCTCGATAATCTTGAATATTCACCAAGCCCATAATACCGCGCGTTTGCAACCCATCTGGTTTATTGAGCTGATAGATATAAATCGATGAGCGATCTTGCGAAATAATTTTAGCTTCTATATCTTTTTCTAGATTTTCTCGAACATTTTTATAACGCGTTTCAAAATCCAAACTTCCGTCCCACGTTGGTTGGATGATATGCAGAAAAGAATGCGGTCTAGTTTTGACATAATGTTCTATTTCTTCTCGTGAATAATGATCCACATTGAGCGTTACAAAGTCTTGAGCGGTTTCTTGATTCGGACGTAAACCTGGAAAAGGCAAAAACTTAGGCATGAGATGAATTATATATTTTGATAATTTGTTCTGCTAATTCGGTTCCGATACGATCTTGTGCCTCAACGGTAGAACCTGCAATGTGCGGACTAAGCGATAAGCTTTCGTTCATCAACAAGCCCATTTCTGGCAAAGGTTCATTTTCGAAAACATCTAATGCAGCTCCCAAAACTTTTCCTGTTTCTATGGCATCGACCAAAGCTTTTTCGTCTAAAACTCCGCCACGTGCTGTGTTGATTAGGACAACTCCATCTTTCATTTTATCGAATTCTTTTTTCCCAATTAAATAGCCATTTTGAGAAGGAACATGAATACTGATAAAATCAGCTGTCGAAAGCAATTGATCCATCGAGGAAGTTTCGAGATGAAACGTTAGGCTTTGTCCATCAAAAAACTGAAGGGTAACTTCTTTGGTTTGTGCAACTTTATCGTATACAACAACGTTCATCCCCAAACCTATCGCAATTTTTGCAACCTCAACTCCTATCCTACCAAAACCGATAATTCCTATCGTTTTTCCTCTTAATTCAAATGCTTTTCCGTAAGCCTTTTTCAGCCCATTGAAATTAGAATCTCCTTCTAGCGGCATCGTTCTGTTCGCTTGATGAAGATTGCGCACAATCCCGAAAAGGTGTGCGAAAACAAATTCAGCTACAGAAGCAGAAGACGAAGCCGGTGTATTGATGACTTCTATTCCTTTGCTTTTCGCATACTCTACATCAATATTATCCATACCGACTCCACCTCTTCCGATAATTTTCAGATGAGTAGCGTCGATTAAATCTTGTCGTACTTTGGTTGCCGAACGCACCAAAAGCACTTCAATATTATTTGTATTTAGGTAATTAGCTAATTGCTCTTGTGCGACATGGGTGGTATCTACAGTGAATCCTTTTTCTTCTAAGGCAAGTTGTCCTGATTTAGAAATTCCGTCGTTGGCTAATATTTTCATTTCAGATGAATCGTTTTTTATGTTGTTATTTTTCTTATTTCTAACTCTTTAGAATATATCAATCGTGTTGATTTATCCAAATTTTTGTTCGAAGTTTTTCATTACTTCTACCAAAACTTGTACAGATTCTAGCGGCAAAGCATTGTACATCGAAGCGCGATAACCACCAACATCTCGGTGACCAGCTAAGGAAGCGATTCCAGCTTCTTTCAACAAAGCATCAAATTCGGCCTTTAGATTTTCTTGTTTCAATACAAAAGTAGCATTCATTTGCGAGCGATCTTCTGTTACGGCTGTACCTTCGAACATCGAATTTCGATCAATTTCAGCATACATAGTTTCGGCTTTTTGCGTATTTACTTTTGCAATTGCAGCTACTCCACCTTGCTCCTTCAACCATTGTAAATTGAGCATCACACCATAAATCGCAATAACTGGCCAAGTATTGAAAGAAGATTCTTTCGCGATATGCGTGGCATAATTTAAGTAATCCGGAATATTACGACCTGTTTTTCCTAACAAATCTTTTTGGACGATAGCGACAGCCGAACCCGCTGGTCCCATGTTTTTCTGCGCACCGGCATATATCAAACCAAAACGCTCAACTTCTATTTCTCGTGACAAAATATCCGAAGACATATCGCAAACCATCGGCACTTCTACCGTAGGAAATTCTTTCATTTGAGTTCCGTAAATCGTGTTGTTCGAGGTACAATGAAAGTAATCTACATCATTGGGCACCGAATAACCTTTCGGGATATACGAATAGTTTTTGTCTTTTGATGAAGCTACAATTTCTACTTCTCCAAAACGTTTGGCTTCCTTGATTGCATTTTCTGCCCATTTACCCGTTTGCAAATAAGCGGCTTTTCCGCCTTCACGCATCAAATTATACGCGACCACCGGAAATTGAAGAGAAGCCCCTCCTTGCATAAAAACAACGTCGTGACTTTCGGGCACATGCATCAGTTCTTTGACCAAAGCTCTTGCTGTGTCGATAACTTCTACAGCGTCTTTTCTGCGATGTGATATTTCTAAAATAGACGAACCCGAGTGATTGAAATCGATACAAGCTTCTGCCATTTTATCGAACACTACTTGTGGTAAAATACAAGGTCCGGCACTAAAATTATGAATTTTCATGGTGGGATATTTTTCTAATCGTTAGAATACCAAAGATAACGAAATCTTGTCGCTCTATCGCTACGGTTTGGGTCTAAAAAAAATTTGGATATAAAAAAAGCCTTCAAGAATCTTGAAGGCTTAAAAGTTTTATTTTTTTAGTATTGAATGAAATCAACATTCAATTCTTCTGCTTTTCGTTTATAGTAACCATCTTCTAGTTTACCTTTAATTTCTGCAAACGAATTCAAAGTATATTCGATATGTTCGTCTTCGTGTGCTGCAGTTGGGATAATTCTGAAAATGATCATTCCTTTCGGGATAACTGGATAAACCACTACCGAAACAAAAATTCCGTACTCTTCACGCATTTCCTTTGCTAAAAGTGTTGCTTCGATGGGTGAACCGTTCAAAACAATTGGCGTAACACACGTATTAGAACCTCCGATATCAAAACCTCTTTCTTCTAATCCTTTCTGGATTTTGTGTACATTATGCCATAATTTGTCTTTCAGTTCTGGTTTAGAACGTAAAAGTTCTAATCTTTTCAATCCTCCGATAACCATTGGCATGGTCAAAGATTTTGCAAAGATTTGCGAACGTAAGTTATATTTCAAAATTCGGATGATGTCTTTGTCTCCAGCAATAAATGCTCCGAAACCTGCCATTGATTTTGCAAAAGTAGAGAAGTAAACATCTATTTTATCTTGACAACCTTGCTCTTCTCCGGCTCCGGCTCCTGTTTTACCAAGTGTACCAAATCCGTGCGCATCATCAACCAATAGACGGAAATTATAAGTATCCTTCAAGTCACAAATTTCTTTCAAGATTCCTTGTTTTCCGGTCATACCAAAAACTCCTTCGGTGATAACCAAAACTCCTCCACCTTGTTTATCGGCAAGGGTACGAGCGCGTTTAATGATTTTCTCGAAGCTTTCTATATTGTTGTGTTGATAGATAAAACGTTTACCAAAATGTAAGCGTACTCCATCGACAATACAAGCATGACATTCTGCATCGTACACGATAACATCATTTTTCGACACCAAAGCATCAATCGTCGATACCATACCTTGGTAACCGAAGTTCATTAAATATGCTGCTTCTTTCTGTACAAATTCTGCTAACTCTTCTTCTAACTGCGCATGAAAATCTGTTTGTCCAGACATTGCACGTGCGCCCATAGGATAAGCCATTCCGTGTTCTGCTGCTGCATCTGCATCTGCTTTTCTTACTTCTGGATGATTGGCAAGACCTAAGTAGTTATTGATAGACCAAGTAATCACTTTTTTTCCCTGAAACTCCATAACAGGTCCAATTTCTCCTTTTAGCTGTGGGAAAACATAATAGCCTTCTCCATAGTCTGCGAATTGTCCTAAAGGACCAGGGTTTTGTCTTAATCGTTCAAAAATGTCCATTTTAAATCTATTTTTATTTTTAACGGAAAGAAGTAGATAAAATTTCTTTCATCTACTTCTGTTATATTGTTCCTTAACTTAACGTTTGTTTTTCATTATTTAATATAATCAATGGTAGCACGGGATTCTAATCCGTTGAGTTTACTATTGGTAAATCCTTGCTCTTCCATCCACTCATCGCTATATACTTTTGTAATATAACGAGATCCATGATCTGGAAAAAGAATAACCACATTAGAATTCTCATCAAACTCCCCTTCTTCTGCCAAAATTTTATAAGCTTGTGTCGCAGCTCCTGATGTATAACCCGGCATAATTCCTTCTTTTAGAGCAATTTCACGGGTACGGTAAGCCGCATCTTCATCGGTTACTTTGATAAAGCGGTCTACAGTAGAAAAATCCAACGCACCAGGAATCAAGTTTTTACCCATTCCTTCTATTCGGTACGAATAGATTTCGTTAGGATCTAACTCACCTGTTTCATGATATTTTTTCAATACAGAACCAAAAGCATCTACACCGATAATTTTCACATCTGGATTTTGTTCCTTGATGTAACGCGCAGAACCAGAAAGCGTACCTCCAGTACCACAGCATCCGATGAGGTGGGTAATTTTACCTTCAGATTGCTCCCAAATTTCAGGACCTGTCGTTAGGTAATGTGCTTCTGTGTTTCCTAAATTAAAGTATTGATTGATATAGAGAGAATTAGGAGTTTCTGCTGCAATTCTTTTTGCAACTTCATAATACGAACGCGGATCATCTGCCGGCACATTGGCTGGACAAACAAACACCTTTGCCCCTAAAGCTTTTAGGTAGGCGATTTTTTCTGCTTTCGTCTTATCAGAAACGGCTAAAATACATTTATACCCTTTCACAATACTGACCATTGCTACACTAAATCCTGTGTTACCAGATGTAGTTTCAACTATGGTAGAACCTGGTTTTAATAAACCGTTTTTTTCTGCTTCTTCTATAATATGTAAAGCAATCCTATCTTTTGTTGAATGGCCCGGATTATAACATTCAAGTTTGGCATAAACCTCACCAGGAATGTTTTGGTTAATTCTGTTTAGTCGAACCAACGGTGTATGCCCTATTAGTTCCAAAACATTGTTATACTTACCAGTCATTTCAATTTATTGTTTTATACAAACTGCAAATTTAAGAATTTTTAACCATTTATCGGAATTTATTTAGCTGATTCTGATAAGTTGATAATTAAAAATCTTATTTTTCACTAAATTAATAATTAAAGTTCGATTTGTCTTAAATATTTCATAAACAAATGCTTCAAAATTATTTTATCCGCATCGCTTAGCTGTTTATCTCGTCTATTCATCATTCGATCCGCTGCTTCATAGGCTTTCTCTAATGCAAAAACAGGCGAATCTTTGGTTCCGCCCCAAGTGAATGATGGAATTTGGGTCGGAGGAAATCCCGAATGGAAAATATTGGCACATATACCAACGGAAGTTCCGGTATTAAATTGTGTATTAATTGCTGATTTCGAATGATCTCCCATGATTAATCCACAGAACTGCAAGCCTGTATCCAAAAACTGTTCCTTTTGGTAATTCCACATTTTCACAGTAGCATAATTATTCTTTAGGTTAGAATTATTCGTATCGGCTCCTAAATTACACCATTCACCAATCACAGAATTCCCTAAAAATCCATCGTGTCCTTTGTTCGAGTACGCCATCAGGATAGAATTATTCACCTCTCCACCGACTTTGCAATGTGGGCCAACGGTCGTCCCAGAATAAATTTTCGCACCCATATTTAGTTTTGCATGATCACAAAGCGCAAAACTTCCTCTCACCATACAACCTTCCATAATTTCGGCCTCTCTTCCTACATAAATCGGACCATGTTCGGCATTTAGAATCGAAAACTCAACCTTTGCTCCTTCTTCTATAAAAATATTTTCCGGTGCAAGAACGCGATTGGTTTCAGATATTTTTTGCGAAACTCGTCCTTTTGTCAACAACTCAAAATCTGACCGAATCGCCTGATCATTGTACATAAACAAATCCCAAGAATGCGCTATATAAAGCACCTCTTTTTGGTAGGAAATTGTTTGCTCGTAATCGGATAAATTTTCTCCGTTGACAGCGATTATCCTGTCTTCATGCACAAGCGCTTCGTTGATTTGCAAAGCAAGAACGGCTTCTACCAAATCTTGTGTTGCAAAAAAAGAAGGATTCACCCACAAGGTGTTTTTTTCGGGTACAAAAGGATATTTTACTTGTAAATATTCGCGTGTGCAATAATCAACCGGTAATTGTGATCGTTTTTCCCAACGTTCTTTAAACGTCAAAATCCCCATACGCAACTCACCCATCGGCTTGGTAAACGTAAGCGGTAAAAGTTGTTCACTTTCTTCTGCATCAAACAGAGTTATTTTCTTCAAATCAAAAAAAATTTAAACAAAAATACAGCTTTTCATAGAAATTCATCCAAATTAAAGCCGAATAAAATAGCTGATTTATAACACAATATAATCATTATTTTTTACATAATTATTGTATTGATACAATAAATAATCGACTGATTTGCTTTACATTTTTGATATAATTCCGAAACAATTCCACGATTCTATCCGCATAGAAAGTGCATTAGCCAAGAAAAATTGGTATCTTTGAGAAAGAAATTCCTTAGATACAAAACTTACTTTATTGTGAAAAATGCACCGATAATTTTCCATTCTCCATTGTTAAAACTTCAGCACTATTTTGCGCAAAATCCCACTCAAAATTGTTTTGTTTTGGTGGACGAAAATACTCGCGCTCATTGCCTGAAACGTTTGCGATTAGCCTTGCCCGATCAACGATTGAAAATCATTGAAATCTCATCGGGAGAAGAAAACAAAACCTTGGAAACGACAAGTTTGGTTTGGAGTTTTCTGAGCGAAAATAAAGCAGACCGACAATCGGTATTGATCAATTTAGGCGGTGGAGTGCTCACCGATTTGGGCGGATTTGCCGCTGCTACTTACAAAAGAGGCATTCCGTTTATCAACATCCCGACCACACTTTTGTCGATGGTGGATGCATCAGCGGGCGGAAAAAATGGGATCGATTTTCAAGGTCTTAAAAATCAAATCGGGACTTTTACACAACCCGAAATGGTGATCATCCAACCGAAATTCTTAAAAACATTAGACCAAAGACAACTCTATTCTGGTTTAGCCGAAATGCTGAAACACGGTTTGATTGCCGATGAAAACCATTGGGAAAAACTGATTTCTTTAGCCGAATATGACGGAAAAACCTTACAAGGACTGATCGAAGATTCGATCAACATCAAACTAAAAATTGTCGAAGAAGATCCTTATGAAAAAGGGTTGAGAAAAATTCTCAATTTCGGACATACCTTGGGACATGCCATAGAAAGCGAGTTTCTGACCACCGAAAAACCTCTTTTGCATGGCGAAGCGATTGTGATAGGAATGATTCTTGAGAGTATTCTAAGTTGGCAACGTGGCTTGTTGCAAGAACAAGATTTGCAAAGGATTCTTGCGGGTTTTGATTCGATTTATGGCAAACCGCAAACCATAGAACCTAATTTGTATCCGGCGATTCTACAGTGGTTGCAGCATGACAAGAAAAACAAAGGACAACAATTACAATTTAGTTTAATAGAAAAAATAGGAAAAGCGAATTATAACCAATCCTGTACAGAAGAGCAAGTTTTGACAGCTTTGGATGAATATAATCAGCGTTTCGGATAAGAAATACAATCCTACCAAAAAGACAAAATCATGAAAACAAACGAAGAAAATTTTCCGATCAAAAAAACCGAGCAAGAATGGAAAGAGCAATTGTCTGCCAATCAGTTTGCTATTTTGAGAGAAGCTGCTACAGAAAGACCTTTTAGCGGAGAATACAATATGCATTTCGAGAAAGGAATTTATACGTGCGCCGGTTGTGGGGCAGAATTATTTTCGTCTGACTCGAAATTTGATGCGCATTGCGGATGGCCAAGTTTTGACAAAGCCATTGCCGATGGAAAAATTGTAGAACGCGTCGATCATTCGCATGGCATGACGAGAACCGAAATTCTCTGCGCCAATTGTGGAGGACATTTAGGTCATGTTTTTGATGACGGTCCTACCGATACAGGTTTACGATATTGCGTAAATTCACTTTCGTTGGATTTTACGGCTGATAAATAACCCATAATCTTATAGATTGTTCCATAAAAAAAAGGTTGCATTGTGCAACCTTTTTTTATTTCGATTCTTCTACAAAATTAGATTGCAGAAAGAAATTTAGATTTCTGTTTTCTCAACCTCAACCGTTTCTTTGGCTAATTCTATCGAAGGAGTTTCTTCTACAAAAACAGGCGCTTCTTGCAAGAAAGCTGTTTCTACAACTTCTTTTGGTTGATTGTCGAATTTATAATTAAACCCAATTCCTAAGGTTTGTTTCACCTGTGTTTTTTTCACTTGATCCTCGTCATACAATAAATTGATCGCTACTTGAGCCGAGATCCATTTATTTACTTTCAGGTCTAAAATACCAGAATACGCCACATCCATATTTTGTGGTTTATCGAGGTAGTCTGCAAAAATTCCGATTCGGTTATCATACGTAATTCCTTCCATAATGTTCAGTTTATAACGCGCACCCAAATAGGCACCAAACTCGAACACAGAAGAATCACCATCTTTTTCTAAACCAAAATTCCCTTCTTTTTGCAAGGCTTTATCGGTAACAAAAGTCCAACGCGCCGTAGCTGGATGAATATTAACTTGGAAATTCTCTGTCGGTTTATAATCCACCCCAAGCCCAAGAGAAAGATAAGCTGGCGCCATGAAGTTAGA
Source organism: Weeksella massiliensis (assembly GCA_000751595.1). Taxonomy (GTDB): domain Bacteria; phylum Bacteroidota; class Bacteroidia; order Flavobacteriales; family Weeksellaceae; genus Weeksella; species Weeksella massiliensis. The sequence continues at coordinate 231,758 of CCMH01000009.1, read as the reverse complement.
GATTTTTTCTTTCGGATCTACAGTATAATCGTATCCGGTAGAGAATTGCGTTTTGAAATTCATCATACCAGCCAAATACCAATGATTGCCAATGCTATAGCCGTAGGCAGAAGTAAGGTCGATAATATCGTTGGTTTTACGAGAATCTTCCCCATCATTTGCCTGAATACCGTAACCCAAAATTATTCGGTTATCCCAAATATGTTTACCTCGCGTAAGATTAAACTCATAATCCATAGCCGCGTTCAACGAGAACGAATTTACACCTCCGGCCATCCAATTATCGAAAGCACTTTGGCTAAAAAGCAACGAATTGTTTCCGCTGATAAACCATCCTTCGGTTCTACCATCGAAAGTTTGATCTTTAAGATAACGCTTGCTATCAGTTACCACGCCATTGTCTTTAACGGTTTGTGCAAACGCTAAAGAGGCTGCAAAGACACTCAAAAGGGTAATGATTTTCTTCATGTTTTAATGATTGGTTAAAATTTATGTTTGATTAATTTCTTAGTTGAAAATTGTTTCTGATTTGATATTATGCTCCGAAACTCTTTTTTGGATAAAAACTGAATCGTATCGACTGCGGTTATAATAACTCCTACGGAATTGCAAATTCTTTGGTTCAATTTCGAGTGGTATCACCACTCGATCTGCTCGTTTTTTTCTTCGCTTTTCTTTCGATACTTGATTAGTAATTTTATAAACCAACCCAACACCCAAAGCTTGTTTTAATTGCGTTTTTTTGATTTGATCTTCATCATAAATAAGATTGATCGAAAGTTGAGTAGACAAAAAATTATTAATTTTCATGTCTAAATTTCCGGTATAAACCACATCAATATTCAAGGGTTTGTCGGAGTAATTCGAGAACAACGCAATATTATTATCGTAATAAACATTCTCGAAAAGCTTGAATTTATACCGAGCCCCAACATAGGCTCCCATCTCGAAATAGGCAACATCACCATCTTCCCTCAAACCAAAATTATCTTTCTGTTGCAAGGTTTTATCCAAAACAAAAGTTGTTCTCGACGAAACTGGATGAATACTAATCTGAAAATTAGAATTCGGAATATAGTTTGCCCCCACACCGACCGTCAGATAACCCGGTGCCATAAAATTAGAAAGCTTTTTTTTGGGAGTCGCATTATAATCATACCCTTCTGTAAACTGCGAACGCAAATTCACCGAAGCAATGAGATACCAATTATCTTTGAAAAGGTAACCATATGACGAAGTAATATTGATATTGTCGGCGGTTTTTCGGGTTCCATTGGTTTTGTTGTCGATAAAGCCATATTCGAGCAAAATCCGATTATCCCACAAATGTTTATTTTTGCGGTAATTGAGTTCGTAATCTATTTTTGCTGCAGCCGAAACCGAATTTTCACCACCAGGCATCCAATTAGAAAAAGTATTCTGATTGATTTGCAACGAGTTGGTTCCATTGATTACCCAACCTGTTTTACGCCCTGTAGTATCTACTTTCGATTTCAGGTATTTGCGTCCATCCAAAACCAAATTTCCGTTTGTATCTAAAAACTGACCAAACGAAAAAACGCTTTGTAGGAAAAACAAAATCCAGCACCATTTTCTAATCGATTCCACCACTTTTTGGCTAATATTTTTCAATCGTTACAATGGGCAAAGATATTAATTATCGATTAGTCAACCAACCATTTATCCATTTGATTAGGACTTGGGTCCAATCATCCCGATCATTCAAACAAGGAATATATGTAAACTCTTCCCCTCCAGCAGCTAAAAAATCTTCTCTACCTTCCATCGAAATTTCCTCTAATGTTTCTAAACAATCGGCTACGAATGCAGGGGTACAAACCGCTAATTTCTTGGTTCCCTCTTTCGGGAAATTTTCTAAAGTTACATCTGTATAAGGCTGAATCCATGGATCTTTACCTAATCTCGATTGGAACGATGTGGTTACTTTATCTTCGGGCAATTGTAAATATTCCCTTACCAAACGGGTAGTTTCATAACATTGCTCTCGGTAAGCTACAATCGGCAATTTGGCACGTTTACCAAATGCTAAGGCTTTGCGGTCGTGTCTTTCTGGAATTCCGTGGTACGAGAATAATAATTGATCGAAATCTGCAGGTAATTTTTCTTTGATCGAATCTCCTAAAACCTTTACATAATCAGGATGATTGTAGAAAGCTTTTAAGAATTTCACCTCCATATCCTTAAATTTCTTTTTCTGCAACTGCACTACTCTTTCGGCAACCGTTTCGGTCGTACTCATGGTATATTGCGGATACAGCGGAATTACCAAAACTTCTCTCACACCTTTGTCATGCAATTGTTGCAAACCAAATTCTAAAGATGGATTTTTATAACGCATCGCCAACTCAACAGGTACATCGATCGCATCCTGAACTTTGGCTTGTAGTTTTTTCGAATAAATGATTAACGGCGAACCATCTTTTGTCCAGATTTTCTCATAAGCTTTTGCCGATTCAATTGGTCTTTTCGGTAGGATAGCCAACTCGACTACCAACTTTCTTATTAGCCAAGGCGAGTCGATTACTTTCGGGTCCATTAAAAACTCACGTAAATACGTTCTCACATCTTCTACCTCTGTAGAATCGGGTGATCCTAAATTCACCAAAAGGATTCCTTTACTCATTTCTCTTAATCTAAAAAATTATTACGAACTTTGTACAGCAAAAATACAGCGTATAATTCAAACAATACGCTCTTCTTACTTATAATTTATATCAAACCATGTCAGACCTCTTGCATCCAGATCGTGATTTCTACCCAGAAGACGAACTAAGAAATGAAGATAGCGTACGCCCTCAACAGTTCGATGACTTTGCAGGACAAGCACATATTTTAGAGAATTTAGAGATTTTTGTAAAAGCTTCTAAGTTACGCAACGAGGCGCTTGACCATGTTTTGCTGCACGGACCTCCCGGATTAGGGAAAACAACTCTTGCCAATATTATTGCCAATGAATTAGGGGTTGGTATAAAAATTACTTCAGGTCCTGTGTTAGATAAACCAGGTGATTTAGCAGGTTTACTCACCAATTTAGAACCAAATGATGTTCTTTTTATTGATGAAATTCACCGCATGTCTCCTGTGATAGAAGAATATTTGTATTCGGCTATGGAAGATTTCAAGATTGATATTATGATCGAATCAGGCCCCAATGCTCGTTCGGTACAAATCGGTCTGAATCCTTTTACCTTGATCGGTGCAACTACCCGTTCGGGTTTATTAACCGCTCCTTTGCGTGCACGTTTCGGTATTAATTTTCGATTCGAGTATTATTCTGTCGAATTATTAAGCTCTATTGTCGAACGTTCTTCCAGAATTTTACATACGCCAATAGACGAAGAAGCAGCCATAGAAATTGCCGGTAGAAGCCGTGGTACTCCGCGAATCGCCAATGCTCTTTTGCGTAGAACGCGAGATTTTGCACAAATTAAAGGAAACGGAAAAATAAATAAAAAAATAGCCGATTATAGTTTGAGTGCCCTCAAAGTTGATCAGAATGGTTTGGATGAAATGGACAACCGAATCCTCACAACTCTTATCGAAAAATTTAATGGTGGACCGGTCGGAATCACTACCATTGCTACGGCGGTTGGTGAAAATGGAGGAACCCTTGAAGAGGTTTATGAACCCTACCTCATCCAAGAAGGATACCTGATGAGAACTGCGCGCGGACGGGTTGCAACCGAAAAAGCATACCGACATTTAGGCATCACATTCAGAGGAAATTCAACAAGTCAGCAAGATCTTTTCGATTAGTTTTTCATCCTTCCGAAAATAAAATAATGCTTTTACCCGAAAAACTTTCTACGCTCGAGATGCGTTCTCAACTCATTAAAAAAAAAGCCAAAGACTTAGGTTTTTTGAGTTGCGGAATTGCCAAAGCTGAGTTTCTCGATGAAGAAGCGCCTCATTTAGAAGCTTGGTTAAAAAATAATTATCATGGTGAAATGTCGTATATGGAAAACCATTTCGATATGCGATTGGATCCGCGTTTGCTGGTCGAAGGGGCCAAAACCGTGATTTCTTTAGCCTATAATTATTATCAACCCATCGACCGAAATCCCGACACCTACAAAGTGGCAATGTATGCGCAAGGCGAAGATTATCATTTTGTGGTGAAGGAAAAAGTGCGCGACTTGCTGCATTATATTCAAGAAGAAATTGGTGATGTAAATGGAAGAGCCTTCAACGATTCTGCGCCAATTCTAGAACATGCTTGGGCAAAAAAAGCAGGCATCGGATGGATCGGGAAAAATTCGCTTTTGCTGAGCAAACAGAAAGGATCTTTTTTCTTTTTAGCCGAATTGATTATCGATTTGGAAATGACCTACGACAATGCGACAGAAACCGATCATTGCGGAAACTGCACTCGATGCATCGATGCTTGTCCGACCGAAGCTATCTTACCCAACAAAACCGTGAACGGAAGTCAATGTATTTCATATTTCACCATCGAATTGAAAGGGGAAATTCCGACCGATATGAAAGGGAAATTCGACGACTGGATTTTTGGTTGCGATGTTTGCCAAGAAGTTTGTCCTTGGAATCGTTTCTCGCTTCCTACCCAAGAAAAAAGATTTATCGGACACGAAAAAATCAATGCGTTTAGTAAACAAGATTGGGAAGAAATCACCGAAGAAGTGTTTAGAGAAATCTTTAGAAAATCACCCGTTAAACGCACAAAATTTTCAGGCTTAAAAAGAAATATCGACTTTCTGAAAAAGTAATTCATTCATATTTTTGGATTGAATTAAACAAAAAAATATCCTACCTCGATAGACGAACACCGAACGAACACCGAACAAGCACCGAAGAAAGGATATAGAAAGGATATAGCAACACCGAAGAAGCTCCGAAGAAAGGATATAGAACCGATATAGAACGAACGTAGAAAACTTGGCTTTTCTACGAATCAAAACATACAATCATCTTCCAAAACTCTTTTTAATCTCCCAACTAAATAATTCACCAGAATCAGCCATAATTTTGAGCACAATATTTGATAGATTCGTTTTTATAAAATCGGTTCATTGACTGATTAAATAAAAAAACAAGAATTTATGAAGAATTGGATAATCACTGCATTTTTATTTTTCTCGAGCTTTGGTTTTGCGCAAGTATCGACAACGCGTATCAACGATATAAAAATGGGAATGTCGCTTACCGACCTAGAGAAAATGGTGGGTAATAAAATAAAATTAAAAGTTGATGAAGATGGCTTTCCCCTCGAGGAAATTAACGTAACGTATAAAGGAATCAAGTACAAATTATATTTTTGGCACTTTGAAGAGGGCAATAAAGTTAGCAGTATAGAAGCAAGCGACAGCAGCCTAAAAACGCTATCTGGTATTGGGATCGGAAGCAGTTTAGAAGATTTATGGTCTAAATACAAAGCCTACAATATTTCTATTTTTAACGGTTGGGATGAAAATGGAAACAAATCGAATGAAAGATACTTTTCGATCCAAGACAACGATAACGGAACCCAATTGCGCATAACGCTAAAAAACAATAAAGTTGTTAGCTTTTCAGTGTACTACTACGAAGGTTGTTAATCTTATTTACCAAAGAACTTTTAGCCAAGTTCTTTGGTAAATTGTTTCGGGGTGATGCCGTATTTCTTTTTGAAGGCGGCAATAAAATGCGATGGATTTTCATACCCAATCTCAAAAGCAATATCTTTTACTTTCTGATTGCTACTGATTAATTTCTCTCGTGCAAACTCCAACTTTTTGTCCAACACAAATCCATAAACAGTGTTGCCATAAATCTTTTTGAAACCTTCTTTCAAATGATATTCAGACAATTCCACCTCATCAGCAAGTTCTTTTAATGGTGGCGGATTTTGCAGATTATTCACCAACAACTCTTTGGCCATTTTCAGTTTTTTGGCCTGTATCTCATTATCCAAATACGGACAATACTCTCGTTTCCCTTCCATATCGGCAAAATAAAGCGTGAAAATTTCGTACACTTTTGCCATCAAAAACATTTTCTCGAAAGGCGTATCAAGGTTCATGGTTTCTATTTGATGAAAAATCGGACGCATACTGTGCGGAAATTTCTTTTGTTGATAATAATCATCAAATTGAGTTTCCTCTAAAAAATCATTATCAATCGAATATTCAGAAAAAATAGAATGCATCGTTTTGATTGATAAAGCAACAATAAATACTTTACTTTCTGCCGAAACATTGAGATCGAGCGGCATTTCGAGCATCGGATTATAAAACAAAAAACTATGCCCGTCCGTCAGATTAAACTTATACAATCCGTTATTGAAATTGAATGTTAGATTCCCTTTACTACAAAAGTAAAACTGTATAAAACGCTTATCAATTCCCTTGAGAATAGTATCGGTAGAATCGGTAAAATTATCAATATGAGCCACATAGATCTCTCGCCCGAGGTCGTGTTCTTTGATTTTACTTTTATGGGTATTTTTCAAGTGATGTTGCATAACTGATCGATGTCATATATTTTCCTAAAACCACATGTAACTATCTACACAAAAAGGTTTAGAGGACAAATCTACTACTTAATTTAGAATTATTCTAAAAATATTGATTTTACTTTTTAGCGTTACTTTTTGATTTTTAAAGCTATTTTTCGGTATTATTCGCTGTACTTTTGTACAAGTTTTAATGAGCAAATGACGATTAGAGGAGATAAAAAGGATCAAAATTTCTATGTAATTGGACTCAGTTATGAAAAAGCTGATGCCGAAACAAGAGGTAAATTTACATTTTTTCCAGATACAGTTGGCGATTTTGTGAAAGATGCAAAACAAAACGGATTAACTAATTTCTTTGTGGTTTCTACTTGTAACCGCACAGAAATGTATGGTTTTGCACCTTCTGCAGAAAGCATGATAGAACAATATTGTCGCTTTACCGAAGGTGATGCCGAAGAATTTAGAAGTTTTGTTAATATACAAGAAGGCAAAAAAGCAGTAGAACATCTTTTCCGTGTTTCATCAGGATTAGAAAGTCAAATATTGGGTGATTTTGATATCATTGGACAAATAAAAATTTGGTTTACACGCTTCAAAAAAGAAGGTACTACCAATGCTTTTTTAGAACGACTTGTCAATACCGCGATCCAAATCAGTAAACGAATCAAAAACGAAACTTTGCTCAGCAATGGTTCGGCTTCGGTTGCGTTCTCTGCGGTGAATTTTATCTTAGATTCTCAGAAAGATTTAGCCTCAAAAAACATCTTGCTGTACGGAGTAGGAAAAATCGGACGAAACACTTGCGAAAACTTAGTGAAACATTCAGAAGGTTCACAACTTACCTTGATAAATAGAACCCGAGAAAAAGCAGAAGTTCTGGGAGATAAATATGAAGTGATTGTAAAAGATCATGCCGATTTATTAGAAGAACTTCAAAAAACAGATATTCTTATCGTTGCAACCGGTGCAAGTAAACACACCATTACCGAAGAAATGATTCCGCTAGACAAAACGATGACTATCATCGATATGTCGGTGCCAGAAAACGTAGTTCATACTTTAGGATCACGCGAAAATATTCATTTGGTCAACGTAGATGGATTATCGAAAATGGTCGATGAAACCCTCAGCACACGCAAAAATGCCATTCCACAAGCAGAAAACATCATCAACGAGTTGATGGAAGAATTTGCAGAGTGGCTAAAAACAAGAGAATTTGTGCCTTATATACAATCGTTCAAATCGCGCCTACAGTTTATTCAAGACAATGAAATCCACAACCTGAAAAAAGACAATCTCGCGGTGGATGAAAACGAACTGCTTTTGGCCAATAAAATGGTTCAACGTATCACAAATCAATTCGCATCCTATTTGTTAGAAAACAGAGATAATGCAGAAGATACCTACGAGTTGATCCAAAAAATGTTTCGATTAAAAGAAGCTTAACAATCCATGAAAAAAATAAGAATCGGCACCCGTCAAAGTCCTTTAGCTTTGTGGCAAGCCAATAAAGTAGCCGGTTTATTAACCGAAAAAGGCTGCGAAACAGAAATTATTCCGATCAAATCCGAAGGAGATTTGAATCTGAAACAACCCATTTATTCTTTAGGAATGACTGGAGTTTTCACCAAATCGTTGGACATTGCTTTGCTAAACGATAAAATAGATATCGCGGTGCATTCTCTCAAAGATGTTCCCACCATTTTACCAGAAGGTTTAGCCCTGAAAGCTTATCCAGAAAGAGCCAACTCATCGGATATTTTGGTGTATAAATCAAAAGATATTTTCACCAAAGCCCACCGAACGATCGCAACCGGAAGTTTACGTAGAAGAGCTTTTTGGTTGCATCAATATCCCGAAGACACTTTGGTAGATTTGCGCGGAAATGTACAATTGCGTTTGCAAAAACTACATGACCACGATTGGGACGGAGCCATTTTTGCCATGGCCGGATTAGATCGATCTGAAATTATTGCCGACCTGAAAAATAGAAACCTTCATTTTTCTACTATCGATTGGATGCTTGCGGCGCCTTCACAAGGTATTTTGGGAGTTGTAGCAAGAGAAGATTTTGACTTCCCTTCGATTAACAATAAAGAATGTGAACTCTATGCAACAGTCGAAAGACAATTTCTCAACGTTCTAGAAGGAGGCTGTACTGCTCCTATCGGTGCTTTGGTAACCCCTTTGTCTGCCGATATGTATCAGTTTCAAGGAACAATTTTATCCTTGGACGGAAAAGAAAAAATCGAAGTTGTTGACCAATTTAATCGGGACGAATACAAAGATTTTGGTCGGAAAATGGCCGAAAAATGTTTGGAGCAAGGAGCAAAACAATTAATCGATACGATTAAACAAAATTTACGTGCGTGATTCGATCTGTTTTGTTTACCAAAGAAATACCTTCTCAACTCATCGAGCAATTTTTGCCCGATATAGAGTACTGTATTCTACCTTCGCTAAACATTGTGCTTACCGATCGACAAACGATTGAAAATAAAATAAACCCTTCCGAAAAAATAAATCTAATTACGAGTCAGAACAGCGTAAAAGCAATAGAAAATATCGAGCTCAAAGGAGATTTTTATGTAGTAGGAAAAAAAACAGCTCAAAAATTACAAGCTCAAAATCGCTCGGTCGTTGCAGTTGAAAATTATGCAGCCGAATTGTTTGCTCGTCATTTATCGGAGCTGAAACAAACCACAATTCAGTTTTTTTGTGGTAATAATCGCCGTGATTATTTGGTAGAAAACTTGACCAACAATAACAATCAAGTCAACCAAATCATTAGCTATCAATCGATTCCTATCGAAAATTCTGTAGAGAAAATGTACGATGCTTACGTATTTTTCAGTCCTTTAAGTTTCACCACTTTCCTACAAAAAAATAAAATACCGACCGAAGCCCAAATATTTTCGGTTGGCACTACCACCACCGAAGCCATTAAAGAAAGAATTACAAACCCTATCTATACCGCCGATGAACCATTAGTTGAAGCGGTTTTGGAAAAAATAAAAAAACATCGAAATGATTAAAAATGACTTGTTTTTAAAAGCCTTACGAGGCGAAGAAGTAGACCGACCACCAGTTTGGATGATGCGTCAAGCAGGTAGATATTTACCAGAATTTATCAAACTACGCGATCAATATGATTTCTTTACTCGTTGTCGAACGCCCGAATTAGCTGCCGAAATCACCTTGCAACCCATTCGTCGTTTTCCTTTGGATGCTGCGATTATCTTCTCTGATATTTTGGTGCTTCCACAAGCAATGGGAATGGATTTTGAGATGAAAAACGGAATAGGTCCTTGGTTAGAAAATCCTATCAAAACCTTACAAGATGTCGAAAATTTAATCGATCCAGATATCGAGGAAACTTTAGGCTATGTGATGGATGCTTTGGATATAACCAAAAAAGAATTGGACAATAAAATTCCTTTGATTGGATTTGCTGGTTCCCCATGGACAATCTTATGCTACGCCGTAGAAGGAAGAGGATCTAAAGCTTTTGATAAAGCAAAATCATTTTGTTATCAGAATCCTAAAGCTGCTCACTTATTGCTCGAAAAAATCACGAAAGTAACCATCGACTACCTAAAGAAAAAAGTAGAACATGGAGTAAATGCAGTGCAGATTTTCGATTCGTGGGGAGGAATGCTTTCTCCGCAAGATTACGATGAGTTTTCTTGGCCATATATCGAGCAAATTACCAATGCTTTAGCACCTCATGCGCCGGTAATTGTTTTCGGGAAAGGATGTTGGTTTGCATTGGATAAAATGAGCCGATCTAAAGCTTCTGCCTTAGGGGTAGATTGGACGGTAACGCCACAAACTGCTCGCGAATTAACCGGAAACCGCATCACGTTACAAGGAAACTTCGATCCATCGAGATTGATGTCGCCACCAGAAGTGATACAACAAATGGTAAAAGAAATGATCGATGGTTTCGGGACAACAAAATATGTTGCCAATCTTGGTCATGGAATCCTACCAACTATTCCGGTAGAAAATGCACAAGCATTTATTGAAGCCGTGGTGAATTACAAAAAATAAAACGATATTTTACGATACATCAGGAACTCCAAATTCGATTAAGATTTTGGAGTTTTTTTAATTATTTGAAATAAAAGAGTTTAGTTTGGAGAAGATTTCATCATCAGTTTCATTGTATGTTGAAGCATAAATGACTTTAGATGTTTTATTATCTAATAGGATTAACAATGAAAAACCATAATCTTTATGACCAGGAATTATTTTTTGTACAAATAAATCATACTTTTTTCTTTTTTTACTCGAGAATTCATCAGAGATATTAAAAGTAGGAAAATGAACATTTCTTAGATTGTTAAATTCATTATTTGTTATATTTAGATAAGCACTTGGATCTTTTTCTGTTGTTAAGATGAGAAGTTGCAATTGACTATCATTTTCTTGTTTAAAATCCAAAACAAGTGGAAGTTTTTTTATACATGGTGAACACCAAAAACCATACGTATATACCAATGTAAATGGTTTTGTTGATTTAGATACAAGTTGCTTAAAATCATTAATATTTAGATTGTATATTTCATTTTGGTTTTCTGAGTCAAGCTTTTTTAGAATACTGTCGTAATTGGTAATAGTAAGAGCCTCGTATTTAGTTTGCCCAAAAACAATGCCTGAAAGTAAGAATATAAATGGATATAAAAATATATTTTTCATACCGAGTTGAAAAGGTTTATGATAGATATTTATAGTTTAATTATCAGATAAAAAAGAGTTTAATTTAAAGAAGATTGAGTCTGTTGTTTCTATTTCAGTTAATGAAGCATACAAAACTTCAGAAGTTTTATTATCAATTAATAAATTAAGACTTAAACCAGTTCCGTAGTCTGAATGTCCAGGTACAATTGTTTGAATAAAGTTGTGAAATTTCTTTTTACTTTTTGTTGAAATTTCATCAGAGATATTAAATGTTGGGAATAAAATATTGTATTTAGTATTGAATTCTTTATTAGTCATATAAAGGTATTTGCTTGGGTTTTTCTCACCTGTTAAAATAAGTAATTCTACTTTGTTTTGATGTTTATTTTTAAATTCTAAAACCTGTGGTAGTTTTTTTCGACAAGGACCACACCACCAAGCATATGTATATACCAATGTAAATGGTTTTGCTGATTTAGATACAAGTTGCTTAAAATCATTAATATTTAGATTGTATATTTCATTTTGGTTTCCTGAGTCAAGCTTTTTTAGAATACTGTCGTAATTGGTAATAGTAAGAGTCTCGTATTTAGTTTGAGCAGATACGATAGTGAATATAAATAATGTGAAAAATAGAAAAAGTTTTTTCATAGGTTTGTTTTTATTGAATTTAGGGTGTGAATTTCACACCCTAAAATATTAATAATTAATTACAATTCAAAATAAGGTAATTTGTAACCACCATATAAACCGATCGTAGAATCTAAATTATAAACACCTGCCTTGATTTTATAATTACCATTGTCGTCAATTATTTCTTCATCAACATAAAAACGTGTGTCGAATTCTGCAGGATCTATAGGAGATTCTAACTCAATTGTAATAAATTTTAGAGAACTTTGTTTGTCAATTCCTATTGCTTGATTTGCTTTGGGCTGGACAACAATCCAAATACCAAATGCAGCAAGGCGACAGATTCCAAATCCCTTACAAGTAGGGGACGATCGTCTACCTATATCAAATACAAAAGTTACTCCACCTCCTTTGGTAACATCTTCTTTGTAATCTGATCTGAAGAAGATGTCTTCTCCTATTACAGGTGATTTTTTACCTTGTAATTCGGCTGTTTGTTCAACGGTGTCATCATCGTTATTACATGCATAAAAAATTGAACTTGAAGCTAAGGCTATAATCAAGCCTCCTTTTAAAAAAATTTTTTCATAATTATTAGGTTATTTGAAATTGTTTAATAAGTTGAAAATATTCATAAAGTGAAGGATATGGCAAATTTCATAACCAATAATTTATTACATTTGATTGATAAAATATTGTGTTTATGGATACTGTTATTGGTTATAAAATAAGAAAAGTACGTGAAATAAAGAATCTTAGTCAAAGTTATATGGCTGATAAATTATCGATAAGTCAAAGCTCTTATTCTGATATTGAGAATTGTAAGACCAAAATTTCGGAAGAAAAATTAAACGAAATTGCACGTGTTTTAGAGGTCGATTCAGAAACTATTAAAAACTTCAATGATCAGGTCGTTTTCAATGCTTGTTCACAATCAGGATATTATAATACCAATAATATAACTTCCACAGCAAAAATTGAAGAATTATACAAAGAACTCATCAAATCGAAGGATGAGCAAATTCTACAATTACAAGAACAGCTATTAAGTTTGAAAAATGAGTTGCGTTTGTTGAGAGAAAGTTAACTTGTTTTAATTTAACAAAATATTAAAGATCATTTTCATAAGATTAGTATAATATTTGCTATCTTTTATGTCAAAATAATAAACAACTCAAAAAATGAAAAAAGGATTGATCTTATTTGCCGCTTTAGGGATGATGATGACATTTTCTTGTAAAGAAAGTACAAATTCTACCACAAGTCAAGATGCAAATGATACGATAGCAAAAACAGATACCAAGCCAGAGAAAGAAGTTTTAGGTAACCCAATTGATGTAAAAGCAGATCCAGGAACCTTCCAAATAAAACCTTTGAAATATGGGTATGATGAGGTGAATGAATACATCGATGGTAAAACTATGGAAACCCACTTTTCTAAGCATTATTTAGGATATACGAATAAGTTGAATGCCGCCCTAAAAGATGCTGGTATTAAAAGCAACAACATCGTCGAAATCCTTAAAAATATGGATATGAATAATGCAGCATTGCGCAACAATGCTGGCGGATATTATAACCACCAAATGTATTTTGATTTAATTTCGCCTAATCCAGCTACTGCTCCTACTGGAGATTTGTTAGCAAAAATCACAACCGATTTTGGAAGTGTAGATGAGTTGGTAAATCAATTGAAAGATGCAGGTTCTAAACAATTTGGTTCTGGATGGTCTTGGTTAGTTCTTTTACCAGACGGAAATTTAGCAGTTACTGCTACACCAAATCAAGATAATCCTTTGATGCCAGGAGCTAAAGTTGCTGGGATTCCGATTTTAGGTATCGATGTTTGGGAACATGCTTATTATTTGAAATACTTGAATAAACGTGATGACTATTTAACTAATTTCTTTAAAGTTTTGGATTGGAAACAAGTTGAAACCAATTATGCAAACGCTTTAAAGGGATAAGAGAATCATTTAATTTTACCCATGTTAAGAAGAGGAAACTTCAAAATTGAAGTTTCCTCTTTTTATTTAGATGTATTTAATAGTCAATTAATGCTAAAAAAACTTATAAACCAAGGGTAGAAATACCTTGTTCGAAAACAATATCTACCGGGATGTTTTTGGCTTTCAGACGATCCAAATCTTTTTGTAGATCGGCACCAATCTTTCCTTTCTCTTGATTGAGTTTCACGACACCTTCGTAATCTCCATCACCTTGTAATTTCAAAATCAAAGCAGATAATCCTTGCATTGCTTTTTCCATTTTAGGCACATCAACTTTATAATGATTGTCAGCCGTTTTCACGAAAGCACCTTGCTCTTGAAAATAATTAAAACAAACCATATTCGCTTGGCCATGGGCAGAACTTGCTCCAAATCGAACAGAACGTAGAATACCAGCCAAGAACGTAACAAAATAATCTTCTTGCGCCCCTTCTAATTCTTGTTTCGCCAAAAGCTGATTCACCATATAGAGTCCTAAAATATCTGCTTTTCCTTCTTCCAAAGAAGATTGTGTTTCTTGTAAAGCTTCTCTAACGGTTCCTTTACCATTGATGGTGTTTTTAATTCCTAAACCATGCGCCACTTCATGAAACATAACATTGGCAAAAAACGCATCGAATTTAACATTCTTTTGTTGAGAAGGATCTATCAACTCTTCTGCAATTGGTAACAAGATTTTATCGAATTTTGCTTGCATTGCATTTTTCAATTGCAAACGACGTGTTCCTTTTTCTAACTGTACTCGTTCATCGTTGGGTAAATTAATTGCAATTGTCTTTCCTCCTGCATTACAATCGCCTGCATAGTAAACAACATCATACGCATTTAGGTCCGAATCGGTTCCTGGCTTTTCGGTTTTGTATTTTGCATCAACCGGCAAATTCGCTTGCAATTCGGGTAAATATTGTACAAATTTTGCCAACTTCTTAGACCATTCCATATCTTTCACCAACACATATGCCTCATAAGAAGCTTTGTATCCAAACAACTGATCTTCGTAAGTTTCTATCGGACCGATAACCAAATCCAAACGATTATTTTTCATATCCATCCAAGCCATATCACTGCTATAAAAATCATCGTTTAACAAAGATGCCGCACGCAACAACAAATAATTTTTCAACTCTTTATCATTGGTCAGTTCAGAGGCTTTCACCAATAAACCTGCTGCATTCTGCAATTGATTTTTGTACAATTCATGGTACGGAATGGTGTATAATTTTCCGGCACGATCGCGACGCACAACGGTATAACTTGATTTTCCATCTGTAAGATTTGCTGCCTCAAATTCGGCCTTCGTCATATCGGTAGGATAAAAAGTAGAACCCAACGGTTTCGAACCAATTCCGTCCACAAACGACGCATCATTATTCATCCTATCCCAAGGACCATAATTTATTTTCGCATAGTTTTTTTGTTCTCCTTTGGTAGCATCCATCAAATCGACTTTTGCACCATACGCTTGTTGCCAAAACAAATCATCCATAATTTCAGATGACTTGATCATCAACTTCAACACTTCTTTTTCATTGGTCGATAATGTAGAAATATCCATCGTCAACGGAACACTTGCATAGTATTCGTACGGATAGGATTGAGTTTTTTGGTTGGATGTGGTCGAGTTTTGACTTGTTTTCATCGTATGATTTGTTTGAGTAGAACAAGAAGAAAGCAATGCCGAAACGGCTAGCAAACTTACAACGAAAGAGTTTTTCTTCATGGTACAATTATTTTAAGACAAGGTACAACGAAGATTTTACATGAATAAAAGATAAAGAAAGAGAATTACAAGAATTTCTAGTTAGGAGAAACTTTTGGGTAGGAAAGTTTAGTTTGGAGGATACATAAAACTAAAAAAGCCTCTCAATAAAATTGAAAGGCTTTCACTAAGCTATGTTTTGGGTGGATGATGGGTCTCGAACCCACGACCTTCGGAACCACAATCCGACGCTCTAACCAACTGAGCTACAACCACCATGATGAATTTTAGTTGAAAACGAAATTCTAAACGTTTCTTGGGTGGATGATGGGTCTCGAACCCACGACCTTCGGAACCACAATCCGACGCTCTAACCAACTGAGCTACAACCACCATTTCTATTGGATTGCAAATATACTATTGAATTCGATATTTACAAATCTTTTTCAAAGAAAAATCAAATCAAATCGTCAAGCGATTGAACACCAATATATCTACGTGCAATAAAACCTTCTGCAGCTTCTACCCCAATCAATCGTCCTAAATCCAACGCTCGATAACGAATAGAATCGGTAAAGTTTTTTGACGAAATGGCTGTTTGCGGTTGATCTTCTATACTCGGGTTATAAAATTGAGTTTTATAGGCCATACAGGCTTCTACTTTGATCTCTAAATAACCAGAAACATCTACTAAAAAAGTTGGCTCTATCGGCAACCATTGTATATAATGAAAGTGTTTTTTCGGTCGCCAAGGTTCTTGTTGAGTATCAATTTTCATCAAACCAGACAAAAACAAAGCATTGTTGACCAAATCAGATGCTTTTCCGTGATCAGGATGTCGATCGGTTGGTGGATTGCTCAACACAATATCGGGTTGATATTGACGAATAATTTTGATGATCGCGCGTTGATTTTCTTCATTATTCTGAAAAAAACCATCGGGCATTTGAAGATTTTCTCGCACATTGAGTCCTAAAACTTCTGCGGCTGCTTTTGCTTCTGCCTTTCTTGTTTCGGCTGTACCGCGCGATCCTAACTCACCTTGTGTGAGATCGAGGATTCCTACTTTTTTACCTTCGGCAATGGCTTTTGCTAAGGTCGCCGAACAACCTAATTCTACATCATCGGGATGTGCACCGATGGCTAAAATATCTAACTTCATTCTATTTTTTTTCTATCCAATCAATAATTTCTTTACTATCTGGGGTAACTTTTGATGGATAATCGGTTTCTAAAGTACCGTCTTCATTGATCAAAAACTTATGAAAATTCCATCCTACTTTGGCATCTTCTACGCCATTTAATTCTTTTTGGGTAAGAAATTTAAAGATGGGATTTTGATTTTTTCCTTTCACATCACTTTTACTCATCATCGGGAAAGTTACTCCATAATTGAGTTGACAGAATTCGGCAATTTTTTTATTATCATCATACTCTTGATTCAAGAAATTATCCGAAGGAAAACCAACAATCACAAAGTTTTGATCTTTGTATTGTTCATAAATCTTTTCAAGCGTTTCGAATTGCGGCGTAAAACCACATTTCGAAGCAGTATTGATGACTAATATTTTTTTTCCTTTCAGATCGGCAAAGTTAAAAGTTTCACCATTGATATCCTCAAAACTATATTGATAAATTGTGGGTAGTTCCATTCTATTTTCTATTTTTTTAGGCGTTGAAGTTTCTTTGTTTTGTGCGTTGCAAGCTAAAAAAGAGAAGCTCAATAAGCCTATGATTCCGTACTTTAACATGGGTCTATTTTTGTCATTGTAAGATACAAAAAAAGCACCAAAATGGTGCTTTTCTATGGAAAGGGTTTTATTTCTTTTTTTTATGATATTTATTATACGTGATTTTAGAGACAATACTCAAAATCAACATTCCGATAGCAGCTAAATACACCCATAGCGGAACCGGAATCGGATCTCCTGCGGCATACGAATGCAACCCTGAGAGGTAATAATTCACCCCAAAATAGGTCATGATAACCGACCAAATAGACCACATTGCAGCGATATTGTACGCCCATAATCCACGTAAACCTGGCACTAAACGCATGTGTAATACGATGGCATAAACAATCACCGCAATAAACGCCCATGTTTCTTTCGGGTCCCAAGACCAATATCTACCCCAAGATTCATTTGCCCACATCCCACCAAGGAAAGTTCCAACGGTGAGGAGAAACAAACCAATCGTAAGTGATATTTCGTTGACATAAGCCATTTCTCTTAATGATATTTTTATTCTCTTATTCGGTTTGAACAACATGATGATCAAAGAGAATAAAGATAAAACGGCACTTAGACCAAAGAAACCATAACTCGATACGATAATAGCTACGTGAACAATTAACCAATACGATTTAAGTACCGGCACCAAAGGTGTAATTTGCGGATCGAGCATAGAACCACCATGAGCAAATCCCATCATGATGACAGCGACCATTGCACCGGTTGCCGGAATGAATGCATTTCTGTTTCTATGCAACAACAAGCCCGACAATACGCCAACCCACGAGATAAAGACAATCGCTTCGTAACCATTCGACCAAGGCGCATGCCCGGTGAGATACCATCGAACTCCTAAACCTATGGCTTGAATGATAAAAATAATTGCTGTGAGCCCAATAAAGAAATTGGTAAAATAGCGTAATACTTTCGATTCTCTAAAGAGTTGAATAAATGCTAAAATAACCAAAGCAGACCCAACAATTGTGTAAGCAATCATGATCCAAAAGAAAATGTTTGCTTTGTTGTACATCACTTCGATTTCTACTTTTTTGGGAGATGGCATTACATTTTTACCCCATTTGTGTTGGTACTCATCAATGTAATGGATTGCATTATCTGCTGCTCGCCAATCGCCCGTTTCGATTCCTTTAGAAACCATATTGAAATAAACACTCAACATCCCGAGTGCCATGGTATCGATTTCGACAGGATTTTCTTTACCTTGATATATCCAAGAAGTCCAACGTTCTGAAGGATCATTTTGTACCGGAATAATTTTCAGTTGGTATCCCTTTGCGGTGTTGTCTAAGATATTGAAACGCTCGGTTACATTGATCACCTCATCATCAAACTTAGAACGCTCGGCTGGTTTTTTAGAGAATGATTTATTGTATTGCTCATCCAACACAAAACGAGTTGTTTTCGGGTCGATAAGATTCATCAAAGACGTATACCCATCATCGTTGGCTTTGGTAATCGTTTTCAGTTTACTTCCACCTTTATTATCCACTTTGATCAACGGCGCATTTGCCCAAAAAGCAGGATCGAGTTGTACCGCAATAAACCATTGATTGGCACTTAGCCCGTAATATTTATCTTTTTTATAAATTTTTCGAAGAATGTCCAATGCTTGTGTATCGATTGGTTTGATGCGTCCTTCGATATCTTGAATCAATAAATGTCCAAATTTTTCACTGTGTTCTTTGGGTATTTTTACCTTGCTCACCAAATCATTTGGGTTATCCATTTCTTTCTGGAAAGCCTTCATGTGTTCTGCGGTATGCACATCTTGAGGCGCTTCTAATTCGTGTGCACTTTTCCCTTCGGTTGTACTTGGTAATTGACCGAAGCCATAAAAACTCAATAAGAAAAATGGCAAGAGAATCATTTTTTTCTGATGCATTCCTTTCAATAAAGAATTCAATTGCCAGAAACGAGTTCCCTTCCAAAATAAAGTAACAAACATACTGGTAAACAATAAGAAATATCCTACATAGGTAACATTAGTTCCCCACCAATCTTGGTTAACAGAAAGGATGGTTCCTTGCTCGTCGGGGAAATAACTCGCCTGGAAAAAACGATATCCTTTATAATCCATCACATTGTTCATATAAATATGTTGAGGAGTTTCTTTGCCTTCATCGATAACCGTAATCATACTTTCGAAAGAAGACGGGTTGATGGATCCTGGATAACGATCGAGGATAAAATCATCTAATCGAATACTGAAAGGAGTTTTTACGATTTTAGAACCGTATCCCATCGAGATATTCAACCCACCAAGATTAGCGTCTGCAGTATAATTGGTTTGTCCTCTTCCGCCAACAATAACAACGGTATCGCGCTCATTTCCTACCGAAACTTCTGCATAGATAGCTCCAGGCAATTCGGCTTCATTCGGATTGAATTTTGATCCTTGACGGTACTGAACTTCTCCCGTAAACGGAGGAACTGGCACCACAAATTGCGCATCCATAATCGAATATAATGAACGGTATTTTAACGGTTCTTCTACATTGAAAGTTAGTTTCCCGGCACCTTCTTTAAATTTTTCTTCATCGGTAACTTGCCCAATTGCTTGTCCTTGCATCTGAACATATTCGCCTTCGAAAGGAGATTTGATTAGAATTTGTCCATCGACTTCTCTCAACTGAATAGTTCCTTCCATCGGACGATTAAAGGTCACCAAAGCACCATTGATACTTTTAACTTCACCACTTCTGATGAAAACCGAACGACGTCCTCCCTCTCCTACTGTAACCAATTCGAGAATACGTTCACCTTTTTCGGTTCGCACAATCGTATCGAGTGCATGTGGGATATAATCGAAAGTTTTTAGTTTAACGAGTTTATCTTTGAACTGATATTTTCCCTCGAAATGACGACGCAACAAAAACGACGTACTGTCTTTTCTATCGAAATAAGTCATCGCATACTCATGATTATCGTAAGCCATTCGTTGCTCACCATCATCAATTATCAACTTGAAGTACGATTTATCAGAAATAATTTCATTCGTTGTTTCACCTTCTGCAATAGGCATTTGCCCTTCGAAAGAGATATACCGCGTAATTGCGCCTCCTAAAAAGATAAACAAAAACGCCAAGTGAAACACCAAAACCGGAAGTTTCTTAAACGACCATAAATTGTAACGTTTGATGTTGGCAATGAAAAGTGCCATCAACCAAATCATCAGAATCTCGAACCACTTGGCATCGTACACCAACATTTTTGCGGTAAGAGTATCGTAATCATTTTCCACAAAAGTGGCAATCGCCATAGCAGCAGCGTAGAGAAACAAAAGAACTGCCATGGTTCGGGTAGAAAATAGAATTTTTTGAAGCTTATCCATTTTATAATTTTGACATACAAAAATAGGAGAGTTCAATCGATTAAGCATTACGATATCAATGATTTTTATTATCAAAGTCGGCCTAAAACAGTTAAACTTTTATTAAAAACACAATAAAAAAAATATTTTCTGTTTCTCCTATTATTTTTCTCATTGTCCGACAAAAGCAATATATTAGTACAAATTTCGAAGTAAAAGGGTCTAAATTACCCTAAGTCTAAAACCCCAAACAATGAATAAACGAATAGCAATCTTAACCGAAGAAGGATTTGAAGAAGTAGAATTAAGTTCGCCGAAAAAAGTTATGGAAGATGCTGGTTTTAAGGTAGATATTATTTCCACCACCTTAGAACCAATCAAATCTTGGGACCACACCGATTGGGGAAAAACCTACCAAGTGGACCGCAATGTTGATCAAGAAAAAATAAATATTTCTTGTTATGATGCTTTGATTCTCCCAGGTGGAGTTCTCAATCCCGATAAATTACGCCTCAATGAAAATGCTTTGCAGCTTATCCGCGATTTTACCGATGCCGGAAAACCTGTTGCTGCCATTTGTCATGCACCGCAAACCTTGATAAATGCTGGCGTTGTGAAAGATAAGAAATTAACATCTTATCCTTCTGTCAGAAAAGATTTAGAGAACGCAGGTGCGTTATGGTTAGATCAGGCGGTGGTGATTGATCGTAATCTGATTACCTCGAGAACCCCCAAAGATTTATCGAGTTTCAACCGTGCAATTTTAGAAGCACTAAAACAAGAATCCTAAAAAGATAATCTTTATCATTCAACCTTTTGAATAAAAAAATTCCGCTCGATGGCGGAATTTTTTTATGGTATCTAATTGTTTACTTATTCGTTATCAGCAGTTGGCTCGAATTTCTGAATAACTTCTGCAGAAACTCCCGTATTGCTGTATCCACCATCATGGAAAAGATTTTGCATCGTTACCATTTTGGTCAAATCAGAGAACATCGCTACACAATAATTTGCACAATCTTGCGCAGTTGCGTTTCCTAGCGGAGAAACTTTCTCGGCATATGTTATGAAACCATCAAAACCTTGCACTCCTTGCCCAGCAGTGGTTGGGGTTGGCGATTGAGAAATTGTATTCACGCGCACTCCTTTTTCTTTACCCCAGAAATAGCCAAAACTACGGGCAATCGACTCCATATAGGCTTTGTTATCGGCCATATCGTTGTAGTTCGGGAACGTACGTTGAGCCGCAATATAGGTTAGCGCCAAAATACTTCCGCCACGGTTCATGCAATCTCTGTCCCAAGCAGTTTTCATGATTCGATGAAAAGATACTGCAGAAATATCCCAACCTTTGGTTAACCAATCATAGTTGAGGTCGGTGTATTCTCTTCCTTTGCGCACATTGACACTCATTCCGATAGAATGTAAGATGAAATCAATTTTGCCGAATTTCTCCACTGCAGCGTCAAATAACTTCCCTAAATCTTCCATAGAAGTTGCATCGGCCGGAATAACGTCTGAATTTGTTTTTTCTGCCAAAGCATTCAATTGTCCCATTCGTAGGGCAACCGGCGCGTTGGTTAAAATAAATTCTGCTCCTTCGGCATGGCATTGCTCAGCAACCTTCCAAGCGATAGAATTGCTATCCAATGCACCAAAGATGATTCCTTTTTTTCCTTTTAATAATCCGTATGACATGGTTTTATATTTTCTTGTTTCAAATGTACTTAAAAAAGTTTAACAAATCTTAAAAGTCAAATCGTAATTCATTGTTTTTGCTAAAGGCATGCGAAACAACTTCTAATTTTTCATGTTCGAAAAGACTATAATTTTCTACATTGATCGGCGTAATAAATCCTTGACGCAAATCGACCAATTCGGCTTGTTGCGTTTCTTCATTTATCCTCACCAAACCTTTGCGTTCTACAAAAGACTCACTCAAATAATACAGCACAATATCACCTTCGTAGATTCGTCTATGTTTTTTATCTTTCAGCCCAATACTTCGATCAACAGTATCAAAATCCATTTGCTTCTCCGACCACTGAAAATCGTTATAGGCCTTGTAATAGACAACCGAAACATTCTCTTTTGCATAGCCCATCACCCGATCATTTTTTCTAAGTCTATAATACTTCATTCCACAAAAATACTCAAAATGATACAATTCTTCGCGATATTTTTATTTTCAGTAGGTGAATTGGTAGGATGAAATCCTTGCGCAATCAATCCGAAAATCAACCAACAAAGGAAGAGTTTTATCCTGACGACTATTTACGATTTTACATCCCCAAAAAACATCCTATCTATAAAAAGGAAGTTCATCAAAAAATATTTTCGCCAAAAATGCCCGAATTTATCCGAGCGTAGTATCTTTACATTCGATTCACCACCTAACTAAAAATTAATCGATGTACAAAATATATCCAGAAAAAAGATACAACGAAACCCTGAAGTTATTAACAAAATTCGCCCCAAAAGGCACGAAAATTCTTGATGTCGGAGTAGAAAATCCTTTTTCTCAAGTGATGAAAGAAAACGGTTACTCGGTAGAAAATACGCAAGGAGAGGATCTCGATTATCATCCAGAAGTATTGCAAAACCACGACGTAGAATTTGTTACCGCCTTAGAAATCCTCGAACATTTGGTGAATCCGATGGGCGTTCTTACTCATTTACCTGCCAACAAACTTTTGGTTTCTGTTCCTCTGAAGCTTTGGTTTTCGCCCGCTTATCGCAATAAAAAAGACGAACGAGATGTACATTATCATGAGTTCGAACCTTGGCAATTTGATTTTCTTTTAGAAAAATCTGGTTGGGAAATCAAACATCGTCATCAGTGGACGCATCCTGCAAAAAAAATTGGCATTCGTCCGATTCTTCGGTATTTCTATCCTCGATATTATGCGGTTTACGCAGAACGTAAAAATCCAATCTAAGTGAATTATTCGGTTATTATTCCTGCTCATAACGAAGAAGCTTTTATCGGGATTACCTTACAATCGCTGACCAAGCAAAGCGTTTTACCGACAGAAGTTATTGTGGTCAACGATCATTCGAGTGATAAAACGCCAACCATTGTTGAGCAATTTGCTCGCGATTTTCCTTGGATTCGGTTGGTTAATCGAACTTCGAAAGCCGAGCATCAACCAGGAAGCAAAGTGATTTTGGCTTTTTTGGCCGGTTTGCCTCATCTTACCAAACCGTACGATATTTTGGTAAAATTGGATGCTGATCTGGATTTACCACTGAATTATTTCGAACAGATTGTAAACGAATTTTCGCATAATCCGAAAGCAGGTATTTTGGGCGGCCATGCCTATATAGAGAAAAACAATCAATGGCAATTAGAACAATTAACCGATCCGGATCATGTGCGGGGAGCTTTCAAATCCTACCGGAAAGAAGTTTATGATGCAATCGGAGGTTTGCGTCCGCAAATGGGTTGGGATACCGTTGACGAATTATTGGCCAAATACCACAATTGGGACGTCTATACTCTGACAAACCTGAAAGTAAAACACCTGAAACCTACTGGCGCAAATTATCAACCCGATGCTTTGCTCAAGCAAGGTGGCGCTTATTATACCTTGGGTTATGGTTTTTGGATCACGACAATTGCTGCCTTGAAATTAGCCTTAAACAAACGAAAACCTTTGTATTTTTTTCGATATTTACAAGGTTATTTCGGTGCAAAAAATGCACAACTTCCTAAAATGGTAAATCGTGAAGAAGAACAATTTATCCGACAATATCGTTGGCATAAAATCTTAGAAAAACTTGGAGTCCGAAAATCACAAAAACATTAACAAATCGATTTTAATCGAAGATTGTTCTTACTTTCGAGTAAACACATGCGAATGAAGACATTTTACTTTTTTCTTTCTTTATTATTTTTTGGCTTGTTTGTCGGGAAAGCACAATTTGCTCAAATGAAAACAATCAACGGTAAAATCTTCATCGATGGCGAAGAAGAAGACTCGGCAGAAGGCATCAGCGTCTTCAATCTTCGTTCTAAAACCTCGAGCAAAACCAACGAAAAAGGTCAATTTACAACGTTTGCCAAAATTGGCGATACAATACAATTCGACGGACTTGGCTTGGTAAGTCGACAAATTATTGTGCACCCTGACTTGTATGCGCGAGCGTACGCAGAAGTGCATATGAATGTCGAAGTCATCGAACTCAACACAGCCTTGGTAAGTCCTCTTCGTTTGGATCGTTTTGCCGATGAATCGGATATGACCTATCTGTATCGGAGTTTAGGAATCCGACAAAAATCGTACAAAGAAGCTCTACCAAAAGTGGTCAGAGATAAAAAAGATTTGTATAAATTTCAGGTCGGACAGATTTTGAAACCAGTTGAAGTCATCGGGCATTTGAATGGTTATTACCGCAAAAAAAGGAACTTAGATTTTTATGAAAATGAAGCTTATTTTACAACAAAAATAAAAGATTATTTCCCGAATGATTATTTTACCAATGAACTGAAAATTCCGGAAGAGAAAATAGAAAACTTCATTGCTTACACCATTCAGAGAACGAACATCAAAGATATGGTTAACCCAGAACGGTATTTTGATATTGGTTTGATTCTTGAAGAATACGCTCCGAAATATCTCAACGAATTGCAAGAAACAGGCAAATAGAATCCTAATATTTTCATAATTTTAAGAATCATAGCTTGCATTGCAAAAAATCTGAATATTTTAGTTGTTTCATTCTTACGTTTACCTATGTTGTATAGATACCTTTGGTTAATTTTTTTCATGCTTTTCGGGAGTGGCTTATTTGGTCAGCAAGCCGAGAAATGGGTGCATGGCAATATTATCCTCGACCCGGACGGTGAAATGGCAGAAGGCGTATATGTAAGTAATCTGCGCACAAAAGAAATTGCCATCAGTAATTTTGCGGGGAACTTTTCTATCCGAGCGAAAGAAGGTGATGTTTTGGATTTAAAATCAGATTATTACGAAAACCGAAAAATAAAACTTTCAGCTGATTTATTTGCCAAAAACTTGGTTGTTATCCACCTCAACATCAATGTTATCGAATTACAAACCGCCCTGATCACTGCCAATCTTACCGGAATACTTACCAAAGATGTGAAAGCCGGAAAACGAACCGATGAGGTTACCAAACTCTACAAACAATTGGGTGTTAATCCAGATATCAACCCGATTCGGGATACATCGGCACTGAAAGCTGGTTTCTTGAAAGGAGATATTTCGCTTACGCGATTAGATGTTGGTAGGATTTACGACGTGCTTTCGGGCGATATGCGCAAAAGAAAAGCAACCTTAGAATACGAAGCCAAAGCTGATAGACGCTTGAGTATCCGAAAGTATTTTGGAGATGATTATTTTACCAATGACCTAAAAATACCGTCGTACAAAATCAATGATTTTATCGAATATACGTATGCCAATTCGGGTATGAGTCGAGATGTCGAGAATGGAAATTATTTAACCATCATGGAGAAATTGATTCGCTTCTCGACGATTTACAGACGATTGGTATTGGAGAAAATTCCCGAATCGACGACAGAGAATCATCCTACCGAAACCCCTCCTACCGAAAAAGAAAATTAAAATCGTTTAACGGAAATCTGGGTTCAGTGGATTGCTTAGATCCAAACCTAAACTGAATAAAAATCCATTTTTACGACCGTCAACTTGGAAGTCCGATAAGCCAATATCATACGACATTCCGGCTTTTAACGAGCCTATTTTCACCTTCACGATGGGCGAAACAAACAAAGGATCTTTATAATCTTTGGACATGCCTTGCTTGTACGATAACCCAACATCGAGGCCTTGTTCACGATCTCCAAACCCGAAATGCGCAATAAGATTCGCATCCAAACCACTATAACGATTCGCGTTGGTGTTGTACACAATAGAGGGTTGCAAATTGATGCCTTCTGTGAGGTACCATTCGTATCCTAAATTGAGATAATAGGTTGTTGGGAGCGGCTCGAAATTATTAACATAATAGAGATTATTATCAATCGGAATGTCGAGTACCGAAACGCCTCCGAAGAAATTCGCGTAACGGAAAGAAATTCCTAAATTCATCATAAACGTATTGTAGCGATCATTGTTGAGCAAAGGATCGTTAGGATCATTGACCACCACGTCTGACAAATCGAACGATTGATTGAAATACGAAGCCCCAAGTCCGAAAGATACCACATCTTGCAACTCATTGTGCCCACGAGAATCTTGAACCGGAATATGATAAGCAGCCGTCATATTGAAACCGCTCATTTTGGTAGCTCCATTTCGGTCGTTGAAGAAATACGTCCCTATTGCTAAACGATCGATGACCGTTGCATGCGCACTAATGGTTTGGGTTCTTGGGCTATTTGGCAAATCGTCCCATTGATTTCTGTTGCTTGCATTGATGCTGATATACTCAGGGTTTTGACCAGCATACGAGGGATTAATCAACATTTTATCGGTCACCAAATAATGATTATAATACGGTAGAGATTGTTGCGCTTCTGCATGCTGCAACAGAGAACCAAAACCGATCACAAGGGTTGTTAGAATTTTCTTCATAAGACAAATAATCGCTGTAAAATTACTATTTATTTTTTACTGTAATGTTACCAGAATACTTAATATTGATTTGTACACTTTGGTTGTTAACATTCGGATAATCGATGATATACCAATAATCCCCTGACGGAATTGGCGTACCATTTCTTTTTCCATCCCAATTTAATATTTCGGCGTTTCCTTCTTTTCTTACAAGTGTTTGTCCGTAACGATCGAAAATCTGCAAACGCATAATATGAGGACTATCAAATGTGGTCAAAGGTTTCCACACATCATTTTTACCATCTCCATTGGGTGAAATAAAATTAGGCAAATCGAACACATAAATTCCAGAAACCGAAACGCCTCCACATTCGTTTTCTCTTACCCAAACTGTGATGTTTTTTCCACCTTCGATCGACTCGAATTTTTTACTGCTTTGCCATTGGGTAGGAGGCGCTCCATCGTAAGAAATACCATACTCCAATTTTCCTCCATTTCCTTTGGCTTCTACTGTCAATGTTCCGTTTTCGATTGTGATCGATTTTATCGTCGGATCGGGTAAGGTTTCGATGGTAAAAGAATATACATCAGAGGTACAAGCATTTTCTGATTCAGCCGTAATCGTATAACTACTTCCTGCCGGCAATTGATAAGTAGTGTCATTTATGGGGTAAATCTCAACTCCCGCATCATTCATTATGGTATAGGTAAGATTCTCGTCATAATTGCCAAGAGTAGTAATATCAAAATCAAAAACTCCTTGCGAACAAAGTGCAGGAAATACTGGCAATTCGATGGTTGGTTGCGAATATTTTTGGTAGGAAATAAACAAATCCTTGCTTCCACATTCGTTATTTCTTCTTACCGTAATTTTTACTTTTCCGGTAGGAGAAGTCATATTTTGTACAAGATCTAATGCATTTTGATCAAAGATAATTCCTGGGTGATCTTTCTCTATTTTAGCCAATAAATCATTCACTTGATTGATTGCCGAACCCGAATCATTTTCGCAAAAGCTAACTTGGTTCTCATCAAGATATTCTTGCGTCGTACTCACATCATCAGAAAATTCTTTGGCTTTATTGATAGTGATGGTAGAAGCAATTGTACAAGTCTGAACGATTTTATTTCTAATTTCTATAGAAATCGTCTTTGTCGATTCTGTCCCGAAATCTATTGTTATAGAATTATTTTCATCGTGTAATTTTCCGTTTATATAGATCGGGTAATCCAAAACATCATTACCAATATTCATCCTCAACCAGTCGTTGGTTATTTTTATTGAGTCGTCGCAATCAGCGGTCAATTCAGGTAAATTCGACAAATCAAAACCGGGTTGATTGATGGCTTTTACTTCTACCTGCAAGGTTTCGGTATTACATGTTTCTCCGTTTTTCTTGATCGTGAAATCCACCATTTGCGTTTGATTGGCATTAATATTTAAAGGAAAGCTGATCGAACCAAAATCATACGTCACGTTGCTCAATCCCAAAGCAGAACTCAAATGAGTTTCTAATTCTGTTTGAGAAACCACAAACTTGTCATTTGCCGACAAACAAGAAAGCAATGGCTGAATTGGCTGTGTAACAGAAATAGAACTTTTTGTTAATTCATACGTCCATCCTACTTCGGTATCACAATGTCCATTTAATTCTCCTTTCACGGTAATTACTCCGTTATTTTTATTCGTGATATAGCTCAACAAAACACCTTCTGCTTCTGCAATCTCTAAACCATCTTCGTAATAACGCAAAGTAGCTGATGTTCCGTTTTTTATGAATGTAATTGCTTCATCAATATCTTTTTGTTCCAAATCGACTGCACACGTTTTCAACGCATAAGATTCTAAATCAATCGGTTCTGTTTTGTTTACAGTAAAATTCTCTACAACGCTTACACAAGAATTGTCGGCACTATCCATCAGTTGTACTTGAAAAACAAAGGTAGCCGAGCTTGCGAATGAGATTGTATTCCCTTCAGTATAGTCAGTAATTTTCAGGGTTTGATGATCTGCAACCTTCAATAAAGTTCGCAATTCATCCATACTCAAAGAAGAACCTTCACACAGATTTTTAGTAAAAACAGCTTCCGTATCGAAGGTTGGATTTGCGTTCGAAAACTTTAAGGTAATCCCATCAGAAGTTGCAGAACAAAATTGTGTTCCTTTGTATTCAACATTTATTTTGATGGTCTGATCATTCGCAAAACCTCCCGTTATCGGATTTCCGACTTGATCTATTTTTTCGACAATAGCGAAATCAGCAGCATTGGGTACATTGAGAACGGCATTTATCAATTCTTGATCCGTCATTTGTATCGTTGTAGCACAACTCTCAATATGTCTTTCTACTTCGGGACGAATAGCCGTTGAAAAATCGTATACCGGTTTGAAAACCAAATCTACTTTATACACATATTTTAGGTCACCTGAAGGATCTAAAACTGCTGCATAAATCGTTTGATTATTCGTGATTTCGGTTGCCACAAAAGGAATTGACATTTGCTCATCTTGGTAAAAAGAAACTTGTGGAGTCGCTACTCCAGCATCCGAAGCAACCTCTGTTCGCAAGTCATCAACCATATATTTTCCGCCTTCGCATTCGGTGTTTTTGACCAATGTTTTTTGTTCCACCGTATGGACATCAATCTCGAACTTTGCATTTACTTCCCCATAAACACCTATAATTATTTTTTCACCAGCTTTTAATTGATCATTATCTCTAAAATCTTTTAAATATCCAGAATAAACGTGTGATGGACTTAAGTAATAAATTTCACATTTTAGAGTTGAGCTTTCTTTTAAACCTTTTGATTTTCCCTTGACACCTCTTTCAATTGATCGAATGTACTCAATCGTTTTTCTTGAAGATCCTCCATCTTTAGGTTTGAAAATATGTGCATTGTCATCACTTTTTTTCAATTTCCATACAATAAAATAAAGCTCATTGTTAGCAGAAAATAAATCAAATGAAAAGTCGGTATTATAAGATGATTCATATATGAAATACTTAAATCCATCTCCTTTTGACACAATATTGTCTCTACAATTAATCTCAACTTGATTCTTAGCCAAATCCCAATTATGGTTTATTTCAGTTAACATTAAATTTTCATTCAAACCATTTTTCAACTCATGAAATTCTGGTGTTTGTCCAAAAACCGTATAACTGCACATCAATGCCCAAAACAATAAAAGTCTTTTCATTTTCTTTCTTTTCTTTCGATACAATAATAAGTAACGCTAAAAATAAAATATTATTCTATTCTTGGGGCGAATCTAAAGAATTTATTAAGAATCCGTTATCTTTGCACTCTGAATTTTTTTAGAATCGTACCATGGCAACTTTAGAACAAGAAATAAAAAAACGTAAAACCTTCGGAATCATTGCTCACCCCGATGCGGGAAAAACAACCCTTACCGAGAAACTTCTTCTTTTCGGAGGAGCAATTCAGGAAGCGGGTGCCGTAAAAAGCAATAAAATAAAAAAAGGAGCTACATCCGATTTTATGGAAATCGAACGTCAACGTGGAATTTCAGTTGCTACTTCGGTTTTGGCTTTTGAATACAAAGGCAAAAAAATCAATATCCTCGACACGCCCGGACACAAGGATTTTGCCGAAGATACTTTCCGTACCCTTACGGCTGTTGACTCGGTAATTGTGGTGATCGACGTTGCAAAAGGTGTCGAAGAACAAACCATCAAACTCGTAGAAGTTTGTCGAATGCGCAATATCCCGATGTTGGTTTTCATCAATAAAATGGACCGCGAAGGAAAAGATGCCTTTGATTTGATGGACGAAGTG
The DNA here is from genome assembly GCA_000751595.1 of Weeksella massiliensis. Taxonomy (GTDB): domain Bacteria; phylum Bacteroidota; class Bacteroidia; order Flavobacteriales; family Weeksellaceae; genus Weeksella; species Weeksella massiliensis. The sequence goes on along the minus strand of CCMH01000009.1, from coordinate 200,846 downwards.
GAACAAAATTTAGGGTTAAAAGTAACTCCCCTTTCTTGGCCAATTGGTATCGGTGCGACCTTCAAAGGAATTTATAATATTTGGGAGAAAAACATCAATCTTTTTTCTGCCGATAACAAACAGAAAGTTTCTGAAACCACCAAAATAGACGACCTCAATTCGCCCGAATTGGTGGACATTGTAGGAGAAAGCTATGCCGAAAATCTTCGAAGCGAAATCGACCTCATCGAAGGGGTTTATCCAGAATTTGATCAGCAAGCCTATATGGACGGAAAATTACAACCGGTATTTTTTGGTTCTGCCTTGAATAATTTTGGAGTGCGAGAATTACTCGATGCGTTTGTCGATATTGCTCCCATGCCACAACCCAAAACGACTGACGAACGAATTGTTGATCCGTTCGAAGATAAATTCACAGGCTTCGTGTTCAAAATTCATGCGAATATGGACCCGAAACACCGCGACCGTTTGGCGTTTGTGAAAATAGTTTCTGGAAAATTCGAACGCAATAAAAATTACTTACACGTACGACAAGGAAAATCGATGAAGTTCGCTTCACCGAATGCATTCTTTGCCGATAAAAAAGAAATCGTCGATCTTTCGTTTGCCGGTGATATCGTTGGTTTGCACGATACCGGAAACTTCAGAATTGGCGATACGCTTACCGAAGGCGAAAACTTCCATTTCAAAGGAATTCCATCGTTCTCACCAGAGCATTTCCGTTATATCAACAATGCCGACCCGATGAAGGCAAAACAGTTAGAAAAAGGAATCAAACAGTTGATGGACGAAGGTGTTGCGCAATTGTTTACCTTAGAAATGAACAACCGAAAAGTAATTGGTACCGTTGGTGCGCTTCAGTACGAGGTTATTCAGTACCGATTAGAGCATGAGTACAATGCCAAGGTTACTTACGAACCTTTTTCGGTGTACAAAGCTTGTTGGGTAGAAGTGGACAATGAGAAATCGGAAGAGTTTTTAGATTTCAAACGCGTGAAACAACGTTATTTGGCGCGCGACAAATTCAATCAGTTGGTGTTTTTGGCCGATTCTGCTTTTACGATTCAGATGACGCAAGAAAAATATCCGTCGGTGAAATTGCATTTTGTCAGCGAGTTCTAAATTTTGTTTTCGACGATTATTCTTTCAGCTTTTGGTAGGATGTTCGTCAAGACGAAAACTCAAAAATCATAACAACTATCTTTTATGGATGCTTCTTCTTTTTGATGCAAAAACCTCACAAAAAGATAAATAAAAAATAAGAGTGATTCAATAAAAAAAAGGTTTCGAGCAGTTGCTCGAAACCTTTTTTATTGGGTTTATTTTCTTACCGAAAAAATCGGTTCTGTTGCTCATCCTACCGAAAACTATTTTAGGGTAAAGATTAATTTTTTATTCAAGAACTCTTCGATTCCGGCTTTTGATAATTCGCGTCCGTACCCCGAACGTTTTGTTCCACCAAATGGCAATTCTTCGCTCGAAGAAACTTGCTTGTTGATATAGACCATTCCCGAATCTATTTTGCGCGCCAATTGTTGTGCGTGTTCTATGTTTTCTGAGTAGATCGATGCGCCCAAGCCATAAATGGTGTCGTTTGCCAAGGTAATTGCTTCTTCTTCGGTATCGAAAGTGAAAAGACAAACCACAGGTCCAAAAATTTCTTCGTCGTATGCGGGCGTTCCTTTGGTAATATTCTCGAGAACCGTCGGTGCCAAAAAGAAACCTTTCTCGTGCATGCGTTCTCCGCCCAACGTAACCTGAACGCCTTTCGCTTTCGAGTCGTTGATTTGTTGAAGTAGTTTATCCAAAGCCCCTGCAGAACTTACCGGCCCCATGAGCGTATCGTCTTCCATTGGGTTGCCTACTTTCATGTTTTTCATGTAGGTAAGCAATTGTTCTTTATAGGTATCGTACAACGAACGATGCACGATGATTCTTTTGGATGAAGTACACGCTTGTCCGGCATTTCTCAAACGACCGTTGATGGTTCCTTTCATTACTTTTTCTAAATCCGCATCGGCCAAAACGATCATCGGATCAGAACCACCTAACTCCAACACAGAACGTTTCACGTTGCGTCCTGCAATTTCTCCTACCGAAGCACCCGCAGCATCAGAGCCAGTGAGCGACACTCCTTTGATGATTGGATTATCGATCAATTGCCCTACTTTGCTCCCAGAAATCAACAAGTTTTGATACAAACCTTTTGGAGCTTGAACAGCGGCAAAAAGTTCGTCATACGCCATTCCGCATTGCGGAATATTCGATGCGGTTTTCAACACAATGGTATTCCCTGCCATAAGGTTCGGCGCTACGAAACGAGCGATTTGCGAGAAAGGGAAATTCCAAGGCATCACACCCAAAAGCACTCCGATTGCTTCGGATACCACATAGGCGTCCCCTTTTTCGGTTTCTACGGGATACGCTGCCAAAAATTGTTCGGCATTCTTAGCGAAATACTCGAAAATATTGGCCGAATAATCTACCTCGATCAACGATTCTTTGTAGGGTTTCCCCATTTCTTTGGTGATGAGTTCGGCATATTTGTTTTTGTTCTTACGCATTTCATCGGCTACGCCTTGTACAATTTTTGCACGATTGGCAAAAGTTTCCCATCGCCAAGTAGAATAACACGCTTGTGCATCTGCCAAAAAAGTATTGATTTGATCTTGGGTATGGGGTTCGAATATTTTTTCTACCTCTTCTGTAAAAGGGTTTAAGGTTTTTATTGTAGATGTTGCCATAATCTTGTTTTAAGTCTTACAAATTTCGTGAATTATAAGCAAAAATGACGCCTTAAATTGAAAAGTTTTGGTGAGATGCCTCATGAAGATTTCTGGCAATATTATATTAAGGTTATGATTTGAGGTAAAACGAAAAAATCTTTAAAAGAATCACAAAATAGACTTAATTTTGTCAACAAATAACTAAATAGTTAAACTAAATGAGAAAATTTTACTTTATGAATTGGATGATCCTCCTGATGGGACTGATCTCCTCAACCGCCTTAGGGCAGACAACGGTGACTTCAAATTTTGGAGCTCAAAATGGAAATATTGGAAGTGATAATACTATCACTTACTTTTCAGAACAAACAAATTCATCCTACTGGAATCCTCTTCGAGTATACGCGAACACTTCATTTGGCGTACAGGCTGATAATCAAGCAACAATATTAGCTATAAGTCTTACATACGATACAAGCAGCTATTTTAAAGTCACAAACACTTATTACGCAGGAGAAAGTAGTTCGAACACTTCAGTAATCCCATCTTCTGGTATAACTGAAAGTAATCCAACAAGAGAGTTTACCTTTGACGTAACTGACAATGTAAAATATTTTTATTTTACAAGCAGTGCTCAGGTGAGATTAAAATCTATATCAGTTACTTATGAGTTACCAACAGCTAACGAGCCACCGGTAATCACTACCGAACAAACCACGATCGAAGGTGTTTTTGGGGGCAGTTTATCTTTTGCGGTAAGTGCCAACAACAATCCTACTTCTTGGACTGCCACAAATTTACCACAAGGAATTACTTTCGATAACGGAGTTTTCTCGGGTACTTATGAGAAAGCAGGAACATTTACTGCAACCGTAACTGCTACAAATGATTACGGATCAGACCAAAAAGATTTCACTTTCGAGGTTGCCAAAGCAGAACAACAAGCTGACTTAGACCACATCAACGGTTTTGTGGGTGATATCCAAGAATTACCAGCAACCACCGACCAAGGTGTTGCCATCAGCTACGAACTAAGCGGTGACGAGGTAGCTACCCTAGACGGAAACACGCTAACCTTAGTAGCAGAAGGAAACACAAACCTTATCGCAAGAGCAGAAGGAAACGAAAACCTTGAAGATTTTATCCAAGAGTTTATGGTTGAAGTTACTGAACAACCAGTCTTTACCGGTTGCTTCGAAGAAAAATTTGATGATATTACTACAGGAAACAGCATCACTACAGGCGGATCAGGTACTAAATGGAATGGAAACGAAAATTTCCCAACAGTATCTACAGCCTACCAAGCTGGTGGAGCGGTAAAATTAGGAACAGGTAGTAATACAGGAAGTATCACTTCAAAAGCATTGAGCAATATCCAAGGAGATGTTAACGTAACTTTTGATGTAAAAGGTTGGACAAGCATAGAAGGTACAATGTTAGTAAGCTTAGGTTCACAAACAGAAACAGTTACCTATAAAGCAAAAATGGCTGATGATTTCGAAACCGTAACTTTACATTTTTCTAATGTAGAAGCAAATTCTACCATTACATTTGCAACCTCTGCTAAGCGCGCATTCTTAGATAACATCTCTGTATGCAATGCTGGTGAAACAGAACCTGCCGACCAAACCACATGGAACGGAACAGCATGGACAAACGGTTTACCAACAGCACAAAAGAACGTTGTGGTATCGGGAGCATTAGAAATCGCCGAAAACTTAAACGCGAAATCTTTCACTATCCAAACAGAAGGTTCTGTTATCGTGAAAACAGGACATAACCTTATTGTAGAAGGAGTGATAGAAAACAAAGCAAATGCAGCAGCTTTCGTAATAGAAAACAATGCCAATATTTTACAAGCACAAGACGTTGCCAACATAGGAGAAGTTACGATCTTACGCAACAGTACTCCTATGGTAAGAAATGATATGACGTTGTGGTCGGCACCAGTAACAGGACAAGGCGTTAGAGCTTTCTCACCAGAAACTTTATTCAACCGTTTTTGGACGTATGATGAAGTAAACTATACGTACAAAAAATTATTTGATACGGATGATGCTGCGGATATCGACTTCGCAACTGGAAAAGGATATGCAATCCGTGTGAAAAATACTTTAGCAGCCGGAACAGAAACCGTACACCAAGGTAAATTCATCGGTAACTTAAACAACGGTACCTATATCGTAAGCGTAAGCAAAGAAGGTTATGGATTCAATTTGGTAGGAAATCCTTATGCTTCTTCAATCGACGGAAAAGCATTCTTAGACGAGAATTCTGACAATGTAAACTCTGTACATTTCTGGACACATGAACATGCAGTAGGTACTGCTGAGTTCACGAACAACTATCTTACCTATAATAGAGCAGGTGGTACTGATTTAGTTTTAGACGATTTAGAGAACATCGCATCAGGACAAGGATTCTTCGTAGAAGCAGACAAAACAGGGACTATCGTTTTCAACAACGAAATGCGTACGAAAAATGAGGCTGTATTCCACAAAAACAATATCGAAAGAAACCGCGTATGGTTGAGTTTAAGCAATGATAATAAAGTGATCAACAATACTTTATTAGCCTATATGACAGGTGCTACTAATGGTATCGATAAACAAATGGATGCAAAATCTATTACTTCTGATATTACTTCATTATACCAAGTAATCAACAATGAAGCATACAGCATTCAGTCGCGTAGTTTACCATTCAACCAAGAAGATAAAGTTGCTTTAGGTTTCAATGCAGTTGCTGCAGGTACCTACACAATCTCGATTGCAAAAACAGATGGTTTATTTGCAGAAGGTCAAGCTATTTTCTTAGTAGATAAGCAAACCAATACTGTTCACGATTTAGCAACGCCATACACTTTCCAAGCTACAGAAGGCGTAAACAATGATCGTTTTGTAGTAGTGTACGAAAATCGCACAATGGGAACCAACAATTTCTTCAACCAAGCACAAGTAGCTGTTTACAACCAAAACAACCAAGTAGTTGTTGAGGCGAAAAACAATCTTTCTTCGGTAGAAGTAATCGATGTACAAGGACGTGTTGTATATGCCAAAGCCAATATCAATGGTGCTAAACACATCATTTCTACTTCTGCTAAAGGAGTATTGATTGTGAAAGCTACAACCCAAGACGGACAAGTACATTCCCAAAAAGTTATTATCAAATAAGAATACTAACCTTGAAGAGTATTTTCGGATACTCTTCTTTTAAATCTTTATAAAATGAACATCAATAAATTAAAACTTACCGTACTTTTCGTTGCAGGATTATTCTTTACAGCGAATGCGCAAATCTTCAAGAGCGATAATCAAGAAGGTGAAGAAGAAGGATTTAGCTTTTTCAGCAAAGCAGAAGGAGTCGTCGATCCGGGTGAAAATGGAGAAATAGGTGATGCGGACGATCAAGAACCAGGATTACCGATCAACGATTATATTCCTTATTTGTTAGCAGCAGGATTAGTGGTTGCGTTTGCAAATCGTAAGAAATTAGCCAAACTCAATCCATAAAAAGTAAATGGATAACCTAATAAAAAAGTCCACCGTTTGGTGGACTTTTTTTATTGAGGATTATTTCGATAAAAATTATTTCACAAGGATTTTAGAAGTTGTGGTTTTCCCAGAAACTCCATTGAATTGTAAATAATAAACGCCTTTGGCTAAACCAGCTAAACTTAGATTCGATTTTCCGGCTTTCAGTTCAACTGTTTTAATCAACTGTCCAGTTGTCGTAAGAATTTTTGCTTGTGCATTTTCTTTAAGGTTAACCGTTGTAAAATCTTTGGCTACCGTTGGGCTTACTTCTGCAATAGAGATAGAAGAATTTACATCGCTCACGCCCATGTTTTTCTCATAACGATACGTTAGGTAAAAAGAAGTGTTGGGGATTTCTTGTCCGTTGGCATCCAATTGTAAGAAACGGAATTTATATTCTACCAAATCGCTTCCACCCTCGAAGTTGGCAAAATAATCGTGCATACTTTGTACCTCTCCTGGTGCGATATGTGCGCCATTATTTGGGTAAAAATAATCTTTGAATACAGGATAATAACAATCACCACCGAAACAGAATTGTGCCAATTCACCATCTGCATTGGTCATTTCGATAACTTCTCCTGCCGCGATAATCGTTTCGCCTCCGGTATTTTTCACTACATAGTATAATTTGATATCGTCTGTAATTTCCTGACTCATATCACCTACTATATTAAAAACATGTACCGAATTATTAACATATTCTTCGCCAGCTAAATTAGAAACCGTGAATTTCTGGTTCTGAGCTTGGCTAAATCCTACCAAAGATAGGAACGAGGTGAGTACTAAAAATTTTTTCATAATATAAAGTGTTAATAAATCAAGTGGTCGAGATTTTCTCCACCACTTGATAAAAGTTTTTGTTATTTGATGATGACTTTCTTGGTCGAAGTAGAAGTACCGTCGTTGATTTTCACAACATACGTTCCTTTACCAAAACCACTCAAATCAAGTGTCGCTTTACCCGAGTTGTGTTCTTGGTTGTACAATTTACGTCCAGCCAAATCCATGACTTCAATTTGTGCTTTCGTTTTCAGATCTACATGGACAATTCCGGTCGAAGGATTCGGATAAACCTCTAAACCTTTTTTACCAAATTCTGCTGTTGACATCGTACCATCCGAAGAGAAATTTACTGTTGCACCTTTTCCGTAATTACCAGACGTCTGATAAAGAACTACGCCATTGTGATCGACTAACTTTACAGCTTTCCCACCATCTCCGTACGCATCTATTAATTGAAACTGGAAGCAATCTTCACCTTCTAATTGGATCGGAATGGTATATGTTTGATTATTACCGTAGTTCTTTCCTTCATACACAACCGTTCCGGCAGAATTTAGAATCTTCCATGACGCTTCTATTCCGTATTGATCTGTGTTCAAGGTCAAAGTCAATGAATTAGACGCCACTTTCGCACTCACAAAACTGGTACTGATAGTATTATTGGTATTGTCCTCATCGTTGGGTAAAATTACCTCAACGGTATTATTTTCAGCTACAGCAAAAGTAGTTTCTGGCAATTCTACTGTTGCGAGATGTAATGCTTTCAATTCTCCGGTCCAAGTATAGGTATGAGTTTCACCATTGATCTTGTAAGTAATCGGCAAAGAAGTCAAAGTATTTTGTCCGTTATTTTTAATTTCGAAAACTGGATTAACTTTCCCAGTACAGTTTGGTAAAATAGTTTCGATAGAATTTATCTGAATATCATTAGCAATCGTAATCCCTGTAAAATCAGGTAAGGTTCCCGCACCCGTCATAATCTCTTCGTTTCCTTCTGCTACAAACGCAACCAACTCGATATCATCTAACTTAATAGGAATATTGTTATGCGCCTCTGGTAAAGTTACCGTGAACGTTCTATCGATAAAAGAACCTGCAGTAGTAGTCTTGATATCTTCACCCCATTGTCCGGTAATCAAGTCAATTAAACGATGCATATGCAGATAGTTACTTCCTTGTCCACCACCTGCTTGTGGTCCTTTGGTATTATTTTGTAACACTGCAACGTTGAGCTTATTGGTCGCTTGAGGACTGTTTCCGGTATAATAAGCCTCTACATGCACCACCAATTCACGCGTGCTCACATTCAATGATGCTTCAACAGCTAAATTCACATACGAAGGTTGAGCCAAAATTTGGGTTGAAGCTGAAGTCCAACCACCACGACCCAATGCTGTTCTACCTGCAGTCATTGGCGCTGGATTCGTAAACACATGACGGTTTACTGTCCCCGAAGGATAACCATTAAGCCCACTCTGACTCGCAATAGCATTCCCATATTGGGTTCTGAAATCGGGCGTGGCATTCGCATAACCGCCTTGGTGAATATTAATTAAAAATACTTTTCCAGGATTGGCTTCTTGTATTGCTTTCGCAATAGCATGTCCATCGGGACAGTATCCACAGTTAACTCCTGTGAATTCTTCCAAGACAACTTTCTTGTTTTCGGCTGTGGTACTCACAATCGTTTGGCCAAAAGCTGCCGCTGGTAACAAAAATGCTACCAAGTAGTTTGTAAAGTTTTTTTTCATATTGTTGTGTATTAATAAATGGTTTTCTTTAGGATATAATAAAACGTCGATTAGAATGATTGATACAATGAAACTGTAAGTCCTGTATTTTCGGGTACGAAACGACAAACGCCTCCTACACAAATCAATCCTCCACGCTGACGTCCATAATTCAAGGCAACACGGGTCGATTCTTTCGAGTAACTTCCTCCTACACTGTAATAATGAAAGCGTTTATCTTTGTCATCATTTCCATAATTATAAGTATCGGATAGATAGAAATTCCAATTGTAATTGAAATTATATTCTACTAAAGCTGCTGCCCAGTTTTTTCGATCGCGTTTGGTCTGAAGGTGTTGTAACTCGAAACGAACCGAATTTTTCGGATTGAGTTTGTACAAGAAATCTCCGACCACAACATTCGATAAAATAGATGAATAATTTCCTCCTTCTACAATTCCTTTGTTATAATAAACATTGGCATACGTAAAAATCATCGAAAATTTATCTGTCCATTTTTTATTGATTTCGAAATTGACATCATGGAAGAACTTTTTACCAAAATCGAAATATTTTGTACCGTAATAATCGCCATCAAAATTAGCTTTCAACCCATTCCAATACGAAGCATTTACGGCTAACTTTGTTCCGTACTTTCCACCAAGTGCACTTCCTTTCTTAAAGTTGTAATACAAATCGAGCTGCCCACCGATTTCACCAGCTTCTTCTTTCTCGAAGTTGATATTCGGCTGTGCCTGATAGACATAAATGTTGGTCAACAAATAATCGTGTTGTCGGGTAAGTGCCGGGATATAATTCACGATTCCTTCGTTGTATACATTCGCTGAAGGCTCACTCAATGCGCGCTCAGAATACATTCCCATATTTTCTAATCGTCGGAAAGTTGCATTTACACCAAATCCTCGGGTAGAATATCCGGTATTGACCAATAAAGCATTTCCGTCATAATACTTTTCAGAGGGTACGCCCGCAGATAAAACCGGTTGTTCTCCTTTGTGGATATATTCTACATTTCCGTAGAAACCACTGTTTCCTGAATAACCTAAGCGGGTAGAAAAATTACTGGCGTTCTGTGGAAAATCTTCTATTGCCCCAGTGTACGACTCATGTTGTCCGACATAACTCAAGCCTAAATTCAAGGTACTATTCGACTCCGAATTGAACATGCGTAAAAGATTCGTTTCCAAATCCAAACCACCGATAGTTCCGGCAGAGGTTTCGAACCCAATGCGTTGATTTCCGATAATTCCTTTCAAGGTTGTGAAATCATTCGGCGTGTAGGCTACACGAACTCCTCGCATACTATTATTGATCCCGATTTGTCGATCTTCCCAACTACGGTAAACCAAACCACTCCCGAACTGATCATAGAAATTACCTGCCGTAACATCTAATTTCTCGCCTTTGTATCGGAAATAATACGTAGCTATTTTATTGTCATTTAATTTTTCTGAATAGCCCAACAAAGCAGAAGGTAGATAAGCCTCATATTGCATACCGGCCGAAAATTTTCCTAATGTATAATCAAATTTGATATAATTATTAGATCGAAAAGGATCGTCGGGTTGCTCGAAGTTGAGGTCTTTATCATCTTGATACCATTGTCCTGTAGACTCGATACTTCCGGTCAATGAACCCGGTCCAAGATCTACTTGTGCCAAAAGAGATATCGATGGGAAAACCACCGATAATAAGAGTAGAGATTTTTTCATGTGTTAATTTGTAAAGTAGCAATGTGTTTTTTTATTTAGAAAATTCTTTGATGTGTTCGTACAGTTCCACTTCAGAACCTGGCTGATATCCTACATGACGATACACAATTTCTTTGTTTTTCACAATCACAACATACGGTGGCGAAGAAATGTTGAGTAAACGTTTCAGGTCGTTATTAGTATCCAGCAAGATATTGAAATCCCAACCTTTCCCATTCACCATCGGATTTACGCGCCCGACTGTTTTAGAATCGTCTAAAGAAACAGCATAGAAATCGAAAGGCGTTTCACTTTGCCAATCGTCCATATGATCGCTAATCGCGTTCAATTCTTGGATACATGGTCCGCACCAAGTTGCCCAAAATGCGACCACCATAGGTTTGTCGTCTGTAGAAAGTTCTCGTAAATCGACTGTCTTGCCTTGTAAATCTTTAATCGGCGCAGCCGGGAATTCTGCTTTCTGTGCAAAAGCCGTCCACACAAAAAAAGAAAAAACCAAACAGAATAATTTTTTTTTCATTAGTTTTATATTTTAATACAATTAAACACTAAATTAATTAAAATTAACACACATGAACAAAATTTTTTATTATTTTTCTAATTTCACGCTCATTTTTTTGACGATTCTTACATTTTCGAGCTGTGGAACAGAAGAACCAATTCCGGACGAAACGCTCTCTCTTAGCATAAATCCGAAAACTATTCAGCTCGGAAACGAGGTATCCTTTACTGCTCAATCTAATTTAGGAGGCGACGTAAGCGAAAAAGCAATTTACTATGTTAATGAGCAATCGATTGAAGGCAGAACCTTTACTCCTTCTGAAGCTGGAGAATATAAAGTGCATGCACTTTTCAACGGAATCAAATCCAACCAAGAGAAATTTACAGTAACCGAAAAGCCTATTTCATCGTTCACCACCAAAGTTTTGGTAGAAGATTACACCGGTACTTGGTGCGGCTATTGCCCGAGAATGGTTACTATTTTACGTTATCTTACCGAATACAGCGATCGCATTATTCCGATTGCGATACATAGTGACGGAATTCCGGCCGATCCTTGGCGATATGAGTTCAGTAAACAAATGCAATCACCTGATAATTACAATGCGAACGGATTACCAAAAGGAAAAATCAACCGTATCTATGACCTTAACCAGTTTACCCAAACAGCAAATTGCCCGAACGATCCTTTGCTATACCGTCCACAAATGGATGAATACCTCAACAAAGCGAGCAATTTAGGTTTAGCAATTAATTCTACAATAAATGGTCAGCAATTAGAAATCACAGTGAAAGTTGGCTTTGCAACGAACAGTGTGCCTGATGCGCGTTTGGTTGTGAATTTATTAGAAGATGGATTGAAACATAATCAAACGAATTATTTCGAAGGATCGAATGCTGTTTGTGATCCAGGAAGCAACTATGCTGCGATGCCAAGATTGATTCCTGATTTCCCGCAAGAACACGTTTTACTAAAATCGTACACCGACATTTTCGGAGATGTGATTCCGCAAGAAGAAATCAAAGAAGGAAATGTTTACACCCGAAAATTTACGGTTACTTTGCCAGCCAATGTTACCAATGCAAACAATCTTAGTTTAGTGGCTTTTGTAATGGGGAACGGAAATCAAGTTAAAAATCGTGCCGTGATCAATGTGCAGAAAGCGAAAGTAGGTGAAGATCAACCTTTTGATTAAGGTAGGATTTTCTACTCAACATTAATCAATACACATCCTTTATACCAAAACGGGCAACTCAAAAAGAGTTGCCCGTTTTGTTTTTATAATTGGATGATAAATTCTATCGAAAGATTACATCCTATCGAAATTATTATAAAATTTCTCGTTTGAGTACTGCTCGATAAGTTTCATTGATTTCATCCAAACTTACCAACTCAAACTCATCACCTTGCACAAAACGTTCTTGAATAAAAGCAAAAGCTTTGTCTTTATCGAGCGAAGCGTCGATATGAACTCCGGCAAAACGAATACTTTTCATGTACACATAAAACTCATAATCGAAACTTTGTTCCCCAAAATGAGTATTGGCAACTTTGCCTTTCCACTTGATGTCGTACACGCCCAACTCGTCGTTATCGAATGGTTTGAGGAAAGAAATTTCATGATCTGCACAAGTGTCATTTCCTAACATAGCAATGCCGAAAGCTAAATTTTCGGGGTGTTGAAAATCAATTGGCAACGGATCGATATGGAATAATTGAGCAGGTAAATCATCGAAATCTAATTTTTCTTGTTTTGTATTGAGGTCGATTCCTTTATTATTCCAATAAAAACTCGAAAGAATACATTGGTTGAAATTGATCCATAAAGATTTATCGCTGTATTCTTCTGAGGTATCTTCGATCAGATCGGCATCGTCTTGGTATTCTTCTTCTTCGTCGTAATTATCGGATTCTAAATGCAAATCCATCCACAATTTCAGATGCTCATCGAGATGCATTCTCCAGGTAAATTCCACGATTTTGTGCCCATTCTTAAAAGGGCTGTTGGTAAAATAAATTCGGTTATTTTCTCTACTCATAGTGCAGTTTTAATGATTTCGGAAAGGGTAAAACTTTCTAAAATCAATATCTCTCAAATTTAAAAGAAAAAAGCTTACCAATGGTAAGCCTTTCTCAAATATTCTTTAGTTCATGGTTTCTTTCAACCATTTGAAAAATTCTTTGTGCCAAATCAATGAGTTTTGAGGTTTCAGCACCCAGTGATTTTCTTCGGGTAAATAGATCAAACGACTTTTTATCCCTTTTAGTTGCAACACCTGAAAAGCTTCTTGTCCTTGCCCCATCGGTACGCGGTAATCTTTTCCACCAACATAAATCAACATGGGCGTATTCCATTTATTGACCATTTCTGTTGCACTAGGATCGAATTGGTTGTAGGTTTTCTGTGCGGCAGCATTATTTGTATCCCACCAAGCACCACCAGCATCCCAATTGGTAAAGAACAATTCTTCGGTTGTTCCGTACATCGATTTCAGATTGAAAACCCCATTGTGCGAAATGAAAGTTTTGAATCGTCCATTATGGATTCCAGCCAAATAAAATACCGAATATCCACCGTACGATGCTCCAACGGCTCCTAATTTTTTATTGTCCACATAGCTTTCTTTGGCTACATCGTCGATTGCAGAAAGATAATCATCCATCACTTGTCCACCCCAATCTTTCGAGATTTGCTCATTCCACTCTACTCCATGCCCCGGCATTCCTCTTCGGTTTGGTGCCACCACGATATAACCATTCGCCGCCATCAATTGGAAATTCCAACGGGTAGAATAAAACTGAGAAAGCGCCGATTGTGGCCCTCCCTGACAATATAATAAGGTAGGATATTTTTTGGTAGGATCGAAGTTTGGCGGATATACCACCCAAACAACCATGTCTTTTCCGTCAGTTGTTTTTACGATTCTTTTCTTAACTTCACTTTTTTCAATAGAATTAAATAAAGCTTCATTTTCACGAGTTAAAACAGAAAGTTTTCCTGTTTTTAAATCAACTGTGTACAATTCTGCCGCATGATTGAAATCGGTTTTGCTCACAATTGCCTTGTCCCCAACTACTTCGTGCAACGCTGCAATATCAAATTGCCCATCGGTAATTTGCGTAATTTTTGGTAAGTTTTTGGTTTTGAAATTAACGTCAACCGAAAACAATTGTACCGTTCCTCCTACCGGCGCATTGAAATATATTTTCTTTCCGTCTGTACTCCATTGATATCCGAAAACTGTTCCGTCCCAATGTTTGGTTAAATTGAGTTCTATATCTCCCCGACGAACAATCAAATCATTTTTATCTGCTTCATATCCATCATGTTCCATAGATAAAAAAGCAAAGTCATTTTGTGATGAAAAACTTGGCGCCGTATCATACCCCATCTTTCCTTCGGTAAGATTTTCGGTTTTTCCTGTAGCCAAGTCATACGCATAAATATCAGTATTGGTACTCAACGCATAATCGGTTCCGAATTTCTTTTTCGATACATACAAAACCTTATCGGCATTTGGCGACCAAATATATTCGGTAGCAGAGAAAGGTTCATCGGCCAAAATATCTTTTTTGATGTCTTTATTTTGAACAAAAACGTGCGTAAATTCTCCATTGTTCCAAGTATCCCAATGACGATAATTGAGCTCGTTATAGATTTGTAAATTCGATTCTGGATATTGCGGATAATAATCTTTTCCGTACACACGTTGCAGTTTCACCTCTTCGGTACTGAGCGTTTTAGACCCGTCTTTGGATTTGTTTTTATCGATTACCAAAGAAGCGTAATCTTGTACCTCAACCGCTTTACCTCCATTCAAAGGAACCTGAAAATAAGCAACCTTATCTTCTTGTGTCTCGACATTAGGCGTTGCAACTTTGTACACCAAATTTTTCTGATCGTGTGTTAATCCTACCGGACTTACCTTTTTCACTTGCCACAATTTTTCGGGCGTCATATAATTCTGAGCCATAGCAAAAGTAGTTATGCAAAAACTGCATACGAGAAGTGTCTGCTTCAACATAAAGTTTTTTTTATGAGCTAAAATAGGATTTATTCTTGATGTTTCGGGCGGAAAACCGGAATTATTGCACCAAACACAAGGTTTTGTTGAGAATACCAAATCGATTGTTTCGCTTTGTCATTTTTATCAGCTGTGGTACGAATATCATTCATGCGAATATAGCCTCCTTTCATTTCGGTCTGAATGAAGAAGTAACCCCAAAAAGTAAAGTTGATCCCAATCATCAAACCTGTTCCAAAACCAGCCAAATGAAATTCATCATACCGTTCTTGTCCCATCAATTGGGTATTGGTTTTTGGGTATAAAACACCTGCACCAAACCCTTCGGTAAGATTAACATCGATTCCTTTTTTGTTTTTCGAGATTGGGAAATGCAATAGATTATCGAAACGTCTAAGTTCGATATTCGCGTAATTCAACCCATCGGTATGTTCGAAAGTCAGAAAATCTTCGGTTAATTTTTTACTGACATTGTGATAATCGCCATCAAAAGCAGATCCGTTATGGATATTCCCATTCATGTTCACGATTTGATCTTGATCCATCACATATTTCATATGATCGATCCCAAAAGAAACATTCCAATTGTCATGAAAAAAATATCCTAATCGGAAGTTATATTGCGGAATTGTCATTTTCCCTGGATTGAAATATTTCAGACCAAAAGACGTCTGTCGGTCGTGTGCTGCCACGCGATCCAACGTAAAATCATAATCCTCGCCTACAAAACGAATGTCCGATTTACCAAATTGTGCATGATTCCAACCCCAATACACAAAAAATTTTCCTTTGTTCTCTTTTCCTTGTCCAAACGCCATTCCTGCTCCCATTAGAAAAGCAAGAAAACTGATATAGAATGTTTTCAAATTGATTAATTTTTTAAGCTGCAAATTTACGAATTTTAATGCGTAATGATTTGGTTTTAATACATGAAGTTTATCGTTTTCGGTAGGATATTCTAAAAATTCAATCACAAAAAAAGTCGAAGTTTCGCTCCGACTTTTCATCTATCTTATTTTAAATTTGAATAAGCAATTGGTTAAGTTTTAATGATTGATAATTAAAGTTTCTTATCAAACTCAATCTTCCACAAAGCGCGATAATCATTCAACCGATACCCAACAGCTTGATCATTCGGATAATGAGTTTTTATTTTCTGATAGGTCTTATTATCCACCTCTTCTCCAACTGTTCCGTGACATTTGATGCAAGTGGGCATCGCCATATTGATACGTTTATAATACACATAACCATGGTTATTTCGAGCTAAAGTATCAATTAAATTTTCATCTTCCCGAAAAGTTTCATAAATTTGCTTATCTAAGGGTGTGTGGATTAAATTATTATAATTTCTTGGCTTATCGGTGATTCTACTAATTTCTACTTTATATAACTTGGATAATGAATCACTAATAGGAATTGCATTTATAAAACAATAGTCAACGGCATATTCTATACCTCCTTTTCCATAGCATTACTAACGCTTTTAAATAAAGTAAATTGCGCTAAGCTAGCAATTGAATCTGCTGTTATACGAATGTCTTCTAACTCTTGTTCTTCTGATGGATGATTTTTTTTCTCTGTTAAACATGAAGAAAGAATACAACTCATCATTAATAAAAAGGTAAAATATCTTATCATTCTCTGTTTATTTATATTTTAATATTAATGATAGCCTTTTTAAATGAAAATAACAAATTATAGTTTGGTAAAATAGAATAACCTTTCGTATCGAAAGGTTATTCTATTTTTATACTAAAGTGAATTATAATAATCTTTCGAATGTAATATTACTATAATCGTTTTCTCCATATTTAAAGCCTGCCGCTATAGAGGTACCTAAAGTCATTTTTATCTTCACTTGATCTCCTGTATTTAGGTAGAGTACAACCTCGTCTCCTGCAACATATGTATCGCTACTAAAAAGTTTTGGACTTTTTGACATGTATGTCCTTGCATTTCCATTAACACTTATAGCTATTTTTATATTTTGTCCTAAAAGTGAAAAACCTGAAAATCCTATATTTACATTTATACGATAAACTCCTTTTTGCTTAATAGTAAATGTATCACTAGCTGTTTGGATATTTAAATGATCAGAGAAATTTTCTCCGCCTGATGAAAATTTTATTTCATTTGAACCACAAATTCCCAAAGCGCAAACTATAGTCTCAGGTACCATTTTCATCCTTGTAATAGTGTGTACTTTAGGACTATCATCAAAAGCATTTTCCCATTTTTTACCATCATAAACTTTTACCTTTTTCTCTGCTTTGTTATATAATAACATTCCTTCCATTGAAGGATCATCTGTATAAGAATCCACCTCTGTTACTTTATATTTAGGTAAAGTAGTACGGTCATTAGTTTTTGGTAAGATTAATGCCTTTTGACCATCAGTACTGATTAACTCTAATTCAGAATTATTAGTTTTTGGAGTGTCTTTTCCGATTACAACTTGAGCAAATATGTTATTTGTGCAAAATAACAATATCATTAATAAAATATTTTTCATTTCGCAATTATTTAATTTTAGTAATATTTATAAATGTTTCTGTATGAGAACCAACAGTTGTATAAGTACTTACAAAGCTAACACCTTTAACTTTAGCTAGGGTTCCCATTCTAATTTTAGTATTTGCAACAAGATTTGCTGTTGTAGTTACACTTGCGCTTTTATTTCCAGATTGACCAAAATCAACAAACAATCCACCGAACTGTGCAGTTTCCTTAAAAGCCAATGTCATCCATTCATCAGAACCTGGGTACTGAACCTCTATATAAGCCCTATAAATAATATCTTGACCAAGCGATAAAACACTAGTCCCCTCGAAACCAATTACTCCTGCTACATTATATATTCCGTCTTCTTTTATAGTTATAATATTATTTACTGTCGGTACAGCAAGATTATTAACCAATAACTGAGATATATTAACAGTATTTGTTAAGGGAATTAATTGTGGAGCACAACTTCCTATACCCAAAACACATCTAAAACTTACTGTACCATTATTTTTTATTCTTGATAAATGAGGATTATCAAAGCCCGCTAATTGTTTTGCAGTAACCCATGTTTTTCCATTGTATTTATAATACTGTTTATCCTCTTGGTTAAATATTATAGACCCAGAAGCTTCTGCTTTATCATCAAATAAGTCTTCTGCATTCTTATTATAAAAAGGGAATTTAGTAATATCTGCAACTTTTGGGAATATAACTC
Organism: Weeksella massiliensis; assembly: GCA_000751595.1. Classification (GTDB taxonomy): domain Bacteria; phylum Bacteroidota; class Bacteroidia; order Flavobacteriales; family Weeksellaceae; genus Weeksella; species Weeksella massiliensis. The sequence goes on along the minus strand of CCMH01000009.1, from coordinate 182,585 downwards.
CTTTTGAGTCAGCTTTAATATCTAAAATAGCATTTTTATGTGGATTTGCCGTTGTGTTATCTAAATTAATTGTTCCTTGTCCAAAAACAATTAAGCCATTTATATGTATTAAAATAACTATTAAAATATTTTTCATAATTTAAATTTAAAGGTTGATTTTTTCTATCATAAACTCGCCTATACCATAGGTTTGTCTATCTTCAAATAGTGCATTCGAAGTTTGCCATAACCCTGTAATTCCTGCCTTCATTGTTGCACGAACTCTCAATAAGTCATTTGCCCCTAATTGCATAACAATTACTCCTTGTAAAACAGGCTTGAATCCATCATTATCTTCATTCTTCCCATAAGAGGACTCCTGAATTATATACCACTCTGTTCCTTCAGTTGATCTTTCTAAAAAAGTGAATATGTCAGTAGTATTTTTACCTGATCTTCTTGCATATGTTCGATAAGAAATTCGATATAAACCTTTTTCATGTATTTTGATAGTGTTCTCATCCTTCAGCGATACATTAATATTATCACCAATAAAATCAAATGTTCCATTGTTAGTCCAGGGTAGTAATGCTTCTCCAACACAATTTGATCCAGTACAGTTTACATCTTTATATTTACGAGTAAAATGAGCTAAGTATTCTTTTTTAAGATCAACCTCGAAATTGTATACACTATTCCACCTTTGACCATCATGCTCATAAATTGTATTGGTCTTTTTATCATAAATAATTGCCCCCTGGAAATCCAAATCATTTACTGGATTTACGGCATTCTGTATACCATCTACTGAAGGCAAGAGTATAGATTTATTTGTTGGAGTTACCACATGTAAAGATGAATTCTCATGTGGATGATCAGTATTAATACCAACCTGCGCAAATACGCAATTTGTAAAAGTTATTAATAATATAGATATAAGTTGTTTCATTGTATAAATAATTTAAAATAATAAATATGCTTTTAGACGAAATTACTTGTCTAAAAAACTTTTTATAGAAATAATATTAATACAACGGGGGTGGTCTAGCAAAAAAGAAGAGTAATAAAAAATATTTATAAAATATTCCTAAAAAAGAAAAACAAACAAGAACGAAACATAATAATAAAAAACGATCCTCATTATTTGAAAATATAAGAGCATCGAAAAAACTATGTGTTTCATTTACAATATATTTTAATGTAAATGATTGAGAAATACTTCTTTTATTAGGAAGAGTTTTAAAATAATCAGAGCTTAAATTAGTTTCGTATCTCTCATTAATTGTGTCTACTTTCTCCTGTTCGCTCTCTTGAGAAATGTTTATACCGGTAGTTTCTACATGTGGCAAATCTACATCCTTTTTAGCCACAACAACAATCTCAACATCATCAAGAACTTCTAAACCAGAAACTTTTGTCCCATCTACGATATAGAGCTTTGGTCTTTTTTCCTGAACTACAACAACATCTTTTGAATTTATTTCTTCCCCATCAGCAGAAAAAAGAGTATTTTCTCCAATATACAGGGATGATTGATCATTAATATAAATCTGAGCGCGTAAATCTGTAGAAAATAATAAGAAAAGTAACAAGCCCAGTATATAAGATATACCAGGCACAATACTAGATTGTGTAGATGTTAACTTTTTCATTTAGGTTGTTGGTTGGTTAAATGACTTCCAATTATTAACTGAAAATCATTCATTTACAAATGTATAATTTATTATTTAATAATAAAAATAATATTATCCTACTTATCTTTTAATTAAATAAAATAATTGTAACAATAGTTACAATAAGCTCAAAAACATTCCTATATTTTTATTTATTATTACTTTTCATATTGAAACACACGTAAAAAATATTAATAATTAATACATAAATGGAAAAACAGAATCAAATCTCAGACTTGTCAATCTTTCTTTTGCGCGCAGCAGTCAGCGGCATTTTTATTGTCGCCGGCATTTCTCACCTCGTGAATCCCGACGGTGTAACCAAACGTATAAATAACGCAAGCAACAGTGGTTTTGCTGAGTTTTTTGGCGATCCACATTTATTAGGTATTCTTTCGGGTTATGCTCTTATTCTTTTTGGCGTAACTTTTCTGTTGGGTGTTTTCACTCGTTTTTCGGCAACTGCACTTTTTGTGTTGCTTATTCCGATCACGATTACCATCCAATTCGGAAACGGATTTCTTCATGGTCCGTTATGGAAAAATATTGCAATTTTCGGAGGATTATTATTTTTTATTCTCAACAATCCAAAAGCGTACAATCTCTATCATCGATAATATTTCGGTAGGATAAAATTCATCCTATCCAACCAATAAATAAAGATTAAAAAATAAAAGCTCGAATCAAAAATACGATTCGAGCTTTTTGGGGTTTATAGATTTTCGTTGATTAATCGTTCTAAATCATCAGCCGGAAAAACGCCTGATTGTCGCCACATAACTTTTCCTTGTTTGAAAATTGCCAAGGTCGGCACACTGCGAATCTGATATTCTGTTGCCAAAGGACGATTCTGATCTACGTCGATTTTCACGATACTCGCGGCATCACCAACGCGTTCTTTCAGCTCATCTAAAATTGGCGCTTGCATTTTACAAGGACCACACCACTCGGCAAAAAAATCGACAAGGACCGGCTTGTCTTGATTGATAATTTCTTGAAATGTCATAATTCTTCTTTTTTATTGTTGTTATTTTTCTTCCACGATGAAAATAATAATCCGCCCATCAACGATCCGTAAATTGTACTATTAATCGGACTGGAAGTGATTGCGCAAGTTCCGGTTGTACAGCCAATAAAATTCCAATAAAGAAATCCTACCAACGCTCCGAAAGCAACTCCGAAAAGGAGCATTTTTTTATTTTTCATCATGATTTTTTAGTTTTATTTCTTCAAAAACCACCTTTTCTAGATTGGTTTTATTTTTGGTTTCGGGTAAACCACACGCATTCATTCCGCAACATCCAATGTTTTTCACAGCCGTATAAACGAGAAACAATCCGAAAAAGATAAAAATCCACGTTTGTGCAAAAATGGCTTGTAGAATGATGAGCATTCCTAATACTAAGCGTAGGATTCTCATAAAATTCCAACCGAAAATTTGTGTTCTCATGGTTTATGATTTTAGGTTTAAGGATTGCTTTGTGCGCTGAACGTTTTCCCATCTTCCTCCGTTGATAACAGCCGAAATCCCTTTTTGTTGAAGAACTTTTTTGGCCATTCCACTTCGGAAACCACTTCTACAAAACACAACAATACACGAATGCTGACGCAAGGTTTTGAGTTGTGTCGTTAATTTATCGAGCGAAATATTCACGGCACCTTCTACACTTCCGTTGGCAAACTCAGCTTCCGATCGTACATCGACCAAATACGGATTTGCCATCAAAGCGTTTTCTAATTCTCTATTTTTTTTACCCAATAAGCGGTTCATCCAACCAAACATATTTTCTTTTTTTGGTATGATTATAAAAATAACTCTTTAACTAAAATGTAAACTCCCATCACGAGAACGAACCATCCAAAGGCCGTTTTTAGTTTATCTCCAGCAATTTTTTTCGATAAGAAAATTCCAATAAAAATTCCTACAACCGATAAGGCTGTAAAGATGGATAGGAGTTGCCAATCGATTACTTCGCCGTTGTTCATATCTCCTAAAAATCCTAACAAAGATTTGATTGCGATGATGAATAACGAGGTACCGACAGCTAATTTCATTGGCATTCTCGCCAACAAAACCAAAGCCGGAATAATTAAAAAGCCACCACCTGCACCGACCAAACCGGTTAAGGTTCCGACCAAGGCACCTTCTAACAAAATCATCGGATAATTGTATTTTATTTCGCCATCGCTTGTATCCTGACAATGCGGACAAGGACGAATCATCGAAATAGACGCCAAAATCATCACAACAGCAAACAAAACCATTAAACCAATCGACTTGGTAAACTCAAAATCGCCTATCCGAAAAAGAACATCGGGCAAGTATGGAATAAGATAAGCGCGGGTGAGATAAACAGCAGCAATGGAAGGAATCCCGAAAATAAAAACCGTTTTGAAATCCACTTTCTTTTGCATTGCATTTTGCACTCCCCCCACCAAAGAGGTTGTCCCGACTACAAAAAGTGAATAGGCTGTTGCCAAAACTGGATTTACTCCCATAACGTAGACCAAAATAGGTACCGTTAAAATTGAACCTCCACTCCCGATTAGGCCCAGAGAAATTCCTACTAAAACAGCTAATATATATCCTATTATTTCTACTCCTATCATCTTGTATGCTTTTTTTATTACTACAAAATTAGCCCTAAACGTCATTTTAGGCAGTAACAATTGTTACAGAACAAAAGGTATGAGAAAGCAGAAATCTCGCTAAAAAAACAAAAGGATTTTCAGGTTACTATTCAACCCGAAAATCCTTTTTTGTAAAGTATAAATTGAATCAATTTAGCGTTTGAATAATCAATCAAAACGCTTGATGAAAAATTATTTTTCTTGTACCAATTCGTTCTTTTTTTCTACCCAATCGTTGATCCCGCCCGAATATTTAATAATATTCTCGAAACCATTTTTTCGAAGGATAGAATACGCCATTGCTGCACGAACACCGCTCTGACAATGAAGAACTACGGGTTTCTTTTTATCTATTTTGGATAAATTCTGCTCGATTGTATTCAACGGAATATTTTGTAATCCTTTGATATGTCCAGCTTTGTATTCACCTTCTGTTCGCACGTCTATCAACTGAACATCTGAGCGATTCAAGTATTTTTTAAATCCATCAATATCGACAATTTTCGAGCTCAACAATGGTAAGCTTTGTTGATGCACATCCGACACAAAACCATAAATATTATCCATCCCGATACGCATCAATTTTCTCGTAATATCGTCGCGTTCTTCTTCCTTCGCCACAATCAACAACTGCTGTTGATAATTGATCAACGATCCCATGAAAGTCGATAACATTTTTCCGTTTTCGAAATGCACACTTCCTGGAATAAATCCTTTTTGTACGTTTTCTTTTTTACGAGTATCTACAATCAACACGTTATTTTGTCGAGCACGATCAACTTCTTCTTTGGTAAGGAAAGGATGTTTTGGCACTTGGATCAGCAATGGACGTTGAATTTTATTCAGTTGTTTCATCACTGCAAAATACGCTGGAGGTTCTGGTTGACCTTCTAAAATATACCGAACAAAAGATGCTTCTTCTTTTATCTTCAAGGCTTCATTTGTTTGTTTTTCTTCGGCCAAAGTCGATTGCGGAATGTTACTCAAACTTTTTCCACAAAAAGAGCCTGCACCATGTCCTGGCCAAATTTCTGTATTATTGGGCAATTGAGAAAAACGCTTAATAGACGCAAACAATTGTTTGGCCCCTTCTTCTTGCGTACCTTGTTGTCCGGCTGCTTTCTCTAACAAATCTGGTCGCCCAACATCTCCTACAAAAATAAAATCTCCTGTAATCGCGCGAATTGGCTGCAACTTTCCTCCTTTCAAAAGAAAAGTTAAACTTTCGGGTGTGTGCCCTGGCGTATGCATCACTTCTAAAGTGTAACGCCCTACTTTTATCACATCGCCATCTTTCAGAGGTTCATGAGCAAATTCGTATTGCCAATCTTTTCCACCTTCGTTCGAGAGCAATAATTTTGCCTTGGTAGCTGCTTGCAACTCTCGCGATCCGCTGAGAAAATCGGCATGAATATGGGTTTCGGTAATCTGGGTAATTTTCAGATTATTTTCTTTTGCAATCGTTAAATAAGTATCAATATCTCTCTTGGGGTCGATGACAATTGCTTCTTTTGTTTCGGGATCGGCAATCACATAACTCGCTTGTGCAAGCGTTTCATCGTACACTCGCTCGAAAAAAGGAGCTTGAGCAAACAACCAATGTGTTTGAAAAACCACCATCAAAAACCAAAGAAATTTATTCTTCAGTACATTTATTTTACTATTCATGTTTACTTGTTTTTTCTTTTTTTAGGTAGGATAAAACTTTGCTTATCCTCTATCATGTTCACAAAAATACCTCAAGCATTTTTCATATACAGTATCAAAGGTTACATAATCGATTTTTCGGACATAAAGAAATAAATCAAAAAGACCAATTAGCAATCAGATTGAATTGCTGAAAATTACTGCGTTGTTGGACAATCATATTATCATTTTCGTTTTTATTAATTTTCCATACATGTAAAAACTCGAGCTGAAATCCTTTAATAGATCGTGAAATATCCCAAACCATTTTTGTGTTTAATTGCCAATAATCATCTAAACCATATTTATTGTTCGTATAAATTTCAGGTGATATTCCTTTAGTAGATACGCCTTTCAAAGAAAAATGAAGTGTTGGTATCCTATAAAAAAACTCCATCGACAAAACATCAATATTACTCATACCATCCATCCTACTTCTCGGCATAGAAGTATAAAACTGGTCACGTCCCATCTCTTTCGGAAACAAAAATCTACCACCAGAAAAAGCCTTAGAATATGCAAACTGAAATCCATACTTTATTTTTGAATATGCCAATGTAAAACTCGCTACTTTGCTTTTCTCATTCGACTGGATATACCGCTCATTATAAGCTAATTTATTTTGATAAGAAAAAGGTATTTGATATGAAAATATACCACCAACCAGCCAATTTTCCTTTGAAAACTCAGCCTGAAGCCAAGAAGTACTCATTACTTTATCAAGATGAAATTGCCAATAATCAAAGGTAAAATTCTTTGTTTTATTTTGAATATGCGCAATACCCAATCCTTTGCTCGGAATTTTTTCTTTATAAATAGCTGGCTTTCCATTTGGCTGATAACCATTATCCGACAAACCTATCGTGTTTTGAGTCGAATACCAATTGGTCATAGAACGTGGAGAAAAACGATGAATCCAACCAAAATCAATCGAAATATTATCTTTTCGATGTTGTAACCAAGCACCTTGAAAACTAAAAGTCATCATTCTACCATCGCTTTTGTTGAGCAAAACTGTGTGCGGAAATGTAGCTTTGCCATATTGTAAAAGAGAATTTTCAGTCTGATAACGTATATAAAACTGATCCAATCGTGTGAGGGCATTTTTTTTAGTAGGTTGGCGAACATCGTACAATTCTTTTTCCCATCTTGACGAGTTGGTCGTTTCAGCAAAAGGTTTATCTAAATCAGAACTAAAAATATGTTGAACAAAGTTTGCAGCAACTCCTACTCGAATATTCGGGATAATTTCTGTTTCGTAGTTTAGATGTAAACCTAAAGCATCAGTATAATAATCATTTCCGTATTGGTGATTTGTCGCTAAAAAATAATTTCTTGCTTGTCCTTTTACCCAATTTTTCGAAATAGAATCATTTTCTAAAGTTGAATATACACTTATAGAATCTAAACTTTTCGCATTGAGTTGAGAAAAAATTGACAAACTAAAAAAAAGGAATTTGCATAAAAGTTGAAAAGTTTTCAACATACCATTCGATAAAAAATTAATCAAAAAAGAATCCTGCAAAAATATTGATTCATCTAATAAATCTTCGTAACAAATGTTACAACATTACGCATAAAGCTCTCAAAATCAAGCAAACAAAATCTCCGTGTAAAAATCATATATCAATCAAACTTTATTCAAATTACAGAACCTGAAGCTCATCCTACCTATAAAAAACACCATAAGAAGAATTTCTGTATTGATAAAATTTTGAAGATATTTTGCAGTTTTAATGAACATATTGCTACTTTTAGAACCAAAATTAACAAATCGATAAATCGCACACCTATATGTACACCGAATTTTATAAAAAGCTATTAGATAATAACAAGAAATGGGTAGAGGAAAAACTATCTCAAGACCAAGATTTTTTCAACCGCTTAGCCAATGGGCAAGAACCGCCCGTTTTATGGATTGGCTGTGCTGATAGTCGCGTTCCTGCAAATGAAATTATTGGTGCACAACCGGGAGAAGTTTTTGTGCATAGAAATATTGCCAATATGGTGGTACATTCGGACATGAATATGCTTTCTGTTTTGGATTATGCAGTGAATATCCTAAAAGTTCGTCATATCATTGTGTGCGGACATTATGGTTGTGGAGGCGTTAAGGCCGCAATGGAAAATACTTCTGTTGGTTTGATTGATAATTGGATTCGCCATATAAAAGATGTGTATCGACTGAACAAACGAGAATTAAATGCCATCGAAGATGAGTGCAAACGTTTCGATCGTTTTATCGAAATCAATGTAGAAGAACAAGTGTATAATTTAGCCAAAACGTCGATTGTGCAAAATGCCTGGAAAAACGAACAAGCACTCAGCATCCATGGTTGGGTCTATGGTGTGAGCAATGGAATCGTAAAAGATTTGGAGGTAAACATGCAAAACAATCAAGATTTATTTTCGGTGTATCAATACATTTTGGGATAAAAAATAGAAACATCATCCATCCTACAAAAAATAAAAAAGCGTTACAGTGAAATCTATAACGCTTTTTTGATATGATGAAATTCTACTTAGAATTTTTCTTCAGATACAATTTTTGCACTCAAGAACTCACGGTTCATACGTGCAATATTGTACAATGAAATTCCTTTCGGACATTCCACTTCACAAGCTCCGGTATTCGAACAGTTTCCAAAACCTTCAGCATCCATTTGTGCCACCATTTTTTGAGCACGCTTAGAAGCTTCTACTCTACCTTGCGGTAACAAAGCAAACTGAGATACTTTTGCACCTACAAATAACATTGCAGAACCATTTTTACAAGCGGCTACACATGCCCCACAACCGATACAAGTCGCTGCGTCGAACGCATCATCTGCATCTTGTTTTGGTACTGGTATTGTATTCGCATCAACAGTTCTCCCTGACGTATTGATAGACACGTAACCACCTGCTTGTTGAATTCTATCAAAAGAAGAACGATCGACAATTAAATCTTTAATTACCGGGAACGCTTTCGAGCGCCAAGGCTCTATATAGATTGTGTCGCCATCTTTGAAAGAACGCATATGCAACTGACAAGTTGTAGTTCCATAATCTGGTCCGTGCGGACGACCATTGATATACAATGAACACATACCACAGATTCCTTCACGACAATCGTGATCAAATGCGATAGGCTCTTTCCCTTCTTCAATTAAATTCTCGTTTAACAAATCGAGCATTTCTAAGAATGAACTATCTGTAGAAACGTCATTTAAACTATAAGTTTCTAATTTCCCTTTGGCTTTAGCATTTTGTTGTCGCCAAATTTTAAGGGTGATATTAATATTTTTTGATGTTGCCATTTTCTTAATTATTTTGACTTTTAAAAGGATAAAACGTATCCTGTCAAAAGGTTTTATTTATAACTACGTGTTTTAAGTTCGATAAATTCGAAACGTAAATCTTCTTTATGCAATACTTCTTGATTAATGTCATCCCCTTTGTATTCCCATGCAGCAACATAAGCAAAGTTTTCATCATCTCTCAATGCTTCACCTTCCTCTGTCTGATATTCTTCACGGAAATGCCCACCACAAGACTCGTTACGATGTAAAGCATCTATTGCCATTAACTGTCCTAACTCTAAAAAGTCTGCAACTCGACAAGCTTTTTCTAACTCAGGATTCAATTCGTCTACACCTCCTGGTACTCGAACTTCTTTCCAAAATTCTTTTCGTAATGCTTCAATTTCTACAATTGCTTCTTGTAATCCTTGTGCATTTCTTGCCATTCCGACTTTATTCCACATAATTAAACCAAGACGTTTATGGAAATGGTCAACTGATTTTGTTCCTTTATTGTTAACAAAGAAATTCAAACGCTCTTTTACAGCGTTTTCAGCCTCCTCAAATTCTGGAGTATTAGTAGGTATTTTTCCTGTACGGATATCATCAGCTAAATAGTCAGCCACTGTATAAGGTAGTACAAAATAACCATCAGCTAAACCTTGCATCAAAGCAGAAGCTCCTAAACGGTTTGCACCGTGGTCAGAGAAATTAGCTTCTCCTGCAACATAACATCCTGGTATTGTAGACATCAAATTATAATCTACCCAGATTCCCCCCATAGTATAGTGAATCGCTGGATATATGTGCATTGGGTTTTCGTATGGATTTTCATCAGTAATTTTCTGATACATCTGGAATAAGTTTCCATACTTCTCCTCTAACCATTTTTTTCCTAAACGGTCAATTTCTGCTTCAGAAGGATTTGGATTTCCATTTGCAAAAGCCACCTCTCGACCACGTTTCACAATTTCAGTTGAGAAGTCTAAGAAAACTCCTTCTCCTGTTTCATTCGCTTCGATTCCGTAACCTGCATCACATCTTTCTTTTGCTGCACGAGAAGCAACATCACGGGGAACTAAGTTACCAAAAGCAGGATAACGTCTTTCTAAATAATAATCACGATCTTCTTCTTTTATATCAACCGCTTTTTTCTTACCTGCACGAATAGCTTCGGAATCTTCCTTCTTCTTAGGAACCCAAATACGACCAGAGTTACGCAATGATTCTGACATCAAGGTTAACTTCGATTGGTTAGTTCCATGAATTGGGATACACGTTGGGTGAATCTGTACATAACATGGGTTTGCAAAATATGCCCCTTTTTTATGAACTTTCCATGCTGCAGTTACGTTAGACCCCATAGCATTTGACGATAAGAAATATACGTTACCGTATCCTCCAGTAGCAATAATAACAGCATGAGCAGAATGTCTTTCAATCTCACCCGTAATCATATTTCTTGCAATAATACCGCGAGCCTTTCCATCTACCAAAACAATATCTAGCATTTCATGTCGGTTATACATATCGATATGCCCTAAATGTATTTGGTGATTCATTGCCGAATAAGCTCCTAATAACAATTGTTGTCCGGTTTGTCCTTTTGCGTAGAAAGTACGAGAAACCTGCACCCCTCCAAAAGAACGGTTATCTAAATATCCACCATAATCACGAGCAAAAGGAACACCTTGTGCCACACATTGGTCGATAATATTTCCTGAAACTTCTGCCAAACGGTGAACGTTCGATTCACGAGCACGGTAGTCACCTCCTTTGATGGTGTCATAGAACAAACGGAAGATAGAATCGTTATCTCCTTTATAATTTTTCGCAGCATTCACACCTCCTTGTGCCGCAATAGAATGCGCACGACGAGGAGAATCTTGATAACAAAATGCTTTAACTTTGTAGCCTAATTCTGCAAAAGTAGCAGCAGCAGAACCTCCTGCTAATCCTGTTCCTACAACGATAATTTCTAATCGGTCACGGTTATTAGGTGCTACTAGTCTTAGATTGGCTTTATGTCTTTCCCACTGTGTTGCGATATCGCCAGTTGGGGTTTTTGAATTTAATAATGTACTCATTTCTCTGTAAAGATTATTGTGTAATAAAATGGTAAAGGGCTATAAGAACAAACCCTGCCGGAATGGCAATTGAATAAACTTTTCCAAATGCAAAAATAAATGGAGTATAGCGTTTATGACGTGCTCCGATTGATTGGAAGGCCGACTGAAAACCATGCGACAAGTGCATACCTAACAATATAAAAGCAACACAATAAACAATAACACGCCAAATATCACCAAATTTAGAATGCAAATCATCCCAATATCTGTGGGGATCATCTGGAATAACATTGATGTACTTCACATTGATTTCATGAACCCAAAAGTCATACATGTGTAAGCCTAAGAAAGCTAAAATAACCAACCCACTTACAATCATGTTGCGCGATGCCCAAGATGAGTTTGCACTCCCTTGTGTGTACGCATACTTAACCGGACGTGCACTTTTGTTTTGAAGTTCGAGAACGAATCCCATGACAAAGTGAAAAATCACAGCAAATCCCAAAACAGGCTGCATGACAAATTGAATGATTGGATTGTAGCCCATAAAGTGAGATGCCTCATTGAACAATTCTGGACTAATTACGGATAAGAGATTAATCGTGAAGTGTTGAAGCAGGAAAATCAGCAAGAAAAGTGCTGATAATGCCATTGCAAACTTCTTTCCTATCGAAGATTTGAATAAAGTTTCTGATGCCATAAAGCAAACGTTTAATTTTTTAGATTTTACCTACAAATTTAATAAAGTGTTATTGCTAATCACAATGAATTTTGTCATTTCATTAACATTTAACTACAGTTTAGAACGATTCTTTATTAATTCCCTGCAAATATTTTTCAAAACCCTACCAAAAACCATTAAATTCTTTGTTTTCAGGACTTTCTTATCTTACTCATTCTATACAAGTTACGATAAACTGTATTTTTTTCGAAATGAAAAATGACAATTTTCTTTTGATTATATTTTGTAATTTAAAATCTTACTCTATATTTGCAACGGATTAAGCAATAGCTTTTTCATAGGTTTAAGTTGGTTAGGGAGTCCCTTTGTGTAAAAGCAAAGGGATTCATTTTTTTGTAACATTTCTTCTCGTCATACGACACATTAACCAAAAGCCAAAACGAATTTGGAGAACAAAGAGAAAACATTTTCCGAACTAATCACTAAAAATCAACGGATTATCCACAAAGTGTGTAGAATATATACCGATGATCAGGAGGCGCATAATGATCTGTTTCAGGAGATTGTGTTGCAGCTTTGGCGTTCTTTTGATTCGTTCAAAGGCGATTCGAAATTCTCTACTTGGATGTACCGCGTTGGGCTAAACACAGCGATCACCTACATCAGAAAAAAAAATAAATCAGCTATTACGCTCTCTTTAGAAGAGCATCATTATCAACATCTGAGCAATGATTACGATGAAGATCGACAAGAAAAGTTGGATCTTTTGTATAGCAGTCTCAAGTTTTTGAACGATGTAGAACGCGCATTGGTGCTTCTCTATTTGGAGGATATGAATTATAAAGAAATTTCTGAAACCCTTGGTATTACCGAAGGGAACGCTCGTGTGAAAATGAATCGAGTGAAAAACAAACTAAAAGAAATTATGGCTAATTTATCAAATTAAGCGTATGGATTTAGACGACCTAAAAAAAAGTTGGCAACAGACCGAAATAAAAGATACTCACTCTACTGATCGAATTTTTTCTATCCTGAAAAAGAAATCGACTTCGGTTGCTCGACTCTTGTTTTTTTATACAGTTTTCGAGTTTCTTTTGATTCTTTGTTTTTTTATTTATTCGACCTTGTTGGGCAAACAACTTTTCGATGCAGAAACTTTGCAATACATCAGCAAAGAAACTTTTAAGTTTTTCAATATCATCACGACAATTGGTATTTTTGTCACCTTATTTTTCATGCTTTTTACGTATCGCTATTACCGAAGAATCCACTTCAACCAAACCACAACTTCGCTAATTTCGAGTATTATAAGTTTTAGAAAAGTGATTAACTATTTCGTTTTATTTTCGGTTCTGATTACGATTATCGCAAGTTCACCGATGTATTACGAAATCGGAAAAGGAATTTATAACGCAAAACATCTCAACGATATTCTTCTCGAGAACAATGCAAAACAATACGGGATATTAGCGGTTGGGATTGCGATTTTCTTTATCCTTTTATTTGCTTCGATCTATTATCTTTTTCTTTATATTGTATTTCTAAAAAAATTAAAGAAAAACCTCAACGAATTGAAAACCGTTGATTAACTTTGTATTGTGAAACAATATGTAAAAACAGCGATCAGTATTTTCTTCGTGCAGCTATCGATTATGGTTGCATTAGGACAATCTGTGCATATCGTTGAGCATATTTTTTCAGAGCCTACAACCGACAATCACAGCAATGCAAAACATATACCTAACTGTGATTTGTGTGTAGTTCACTTCAATCAAGTTATTGCAGACGAACCTCTCACTGTACCAGAAGCACCCGAAAATTCGCTTGCTGTTTATCAAAACATCGTTCCGTATTCTGCACTAACTTCTGCAAATACAGAAACCTACAAGAATCTACGCGCGCCTCCTTTCTGTGCATAGACCTTATTTCCTCGTTTTTTTCTTTTATTATTACCTTAATTAAAGCCTTTTTTCATGAAACTGAAAAGAATTGCTTTAACTATTGCTGGCCTTGCAATTGGACAAATAGTTAATGCACAATCAGAGTTTGGTGGACAAGTTGTCGATGAACACAACAATCCGGTGAAAAACATCTCCATCATCATCAACCAACAAAACCTAACAACCGACGAAAACGGTTATTTTACAGCACCACACAGCACGAATCATCAATACGAGATTATTATCGATGAATATGGTTATGAATTGTTTACCAAACGAGTAGATAGTTCGCATGAATCGAATTTCAAAATCGTACTGAAAAACCAATTATACGAATTAGACGCAGTAGAAATCAACGCCCATTTGCACGATTTTACGACTGCCAATATTACCCGCGTCAACCAAGATTATATCACCGAAAACTATGCAGGTTCTTTGGCAAAATCGCTCGAGAATCTACCAGGAGTTTCGGCAATGGGAATCGGCTCTGGTAGTTCGAAACCAATCATCCGTGGATTAGGTTTCAACCGATTGGTTGTAGCAGAAAATGGCGTAAAACAAGAAGGACAACAATGGGGTGCCGATCACGGTTTAGAGATCGATCCGCTCAATGTTGAACAAGTAGAAGTCATCAAAGGTGCTGGCGCATTGCAATATGGTAACGAAGCAATTGCCGGAGTTATTGTCCTGAAAAACAACCAAATCCCTACCAAAAATACAACTCATACTCAGATCAATACTTTGTATCAAAGTGTTAATGATAATTATTTGGGAGGCGTTTCGCACTTCAAACGTTGGGATCATTTTTTCTACAAAGTGAAAGCTTCTTATAGCGATTATGCGGATTATAGAACGACAACCGATCATTTTAAATATTTGGATAGGATATTTAAAATAGAAAACAAACGCATGAAAAACACTGCGGGGCAAGACCTCAATGCAGCTGTACAGGTGGGTTATACTGACAATCGTTTCACGTCGATTCTCAACATTAGTAATTATCATCAAAAAGCTGGTTTTTTTGCTGGTGCTCATGGGATTCCTTTGGCGTCTAATTTGTTGAGCGATGGCGATGATCGAAACATAGATTTTCCGTATCAAAAAGTGAATCACTTCAAGGTTATTTCAGAAAATGAATACAAGTTTAATGCAGATCAAATCCTAAAACTCAAAACATCCTACCAAAATAATGTACGGCAAGAATGGAGTGTTTTCCATACGCATTATCCCGATCAGCCGATGCCAGAAGTGAATCCAAATCTCGAACTCGAATTCGATTTATCGACCTACGATGCACAAGTTAGTTTCGATTGGAAACACAGTCCGAAATTCAAAACCATTATCGGCTTACAATCTCAATATCAAAACAATACCATAGACGGATACAATTATTTATTACCAAAATATCAACGCAATATTTATAGTGCATATTTGATAGAAGAAATAAAAGCCCAACAAAACCTAAAATTCTCGGCAGGAATTCGGTATGATTTCGGTAGGATAAAAACCGAAAGTTTCTACGATCCTTACCTATATCAATACCTGATAAAAGATGGATATGATCCCGAAACTGCAGACAAATATGCTATGCGTGGAAGAAAAATCAACCGAGATTTCCAAACCATAAATGGTGTAATAGGCGCGAGTTATCAGGCAGGAAAATTTTGGGATTTCAACCTAAATGTAGGGACCAATTACCGCTTGCCAACCGCAATAGAATTGGGAGCAAACGGAATACATCACGGTTCTTTTCGTCACGAACAAGGAAATGCCAATTTAGACGCCGAACGTGGATTTTCAGCTGATTTGAAAATCAATTTCCATCAGAAAACATGGGATATCAGCGTAAGTCCGTACGTCTATTATTTCTCTAATTATATTTTCTTGCAACCTTCTGGTAGTTTTTCTATTCTACCCCATGCTGGACAAATCTACAAATACACACAATCGGAAGCTTTGATTACTGGTTTTGAGATTGCCGCAGAAAAAACAATTGTCGAACGATTGAAACTTTCGGCGGTGTACGAATATATTTTCAACAAACAATTGGGTATCGACAAAAGCAAACGCTATCCGCTACCTTTTACACCGGCCAATAATGTG
Source organism: Weeksella massiliensis (assembly GCA_000751595.1). Classification (GTDB taxonomy): domain Bacteria; phylum Bacteroidota; class Bacteroidia; order Flavobacteriales; family Weeksellaceae; genus Weeksella; species Weeksella massiliensis. The sequence continues at coordinate 166,541 of CCMH01000009.1, read as the reverse complement.
TTTGGAGAAATTAATTACCAATTGACCAACGAAGAAAATAAAATAGAAAACTGGCATGTTTTCGTCAATGGTAAATATGCTTTCGAACAAGATAGAATTGCACAAAACGAAGAAAAAACTGGAGCCTATTTCTTATTAGGAGCGGGAACCAAAACCAATATTCATCTTAATAATTTCGAAGCAACTATTGGGATTCAAGCGAATAACATCCTCAATAAAAAATATTTTAACCATACCAGTTTCTATCGAACTTTAGAGTTACCAGAACAAGGAAGAAATATACAAGTATCGGTTAGTATACCGTTCTAAATTTTGATTTACCCATGCAACTAAAAAATAAAACTTATAGTTTATTGGTTTTCATCGGACTTCTCCTTTCGGTCCCGATGTACAACTATTTGCATGTTCTTCAGCATCAGCAAGATCTTCATAAGAACTTTCCAGCTCATCAGTGTTCAGATTATATCCATTTCGGAGTTTATGTTGAACCCGACAATATCGAAACACAACCTTCTTCATGGATTATTTTTGCTGAGAGTCCGTATGAGCCTTTGTACTCATTCGGGATAATATTGCGCAATGTAATGCACAAAAGTTATGTTCGTGGTCCGCCAAATCATCCTACCGATAACCACCAACCTTACCTAATTTAATCATTACAATTCAATAAAAACATACAACAATGACAATCAATATCTTAAAATACAGCTTAGTTAGTTTATTCGCAATTAGTGCATTTTCTTGCTCGAATAATGATGATGAAATCGATCAAACAAAACCGACAATCACCATCAATTCACCCAAAAATGAAGAGCATTTACATGTTGGTGAAACGATAGAAGTTGATGCATTAATTAGTGACGACAGAGCAGTATCATCGTATAAAATAGACATCCATTATGCTGGAGACGGACATACACATGAACATCGTGCAGCAGCAGAACCTTGGAGTTATAAATTTGATGAAGAGATTAACGGTAATGTTTCTCAATTTGCTATAAAACGATCGATCAGTATTCCTCATAATATACAAGATGGTCATTATCATTTCGGAATCATTGCTATTGATAAATCAGGAAATGAACGACAATCGTATATCGAAATAGAAATTGCCGATCACGGACATGATCACGATCACGAATAAATAACAACATCCCTAAAGAAAAAGCCGGTTTATTACCGGCTTTTTTAATAATACATCCTACCGAAACAAGAACAATAATAAATTTTTAATACTGTTACGTAATCATTAAATTAGCACAAATTTTTTATTAATTAATCATGATTATTATAGCTGATTGTGGGTCAACAAAGACTGATTGGGTAGTATTAAATAATAACAAAAAAGAATTATTTAGAACTACAACAATTGGCTTTAATCCTTATTATGTAGATTCTGCTTTTATTACAAGTGTTTTAGTTAGCAACGAAGATTTAGTTAACATTAAAGATCAAGTAGAAGCTGTTTATTTTTACGGTACAGGAATATCTAGTAAAAGGAATATACAAATTGTCTACAATGGACTATCTCAGTTTTTCCCAGAAAACACAACACTAACAGTACAACATGATTTATTAGGTGCTTGTTATGCTGCCTACAAAGGAAAACCTGTAATGGTGTGTATTCTAGGAACCGGTTCTAATTCTTGTTATTTTGATGGAAAAAACCTACGAGAAGAAACAAAATCCTTGGCTTTTATTTTAGGTGATGAAGGAAGTGGAAATCATTTGGGGAAAAAAATAGTTCGGGCTTATTTTAATAAAAAAATGCCAGAACATTTATCCAAAGCTTTTGAAAAAAAATATAACAACTTGACTGTTGAAATATTAAATGAAAATGTTTATAGAAATCATTTTGCCAATGCCTATTTAGCTTCTTTTAGTGAGTTTGCTTACGAGCACAAACAAGATCCGTATGTGCAACGCTTAATTTATGATTCGATGAAAGCCTTCATGGAAATTCAGGTTTCTCCCTACAAAGAAGCTCGAGAATGCGACATGAACTTCATTGGTTCTATCGCCCATTATTACGAAGACATTATCCGAGCGGCAGCTGCGGAAATGCATTTCTCGGTAGGGCATATTATCCGAAAACCGATCGACGATTTGGTCGAATATCATATCCAATATTTATTATCAGACAATGCCTAATTCATCCATCGCGGTAATTTCATATAACACACCGCACCGCAAAACACAAGATGTTTTGTTCCACCTAAAAGCTAAAAACTACAACAATGTGCATGTTTTGGCTTTACCATTTGTGATTAGAGAAAATCCTTTTCAACCGATTTATCAACATCGACCAAGCAGAGCGATTGAGCTTTCACCAGAAGAGTTTTGTGCTAATTTAGGTTATCAATTCTCGACCACAACTGCCGATACGTTGAACGATCAGTTACACGAACTGAAAGCTGATTTTGTGCTGATTGCAGGTGCAGGCCTTTTACCCGATCAATTGGTAGAAGATCATAAAATCATCAATGCACATCCGGGTTATTTACCTTTTACAAGAGGTTTAGATTCCCTAAAATGGGCAATCATGAAGAATGAAAAAATTGGCGTTACCACCCATTTCGTCGATACTGAAGCCGATGCTGGATTTTTGATAGATCAGAAATATGTGCCGGTGTATCCGAACGATACTTTTCATGCGGTGGCGTACAGACAATATGAAATGGAAATTGAAATGTTGGTGGATGCCATCGAACTGATTCCGAACAAAACAGATTTCCCTTCTTTATCAACCTCTCGATACGAGGCAACGCGTCGTATGCCGAAAGCGATTGAAGAGAATTTGATCAAAGGATTCGAAATGTATAAAGCAAAGTTTTTAGGGGAGTAATTCATCCTACCGATAGAAAGAATAGGAAGCATTTTCGATTCACTTTTTAAAAAAATAGTCAACAAAAAAACGTCTCAATAAATTGAGACGTTTTTTTATATAACGAGCTTATGTTTTTCTAAGCTTAAAGTTCTAAAGCACGTTTTGGATCTCCGCCCATTAACACGTTAATTGGGTCTTCGATCGCTTCTTTTACGGCTACAACAAATCCTACCGATTCGCGTCCATCAATGATTCTGTGGTCATATGACATTGCGATATACATCATCGGTGCGATAACGATTCCTCCGTTTTTCACGATTGGACGTTCGACAATATTGTGCATTCCCAAAATCGCTGATTGCGGTGGATTGATGATTGGTGTCGACATCATCGAACCAAAAACACCTCCGTTGGTAATGGTAAATGTACCACCAGTCATTTCGTCTGGCATGATTTTGTTATCGCGAACTTTGATAGCCAATTCTTTGATTCCTTGTTCTACTCCACGGAAACTTAATAGTTCTGCGTTGCGTAATACCGGAACCATTAATCCTTTTGGTCCAGAAACTGCAATAGATACGTCACAGAAATCGTATGATACGATATTGTCTCCGTCGATCATTGAGTTTACTTCTGGGTATAATTCTAAAGCACGAGTTACAGCTTTGGTAAAGAATGACATGAATCCTAAACTTACACCATGTTTTGCTTTGAAAGCTTCTTTATAATCTTCGCGTAAACGGAAAATTTCGGTCATATCTACTTCGTTGAAAGTAGTCAACATTGCAGTTTCATTTTTCACCGCAACTAAGCGTTGAGAAATTCTTCTACGTAGAGAAGACATACGTTTAGTAGAAGAAGCTCTAGAACCGTATCCGTTGCTTGTTCCCATAGCTGGTTTAGCTTCTACGGCATCTTCTTTTGTGATGCGTCCGTCGCGTCCAGAACCTGCAACTTGAGCTGCATCGATTCCTTTTTCGTCTAATATTTTCTTAGCTGCTGGCGAAGGTGTCCCTGTAGCGTAGGTTGCTGCAGCTTGTGGTGCAGCTTTCGGAGCTTCTGCTTTTGGTGCTTCAGCTGGTTTTTCTTCTGCTTTCGGTGCGTCTGCTTTTGTTGCTTCTGCCCCACCTGCAGGTTTAGCAGCCGCTGTATCGATATGAGCCACAACTTGCCCAACTTCTACAACATCTCCTTCTTCTGCTTTCAAATAGATGATACCACTTTCTTCTGCTGGTAATTCTAAGGTTGCTTTATCTGAATCAACTTCTGCAATCGGTTGATCTTTTTCTACGTAATCACCGTCCTGTACTAACCAAGTAGCAATTTCTACTTCGGTGATGGATTCTCCCGGTGATGGGACTTTCATTTCTAACATATCTATTAGCTTTATTATCTTTATTTAAAAACTCGTTCTATTGTATCTTGTTGGATGATAGCTGATGTTTTGCTCGATCCTGGCGCTGGTGATCCACTCTCTGCCGGACAAACTACATCGAAAGGTAATTTTCTAAACTTGCGTAAGATATACCCCCATGCTCCCATATTTTCTGGTTCTTCTTGTGCCCAGATTAATTGTTTTTGATTTTTGTATTTTTTGATGATAGCTTCCAGTTTTTCTTCATTGATTGGATACAATTGCTCGATGCGGACAAGAGCTGTTTTATCATCTCCTAACTCTTCTCTGTGCTTTTTCAATTCGTAATAAATCTTACCTGTACAGAAAACTAATTTAGTTACTTTTTTCGGATCTGCTGTTGCATCATCAATAATTTCTTGGAACTCACCATTCGCGATTTCATCCATTGTCGAAACAACTTCTGGATGACGAAGCAATGATTTTGGTGAGAAAACTACCAACGGTTTACGGTAATTGGTTACCACTTGTCTACGCAACGCATGGAAGAAGTTTGCAGGTGTCGTGATATCGACAATAAACATATTGTTTTCTGCAGCCAACTGTAAGAAACGCTCCATACGAGCCGATGAGTGTTCTGCTCCTTGCCCTTCGTACCCATGAGGTAAAAGCATTACCAAACCATTTTGCATTTTCCACTTGTCTTCTGCAGCAGAAATGTATTGGTCGATAATAATTTGAGCCCCATTGGCAAAGTCACCAAATTGTGCTTCCCAAAGAGTTAATCCTTCAGGATAAGCCATTGCATATCCATAATCAAAACCAAGAACTCCATACTCCGACAACAACGAGTTATAAACGCGGAAGGTTCCTTGTTCTTTGCTTATTTCATTAAGAAGTATAATTTCTTCTTCTGTATCTTCTGTTTTGATAACCGCATGACGGTGAGAGAAAGTTCCACGCTCTACGTCTTCACCCGATAAACGAACATCGTTTCCATCGAGCAACACACTTCCGTAGGCCATCAATTCAGCAGTACCCCAATCGATTTTATCGTCAGCTACTCCTTTGGCACGTGCCTCTATCAAACGAGAAACTTTGCGAATAAGTTTTTTACCTTCTGGTACAACGGTAATTGTATCGGCAATTTCTTTCAATTTCTCTTTCGGGAAAGTCGTATCTACTTTCGCAAATACTTCTTTTTCTGTTGCAATACGGTAATCTTCCCATACCTCTGGCATAAATGCATCTAAGGTATTTTTCTCGATTGTTTTCGATTCGTTGAATTTTTCTTCCAACAAATCTTTGTATTCCTTTTCTTTCTCTATAACAATATTTTCTCCAATTGCTCCTTCTTTCAACAATTTGTCTTTGTAGATTTCGCGAACATTCGGATGTTTAGATATGATAGAATATAATTTTGGCTGTGTAAATTTAGGCTCATCTCCTTCGTTATGTCCGTATTTTCTATATCCTAACAAATCAATGAAAACATCTTGTTGGAAACGGGCACGGAAATCAGCTGCAAAACGCATTGCGCGTACCACTGCCTCTGCATCGTCAGCATTCACATGCATTACAGGAGAAAGGGTAACTTTTGCAATATCGGTACAGTATGTTGATGAACGTCCGTCTAAATAATTCGTTGTAAAACCAATTTGGTTATTCACCACGATATGAACGGTTCCTCCAGTTTTATATCCATCCAAATCCATCATTTGTACTACTTCGTACACAATTCCTTGAGCAGCAACTGCCGCATCACCATGAATATTGATTGGTAAAACTTTCGAATAATCATCTTGATAATCTTGTTCGATTTTCGCACGTGCGATTCCTAATACAATTGCATCAACAGTTTCTAAGTGAGAAGGATTCGGCGCTAAATTTATCTTGATGTTTTTTCCACCCACCGTATCTACTCTTGTAGAAGATCCCATGTGGTATTTTACATCACCGGCAACCAAATCATCGTCAAAAGGTTTCCCTTCGAACTCACTAAAAATGTGCGAATAAGGTTTTCTAAATACGTTAGCTAAGGTATTAAGACGCCCACGGTGTGCCATCCCAATTACGACTTCTTCTACTCCGTGTTTATCTGCAGAAGTATTGATTAATTCATCTAAACCAGGAATCAACGATTCGTTTCCTTCTACCGAAAAACGTTTTTGTCCAACGAATTTAGTATTCAAGAAATTTTCGAAAACGGTTGCTTCGTTTAGTTTCGATAAAATACGTTCTTTTTCTTCTTTGGTAAACTGAACATGATTGAGGTTATTGTTCAACCATTCTTGTATCCAACGTACTTTTTCTGGGTCGCGAATATACATATACTCTACCCCGATAGAGTCGCAATACAAGCCTTCTAAGTGCTGAATAATCTCGCGCAACGTACGCGGTCCACCAATTCCCATAACGCTCCCTGCATTGAAGGTTTCGTCCAAATCGGCATCAGTAAGCCCAAAGTGAGCTATATTAAGGTCAGGTGCCCATTTTCTGCGCTCCCTAACCGGATTGGTTTTGGTAAAAAGGTGTCCTCGAGTGCGGTACGCATCGATCAGATTAAGAATATCAAATTCTTTCTGAACTTTTTCTGGTACAAGGTCGCTGTTGCTTGAGGTTTCACTTGATAAGGGTTCACCATTATAGGTCTGATTGGCAAAATCATACCCCTGAAAAAATACTCTCCAACCGGCATCCACACTATCGGGATACTGGAGATATTGGTCATATAAGTCGCTAATATAATTAATATGAGCGGCGTTTAAAAATGAAAAACGATCCATAAAAACTACTCTCTGTGAGATTGAGTTACAAAAATAGGGTTTATTCAACATTTAAAAAAATTACATTTATCATTTTTAACGTTTGTTATGAAAACAAACATTCAAATAAAACCTTTATTTTTGAAGAAATAATTTAGCTATTTTCAACTTTTAATGAAGAATTTCTTTCAAAACACTCCTTTTAACCGTTGGTTGTTTTTTCTTTTTATCTGCCTTCTCTTTGGTGGGACGCTCTACATGAGTACACGATTTGTGAACAAACTGAAGTTGGAAGAAAAGCAAAAGGTAGAATCCTATGCCAAAGCGCTCGAAATCCTCGGCGGCACAGATTTTATTGATTCTAATGTGCAAGAGTTTCTTTTCAAGATTGTCGAAAACAACACTTCGATTCCGGTTATTTTGGTCGATCAGGATTATGAAATTCTCGAAACCAAAAATGTTCCTACCAAAATCAACGAGAACGATAAAAAACTTGCCAAATACCTCAAGAACTTACGCAAATCGCATGAAGCAATTGAAATTATTTTACCAACCGGAAAAAATTATATTTATTACGAAAACTCGGCCTTGCTTAATCAATTACAATATTATCCACTAATCCTTATTTGCTTGATTAGCTTATTTATTTTCTTCAGTTATTGGTATTTCAAGACGTTGAGAGAAACCGAAAAAAGTTTTTTATGGGCAGGAATGGCAAAGGAAACTGCGCATCAGATTGGGACGCCTCTTTCTTCTTTGATGGGTTGGATAGAATTATTGAAACTCGAAGCTATCAACCAAACCTCGGTAATCGAAATAGAAAAAGATGTCTACCGACTGAATCAGATCGCCGAACGTTTCTCGAAAATCGGCTCTTCTACCGAACTAAAAACAAGCAACGTTGTTGATGTTTCTAGAAAAACAATGGACTATTTACGCAACCGACTATCCCGCAATATCGAGTTTAAATTTCATACGACCGATGACGAAATTCTCCTCAACCTCAGCGAACCACTTTTCAGTTGGGTGCTTGAGAACCTTATGAAAAATGCTGCCGACGCTATGGAAAACAAAGGCCTGATTGGCTTGTATCTTACTGATCGCGAAGATGCGGTAGTGATTAGTTTGCAAGATACCGGACCTGGCATCCCAAAAAAATTACAAAAGAAAATTTTCGAGCCTGGTTTCACCACCAAAAAAAGAGGTTGGGGACTTGGTTTATCGCTTGCCAAACGAATTATAGAAGATTACCACAAAGGCAAAATCTATATCGAACATTCGTCTAAAGAAAAAGGAACGGAATTTACCATTATCCTAAAAAAGTAATATTCTAATTAATTAGCAAACAAATAAATCTAAAGGGATATATTATTGAAAAAACACACTTGCTAACTATCCAAAAAAAGTCTACATTTCTGTAGACTTCTTCCTATATCTTATTATTTAATATTTTCTTAGCGAAAAATTCTTAAAAACCTAAAATCATTTTTGCAATCATAAAATAGATAAAAACACCTAAAATATCGTTACTTGTCGTGATGAAAGGTCCGGTAGAAACAGCAGGATCCATTCCGCGTTTATGCAATAAAGTCGGGATAAATGTCCCAATAATTGCAGCATTAATAATTACGGTTATCAGCGCCAAGCAAATGGTTAGGGAGATTTTATAACTCGTCCCAAAAACAAAATGACTGATCGATAGTACCACCATCGCAATGATGAGTCCGTTGAGTAACCCGAGTAAAAATTCTTTTCCTAACAACTTAAGAACATTGCTATTTTTTAGTGATCCGTTAGCCAAACTCTGTACGACAATCGCAGAAGATTGTATACCAACATTTCCGGCAGTAGATTGTATCAAAGGCACAAAGGTTAGGAGAATAGTGTATTGAGCCAATTCGTCACTTAAACCATTCATGATTCCTGCAGCTCCTATCCCCCCAAACATCCCGATCAACAACCACGGAATACGTGCACGTGTCAAACGCCAAATCGAGTCATCGGTATCTACGTTTTGGGTAATCCCTGCTGCTAATTGGTAGTTTTCTTCGGCTTCTTCGCGGATAACATCAATCACATCATCGACCGTAATTACCCCAACAAGTCGCATCAACTCATCGACAACAGGCACCTCGTACAAGTCGTATTTGGTAATGACATTTGCCACCTCCACATCAGTTGTAAAAGTATTTACGTATTGAATCTTATCGTTGAAAACATCTTCTATCTTGGTATTTGCCGAGGTTGTTAAGAGTTTCTTCAAACTCAAAATTCCTAACAAACGTTCATCTTCATCAACAACATAAATAGAAAAAACCTCTTCCATTTCTTCTGCTTGCCGACGCATTTGTTTCACCGCAGTAATGATCGACCAATCTTTGTAGACTTTGATGTATTCTTTTCCCATCAGACCCCCCGCCGTATCTTCGTCGTACTTGAGGAGTTCGACAATTTCTTTGGCGTGTTCGGGGTCTTCAATCTGCGAAATAACTTCTACTTTCTTACGGTCGGATAATTCGCTAATAACGTCGGCCGCGTCATCGGTATCCATTTCGTTGATCACTTCTTCTGCAATTTCTTTTGCTGAGAAAGTTTTCAGGATTTTTTTCCGATCCTCTTCTTCGAGTTCCAAGAGGACATCTGCCGAGATTTCATTATCCAACAAATCAATAACAAAAGATTGTTCCTCAACAGATAATTCGCTCATGACTTCGGCAATATCTGCCGGGTGCAAATCGCCAATTAGCGATTTCACCGCTCGTCCGTTGCGGTCTTTTATATCGGCTATAAGATCAGTGATATGTTCTTTTGTAATTTCTTCGTTCATAGGTTTACATCATTCTTTTAGTTAGTTCAAGAAAATCATCTACACTTAGTTGTTCGGCTCGTAAATTAAGCAACTCCTCTTCTTTCATCGAATCTGGAATGCCTAAAGATTTTAGTGCATTGCGCAAAGTTTTTCGCCGTTGATTGAAAGCGGTTTTCACCACAGTAAAGAAAAGTTTCTCATCCACTTCGGGTAAAGTTGTTCGGTAACGCTTCATCCGAATGACGCCAGATTTTACTTTTGGTGGAGGGGTAAACACGTTTTCGCTCACCGTAAATAGATAATCTACTTGATAGAAAGCTTGTGCTAACACAGAAAGTATGCCATAAACTTTACTGCCTTTTGGTGCAGCAATACGCTCTGCAACTTCTTTCTGAAACATACCTACCACTTCGGGTACTTTATTTTTTTCTTCTAATACCTTGAAAATAATCTGCGAAGAAATATTGTACGGAAAGTTCCCTAAAATAGCCAAATCGTCTGTGAAACGACTAAAATCCATCTTCAAGAAATCTTCTTCATAAATACCCAAATCTGGATAAAAGGGCACATAGTTCTCTTCGAGATACGCAACCGATTCGGTATCGATTTCTACAACTGATATTTTTTTCTTTGCTTGTAATATATATTTGGTTAACACACCCATACCAGGACCAATCTCTAACACTTGTTGATAATTGTCCCACGTAAGCCCTTCGGCAATTTTTTGTGCCACTTGCTCATCGTTAAGAAAATGTTGACCTAAATGTTTTTTTGCTCTTACTTTCAAATTTTCTATAATTTTATGATATGTTTAACCAACTTCTTGGTTGTATCTTTTCTTTGCAATCAAGTTTTTTTTATCTTAGCCCCAAAAATAACCCAAATGTCAAAAACGAACGAGAAATTCGAAAAGAGAAGACTTCGATCTTCCAACTTTACTGTAGTAATTAGTATCTCTTTGGTCTTATTTCTTTTAGGAATTTTTGGTCTGATTATTATCAATGCTCAAAGTTATGCTGAATATATTAAAAGAGAGCTAAAATTAGAAGCCTTTTTTAAGAATGAGTACGACGCCAAGCAACAAGATAAAGAATTAGAAAACCAAGCCAACTACATCGATTCGCTAAAAACACAGCATGTTTTTGTAGAATCTACCAAGTACATCAGTAAAGAAGATGCATCAAAAATTGCCAAACAAGAATTAGGCATCGACGATACTTCTTTGTTCGAAGAAAATATCTATCCGGCTTCGGTCCAAATCACCCTCAAACCCGATTATGTCGATCCATCGAAAATCGATAGCATCAAATCCATAATCCAAAACAATCCTATCATAGACGAAGTCGTGAACGACGATCAACTCATGGTGCAGGTGTACAATAGTATCGATAAAATAACCTTTTGGTTGATGGCCTTTGCAGGCGTTTTCTTGCTCATCGTTATTATTCTCATCAACAACTCGTTACGACTGAAAATTTACGCCAAACGCTTCAGTATCAAAACCATGCAATTGGTAGGAGCACGTAGACGTTTCATTATCGCACCTTTTTTATTAGAAAGTGCTGTTTTGGGTCTAATCGGTGCAACGATCGCAATTCTTATTTTGGGTGGATTGTGGTATTATTTCGCCAACACCGTGAACTATGCCTTATGGAACGATAAATACACCTTCTTGATTATTCTCTTGATCGGCCTTGGTATGATCATCGCTGTCTTGAGTACGCTTTTCGCTTCTTGGAGATATTTACGTCTAAAAACAGATCAATTATATTAAGACATTATACAGGACTTATGGCCTTTAAAACCTATAAAGACACAAAAATTTATCAACCGGACAAAAAGCAAAACACACCCTTTTTATTCGGTAAAAGAAATTACCTTTTCATGGGAATCGGTATGGCATGCATCATTCTCGGTTTTTTTCTAATGACCGGACACGATGCCAATACAAGACCAGATGGAACCTACGACCCAACGTATTGGAACGAAGATATCTATTCATTTACCCGAATAAGATTAGCTCCTATTCTCATCATTTTTGGTTTTGTACTCGAAGCCTACGCCATTTTAACCCCATCAAAAGACAACGAATAATTACCATTCTATGAATACTTTAGAAGCCATCATTATTGCAATAATAGAAGGCCTTACCGAATATTTACCTATTTCTTCTACCGCCCACATGGGCTTCACCGCCGCTTTATTAGGCTTAGAAGAAAGTGAATTCCTGAAAATGTTTCAGGTTTCGATACAATTTGGAGCCATCCTTTCAATTGTTGTTTTGTATTGGAAAAAGTTTTTCGATTTCTCAAACTTCAATTTCTACCTAAAATTAATCATCGCTGTTATCCCTGCACTTATTTTGGGGTATCTTTTTGATGATAAAATAGAAGCTGTTCTCGGTAACCAAATTGCCATTTCGACTGTTTTAGTTATCGGAGGTGTAGTGCTTATTTTTTGCGACAAATGGTTTAAAAACCCAAAAGTACTCGACGAAAAAGAAATCTCTTTCAAAAAAGCCTTCATCATTGGTTTTTGGCAATGCCTCGCCATGATGCCAGGCACCAGCCGTTCTGCCGCCTCTATCATCGGTGGAATGACCCAAGGGTTGAGTAGAAAAGCAGCCGCAGAATTTTCATTCTTCTTAGCCGTCCCAACCATGTTAGCCGTTACCGTTTATTCAATCTTCGTAAAAACTTGGGGAAAAGGAACTGCCAACGAAATGAAGGGCTACGAAATGATTCTACAAGACAATCATCATATCATGCTTTTTGCGTTAGGAAATATTATCGCGTTTGTTGTTGCTCTAATCGCCGTAAAAACATTCATCGCTTTCCTTACCAAATATGGTTTCAAAGTATGGGGGTGGTATCGTATCATTATCGGAGTTGTGTTGTTGATTTACTTCTGGAATCAACCTAAAAAAGAGAACACGCCCGAAGTACCTCAAACTGATTACACTCATAATCCTACCCAAAAATGACCGTTGAAGAGATACAAAACGGACAAGTTTTCTTGATCGATAAACCATTGGATTGGACTTCCTTTGATGTGGTGAATAAAATTCGCTGGAATCTTAGAAAAACCTATCAATTGAAAAAAATTAAGGTAGGACATGCCGGAACTTTAGATCCGAAAGCTACGGGATTATTGATTGTTTGTTGCGGAAAAATGACCAAACAAATCGATCAAATTCAGGCACAACATAAAACGTACACCGGCACAATAAAACTCGATGCAACTACGCCGACTTATGATTTAGAATCGGAAGAAGATCATCATTTTTCGATTGAACATCTTACCGAAGAAAAAATCCATAAAGCAACGAAACAATTTGTTGGGAAAATAGATCAGATTCCGCCTATGCATTCGGCGATAAAAAAAGATGGAAAACGTTTGTATGAAATCGCTCGAGCTGGAGAAACAATCGAAATCGAGCCGAGAAAAATAGAAATTTCATCTTTCAAAATTACTCGAATCGAGTTGCCCTTTGTCGATTTCGAGGTTGCTTGTAGCAAAGGAACCTACATACGATCTTTGGCTTTTGATTTTGGTAAAAGTCTTCAGGTAGGAGGATATTTAACTGCGCTTTGCCGAACAAAAATAGGCGATTATGCGTTGAAAGATGCCGACAACTCGGTGCTGAATCTCATCCCAAATACCGAAAATTAATCCAAATAATCATCTAAAACTCCATTGATTACGGCACTTACTTTTTTAGGTTTTTGTCGAACCATAATGTGCGTTCCACCTTCGATCACAATCGGATTTTTGATATATTGAATAGGAAAAACAATATCGCTATTGCCGTGAATATGCGTCACATTGTTTTCTCGGTATTGCTGCGAATGTTGCCAATGGACAATTTTATGAATCGACCAACGTAAATATGCTTTGTTTCGGTACTGAAAAATATCGTCTATAGAATCTCTTTTTTTGGTATAATATAATTTTCGCATCACTGTGTACGAGAAAAAAGAACTCGAACTGATGAAGCCTAAAGGCATCAACCGATGCGCGTTTAGATGAGAAGACCAACGCATATATGGAGGTAATTCTTCTCTATTTTTCACGGTCGAAATAAGAAAGTTGTGCTCTGGATCTATAAAACGATTCATTTCTTGCACAATGATCCCACCAAAAGATAATCCCATCAACATAAATTTCTCGTTCTGATTGATAGGAGATAACATTCGTTCTGCATAATGCGCCAAAGATTCGTCATCCGATTCGGGCAATAACCAAGGTAAATCTACCAACTCGAAATCAGGACGAAGTTGCAAACTCGAAAAAGCTTTTCCGTTTGCACCTAATCCACTAACATGATAAATTTTCATGTTTACAAGATATCCTTTTTCTTGGAATAATCGGTGGGTCTAACGCCAATAACTTTCTGAAAAGTATTACTAAACGTTGGCAAACTATTGTATCCTACCATATTGGCCACTTCACTGATCGAGTTTTTATCTTCGATCAATAATTCTAGTGCTCTCAACATCCGTAAAATGGTAAAGTATTGTACAAAAGTAAGTTTTACATCTTTCTGAAAAAGTCGTGACAACGAGCGTTCACTAAATCCAAATTCATCCGAAATTTTTTTCATCGTAATCGAACTATCCATTTTATCCTTCAAATACGTAATTACTTTTTGCAAACGTTCGTCTGTCGGATAAGGCAACGATAACTTCAGACTATTTTTATTGAGTTTGGGCAATAACTCTTTGAAAGCATTAGCAATCGTAAACGAAGAAGGATCTTCTGTGGTAATATCGCCTCTCCACTGTTTCGAAAAAAGAATAAATTCCATCAGAAAATTACAAGCCGGATAAATACCCACTTCATGAAAAAACGCTCTTGGATCAGATTCTTTGACCGGAAAATACAAGTTACGCATAAAGATTTGTGGAGAACTCGGATGAATACTGTGTACAAAATTGGGCGGAATCCAAATAAAATGACGCGCCGGCAAATAATACGTCTCCTTTCCTATTGTCACATAGACAATACCACCTTCGCAATACAAAAACTGTCCTTTATCGTGCTGATGTTCGACAACTTCTGGCTCATTGATTTCGTTATGATAACAAAAAATCGAGCTTGGGTCTTTGTCGATTTCGGTAAGATAGTAACGGGTTGTAAAAAATTGTTTTTGTTCGCTAAGCATACTTTTGCGTTTTTTTGAGATGCCTAAGATAAGAATATATTTGAGTTTATTGTACAAAATACACAAGAGAAATGTCCTGAAAAGATAAATATATGGCATTTTATGATTTTATGTTAGAATATTTTTGTACGAAATTTGTAATCACTTTTGTATTTAGCAGAAATACACGGTGAAAAAATTCGCAAATATGATAGAGAGAATACCCAACAACGAACTGCGTTCTAAGGTGATGACAGCCCAAGAAGCTGCCCAAATCTTTACGGACCAGATGATCGTCGGTTCCAGTGGCTTTACCCGCGGAGGCGACTCGAAGGTGGTCTTGAAAGCGCTTGCTGATAGAAACCAAACAGAAGATATAAAAATCACCCTGATAACCGGAGCGTCTTTAGGACACGATACAGACGGATCCCTTGCACGCAATCATGCGCTTCACAAACGATTACCTTTTCAGGTGGATAGAAATTTACGCAAAGAAATAAACAACGGAAATGTATTGTTTATCGATCAACATTTGAGCAAAACTGCCGAATTGATATCGAGCGGAACTTTCTCTATTGATGTGGGAGTTCTTGAGGTTACTGAAATTCTAGAAGATGGACACCTTGTCCCAACAACTTCTATCGGGAATAATGTAGCCATTGCAGAAAGTGCCAAACAGTTGATAATAGAAATCAATACCTCTATCCCAAAAAATATTCGTGGCATTCATGATATTTATTCGGTAAATAATCATCAGAAACAACCCATCAATATTTGTCACGCAAGCGATCGTATTGGGACAGATACAATAAAGGTTGATCCTGAAAAAATTGTAGCAATTGTTTTTCAAGATATTCAAGATGCGCCAGGCGATATAACTCCACCAGACGAACAAACAGAAGCAATTGCAAAAAACATTGTTCGCTTTTTCGAAAATGAAGTAAAAGAAGGTCGATTAGATAATTCGCTTCGCCCATTGCAATGCGGAATCGGGAAAGTTGCGAATGCAGTTTTAGGTGGGATGATCGATTCTGATTTTGAGAATCTTACGATGTACTCAGAAGTTTTCCAAGATTCTACTTTTGATTTAATCGATTCTGGGAAATTAGTTTTTGCCTCAGCCTCTTCTATGACGGTTTCGCCAGAATGCTACGATCGTGTGATTCATCATATCGATAACTATAAAGACAAAATTGTTCTTCGTCCGCAAAATATTAGTAATTCGCCTGAAGTTATCGGACGTTTAGGTGTTATTGCAATCAATACATCATTAGAATGTGATATATACGGAAACGTGAATTCTACTCATGTCAACGGTACCAATATGATGAACGGAATTGGCGGTTCGGGTGATTTTGCTCGCAATACTTACCTTTCTATTTTCGTTACTTCTTCGACCGCTAAAGACGGAAAAATCAGTAGCATTGTCCCAATGGTAACGCATGTAGACCATAGTGAGCACGATGTAGATATTATTGTAACCGAACAAGGTTTGGCCGATTTACGTGGTTTAGCTCCTCGAGAAAGAGCAAAAGTAATTATCGAGAATTGTGCGCATCCGGAGTATAAAGAAGAATTATTGTCGTACTACGAAAGAGCTTGTGAAGAAAGAGGTGGACAAACTCCTCATATTTTAGAAGAAGCCTTCTCTTGGCACACTCGTTTGAGAGAAACGGGTACGATGAAAAAAAAAATGTTAGTTCTCAATGATTAATTCATTCGAAAACCAATAAAAAATACTGAAAAGCATGATTCGAAAAAATTTCGGATTGTGCTTTTTTTATGAAATGATGTAACTTTGCTAGAAGACAAAAAAAATCATGAAAAAAATACTCCTTTTTCTACTACCATTGACCGCAATTTTTGCTTGTCAATCTCCACAAAACACCAATCAAAACTTAGAACAAATCGATAAAAAATCGGCAAGAGAAGTTGTCTTATCTACCCAAATCAAAGGCGATTCGGTTTTGCATATTACTCAACAAAAAATTTGGTCGAACGATTTGATGATTGCCGAAAAGGTAGACACCTTGATTACGCATAAACAATACACGCCGGCAGATTCTACCAAAATCCCGATTTACGTAACCATTCAATAATTAGCCATGAAAAAGAAAGAAAAAAGAGCCAGTAAAGTTGTTACTTTGGTATTGATTTCTTCGGTGCTCAGTTCGTGCATGAATCGCGAAGAAGCCCCGATTGATACTCATCCACAAAAAGTTTTTATGCGTGCAGATTCTACTGCGCCTTATACCGATGTTACCGAAAATTATGCTGCTCAAAACAATTCTCATTTTGGTGGGATGGGAAGTTCGTTGCTTTGGTTTATGGCGTTTCGTAGCCTAACGGGCGGAATGGGTTATGCGAGTCCTGGACTGCATCAACAATCGAATGTAGGGACAAATGCTGCGAAAGCAAAAGCTTACAAAGGACAAACTATTCGTGGCGGATTTGGAAAATCTTCGTCATCCCGTTCCGTTTCATCCTAACAAAATCTTATGCAAAGAAAGAAAATTACAGCCGATAGATATTGGCAAGAACGAGTAGAAAAAATTGGTTTCGGATATCATACCGATGAAAACAATATTCCGTATTGGATAGAAAATTATTACTATTCGATTAGCGAAAAAGAAGCCGATCAGATTTTTGATGCGACGAATGAATTATGGGAAATGTGTCTGAATGCGGTGGAACATGTGATAGAAAATAATCGGTTGGATGAGTTCAAAATTCCGAAATTTATTCAACCATATTTGATCAATACTTGGGAAAATGATGCACCAAGTATTTATGGTCGTTTTGATTTTGCTTACAACAACGGGCAATTAAAATTACTAGAATTCAATGCCGATACGCCAACTTCATTGTTCGAGTGCGGTGTGGTACAATGGCTTTGGATGGAGAATTATTTTGGATCTCGGAAAGATCAATTCAATTCGGTTCATGATAAATTAATCGAAACTTGGAAAACACTAAAACCGTATCTCAAAGGAGATGTTGTGCATTTTTCTTGCGTTCGAGAATCCTTAGAAGATCTTACCAATCTAGAATATATCAGAGATTGTGCGATACAAGCAGGCATCCGAACGAAACTTATTTTTATAGATGAAATTGGTTGGAACAATGTTCACTTTGTCGATTTGGAAGAAGATCCGATTACGGATATTTTCAAGCTTTATCCTTGGGAATGGATGGTGAATGAACTGTTTGCCTACAACATAAAAAATGATGAATATAACGCAAATTGGATCGAACCTGCCTGGAAAATGATTTTGTCGAATAAAGCGATTTTACCAGTTTTGTGGGAATTATATCCGAATCATCCTTTGTTGTTAGAAGCGTATTTCGATTCGGCAAACGGAATGCAAAATTATGTAAAGAAACCTTTGTTATCGCGCGAAGGAGCCAATATCGAAGTCATAAAAGGCGGTAAGTTGTCTGAGCAAACTTTGGGTGAATATGGTGAAGAAGGTTTTATTTATCAGGCTTTGTCCGATTTGCACCACGAAGAAACAGGTTATTCGATTATCGGAAGTTGGGTGATCGGGCAAGAAGCTTGCGGAATTACTTTCCGCGAAAGCGATCAGTTTATCACTACGGACAAAAGTCGTTTTGTGCCGCATATTATCGAATAAAAACTCATTCATCGTTCTGCTTTTCATCCTACCGAAATATAAAAAATCAACATAAAAAAAAGGAACTCCATGGAGTTCCTTTTTCTATTTATCTAACTTGCGTTTTTCTTATCCTAAAACTTTCGCAACAGTTTCACCGATATGTGCTGGTGATTCTACCACGTGGATTCCGCACTCTGCCATAATTTTCATTTTAGCTTGTGCTGTATCTTCTGCTCCACCAACAATTGCACCTGCGTGTCCCATTGTACGTCCTTTCGGAGCAGTTTGACCTGCGATAAATCCTACCACTGGTTTTGTTCCGTTTTCTTTGATCCAACGAGCAGCTTCGGCTTCTAATTGTCCACCGATTTCACCGATCATTACGATACATTCGGTTTCTGGATCATTCATAAACAATTCTACTGCTTCTTTTGTTGTCGTTCCGATGATTGGGTCACCACCGATACCGATTGCTGTAGAAATTCCGTAACCTGCTTTTACTACTTGGTCAGCAGCTTCGTATGTTAAAGTTCCTGATTTTGATACAATCCCAACTTTACCTGGTTTGAAAATGAAACCTGGCATAATCCCTACTTTAGCTTCACCTGAAGTGATAACTCCTGGACAGTTTGGTCCGATTAAAGTAACATCGCGTTGGTCAACATAGGCTTGTACTTTTACCATATCTTCTACCGGAATACCTTCTGTGATACAGATAATAACTTGGATTCCAGCATCAGCAGCTTCCATCACAGCATCCGCAGCGAAAGCTGGTGGTACGAAAATGATACTCACGTCTGCTCCTGTTTCTTTTACAGCATCGCGCACTGTATTGAAAACTGGACGTCCCAAATGTTCGGTTCCTCCTTTTCCTGGAGTTGTTCCTCCAACTACTTGAGTTCCGTATTCGATCATTTGTTCTGCGTGGAAGGTTCCTTCTTTTCCTGTGAACCCTTGTACAATTATTTTAGAGTCTTTATTTACTAATACTGCCATTATGTTTATTTTTTGTTGAGCAAATATAACGTCTTCGCTACATTTATAAAAATTATTCGAATGATTTAGGACATTTATTACCTAAATTTAAAGTTTAATCGTTTGTTTTGTTTCGATATTCTTTTAACATGATTTGGTTGAGCGCCATTTTTTTATACATTTTTTTGGCTTCTTCTGCCGGCGAACCAAAATAAGCTTTATGCCCTTCTAAAGATTTCGATACGCCCGACTGTGCATACAAGACGGTTTTCTCACCTATTGTTACCCCACTTGTGATCCCGACTTGTCCCCAAATACTTACATCATTTTCTACGGTTACACAACCGGCGATTCCGACCTGAGAAGCAATTAGACAACGTTCACCGATGATGGTATCATGACCTATTTGGATTTGATTATCCAAAACAGAACCTTTTTTAATGATGGTAGAAGCTGTTACACCTCGATCGATAGTACAATTTGCACCAATTTCTACGCGATCTTCTATGATGACATTGCCCACAGATTTCAATCGATCATAGCCATTTTCTCTTTTCTTATAATAAAAAGCATCTGCACCCAAAACGGTTCCACTACGGATAATTACGTCATCGCCAATAATTGCATCATCATTAATGCTCACGTTGGCATGAATAACACAATTCTTCCCGATTTTCACATTATTCCCAATAAAAACATTGGGCTGAATAATCGTTCCTTCACCGATTTCTGCATCAGACGCAATGGCGTTTGTTGCGGGTTGAAAGGGATTAAAATATTGACCGATTTTCACGAAATCTCGAAATGGATCATCCGACAATAATAAAGCTTTACCTTCTGGGCACTCTACTTCTTTGTTTATCAACACAATGGTAGCAGCTGAATTCAGGGCTTTATCGTAATATTTTGGATGATCGACAAAGACGATATCACCAGCTTCTACGCGGTGAATTTCATTCAAACCATAAACCGGAAAGTCATCGGCTCCGACGGGAGTTGTTCCGCTAATTTCTGCAATTTCTTTTAAGGTATATTTTCTCGGAAATTTCATTTTGTTATTGAATCAAAATTTTCTGACAAATATCGATAAAAAAAGAGCACCTAAGCGCTCTTTCTTTGTTATAAATTTTCTAAACTTATTCTTTTACGCGTTCTACATACGAACCATCTTCGGTATTGATTTTCACTTTATCTCCTTCGTTGATAAAAAGTGGTACGCGAATTTCTGCTCCGGTTTCAACGGTTGCAGGTTTCATTGCATTGGTTGCTGTGTCGCCTTTCAGACCTGGTTCGGTGTACGTAACTTCTAGAATTACTGTGTTGGGTAATTCGGCAGACAATGGCACTTCGTCTTCTGCACGGAAAAGAATTTTCACTTCGTCTCCAGCTTTCATAAACTCGTAATTATCGATCAATCCTTTGTCGATATAGACTTGTGAAAAATCATCATTATTCATAAAATGAAAACCGTTCTCATCATCATACAAATATTGGTAGTTACGTGTTTCTACGCGAACCTCATCGATTTTGTGCCCCGCAGAGAAAGTATTTTCTAGTACTTTTCCGTTGGTAACAGATTTTAGTTTTGTACGAACGAATGCAGGACCTTTTCCTGGTTTTACGTGTAAGAAATCTACAATTTTCCATGTATCATTGTTCCAATTGATACATAATCCTTTTCTGATATCTGAAGTTGTTGCCATCTTTTTTTGGTATAAAAATTAGAGTGTTATTGTCCTAAACCAACGTAGCCTTTCATGATTCCACGTTCGCTTGATTCTATAAAATTAATAATTAAGTCACGTTCTTCTGAAGCAGGAAATTCTGTTTTGATTATTTCTAATGCTTGAGAAACGTTGTAATTCATCTGAAAGAGAATTCGATAAATACTTTGGATTTCGTAAATTTTTTCTGATGTAAAACCTCTTCTACGTAATCCTACTGAATTGATTCCGGCATAGGTTAAAGGAGTATTGGCACCTTTAACATACGGAGGAACATCTTTACGAATTTGCGATGCTCCTGCAATAAATGCGTGGGCGCCAATTTTGGTAAATTGATGCACGCCACTTAAACCACCAACAAATGCATAATCGCCCACTTCGATATGTCCTGCTAAACCGACGGCATTCACGATAATGACATGATTGCCCAAAATGCAATCGTGCGCAATATGGGCACCTGCCATGATGAGGCAGTTGTCGCCAATTTTGGTATATCCTAGCGCAACCGTTCCTTTGTTTACGGTAACACTTTCGCGAATTGTGGTATTATCTCCAATAATGGTTAGTGTTTTTTCGCCTTGGTATTTAAGGTCTTGCGGTTCGGCTGAAATAACTGCACCTGGATAAATTTTACAATTTTTTCCGATTCTCGATCCCTCCATAATGGTAACATTAGGAGCGATCCATGTTCCTTCACCTATTTCTACATCATTGGCAATGTAAGAAAAAGGACTAATTGTAACATTTTCGCCAATTACCGCTGTGGGATGAATGTATGCCATTTGTTGATTCATTACTTCCATTCAAATATTATTCTTTTGTTATAACGGCCATCATTTCTGCTTCCACAGCAAGAGTATTGTTTACATATCCTTGTCCACGCATATGTACAATTCCTCTACGAATAGGCGCTAGTAAATCCATTTTCAAAACCAAGGTGTCACCCGGCACGATTTTTTGTTTGAATTTTGCATTTTCAATTTTCATAAAATACGTCGAATATTCTTGCGAATTTTCTAAATCACCCAAAATTAATAATCCACCTAATTGTGCCATTGCTTCTATTTGTAGAACGCCTGGCATTACAGGTTCTTTCGGGAAATGTCCTACGAAAAAAGGCTCATTCATTGTGACGTTTTTCACCCCAACTAAACTGGTCGGAGTTTTCTCTATCACCTTATCAATCAATAAGAATGGTGGTCTATGCGGCAACAAACGAATAATATCGTTGATGGTATACACCGGTTCTTTTGTTAGATCGAATTCTGGTATTTTATTACGTTGTGCCAGCTTGATTTGTTTATTTAATTTCTTTGCAAAATTAGTGTTTATTTTGTGACCAGGTTTCGATGCGATGATTTTTGCTTTTAATTTTGTACCAATTAAAGCTAAATCGCCCATTACATCAAGCAATTTGTGTCTTGCTGCTTCATTGGGATAATGCAAAGATAGATGGTCTAAAATTCCGTTTGGCTTGATCGATACGTCTTCTCTGTTAAAGGCTTGACATAGTCGTTCTTTGGTTTGTGGCGTGATTTCTTTATCGACATACACGATGGCATTGTCTAGATCACCTCCTTTAACCAAACCTGCTTCGAGCAACTGCTCTAATTCGTGTAAAAAACAAAATGTTCTAGAATTAGCAATTTCTTCTTTAAAGTTTTTGATACTGCTTAAGGTGGCATTTTGCGTTCCTAAAACCTTTGTACCAAAATCTACCATTGTCGTGATTTGATATTCATCGGCTGGGATTGCCGTGATTTCCGAACCTGTTTCTGGATCGGTGAACGTTACAATTTCTTTAATTTTGAAATATTCTCTTTCTTTCTCTTGTTCTACGATTCCGGCATTTTCTATCGCTTCTACAAAAAAGATAGAAGAACCGTCCATGATCGGAGGTTCTGCATTGTCTATTTCAATATAACAGTTATCGATATCCATTCCTACCAAAGCAGCTAAAACGTGTTCGGTAGTATGTACTTTTACGCCTTTCTTTTCTAAGGTTGTTCCACGATCCGTGCTTACCACATATTGTGCATCTGCCTCGACTTGCGGATTACCTTCTAAATCTGTGCGTACAAAAACAAAACCTGTATCTACGTCTGCTGGCTTAAAGGTCAATTTCACTTGTTTCCCAGTGTGTAATCCTACGCCTTCTAAAACCGCTTCTTTAGCTAAGGTTTTTTGATAATCAGCCATTTAATTATTTATTTTTTTGTTTTTCTATTTCTTCTAATCTCTTTACAATTTCAGGAAATTTTCTGAAATATACGTATGAACGTCTAAAATCACTTGCTTTCATAGCCGGAGAACCGTATAATATTTCTCCATCGGCTATGTTATCATTAATTCCTGCCTGTGCCTGAATCTGTAAATTATCGCCTAAATGCAAATGCCCTGCAATCCCGACTTGTCCTCCTATAATACAATTTTTTCCGATTTTGGTAGAACCTGCCACTCCGGTTTGTGAGGCAATCACAGTATTTTCACCGATTTGTACGTTGTGTGCAATTTGGATGAGGTTATCTAATTTCACACCACGTTCGATGATCGTAGATCCCATTGTTGCTCGATCGATTGTTGTGTTGGCACCAATTTCTACATAATCTTGGATAATTACATTCCCTATCTGAGGTACTTTTCTATAAGTTCCGTCGGCCTTAGGGGCAAATCCAAATCCATCGGCACCGATTACAACATTACTGTGCAGGGTACATTTTTTCCCGACAATGCAATCGTTATAGATTTGTGCACCACTGTGGATTACGGTATCGTCACCAATTGTTACTTGATCTCCGATTGTACAGTTAGGATATATTTTTACATTGTTACCAATCTTCACATTTTGGCCAATCGAAGTAAAACTCCCAATATAAACTTGTTCACCTACTTGAGTGTTTTCTGGAATATTGACAAAGTCTTCGATTCCAACTTTACTATTTTTGATGGTTTCGTAATAAAAATTGAGAAGTTTTGTAAATGCTTCATACGCATCATCCACCCGAATAATCGTAGCTTCGATCGGTTTTTCTAACTGAAAGTCTTTCCCGATAATAACGATACTCGCATGGGTAGAATAGACAAATTCTTCGTATTTCGGATTTCCCAAAAACGTAATATCGCCTTCCTTACCTTCTTCTATTTTAGCAAGGTTAGAAACAGCTGTATTTTGGTCTCCTTCAACTGTTCCGTCTAATACATTTGCAATCTGAGTTGCTGTGAATTTCATAGTCTGCAAAAATATTAATTTATTTCAGATTCTAAAAAAGATTTTAGACAAAATAAGATTTCCCTGTTCATCTGTTAACTTACTGAATAGAAATGATATCTTTTACTTTCTCTACTTAAATATAAACTCACCAATTGATGATCAACTTGGGTGATTTCTTTTATCGATCCGTTTTTATCGATTATTTTTATTGGCGAGATATACGGATCATACGGCAACACTTCTAAGGTGTTATAGCCCATCAGATAACTCGCATCTTCTATACCAAACTTTTCTTCTATCCTTTTTTTCTCTCGTTCTAGGTAGGCACTTTGCATCGGTTGATTCATCACCATCGCTTTGGGCAACTTCCTATCTACTAACATAACGCATAATCTGCGTAATATTTCATCGGGATGATTTACCCATTCTTTTATAGAACTCATCACATCGTTATCATCTAATTGCGTAAACATTGCTATCGCTTGAGGATTTTGAGCAAAATTAGTTTCGTGATGTTCCAAAAAATAAGTCAAAGCAGTAGTAGCAAAAAGTTTTTCGCCTCGCTTCACCAATTCTTTGGCTCTTCGTAGGGTTTGTATCAAAACTTGTTCGGCCGTGAAGGAAGTTTTGTGCATATAAACTTGCCAATACATAAACATTCTAGCCATCAGAAATTTCTCGATACTGTACAACCCTTTCGCTTCGTACACCAATTCGTTATCTTGCACTGCCATCATCGAGATAATTCGATCCGGATTTATATTCCCTTCGACCACGCCTGTATAGAAACTATCGCGCTTGAGATAATCTAAACGATCAATATCGAGCTGACTCGATACCAATTGTTTGAGGAATTTTTTAGGATACTCCCCTTTGAAGATTTGGATTGCAGTCGTTAAACTTCCGTTAAAAAAACGGTTCAATTCCTGCATCAAGACCAAAGAAATTTCTTCATGTTGTGTATCTTCGATAATCGAATGCTCGAGCGAATGAGAAAAAGGTCCGTGCCCCAAATCGTGCAACAGAATTGCAAGATAAACGCCGGTCTCTTCATCGGCAGAAATCGGAACGTTTTTTGCTCGTAAGGTTGCCACCGCATTTTGCATCAGATATAGACATCCTAATGCATGATGCAAGCGAGAATGTCGCGCCCCGGGATAAACCATTTCTGTAAGTCCGGTTTGCGAAATTCGTCTTAATCTTTGAAAATAAGGATGTTGAATAACATCAAAAATAAGATCGTTCGGTAGACGAATAAAACCGTGTACCGGATCGTTAACTATTTTGAATTTATTCGTTTTTGAAGAATCCAAATGGATATATTTTAATAATTTAAACACAAAAATACACAAAAACAGACAATTATGGCGATAAAAATATTATGGATTGATGATGAAATTGATTTATTAAAACCTCATGCACTTTTTTTAGAAAAAAAAGGATACGAACCTACCATGATCAATAATGCAACTGATGCTTTGGAAGTCATCGAAAAAGAAAACTTCGATGCCGTGCTTATTGACGAAAACATGCCGGGTTTGAGTGGTTTAGAGGCTTTACCAAAAATAAAAGAAATTCGCCCTCAATTGCCTGTCATCATGGTAACAAAGAGTGAAGAGGAACATATTATGGAAGATGCAATTGGCTCGCACATTGCCGATTACCTCATCAAACCAGTAAATCCTAATCAAATATTATTGAGTCTGAAGAAAATCTTAGACAGCAACAAAATCATCTCAGAAAAAACCATCGTCAATTATCAACAAGAATTTCGAGATATTTCGATGAGCATCATGAATGCCAGAAGTTTTGAGGATTGGGAAGATATTTATAAAAAAATCGTGTATTGGGAGCTCGAACTCGAAAATATTAGCGATCAAGCGTTGATACAAATCATCGAAAATCAGAAAGAAGAAGCCAATGCTACTTTCTTTAAATTCATCGAACGCAATTACGAAGATTGGCTGCACAATGCAGACGACGCACCGATTTTATCGCATCAGGTTTTCAAGGAAATCGTTCTACCTCACCTCGACCCGAAAGAAAGAGTGCTTCTTATTATGGTCGATAATCTACGATATGATCAGTGGAAAGTAATCGAACCACTATTCAATCGATACTACAATTCTACCCAAGAAGATTTGTATTCGTCTATTTTGCCGTCTGCAACGCAATATGCAAGAAATGCGTTTTTTGCCGGTTTAACTCCTTTGGATATCCAAAAAAAATATCCAGAATATTGGTTGAATGACAATGAAGAAGGCAATAAAAATAGTTACGAAAAAGAATTTTTGGCCGATCAACTCAAACGTTTGGGCAAAGGCGATTTGAGTATGAATTATTTTAAGATTTTGAATTCGGATTTCGAACGAAAAATTTCTGATGATTTTAATAATTACAAAAAAAACAACCTCAATGTAATTGTATATAATTTTATCGATATTCTTTCGCACGCCAAAACCGACAATAAAATTGTCAGCGAAATGATTAGAAACGACAAAACTTATCGTTCGATCACCAAACATTGGTTCGAGAATTCTTACCTTTTAGAAATCGTAAAAAAAGCAGCCGCAGAAGGAATCAAAATTATTGTAACCACCGACCATGGTACGATTTACGTAAAAGAACCGACCAAAGTGGTTGGCGACAAAGAATCGAGCACGAATTTGCGCTACAAACTTGGCCGACAATTACAGTACGACCCAAAAGATGTTTTCGCGATCGATCAGCCCGAAAAATTCTTTTTACCTAAGGTAAATATAAGTTCGAAGTATATCTTTGCAAAGGAAAATTTATTTTTGACCTTTCCGAAAAATTATAACCATTTTGTAAATTATTACAAAGACACCTATCAGCATGGTGGAATTTCACTAGAAGAAATGATTATCCCGATTGCTGTTCTAACGCCAAAAAAATAATGACATACCACGTACCTACCCTAAAAGATTTACCACAAGTAGCCCAATTAATTGCCGAAGAATTGAACCAAAAAATCATCTGTTTTCAGGGTGATATGGGCGCGGGAAAAACAACTTTCATCAAAACTTTGGTCAAAGAATTAGGCAGTAATGATGATGTAACAAGTCCGACTTTTGCATTGGTCAATGAATATCAAACCCAAGATGACAAGAAAATTTTTCATTTCGATTTCTATAGAATTGAGGACGAAGAAGAAGCTTTGGATATTGGGTTAGAAGATTATTTAGAGAGCGGTGACATTTGTTTGATTGAATGGCCAAATAAAATCACTAATTTTGTACCAGACAACCATCAGACAATTACCATAAAAGTTTTAGAAGATGGAAGTCGCCAAATAACCGTGGATAAATAATGGACGAGATTTTCACCCCTTTTTCGAAAGAGGAATTAATTCCTCAACCCGAGTTACTCGAAGTTCCGAACAAAAGAGAACGCTTTAGTATTGGCATTCCGTGCGAAGACAATAACCAAGAAAAACGAATCATCCTCACGCCAGATGCGGTAGAAGTATTGGTTAATAATGGACATCAAGTAACCATAGAAACAGGAGCAGGTGAAGGCGCACATTTCACGGACCAAGAATATTCGGATGCTGGCGCAGAAATTTGCTACGATACGCAAGCGATTTTCGAGAAACCAATCATCCTAAAAGTTGGTCCATTAACCGAAGAAGAACAAGGCTGGATAAAACCCAATACATTTTTAGTTTCGAGTGTTTTACCTAACCTTCTCAACCAAACTTATTTTCAGAATTTAGCCAAGAAAAAAGTAACGGCAGTTGGTTTCGAATATATCCGAGACGAGCAAGACGAACTTCCGGTGATGCGCTTACTGAGCGAAATTGCAGGGACGACTTCTATTTTGGTAGGAAGTGAATTGATGTCGTCTGCCCATGGCGGGAACGGAATTCTTATGGGTGGAATTACAGGAGTTCGACCAACCGAAGTTGTGATTTTAGGTGCAGGAACGGTCGCAGAAAATGCAGCACGAACTGCTTTAGGTCTTGGAGCTTCGGTAAAAGTTTTCGACAATTCGCTCACTCGCCTTCGTCGATTACAAAAAAATATTGGCCAAATGTTGCCAACTTCGACTATCGACCCAAAAGAATTAGGAAAGGCCCTCATGCGCTGCGATTTAGCCATCGGTGCTTTGCATGGTGAAACTCGCACGCCTTGCGTTGTCAGTGAATTGATGGTCGAACGCATGAAATCGGGCGCTGTAATTATCGATGTTTCTATCGATAACGGCGGTTGTTTCGAAACGTCAGAAGTTACTACTCACGACCGTCCGACTTTCACCAAACACGATGTCATTCATTATTGTGTATCCAATATTACTTCGCGTGTTGCCCGCACGTCGACCAAAGCATTGAGTAATTTTTTCTTGCCTTACATTTTGATGATTTCGAACGAAGGTGGATTAGAAACACTTCTTCATCGCAACAAAACTATCCGAAACGGAATATATATTTACAAAGGAAGATTGGTTAAAAAAAGTTTAAGCGAACGCTTCGACCTTCCTTTTCACGACATTAATTTATTGATTATATGAATTTTGCACAACGACTAAAATATTATTTAATAGGAATAGGTCTTGGTATAATTGTAGTTTTTATTTTCTTTGGGAAAAGAACTTTTCAATGTTCTTATTTTCCGAATGCCCGCGCACTGGATGAGGCAAAATTCTATCCGATTAATTATTCTCCTGAGGTGAAAAGTTTTTTCACCACGCACAAAATCGATACAACATTTGTGAAAGAGCAACTTTTCAATCGAAGTACAATCACCAATTTCGGAACCGAAGAAGTAAAAGCAAAACCGTGCAGAATCTATCGTGCAAATTACGAAAATGCAGACTTACAGCGTAAATACGAATTTGTTTATCAGATTTGCAAAGATTTCACGTACATCGAATCCATCAAAGAAGTAAACTAAAAACTCGTTTATAGTTCTGTATTTCATCCTACCAAAAAGATTGAGGAAAGAAAACAGGCAACAGAAAAAGATTAAGAAAACATTAGCAAATTTCTTCGCTAAATGGTACATTTTTTTCTGATTAATTACGACACAAAAAGATTGAATTATTACCATGGAAAAAAATAAAAAAATTGCTTTTGGCACTTTGCTTTTAGGAGCTGTAGGGACAGGAGTTTATTTATTGAACAATAGAAATAAGAATAAAAAAATTAATTTCAGAACGGTTCCTCGTTTTCAGATGAACAAATTTTTGGGACGTTGGTATGAAATTGCTCGAATAGAAAACAACTCATTGATGACGAATTGTTTGGCAAAATATATCCAAGAAGACGACGGAAGCCTGAAAATGATTTATAGCGGTTTTGATAAAAAGAAAAAACGCTGGAAAAAAATCGAAGGAAAACTAAAAATCGAAGACGAACAAACTGGGAAACTAAAAGTATCTTTCCATACTTTTCTCTATTCGCCTTATAATATTGTTGATATCGATGAGAAATACGAAAACGCTTTGATTGCTGGGAAAAACCATGATTTTCTTTGGTTGATTTCTCGAGAAAAAGAAATATCGGATAAAACAAAATCTAGATTCTTAGCCAAAGCAATCGATTTAGGATATGATATTTCTAAATTGACATGGACTTCTCAAGTGCCGATTGAAAATTAATCATTCAACAAAAAAATAACCTTAGCCAAAACTAAGGTTATTTTTTTTTGAGGTTATTTTACTAAGATTATTTAGCATGAAATTTATACTTCACCGAAGGCGGAACTAATTTTTCGTATTCGCCTCCATTCACCATTACATCTCTCACGATACTCGAACTGATGTAGGCTTTACCCGAACTAGTGAGCAAGAAAACTGTTTCGACATCGTAATTTGAAATTGCACGATTGGTGTGTGCAATAGCTTTCTCAAACTCGAAATCAGCGGGATTTCTCAAACCGCGTAAAATATACCGCGCATCATTTTTCAGACAAAAATCTATGGTCAATCCATCGTAGGTTTCCACTGTAACATTCTCGAAACGTTCGACAGCTTTTTCTATAAATTTTTGACGTTGCTCTAACGAAAACATATATTTTTTGGCTGAATTGGTTCCGATTGCGACAATAATTTTATCGAAAAGTGGCACTGCACGCTGAATGATATCCATGTGGCCAATCGTGATTGGATCAAACGATCCTGGGAAAACTGCTATACGTTCCATGGCTTGGGTCTATTTAGGGCAAAATCTAATTCGTTTTGCACCAGTTCTTGTAATGAAATTCCGGCATAGGCGGCTTGTTGCGGAAAGATACTCGCAGGCGACATTCCTGGCAAAGTGTTGATTTCCAACAAGTAAGGCTGATTATCGACAATAATATATTCTGCACGAGAAAAACCATTCATATTGAGAGAATCGTAAACTTTGGAGGCAATTGCCTTTACATTTTCTTCAATTTCTGGAGAAATTCTTGCTGGAGTAATTTCTTGTGATTTCCCTTCGTATTTGGCTTCATAATCGAAAAACTCATTATCAGAAACAATTTCTGTAATTCCTAAAACGGTAGTTTTTCCTTTGTATTTCAACACTCCGACAGAAACTTCTGTTCCATCTAAAAATGCTTCTATCAAAACTTCTTTATCTTCTGCAAAGGCCAATTCTAGTGCTTTTGGAATATCCTCTTCACGATGAACTTTCGAGATTCCTAAACTCGAACCCGATTTATTCGGTTTCACAAAACATGGCAATCCAACCTGTTCTACTATTTTTTTGGGCTCAACTTTTTCACCTTGATGCAAATAAACCGATTTTGCGTGTGGTATACCATATTTACTTAAAACGGCAATGCAATCTTTTTTATTAAACGTAAGAGCAGATTGATAAGAATCGCAACCGTTATACGGTAAACCGATCAAATCAAAATACGCTTGCAAAAAACCATCTTCGCCGGGCGTTCCGTGGATGATATTAAATACAAGATCGAATTTTTCTTTTGTACCATTTCTCTCGAAAGAAAAATCGGCTTTGTTTATCGGAAATTTCTCTCCATCTATTTCTGCGTACCACGCATCTGTTAAGACTCTTACGCGGATTGGTTCATATTTTTCGGTATTGATATTTTGATAAATCAACTCACAACTTTTCAGCGAAATCACCGATTCATCAGAATATCCACCTGCCACAACAGCAACTTTCAACATGATAAAATAAATTTTATCAAATATAAAACTTTGGTCTAATATACGATGACCTAATTTTTATTTTATATTTGTAAATTGATTTATAGTTTTTAAATGAAATTATTAAACGTTATCCTGAGTTGGAAGTTTTGGCTAAACCTGATTATTATTTTTGGTTTAGGATATGGATTATACCATACTGTTTTCAATATTTGGTTGGCCTCCTATACCAATCACGGCGAAGCCATAGAAGTTCCCGATCTCTCTAAAATGAATATTAACCAAGCTACGGCTGCTTTAGAAGATTTGGGTTTGACTTATGAAATAGATTCGATAAAATACGATCCGAAAGTGAAACCGTATGCGGTGATAGATTATTATCCTGCCAAGGGTTTTAAAGTTAAAGAAGGACGAAGAATTTTTATCAAATCAAATCCAAGAACGTATGCTCCGGTAGAATTACCCGATTTAATTGGAAAATCGAAACGATTAGCCTTCACGCAACTTAACTTATCAGACATCATCATCGAAAATATTATCTACGAGCCCGATTTGGCAAAAAATGCCGTTTTACGTATTTTGTACAAAGGAAAAGAAATAAAACCTGGTACTATTTTACCGCGTTATGCAAAGATAGACTTGGTGCTTGGTCGTGGTTTAGTTCATAATGTTATGATGCCAAACTTGATTGGTTTGGATTTGACATCGGTGCGTTCTATCCTCAAGGAAAACTTTTTCGAGTTGGGACAAGTTCGATTTCTAGGTGGCGGAAATGATACAATTGCCGCACGTGTAGTTTATCAGTTCCCCCTTTCGCGTGACCGTTATGACCAAGGTTTGCCAGTAGATATTTGGCTATCGAACAAAACAAGCGCAGAGATTTCGGCAGAAATTAAAATGCTCGATCGACAGTTCAAAAACTTTCAAGAAGACACAATTACGGGTAGCAAAATCAACGAGTATATTGAGCAAAGCCAAGGAACAACATCCGTAGAACCGACGCCTGCTCCGCAACCAAAACCACAAGAACATTTACCTCCTAAAAAACCAGAAGGAATAGAAATTGAATAAAATGCAGCAAGAAAAGGAGGATTTCCTCGAAGACAACGAACAAGAATTATTCGAACATTTTTCGATTAAAGTAGACAAAGGACAATCACTCTTACGGATTGATAAATTTCTCATGGTTCGGATAGAAAACGCAACGCGTAGTAAAATTCAACAAGCCGCAGAGAATGGTCATATTTTAGTAAACAGTGTGCCGGTAAAATCAAATTATAAAGTAAAACCGGATGATTTTATCCAAATCATGTTGAAAAACCCTCCGCGAGAAAATGAAATTTTAGCAGAGGATATTCCGTTGAACATAGTTTTTGAAGATGATCAAGTAGTGGTGATTAATAAACCTGCTGGTATGGTTGTGCATCCTGGTCACGGAAATTACACACACACCTTGGTTAATGGTCTGAAATTCCATTTCGATAATCTTCCTTCGATGTCAGAAAACATGGAGCGTCCAGGTTTAGTCCATCGAATCGATAAAGACACAAGTGGTTTATTAGTTATTGCCAAAACCGAGCAAGCCATGAATCATTTGGCTTTGCAGTTTGCAAATCATACCACTACCCGAAAATACAATGCGTTGGTTTGGGGAAATGTAACCGAAGATGAAGGTACTATCACGGGACACATCGGGCGACATCTCAAAGATCGTATGCAAATGGCGGTTTTCGAAGATGGATCTCAAGGTAAACATGCCGTTACACATTATAGAGTTTTAGAGCGTTTCTCTTATGTTACTTTGGTCGAATGCCAATTAGAAACAGGCCGAACTCATCAGATTCGAGCACACTTTAAACATATTGGTCATCCTCTTTTTAATGATGAACGCTATGGCGGAAATAAAATCCTAAAGGGAACAACTTTTACCAAGTACAAACAATTTGTAGAGAACTGCTTTGCACTTTGTCCAAGACAAGCACTGCATGCAAGAACTTTGGGATTTGAACATCCTACGACGGGTGAATTTATGGAGTTCGAAGCTGCCTTACCAAACGATATGCAAAGCTTAATTGAGAAATGGCGCAATTATGCGATTCATTCTTCGCATACCGCTGAACCCGAAACACCCATCGATCGAAATGCAAAAGAAATGGATTAAGTTTTCTGTTTCTCTTGTTTATTCTTTTGTACCTTTTTTTTCTGAATTCGCTTTGGTTTAGCTGTTTGATTATTGTTGTCTAATAAAAATCGAATGCTGAGCAACAAGGCATTTGTTGTAATGGTTTTTGTGAAATCTTCTCTATCCATATACGGATAAAAACAAGCTTGGGTAAGCGTTTTTTTACCATCGGTAACGGCTATCCAAGCAGTGCCAACGGCTTTTCCATCTTCCCCTTTGTTGGGGCCAGCTACTCCGGTTGTGGCGATTGCTAAACTCGATTTCAATTTCTTTATTGCGCCTTTCGCCATCGCAACAGCAACTTCTTCAGAGACCACTGTTTTGTCTTCAATCAATGCTTTATTTACTTGTAAAACATTGGTTTTTACTTCCGTTGCATATGCTACGACACTTCCTACAAAATACGCTGAACTTCCACTGACCGATGTTAATAATTGAGCAATAGATCCTCCGGTACAACTTTCTGCAGTAGAAATGGTTCTTTTTTGTTGTTTCAAAATTGCTCCAATACGCTCTTCTATCCTACCAGAATAGGCTGTCAAAAGATAAGGTTTGACAATTTTTTTCAAAGATTGCAGATAAGGTTGTAGCTGACTTTTTGCATCTTGTTTCGTTTTTCCGATCGATGTCAAGCGTAAATCTATTGCTGCTCGGCTTGGTAAATAAGCTATTTGTATGGTTTCGGGTAAATTATTCTCCCATGTTTCGAGTAGAATTGCCAAATCGCTTTCGGTAATTTTTTGGATCATTACGTCATGATGAAAAATAGAATCGGACGTATATTTTTTCTGAAGTTTTGGTATGATTTTTTTTCGCATCAATGCCTTCATCTCAAACGGAACTCCCGGCAAGTTTATCAAAACTTTATCATCTATTTCGGTCCATAAACAAGGTGCAGTTCCTTCGCTATTTTCAATGACTATTGATTTTTCGGGCACCAACCCTTGTTCTTTATTTAGTTTATTGAGTTCGGTTTTGTAGCCTCTTTTTTTGAATAATCGAGTTATGTTTTTCAGTACTTTCGGGTCCGATTTCAATTCACAATCCAGCAACAAACATAGCGCTTGTTTGGTTTTGTCGTCGCGGGTTGGCCCTAAACCTCCGCTAACCAAAACGACGTCTGACTGCGTCAATGCTCGAGTAAACGCTTCGATTATGCGAACTGTTTCATCTTTTACCGAAATTATTTCTTGTATATCGAATCCAATTTTTGTCAACGATTGAGCGATGAAAGCCGAATTTGTATCAACCACTTGACCAATTAATAATTCATCTCCTATCGTTAATATACTGGCTTTTATATTCATTATTTTTTTCTTTATTGGTAGGATGTTTTTTTCTATAAATTAGTTTTTATCCTATCTAACACTTTTTCAAGATACAAAAAAAAGAGGAAAATATCCTTTTCCCCTTTCTTCGCTTCTTATTATATTCTATCCAAAAAAAATGAATAATATCTTATAAAATATGTTTTTCTGCATGATACGACGAACGAACCAACGGCCCAGATTCTACATGTCGGAAACCTAAACCTCTTGCGAAATCTTCGTATTTTTTGAACTGCTCTGGAGTAATGAATTCTTTCAATGGCAAATGCTTTTTAGTCGGTTGCAAATATTGCCCGATCGTAATTACATCTACTTTTGCTTCTGCAACTTCTTGTATGGTTTCGTACACTTCCTCTTCCAATTCACCAAGCCCTAACATAATTCCAGTTTTGGTTCTTCTTTGGCCAGCTTCTTTGGCATAACGAAGAACTTCTAACGAGCGGTCGTATTTCGCTTGGATTCTCACTTCTCGTGTCAGACGACGAACGGTTTCCATATTATGCGACAAAACTTCTGGAGCGGCTTCTATAATTCGATCTATATGTTTTTCTATACCTTGAAAATCTGGTATTAGAGTTTCCATCGTTGTTCCTGGACTGATTCTTCTCACAGCATGGATTGTTTCTGCCCAAATAATCGAACCCATATCCTTCAAATCGTCACGATCTACAGAAGTTAGTACCGCATGCTTTATTTGCATCAACTTTATCGAGCGAGCTACTTTTTCGGGTTCTGCCCAATCAACTTGCTCGGGACGACCAGTTTTCACTCCACAAAATCCACATGAACGGGTACATACATTTCCTAAAATCATAAACGTAGCTGTCCCTTCGCCCCAACATTCGCCCATATTCGGGCAACTTCCACTCTGACAAATGGTGTTGAGTTTATATTTATCCACTAATCCTCTTAGCTCACGATGTTTCTGCCCCGTTGGTAACTTTACGCGCAACCACTCGGGTTTTTTCACACGGCCATCGGCTTGTACTTCTACATTCATACGTTACAATTGATTGGCTAATTTACGACTATTTTTTCAAAAAACTTTCTTCCGACTTGGTGGATTTTGATAGGATGAAATTCATGTCGATTTCTTTTCTTGAGATTCCTCCTACCGAAACAAAAATTTTTAGGATGGTATTCTTTTTTGGAACAGGTTTTGAAATTGATAGTAACTAAATTTAATAATCGATAGAATAATCTAATAAAATGAAAAACACTTTTTACGCAGTTGCCTTTTTAGCGGTTGGTCTGATGAGTTGTCAGCCCAAAAATCAATCAGAAACCCAAGAAAACACAACTCCAACAGAAAACACAACCGATAGTCTTGCCGTTTCTGACGGTCATAATTCTCGTAATTCGGTTGATTGGCAAGGAACTTATGAAGGGACTTTACCTTGTGCAGATTGCCCAGGCATCAAAACGACAATTGTTCTAAACCAAGATGGTTCTTTTACGATGAAACAAGAATATTTGGAACGTGAATCTATTTTCGAAGAAAAAGGAAATTTTATTTGGTCTGAAGATGGTGGAAAAATCCAACTAAAATTAAAAGATAATGAAGTCTATAATTTTATAGTTGGAGAAAATAAACTTTTTATGCTCGACCAAGAAGGCAATGAAATTACCGGCGAATTGGCTGAACATTATATTTTGGATAAAAAATAAACATAAAAAAAACCTCCATTTAGGAGGTTTTTTTCTTTTATTGAACAATCATTGAATTTTAATTTTTCTTTAGATTTTCTTCCCACTTCCAAGCATTGCGCAAAGAAGTTTCCAGAGAGATTGTAGGTTCCCAATCGAGCTCCTTTTTTGCCAAACGATTATCAGCAAACGCCTCGATAATATCTCCCGCTCGACGCTCTTTTATTTGATATGGAATGGTGATTCCGGTGGCTTCTTCGAAAGCTAAAATAACTTCTAAAACCGTAGAACCACGTCCTGTACCAAGATTGAAGATTTCGTAATTCTTTTTATTTTTCTTTTCTACTAATCGACGAATTGCTTTAACATGAGCATCAGCCAAATCATTCACATCAATATAATCTCGGATTGGCGTTCCATCTCGGGTAGGATAATCATTTCCCCAAACCGATAAAAACGGACGAATTCCGGCTGCAGTTTGCGTTACATAAGGCACTAAATTATTGGGTACACCTTGTGGCAATTCGCCAATTTTAGCGGTAGGATGAGCTCCAACCGGATTGAAATATCGTAGCGCAATAACCGATTTCCCACTTACGGCCACAAAATCTTCTAAGATTTCTTCTCCTATTTTTTTGGTATTTCCGTAAGGAGATTCGGCACGTTGAGTAGGTGTATTTTCGTCAATCGGCATTTTTTCTGCTTGTCCGTAAACGGTACACGACGAGCTAAAAATAAAAGAATCGACCTGAAAAGTTTCCATCGCCTCTAGAATATTCAGCAATCCTACCAAATTGTTTCGGTAATATTTTAGTGGAAATTCTACCGATTCACCCACTGCTTTGTGCGCAGCGAAATGAATGATTCCATCAATTTTATTGTTTTTGAAAAAAAAGTTTACTTGCTCTTGATCTTTCAAATCAAAATTATAAAAATCGAAAGATTTATGGGTAATACTTTCTATGCGTTGCTTCATTGTTTCTTGTGCATTCGACAAGTCATCAATAA
The DNA here is from genome assembly GCA_000751595.1 of Weeksella massiliensis. GTDB lineage: Bacteria > Bacteroidota > Bacteroidia > Flavobacteriales > Weeksellaceae > Weeksella > Weeksella massiliensis. The sequence goes on along the minus strand of CCMH01000009.1, from coordinate 128,832 downwards.
CGACAACTTCATAACCTGCCTCTAAAAGCTGCACCACAGTATGCGAACCTATGTAGCCGAGTCCACCGGTTACTAAAATTTTATTCATATCGATTTATTAGGCGATTAATAATTGAAAAATAAATTATTGTGCGAAAAATTGTTTTACACTCTCTGTAATATAAGTCAATTGCTCGTCCGTTAATTCTGTATGCATTGGCAAAGAAATAACCTCTTCGATTAATCGATTTGTATTCGGGAAATCTTCATCTGCATAATGTCCATTGTCATACGCTTTTTGTTTACGCAACGGAACAGGATAATAGATCATGGCCGGAATTTCTTTTTCGGTTAAAAAAGCTTGTAAGTCATTTCGTTTTCCGTTCATCACACGCAACGTATATTGATGAAAAACATGGGTAGAATCGTCTGCTGTAACAGGCGTCAACAATTCGTCTATTTCTTCGAAAGCTGTGTTGTAAAAATTTGCAGCTTTTTGTCTTGCTTCATTATATGAATCCAAATAAGGTAATTTCACTCCCAAAACTGCTGCCTGAATACTATCCAAACGAGAATTAACTCCGATTTCGTCATGGTAATAACGTTTGTACATTCCATGATTCACGATTCCGCGCAATTTGTGGGCTAACTCGTCATTGTTGGTAAAAATTGCTCCACCATCTCCATAACATCCTAAGTTTTTTGATGGGAAAAAAGAAGTACAACCTATATCCCCGATCGTTCCGGCTGCTTTTCCTTTGTATTTTGCTCCGATTGCTTGTGCAGTATCTTCGATTACATACAAATTATGTTCTTTCGCAACTTCTAAGATTGCGTCCATATTGGCACATTGCCCGAAAAGATGAACAGGAATAATGGCTTTAGTTTTTGGAGTAATTGCTGCTTTCAATCGATCAATATCAATGGTAAACGTTTCGTAATCTACATCGACCAATTTCGAGTTTAATCCTAATAAATTAATAACTTCTACGGTCGCAGCGAAAGTGAAATCTGCAGTAATAACTTCGTCTCCGTGTTCTAAATCCAACGACATCAAAGCGATTTGCAAAGCATCTGTACCGTTTCCGCAAGGAATTACGTGCTTAACATCTAAATATTCTTCAAGTTTTGTTTGGAATTCTTTTACAGTCGGACCGTTGATAAAAGCAGCTGATTCTATAACATTCTGAATTGATGAATCTACAGCCGTTTTGATATTTTGATATTGACTTTGTAAGTCAACCATCTGAATTTTTTTCATAAGAATCTGTTCTTCTTTAAACGAAACAAATGTACAAAAACATCTACATTTATCTGTAACTTTGTGCACAATGCAACTATTTTATAACATATTCATTCAACTCTATGGTTGGATGCTAAAAGTAGCTTCTTTATTTCATCCGAAAGCGAAACTTTGGGTCAATGGCAGAAAGAATTGGGAAGCAAAATTAACCCAAGCCATTTCGAGCAGTGATCGAGTAGTGTGGATGCATTGTTCTTCACTTGGCGAATTCGAGCAAGGTCGTCCTGTTTTAGAAGCTTTACGAGAAGAATACCCAAACCATACTTTGGCTTTATCTTTTTTTTCTCCTTCGGGTTTCGAAGTTAGAAAAAACTACCCAGGTGCCGATTATATCTTTTATCTTCCGCTTGACACACCCAAAAACATGCAGCGTTTGGTAGAACTTCTACATCCCGAAATGCTTATTTTGGTGAAGTATGAATATTGGTATAATATGCTACAAGCATTGGACAAGAAAAAAATACCGATGTATGTGATTTCTGCAATTTTCAGAAAACAACAAAACTTTTTTTGGTTCGATGGAAAGAATTGGTTTGCGAAACAACTCAGAAAAATGACTCATTTCTTTGTGCAAAATGAAGAGTCGAAACAATTATTGCATCACATCCAAATCGATCAAGTAACGATTTCTGGAGATACGCGCTTCGATCGAGTGAAAAAATTATTGGAAGAAAAATTAGAAGATGAAAAAATCCTACGGTTCAAAAATCAACACCATTTAATAGTTGTAGGCAGTTCTTGGCCAAAGGATGAAGAATTGTTTGTTTCCTATTTTTCTCAAAATCCACTTCCTAGCGATTGGCGTATTTTATTTGCTCCGCACGAAGTAGATGAAAAAGCAATCGAAAAGTTGCAACAAAAGTTTCCGGAAGCCGCACGTTATTCATCCTACCGAAAAGAAGACAAATCCTCGTCTATTCTAATTGTGGATACGATAGGTTTATTGAGTAAAATTTATGCCTTGGCCGACATTGTTTATATCGGAGGAGGTTTCGGATCGGGAATTCATAACACTTTGGAGGCCGCAACGTATGGAAAACCGATTATAATTGGTCCGAAATATCAAAAATTTCAGGAAGCGGTGGATCAAATCGAAAATAAAAACGTGATTTCTATCAGTAATCAAGAAGAATTTGATGAAGTTTTGACAAAATTAATGAGCGATTCGGCACTGAGAAACAAGATGGGCAATAACTCTCGTAAATACATTAACAATCAACCAATTGCCACAAAAATCATCCTACAAAAATTACGATAAATGCAATAAACTTTACAATTTCTTAATAAAAATTTAATAGGATAATCAAATAATTTATCCTAATTTTTATCATTTTTCACATCTGAGGAAGGCTGTAATTTTGCTGCAAGATTTAGATATAAAATTATGAAAAAATTAATCTTAGCAGCTTCAGTTTTAGCTTTAGGAGCTAATGTACAAGCACAAGAAGTAGATTCTTTTGGATTTGAAAAAGGGAATGTAATTGTAGAAGGAAACTTAGGATTCAACTCTTCTAACGACAAAAACACAGACGAAAAAATCAATAAATTTACTTTCACTCCGAAAGTAGGATACTTTGCAACAGACAAATTTGCAGTAGGTATCGCAGCTGGTTTTGGAACAGACAAAACAAAAGTTGACGGAGTACAAACAGAAAAAATCAACACGTATGATTTAGGAGTTTTCGGACGTTACTATTTCTTAGATTTAGGACAACGTTTCAAAACTTTTGCTGAAATCAACTTTGGTTATACCAACGTAAAATACGAAGATTTAGCAACAGAAGAAATCAAAGCTGACGGATTTAGTTCAGGATTCTCTTTAGGGATGAACTATTTCTTGACCAACAAAATGGCAATCAACTTTGTTTTAGGAGATGTTATTTCTTACAACTCAGTTAAAGTTGACGGTGGAAAATCAGTTTCTAACTTCAACGGTAACATCAACGCGTTCGATAACTTCTTCGACACAGCTAAATTTGGTCTTACATACAAATTCTAAAACACACATAATTTAGTTTTTTTTGAAACCGCTAATTCATTAGCGGTTTTTTTATTGCCTATTTTCTTCTTCTCTCCTACCCGAAATTGGTTTTTTATTTCTCTGAAAAAAGCTTACTTTTCAGCTATGATACAAGCGGGAGATTTTAAACTTTACAACGCCTCTGCGGGCGCAGGAAAAACCTATACGTTAGTAAGAAATTTACTGATTATTTTATTGCAAAATTCGCGCGATAATTGGTTCGAATATATTTTGGCAATTACTTTTACCAACAAGGCAGCAACTGAGATGAAAGAAAGAATTCTTCTCAACCTAAAAGAGCTGGCAGATCCTACCAATAAACAAAGCGATTATATACAGGGAATTGCAAAAGACACTGGTCTTTCTGTTGATGAAATTCAACAAAAATCGGATCGAATTCTGACTTCTATTTTGCATAAATATTCTAAGTTTTCAATCAGTACAATAGATAAATTCAACCTTCGACTGATCAAAGCTTTTGCGCAAGATTTGGGATTATCAATGAGTTTTGATGTAGAAATGGACATCAAAGTTTTGATTGAAGAAGCAGTAAATTTTGTGTATTCTAAAATCGGAAAAGACAAAGAACTCACTCAAACTATTCTCGAGATGTCGTTGAGCAATATGGAAGAAGATACTTCTTGGGATATTCGGTATGCGCTAAAAAATCTAGCCAAAGACTTAGCCAACGATGTGCATTTAGAAGAATTGAACAAAATGAATTCGTTGAGTTTACACGATTTTACGAAGTTCCGACAAACACTGATCGAAAAACGTAAAGAGCTTTACGACGATTATCATACTATTTATATTGCATTTGACGAACTACTGAAATCACATAATTTATCCGTGAATGATTTTCCTCAAAAATCAAAAGGAATCGGAAGTTTTTTCAGTAAATACAACAATTACAAAAGCAAAGAAATTGTTAATCTAAATTCTTATTCTCAGAAAACCCTCGACGGTGAATATAACGAAAAAAATCCGCACATTGTTCCAGTGATCGGAGAACTCAATCTTTTGTATCAAGCTGTGACGCAGCTCAATCAGAAAAATATATTCTACAATGCATTGCAAAAAAACATTCAGGGATTGAGTCTCAATAACGAGATTACAAAAGCCTTAGAAGAAATCAAAAAAGAAAATAATCTTCTATTAATCAATGAATTTAACACGCTGATCAGTAAACATATTCAAAATCAGCCAAGTCCTTTTATTTATGAAAAAATAGGGAGTAAATTCAAACATTATTTTATTGATGAGTTTCAGGATACCTCGACTTTGCAATGGAAAAATTTGTTTCCGCTGATCGAAAATGCTTATTCCCAAAACGATACCATTATGTTGGTTGGCGACGTAAAACAGTCGATATATCGTTGGCGAGGAGGAAATCCGAATCTAATGATCAATATCGAGCAACAAATTCCGTCGATACAAATAGAAAATCTTGATACGAATTGGCGTAGCTACGAAAATATTATTCTGTTCAATAATTCATTCTACCAATATATTTCGAAAAACTTAAGTTCAGATTACCACAAAGCCATTTATCAATCGGGAAGCAATCAATTGACAAATCCGAAAAAAGGAGGTTATGTTTTGGTAGAATTTTTAGAAAAATCAGAAGAAAAAAATGTCGAAGAAATCCATTTAGATCGAGTATTAGAAACGGTCGAACGCGTAAAAAAAGACGGATTCCTATACAGCGATATTGCGATTCTTGTTCGCAAAAATAAAGACGGAACCAAGGTTGCCGAACATTTGGCAAAAGACAATATTCCGATAATTTCTAACGAAGCCTTGTTGCTGAAAAATGCTGCGGTAATTCAGTTTACAGAATGTTTGTTGAAGATTGCGCAACAACCCCAAAACAAACAACAAATCGCAAAAAGTTTCTTGCTTGCTCATCAGATGAATTTGCTTAATCAGGTCGATTTCACTGAGCTAATCAGCGATGCAACCCAAAATAGTCCCGAAAGTTTATTAACCGTTTATCAACAATTAGGATATGATTTGAGTTTTTTGTTTAATGAAAATTTATCGTTGTATGATTTGATTGAGCAATTGCTCAACACTTTTCCGTTTGAACCTTCTACCGACGCATATAGAATTGCATTTTTGGATGAAGTTTTGAGTTTCACATCGAAAAACGAAACTACGATTGCCAGTTTCTTAGAACATTGGAAAAACAAAAAAGAAAAGTTGAGTTTGCAAACTCCTAAAGGAATCGATGCTTTGCAAATCATGACGATACATAAATCGAAAGGATTAGAATTCCCCGTAGTTATTTATCCTTTTATTGAAGACAAAATCGAAAACAAATCTGACATTTGGATTCCGTTAGAAAAAGAAGAAGATCAACCTTTCGAATCATTTTTTGTTAAAATTACCAATGATCTAAAAACCTTAGAAAACCAAGAAGTAAAAAGTATTATCGAAGAGGAAGACCACCTCAATGAACTCGACAATATAAACGTTTTGTATGTTGCCACTACGCGAGCGAAAGAGCAATTGTATCTTTTTGCAAATTTGCCAAAAGAAGAAAAGCCCGCACTCAATAATTGGCTGTATGAATTTGTAAAACAGCAAAAACAAGACAACGATTCGAATCGGTTTGAGCTTTTCGGAGAAGCGATTCGCGTTTCGACACAAGAAGAAAGTATAAAAGAAGGAATCGAAATTCCGTATTTTCAACAAAATTGGACCAATCATTTGGCAATCAGTACCAACTCAGAAAAAACCCAACGCGAAAGAGAAAGAACCGCTTTTGCCAATGGTATACACTCAATTTTATCGAGAATTTATACACAACAAGATGCAGAAAAAGCAATAGAAATTGAGATGCATTCTAGTTTGCTAGAAAATGAAGAAAAAGCGAAAGTAGAAAAATTGATCTATCAGATAATTGACCACCCTCAACTTGCACATTTTTATAATAATCCACAATCGATTATCTTGAATGAGCGAGATTTCATTGCCGATGATGGACAGATTTTCCGTGCAGACCGAGTGGTTATCAATCAAAAGAATTTGAGTATTATCGATTATAAAACCGGAAATCATCAACAAAAACATACAACCCAAGTTGATCATTATGCTAATTTTTTCAAGCAATTAGGATATACGATCGAAAAGAAAATTCTGATCTATATCGATAGTGAAAATCTAACAATCCGTATAGAAGAGGTGAATTCATGAACGAGCAACTAAAAATACAATTATCTGCCTTACCCGAAACGCCGGGTGTTTATCAATACTATAGTAAAAAAGGAAATTTACTCTACGTTGGTAAAGCCAAAAATCTGAAGAGAAGAGTAAATTCTTATTTCAATAAAACACATGATTCTGGTAGGATAAGATTGTTGGTAAAAAAAATAGATCGGATAGAAACCATCAATGTGGCTACGGAATACGATGCCCTTTTGTTGGAGAATACCCTGATCAAAAAAAATAAACCACGCTACAATATTATGTTGCGTGACGACAAAACCTATCCTTGGATTTGTATCAAAAAAGAACCATTTCCACGTGTGATGAGTACGAGAAAATTGGTGAAAGATGGTTCGGAATATTTCGGACCATATTCGAGTATTCGTGTGATGCGCACTTTGCTAGACCTCATTCGGGAACTGTATTTCATCCGAACTTGTACCTATGATTTGAGTGAAGAAAACATCGAAAAAGGAAAATACAAAGTTTGTTTAGAATACCATATTGGTCGATGCAAAGGACCTTGCGAAGGCTTGCAAACCCAAGCCGATTACGATTTGCAGATTCAGGCGATACGGAATATTATCCGTGGAGATTATGCCGAAGGCAAGCGCTATCTCACCGATTTGATGGAGAAATTTGCTGCAGATTTACAATTCGAACAAGCTCAAAATATCAAAGAAAAAATAGAGGCGCTAAACTCATACCAAACAAAATCTACGGTTGTACATCCTTCTATCACTCAAGTAGATGTATTTTCGATTGTGTCGGATGCTGATTTTGCGTACATTAATTTTTTACGGATACACAATGGTGCAATTATACAATCGCATACCGAAGAATGGAAAAAGAAATTAGAAGAAACTGATGAAGATTTATTGACTTCGGCGATAATAGAATTTGGAGAACGCTTCAATCTGCAATCGAAAGAAATCTATGTTCCGTTTGAGTTGGATTTAGAAATTCCGAACGTGAAGATTACCGTTCCGAAAATTGGCGATAAAAAAAACATCGTTGATTTATCCGAAAGAAATGCTAAATTGTATCGATTAGAACAATTGAAACGCACCAAATTAGTGGATCCTGATCGGCACACGAATCGAATCATGAATCAGATGAAGGTTGATTTGCGTTTGCCAAAAGAACCTCGGCATATAGAAGGTTTCGACAACTCGAATATCCAAGGAACAAATCCTGTTTCGGCTTGTGTTGTTTTCAAGAATGGAAAACCGAGCAAGAAAGATTATCGAATTTTCAATGTAGAAACGGTCGAAGGACCGAATGATTTTGCGACGATGGAAGAGGTTATTTACCGCAGATATTCTCGTTTGTTAAAAGAAGGAGAATCCTTGCCGGAGTTAATTTTGATTGATGGTGGAAAAGGACAATTATCATCTGCCCTGAAAAGTATTGATCGGTTGGGATTGCGTGGAAAAGTGAGCATCATTGGGATTGCGAAACGCTTAGAAGAGATATTTTACCCAGATGATCCGTATCCTTTATATTTGGATAAAACTTCGGAAACCCTAAAAATCCTACAACAAGTGCGTGATGAAGCTCATCGTTTTGGGATTACACGACACCGCAACAGAAGAAGTAAAAACGCGTTCAAGACCGAGTTAGATGACATTCCGGGAATTGGAAAAAAAACAATTGAAAGTTTGTTAACAAAATTTAAGTCGGTAGAACGAATTAAATCGGCAAGTTTAGCTAATTTAGAAGAAATTATAGGACGATCGAAAGCTACAATTATAAAAAATTATTTTAGTAATGAAGAAGATACTCGACGACAGTGATTTGTCATCGTTGATGAATAATTATCGCTTACAAACGACATTGGCTTTGGTGCCGAATTTATTTTTCATTCTTACGATAACCAGTTATTTAGCGATTTATTATTCGCTTTTTAGCTATATCGGAGATTCGAAAGGATTGGTTTATGGGCTTTTGGGAAATTTATTTATTTTCATTGTTTTGGCGTTTTTTAGTTTTTTCACGGGTTTAATTTCTTTTATTTATTACATTTTCCATGTGGTAAAAAATCCGAATTTGCAACAACATGATAATCGATTGTTATGGATTATTGGCGTTGTTTTTGGGATGGGATTCGGAACCTTAGTGTATTGGTGGACGCAAATAAAAAGAAAAGATCCAAAACCGATTATCGATTTATACACCAATGATTTTTAGAAGGTTTTATAACATATCCTACCAAAAAAAGAAGGAAGCTAATGATGGTCAGTTGTTAGCTTTTTTTTGTGGAAAAAAATGGTAGAATCGTTGGCAACTCATCCTACTGTAATGAAAAAAATGTGCATAAAAAAACCCTTCCGAAGAAGGGTTCTTTTGTATATGAAACGATTTGGATTATCTTCCTGCGTTTACATTGTCGTCAATTTGTGGATTGTTATCAATCTCAACTTGTGGAATGTAAAGGATGAAACGTTTATCGTTTGGTGCCAATTCTAATGGTCTTCCGTGGTTACCTGTACGTTTGATACCTCTTTGTAGACGTTTCGCGTCGAACCATTCTACACCGGTTTGTTCACCGTAAAGTTCTTTTCTACGTTCTACTAAAATATCTTCTAACAAGGCATCACCTGAAAGGTTTTGCGCAGTATAACCTTTGTAACGATTTGCTTTGAATTCGTTTAAGATACGATTTGCTTCTGCTGTATTTCCTTGGTGGTAAGCAGCTTCTGCAGCAACCAATATCATCTCAACAGTTCTCATCAAAGGAGATGAAGCGTTGAAAGCAAACGTAAATTTAGTCGAATACCAATAACGTGGGTCTGTATCTGGAACTCCACCTTCATTGTTACCTAAAGCAGCAGTACGTACATCATCTGGTGTAAATAATGCAGCGAAATCTTTGTTAAGGTAAACGTTTTTATATCCATCTTTTCGGCTCATAAACGCGTGAGGAGCTAAGTAATAATAGTTACTTTGATCTGTTCTTTGCGTCAATGACCATAACCACTCTTTAGAGTTCGGGTTATCGAAACCGATTGCTTGGTAAGTATCAACATTGTCCATTGCTCCATTTACGTCGTTTCCGTACGCAATTTTCGCCATGTCTTCTGCTTTTTTCCATTCTTCCATAGACAGATAAACGTTAGCTAACATACCTGCAGCAACTTGTTTATTGATCCATGAATTATCATAGCGATTACTTGTCAAGTTATCCACAGAAAAATTTAAGTCTTCTACGATTGTTGCATACAAATCGCTCAATTTAGACATTGGTTTTCCTACTGTAGTAACGTGCAAGTTGATAGGAGCAGCAGCAGCATTAGGGTCATGTTTCAACGCGTGGTTGAATTCTAACGCTAATTGATAGTAGTAGTATCCACGTAAAGCTCTAGCTTGTGCAGTGAAATCTACTTTATCATCTTCTGACAATTTTTTACTCAACGCAACTCCGTCGATCATTTGGTTTAGACGGCTAATCATTGCGTATGGAAATCTCCAAGAGAATTCTGCACGACCACTTGTTGCGATACGTACGTTATCGTTGTTCAAGTATTCGTTTAAGTACCAGTTGTTATTTACGATAAGGTCATTTCCTTTAACGGCTCTAGTGAACCCTAAAGCATATACCCCACCGAAGCTTGTTGAACGAGCAAAAGTGTCGTCCATCCATTGCCATCTTTGCATTCTCAATAGACCCGCCATAACTGCTTCCGTACCTTCGTAAGAATTATAGGCATCTTCAGGTGTTAGTGCACCTGTATCTGAATTTGATGGCTCATCTAAATAGTTGTCCATACAACTCGTTGTGAAAAGAGTTGAAGCTGCAGCTAATAATATGATATATTTTTTCATTTTTTATTAAAGTTTTACGTTAAATCCTACAGTATAAATTTTCTGTTGGTAAGATCTACTGTTAGTAATACCAGTTACTGACTGTTCTGGATCGATTCCTTTATGAGATTGAGCTGAGAATAAGTTATCTCCTTGGAAATAAATTCTCAATCCTTTTAATCCCATTTGAGAAACTGCTTTGTCTGAGAAGTTATATCCTACATTCAAAGCTTTAAGACGTAAATAATCATTTTTGAACAAGAATCTTGTCGATGTACTTGTGTAGTTGTTATTTACACTTGTTAACTTAGGAACATTGGTGATATCACCAGGGTTTTGCCATCTATCTTTGATGTCTTCTGACAACTGATAACCTGCTCTACTTGTATTTACTGAGTGCATTAAACCAGCATAGCTTGAGTCATAAATATAAGATCCAACACTGAAGTTGAACAATACGTTCATGTCTATTCCTTTGTAACGGAAGTAGTTAGCAAAACCACCTTCGAAATCAGGAAGTGCTGATTTATCTTGTAAGTAACGTTTCGCTTCACCGTAGTTTTTAGTGGTTACTTTGTTACCATCTTTATCATCCATATACCACATTGCAGCACCATCTGTTGGGTCTACCCCTGCGTATTCTTGTAAATACCAATCATATCGAGAACCACCAACTTCTAGAAGTTTTGTTCCGTCTACAATACGATCTGCACCATTAAGCTTTTTAATTTCGTTCATGGTTTTACCAATGTTGATATTGGTAGTCCACTCGAAATTATCATTGCGTACGTTCACGGTATTCAAGTTCAACTCGAAACCATAGTTTCTTAATGAACCTACGTTGGTTACGATTTCAGTTTGTCCAGTACTACTTGGAGGTACAGCCATACCCATGATCAAATCTACTGACTCTCTATTAAAGAAATCGAATGAACCGCTAATACGGTTATTGATAAATCCGAAATCTAATCCAACGTTTAGAGTAGCTGTTTTTTCCCATTTGATGTTTTCATCAACTAAACCACCCATCAATACTCCTGGTACATCTAAGTTCGGGAATCCTGCATCGTATCCTTGTGTGTACGGGAAATATATACGGCTACCGCTTGATAATACTCTGTTATTTCCTAGCTCACCGTAACTAGCTCTTAATTTCAATAAAGAAACTGCTTGACTAGCTTTTAGGAATTCTTCGCGAGATAAAATCCATGAAGCACCTACTGAGTAGAATTCACCCCAACGATTATCACGTGAGAAAGAAGTTGAAGCTTCTTTACGGTATGATCCTTCTACGAAGTATTTACCCATATAGTTATATCCTAAACGTCCCATGTACGCTAAGTTGCGTTCACGGTATTTAGCACCACTAACTGATTCTGGAGTTGTTGTACCACCGATAACTGTATTTCCTGGTAAGAAACCTAAACCTTGAGCAGATAAAGTTTCATACGTGAAATCGTAAATATCTTGAATCGCATCAATGTTGATCGAGTGATCACCAAATGTACGGTTATAGTTCAAGATTGTCGTGATATTTTTAGTTTCTTGTGTATCACGGCTTCTAGAAATACGTCCACCATCAGCTGCTGCATTTCCGTAAAGGTTACTTGACCATTCGTCATTATCAAACAAATAAGATTGGTATCCTAAGCTTGTTTTTAATGAGAAGTATTCGTCGAAGTTAACTTTCGCATATCCACTTGCATTGATATTGGTACGTTTGTTTTTTACTTTGTACCCGTTGATTAAAGCTCCATATGCGTTTTCATTCGACATCATCGGACGACTGCTATTAGTATATTTAGCATCTCCGTTTCCGTAGTCGAAGATTAATCCTCCTAAATCATCATATACCAATTGTCCATTTGTATCTCTTTTGTAAAGAGGATAGATATTAGACACACTATTGATCCACTGAATAGGAGATTGGTATGAGTTTCCGTCTTGGGTTGGTCCGTTTTCGTATCCGAAACCAGCTAAAACGTTTGCTCCGATTTCTAACCAATCATTTACATCTGATACAACGTTCGCTTTTAAAGTAGTTCTCTCGAATTTAGAAGTCACGATAGAACCTTCTTGGTTCAAGTAACTTGCTCCAAAGTTATACGTTGTGTTTTCGTTACCACCATCCACATTCAAGCTATACTCTTTACGAGTTGCTGCGTTGTTGGTTAATAAACTTTCCCAATTGGTATCCCATAAAAGAGATGCACCTGCTACAACGTTTCCGTTGGCATCAATTGGTTGATTAATTGTCCCGTAAGGGTTGTACCCTAAGTAAGAAATTAATCGAGAAGAAGCATCTGCTCCTGCATCAGCAGCAGTACTTCCGTTTTTCAATGCTTCCCATGCATATTTCATGTATTGCTCAGCGCCTACACGTTTATGCATTTTTACAGCATTTTTAGCTACCCCAAATTGTGACATAAAAGACACTTGTGGTGCCATATTACGTTTACCTTTTTTTGTTTCGATCAAGATAACCCCGTTAGCTCCACGTGCACCATAAAGTGCAGTTGATCCCGCATCTTTCAATACGTTGATCGAAGCAATCATATCTTGTGAAATCATCGATAAGCTTCCGTTGAATGGAACTCCATCTAATACAATCAATGGCTCTGCTGATGCATTGATTGAAGAAATACCACGGATTCGAATAGATGGCGTAGAACCTGGTTGTCCACCACTTTGGATGATGTTAACCCCAGCTACTGAACCTTGTAAAGCTGAAACTACGTTAGTTGCTTGTTGTTTTTCTAAGATTTTTTCATCTACAACAGAAATCGAACCAACGATTGCTTCTTTTCTTTGTTTACCAAACGCAACTACTACTACCTCATCTAATCCGATAGCGTCTTGCTGTTTTTGACTAATCACACCTAAGTTGGCAGAAGTTACTTTTACTTCTTTACCATTAACGATTAGAGTATCCCCAACTTGAGCATCAATCTCAAATTTACCATCCATATCTGTATAGGCTGTTTTATCTGTACCTTTTACAGAAACCTCTACATCAGATTCAGGGAAACCGTTACCGTCGTTTACTGTACCTGTTACTTGCGCAAATAAAGCAGACCCGATTAGGAATGCTCCTACGAAGTATAGGCTTTTTAAATTTCTCCTCATTTAGTCTTTTTTTAAAAAAATTCGTTGCCAAATATAACTTAAATTTAACTTAGAAAAAAAAAAGGTGTGTTAAAAACAATATTTAACACACCCGTTTTATGAATTTTTTAAAAAAGCTTTATGATTTTTATTAGTACTTATCCCAAAAGAGTTTTGTATCTAATTTGTCTCCTCCGATTGCTGTTGCAGCAGCTGAATTGTTTGCACCATTCAGGTTGCGTTCGGCGGTAGGATAGGTAAAACGCGTCGGAACGTTAAGTCCAGAAGTTGCAGCCACATTCATTTTTGGTGCATCTAATCTTCTGTAAACTGTCCAAGCATCAAACCCTTTATTGTACAAGGCTAAATAAAATTGCTTTCCTAGTTTTTCTTTCCATGTTCCTTCTGCTGTTGCAAAATTCACTTTCGGATTTGCTAAATATGCATCAGCTTCCGTTTCAGACAAGCCCCAGAATGCAAAAGATTCTTTGATTGCTTCTTCGTAGAAAGACTCTACTGTTCCTCCTACCGAGAATCCTTTCGCAGCTGCTTCTGCTAATAAGAATTTCGTTTCGGTAACATCTAACAAGTTCCCTGGATAGCTTTTCTCATGCAATGTATCAGAGATTTGTGTGTATGATCTGAATGGTGTTGCGTTTCCGTACACCCCTCCTAAATATACTCCATCGCCTAAATTTTGTCTGAAGTATTTTTCTCTACGAGGATCTTCTAGATCATTCATATAATCGATGATGGTATTGGCTGCCACGAAATCTTTACGTCCAGACGCTACTAAGTCTACCCACAATGGGTTTACGTTGGGTTCTGAGCCAGGATAATTGAGGCGATAGCTATCTTCATCACTTTCCATAACGCCGTTATTTATAGCCAACTGAATAGCAGTTTGCGCCATAGCATTATCGGCATCCGCTACTTGTACACCAAGTTTTAGCAATAATGATCCACCGAATCTTTTCCATTTCCCCATATCTCCATTATAGACAATATCTTGAGTACCAAAACCTGGATGAGAAACATTTATCTGAGCTAAACTTTCTTGAAGTCTATTTAATAAATCTGTATAGATTGATTTAGCATCATCATATTTTGGCGAAAGATTTGCGTCACCTTTTGATGCTTCTGTATAAGGAACATCTCCAAAAGTATCTACCATTACCATCCAAGCTTGAACTTGAATTAATTCGATGATTGCTATTTGATTTTTCTTAACATCATCAGAAATATGACTATCTTTTTCAACTATTTTTTTTGCATCTGTAAGATCATAAATAATATTGGTATTTAGCTCTGTCCACAATCTTCCGTTAATGTTACGAGTTTCTAAGTCATAATTTGACTCTTCCACATACTGGGTTTCATTCCATTGTTGAGCATACAACCTAAATACATTGCTGTTTACGTTAGTGTTGAGCATTTGATAAAAATAGCTAGTTGTAGCATTTGTAACAAGAGCAGAGGCTGGTACATTTGGAGAATGAACGTTATCTACGTTAAGACTATCATAATAATCATCGGAACATGACTGTAAAAATAATAAAGCAGCACATGTTATAAGTATCTTTTTCATATTATTGTTTTTAAAGGATTAAAATTGAACTTTTAAATTAACGCCAATTTCACGATAAGTTGGATGTGCTCCTGATTGATATCCTTGCAAGTTACCCGCACTTAATCCAGCTTCTGGATCTGCATAAGGAACATTTTTATGAATAATCCATAAATTACGTCCAACTGCCGAAAGAGTTACTTTTTTTACAAACAGACCATTTAGAACACGTTCAGGTAAATCATACGATAAAGTAACGTTACGTAACTTCACGAAAGAAGCGTCGTAAATGTGTGGTTGATTATTAGCAGTTAAATACCCCCAAGGATTATCATTTCCATCTGCAGCGCTCACACGAATATCGTTTGGTGAACCATCTTCTTTTACTCCAGGTAGGATAATTCCTCCTCCTTGTGATAATGGATTTCGGATTGGATTTCCTAAATCATTCAAGCCCGAAGTAATGTTATCGTACAATCCTGTTGCATACCCATAATAAGTATCAAGTGAGAAAACATCTCCTCCTTTTTGGAAATCGATCAAGAAGCTTAAAGATACATTTTTATAGTTGAATGTATTTTTCACCCCTCCTGTCCAATCAGGATTAATATTCCCTAAAGTGGTTGTTGACGAAGACAATAAATACTGTCCATCATCGCCTACAATTGCTTGTCCGTTAGCTCCATAAACATATCCTCTACCGCGGATAATCCCAATTTGCTCACCAACTTTAGCACCAATCGACACCCCTCCTTGCAGAGCAGATAATTGATAATAAGTCAACTGATCACGTAGTTCCACCACTTCGTTTTTATTTTTCGCAAAGTTTCCGGTAATTTTCCAAGAAAATTCTTCGGTGCGAATTGGTTCTAATCCTAAACGAACCTCAACCCCTTCATTTTTGATATCTCCTATATTCATCCATTGACGAGAGAATCCTGAAGAAGAAGAAACGTCAACGTCGGTAATTAGATCACTTGTTTTACGGTTATAGTAAGAAACGTCGAAATTAATTCTGTTTTTCAAGAAGCCCATTTCAAGCCCTACCTCAATTTCTTCCATTTTCTCCGGCTTCAGATTCCAATACCCGTTTCTTGCAGGGTTAGTAGCAGACCCTACTCCGTTATAAGAAGCATTCAAGGTATAAGAATTCCATACACGATATGGTTCTGTATCATTCCCTACTTGCGCATAGTTCACACGAACTTTACCAAAGTTAAAGGCAGGTGATTTCCAAAGCTCAGAGAACACCCAGCTCAAAGATCCTGAAGGGTACCAATAACGGTTTCCTTTATCTGATTTTGACCAAAGAGATGATGAACGGTCTGTCCGGATAGACCCTTCTAAGAATACCATGTTTCTAAAACCTATACTTGCACGTACATATTCTCCGTCGACCATTTTTCTGAAACGAGATTGATCTACGTCGGCAGAGGTTAATGGGTTAATAGAATTGATTAATGAATACAATTTAGGAATCATTAATCCACCATTTGTCCTACCATCAAAAGACTCTAAATTTTGCACACGTAAATTCCATCCGATATTTGCATCTAAGCTGATATCATCTGATAAATTTTTATTGATATTAAAGATTAAGTCATAATTATTTTCAGACACATCCAAATTCGCTAAACGATATTCTCCAAAAGAACCTGCTGAACCCACAGCTAAACGTTCTTCTCTAATTTCCGTATAATTATCAAAACCATAACGACCAAACACATTCAACCAATCGGTTAATTTATAAGTTGCAGAAACTCCACCTGTATATCTTTTACGTCTATCGTTCTGAAAACTTTCGTAACGTGTAAAATAATAATTATCCGAATACAATGGACTTGTATCATCAAAAGAGTTGATATTCCAAGTTGCATTTTCTTGACCATAATTATAAGCATCACGCAACTCATATAAATCTACATTAGTTTGCCACCACTGTCTGAATTGTTGCATTGGATTTCTCCCTTCATACCCTGTACCAACACGTCCTTTTGCCGAATTATCAACATAGGTCATCTTTGCATCAATTCTCAATCTTTCTGTAATATTATATGAACCAGAGAAATCGATTGAATTACGTAATTGTTTACTATTAACTAATCCAAATTCATCTTGGAAGTTCGTAAAGCCCACACGAAAATTACCCTCATCATTTGAACCAAAGAAAGAAGCTGAATTTTGGAAAGTTGTAATAGTATTCCAAATAACATTCGGGTCATTTTTAGCAGCAACCCACGGAGTTGCTTTACCAAAAGTTTTCAATCCTGGCCAAAAAGCATTCCATTGATACACATAAAGATTCGGATCAAACGCTGCACCATAAGATGCATCAGCATCAAATTGAGCTACCATATCGGGAATTCCATCCCCATTTACATCATCTCCATAAAAATAAGGATTGTTAGGATTTGGATTTTCATTCGGCTTCAAGGCAGAATAACCTGCACCATATTTTTTCTGGTACCGAGGTAAAGTTTGCTTATCTACGGAACCAACAGTAATTGATGAATTAAACTCCGCACCTATTCCTCGTTTTTTCGTTCCTTTTTTAGTCGTAATCATTACCACCCCATTCATCCCACGAGAACCATAGAGTGCAGAAGCGGCAGCACCTTTTAAAACATTGATTGTTTCGATATCGTTCGGATTAATATCCGCAGCAGCATTAGCATAGTCGAATCCACCACGCCCCGTTTGCTGATCCCCAGTATTGAAGGTAGAGTTATTTACAGGAATACCATCTATTACAATTAATGCTTGATTTGATCCTACAATCGAACTAGTACCACGAATGACCATATTCGTCGATCCGCCACGTGCCCCAGAACCTTTGATATCCAACCCGGCAACTTCTCCAGAGAGAGCGTCGGCAAAGTTAGACAATGGGGTTTGTGAAACTACATCTCCACTGACTTCTTGGGTGGCATACCCTAAAGATCTTTTCTCACGAGTTATCCCAAGAGCAGTTACTACAGCTCCTTCTAACTCAATCGCTTCAGTTTGTGCTGGCTTTAATGAAACTGCATATGATGTATTGGTTCCTACCACAAAAGTTTGTGTTGGCAATCCGAATGATTCTACCGAAATAGTTTCTCCCTGATTTGCTTCAATACTAAACTTACCATTTTCATCGGTGTATACTTCTGCACCTGCAGAAGACTTCACCACAGCATCAACTACAGGAAAACCGTCTTTGTCAGTCACGGTTCCTGTTACTGTTTTTACTTGCGCAAACAATGAAGCCCCTACTAAGAAAGACCCCACAAAGAGCAAGCTTTTTAAATTTCTCCTCATCTGTTAATAATTTTTAAAAACTTAACTCTAATTTAACAGATTTTCTGAGCATAAAAGAATTTTATTACTAATATTTTTGTTAAAGTTTTAAAAAACAGCTTAATGTTTAAAAAGTTAACAAATCAAAATTATGAGTGTGGATGTGATGAAGCAGGAAGAGGATGCCTCGCAGGCCCAGTAGTAGCCGCAGCTGTCGTTTTTCCGAATGATTTTTTCGATTCGACTATAAACGATTCTAAACTCCTAACTGAAAAAAAACGCAATAACCTCAAGGAACTCATTAGCACAAAAGTTCTTACAGCAGAAATCGGAATTGTTGATAATCTAGAAATTGATGAACTTAATATCCTCAACGCAAGTTTCGAAGCCATGCATCGAGCCATAGAAAAATTGAGTGTAGAGCCTGATTTTATTATTGTAGATGGAAATCGATTCAATCCATACAAAAACATTCCTCATCAATGCATCGTAAAAGGTGATGCCAAATATATTTCGATTGCGGCAGCTTCTATTTTAGCCAAAACCTATCGCGATGAATATATGCAGAAAATACATGAAGAATATCCGATGTATCATTGGAACAAAAATAAAGGCTATCCTACCAAACAGCATCGAGAAGCTATCCGAGAGTTTGGAATTTCACCTTATCACCGACAATCTTTTCGGTTGCTAGATGAACAACTTTCTCTTGACCTCGATTAACAAAAAAAGCTCTGAACGTGCAGAGCTTTTTTGTTTTAACAATCCTATATTATATATAGGTATAAATTATTTTCTAAATTTTATAAAAAAGACAGAAATTATTTAAACATTATACAAAAGGCGCTTTAACAACTTCTGCTAAAATATTTTTATCACGAATTTTAATTCGGATTGTTGTACCGATCTTTGCAAAATCTTTATGAACATACGCCAAACCGATCCCTTGTTTCAACATCGGAGATTGCGTTCCAGAAGTAACTTCACCAATTGTATTTTCGTTATCATCAACTACTTTATAACCCTGACGTGGAATTCCTCTTTCTAACATTTTGAAAGCAATCAATTTACGATCTACTCCCTGTTCTTTTTGTTTCTTCAATTCGTCCGAACCAATAAAGTTTGTATCCAATTTGGTTACCCAACCTAAACCTGCTTCGTATGGCGAAGTTGTTTCGTTGATATCATTCCCATACAAACAATATCCTTTTTCTAGACGCAAAGTATCTCTCGCTGCCAATCCGCAAGGAATTATCCCAAAATCTTCTCCAGCTTCTAGCACCTTTTCCCAAATAGTGTCGGCAGCCTCATTACTAAAATAAATTTCAAAACCTCCCGAACCTGTATAGCCCGTTGCAGAAATCAATACATTCTCTACGCCTGCAAATTTCCCAACAACGAAATGATAGAACGGAATCGATGACAAATCAACATCGGTCAATGATTGCATAGCCTCGATTGCTTTCGGACCTTGAATCGCCAACAAAGAGCGATTTGCTGATTCATTTACCAACTCAACGCCAAAAGAATTGTGCTTATTCATCCAATCCCAATCTTTGTCTGCATTCGAAGCATTTACCACGACCATCCAATGATCGGCAGCCAAACGATAAATAATCAAATCATCAACAATTCCTCCTTTTTCGTTTGTCATCGCATTGTATTGCGCCTGTCCGTCTGCAATTTTGCTCACATCATTCGAAAGAATATGTTGTAGATAATCGATAGATTTTTCTCCTTTCACAAAAATTTGCCCCATATGAGATACATCAAAAACGCCGACCTTTTCACGAACGGCAAAATGTTCTTGGTTTACTCCCGAATACTGAACAGGCATTTCGAATCCTGCATAAGGAACCATTTTTGCTCCCAAATCTTTGTGCTTTTGATTAAGCGCCGTTTTTTTCATTTCTTGTTTGTTTATTTTGTTTGTTCAAAAGTAATAAATTAAAAAAAGATTTTAGGGCTTTCGATTCGTCTTGATGGATTAAATTTGTAGAAATAGTTTATTTCTGGTTTATGAAACTTAAAAATATCTTTTTCGGTGGGATGATTTTCGCCTTATGTTTTAATTGTAGCATACAAAAAAAAAGCCAAACGAATCTAACCGAAAATCCTTCTCTCAACACCAAACAACTTCGCATGAAAGATTTACAAAATGGAGATTTAATTTTTGTCGATGCACATACCGAAGAACTTTCGGGAGCAATTAGTCGAGCCACGAAAATTTCGGCAGCCATAAATTATGACCATGTTGGTTTGATAGAAAAAGACAATAATTCGTTTTTCGTTCTTCATGCTGCGCCAGAAGGTGGATCTCAGAGAGAAAGTTTAAGAGAGTTTTACACCAATCAGACCCAGAAAAAAAATCAAATTGCTATTTATCGATTAAAAAAAGATTATCAATACAGCATTCCAGACGCAATCCAGACAGCCAAAACAATGTTAGGTAAACCGTATAATTGGCTCTATATTTTAGATGAAAACAGTTTGTATTGTTCGGATTTTGTCGAAAGAGCTTTTCGAGAAGATAAAGTTTTCGAATTGATTCCGATGAATTTCAAGAATCCAAGCACAGGGAAAATAGATGATTTTTGGGTTCGCTTTTATGCCAAAAAAGGAGAAGAAGTTCCGCAAGACAAACCAGGAACCAATCCTAACCAAATTGCAACTTCAGAAAAATTAGATTTTGTAGGATTACTAAAATTATAAATAAAAGCTAAGCGTTTTTTTAGTATTTTTAGACCATGAAACAAACCCTTTTATTAGCGATTGTCTTTTTTGTAATTTTCTTAGGACTAAAAATGATTTTCGATCATAATAGTTTTACCACGCAACTCCTACATTCGGTGATTGCGACGAGTGTTTTTGTTGTTTTCCGATTGGTTTTTCGTAAAAAGAAAACAAAAGCCTAATTTATTATTGATCGTTTTTCAACGCTTCGAGCGCTTGATCTATATGCGTTTGCGGATTTTTCGCATCGCAAATATGCGCTATTAATCGTCCTTTTTTATTGAACACAAATGTTTCTCTCGGATAAAAAAACAACCATTTTTTCTTGAGTCCGAAACGTTTGAACAACAATCCTTTTTTGTCTGAGAGAAGTGGAAATTTCAGATGGTGTTTTTCGGCAAACTTCTCGTGTGTTTTCGGCGATTGATTATTAATACCAAGCAGCAAAGTATCCAAATCGGCAAAGGCTTCTTGGAAATCTCTAAAAGCACAAACCTCTTCGGTACAAACTGGAGTAAAATCTTTAGGATAGAAAAAAAGCACCATGTTTTTTTTGTACAAAAACTCGTCCGAATTGAACCAATTTCGCTTGTTATCTTCTAAAGAAAAAGACGGGATATGCGTTCCGATTTCCATATTAATCACCTGAATATTCGACAAAATTTCTTGGCGTTTCGTACAATGTTACTTTCAAATCCAAATGATTTTCGAGTTTTGCACGAATCCGATTATAAATCACAATAACAATATTTTCTGCAGTAGGATTAAGGTTTTGGAAATCATCAATATCAAGATTAAGGTTTTTATGATCCAAATAATCTTCCACTTCCACTTCGATAATTTTTCTCAAATCATCTAAATTCATCACAAAACCTGTTTCGGGATCGATTTCGCCTCGCACGCTCACAATCAGTTCGTAATTGTGTCCATGATAATTGGGGTTAGAACATTTGCCGAAAATTTCTCGATTTTTTTCGTCATTCCATTTCGGATTAAACAAACGATGAGCAGCATTGAAATGCGCTTTTCTATTGACTGTAACTTTCATGATTTATTGTTCGTCGTTTTGGTGCAAATGCGAAACATATTCATCAAAAATAATCTTGAACCAAGCTGTGAAATGCTCAGGATTTTGTTTCATTTCGGTTTCTAAATCTTCGATCGTAATCCAACGATAAGCCATCACTTCTTCTGGGTTGAGGGTCGGCTCGTCATCATAATATCCTACAAAAACATGATCGAGTTCGTGTTCCGTCAAACCATTTTCGAATTGCGCTTTGTATATAAAATTAAAAGAATAGGTCAGCTCCGTATCAAAGCCCATTTCTTCTTGCAAACGTCTGTGCGCTGCTTCTTTATAAGTTTCGTTTTCGCGCGGATGACTGCAACAAGTGTTGGTCCACAAGGTTGGCGAATGATATTTATCTGCCGCACGTTGTTGCAACATTAATTCTCCTTTTTTATTGAAAATGAAAACCGAAAATGCACGATGCAAAAGTCCTGCAACATGCGCTTGTTGTTTTTCCATTAATCCAACTACTTGATCTTCGGGATTAACCAGTACCACCATTTCTTCCATAAACACAAAGGTAGGATTATTCTGCATAAAGCAACTCAATTTCTTTGTGCAAGAAAGATTTTAGTTCGTTATTTTCTCCTTCTACCCATAATTTTCCGTCGGTATCGGTTTTTCTTATCCAACCCCTAAAAATGGTATCGTTGGTTTTGAAAGTTGATAAAACATCTTTTCGGTATAAATGATTTTGGTAGGATTGATGAATTTCTTGGAAGTTTTTTTCTTGGATTTGATAAAACTTTACTTGAAAATCCGACATTAAGTCACCCAACAAAGCCAAAAGGTCATACTTTTTGTCAGTTAATAATTTTAACGAACTTGCTTTAGGATTATTTTCGAATTGAGTTTGATTCACATTAAGACCAATCCCTACTACGGTATGCATTTGCTGATTTCGTTGAAAAGATTCAATCAAAACTCCCACCAATTTTTTATCGTTTGCAATTAAGTCATTTGGCCATTTCACCCACACCTCAGACAAGTAACGAGCAAGAAAATCGCGCAAAACATTCGCTATCCATTCATTGAGAAAAATTAGTTCTGGATACGAAAGATCGGTCGTGATCGAAAAACTAAAAGTTAGATTTTCACCAGCGGTCGTTTTCCATGTATTTCCGGCATAGCCTTTTCCTTGCGTTTGGTCTTTTGCATAGATGACAACCCAGCTCATGGCATTTTTTTTGGTTAAGTCTAAAAGATAAGAATTAGTACTGGGCAAAGAATCGAAAATATGTAACTCGTACGACATAGAGAGAATGAATTGTTTAGAGAGGTTAAAGTTATTTTAAATTCTTTTAATCTTACGCTAATTATCACTAAATTTGAAACTTTATATTTATAACTCATAATGATAGACAATCAGTATACGAAAGATTTACTCGATAGTATTGTAGACGGAATTTCCAAAGTAAAAGGCGAAGATATTACCATATTAGATTTACGTGAAATAGAAAATGCATTTTGCGAATACTTTGTTATTTGTAACGGAAACTCAAATACCCAAGTAAATGCGATTGCCGAAACGGTAGAACGATTAGTAAAAACCGAAATGCACGAAAAACCTTTTCATGTAGAAGGAACACAAAATGCCCAATGGATTCTCATCGATTATACCAACGTAATCGTGCACATTTTCCAGAAAGATGTACGCGAATATTACGACATAGAAAGTCTTTGGGGCGACGCAGTGGAAACACGAATAGAGCTGTAAGCGAATCATTAACTAAGAACTTGTAACATTGAAAAACAAAAATACAAAACCAAGCGGAGGATTTAATCCTATGTGGATTTATGGAATTATTGGATTGATTTTAATTGGTTTTTTCTTTTATACACCAAATTCTATTGGAGCTTCTTCGAAAAGTCTCGACCATAATACCTTTTTCAAATACCTAAAAGAAGGTTATATCGAACAAGTAGATCTTGGTTTAGACGACAACTCGGTAAAAGTATATTTATCGAAAGAAGCTTTAGAATCCGAAAATTTCAAACAACTAAAAAAATCACAAGACAATAGTCTTACCTTCATGGGGAAATCTCCAGATTTCACCTTTAATGTGGCTGATGCCGGAAACTTCGAAAAAGAGTTCAATACCACTCTAAGCGAAAATCCGACCCTCAGAACCAAACTAAAAACCATCGTTCCAAATGCTCTTAGCGGAACCATTCTTACCATTGTTTTATGGGTAGGATTATTAGGTTTGATGTATTACTTCCTATTCAGAAGAATGGGTGGTGGCGCAGGTGGTGGCGGACAAATTTTCAATATCGGAAAATCGAAAGCCAAATTATTTGATGAAAACGATCAAGTAAAAACCACATTCAAAGATGTTGCTGGATTAGAAGGTGCAAAAGAAGAAATTGAAGAAATTGTAGATTTCTTAAAAAATCCTACCAAATTCACCAAATTAGGAGGTAAAATTCCGAAAGGTGCACTATTAGTAGGCCCTCCAGGAACCGGAAAAACTCTATTAGCGAAAGCCGTTGCCGGTGAAGCAAAAGTTCCATTTTTCTCTCTATCTGGATCAGATTTCGTCGAAATGTTTGTAGGAGTTGGTGCTTCTCGTGTTCGCGATTTATTTGCCAATGCCAAAGCAAAATCTCCTTCAATTATCTTTATTGATGAGATTGATGCAATTGGTCGTGCTCGTGGAAAAAATAATTTCACTGGATCCAATGACGAACGAGAAAATACCTTGAACCAATTACTTACCGAAATGGATGGTTTCGGAACCGAATCGAATGTGATTGTTATTGCTGCAACCAACCGTGCAGACGTGTTGGATAAAGCCTTGATGCGTCCAGGACGTTTCGACCGAATTATCAATGTAGATTTACCAGAACTTACAGAACGTGAAGCGATTTTCAAAGTGCATTTACGTCCCCTAAAATTAGGCGAAGATGTAGATGTAGAATTTTTAGCCAAACAAACGCCAGGTTTTAGTGGTGCAGATATTTTTAATGTTTGTAACGAGGCCGCTCTTGTTGCCGCTAGAAAAGGAAAAGATGTGGTAGAAAAACAAGACTTCTTAGATGCTGTTGATAGAATTATTGGTGGTCTAGAGAAGAAAAGTAAAGTCATCAAACCAAACGAAAAGAAACGTATTGCCTACCACGAAGCGGGGCACGCAACCATCGGGTGGTTGGTAGAACACGCTGCACCATTGGTAAAAGTTACTATCGTTCCGCGTGGTCGATCTTTGGGTGCCGCTTGGTATTTGCCAGAAGAAAGACAAATTACGACAACCGAACAAATGTTAGACGAAATTTGTATGACCATGGGCGGACGTGCTGCCGAAGAAGTTATCTTTGGGAATATCTCTACAGGTGCCTTGAGCGATTTAGAAAAAGTAACCAAACAAGCTTCTGCCATGGTGAGCATTTATGGATTGAATGATAAGATCGGAAACGTTTCTTATTACGATTCGAGCGGACAAAATGAATACGGTTTCTCTAAACCTTATAGTGAAGAAACTGCGAAAATGATCGATAAAGAAGTATCGAACATCATCGAAACTCAATACGAACGCGCGAAAAAAATCCTTCGTGAAAACAAAGATAAATTAGATGAATTAGCCGATAAATTAATCGAAAAAGAAGTTATTTTCCGCGAAGATTTAGTCGCTGTATTTGGAGAACGCCCATTTGGGGAACCCGATACGATTATTGAAGAAACCAAGGAGGAACGAAAAAATGAAGAAGAATCTCCAAAAGAAGATTCACACTCCAAAGAAGAAAAAATCGCTGAATAACAGCGATTTTTTTGTAACTTTACATTTTATTGTTAATTTCGTTTAAGATACATATAAAACCAGCTCTTGCTGATGTGGAAAGCAATCAAAAAATTCATACAAAAACTCAATCAAACACCCATTGTCGAAGAAGAACATGATCCTGTTGAATTAGTTTTCAAAAAGGAAGTTTCGGTGGATGAGTTATTTGCCACGAACTTCAATGCAGGTGGTGGACATTTTCTGTATTGCAGCAACCCAACAGAAACCATCGAAAATCTAAAACAGATAATTCAATACGAACGCATTCAACATTTTGTGTGTATTGATGAGTCTTTGCAAAACATGTTAGATCAACTGCAAATCAGTTATCAAATAAATCCTACCGAAAACTCTCGCTTCAATTTTCTTACATGCGAGTATTTAATTGGGTACGATGGGAGTATTATGTTGTCTTCTGACCAAACTGCCGGTCGAAAAGTAGAAGATTTTCCCGATAATTTTATCATTTATGCAACTCCTAAACAGCTGGTAAACAATATTAGCGAAGCGTTACACCGTATTCGATCGAGCAAGTCTGATCGTTTGCCAAATAATATTTCTTGTATTCGTGGAGAAAATATGCATAATTTCGATTCGATACCGAATGCAAAAAACATATATTTGCTGTTGGTAGAAGAATAACTATGAAGAACTTTTTTCCGCGTCTGATTTCGGGTATCATTTATGCTGCAATTATCGTAGCGGGAACAACGTGGCATTTTTATAGCCTAATTGGTCTGATGGCCTTATTTTGTGCCTTGTGCCTGATTGAATTTTGTAAAATCACCCAACTCAAAGATCGCCTATATCAAGGAATGATTTTGGTCGGATTTGGGATTGTATTTTTCTTATTCGCTCGCGACTTTTTATCGGTTTCTGATGCGTTGTACGAAAATGGTACTTTCCCGTTTTTCCTCAATACTATGGCTTTTGCCGGACCGGTTTTATTTCTATTTTCCATCCTACTCATCTTTTTTAGTCCGCAAGAACTCAACAACGATTTTTCTAAAGCTACCATCGGGATTACCTACCTTGTGGTACCGTTTGCTCTAAGCCTAACGCTTCCTTCTTTTGGACTGAGTTTTGGCAAAACCACCATGCATTACGAAGTACTATTTGTGTTTATTCTCCTTTGGATTAGCGATTCGATGGCCTATATCGTTGGAAGCCTTTTTGGTAAACATCCGATGGCACCCAAAATCTCGCAAGCAAAAAGTTGGGAAGGATTTGCAGGTGGATTTATTTCGACAATTTTGGTAGGATATGCCATCTCGCAATGGTCACCTGTTCCGTTGCAGGGCAATTGGTTGATAATAGGAATTATTGTTGCTATCACAGCTCCTTTGGGAGATTTGACAGAATCGAAACTAAAACGAACTTTCCAAGTAAAAGACAGTGGACACCTAATTCCTGGACACGGAGGTTTTTTAGATCGATTGGATAGTTATATCTTTGTCGTACCAATGATCTATACATATTTACTATTAACTAATACTTTATGAAGCTACATCGAGAAGGCAGAATTATTCTTAGTTTAGGCTTAATATTCTTTGCTATATTTAGCTATTTATTTATTCGTTTTATTCCTTCGCCTTTTGGCTATGTGATGGCATTGTCCTTATGGGTTTTATATGGTTTTATGGTATGGTTTTTTCGCAATCCAGACCGAAGTCATACCGCAGACGAAAAAAGTGTCATTGCTCCAGTAGATGGAAAAGTTGTTGTGATAGAAAAAGTTTTTGAGTCGGAGTTTCTAAAAGAAGAATGTTTACAAGTTTCTATTTTTATGTCGCCACTCAATGTGCATATTACACGTTATCCGGTAGATGGAAAAGTAATTTATTCGCAATATCATTCTGGTAAGTTTTTGGTTGCATACAATCCAAAATCATCAGAACTCAATGAACGAACAACCGTTGTGGTCGAGACCAAAGCTGCCCAAAAAATCCTTTTCAGACAAGTGGCGGGCGCAGTTGCTCGACGCATTGTTTTGTATGCTAAAAAAGACGATACCGCAGTGGCCGGAAAAGAATATGGATTCATCAAATTTGGTTCTCGTGTCGATTTATTCTTACCATTAGATACCGAATTGCATGTGAAATTGGGCGATATTACCAAAGGTGGCGTACAAACGATTGCTACCCTAAAATAAAAATCCAACAATTCATATACTTTCTAAACAAAGGTTTCGCTAAATTTGCAATTAATCATAATACCCAGAAAAATATAAACGCATGAAAAAAATAGTTTTCTTAGCTTCTTTTATGGTTTTGGCCATTTCTTGTAATAAAAAACCAGGTGGAAATCATGGAATTCTTCCGGTAACGCATCCACCAGTAGAAGTACCTTCGCACGAAGATCATCCTGTGGCGCATAAAGAAACAACAACCGAAGAAGCCCCTAAAAAAGACAGCGTACAAGCTACAACGACAGAAACTGCAGAAAAGAAAGATTCTGTAGAGGCTAAAAAATAAACTACTCGCGACGATAAATTTCGTTTTCTCCGATGAGATAACGATCAGTTGCAATGTAGAAATGTACAGTTGATGAACTGAATTTTTCTAAATACGCAATAATTTCTTGATAAGAAAACAACTGCGTATCGAAAACATAATGTCCTTGATTTTCTAAATCTTGCGGTTGAAAGTTTTTCGGTAGGAAATTCAGTTCATTTTTGGTTATTTTCGCCGATACGTCCTTGTTCGTTTCCTTTTTCATCGCGAAAATAGAAGCTTTATATTTCGCCCAAACTCCAAACTTGAGAAAAGTCTTAGAAAAAATATTGGTATAATATTTATCAATAAAAAGATTCATCGCCTGAAAGAATATTCGATAATATTTGGCATCCTTTCTTGTACTTTCTCCCTTATAATGAATCGCGACACTATCGCCTTTGTAATAATTTTCGTAGCCTAAACGTTCGATCGAATAACTAAGATCAATATCTTCACCGTACATAAAATAGCGTTCATCAAACCCTTTGGCTTCGAGGTAAATCGATCGCGACAAAAACATAAAAGCACCCACCAAAACGGTTGTTTTCCCAACTTCATCAGCCGTTAATTGCAAATTATAGTAAGATGATTTTTTTGCAAAATCTAAGTTCGGAAAAAACTTTGCCAAAGCATTCCATGGAGTTGGTAGATTTCTTTTACTTTCTGGATGAAATCGCCCCTGGGCATCGATAAGTTTCACCCCAAGTGCCCCGATATTTTTTGTTTTTTGGTAGAATGGTATAATTTGATCGAATAGATTTTCTGGGATTAGAGTGTCCGGATTCAAAATCAAAACATAACGACCTTTTGCTTTTTCTACCCCAAAATTATTGGCTTTGGCAAAACCTAAATTTTCTTCCAACGGATAAAACTCAACCTCAGGAAAATGGATTCGAAGGTTCTCTACCACTTTTTCGGGCGAATGATTATCAATAACCAAAATTTCACCCTTTCGTCCTACCAAAGCTTTCTGGCAGGATTGTAAACATTGATCTAAAAATGGAGTAGCATTGTAACTAACAATCACAATCGAGATATCCATTGCCTATAATTTTGTTTCTGAATACGGAATTCGATTTTCGATAGAACGGATCAACGTTGCTTCATCGGCATATTCCAACTCATCTCCTACTCCAATTCCACGTGCAATGGTTGAGTAAACCAACGGAAAATCTTTTAATTGTTTGAAAAGGTAAAAAACCGTTGTATCACCTTCCATCGTAGAACTCAATGCAAAAATAATTTCTTTGGTGGATTCTTCTGCCGCTCTTTTTACCAACGAATCGATTTTTAATTGAGAAGGTCCAATTCCTTCCATCGGAGAAATTCGTCCTCCCAAAACATGATAAACTCCACGGTATTGACCGGTGTTCTCGATTGCCATCACATCGCGTATATCTTCTACCACACAAATGATACTATGGTCGCGCAAAGGATTGCTACAAATTTCGCAAATTGGAGTATCGGACAACGTATGGCAAGTTTCGCAATATTGGATATCCTCAACCAAATGTGTAAGAGCTTCTGCTAATCGAAGTGTCTGCGTATGCGGTCTATTGAGCATATGCAAGACCAAGCGCAAGGCAGTTCTTTTACCAATTCCTGGCAATTGAGACATTTCATTTACCGCTCGCTCTAAAACTTTACTGGGATAATTGCTCATCTTGATGTTTACTTGTGTCAAAAATACTAAATTTGGGCATATTTCTACAGCTAATGAATACAACATTTATCCTCATCTGTGTAATTGTCTATTTTTTAGGCCTTTTGGTTATTTCCTATTACACGAGCCGAAACTCTGATAATCAATCATTTTTCATCGGAAACAAAAAAAGTAAATGGTGGTTGGTTGCCTTCGGGATGATTGGAACATCGCTCAGTGGCGTAACCTTTATTTCGGTGCCCGGAACAGTTGGTAAACTCACCGGAACAGAATATATCTACGGCGGTTTCGAATATTATATGATGGTAATTGGTTTTTTCTTAGGCTATTTTATAGTTGCCTTGGTTCTTTTGCCGCTGTATTATCGGATGAACCTGACTTCAATTTATACTTATTTAGGGAAAAGATTCAATGTTGAAGCGCATAAAATTGGTTCGATATTTTTCATCATTTCGCGCGGAATCGGAGCAACGGCTCGTCTATATCTCGTAGTCAATGTATTGCAAATATTTTTATTAGGTCAATTGGGTATTCCTTTTTGGTTAACCACTTTTATCCTTTTATTGATGATTTTGCTGTACACCTTCGAGGGCGGAGTGAAAACAATTGTGATTACCGATACGTTGCAAACTACTTTTATGATTGTGAGTCTTATTGCTTGTATTGTTTTTATTTTGAGCAATCTCGACCTCTCTGTTGGTCAGGCTTTTAATCAATTAAAAGAACAAAACTACACACATTTTATCAACACCGATGTCAACTCAAAAACCTATTTCCTCAAAACATTGCTCGGCGGAATTTTCATTACGATTGCAATGACAGGTTTGGATCAAGAAATGATGCAAAAAAACATCTCTGTTGATAACTTGCACAACTCGAAAAAAAATATGCTAACCTTTGCCGGAACCTTGCTTTTCGTCAATCTAGCCTTCTTATTTTTAGGAGGTTTGCTATATATTTATTCGATGCAAAACGGAGGTTTCTATACCGAAAACGGATTTTTCTTACAACAAGGTGGAGAAAATGTCATGGGCGACGACCTCTTTCCTGCGCTTTCTTTACAAGGATATTTTCCGTTATTTTTATCCGTAATTTTCATTATCGGACTTATTTCTGCGCTTTTCCCATCTGCAGATGGCGCACTGACAGCCGTAACAAGTTCTTTTTGTGTCGATTTATTAAAACTAAACGAAGACACAAGCAAAACCGAAAAACAAAAGAAAAATACTCGACTGAAAGTTCATCTTACATTCACGGTTATCTTTTTTCTACTGATCTTAATTTTCAAAGCCATCAACGATAAATCGATAGTCTATCTCATCATGGAAGTTGCTGGCTACACCTACGGCCCTTTGTTAGGTCTTTTTGCTTTCGGGATTCTCACCAAACGAAACATACATATACAATGGGGTATTTTGGGAGTTACGCTTTTAGCGCCCGTTCTCACCTACCTTATTAATTATTGGGTAACGCATAATTCAGATTATAAAATCGGCGTAGAACTCATTATCCTCAACGGATTTCTAACTTTTATCGGCTTGTATTTTTTGAGTAACAAACGTCAAGAAAACCAAACAATCGCAGAGTAATTTTTATAGGTTTCGGTAGGATAAGATTTTCGGTAGGATGAAATATAAAACGTAAAAAAAATGGTTAATTATTCATCTTACCGATTTTTTTATACCATAAAACCAAAAAAGATGAGAAATATTTGGCCAAAGAGCTCCGTGAAGAGTTTTTGTTTTTTTGTACCTTTAGACCATGAATAAACAACTAAAAATGATTTGGGATTTTTGCGGACCCGAAGCAGAAAAAATTGCCGAACATCACGTGATTCATCTCAACGAATATTTGGCGAAAGAAAAGTTAGAAGGATTTGCAAACCTCGATAAACAGACAGATTTGCATACAATCGCTTTTGTCGTAGTCGACGAAAGTCAGATGATGAAAGTTCGTGATGAGCTTCGTCCTCATCGAGCAGTTTGGTACGAGCAAGTATAATATCCTACCCAAAACATCTCACTGAAAACAATGAGTGAGCAGACAAAAAATTCAATTAATTTTACATAAGCATTAACAAACAAAACATGACACTTCAAGAATTACAAACACAAGTTGTACAAGTACGTCGAGACATTCTTCGCATGGTACATGCCGTAAACAGTGGTCATCCAGGCGGATCTTTAGGATGTGCAGAATTTTTGGTTGCCTTATACGGTAAGCAAATGGATTATTCTACCAAATTTGATATGGATGGAAAAAATGAAGATCTTTTCTTCTTATCAAACGGACATATTTCGCCTGTACTTTACAGCGTTTTGGCGCGCAATGGATTTTTCTCGGTAGAAGAATTGGCTACTTTCAGAAAATTAAATTCGCGTTTGCAAGGTCATCCTACTACCCACGATCATTTACCTGGAATCCGTATTGCATCGGGATCTTTGGGACAAGGATTGTCGGTTGCTTTAGGAGCTGCACAGGCCAAAAAACTAAACAAAGACAGCCATCTTATCTATACACTTCACGGTGATGGAGAGTTACAAGAGGGACAAATTTGGGAGGCTTTTATGTATGCTGCCGGAAAAAAAGTAGACAACATTATTGCTACCATCGACTACAACGGTCGCCAGATTGATGGAGATACCGATCAGGTTCTGCCTTTAGGAGATTTACAAGCGAAATTAGTAGCTTTTGGTTGGGAAGTGATCAACCAAGAAAATGGAAATGATTTAGAAAAAATATTAGAAACCTTAGAACAAGCCAAAGCCGCAACCGGAAAAGGAAAACCGGTGGTAATTTTGCTACATACCGAAATGGGGCATGGTGTTGACTATATGATGGGCACACATGCATGGCACGGGAAAGCACCGAACGACGAACAGTTAGAAAGTGCTTTGCAACAAAACCCGGTCACGCCATTAGGTGATTACTAAGCATCAAAAACAAATCTATATAAGCGTATGAAAAAAATTCTTTTCACCTTCGGTTTAGTTGCCGCGAATTGTCTGGTTTTCGGACAAAACAAAAACTCTATAGAATTTACAAAACTTCTTACCTATCAGCAACAAAGTGCAGCTGAAATGGATATTAAGTTTACGGTAATGACTGACAAAACCAATCAAAACAACTTTATTGGTCTCACTCCTAATTACTTCAGCAATGCGGTATTGAACAAAGGTCGATTGATTCTTGTAGACACGCCTCCGTTGATGAATTCCTTAGAAGTATCAGAAAATTTTAATTTCTATTCGAGCAGTATCATCGAATCATTTAATCAGTTATTTATTTCACCCAAAACTTTAGAAAGTTTAGATTCTAAACAAACTTTTAACGGTAAAAGTTGCCAAGAGTATATGGCTACTATAGAAGGAGAAGCATCAGATTTTTTAGGACAATCGGTCTATTTTTGTATCGATGCGAGCAGTCCTTATAAAAACGTGAAATCTCTCTTCCCGAATGTTGATAAAGATGGTTTGCTGGTTGCTTTTGGTATGAATAGTTCTGAAAATCCTTTGGTTTTGAGTTCTGAAAAAACAATCAGTCAGAAAGTTGATTTTGATTTTGAAAAGAATTTGGAGAAATTCAATACCATCTTGGCCGAAAATAAAATCAAAGAAGATTCTATCAATAACATCGAATGGAGCTATGAAGATTTAGATTCTGCCGCTTATGAACCGAATTACGTGTATTATACACCGATTTGTTCGTACTATCAAGATGATTTAGAAAGTATAACTCAACCTTTTTTAGTGCGCTATGCAACTGAAATTTGTGGGATGATGACCGATTCTAATTATGACGGTGTAGAAGATTATGACAAAGAAACGATTGATAAATATGTACAAAGTCGAATCAAATCCTATCCAAAAGATCTAAAGAAAGCGAAGCTTATTTCATCGAAAGAAGTGAAAGAACTAAAAGCAGAAATGAAACGTCTGTGGGATGAATCGAAAGATTATAAAACCACCCTCACCGATGCTTCTGATTACGATGCAGCGTATGCAGCTGTTGATAGCGCAGCAGCTTATGCTTATGAAGAAGTAAGTCCGTACGAATCATCATACAAACAACAATCGTTAAAAGACATGAGTTTGGCGATAGACTATGTAGACTCATCAATGCTAAAAGCTATTCCGGACTATTGTACCAATGTTCGAGAAGGTGTTCCTACTTTTGACAATCCGCAAGTGAAAGATCTTTTACTAAACTATGCTGGTCAAGTGTGCGATTTGTACATCTCAGAATATAGCGGCAACGTTTACATGAAAGGCACAATCGACGCTTTACGTAGAAGTATGCTAGAATTACACAAAACATACCCTAACTTAAACAATAAAGACAAACAAAAACTAAGCGATTATTTAGATCGATTAGATTAATAACAAAATAAAAACAAACACATAAAATGATCAATTTAGAATATTCTGAAAAGAAAGATACCCGAAGTGGATTTGGTGACGGACTTACCGAGCTAGGACGCAATAACCCGAACGTTGTTGCCCTTTGTGCTGACTTGGTAGGCTCGCTAAAAATGGACCAATTCATCAAAGAAAATCCGGAGAGATTTTTCCAGATTGGAATTGCCGAAGCCAATATGATGGGCATTGCAGCCGGTCTTACAATTGGTGGGAAAATTCCTTTTACTGGTACTTTTGCCGAATTTTCAACGGCACGTGTGTACGATCAGATTCGTCAATCGATTGCTTATTCTAACAAGAACGTGAAAATTTGTGCTTCTCACGCAGGACTAACTTTGGGTGAAGACGGTGCAACGCATCAGACGTTAGAAGATATTGGTTTGATGAAAATGTTGCCTGGAATGGTTGTTATCAATCCGTGCGATTATAACCAAACCAAAGCTGCAACCTTGGCTATTGCCGAGTACGAAGGACCAGTATATTTACGTTTCGGTCGACCTGCTGTACCTGTTTTCACGCCTACTGACCAGAAATTCGAGATCGGAAAAGGTATTTTGATGCACGAAGGAAAAGATGTCACGATCGTTGCGACTGGACATTTGGTTTGGGAAGCAATGGTTGCCATTGATGCTTTAGAGAAAGAAGGAATTTCTTGTGAACTTATCAACATCCATACAATAAAACCATTGGATGAAGAGATAATTCTGAATTCTGTGAAGAAAACTGGCCGAATTGTTACAGCGGAAGAACATAATTATTTAGGAGGTTTGGGCGAATCTGTTGCTGGACTTTTGGCTAGAAAACACCCAACCAAACAAGCTTTTGTAGCGGTAAACGATACGTTTGGCGAAAGTGGTACTCCTGCCGAATTGATGAAAAAATATGAAATCGATTCGAATGCAGTGATCGAAAAAGTGAAAAGTTTATTCTAACTTCTCATCGTTTATAAAGAATAAAAAGCCTGCAGTATGCAGGTTTTTTTGATGAAAATATCGGTGTATGAAGTGTATTAAAGAGTGTAGATAGAGATTAAAAAAATCCGTGTTATCAGAAAATAATTAGAAAATTACAAGAAATTCATTGTTCTATATAAAACTTTATAAAATAACTAGTATTTAATTTAAAACAACCTATATTTTACAATCAAACACCTTTAGTTATGAAAAGAATATTATCTATTATTTTTACATTTATTTTATTATTTTCATGTAAGAGTTATGAAGGTCTTTCACATCAAAAAGTTAACACGACAAATCCTTTAGAAAATAGATTTATGTTATCTAAATCTAATTTAGAGAAAGTTGTAGATGGGGAGCAATTTATTGATAAAATAAAAATTGACAACGAAATAGAAAAAAATGATGTTATAACAAACTTAACATTGAAAGAGTTAACTAAAAATGAAAAAGGTGAAAATAATATAATACAACTTTGTATGTTTTGCAAATAAAAACAAATAAGGGATGAGCTTAAGCCATGTTCTATCCGTTAATGCGGAGAATAATGCCTTGATTAGTGATGGAATAGCTTATAAATGCACCTCTACAAATTGTAATTATGGTTGTGATTCTTCTATTTTTGGTGGAAGATGTGTTTGTTCATCATGTCCATCTGACTGTAAAAAAGAATCAACAACGACGAATTCTGATGCCCCTTAATATATTCCGTATTTTTCGCTTGTTCTTTTTTATAACAGCTATAAAGCATCAGGTGAATTCTTAAAACACTGAACGGACAGATTAATTTAAACCCTCATTTGATGGCTTTAAGCTAACTATTTGTCATCATAATATCCTTTGGCAGAAACGATATAAATCGTTATGATTTCATCATCTATGGAATAGACAAGTCTATGTTTATCCGTGATTTTTCGAGCATACAAGACTGCTAAATCGTACTTCTTTAATTGTGGTTTACCTCTGCCGGTTTTTGGATGCTCTGCTAACTCCTCAATAAGTGATCGAATTTTTTTAATGTTTTTAGATCTTCTCGAGCCCTGTCAGAAAAAATAATCGTGTACATCGAATCAATTTACAGGCTTTCAAAAAAGGTGTCTAGTTCTTCTTTGGTTTTAAGGAATTTCCTAAAAACTTCGACAGTTTTAAAAGATTAGAAAATCGTATATTGGAGTAACACGTATAAGAAAAGAATATGGAGTAAAACAATTGGCATTGTTGAACACTTTGATAGACTACCTCGATTTCTTAGAAAATTCATTGTAATGATTGATTTTTTTATTGATTGAATCTTGTAGATGTTATGTATTGCTTATTAACGTTCCACTAAACGGCGTTGCATTGGTAAATCTTAACTTTTTTCACAATGTAAAAAATTTAATTTAACATTTTAAATTGTCAAAAAAACAAGGAAACCTACAGCAACAAAGGTTATAATTCCGGCGGTGTTTTCGGCAAAGTGGGCAAGATTTACTGATTCCATAACACCACCAATAAGCGCGCCCTTAAAGAAATTACCACCCGATAAGGCAGAACCTACACCACCGCTAATGGCACCAAAGCTCACCATACCAACGGTACTCTGTGCAAATTGAGATAAGTTGGCTGCATTACTTAATTGTTAAGAATTAATCTATTAAACAAATCATTTGTTTGTATAAAATGATTTCCATCGTCATCAATACTAAACCAAATGATGGCACTATCTCTTGACTCCACTACTCTAATGTACTCCAACACATAATGAGTGTAAATAGTATTTTTACTACGGATAAAATAATTTGATTTAAATAGATTTTTATCAATTTTTCTCTTTAAGAAATACTCATCACTTCTTTTTATTAAAATTTTTTCATTTGCTTCTCTACTGTTGCAAGACTTACAAATTATTAGGATGAACATAATAAAGGTTGTGTAATAAAACGTTTTCATTCTACTGTCTTATTTTAAATTCACCATAATATCTTATAATAAATGGATTTCCTCCAACATAATTATAGAAGGTAAAAGATTTTGGAAGAGTAGTTATTTAAATTCCTTAACAAATAGGGATGAACATATTCAGCTTGCCCAATCTGCTCAGATTGCGCTTTGGATAAATGACTTCTATGCCCATTTTTTTCATCAATCGACGAATCCGTTTATGATTGACCTGATAGCCGACTTCCTCCAGTTCATTCTTGATCCGAAGCACACCAAAGCTGGGATATTTCATGTTAATCCGGTCTACTTCCTTCATAATATCCAGATTCAATTCCGTTTCTGCGTTCGGTTTAAAGTAAAGACTACTACGGTTTATTTCAAGTAGTTTACATTGCTTGCGAATACTCAATGGATGCTTTTGGTTCACCATTTTCAGTCGATGTTTCACGGTTTGATCTTCAGATAACTTTTTTTTAAAAAGTCGTTTTCCATTTCCAGCTGACCAATCTTCTGATAGTGTTTATCAACCTGATTATCAGCATCCTATTTTTTGTTTTTAGAAGCAAATGCGTTTTCTGCATTTTCCAGAAACTCTCGTTTCCAGATGCTGATCTGATTGGGGTGAATCTCAAAACGCTGGGCCAGTTCGCTGAGCGCTTCTCTCTCCCTTAAAGCTTCAATGGCAACTTTGGCCTTGAAGGCATCGGTAAATTTTCTTCTGCTTTTTTTCATCATTATACGAGTTAAAACTAATCATTATTTTCAATTTAACCCGTGGTCCGAATTTTGGGGAGTAGTATAATGATTACCTGTTATTTATCAAAAAAGTTATTGTGTAACATAATATTTAATGCTTCAATCATATCTTTTTTACTATTATTAGAGTTTTGAAAAACTTCGTGTAAAAAAGAAGAGCTTAAATCATTATTAATTAATTTTTGATACTCCTCTGTTTTTAAAACATACAAAATTAGACATTTTTCATTTTCAAATTCTTTACAATTAAGTTGTTCTAAAGATTTTTTGTAATACTTTTTTGCTTTATTATATTCATTTGTAAGATCATAAGCCATTCCTTTTATACATAATACTCTGCATTTCCATCTTCAATCAAAGCTTCATTATAATGGATTATCTTATCATATTCTCCTGTTCTCAAATACAATCTCATTTGCCAAATCTCATATAAATCGTTTTGTTTTTGAGAACGTTTAATTTTATCTAAATAATGTTGTGCAGAATCTGTAATATTAACCTCTTGATCGCCAATCACAGCTATACTGTTTTCATCTAAGCTCCAAAAATACCCTTCAAACTTTGTTAATATTAGGTCTTGATCAATTTTGTTTTCTTTTTTGCACGATATGAGATTTATGATAATTAATGTAAAAAAAAGATAGGAAAATTTCATATTTATAATTTATTTTATATCTAAAACATGTTTGTGATTTGAAGCCCCATTAGAAATAAATATATTGATAGTTGATCCAAAAGGAACATTTTTAAAAATTAAGGTACTTACTGTATTTAGTAATCTACTTCCTGAATGAATTACACCAAAATCAAATCTTGGTTTATAAATTCCAAGACTTTTATTAATTAATATTTCATTTCTAATATTACCCCCTTCTACGGTATATCTCAAATAACCTCCATCTGTAACACTATTAATATTAGCGGCACTGATTTCAACAGTAACATCAACTGGGATTCCCTGAAGAGCCAAAGGAAAAAATAAAATCTTTTCCTCCTTGAACTTTAAGAACCCCATCTCCAATTCTAGCAATTGGGTCATAAGCTTGAGCTTGCCCTACTAATCCAAATTCAATTCTACCAGAGGGATGTTTCATGGTGATTAATACTGTTTTAGGAGTAGTGTATCCAGCATGAATTACAGAATTGAAAACCCCATGAATCATCGATTGAAGCGTCTCCGAACATCACTCGACCGTTATGTTTTAAATCCTTATTGTAATTAGTTGTAGAAGTTGTAGTACTTATATATTGTGCATAAGACGTTACACAGATTAAAGTAAGAATTAAAGAGTAAA
Organism: Weeksella massiliensis; assembly: GCA_000751595.1. Taxonomy (GTDB): domain Bacteria; phylum Bacteroidota; class Bacteroidia; order Flavobacteriales; family Weeksellaceae; genus Weeksella; species Weeksella massiliensis. The sequence goes on along the minus strand of CCMH01000009.1, from coordinate 89,481 downwards.
GGTTTTTCATAATTATATTTAGGTTTTATTTATTCATAAATATAAAAAAAGATTTAAATGACTCAATTATTAACCTTATAAATTTTTTAACTATTTTTATACGCTTATATTTTGAAATGAAACACTTTCACACTTTCGATGCACTTAGATTTTTAGCATTTTTCATTGTTTTTTTACAACATTTACCTATTAAAGAAAATTCTATACTGAGTTTTTTCTCCAAAAGTGGTGGGATTGGAGTGCAAATATTTTTTATTCTAAGTGGTTTTTTGATTACATATATTCTGATCGAAACCAAGAAAAAAAAACCGAAAATTAACATCAAAAACTTTCTGATTCGACGAGGACTACGTATTTGGCCTTTGTATTTCGCTATGGTTTTCTTTGCGTTTTTTACTCCCTTTATCTTACAATTTTTATCGTTAGAGTTTAGCGGTGAAGGTTACGAACCGAATTGGATTTTCCCTTTTCTATTCTTAGAGAATTACGAAATGATGTGGAAAAACGACTTTCCAAATGCATCGCCGCTTCGCGTTATGTGGTCACTCTGTATCGAAGAGCATTTTTACATCATTTGGGCAGTTGTCTTTTATTTTATCTCTTTCAAAAAATTACCATTATTTTTAGGTTTAAGCTTGATTTTCTCACTTGTTTGTAGAATTATCTACCATCAAATTGAGTTGACTAGTTTAGACCTTAATACTAACCTTATTTATTTTTCAACAGGCGGTATTTTAGCTTATTTTACGAGCTTTCACTTTTATCGTGTAAATAGTTTACAAAACATTCCAGTTTTTATCAAATGGCTTTTTGCAGTTATAATAGTATTTTTGTTTTTCTATGTTCCGCACATCAATATTGATCGTGTTATTTTAGAACCTCTCATCATCTGTTTTGTTACCATTTTACTGCTTTCATTTACACTTCCAGAAAAGAATTCATTAAAAATTTCGAATCAAAATATTTTTTCAAGATTGGGTAAATATACCTATGCAATGTATCTTTTCCATACAATTTGGATTAATTTTTTTGTGAAAATTTCACAAAACTTTTGGTTGATTTTCAGCCTATCTTTGACAGCAACAATCTTGAGTAGTATCTTATCATATTATCTGTTCGAAAATCAATTTTTAAAATTGAAAAAATTATTTATTTAACGGTGGTATAATGAGATTTTAAAAGTGGTCAAGTTCGATCACTTTTTTCTTTTATTTGTATTCTCAAAAACTTGTATCGTCAAACAAAATCTAATAAATTCAACATCAATAAGTTTAATGCAACAGAACATGAAATTTGTATATGCTCACTGATTGACAGTAGCAACTTCAACTTTTAGGCGTATTGTTTATATTCCATCTTTCACAAAAAGGCGATAACCTGAAAGATCATATTTATCGGTTCCTAAAGTCACTTTTCCTGTGTTAGTCACACTCATCGTTTTGGCATCGTTCAAACCTGCAAAAACATATCGCTGAACACCCGATTGATTAGGTACCATATTGTTTTCAATTATTCACCCTTACCTAATAAAAAAATCGTGAACGATAAATGTCCACGATTCTTATGATTTATGACTATTTTTTTACTTTATTAATAATGCCACATATCGGCTTCTGATTGTTGAATACTCTCTCTGATTCGATCATTTTCTTCTAGCTGACCTTTGGCATCTTTTGGTATATAATCCTCGATCGGACGGTTACCATAAGCGGTTTGAGCTTTGTAGATTACCGATGAAAATCTCCGTGCATTCAACATATCATCATACGAAATACTTGATGAAGAGTTATTTGGGTTAAAGACTTTATAGTTGGCTAAAACATCACGTGCTCCAGGATAATAAATCCAGAAAAGATCGACAAACTCACCATCGTTGAATTCAGTTCCTAAAGTTTGTGCATCCGGTCCCATAATCGACAGGCCTAATAAACGATAGCGCATTTCGCCCAAACGTTTATCTATGTACCACATACCTTTTACTTTGATCATTTTGATGTCCTGTGTATCGATATTGAATCGGAAGATTCCTCCTTCGTCTGGTGTTTCCCCTGCTTCTACTTGTTGACGATAGAAATCGGTTGTATCCACTTTCTCTGCACGTGCCATAATTTGGTCATAGGTCATTTTTTCTTTAAAAAACTCATCATCATATACTTCGGTAATTTTACCATTTCTGATTCCTTCTACCAATGCATCGTACAAAGAAGCCGATTCTTGAACCAAACCATCAGTTTGTCTATAATAAGGTTGATTGAGACGTTCGTTGAGATCAATAACCTCCCAAACAACTTTCGACCATATTACATCTTTTTCTTCTGTATACCCATATTCTAATGGTTTTACTGCTAAACTAATAGAGTCACCTGCAGCATCAACTTTCACCAAATCGGCACGTTGTTTTCTCAATTCTTCTGGGCTTTTCGCATTCAATATACTTTGCGCATATGTTGCGACAGAGAGAAAGCTCATGATGCCAAACAAAAGATTCTTCATATCTATTTCTATTTTATCTTACCTCGATCGTAACTGAAGAAGCTTCTCCAGACTGACCTGAGTTTGTTTTATACTTAATATCGAATACGCCTACCACGTCTCCTTTTTCTGCTTTACTAAGTGCTGCTGCTGCTCCACTCATCTTGTTTCCTGAAACTCTAACAGTTGGTTGTCCGGGAACTTTTACGTTGAACGAAGTTACCTCACCCGAGATTGGGAACAAGAAATCTGGCCAATCTATACGAACAGTTTGTCCGGCAAGACCATTAGCTGGAATAGCTTGTGATGTTTGTCCTAAAATGTTACCACGTGCTGGCGGAACAGGTTTGATTCTGAACGTTTCTCTTACCGAAATTGTTCTACCCGAACTTGCTTTGGCCGATGCCGTGAAAACTACTTCGTTACCACCTGCTGGAGTATAATTCCATTTGTTAGCACCTGCACCCGACAAGTTACCCGATGAAGCCACTAGACTTACTGCTCCGTTTGCTCCATTGATCGTTGCAGAAATTGGGTTAGTTACACCACGGTAAACCACACGTAAATTATCGGCAACAATAGAACCTCCTGTAGGATCTTTTTCAATAACTTCTTTGAATTTCACATCAGAAGTTTGAGCGACTACTTGGTAAGTTGATGGAACAATTTGTACGGTTTTGTTTTCTCCATCTGCACCTTTGTACGTTAAAGAACCTGTCAATTTATGAATTCCGACAGAACCGGTATTTAATTTTAAAGTTGCTTTTCCATTCACGATTTGTGCGTTTCCTGAGCTTGTTGCTACACTTCCTGTAAGGCTATTATCATAGGCACCTAAAACAACGTTGAGAGCAACATCCGAACCTTGTTCTACTACACCAGGAGATAAGAAAAGTCCTTCGAATGCATTGAGTTCGATTTTCTCTTTCAATTTACCTGATAATAAATCACGAACGATGTTTCCTTCTAATGTACGAGCATCAACTTGTAATTTTGTAAAATTTGTCAAAGCTGCTACCATTGGTTGATCATAAAATTTTTCATTCAACCAATTTTGTTTTTTACTTTTAGAATCGGTATTGAAAAATGAGATTACACTATTTTTCGCCGATTGATCATTTCCTACATATCCTAAAAGAAACTTTTGATATTCGTTGATTCTTTTTACCAACTCTTGTCCTTTTTCGTTTCCATTATCTGCATTTCCACCTTTGAAAAGTAAAGATACAATTGGCTCTGTATTCTGTAACGAGTTGTAATCGGTATCTTCTGCTCCTGCGATGTAACCAGTTCCGATTAAATCTTTTTTCAGACCATCGATAAAGTTTACAAATTCATTTGTTTTTGCTTTTACCAAACCGGCTTTTTCCTCGGTAACTTGGTAAGCTGGGTCTTCTTCTGCTTTTTTCTTAATTTGTTGATAGAAGGTTGCGTTGTTATCAGCGGTTAATTTTGCCGATTCTTCAAGGGTAATATTGATACTCTCAAAAGACCGCAACACCTCACGATCCACATTCATCGCCATCATTGCAATGAACACGAGATACATTAGGTTGATCATCTTCTGACGACCAGTTAGTCTTTTTCCTGCCATTTTATTTTATCGTAGTGTTAATAATAAGTTGTTTTTCTTGGGTAGGATATTATTGATTTACGCGCATTGCGTTCAACATACCTCCATAAACTTTGTTCAGTGCATTGATATTTTCTGATAACGATTGCATTTCTTTTAGGAATTGCTCTGAGCTACCAGAAGATTTTTGCATCTCTTCGATAAACTGCTTATTAAGTTCTACTTGTTTTCGGCTATTCTCGATTTGTTGAGCATATAAAGTATTCAAAGAGCTAATGTTCTCAGACGCTTTCAACATTTCTGCTCCATATTTTTCGGTAGAAGCAACGGCAGAAGTTGTGGTATTGAGTTCGTTTACAGCCGATCCAAATTTATCCAATGAACTACGTAAACGCTCGAAAACTTCTTTATCTAATTTTGCTTCAGCCAAAACTTTATCCAACTCTACTGTTAGATTATTTCCTGCTCCTACAACTGCTTGTGCAGAACGATTAACTCTAGCTTTCCCATCTACTAGTTCTGGGTAAACAACTTCCCAATCATATTCTCCAGAAGGCTTGTCAAAAAATGCTGCATACATAAAGACAAGTGCTTCTGCCACTAATCCGATTGCTAAAATTACATTGGCACTAATCCCTAACGGACTTGTGTGAGTGATTTTACATAATGCCCCAATAATTACTACTGCGGCGAAAAAGTTATAAAGAAAATTTGTTAATCTTTCTTGTTTTGTAGCTTGTGCTGCCATAATTGTGTTCTGTATTAAATTTTTATTTTAAGAGTATAGGTTTTACTTCTTTCTTGTTCTAAAGTTAATTTTTGCTCCTTCTGGGAAAGGTTGAATAGTTCGGAATCCGATATACGAACGCGCAGAATCTTTATGTTCCCAATCGCGTGCAGAAACCATTAACAAATATCCAATATCTTTCCACGATCCTCCACGTACAGCGATATTATCGTCTCCGTTTCGTCCGATACTAGGATTCAGAGTAGAAGACATTTGGTAGAATGCTCGGTTATATGGTGACAAAGTCCATTCGGCAACATTCCCTGCCATATCATACAATCCGTAACCATTCGGTTTGAAAGTCTTTACAGGTCCTGTGTACATATAACCTGTTTTCTTACCATCGGTGATTTCCATATAGTCTCCACGTTTTGGTTTGAAGTTCGCTAAATAACAACCTCTATCATCGGTCAGGTAAGGACCTCCCCAAGGGTAAGGTGCATCTTGCAGTCCACCACGTGCGGCATATTCCCACTCGATTTCTGTAGGTAAACGGTAATCGATTACTTTTTTCGCTTTACCACGTTTAGCTTTTCTACTCAAAAAGTCATTATGTCTTTTGGTACGATATGCCGAAAAAGCCATTGCTTGATTCCAATTAACGCCCACTACCGGATACGCAGCATATGCTTCGTGCCAAAAATAGTTTTGATGCATCGGATCGTTGAATGAATAATTGAAATCACGTACCCAAACAGTTGTATCTGGATAAACATTTACTACTTCTTCTCTACGGAAATCAATACGATATGCTCCTTGTTTTTTAGCAGCCGCTTCTTGGTCTACCCAAACATAACTATAGTTTAATTTTCTTGTATCGATCAAGCGTTCTCCGTTGAAGCGTTCTTCTGGCGGATAGTACAATCCTTCCATAACTTCTGCATAATCCACATCTGGGTATTCATATTTTTCCCAAATTAATGGAATATCCCAATTCAGTTTTCGGGCATCGGCATTGGTGGTTGCACTTCCTTCGCGACCAGTCGAATTCATTTGCAGATATTCATCATAAGGTGTTCCTTGTCCGTCTTGCGATCCAGAGACAAAGCTATAACTTGCAATTCCACCACCTGTATTTCCACCAGGATTAGTTGCATTAAACCCTAATTGCTCTGCTCTTTCCGCCAATCGTGTTCGGGCAATTGAATCTTTTACATAACCAACAAAAATCTGATATTGTGAATTGGTAATCTCGGTATCATCCATAAAGAATCCTGTTACAGAAATCGTACGCACCGGAGCATCGTTCTCAAATGTAAAATCGTAATCTGTTTGTCCTAACACAAATGATCCTCCTGGAATGGGCACCATTCCTTTCGGACGTTCTGGGCTCCATGCTGAAGATTGTTTAGAAACGATTTGACCATCATTATTACCACTTCTTCCCATTTTCTTCAACTTATTACAAGATGTAAAAGTCGCTGCTGATAATGATAATAACATGGTTGTTACCAAAATTCTTCTCATTCTACTTCGTTTTATTTTAAGCAAGTGTAAAACTATTAATTATTTATTATTTACAAAAAAAATATTTATTGCAATAGTACTAACGTTTAGTTTAACGGATTATTATCTTTTAATAAAATTTTTTAAAAGATTTCCAAAATCTATCCGGTACTTCGCCACGAACGGCTTGCATATAATCTTTTTTATGACAAGGCACACGATGAATCCCATCTTCGGCCGTATCATTTAGACGTTTTATTTCTATCCACCACTGATTGGTGTATAGGTTATGATAGAAAACCAAATCTTGTTCTACGGTAGGAACGTGAATTTTTTCGAAATAGTGTTCATCATCAAAACTAACTTTTTCGGGTTGATGATTTTGACCATCGATAAAATACCACATCATTTGCGAGAGCAATAAATGATCGGGTAATCTGTACTTTTCGATATAATTATACAAATATAACGATTGCAAAGTATGGCTACTACCTGCATAGCGCGTAAGGGCACAAATTTCTCGAGCATTAAATCCGTTAGGAATTGGGTGAGAAGTCGAGAAAAAATCACTCGCCTGTATTGCCGACAAATCAATTGCCAACATATCCGATTCTCGTAAAAAAGGTTCTACTCGACGAATTTTTTTCATTAATTCTCCCAAACGAATCACATCAAAATTTAGATGTTCGATGAGATTCAATTCTTCTTGTGCAACATAATACGCCTGATGCCCAAAATGCGTATACTCGAACAAATTATGCGGTGGCTGACTGATAATTTTACTCAAAATATTTTCGCTATTGAGCATCTCACTATCATCTCCTAATCTAAATTTTGCATCAACAAGACTTAGATTGATATTGTTTCTAACGCCATCAAAAGAACGGTATTGGAAATATGTGAATTCGGGTAAATTACCAATCACCAAAACAACGAATCCTTGTTTTAGTAAATTCTGATGCACTTGTTGAAACGCAAAACAACTATCCTCGAAAGTTGCTCCAGGTTCTATATCTCCAAAATCCACCAAAATAGAATCCCAATCTCCTTTTTTCAATTGATAGAATTCTTTACGAATTAGCGTGAAATCGACATCGTAATCGTTGTTTTTTTCCTTTACACCAAAAAGGGCAATTTTTGTTTTTTCTTCGTCTTTCTTTTCATCAAAATCATAATAAAACTGCACATAATGTCCGACACTATACGGACTTTGAGAAAAGGCAAAACTTTGTAATTCTTCGTTTAACGGATTTAGAAATTCCTCGAACATTATTTCTTTTTAGTGGTTTTTTTGGTCGTTGTTTTTTTGGCGGTAGTTTTTGCTTTAGGCTTATCAGGCCCTAACAGCTTTTTCACTTCCTCTAAAGTAAGCTCTGCTACCGGCGTATCTTTACTCAACTCTACTTTCTTTTTACCATGAATCAGGTTGAATCTTCCCCAACGTGCTTTTTCTATTCTAATTTCTTCTTCTGGCCACTCGCGCACAATTCGTTCGCTTTCTTTTTGCTTTTTAGCTTCGATAAGCTCTGCAATATCTGTTTGCGACAAATGATCGAAATCGTATTTTTTAGGCACATTGATAAACCATTCTTGCCATTTGATAAACGGTCCGAAACGCCCTACTCCTTTGGTAACATCTTGTCCCTCGTACTGAGCAATTGGTGCATCGGCTTGTAGTTTTTCTTCAACCAATTCGGCTGCGCGTTCGAACGTTATATCCATCGGATCTTCTTCTTTCGGAATCGATACATATTTCGAATCGAATTTTACATACGGGCCAAATCGACCAATATTCACCTCCAAATCATATCCTTTATAATTCCCTAATTGTTTTGGCAATTCGAAAAGTTTCAAGGCTTCTTCTAAAGTTACTTGATGAATAGATTGTGTTTTTAGTAAACTCGCAAACTTTGGTTTTTCTTCGTCTTCGGCTTCACCTATCTGAATCATCGGACCGAAACGCCCAATTCGTGCATATACTTTTTTACCCGAAGCAGGATCTATACCAAGCTCGCGTTCACCGGTTGCTCTTTCTGCATTTTCTTTTACATCTTCTACACGCGTATGAAACTTCTGATAGAACTGCTCAATCATTTTGGTCCACTGTTGTTTACCTTCGGCAATTTTATCAAAACTTTCTTCTACATGCGCTGTAAAATCATAATCCAACACTTTCGAAAAATAATCCACCAAGAAATCGTTTACAACGATACCGATATCGGTCGGAATCAGTTTTCGTCGATCCGCTCCATATACTTCGGTTTTTTCTTCGGTTGTTATAGTGTCGTTTTTCAGTTGTAAAACGCGGTAATTTCTATTTTTTCCTTCGATTTCACCTACCTCAACATATCCTCTATTTTGGATTGTCGAAATGGTCGGCGCATAAGTTGACGGACGTCCGATACCTAATTCTTCTAACTTTTTCACCAAAGAAGCTTCGGTATATCTTGCCGGCGCGCGGGTAAATTTCTCTTGCCCTTGAATGGTAGAAACGTCTAATTTTTCTCCTTTCGATACTTTTGGTAGGATGGCTTTATCGTCTTCAACATCCTCGTCATCTAAACTTTCTTGATAAACTTTCAGGAAACCATCAAACACAATAATTTCTCCTTTGGCTTGGAAAATTTGTTGATTTTTAGAATTTTCGATATCAATAATCGTTCGTTCTAAATCGGCATTTGCCATTTGAGAAGCAACTGTTCTTTTCCAAATCAGATCATATAATTTCTTCATCGAGGCATCTGCCTGAATGGTTTGATTCTCGAAATGAGTTGGACGAATAGCCTCGTGCGCTTCTTGTGCCGAAGTATTTTTATTGGTGTATTTTCTTTTGTAAGCGTATTTTTCTCCGAATTGAGTATCAATAGTCGCTTTGATCGCCGTCAAAGCATCTTCTGATAAATTCACACTATCGGTTCTCATATACGTAATATGTCCCGACTCGTACAATTGTTGAGCAACTCTCATGGTTCTCGAAACCGAAAACCCTAATTTTCTTGATGCTTCTTGTTGCAAGGTCGAAGTTGTGAATGGCGCCGAAGGTGTTCTTTTGGCTGGTTTTTTCTGTAAATCTTTTACCGAATAGGCAGCTCCTAAACAACTTTCTAAAAATTCTTTCGCTTCATCAAAACTCTTGAATTCTTTTGTCAGCGTTGCGGGCAAAGTTTTATTTTCTTCGGTTTTGAAAGTCGCTGTAAAACGGAAAGAAGGAACCGGTTGAAAGTTTTGAATTTCTTTTTCTCGTTCCACAATTAATCTTACCGAAACCGACTGAACACGACCGGCAGAAAGTCCTGGTTTAATTTTTCGCCATAGAACAGGCGACATTTCAAACCCCACTAATCGATCGAGTACTCGACGCGCTTGCTGGGCATCGACCAAATTGATATCGATTGCTCGCGGATTTTCTACTGCACGCTGAATGGCTTTCTTGGTGATTTCGTTGAAAACAATTCGTTTCGTTTCTTTCTTTTCTAGCCCCAAAACATTATACAAATGCCATGCAATCGCCTCACCCTCACGATCCTCATCGGATGCTAACCAAACGACTTGCGCTTTGTCTGATAAGTTTTTGAGTTTTTTGACCACTTCTTTTTTGTCGGGCGTAACCTCGTAATTAGGTTGGAAATTATTTTCGATTTCTATTCCCATACCTTTTTTAGGAAGATCGACAACATGACCAAAACTTGACTCCACGATAAAATCATTACCCAAGAAACCCTGAATGGTTTTTGCTTTGGCAGGAGACTCCACTATTACGAGATTTTTTGACATAGAACTGAGATAATATTTTTTGCAAAAGTAACGACAAAAAAACAAACAAGCCAAAAACTTATTTTTCGGCTTGCTGTCTTGCGTCAATTTATTGGTATGGATTCTTTATTTCGGTTTCGAGAAAATTTGAGTTTTCTATTGTATCAAAACCTATTACTTTTTTGTACAATACATATATAATGATATAGATTAATGGATAGGCTGCCAACAAACCGACAATACAAATTAGAAGTCCTACGATTAATATTAAAATCATTAAAAATAACATCACATTGAAACCTGAAAAGTTTTTAGTGGTTACTTGGAAACTTGCTTTGATAGCTTGCATTGCCCCTAAATTCGAGAAAAGAACAAAAGGAACACTCAACATCATTAATGCCGTTAAAATAAAGCCCGGAATTAAACATAAGCTGAACCCGATATACATAAAAATAATCGACAACATGCTCAACAAAAATGATTTGAGGAATAGACCATTTTTATAAGCATAGAAAATATCGCCAAAAGCAACGACTTGTTTCTGATCACTTTTATACGCCAAATAAACGATTCCGAACATGATAGGATACAAAAGAGAAGCAAGAAGAAAACTTGCAATCACGGTCAACTTATAATTGGTTTGATTGAATTGCTCGGCAAAAATTTCCTGAAACGCTTCGAAATCGAAATTACCACTTTCTAGAAGTAATTGCATTTCGGTTTGATCGATGGGGAAAATCATACCCAAAATTAACGTTCCTACGTACGATAAAAAGAAATACAGTAAGGTTGCGATAACTGCATACACAGCAATTTTACCAAATATTTCCCAAGCTTCGTTTAAAACATCACTTATACCGAAGCGTGTTTTTTCGGGCGTCAACCCGTTTAATTTTTGTTGTACATCTTGATTCATTTTCCTATTTTAAGGTCAATTCAAAGCTAATAAATGTTAATATCAATGCAAAAAAAAATATTACTGCCAATGTGTCACCATTATTTTATATTTTTGCAACCTAATAGATTTCAAAAGAAATGCAAGCAAACGAAAAATATATAGACGAATCGAGACAAGGAGAAGCACTGATGACTTTACCTACCGGGAATGCCAGTAAAAAGTTATTTTTAGAAAGCTATGGTTGTCAGATGAATTTTTCTGATAGTGAGATTGTAGCCTCAATCCTTACCGAGCAGGGCTATCAGACCACAAATCAGGTCAATGAAGCAGATCTTATACTTCTCAACACTTGTTCTATTCGCGACAAAGCAGAACAAACCGTTCGTAATCGCCTCAACGCACTCAATGCCATCAAAAAGCAAAACCCAAGCCTAAAGATTGGCGTTCTTGGTTGTATGGCCGAACGACTAAAACATAAATTCTTAGAAGAAGAACATTTGGTTGACATCGTTGTTGGGCCCGATGCTTATCGCGATTTACCCAATTTGCTTACCGAAGTAGAAGACGGACGAGATGCGATCAATGTGCAATTATCTAAAGAAGAAACCTATGCAGAAATTTCGCCTGTTCGTTTGGGTGGAAATGGCGTAACAGCTTTTGTTACCATTACACGTGGTTGTGACAATATGTGTACTTTTTGTGTCGTTCCGTTCACACGCGGACGAGAACGTTCTCGTGATCCACATTCTATATTGCGTGAGATTAGCGAATTGCATGAAGCAGGCTACAAAGAAATTACGTTGTTAGGACAAAATGTGGACTCATATTTATGGTATGGTGGAGGACCGAAAAAAGATTTTAAGAATGCAACAGACATCCAAAAAGCTACTGCGGTAGATTTTGCACAATTGCTCGATATGGTGGCAACGCAATTCTCTTCGATTCGAATTCGATTCTCGACTTCGAATCCACAAGATATGCAAGACAATGTATTAGAAACGATGGCGAAACATCCTAATATTTGTAAATATATCCACTTACCGGTGCAATCTGGCTCTACAACGGTTTTAGAAAGAATGAATCGTCAGCACACGCGGGAAGAATATTTTGAATTGATTGATAAAATCAGAAAAATAATTCCGGATTGTGCCTTATCGCATGATATGATTGCTGGTTTTTGTGGAGAAACAGAAGAAGAACATCAAGATACATTATCGTTGATGGAATATGTAAAATACGATTTCGGATACATGTTTGCTTACTCTGATCGTCCGGGAACGCCTGCGCACAAAAAAATGGCAGACGACGTCCCTACTGAAACAAAAAAAAGACGTTTACAAGAAATTATTACGCTTCAGCGACAACATTCTGCAGAACGCATGAAAGCGTATGTAGGCAAAACGCATGAAGTTTTGATCGAAGGAAACTCGAAAAAAGATGATACTTTTTGGTATGGTAGAAATACGCAAAACGCAGTCATAGTTTTTCCGAAAGTTGACGGAACCAAGATTGGCGATTTTGTACAAGTACATGTACACGATTGTACGACCGCTACGTTATTAGGAGAAATGCAAACTCAAAACTAATCTTTTTTTGGTAGGAAATTAAAAGATCAACACAACATCAAAACACACATTAAACCATAAAAAAACACTATAAATGGATTCTCTACAAACCATAAAACAACGCTTTGGCATTATCGGAAATAATATTGCCCTAAACAGAGCGTTAGAAAAATCGATACAAGTTGCCCCGACCGACATTTCGGTTTTGGTGATTGGTGAGAGTGGCGTAGGAAAAGAGTTCATCCCCAAAATAATCCACAACCAATCGGCTAGAAAACACAACCAATACATTGCCGTAAACTGCGGCGCAATCCCAGAAGGAACGATAGATTCTGAATTATTCGGACACGAGAAAGGAGCTTTTACAGGCGCTACTCAAACCCGAAAAGGATATTTTGAAGTTGCCGATGGCGGAACCATTTTCTTGGACGAAGTTGGCGAATTACCGCTTTCTACACAAGTCCGATTATTACGCGTTTTAGAAACAGGCGAGTTTATGAAAGTTGGTTCATCTGAGATGCAAAAAACCAATGTCCGAATTGTTGCTGCAACCAACGTAAAACTGCAACAAGCCATCGAAAAAGGAAAATTCAGAGAAGATTTATATTATCGTTTAAACACGGTACAAATCGACATGCCCCCTTTGCGAGAGCGGAAAGAAGATATTGTTTTGTTGTTTAGAAAATTCGCTTCCGACTTTGCCCTCAAATATAGAATGCCACATATAGAGCTTTCTCCAGAAGCGGCGAATTATATTACCAATTATTATTGGCCAGGAAATATTCGACAATTGAGGAATTTTGCCGAACAAGTTTCGGTGGTAGAAAAAGAGCGCGTGCTTTCATTAGAAAAAACAATGAGCTATTTACCACAAAACACTTTGCCTGTTTTGATGAAAAAAGAGAAAGAAAGCGAACAATCTGATTTTCGAGAGCGAGACTTATTGTACAAGGTTTTGTTTGATATGAAAAAAGATCTGAATGATTTACGTGCGTTAACGTTGGATCTTATCAACCAAAAAGACAGCAATGGATTTTCGGGCAATACGCAAGAACTAATCGACAAAGTTTATCAGAACAACCCGAGTGAAGCCTTCAATAATCAATTAGGGATTATTACAACGCCGACCCAAAACGAAGTAGAAGCACATCCATACGAATTTACCGATAGCGAAGATTTTTATGAGGTGCAACCGATAGAAGAAGAACCGGTGAATTTATCGATTCAAGATACCGAAAAAGAACTCATCAAATTGGCTTTGGAAAAATACAACGGGAAACGCAAATTGGCTGCGGACGAATTGGGAATTTCTGAGAGAACATTATACCGAAAAATTAAACAATATAACTTATAATGATGAAGCAAAAACATTTCTTTTTTGTCGGATTCTGTATCCTAAGCTTATTACTCAGCGCTTGTTATACCCTTTCGGGATCGTCGATTGACCGAGATTGGAACACAATTTATGTAGCAACTTTCCCTAATCAAGCTCCTTTGCAAAACCCTAATCTTTCGCAAGAATTTACGATAGAATTACAAGATATTTTCAGGAATAGAACCAAACTAAATCTAACCGATAACGAAGATGCAGATCTGATTATCGAAGGAGAAATCAACAATTATCAGGTAGCTTCTACCCAGATACAATCGACTACGCAAGGCGAACAAGCCGCAAAAAGTAGGCTAACTATTGGGATTTCTGTACGTTATATTAATAATAAAGATGAATCGAAAAGTTTCAATAAATCGTATTCTGATTTCGAAGAGTTTGACGGTTCGCAAACATTGACCGAAGTAGAAGATGCTCTTGTTCCGGAAATTATTAACCGATTGAAACAACAGATTTTTAACGATATTGCAATGGATTGGTAATGATGGAAACGCGACTTACTTCTTTATTAAAAAACCCGTTAGAAAGTTCTATTGACGATTTTTCTATGCTGAAAAAAAGTATAGAGAAATACCCCTATTTTTATCAGATTAGAGCGATACAACTCTATGCGCTGAAAAAAGAAAACCACCCTTCGTACGAAGATTTTTTACATCTCACATCGCTGTATAGTCACAATCGAGCCGAATTGTATCATTACCTTCATACCAAAAAAAAGGAAGAAGAACCGAATATTCCGACCGTTGTGAAGCCTATTTTGGTTACGAAAGCAATTGCGAGCGAACCGGTTGATTTGGTAGAAGAAATCGAAGAAGAAGAGGAAATCATCGAACCGATTTCGACAGAAAATTTTGTAGAATCGGTTGTTCATCCTACCGAAAAACAAGAAGACGGAAAAGAATTAGCTGAACTTCAACCAGAAGAAATAATTTCTATAGAAGAAGAGATTGCGCTCGAGAAACAAGAAGATACTCTACACAATAAATCGGTAGAAACGGAATATGAATCGATAAAAAACATTCCGTCGGAATTGATTGAACATACAGTTTCTGAACAAATTGTCAATCATCCAACCGAAAAAAGTGAAAAAGAAAAACAAGTTGCGGGAAAAATTTCGGAACCTTTGATAACCGAGAAACATACTTTTTCTGATTGGCTAAAAATGGGTTCGACAAAAATCGAAGAAAAGGAAGAAGAAAAAGCAACGACGGCGCAAGAAGAAAAGTTGAAAATAATTGATACTTTTTTGCAAAATGCTCCACGGATAACACCGCTTGACAAAGATTTCAGTACCAATACCCCTAAAAAGCAGCATGAAGAACCGCAAGAATTTTCTGAGTTGATGACAGAAACGTTGGCACAAATCTATACCGATCAACATAAATACGATAAAGCAATTCGGGCTTATAAAATTTTATGTTTGAAATATCCAAAAAAAAATGCTTACTTTGCAGACCGAATTCAAGAAATTGAAAATTTAAAAAATAAAAAATAAAAAATAATATACGACAATGGGTACATTTCAATTATTTATGGTGATTATCATCGCCTTATGCGTCATCCTTACGTTAATCGTTTTGTCGCAAAGCCCAAAAGGAGGCGGATTATCTTCTACATTTGGCGGTAGTAGCGGAGGACAAATGTTTGGTGTGCAACGTACAAATAACTTTTTGGACAATGCAACGTGGACTTTTGCTGCTTTGATTACGATTTTGATTATTGCTGCGAATGTTTTACAAGAAAACCCGAATGCGCGTCCGAGATTAAAACAAGTTCCACAAACGCAAGCTCCGGCACCACAAAATACACCGGTGCAACAAGACGCTACAACTGTACCTGAAAAGGCACCGATTACAGTGCCCGAATCATAGAAATAATAATAAAATAAATATTTTCTTCAAAAAAGTCTTAAGTGTTTAAGACTTTTTTCTATTTTTATGGAAATTTTAACGCAATAATTATGAAGAAAAGATTTATTCTATTTTCAATGGTAGGACTTTTAATGTCGGGAATGACGTATGCTCAACAGAACCATTGGAAATCAGTAAATGATGCACAATTTAAAGGTGTCGAGTTAGTAGAAAGACTTTCTACACCATCGGAATACAAGTTATTCTCTTTGAATACTGATAATCTAGTTAACGAGCTACAGACTATCCAAGGAAAAAACATTAACAAAGTTATTAACTTACCTAATGAAGATGGAACTTTCACCAAATATGATGTAAGAGAAGCTTCTATCATGCATCCTGACTTACAAGCGAAATATCAAAACATTCGTTCGTATACAGGAAAATCATTAGATGGAAAATCGAATATCCGCTTTAGTTATTCACCATATTTTGGTTTAAGTGCAATTATTTTACGTACAGATGGCACAACATCTTATTTAGATGCTTATACAGCAGATTTAAATACATATATTTCTTACGAAAGATCTTCTATTGATAATAAATTAACTGATTTTGTTTGTCATGCAGATCATGATTTCGAGAAT
This sequence comes from Weeksella massiliensis, assembly GCA_000751595.1. Lineage (GTDB taxonomy): Bacteria > Bacteroidota > Bacteroidia > Flavobacteriales > Weeksellaceae > Weeksella > Weeksella massiliensis. The sequence goes on along the minus strand of CCMH01000009.1, from coordinate 73,100 downwards.
CAAATCATCGAGCAGTCTATTGCTAATTCACAAAACCGTGACATGACCGTCGTAGATGGTAAATTACGAAAATATCGTTTAGCATTAGCATCTACAATTGAGTATTCTGCATTTCATATTGGACGAGCAAATGCACAAAATGAATCAACAGAAGTAAAAAAAGAAGTTGTTCTAGCCGCAATGAACGTTGCGATGACTCGTGTTAATGGTATATACGAAAATGAGGTTGGTGTTACCATGGAACTTATCCCTAATAATACTGACATTATTTTTATTGACTCTGATAACTATACCAATAATAATGGATCTGTAATGTTAGGAGAGAATCAAAGGACAGTTGATCAAGTAATCGGTAAAGACAATTATGATATTGGACACGTTTTCTCTACTGGAGGTGGTGGAATCGCCAGACTACAAAGTCCTTGTGGTGATGGTGTAAAAGCAATGGGGGTTACAGGCTTAACTTCTCCCATAAATGACGCATTCTACGTTGACTTTGTTGCACACGAAATGGGACATCAATTTGGAGCACCACATACATTTAACAACTCTTGCGGTGGAAATAGATCAGGAGGAACTTCTGCAGAACCAGGAAGTGGTAGTACAATTATGGCATATGCAGGTATTTGCGCCCCTAACATACAAAGAAATAGCGACCCATATTTTCACACTGTAAGTATTACGAATATTTATAACTTTATTAGAAGTGGAGGTTCATGTTCTGTTAACACAGATAATAATAACTCTGCCCCTGTTATTTCTTTAGATAAAGCAATTTACTTTATTCCTCACTCAACTGCTTTTGTATTGAATGGTACTGCTGAGGATGCTGATGGTGATACACTAACCTATAATTGGGAGCAAACTGATGTTCAAATATCAACTCAACCACCATTGTCGTCAAGTACTTCTGGTCCAAATTTCCGCTCATTTAACCCACAAACAGTTTCTTACCGTTATTTCCCTAACTTAAAAAACATTGTGGATGGAAAAATAGTATTTACTTCTAATCCTGATGATAGTAGACAAAACAATTGGGAAGTTATTTCTTCAGTAAAAAGAGACTATAACTTTTCTTTATTAGTTAGGGATAATAATCCTGCTGGAGGACAAACTGCTCGTAAAAATTTATTAGTTCGAGTTCAAGAAGTAGGACCTTTTAAAGTTACCTCACAAGCGACTGCCGAAGTTTGGGATGCACAAGAAAACCCACAAGCAACTATCACTTGGGACGTAGCAGGAACAGACGCTAATAATATCAACGCTACAGAAGTAGACATCTTCTTATCATTAGATGGGGGAGTTACTTTCGACAAAGAAGTTGCGAAAAATGTACCAAACAACGGAAGCTATACTTTCGATATTCCTGCGGGATCTAATACCGAAAAAGCTAGAGTAATGGTTAAAGCATCTGACAATATCTTCTTGGCAGTGAACAGTGCAAACTTCACGATCAAAAATGCTACAATGGGCGTGAATGATGCAACATTACAAAAATCAACGCAAATTAGTCCGAATCCATCGAATGGAGTTTTTGATGTGAAAACAGCTAAAAACGCAAAATTAGTAAGTGTAGAAATTCACGATGCTACAGGACGTAAAGTTTTCGAAAACTTGAATCCTAAAAACACTCGTTTCGATGTTGCGAAATTAACAAACGGTGTTTATTTAGTAACTGTGAAAACGGACAAAGGAACCGAAACACAAAAACTAATCATCAAAAAATAAACCCTTCCGTTTATAATCTAAAATGCCATGTTGTCTGACAGCATGGCATTTTTTTATCCTTAACATTTTCAAAATGTCAGTAATTCTCCAATGGCATACTTTTCGAAATAGTATAGAACGAAATTATTAAAATAAAAAAACGTTTAGATATGTCACAATTAAACATTAAACCATTAGCAGATCGTGTGGTTATAGAACCATCACCTGCAGAAACGAAAACAGCATCAGGAATTATTATCCCAGATTCGGCAAAAGAAAAACCGCAAGAAGGAACTGTCGTTGCCGTTGGTAATGGTAAAAAAGATGAACCGATGACCGTTGCCGTAGGAGATAAAGTTTTGTATGGTAAATATTCGGGAACAGAATTGAAGTTAGAAGGAAAAGATTACCTTATCATGCGTGAAGCGGATATTTTGGCAATCATCTAATCCAAACATATCCTAAAAAGAATTTTCTTTTTTTAATAAACAAAATCATAAAAAAACTAACGGTATCATTCTCTTTTCGATGAATGATATTCGTCCTAAAAAAACTAAAAAACATGGCAAAAGATATTAAATTCGACATCGAGTCGAGAGATGCACTAAAAAAAGGAGTTGATGCATTGGCAAATGCAGTAAAAGTAACACTTGGACCAAAAGGAAGAAATGTTGTTTTAGAAAAATCTTTCGGTGCACCACACGTGACCAAAGATGGTGTTTCGGTTGCAAAAGAAATCGAATTAGAAGATCCGATCGAAAACTTGGGTGCACAAATGGTGAAAGAAGTTGCTTCTAAAACCAATGATGTTGCCGGTGACGGTACTACAACTGCAACCGTTTTGGCACAAGCCATCGTTCGTGAAGGATTGAAAAACGTTGCTGCTGGAGCAAACCCAATGGATTTGAAACGCGGAATCGATAAAGCGGTAACTACAATCGTGGAAGGTCTAAGAGCACAATCTCAAGAAGTTGGTGATTCATCAGAAAAAATAAAACAAGTTGCTTCTATCTCTGCAAATAACGACGAAACAATCGGATCGTTGATTGCTGAAGCTTTCTCTAAAGTAGGAAAAGAAGGCGTAATTACGGTAGAAGAAGCAAAAGGTACCGAAACTTATGTAGACGTAGTAGAAGGAATGCAGTTTGATCGTGGATATCAATCGCCATACTTCGTTACCAATCCAGACAAAATGATTGCCGAGTTAGAGAATCCTTACATTTTATTGTGTGAGAAAAAAATATCTAACCTACAAGAAATCCTACCATTACTAGAACCAGTAGCACAATCAGGACGTCCGTTCTTAATTATTTCTGAAGAAGTAGAAGGACAAGCCTTGGCAACTTTAGTAGTAAACCGTTTACGTGGATCATTGAAAATTGCAGCTGTAAAAGCACCAGGTTTCGGAGATCGTCGTAAAGCGATGTTAGAAGATATTGCAATCTTAACAGGTGGTACAGTGATTTCAGAAGAGCAAGGAATTACCCTAGAATCTGCTACAATGGAAATGTTAGGTACTGCCGAGCGTGTAGTGATTGACAAAGACAATACTACTATTGTTAATGGAGCAGGAAATGCAGATCAAATCAAAGCTCGTGTAAATCAAATCAAATCACAAATCGAAACAACAACGTCAGATTATGACCGCGAAAAATTACAAGAACGTTTAGCTAAATTAGCTGGAGGAGTTGCTGTACTTTACGTTGGTGCTGCTTCTGAAGTTGAAATGAAAGAAATCAAAGACCGTGTAGATGATGCTTTGCATGCTACTCGTGCTGCAGTAGAAGAAGGAATCGTTGCAGGTGGTGGTGTTGCTTTCGTTCGTGCATTGGCGCATTTAGAAGAACTAAAAGGTGAGAATGCTGACGAAAATACAGGTATCAACATCATCAAACGTGCTATCGAAGAACCTTTACGCCAAATCGTTCATAACGCAGGAGGTGAAGGATCTGTTGTGGTTGCAAAAGTAAAAGAAGGAACAAATGACTTCGGATACAATGCCAAAACGGATGAGTATGTAAACATGATCGAAGCTGGAGTTATCGACCCTACAAAAGTAGCGCGTGTTGCTTTAGAAAATGCAGCTTCTATCGGTGGAATGCTTATTACAACCGAAGCGGTAGTAACAGAAATTAAAAAAGATGAGCCAGCAATGCCTCCAATGGGAGGAGGAATGCCAGGTATGATGTAATTCATCCTCATCCAACTAATAAAAAAAGCCATTCGATCGAATGGCTTTTTCTTTTTCATTAATTCTGATAAATGAACTTTGTATCAATCAACCATAAAATAAAAACTTGAAACAAAAAACATAGACAAAAGCCTTTACAATCATCTGAATTTGACGTAAATTTGTGTAAAATTTTTATTTTCAAAATGGAAAAGCAACCTCAAGAAGTTGTTCTTATAGGAGGTGGTATCATGAGTGCCACACTCAGTATACTTCTAAAAAAACTTAACCCTTCGATCAAAATTTCGGTTTTCGAGAAATTGGATAAGTTGGGATTCGAAAGTTCAGAAGCTTTTAACAATGCCGGTACAGGACACTCGGCTTTTTGCGAGCTCAATTATACCCCACAAGCTGCCGATGGTAGCATCGATATTACAAAAGCAATTAATATTGCCAAACAATTCGAAATTTCGAAAGAGTTTTGGTCGTATTTAGTTGAACATAATTACATTCCTTCACCCGAAAATTTCATCCGTAAAACACCACACATGTCTTTTGTTTGGGGTAAGGATGATGTGAATTTTTTACGTGCTCGCCATGAAGCACTCATCAAACATCCACTTTTTAGTGCGATGGAATATAGTGAAGATGTAAACAAATTGGCAGAATGGGCGCCGCTTATTGTGAAAGATCGTAAAGAAACCAACGATATTGCTGCAACTCACATGAATTTGGGGACTGATGTCAATTTCGGAGAACTGACTCGATTCATTTTTAATAGCTTGGTCGAAAAAGGTGAAATAGAACTAAAAACTAATCACGAAGTAAAAGACATTACCCGAATCAATCAAGATCGTTGGGCAATCAAGGTTAAAGATTTAGCTTCAGGACATCAAAAAGCAGTGAATGCAGATTTTGTATTTATTGGTGCAGGTGGTGGAGCAATTTTATTGTTACAAAAATCTGGAATCCCAGAAGCCAAAAGATATGGAGGTTTCCCGGTTGGTGGTCAATGGTTAATTTGTCAAAACGAAAGCATCATCGAGCAACATCAAGCAAAAGTGTATGGAAAAGCAAAAATTGGTGCGCCACCAATGTCGGTTCCACACTTGGATACGCGAGTTATTGATGGCAAAAAATCATTGCTTTTCGGACCGTTTGCAACTTTTTCTACCAAATTCCTTAAACATGGTTCACCGGCAGATCTTTTCAAATCTGTCAATACCAACAATGTAGGATTTCTATTGAATTGTGGTTGGAATAATATGGATTTGACGAAATATCTCATCCAACAAGTGATGTTATCAAAAGCTCAGAAAATAAAATCTTTACAAGAATATTATCCTGATGCAAAAATTGATGATTGGTACGAACAAACTGCCGGACAACGTGTACAAGTTATCGAAAAACAAGATTCGAAAGGAGTTTTGAAATTTGGTACCGAAATCGTTACATCTCAAGATGGAAGCATTGCTGCCTTGCTTGGGGCTTCGCCAGGAGCTTCTACGTCGGTTGCTGCGATGATTAATCTTCTGACGACTTGTTTCCCTGAATTGATGAAAACGACCTGGAATGATCGCGTAAAAGAAATGATTCCGTCTTTCGGAGAAGATTTCAACAATCAAGAAGTGGTAGAGAAAAGCCGTGCAAGAACAAGTGCTTTATTAAAACTATAGAAAAACAAAAAGGCAATTGACTATCAATTGCCTTTCTTTATTCATAAAAAAAGCTTCCTCATAAATTAGGAAGCTTTTTTCTATTTTGTAAACGTAGTATTAATTATCCAATACTTCGTATTCCACTTGCATAACTCCGGAGTTCGTTTTACCGATTTCACTGAATGCGGCTTGACTTAGATCTAATACTCTTGATTTGATGTAAGGTCCTCTATCGTTGATTTCTACAACCACAGATTTCCCATTTTTGATATTAGTCACGCGAACTTTAGTACCGAAAGGTAAAGTTTTGTGTGCAGCAGTTAATTCATTTTTATCATAAATTTCACCACTTGCAGTTTTTCTTCCATGGAAACGATCTCCATACCAAGAAACAATACCTGTTGCAACTTCTGCAGACTTTTCTACAATCTCTTCAATTTCTCGATCAATTGCCTCTGCTCCATCTCCTACTGTGTCTTTTTCTACCTCAACGTAATCTACAAATTGTTTTTGGTTCGTTGGCACAATAGTTGTTTTTAATACCTCGAGAAGAACGGATTCGTCCTCTTCTTTTATTTTACCATCAGCATTCGCTATTGGAAATATGGTCAGCATTAACAACATTGAAAAAATGCTTTTCTTCATCCTTTAGTATTTTCTGATTTTTACAAGGCAAATTTACAAGTCGTATAGGCTCACTATTTATAATTATTCAAAATAAGCGATTGCCATTAAATTTTCCCTTTGCAGCGTACTAATAGAGCGAGATGGATTGTATGTTAAAAATATGTTAACAAAACTTTACTTCCTTAATTTTTTTAAGAATTAAGGCCTAAAAAAACCTAACCTTTTAATTATCAGCATTTTGAGTTTTCGAGAAATATCGATTTTTAACGTCTAAAGCCAAAAGATTAGAAAACTTCGTCACCGCTTCTTGATTCATATGGTTGCTATCGTAAAAATCCAACGTATCATTGAGCATTAATTTGCCTTGATAATTCTTATACTCACCATACGAATGCAACAACTTGTCAACGGTAGAAGTATTCGATTTAGCCTGATATAATTTATTAGTAATCGGCGTTTGCACCAAAAACACCTTGCTATTGTGTGCTTTTATAAAAGCTATATTTTCTTGCAAAGTTTGCAATTGATTCTCTCGTAGATTCCATTGAGATTTTTTTTCGTCCAACATAACATTTTTTCGATAAGAAGTTTGCACAAAACCTGTCGGCGAAATATACGTGTCTAAATCTTGCACCAATGGTTCTGAAAAATTCTTATTCATCCCTAAAAATTGACGAATCGTAGAAAACCAAAGTGTATTATACGCTAAAAGATTATGAACTTCTTTTGCCATTTCTACCGAATTCTTATCGATATGATTATTGCTCAATAAATCGAGGGAAGATTCTACTCCATCAATTTCCAAAGTACCAGCGTAGGCTTCGTAGATCACTAATTTTGGTTGGATGATATCGAGGTATTGATGCAACAACATTTTTGTATTGATGGGTGTTTGAGAACTGCTCCCAAGATTAAATGCTTTGATGCCATACTTCTCAAACGCACGCGGATCTATCCCACGATAAGCATGAGAAGAGCCAACAATCAACACATCTATACTATCTACAGTTTTAGCATCTTTGGTTCGGGTAAAAGTATGTCCGTAACAGCCCATACAACTCCTTACATTTTTCGCCATGAAAGGTGGAAAAACAGAACTCCATAAAGGCATCACAATCAAATAAAAAGCCAAGGCAAAAAGCGCAAATAAACTACTTTGTATTAAAAATCTTTTCATGATCGATTAGAATTGGAAATAAATAAATGGACTTTCTTCAGTATGCAAAAACAATCCGATCAACATAATAATGAAGGCGTAAAAAAGCCATCGAACAATTTGTGGTTGATGAAAAAATAATTTCTCAATACCATAATTATTTCGTCGTCCTAACCATTCGATGCACAACATAAATCCTATCAATAACAAGGTTGCCAATGCACTTTTATTGAGGGTCGGAAACGTAAAAAATGAAGGTTGAAGGATTCCCGAAATATAATCGAAAGCATGTGCAACAGAATCTGCTCGGAAAAAAACCCATGCAAAAACCGTTAGACCAAAAGTCAATAAAATATTAACAAACTCTCTGAAAGTCGGTAAATGACGATCGTGCGCGACAATTTCTATATTGTTTCGATTTGTTTTTAGGATAATCGACAGCATGATAAATAGTGCATTGAGAAATCCCCAAAAAATAAAGGTCCAATTGGCACCATGCCAAAAACCACTAACCAAGAAAATGATAAAAGTATTGCGAATTCTCATCCAATTTCCTCCTTTGCTTCCCCCCAATGGGATGTACAAATAATCTCGAAACCATGTGGAAAGCGAAATATGCCAACGGCGCCAAAACTCGGCAATATCTCTTGAGAAATAAGGATAGTTGAAGTTTTTGAGCAAATCGATTCCGAACAATCGAGCAACTCCTAAAGCAATATCCGAATAGCCTGAAAAATCACCATAAATCTGAAAAGTAAAAAAGATAGCACCGAGCACCAAATTGGATCCGGACTGCGCTTCGGGATTCGAAAAAATTTCATTGGCATAAATAGCACTATTGTCTGCAATGACCATTTTCTTGAACAATCCCCAAAGAATTTGTCGCATTCCATCGACGGCTTGGGTATAATTAAAAACACGTTTTCTTTTGATCTGAGGCAATAAATGTGTTGCACGTTCTATTGGTCCGGCAACTAAAAGTGGGAAAAAACTTACAAAAACAGAGTAATCGACAAGATTTTTTTCGGCCTCTATCCTACCCTTATAAATATCGATAATATAAGAAAGTCCATGAAAAGTATAGAACGAAATCCCGACCGGCAAGATAATTTGCAATGTCCACGGATGCACCTGTAGGCCAAAACCGTTGAGCAATTCGGCGAAAGAATCTGCAAAGAAATTGTAATATTTAAAGAATCCTAAAAATCCTAAATTGATTCCAATACTTATGGTTAACCAAATATTTTTTATTTTTTGATTGGAGGCCTGTTCTATTTTCAATCCAGAAAAATAATCCAACAACGTAGAAAATCCTAACAAAAACACGAAACGCCAATCCCAACAACTATAAAAATAATAGCTCGCGACGAGCAAAAGGATATTTTGAAGTTTGAAATTTTTTCTAAAAATCCAATAAAGTGCAAAAACGATAGGTAAGAAAAAAGCAAAACTTATAGAGTTGAAAAGCATAGATTAGTGAGTTAGAGGATTTTTTTCCATTGTTCGATGATTGCGTCTTTTCTCCATTTTTTGGATTCTTGGTAAGAAGTTTCCATCAAATGATCGAGTTTTTCTTTGTTTTGGATGAGATAAGTTAATTTTTGTTGGAAGGTTTCTTGGTCGTGAAGCGGCACTAAAAAACCATTCTTTTCATTGATAATATCCGACGGTCCGTACGGACAATCGTAAGCTATCAGAGCGTTGGAACACAAATTAGCCTCAATCAAAACAGTTGGTAAGCATTCTGTTTTACTCGTAAAAAGAAAAATTTTACTTAAAGAAAGCTCTTTATAAATTTCTTCAATACTACATAAACCTAAGAGTTGAACATGCTGTTTTAAATGAGAGTTCTCTTCTATTCTCTTTTCAATTTTATTTTTAGATGGTCCATCTCCAATAATTTTAAACTGAAACGTTTCAAAATTAATATTATCAAGTATCTTTAATAACTCTTCTACATTTTTATCCTCATCTAAACGACCAACATATATTAATGTGTTTTCTTTTTGAGGATTTTGTATAGAATCATACGATTCAAATGGTAAGCCAATGATATTTGGAATATACCAAGTTGAGGAATTTAATAATTTATAATGATTATAAGAGTCTGTATTAATACAAACAATTGCTTTTAGTTTTTTGTAGTTTCTCCTCATTATACCTTTCCACCAAACACCTCCAACCTGAAAATTAGCATGCTCCCAAGCAATTGTTTTGTTTCTAACTTTTTTATGAGTTGCTAATTGCGACGATAACTTATACCAACAACTTATAATCAAATCATAATTTTCATGATATTTATTCATCCACTTATGTAACATTTGCCATTGACCAAAATCATAAACATAATTTTTTATGTTATTTTTATAAGGTAATCGAGAGGCATATTTATTCAAATTCACATTGATTTTTTGAAATCCCCAATGTGAAAAACTATCTATCGACTCTATTTTCACACGCTTATCTAAATTGAAAAAACTATCGGTATTTTTTACCATTAATAAAATAGAGACTTCATATCCTTGCTCGACCAATTCATTGGCAAGATTGGTCATCACGCGAGCAACACCTCCTGCCTTGAAAAGTTTATAATAAACCAATAAAATTCTTTTTCTTTCGTTCCGTTGCTTCATTCTATTTTAGTTTATAATACAAATAACTCAACGGATACAAAAGTAACGACATGAATTTGAAGTGATCGAGTCCAGCATTGATCTCTGTAAGTGACTTTTTATTGATAATCGAATATACCTGATATCCAACTAAATTTCTAATGAGCGTTTTCGGATAGTTCAGAAGTTGTTTTCCGTAAGAATTGATAAAAGATTGATAACCTTTCATCAAACCAAAGGTATTTTTCCCAGTCCAACGTGTATTAGAAACAGAGTTTTGATCCGAAACATCAAAATGATACGTTCTGACAACTTTATTCACAAACCTAGTTTTGATTCCTGCTGCATCATAAGTATTGTAAAAAACCGATTGCGGCACATAACCTTTTCCTTGGTAAGATGAATAATCGAAATCGGCCAACAATCGCTGATAAGTTTTAGTAATAAAAATGCCAAATTTATCGCCCATTACTTTGTATCGATAACGCATCTCGAAAATAGATCCATCAAAACCATCGCCCGGATATGGATCGCCCACAATCCTACCATCTTCGTATTGCGATAAGCCCATAACAGAAATATATTCGTCCTGATTATTGATTTGTTCAGCTTCATTAAACAACACTTCTAGAGAAGTTTTCGGGTAAGAATCATCCGAATCAACCACCATAAAATAAGGTGTTTTCACCTTTTTTACTCCTTCGAAAACAGTAATAAATTTGTGTTGATTTTCATGATAAAAATACTGTATCGCTATTTTCTTTTCTTGCACAAATTCATCTACCAACTCTTTGGTTTCGTCCGTAGAACCGTCATCCATTATGAGCCAAACAAAATCCTGAAAAGTCTGTTCTAACAACGATTCGTACACCCGTTGCAACGTATGCGCTCGGTTGTAGGTCGGTGTAATTATCGTAATCGATTTAGTGTCCATAATATAGATTTTCGAAGGTTTCGGTGACTTGAGAATATATTTTTTGTTTGTCGAATTTTCGGTAGGATGATTGAGCATTTTGTTTCAATCGTTCAACCAATTCATGATCGGTCAAGAATCGACGCATTGCCTGATAAATTTCGTTTTCGTCTGCTTGAATCAAAATACCATCAACCTCATCGTCAATCATTTCGCTAATTCCACCCACATTCGTACTGATTATTGGCACGCCTAAACATAGCGTTTCACCCAAAATCAAGGGGTAAGATTCTGTTTTCGATGGTAGGATAAAAAAATCTGCATTCTTCACATACGGATAAGGATTTTTCAAGGTGCCTAACATTTGCAAACGATCATCAAGTTGCAATTCTTCATGTAATTTGGTAAGCACTTCTCGCTGATCACCATCTCCTATGATATAAACTTTATGATCCAAACCTTCATCAATCAATCGTTTATGCGCACGCATCAACATCGGGAAATTTTTCCTTTTTTGTAATCGAGCAACCGAAACAAACACCGGAATATTACTTTTTTCTACCGTAAATTCTTTGGCTTTTTCATCGATCAATTCTTTATCCATCACATTATAAATCACTTTCCCATGCGGAAAAACTTCTTGATAATATTCATTGATGACATCGCGCGTTTGCTTCGCACCAAAAATCATCACATCATACTGATGCATATAACCGATAAATCTTTTGGCCATCGAACGCTCTAAAAATCGAATATCGGTATGGAACCAACCAATTTTTTTGGTCGGAAGTGGCGACTTCAACACATCTTCTAATTCAGAATAACTCGATGCAACTTCGAGATCTAAATGTTGAATGCCTAATTTTTTATATAATTTTTTCGGATACTTTTTATAGTAACGCAAGCGTAAATTTCTTGCAACTAATTGTACAAATCGAATCGGAAAAAATGAACTCATTTCTTCTCGACCGCCAACAATGGTATAATAATGAACATGTTTCGGAATTTCTGTTCGCAATACGCCTTGATGCAGATTGACCAGTAAACTTAATTCGAATTTCTCACGTGGTAAGTTTTCTAATAAATCCAACACCACTTTTTGTACGCCGCCCATTTCTAAAGAGCGCAGCCGAAACATCACTTTTATTTTCTGAGTTTTTGATTGCATAGTTTGGTTTTCATGGTAAAAATACAAAGTTTTAAATAGTTAAAAATTCTAATTAACAGAAAATCCATATTTTTGCCACAAAGCCCTAAAATGTTTCAGAAAGGAGACAAAGTAAAAGCCATTGATGAAAACGTCCAAGGGACGATTACCAAAATTCATCTACCCAAAATTTGGGTGTCGGATGAACATGGTTTTGATTATGTTTTTATGGAAAATGAGTTGATTCTCGATCAGCCGATTGGGTATGATTTTTCGTCTGAAGAAGAAGAAAAACCTTTTGAAAAACCGAAGTTTAAAACTTTTCGGAAATCGCACCGAACACCTTATCTCACGCGAGAAATTGATTTGCATATAGAGTTTTTAGTAGAAAAAACTCAACTTCTCAACCAATCAGAGATCTTACAAATCCAATTAGATGTTGCACGAGAAGAAATAGAAAAAGCCATGAACGAGGATCAAATCCGATTGATTCTTATTCATGGCTTTGGTAAAGGAATTCTTAAAAAAGAACTCATTAATTTATTGTATCGTTATACCAATCTCGAATTTTACGACGCCAATTTCAAAGAATATCATGGCGACGCTATCGAGGTGAAATTTATATAAATTTTATTCTCAAGCGTTGGTTTCTAATTCTTTTTTGATCCAAGTCATCATATCAAAATAGTTTTGTGGTATTATGCCATGTCCACTTCTGTACTCATGATATTCATGCGCTATACCCAAATCTGAGAGCAATTTATCCCCTAAACGCGCACCTTCTATCGGCAAAACCACATCTTCTGTCCCATGCGAAACAAAGAAATTCAAGTGCTTATAGGTTGATCTATCTTCTTTCATATCAATAAAATGTTCTTCAGGATAACCACTTAAAATCAGAACATTTTTCACTTTTTCTGGGTAAGATAACGCAATTGCATAGCTAAGAATCGCTCCTTGACTGAAACCACTTATCCAAACATTCGAAGCATCTAAATTCTCTTGCTTATTGAACGCATCAATAAAGTCGACTAAAGCATTTCTCGACTCAATTCCTTCCTCGAAGTTGGTCATTTTCACTCCATCGGTAAAATCCAAACTATACCAACCAAATCCACCATAAATAAGTGGAAATCGACCTCTCACCGAAACAATATGCGCTTCTGCCGGCAAATCATTAGCGAAACTAAAAAGATCTTCTTCATTGCTTCCGTACCCATGAATCAACAAGTACAAAAATGCACGTTCGGTTTCTACAGTAGGTTTGCGTTCTATATACTGAATGCCTTTCAATTCTTTCATATCATAATTTTCTATACACAAAGTTACTCATTTCCTACCGAAATCTTGTCTTCTCTTTTAGGATAAGGTATTTTTGGGTAGGAAAGGATTTTGATTGGAAAGGATATATTTTCCATTAAAAAACTCATTAAAATCCTTCGAAAACACCCAAGCCAAAAAGAGCAAAATCGTATTTCACGGGATCGTTAGGATCCATTGACCTCAAGGCATCATCTAGCTCCTTCAAAGCTTTTGCATCATTTTGTTTTCGAGTCAAAAGTCCAAGTTTTCGAGCAACATTCCCAGAATGCACATCGAGCGGACAAGATAGAATAGCGGCCGGAATTGTAGTCCAAATCCCTAAATCTACTCCTTGCGGATCTCTACGCACAAACCATCTGAGCATCATGTTGAGTCTTTTTGCTGCCGAATTTTTCATCGGATCTGAAATATGTTTCATGGTTCGTGGCAAATGATCAATCTCGAAAAATACTTTTTTAAATGCAGAAATAGCTTCTTGCATCGAAGTTGAAGTTTGATGTTGTGCAAAAACTTTTTCCAATCCTCCATGTTGTTGATAAATATTCCGAAGGGCTTTCATAAAAAATTGCAAATCATCACTGTTGAAGGTTCTATGAACAAAACCTTGCATCTTATCCAAATCATCATCCGAAAAACTCATCACAAAATCATACGGAGAATTACCCATCAACTGCATCATTTTATCTGCATTTTGGATAATCATTTTTCGATTTCCCCATGCGATGGTTGCCGCCAAAAAGCCAGCAATTTCTATATCTTCTTTCTGCGAATACCGATGCGGAATCTGAATAGGATCCGAATCTATAAACTCTAACGTATTGTATTGCCGAACTTTCTCATCTAAAAATTCTTTGAGTTCTGTCATCTTACAAAGATAAAAAATAAGAAAAGTATAATTTGTCTACCTTAATTTTTTAGGTAGAAAAAGACGAAAAGTTTTTTTTGGTTTGGATTAATGCACAATTTCTTTCACCAATAAACCATCTTGTATTTCAAGTTTACGATCGGTCATATTTGCCAATTCTTCGTTGTGGGTAACGATGACAAAAGTTTGATCTAATTCGTTTCGTAACTTAAAAAACAAATGATGCAATTCATCAGCATTTTTTGAATCTAAATTCCCCGAAGGTTCATCAGCAAAAACCACCGAAGGCTTATTAATCAGCGCTCTAGCAACCGCAACTCTTTGTTGTTCACCACCAGAAAGTTGATTCGGTTTATGACTAATTCTGTGCGATAATCCCAACATCGACAATAATTCTTTGGCATGTTTTTCTGCTTCGGCGCGAGGAGTTTTTCGTACAAAAGCGGGAATCATCACATTTTCTAATGCCGTAAATTCTGGTAAAAGTTGATGAAACTGAAAAATAAAACCAATATTTTCATTGCGAAATTTAGACAACTTCACATCAGAAAGTTTTGTAATATCTTCTCCTTTTATCAAAACAGAAGTAGCATTCGCAACCGGATCAGAAGGTTTTTCTAAAGTCCCAAGAATCTGCAACAAAGTTGTTTTTCCTGCACCCGAAGCTCCTACAATCGACACTATTTCTTTAGGCATAATATCGATAGTAACTCCTTTAAGAACTTCTAAATCTTGATATTTTTTATGAATATTGACCGCTTTTATCATGCTGTAAAAATACATTATTGTTTTTAATATTGTAGTGGAAATCGCTACAATTGATGGTATTTGTCTAATTTAGCTAAAAAATAAAACATGCCGCAAAAGCTTACGCTTCGCATTCCGATACAGGAGGCACAAAACGATGAATTTATTCGTAGAAAAATAGCACAAGAATTACGAGTGCAACCCGAAAAAATAAATGCTTATCAAGTCATTCGACGCTCGCTAGATGCGCGCAATAAACACATTGTCTCGCAAATGCAATTGAATGTTTTTATTGATGAGGAATTTTATGATGAATTTGCTTTCGAACCTCAACTACGAAATGTCGAGAACGAACGAGAAATTTATATCATCGGTGCAGGTCCTGCAGGTTTATTTGCCGCATTAGAATTAATCGAATTGGGGCTGAAGCCCATTATCGTTGAACGTGGAAAAGATGTACGCGAACGCCGAAGAGATTTGGCTGCCATGAACAAAGAAGGAATCGTGAATCCCGAATCCAACTACTGCTATGGTGAAGGTGGCGCTGGAACTTATTCGGATGGGAAATTATATACCCGCTCGACAAAACGCGGAAATATCCTAAAATCGTTGCAATGGTTTGTGTATTTCGGAGCAACCGAACGCATCTTGGTCGATGCGCATCCACATATTGGGACCAATAAACTACCTGGTATTATTGCTAAAATGCGTGAAGTCATTATCGAGTGTGGTGGCGAAGTTTTGTTTGATACAAAATTAACCGATCTCCGCTGTTCACAAAACGCCATCGAAGCGATTGAACTCAACCATAAAGATTGGATTAAAACTTCGGAAATTATTCTCGCCACCGGACATTCTGCTCGAGATATTTATTGGATGTTGCATGAAAAGAAAATTCTCATCGAACCAAAATCTTATGCACTAGGATTACGGGTAGAACATGCCCAAAATGTAATAGATGCCGCGCAATATCATTGCGAAGTTTCTCAAAAAAGAAGCGACTTTCTTCCTCCTGCATCCTATAGTTTGGTGAGCCAAGAGTTAGGACGAGGTGTTTTTTCTTTTTGTATGTGTCCGGGCGGAATCATCGCACCTGCTTCTACCGACGAAGGTGAATTGGTCGTAAACGGATGGTCACCGTCTAAACGCGATGGATTTTTCTCAAATTCTGGAATGGTAGTTACGGTTGACGAAGCGGATTTCAAGAAATATGGGTTTGAAGGTCCTTTGGCCGGCATGCAATATCAACAAATGGTTGAGCGAAAAGCTTGGCAAGCGGGTGGTGGAAAACTAAAAGCTCCTACCCAACGATTAACAGATTTTGTGAACGATCGATTTTCTTCTTCAATCAATCCGTGTTCTTATTTACCCGGAACAACGAGCGCTCTTTTGTCAGACGTTCTCCCAAAAGAAGTAAACAATGCCTTGCGAGAAGGTTTCCGGACGTTCGGAAAAAAAATGAAAGGTTATCTTACCGAAGAAGCCAATGTTTTGGCAACTGAAAGTAGAACTTCTTCTCCGATTAGAATCCCGAGAAATAACCATGATATGCAGCATCCTGAAATCAATGGTTTATATCCTTGTGCAGAGGGTGCGGGGTATGCTGGTGGGATAATTTCTGCCGCAATGGACGGAGCAAAAGTAGCACGAGCTTTGTACGAAAATATCCAAAAATGAAAACCTTTTTCTACATATTCATAGGCGGAGGAATCGGATCTGTTTTGCGTTTTGCATTATCCAAATACATGATGCAATTTTGGCACAAAGATTTCCCAACAGGAACACTAATTGTTAATCTTCTAGGTTGCTTTTTGATTGGAATTCTATTTACCTATTTTGCAAAACATCCTACCCAAACAATTTTCAGTTGGTTGCTGATTGCTGGTTTTTGTGGAGGTTTCACAACCTTTTCCACTTTCAGTTTAGAAAGCCTTGTCTTGTTAGAAAAAAATCAATATTCTATATTTATTATTTATATCCTTTCCAGCCTATTGGGTGGAATTTCGCTTAGTTTTTTAGGCGCAAAAATTGCCTCATATTTATGAAAAATAATCCTATAATTCCTTTTCAAATTGTAGAAAATGATCCTACAAAAACTCGAATCTATACGTTAGATAATGGTCTAAAAGTGTATTTGAGTAAAAATGAAGACGAACCCAAAATTCAAACTTATATCGCCGTAAAAACAGGTTCGAACAACGATCCTGAAACAGCAACCGGATTGGCGCATTATTTTGAACATATGATGTTCAAAGGAAATTCGAAAATTGGTGCTTTGAATTGGGAAGAAGAAAAAAAATACTTAGATCGCTTAGAAGAACTTTTCGAAGCGCACAGAAACACCGAAGATTTGGAAGAAAAGAAGAAGATTTATCAAGAGATTGATCGTCTTTCTTATGAAGCTTCTAAATTGGTTGTGCCGAATGAATACGACAAATTCACCTCGATTATTGGCGCGTCGCAAGTCAATGCGCATACAGCTTACAACGAAACAATTTATTACAATACGATTCCGAAAAATGAGTTAAAAAAATGGCTCGATTTAGAATATTGTCGTTTTTCTGAAATTGCCCTTCGTCTTTTTCATACCGAATTAGAAACGGTCTATGAAGAATATAATCGAAGCCAAGACAACGATGGACGACTGATTTTCAACACCTTAATGAAACTTCAATTTCCGGATTCGAAATATGGAACACAAACCGTTTTAGGAAGTCCGAAAGACCTAAAAAATCCTTCGATGCGAGCGATCAAAGAATATTTCCATCACTATTATGTTGCCAATAATATGGCGATTATTATGGTAGGAGATTTGGATTACGAGGAAACTATCGATGCGATAAATGCAACTTTTGGACAATTACCTGTACGTCCAGAACCTCAACAATATCAGGCAAAAGAACAGCCGATGACTCAAAATATTTCTCAAGATGTTTATAGTCCTTCGGCCGAACGTGTTCAGTTTTCTTTTCGATTAAACGGAGCAAATTCTACCGATATTCCTTACCTAAAACTACTCGATGTGATGCTCAACAACAGCATTGCCGGCCTGATGGACCTCAACATTAATCAACAACAAAAAGCACAAACTGTTGGGAGTGGAAGCAGTATTTTTAGAGATTATTCTCTGCATCTTTTTGCGGGTTCGCCCAAAGCGGATCAAAGTTTAGAAGACGTTGAAAAATTGATTCTAGCGGAAATTGAGAACATCAAAAACGGAAATTTCGAAGAATGGTTGATGCAAGCCGTCGTCAATGATTACAAAAAAGCTCGGGTGAGAAATTGGGTGAAACCAAGTAGTTTGGGGAGTTCGCTCTATCGTTCTTTTATCAACGATCAACCTTGGGAAGATGTTGTGAATGAGTTGGATGTGATGGAAAAAATCACCAAAGACGAATTGATGAAATTTGTTCAAAAAAATTATCAATACCGCGTAACGATTTTCAAGCGAGAAGGTGAAAATAAAACCTTGAATTATGTCGAAAGTCCAAGCATTACGCCTATTGAAATAAATAGAAAAGAAGAGTCAGAGTTTTTTAGCCATTTCAAAAAGCAAAAAAGTAAGCCAATAGAACCTCAATTCATCGATTTTGATCAAGTGATTGAAGAAGATACCATTGCTCATTTTCCGTTTTATCATATCGAAAATCCACATAATGAGTTGGTAAATGTGTATTATATTTTCGAGGTAGGAAAAGATCATGATGCTTTATTGAGTTTCTCTTTGGGTATGTTGGAGTTTGCAGGTACAAAAAACTATTCGCCCGAAGAATTTAAAAAAATCTGTTATAAATATGGAGTAGATTTTGACTATCAAACCGGAAACGAGCGTTCTATTTTGTCGATCAATTGCTTAGAAGAAAACCTCGAAAAAGCACTTCATTTATTCGATGAGTTACTGTACCATTTTACCTTTGATCAAGAAACGATCAACGAATATAAATTTCAGTTGATTAAGAACCGTGAAAACGCAATGCAAAATCGTTCTAAAATCAACAATGCTTTGTATATGTGGGCAAAATATGGCGCGAATAATCGTCAACGAAACATGTACAAAACCGAGAAGATTCCTACATTAGAACGAAAAGATTTCGAGCAATGTCTTCATCGATTCACGGCTTATCCTAAAGAAATTTTCGTGTATGGATCGGACAAGAATCACGTAAAAAAACTTCTTCAGCAACAATATCATCCTCCCGTGAAACAAGTACCAGAAAAACGTATTTTCTCACAAGATGCAAGCAACGGCACGATTTATTTTGCACCGTATGAAATGGTGCAAACCGACCTAAATTTTGTTAGTCGTGATGATTTATTCGACCCGAAAAAAATTGCTTATGCAATGATGTTCAACGAGTTGATCGGCAGCGGGCTTTCGTCGGTTGTTTTTCAGGAAATACGAGAAGCAAAATCGCTGGCTTATTCGGCTCGAGCCAATTACGAAACCGGAAATTCTGCCGAAGATTACAGTTATGTAACGGCTTCAATCGGGACGCAACCCGACAAAATGGTGGATGCGATAAAAAGTATGAATGCGATTCTGAACAAAATGCCCAATGCTACCATTCAGTTTCAGGCAGCTAAAATAGCTTTGATAAAAAGTATTTCGAGCAAACGTTATCAACAAGCAGATATTTTCTTTTATTGGATGTCGATGAAAGACAAAGGAATTTCGTTCGATTACCGAAAAGAAATTTTACCGACCATCGAAAAAATGACTATTGCCGACCTGAATGCTTTTTACGAGCAACACATCGTACCCAAAAATCAGAACCTTGCAATCATGGGAAAACGAGAAGAAGTCTTGCCAAGATTAGCAGAGTTGGGTCTTCCGGTAGAAGAAAAAACCATCGAAGAATTATTTAACTTCTAAATTAACTTCATAAAGAAAGCGCTCGAATCTTTTGATTCGAGCGCTTTCTTTTTATGTATAAATGATTTTATAATTTGGTGAAATCGTCTTTTAGGACTTTAATTTTCGCCAACAAATCTTTCTTCACTTCTTGGTATTGATCAGCAGAAGCTAACGGATGATGAACCGAAAAATAGAACTTAATTTTTGGTTCAGTACCCGAAGGACGACAAGCCACTTTGCTTCCATTTTCGGTATAAAAAATCAACACATTGGATTTCGGTATTGCCAAAAGTTCTTCTTCTTGCGTAATGAGATCTCGAGAAACAGAAGTTTGATAATCATTGATTTTGATCACCGCAGAACCCGCAATTTCTTTTGGCGGATTTTCTCTGAAAGTCAACATCATTTCTTGTATGATTTCGGCACCTTCTTTTCCGGGTTTTACTAAAGAAATTAAATCTTCTTGGTAAGCTCCCAACTCAACATAAATATCGATTAATTTATGGTACAATGATCGACCTTTGGCTTTTTCTACAGCGGCAATTTCGGCAATCAACAAAGAAGACGTTACCGAATCTTTATCGCGGACAAAATCTCCAACCATAAAACCAAAAGACTCTTCTCCACCACCGATAAATTTCAATTTACCTTCTTCTCGGCGAATCATATCCGCAATCCATTTGAAACCGGTAAGACCTACTTTACATTCTACCCCAAATTTCTTAGCCATTGGGAAAAAGATATCTGAAGTAACAATCGTTGAACCAATAAACTCTTTTCCGGTAATCTTACCCGCTTTTTGCCATTGTTCAAGTAAATAATAAGTAAGCAAAGTATTGGTTTGATTTCCGTTGAGCAAGACCATATTTCCATCTAAATCTCGAGTAGCAACTCCTAATCTATCGGCATCAGGATCAGTCCCGATCACTAAATCAGCATTGATTTTATCGGCCAATTCTAAGGCCATAGAAAGCGCTTCGGGTTCTTCTGGGTTTGGAGATTTCACAGTCGGAAAATCACCATTGGGTTCTTTTTGTTCTTCTACCAAATGAAACTGTTTAAAGCCTGCTTTTTCAAATGCTTTTGGTGTGATGGCAATCGAAGTTCCGTGAATCGTAGTAAAAACAATTTTCACATCTTCTTTTCCTTCATCATTAAAACGAGCATTTTCTACGGCAGCTTCGATAAAAGCTTGATCAATTTCTTCTCCGATAAAAGTCAACAACTCATCATTACCAGAAAAATTAATTTCCTCTGGATGAACGCTTTGCACATTTTTTATAATAGCTTTATCGTGCGGTGGTACAATTTGCCCACCATCGTTCCAATAAACTTTATAGCCGTTATAGATCGGTGGATTATGCGAGGCTGTAAGGACAATTCCTGCGTTGCAATGCAAATGTCGGACAGCAAAAGACAATTCTGGCGTCGGACGAAATCCGTCGAACAAATACACTTTTATTCCGTTTGCAGTCAAAATATCAGCTACAATTCGAGCAAACGAATCTGAATTGTGTCGTACGTCATAAGCAATTGCAACAGATTTTTCTTCGTTCGGAAACTGTTCTTTGATGTAGTTTGCCAAACCTTGTGTTGCAGCACCTAATGTATATTTATTGAGCCGATTGGTTCCTACGCCCATTATTCCGCGCATTCCACCAGTACCAAATTCCAAATCTTTGTAAAAAGAATCGTCCATTTCTTTTGGATCTTGTTCGATTAATCTTTTTACTTCTTCGCGTGTTTTTTCATCGTACGCCTCTGTCAACCATTGCTGAGCTCTTTCTAAACTTGTTTTCATGTTGTACTATTTTTTTATCACTTGCGCTTGATCGGCAATTTTGGTGTCTTTTCTTGGGTTTCCTAAATATTCTACTACCGCGGTTCCTTTGGCATCTCCTACCAATGAATTTCTAGAATTTACAATGATTTGTGCATTATTTTCTGCCACAAGTTTGGTATCATTCACTTCGAAATTTGCTAAATTGAGGTTCGCTTGATCGTAGGCTTTTAAATTCATTTTCACGGCAGTTCCCCTCAAATCGACTTGGGTTTGGTTTTGAGCTTTCAGATCAAAATCATTGGTAATAAGGTAGGTTTCGCTTAATTTCGATTGATCTTTCAACGAAATTGCCAAATTATCTGTATTGAGTGTTCCGGCAACTTTTGCATCCGTTAAACCACTGATTTCGAAATCCTTTAGATCTCGAGTAACATAAACAAAAACTTGATAATTGTTGTATTTATCCACTGGCATTTTCTCGCTCAATAACAAAGTTTTCCCTTTGGTTTCGATGGTGAAATTATCGAGAATATTTTGATGACTTTCTACTTCTACTTTATTTTCAGTTCCAGGAATCAAGGTTAATTGACAATTACAATTTGCCTCTACCGACTGAGCAGTTTCGATAAGTTGCGAAACATTTTTTAGGTTCGATGGACCTTCTCCATCAATATTCGATTGACACGATGCAAAAAGCAAAGTCGCCATAGAAAACGCAAATATTTTTTTCATAATGTTAGATTTATTTTAATAGACGTTGATTTGATCTTTTATCGAGTACAAAGCTTTGTCTGATTTTTTTCTTACGATAAGTTCGCCCAAAAATGCTGCCAAAAACAATTGCGTTCCTAAAATCATCACAGTCAAAGAGATATAAAAAAATGGATTATCGGTAATCAAGCGTGCCGGTTTATCGAGAATATAGACTTTGAGTAGTTTATCAAATCCTAAATACATCGAAAATAAGAATCCCAACACAAACATCAACGTACCTAAAAGTCCAAAAATATGCATCGGTCGATTTCCGAATTTCGAGATAAACGACAAAGTTATCAAATCCAGAAATCCGTTCACGAAACGACTTGCTCCGAATTTAGAGTATCCATATTTTCTTGCCTGATGCCGCACTTGTTTTTCTAAGATAACATTGTACCCATTATTTTTGGCCAAAACAGGAATGTAACGATGCATATCACCGTAGAGTTCTAAGCTTTTTGCGACTTCACTTTTATAGGCTTTCAGGCCGCAATTGAAATCATGCAAATCGACTCCAGAAGTTTTTCTTGCTACCCAATTGAATAATTTAGATGGGAGATTTTTAGTAAGTTTTGGATCTTTTCTTTTTTGTTTCCACCCCGAAACGATGTCTGCATTTTTGTTAACCAACATAGAATAGAGATTCGGAATTTCTTCTGGGAAATCTTGTAAATCGGCATCCATTGTAATGATAACTTCACCTTTCGCCATTGCAAATGCAGCACTGAGCGCCTGAGATTTTCCGTAATTTTTACGAAAACGAATCGCTTTAATTTCGGTATTGAATTTGGATAAATACTCAATTACTTGCCAAGAATCGTCTGTACTTCCGTCATCAACAAAAATCACCTCGAACGAATAATCGTACTGATGACATATTTTTTTTATGCGGCTAAAGAGTTCTTCTAAAGAATCTTGCTCATTGAGCAAAGGAACGACAATCGAAAGTTTCATTAATAATAACGTTTTTTAAGAAATTGAGCAAAGAAGCCCGAAATCATGATGTAATATAGCAAGACCAAAGGATAAAACGCAAAAAAGTTTCGGAAAGAGAACAAGTTAATTCCCATCACATTTTCGTCTTCGCGTAATTTTTGGATATCCTCGGTGATACTCGCTTCATTATTATCGGTAAAAGTATCCATAAAACCATCTTTAAGAACGTCTTGTAACCATAAGCCAGAAGTATTCATGAAAATAAAAATAATAATCAGACTCACACTTCCGCCTAAGAACAAGGGCAAAAATCCTTCTCGAAGTCCCTCTCGAAAGGTCATCAAATGATCGACTTTAGTTGCTGTTTTGGCTTTTCTTTTCGAATAGGTGAAAACTTTGTAGAAAGCGTAACCACCGTACAAAGGCACCAAAACAAAGGCATTGAGAAAGATTGAGGTTTTATAAAAAGATTTTGCAGTAATGGAACCGTTGGTACTGAAAATCATATAATATCCAAAAAAAATAACCAAAGTTGCGGCGATTAAGATCACGGCATCTTTGAAAAAAGCTGACAATTGATTCATCTGGCAAATATAACGAAACTCGCTTGAAAAAAAATGTATATTTGCTCTAACTAACCCTTTGCAATAACAATCTAAACTTTTGAATGAGGTTCTATTGTTTCAACATATTAATTATCTTTTTTTGCTTTTCTCCTGTGAAAAAATCACTTGGCCAGAATAGTAATTTAAAAATTATTGATCAAGAAAAACTATTTATAAACCCTATTCAAACCATTAAAGACGGAGAATTTATTAAAATTAATGAAGATTATGATAAGGGAGAATTTTATGTTGGGGTAGGAAAATATTTTTTGGGAGATTATGCTGGCGCTCTATCACATTTATATAAAATAGAGAATAAAAGTTGGTATATAGCAGCTGCTTATTTTAAAACAGCAATTTTACAAAGCCAATTATTTCTAAATTTTTCGGAAGATTATATTAATGATTACTATTCTTATGATCCCTTATTTTTCTCGCAACTACAATTAAATCAAGACAAGCTAAATAATCCAAATAGAGATTTTAGTCTAGAAACTATTAATTATCAAAAAAAAACACCTAATGATAGTTTTTTATACCTAGAAAGCTTAACTGATCTTGATAATTACGTATCGGATCAAAACATTATAGAATTAGAAAGAATTTCTTCTGGTGATTTTGGTGTTTATTATCAATCAAAAGCTAACTATTTATTAAGCAAATATCATTTTAGAAATAAAAATTTCTCTCAAGCTATATACTATGGAAATTTAACTAATGAGTCTGCTACAAGCCTCAGAAATAATAATATTTTATTAAAAAATTACGAACTTCTTGCACATATTTATTTATTGCAAGACAACAGTGAAGAACTAAAAACTTTATCACTTCCAATTAAAGCATTAAGAAATTCTAGTTTAAACGAAAAAGAAAAAGTCAATGAAACAATATATTACTATATGAATTTGCGTTCTGCATTTTTTTATAAAAAAAAGATAAATCTATTAAATTGGGTTATTTATATTCATTTTATTGTTTTAGGAAGTCTTTATTTTCTTTTAAGAAAAAAAGTTAAACAACTAAAGATTTTACAATTAGAACGTTTCCATTCTAAAGCTCTTGAAATAATAAATTCTCAAAATGTAGAAAAGAAACGAAATATACCAAAACCAACAGAACACAAAATCCTATATGAATTAAATAAATTTGAAGCGAATAAAAAATTTCTTGACAAAGAGATAACTCTAAAAAGATTATCTGAGGAATTTGGGACTAATACACGGTACCTTTCTGATATAATATTTAATTATAGAGGATTTAGTTTTAAACATTATATTAATAATTTACGAATCCGATATCTTTTAGATGAGTTTTCTAATAAGCCTACCTTTTTGAAATATAAGATAGACGTTTTGGCAAATGAAGCTGGGTTTTCTTCTACTAAGAGCTTTATCAATGCCTTTAAGAAATATACAGGCAATACTCCCTTTAATTATATTAATAGTCTAGAAAATGCAAACAAAAAAAGTTAATTTTTTTTTATATATATTCTTTTTTTTAGCACTTAATTTATTTGCTCAAAATTCTGTTTACGAAAAAAACTATACTGCAATAAGCATTTTAGAACAACAAAAGAACTCTTTACCACCAAATTTATCGTCAAAAGAAAAAATAGATTTTTGGTTAAAGTATTCTGAGATTTATTTTCATAACAAGGATTATCAAAGAGCAATTCAATCAATATATTATGCAAATCTCGAGATTGATAAATCAACCAAAAATGAACAGAAAATTTCTATCTATCATCACTATGCTAGATTATATATTGTATTAAGGTTATTGAGGGATGCAAAAAAAAACCTTGAACTTGCATTGCCTTTAATTATGAGTTCTAATGATTCTAATTACAAAAGTATAGAACTGGCAAAAAACAAAAATTTTTCTGGTATTATAGAAACACAATCGGGAAATAATCATAACGCACTCAAGTCATTTTACGAAGCTGAAAAGATAATATCACCTCTAAACACAATAGAAGCTATTGAAACTAAAAGTTTTATATATAGAAACTTAGGTTATGCTCACATGAGTTTCAGAGACAATCAATTGGCCAAAGAAAACTTTACGAAGTCTGTCTTTTATGCCAATACAATAAAAGACCATGAACTCTCTGCATATGCCCTAAGAGGATTAGCTAGTTTTTATTTAACCAACAACAAGAATAGCCTCGCTTTACAAAACCTATTGAATGCAAAACAATTTGCAGACAAAACGAATAATTATAATTTAAAAATTGCTATTTCAGAAAAATTAGTAATAACATATCTAAGATTAAATGATTGGAATAAATATATTGAGACCGAAAATAACTTATCATATTATAAACAAAAAACTAAACAGAATACACAAAAAGCAATTCAACAATCCTTGTATTTACAAGACCTATCATTAATGAAACCTTATCAAGAAAAAGTGAGCTTTCGATACGGTATATTAGCAATCTTTGGTATTGCAGTTATAGTTGTCTTATCTCTTATTCTTTACAATCATTATAAAATAATAAAAATTTCAAACTCAAAATCAACACCTTAGAAACATTTTATTAAGTTTCTTTTGCGAAGATTTCCTATATCAAAAAATAACTGTATATTTGCACCGGCAAGTCCTACACAACCAGCTCCTGTTGAATCCTCCAGGACGGGAACGTAGCAAAGGTAAACGGTTGTAGCGGTGTGATGTAGGTCGCTTGCCACTTTTTTTTTAAATTCCTCCCCACAATTTTTTTACCCTTATTTTTATTTGTAATTTTGCGTCCATTGATTTGAGCTCAATGGAAAAAAATACACCAAAATTTATCTTTGTTACCGGTGGCGTAACTTCTTCCTTAGGGAAAGGAATTGTCGCATCTTCCCTTGGTATGTTGTTACAAGCACGTGGCTATCGTGTAACCATCCAAAAATTAGACCCCTATATCAACGTCGATCCAGGCACCCTGAATCCGTACGAACATGGCGAATGCTATGTAACCGAAGACGGAGCAGAAACTGACCTAGACCTCGGACACTACGAACGTTTCCTCAATCGTCCTACATCGCAAGCCAATAGTGTAACTACTGGGCGCGTGTATCAAACGGTGATCGAAAAAGAACGTCGTGGCGATTATTTAGGGAAAACCGTTCAGGTTGTCCCACACATTACCAATGAAATTAAAAGAAGAATAAAACTTCTTGGCAATACTGGTGATTACGACATCATTATTACCGAAATCGGAGGAACGGTTGGCGATATCGAATCGTTGCCTTACATAGAAACCGTTCGTCAATTGATTTGGGAATTAGGAGAAAAAAATGCGATGGTGATTCATCTCACTTTGGTTCCTTACCTTTCTGCTTCAGGCGAATTGAAAACCAAACCAACCCAACACTCTGTCCGTACCTTGATGGAAAGCGGAATCCGAGCTGATGTTTTGGTTACGCGTACCGAACATCATTTACCAAAAGATGTGAAAGCTAAATTGGCGCAGTTCTGTAACGTAAAAAAAGAAAATGTAATCGAATGTATGGATGCCGAATCTATTTATGGCGTTCCTTTCTTGTTACATGAACAACAATTTGACGAAGTCGTTCTCAAAGGACTCGATTTACCATACAACCAACAACCCGATTTCACGCTTTGGAAAACGTTCTTAGAGCGATCTATGCAACCCAAAAACGAAATCGAAATTGCTTTGGTAGGAAAATATGTAACCCTACACGACTCATACAAATCCATTACCGAAGCTTTAACGCATGCTGGTGCAACGCTAGACACGAAAGTAAAAGTTCGCTGGGTGTATTCAGGTGACCTAACCGAAAACAATGTAGCAGATGAACTAAAAGGAGTTCATGGCGTATTGATTGCTCCTGGCTTTGGTGATCGTGGAATATTAGGTAAAGTTATCGCAGCCAATTATGCACGTCGAAACAATATCCCAACTTTAGGAATTTGTTTAGGAATGCAAATCATGGCGATAGAATTTGCTCGTAATGTATTAGGATACGAAAAGGCAGATTCTACCGAAATGGACACCCAAACACCTTACCCAGTTATCTCACTGATGGATGCCCAAAAAAATGTTACCGAAAAAGGCGGAACTATGCGTCTTGGGAATTGGATTTGCGAATTGACCGAAGGATCTAAAGCAGCTTCCATTTACAAAACGCAATTAATCAAAGAACGTCACCGTCATCGTTACGAATTCAACAACGATTTCAAAGAAGAATTCGAACAAAATAACTTTATCCCAACAGGAATTAATCCTGAGACCGAACTGGTAGAAATATTAGAATTAGACCAACATCCATTTTACATGGGTGTACAATTTCACCCAGAATACAAAAGTACGGTTGTCTCACCTCATCCCTTATTTATACAATTTATCGAGGCAACCCTTAATCATTCATTAAACGAAAAAATCAATGCAAAAGGAGAGAAACTTTGACTTTAACCAACTCATCGGCTTCGTATTAATCGCCATATTATTTGGTGCTTACTTTTGGATGACCAAACCTTCTGAAGAAGAATTGGCCAAACAAAAACAGGAGTTGCTAGCCAAAGAGGCTGCCGAAAAAAATAAGACGAAACCCCAAAATGTCGCTCAATTCCCTACCGATTCTGTTTCAGCTCAACAGCTTGTGGCAGAGGAAAACGTGACCTTAGAAAATCAGCACGTAAAAATTCAGGTCAACGGAAAAGGAGGACAAATTGGATTAGTACAGCTAAAAGAACACTTGGCGTACGACTCGCTAAAAGGTGTCGATGCACAGCCGCTCTATTTAGTGAAAGATGGCAATAGCCATTTTAATTTAAGTTTTAAAGATGTCAATGGGAAAACCATTAACACGTCAGAACTTATTTTCAGTCCGAAACAAGAACAAAAAGGTTCGACCAAAGTTCTTACCATGACCGCGCAAATCGGTGCCGGACAATTGCAATATATCTATTCTTTTGATGAAAAATTTGGATTAGATTTCCAGATTCGTTCACAAGGATTGCACCAAGTAACGCATGACAAAAACATTGTCCTGAATTGGAATTTGGATGCCTACAGTTTAGAAAAAGGGAAAGATCAAGAACATTATTGGTCGCATACGTATTTTAAACTTACCGACAAAAACAGCGTAGAATACGAACTTTTCGGCGCTGATAAATGGGAAGAAAAAGAAAGTGTTGATTGGATTGCCTTCAAACAACAATTCTTTGCCTCTATTTTATCTTTTGATGGTGGATTGAAAAACGCAAAAGGTGGATCGGAAAATTACGAAATCGGAAAAAGTAAATACAACAAAGGATTTAATTTTAGTGCACCGATCGAAGTTAAATCAGGAGAAATCAACCAACAATTATCATGGGATTTCGTTCCATTAGACTTCAATAATCTAAAAAAATACAACGACAAAGGATTCGAAAAAATCGTTTCTTATGGTTGGGGAATTCTTGGATGGTTGAATAAATATTTCTTCCTATTTATATTCCAAGCTTTAGCGAAAATCGTTCCTTATGGTTGGGCAATTTTCTTGATGACGATTGTCGTAAAATTGGTTTTATCGCCAATCATGTACAAACAGTACAGACAAAGTGCAATGATGAAAGTTTTGCGTCCTGAGCTGAATGAACTTAACGAAAAGTTCAAAGACCCGAAAGATGCAATGAAAAAACAACAAGCAACAATGGAAATTTACCGAAAAGCAGGCGTAAATCCGCTCGCAGGTTGTTTACCAGCCTTGTTACAGATTCCGATTTTCTATGCCTTGTTCCGCTTCTTCCCGAACGTGATCGACTTACGTGGAGAACCTTTCTGGTTCGCAGAAGATTTAACGGCTTTTGATTCGGTGATTCAGATTCCGGCAAGCATCCCGTTCCTCAACGGACACTTGAGTATTTTTGCTCTTTTATATATTGTTGCGATGATGGTATATTTCAAAGTTTCTGGTTCGATGGATAACTTCAACAATATGCCACAACAAGAAGGAATGCCGAATATGCAGTTCATGAAATACATGATGTATATTATGCCAATTTTCTTCTTCGTATTCTTAAACAATTATGCTTCAGGACTTTCTTGGTATTATTTAGTATCGAATGTGATTAACATTTTTATTGTTCTTTATATCAAAAATGTAATGATCAAAGAAGAGAAAATCCATGCGATGATTCAAGAAAACAAAACAAAACCGAAGAAAACAAGTAAGTTTAGCCAACGCATGCAAGACATGATGAAAAAAGCACAAGAAATGCAAGCTGAACAAGAACGAATGAAGAAAAACAATAAAAAATAATTCATTCAACTCGTAATAAAACAAGAAGCCTTATCTTTGGATAAGGCTTTTTTATATGAAATATTTAGGATACGGCTTATTGCTCAGTACTGTTTTTTGGTTTGGATGTCGCCCTTCGGTTGATGAAAAAGAATTGGCGTATAACAAAACCATAGAAAGAACAAAACCCCAAGATGGATTTCCGAAACCGATTGGTTATATCAACGATTACGATTCGATATTATCCATCACTCAAAAAAACATCCTACAAGATAAACTGCAACGCTACGATAATCTTACCTACAATCGTATCCTATTGGTTACTGTGCCCAATTATTATCAATATTCTACGATAGATGATTTCGCCCACAACCTTGGCGAACAATGGGATATGACCAAAAAAGAAATTGCCAATGCTGTTTTTGTTATCGTGAATCCTACCCAAAAAGAAGTGAGAATACAAACGGGCGAAACCAGCAAAAATTTCATTCAAGATTCGATAAAAGAAAAGATAATCGAAAGTACCCTACAACCAGCTTTCGACCAAAAAAACATCTTCGACGCTTTACTCACAACGGTCGATGAATTGATTCGCGTACGACAAGAATCTACCAAATAACAACAATAAAAAAGTGGAAAACCATTGGTTTTCCACTTTCTCTTACAAGCTTATTAAACTCGTTTATTTTTCGGCAGTTTTGTAACGTGCAATCGTCAATTCTTTCGAGATTGCAGAACGTTCCATTTTTATTTTTCCGGCTCCTGTTTCCAAGATCAAATGGTCATCGGCCAATTGTCCTATTCTACCATGAATACCAGAGGTTGTTACCACCTGATCACCGACTTTTACTTCGTCCTGAAAAAGTCTTTCCTTTTTTTGTCTTTGCATTGTCGGACGAATCATGAAGAAATACATAATGATGAACATTCCACCAAAAAGTAGCAATGTTCCCCATCCGCCTCCTTCACCTGCGGCTTGTAAAAAAATTGATAAAGTCATTCGTTTTATTTTCTATAATTTAATTGCTTATTCTACAACGTTTGCAGAAATCGTAAATTCCTCTAAACCTTGTGCTGTATTGGTCGTAAGGCTTACTTTTTTCTGTGTATTTCCAGGAACAGTTCCGGCTGTAAATTGAACTTTGATCGAGTCTTTTCCGCCTACAGGAATTGGTTCTTTTGGCCATTCTGGCACTGTACAACCACATGTTGCTTTAGCATCTTTAATCACTAACGGAGATTTGCCTTCGTTGGTAATCACAAAATAATGATCTTTTGCTTGGTTCATTTTTACATCACCGTAATTGAAGTTCGATTCGTTCAACACCAAAACTGGTGCATTTTCTGGATCAACAACATTTTCGGCAATTTCTGTTTTTTCTTGCTCTGTATACACATCGGCAGCACTTTCTTTTTTACAAGCTGTGAAAGCTGTCGCAACTGCAAAAGCACCTAATAAGAAGAATTTATTTTTTTTCATACTTTTATTATTTCTTCAAATATACTCAAAATTATTTTTCAAATAATCCTCTACCGAATTTATTCACTTGATTCGATTCGGTTAATTTTTTCAAAGCTTTATCCAGAATACCATTCACGAAAATTCTACTTTTTTCGGTAGAATAATTCTTGGCCAACTCGATGTACTCATTAATCGTCACTTTGGTAGGAATGCTCGGAAAATGTTTAAACTCGGTTATCGCCATTTCTAAAATAATCAAATCAATAGCAGCAATCCGATCAAGTTCCCAGTTTTCGGCCATCTCGCCAATAAACTCTTTGGTTTGGGATTGATGCTTCGCCGTCAATCGGAATAAATCTTGTGCAAATTTCTGATCATCTTCGTCTTTATACACTTTAAAAAGTCGGATAGTTTCCCCACTTTTTGCCGTAAAAGATTGTATCGTATTGTACACCATTGTATTGGCAATATGAATATCATCTGCCCAATTGATTTGTTGTTCCTCGAACCAATCGTGCAAACCTTCATTTTCGGCAATAAAATCTACAAAAAATTGCGTGATAAATGCTTTGTCTTCATCCAAAGAACGTACCTCACTTTTCATATAATCAGCATACAAATCACTCTCTATCAAAGATTTGTAAATATTATTTGGGTAGGTATCATAAATATCCCAACTAATTTGCTTGTTTTTACTTACATATTCGTTCAACTCATTATTGATCGATAGAATATGAAAAACTTTGTTCTCGACAAATTTCATATTCGGATGCAAGTCTTCCTGTGTTGGAAAGTTTTTGGTTTTGGCTACCTCGATTTTCTGAAGCGCAATGTCTTTCTGTATCAAGATGGTATTAAGAAGGTAAAGGTATAAATCGTAAATCTGATCGATGCCTGTCATCATATTTTTCTCGATGATGCGCACATCGCTATCCGACCCTTGACTATTGTATGCATATACAGTTTGCATTACTTTTTCTCGAAGTTGTCTTCTTCCCAACATAATTTCAATGATATAACGTCCTAAATTTTGGCAAAGGTACGTAAAATTGTAATTTTGTATAGTGAAAGCGTTACAGAAATTAAATAAATTCTTGTGGAACTATAAATGGAAACTCCTTTTTGGATTTTTTCTCATCATTTGTTCCAACTATGTCAATGTATTTTCGGTAAATTACGTTGGTAAAGCCCTCAATTCAGTTCAAGAATTGTTGGTCAATTATAAAGAAAAAGGAAATCTCGATATAGAAACCCTCAAACAAGGGCTTTTATGGACAGTTTTGGCTTTTATTGGCTTGAAGATTTTGGCAGGAATCTTAACAATCGGAACTAGACAAATGATTATTGCCACTTCTCGACTGATAGAATATGACCTGAAAAATGTTATTTTCAATCATTACCAAAACCTATCGCTTACCTTTTATAAAAACAACAAAACGGGCGATTTAATGAACCGAATTACCGAAGATGTTTCGTTGGTTCGGCAATATTTAGGTCCCGGAATCATGTACCCGATCGATCTAATTTCACGCACCGTAATTTTGTTTTTCTTTATGATGCAAATCGACCGCGATCTTACACTTTATACCCTTGCACCTTTACCGATTTTATCGTTATTGATTTATCAAGTTGCACTTCGGATCAATAAAAAAAGTAAAATATTACAAGCGCAACAATCGCTTATTTCTTCTTCGGTACAAGATACCTTTGCTGGAATTCGAGTTATAAAATCTTTCAATACCGAAGATTTTATCATGAAAAAATACGAAGTAAGTTCTGATCAATACCAAGAAAAAGCGCTTTCGTTGGCTCAAATCCAGGCCGCTTTTGGTCCGTTGATGATCAT
Source organism: Weeksella massiliensis (assembly GCA_000751595.1). Taxonomy (GTDB): domain Bacteria; phylum Bacteroidota; class Bacteroidia; order Flavobacteriales; family Weeksellaceae; genus Weeksella; species Weeksella massiliensis. The sequence continues at coordinate 39,696 of CCMH01000009.1, read as the reverse complement.
CATTGTTGGGCTTAGTAATCTTGTGATTTTATATTTAGGTGGGAAGAAATACATGGACGGAACACTGAGTATCGGCGTGATCGGACAGTTTTTCATGTACCTTAATATGTTGATTTGGCCGTTTACTTCTTTGGGTTGGGTAACGATGATTGTGCAGCGCGCCGAAGCTTCGATGGCAAGAATCAATGAGTTTCTTGATCAAGATTCCGAGATTGTCAATCATACCGAAAAACATACCCCAATCGAAGGTGAAATCGAGTTTCGTAATGTGAGTTTTGTTTATGAAAACACAGGCATCAAAGCCTTAGACAATGTTTCCTTCAAACTAAAAAAAGGAGAAACTTTGGCTATTATCGGGAAAACAGGTTCAGGAAAATCGACCATTGCTTTACTGATTGCTCGCATGCTGCAACCGACATCGGGTGAAATTCTTATGGACGGTAAACCTTTGGATTCTTTCAATTTACACGACCTAAGAGAGGCGATTGGTTTTGTACCACAAGAATCGTTTTTATTTTCAGACACTATCCAAAATAATATTCTTTTCGGAAGTGATGAACAAGACGAGGAAAAAGCAAAACATTATGCCAAACAAGCCGTGGTGCATGACAATATTAAGAACTTCAAAGAAGGCTATCAAACCGTTGTTGGAGAACGAGGCGTAACGCTTTCGGGTGGACAAAAACAACGAGTTTCGATTGCAAGAGCTTTGGTAAAAAATCCTCAGATTCTTATTTTCGATGATGCCCTTTCGGCTGTGGATACCGAAACCGAGGAGCAAATCCTCAATAATCTAAATACCGAAATCGGTTCTAAAACAGCGATTATTATTACGCACAGAATTTCTTCGGCCAAGAATGCAGACGAAGTTTTGGTGTTGAATGAAGGAAAGGTGGTAGAGTTTGATACACCCGAACATTTAATGGAAAGTGAAAACTATTTTTCTACCTTATACAAAGAACAACTCAAGGAAAACTAAAATATCTTTCGAATCCCTTGCTTTTAGTTAAAATTTATTTAGATTTGTTAATAAAGTATTAAAAACAAATTACCTAAAACACATGAGCGAATTTGAAAAATATGAAAGTGTAGATACAGACGGGATTTTTTCTAAAGTACTACGAGCAGGACGCCGAACGTATTTTTTCGATGTAAGAGAGACCAAGGCAGGCGATTATTACCTCACTATTACCGAGAGTAAAAAGAATACTTTAGACGATGGAAACTTCCAGTACAAAAAGCACAAAATTTATTTGTACAAAGAAGATTTCGCTAATTTCAAAGAGTTATTAGACGAAACAACCGCCTATGTTCTAAAGGAGAAAGGAGAAGTGGTGATTTCTGAAAAACATCAGAACGATTTCAATCCTAAGAAAGAATATTCGAATCCCCAAAATAATGGGTTAGCAAATGATTTTACCGATCTTCAGTTTGAAGATATTTAGTATAAATTTTATCAACAAAAAAAGCCGTGAATGTTACTATTTCGCGGCTTTTTTTATTGTAGTAATTTGGTTTATCGCGCTAATTTTTTATAGATAAATAGCAATATTAAAGCTCCTAGAACAGCAACAAGAAAACCTTGCAAAGACCATTTATCTTGATCGATATCGAAAAACAAACCAGCTAGCCATCCTCCTAAAATCGAACCTAAAATCCCAATGATGATGGTAACAAAAAAACCTCCCGGATCTTGACCTGGAGAAATCATTTTAGCAATTACCCCTGCAATTAATCCAAAAATGGCCCATGAAATAATATTCATGATAAAACCAAATATTAAAGTTGAAATTAACATATTTACATTTTTTTAAAGTTAGTATTATGTAATAAACAAAAAACATACCTAAAAAGAAAAAAACACTTAAAACTTAAAATTTTAACATTTCTAAGAAATTCAATTATATAGCGTAACTTTGCAACGGTTAATAAATATTAAACTAAACGCATGGCTTTAATAAAATCTATATCGGGTATCCGTGGTACTATTGGCGGGAAAACCGGTGATAACCTCACCCCTATCGATGCAGTGAAATTTGCTGCTGCTTATGGCACTTGGCTACAAGAAAATAAAAATAAACAACCACTAACGGTGGTAATTGGTCGCGACGCTCGTATTTCGGGTGAAATGATTAGTCAACTGGTAATCAACACCTTGATTGGATTAGGTATTCATGTAATCGATTTAGGGTTATCGACAACTCCTACCGTAGAAGTTATGGTGCCAAAACTTGGTGCCGATGGAGGAATTATTTTAACTGCTTCTCACAACCCAAAAGAGTGGAATGCGCTGAAACTCCTCAACGAATTAGGCGAATTTATTTCGGCAGCAGAAGGACAAAGAATTTTGGATCTTGCCGAAAACGAAGCTTTTCAGTTTGCTGATGTTGATGATCTTGGCGTATATAAAAACTATACAACCGCAATTGACGAACATATCGAAATGATTTTGGATTTACCTTTGGTCAACAAAGAAGCAATCCAAGCGAAAAATTTCAAAGTGGTGATCGATGCCGTAAACTCAACTGGCGGAATTGCTATCCCAAAATTATTAGATCAATTAGGGGTTTCGTATATAAAATTATACTGCGAACCGAACGGTCATTTCCCACACAACCCAGAACCACTGAAAGAACATCTTACCGATATTTCGAAAAAAGTTGTCGAAGAAAAAGCAGATTTCGGAATTGTTGTGGATCCTGATGTTGACCGTTTAGCGTTGATCAACGAAGACGGTTCTATGTTTGGAGAAGAATATACCTTGGTAGCTGTTGCCGACTATGTGTTGAGCAAAACTCCTTCTGCAACGGTTTCTAACCTTTCGTCTTCGCGTGCTTTGCACGACATTGCCCAAAAACATGGACAAGTTTATGAGCCTTCTGCCGTAGGTGAAGTGAATGTGGTAGAAAAAATGAAAGAATTGCAGGCGAAAATTGGTGGCGAAGGAAACGGAGGAATCATTTATCCAGAGTTGCATTATGGCCGCGATTCTTTGGTCGGAATTGCACTTTTCTTGTCCCATTTAGCAGAACAAAACAAAAGCGTGAAAGAACTTCGAGATTCGTATCCGGCATATTTTATGGCCAAAAAGAAAATCGAATTAACTCCCGAAATCGATGTTGATCAAGTATTAGAAAACATCCAAAATCATTATCAAAATGCCAACATCAATACCGTAGATGGCGTAAAGATAGATTTTGATGATGAATGGGTTCACCTTAGAAAATCGAATACAGAACCGATTATCCGAATTTATACCGAAAGTACCTCGCAAGAAAAAGCAGAAACTTTGGCAGAATCGGTTATCGAAACTATAAAAAACTCTTTGTAAATAGTGAAAAACTCTCTTGGTAAACCTTTGGTTTATCTAAAAGAATATCACTAACTTTATTATATGGATGATGAATTAATGAACAATGATCTCATAGAGCAATTTGAAGCGATGCTCGAAAACAATGAAAACATTTTTTTCGATTCGGAGCAAATGTGTGAGATCATTGCTTTTTATTTGGAGATTGGCGATTACGAATATGCACAGAAAGCCCTAAAATATGCCTATCAATTATATCCTGACCACACAAGCATACAAATCAAAGAATTAGAGTATTATATCTTACTCGACAAATTGGTTATCGCTGCTGAAATGATTAAGGATCTCAAAGATTTGGCACAAAATGATTTGGACTATCTGTTGGCTGTAGCTAAGTTTTGGAGTCTAAAAGACAACCCAAAACAAGCAATACAATTCTATCAAAAAGCCTTGATGTGGGATGAAGAACTCGATTATATTTTTAATTGTATCGGGAACGAATACCTCAATTTAGATGCTTTGAGCTCTGCTTTGGTGTATTTTAAAAAATCTTTGGATGAGAATCCTCAAAACGAATATGCCTTCTATTCTGCCATACAATGTTACGAAGAGCTTCATCAATCCAATGAATGCATAGAATTTCTCAACCATATTATCGACAAAGATCCTTATAATGAGAATGCTTGGTATCAATTAGGTGTGCAATATTTGGGGCAAAAAAAATACGAAGATGCACATCGCGCTTTCGATTTTGTAACGATTATCAATCCGCAAAGTATTTCGGGTTATACCCAAAAAGCTTTTTGTTTCGAGCAATTACAGGATTACGCTTCGGCTATTCTCGAGTACGAAGAAACTTTGCCTTTGGATGATACGGCTGCATTTACCTACATCAAAATTGGCGAATGTTATAAAAAATTAAAACAACCTTTCAAAGCTTTGCAAGCTTTTCACAAAGCGATACACGACGATCCGCAATTAGAAAAAGCATGGATTTGTGCCTCTGACACCTACGAGAATATAGGAAACTATCAAGATGCCTTGTATTATCTCAATCGTGCTTTAGGTTTGGATTCGAATGTTACCGAATACAGAAAAAGACATGCTTACCTCAATATTCAATTGGGACAATACGAAGAAGCGGTACAAGATTATCAATTCTTAACGGAGTATGAGCCGCTCAACCTTTACAATTGGTTAGGAATGGTAGAAACACTGATTGCGATTGGCGATTTTTCTCGCGCTGTGGAAACCGTCCAAAAAGGATTGGTCCATTTCAATCGTGCCGAATTATTGTATCAATTAAGTAACTGTTATTATTTATTGAATCAGGAAGAAAAAGGATTTAATGCTTTTCAACTTGCAGTGCGATTAGACGAATCTCTCAAATTAGAAATGTATAAAAAATATCCTATCCTCTTTAATAAAACAAGTTTTTTATTCGAAGAATAACGCTTATTCTATCCTAAAATATTCGATAAACTTGTAGCGAATTCGTAACTTGTAGTACAGAAATTACCAACAAATGAACTACGTAGCACACCAAGTTTTATCTTTTGACGATCCGAATCTTCAGTTAGGAAATCTGTTGGGCGAAGTAGTAAAAGGAAATCAACACCAAAAATACTCACCCAACTTACAACAAGGGATATTGTTGCATCGACATATTGATACTTTTACCGATGCACATCCTATTGTAAAAGAAAGCTCTGCTCTTTTACATGCCGATCAAGGAAAATTTTCTCCTATCGTAATTGATGTTATTTTTGATTATTTTTTGATTCAACATTGGGAGAATTTCGTGGCACAACCGTTCGAGAGTTTCAAACAAAATTGTTATCAGTTATTTAGAAATTCCGAACAAACCTTCCCACCAAAACTACAATACATTGTACATCATTTACTTTTGCACGATTGGTTCGAGAATTATGCTTCATTAGAAGGCGTTGCGCTCACCTTACGCAATATTGGCAAACGCACAAAGTTTGAGAATCACTTGGATAATACTTTACCAATTCTCCGACAACATCTTTCGGCTCTAGAAAATAACTTTCTTGCTTTTTACCCACAATTAGAGCAGAATTGCCGAAGATTTCTTTTTAGATAAGATCAAATTTTCTTAGCTTTAACCACAAACAAAAATGAGAAATGGATCTTACATTTAACAAAAGAGAAGATTACAATAAATTAGAATTAAGCAAGCTCAAACGCAAATTAAAAGAAGTGTATTTGGGTGGCGGTGAAAAGAAAATCGCATCGCACAAAGCAAAAGAAAAATTAACGGCTCGCGAACGAATCGATTATTTATTAGACCCTAAAAAACCGAGCATAGAAATTGCTGCATTAGCTGGCGATGGAATGTACGAAGAAGAAGGCGGCTGTCCTTCTGCAGGGGTTGTCGTGAAAATTGGATATGTTTCTGGCAAACAATGTATTGTTGTAGCCAATGACGCTACCGTAAAAGCGGGCGCTTGGTTCCCAATTACCGGAAAAAAGAATCTACGCGCGCAAGAAATCGCCATGGAAAATCGCTTACCGATTATCTACTTGGTCGATAGTGCAGGTGTTTATTTACCGATGCAAGACGAAATTTTCCCAGATAAAGAACATTTTGGTCGTATTTTCCGTAACAATGCAATCATGTCCTCGATGGGAATTACCCAAATTTCTGCGGTCATGGGAAGCTGTGTTGCCGGAGGTGCTTATCTCCCTATCATGAGTGACGAAGCCATGATTGTTGATAAAACGGGCTCTATCTTTTTGGCCGGAAGTTACTTGGTAAAAGCCGCTATTGGCGAAGATATAGACAACGAAACCTTGGGTGGTGCAACCACGCACTGCGAAATTTCTGGAGTTACCGATTACAAAGCCAAAGATGATAAAGATGCTCTTGATCGTATAAAATCGATTATGAGTAAAATTGGTGATTACGAAAAAGCTGGATTCAATCGGATAGAAGCTGCAAAACCAGCCCTCAAAGAAGAGGATATTTACGGTATTTTACCTATTTCTCGCGCCGAACAATACGATATGTACGAAATCATCAAACGTTTGGTTGATAATTCTGAGTATGATGAATACAAAGGCGATTATGGTAAAACGATAATTTGTGTTTATGCACGAATCGATGGTTGGGCTGTTGGAATTGTGGCCAATCAACGAACTGTTGTAAAGTCTAAAAAAGACGGAATGCAGTTTGGTGGAGTGATTTATTCTGACTCAGCCGATAAAGCAACTCGTTTTATTGCCAATTGTAATCAGAAAAAGATTCCATTGGTTTTCTTACAAGATGTTACCGGTTTCATGGTCGGATCGAAATCAGAACATGGTGGAATCATCAAAGATGGAGCAAAAATGGTGAACGCAGTTTCCAATTCAGTTGTACCGAAATTCACCATCATTGTCGGAAATTCGTATGGCGCCGGAAATTATGCCATGTGCGGTAAAGCTTATGACCCACGTTTAATTGCTGCTTGGCCTTCTGCGCAATTAGCAGTTATGGGTGGCGAACAAGCAGCCAAAGTGTTGTTGCAAATCAAAGAATCTGCACTGAAAAGTAAAGGGATCGAAGTGGACGAAACTAAAAAGAACGAGCTACTTTCCGAAATCACCGAAAAATACAACAAACAAACAAGTCCGTATTATGCGGCTGCAAGAATTTGGACCGATGGTATTATCGATCCGCTGGATACCCGAAAATGGATTTCTATGGGAATCGAAGCGGCCAATCATGCACCCATCGAGAAACCTTTTAATTTAGGCGTTATTCAGACCTAAAAATAGAAGCTTATAGAACATATAAAACAGAAACGCCTTCCGACGGAAGGCGTTTCTGTTTTTGTAAATAATACAATTTATACGATTGTTTTATAGATATAATACAAATCCTTCTCGAAGGACCAATGTTTCACATACTCTTTATTGATCGCTACTTTCTGTGGCCAAATCACCTCATCATTGTATTGCAATGGATTTTCTTGTTGCGCAAGAAGTTCTTCTTCATTCCTAAATTTCAATTGTGCAGGCCCTGTAAGTCCAGGTTTCACTTGTAGAATTATTCGATCTTCGCCTTGTAATTCATCCGCGTAACCTTGCAAATCTGGTCGAGGACCAACGAAACTCATCTCACCAATCAAAATATTATACAATTGTGGGAACTCATCTAATTTTGTTTTTCGAAGAATCTTCCCCAAAGGTGTAATTTGATTTTGCTCGTTTTTGGTTCGGATAGTTCTGATTTTATAAATAGTAAAAAGTTTTGCGTGTTGCCCTACTCTTTTTTGTCTAAACAATCCGAATTGTCGCGTATCAATCGTTGCGAAGATTATCAATAAAAAGATTAATCCTACCAACAAAAGTAGTAGGATTAATGCAAAGGTTTTATCGAAAATGCTTTTCAGCATACTTTATCAATTTGGTTTATCGTCTTTTGAAGTTTCGAAAGAAGCGTTTTATCCTACCGATAAAATTATCTTCGAAATATTCATCTTCTTCAAAATAACCATAACCGTAGGTCATACCGTAACCATACTCGTTTCCGTAACCATAACCATAGCCCATTTTCACTTGGAAATCGTTGAGGATGATTCCGATATTTTTCAGTTCACCATCTTCATATCTCGATTGTACAGCACGCAAGAAATTACGTTCAGAATAATTGTATCGAGTAATGAAAAGCGTTGCATCTGCAAATTTCATCAAATCATACGAATCGGATACTAACCCAATGGGCGGCGTATCGAGAATCACAAAATCATAACGATCTTTTAGGTCGTTCATCAACTCATCCATTTTCGCACTCAGAATCAACTCTGATGGATTTGGTGGAATTGGTCCGGCTGTGATGATATCTAAATTCGGCAATTTTGTAGGTTGAATGATGTCTTGTAATCCAGCTTCATCTACCAAGTAATTGGTAACCCCAATATGATTATTCAATCGGAAATCATCGAAAATCTTCGGTTTGCGTAAATCCAATCCAACCAAAACCGCTCGTTTATCACCTGCACCCAAAACCGATGCAATATTCATCGACACAAAGGTTTTCCCTTCACCACCGATGTAAGATGTAATAAGAATCGTTTTGTTGTTAGGATGAGTGCTAGATTTTTTGAACAAGAATTTCAGATTCGAGCGAACTGCACGGAAACTTTCTGATATCCCTGACTTTGGTCGATCGATCACCACTAAAGGATTCATACCACTTAAATTTCCGATTACTCCGATCAATGGAATTTTGGTGCGTGAAGTAATATCTTTGATTACTTTTACCTTGGTATCTAACAATTCTCTTAGCACTACGTAAACTACCGGAATAATCAAACCGATTAACAAGGCCATGATATAATTTTGTTTTCGATCGGGCGCAATAGGACCTTGTGATAAATTTTTGGCATTATCCACAATCAAAATATCCGAGACATTGGAAGCAATTTGCATATCGGCTACGTTGAGCTGCGTCATCAGACTATTATACATTTCATCATTGATAGCAAAGCCACGATTCGCTTCTAAGAAAGAAAATTCTTGTTGCGGTAAGAATTGAGCTTGACTTTCGAACTCGCCTAATTTTCGTTCGATGTCTTGCAAATCCGAATTCAATTTCTGACGTTGAGCGCTCACCACATTATCGATTGATCTACGCGCTTCGGCAATTTGCTGATTCAGCAACTGAATTTCTTCCGATTGCGGTTGATAAGTTAACAACATCTCTTTCTTGCGGTTCTCTAACGCTTCGATTTCGGCAACATAATTCATATAATATTGCACATCAAGCCCAGCAATATTAAGAGCGATCATATTATTCACACTCGAATTCGATTTCGGAATCAAAGAATTTAGTGCATTGATTCGGTCTATTTGCATCACTCGTTCACGATCCAAAGAAGTAATCGACGAAATAACCTCGCCTTTTTTACTTCCAAAATCATAAATCCCTTCTCTTTTTTGTAAATCGGTAAGATTTTGAGAAGCGCTATCAAGTTTTATTTTTACTTTATCAAGCTGAGATTGTAAATACTCTTTGGTTTTGATCGTTGCCAAGTTCTTTTCGGCCATTTCGTTTCTAATCAAAACTTTAAGAGAAGTATTGATGACATCTACAGCCTCGTTGAGGTTGGTGGCCGTTTTACTCACCGAAACTATATTGGCGCCAGTTTGTACAGGCGTTATCGAGATACTACTTGAAGTACGTTGAATCGCTTCGTTGAGCGAAACGAGCTTGAAAGTATAATTGCTTCCTTCGAAATACGGATTTTTGGTACGATTAACTTTAAATCGGAAATTCTTGCCCGAAATCCACTGCCCATAACGCGCTTCAACCGGTAATTCGATATTCAAGTTTTTAGCATACAGCGAATCTTGTTCGTAATTATACACTTTTCCTACACCAGAATTACTCGCTTGTTTCAAGCGGAAAGAATATTCATTGATGGGTTCTACGCTAATTTCTTGGTTGATAATTTGGGTATGAACCGTATCCACCACTACATTGAAAGGCGCATCTGTTTTATACGAATCTTTCTTTTTCAGTTTTCCTTCTTCGTAATAATAAACATAACCTTCGGTTTCTTTCACCACAAAATTGTTATGTGTTCTCGATGACATCACATACGATAAGGTTTGTACCCGGTTATTCGATCCACCCCAAATGAAGTTAATCGAATTAGAGGCACTCATGGTATTCGAATTATTGATACCCGAGCCGATGCGAAAAGTCGCAGAAGATTTATAAAGGTTATTAAAATACCAACTATTGAGATAAAAAGCAATTCCCAATGCAAGACCAATAGAAAGGATAAACATTGGCCAATGATTGATTAATCGAGGAATTAACCGCTCGAAATCAAAAGCAAGAGGCGATATTTTCTTGTCTTTCTGAGAATTGGGGTCATTTGTGTTATGTTGTTGCATATTGGTTAAAGTTTATCAAAAAATAAATACGCACCCAAAACGGTTGCCAATACACCCATCACAGTCGTTACGACCGACAATGGATTGAGACCTACCCCCCACACTTTTTCTTTGCGTGGATTAACAACGATGATATCGTTGTTTTGTACCCAAAAGAACTCAGAATTCATGATCGATTCTTTTGTCATATCAATATAAACTTGTTGTGTTCCCGAAGGAGTTGTTCTGATCACGCGAACATTTTTCAGGTCAGAGTAGATATTATTTGTTCCTCCACCGGTACTTGCCAAGGCTTCGAGCATACTGAAATCTCGTTTTCTACTTGTAAAATTTCCGTTGACTCCTTCTCCAACAATCGTGTATTCTATCCCAGCCAAATCAACATCGATAAAAGTTCCGTCGGGTGTGTAAATTTTATAAAATTCTGATTTAATTTTTTCACGGGCTTCAGCCAATGTAAGTCCTTCTACATGAATCTTTCCGATTCGTGGCAATTCAATTGCACCATCTTCACGGACATATACTCCACCCAAAGTGTTGTTATTAGTATTTTGTTGATTACCTCGAGCAATAAAATCACTTAATATCCCCATGCTTCCAGGTTCACGAGATGAAACTTTGATGACAATATTGTCGAATTTTTGAATATGATACACAGGTCGATTATAGGCAATCATTCCTCGATTATCGAGCTTTAATTTTTCGTCAGGTTGTATCAATTGTAAGTCTTTTAAAGAGATGCAGGATTGCAAAGAGAAAAAGACGCACATCATAGAAAAGAATAGAAATAATTTATTTTTCATATAGGTTAAGCTTTTGCTGTTTTCGATTCACTAAATAATATATAAATAGGACAAAACTAATTGATAATATTAAAAATAACAAAAAAAGAAAATTGATATTACTTCTGCGTAGTACGAAAGCAATGACAATAAAAATAACATTAATTCCGCCTAATACCAATCCCGTTTTGATATGATCCAATCCTAAAAAAATAAGTTGATGATGCAGGTGATTCTTATCGGCTTTCATTGGATTTTTACCTTGTCGTAAACGTACAATAATAACCGAAACGGTATCTACTATCGGAATGACAAAAATGTACAATCCAATTACAGGGGCAGAATTGAGCGAGTAATTCGGTTGTGAACTGATAAACAAAAAGCGAATCAGTAAAAAAGTAAGTACAAAACCAACGACCATCGAACCGGTATCGCCCATGAAAATTTTATATCGTTCTGATAAATTATACCGAATAAAACCAAGCAAAGCAGCCAGTAAAGAAACGGCCAAAGTACCAGCAGAATAATCGAACAAGCGGAAAAAAATCACCACAAATGCAAAGCAGATAATAATCCCAATGAAACTTGCCAACCCGTCTAAACCGTCGATTAGGTTATAGGAGTTATTCAAAATCAAAAACACTAAAACGGTAAGAATCACACTTACTAAATAAGGAATTTGATAGATTCCAAACAAACCTCCGAAAGTTGAAATTTGTATCCCAGAACCAAAAATAATTAATAATGAACTAATTAGCTGTGCATATATTTTCTTATCTGGAGCTACCACCAACAAATCATCCATCAGACCAATAAAAAATAAAATCGTAATCGATGACATGAAAAAGGAGTAATTATAGTTGATTTCTGACGAAAAAATCGAAAAAGAAATAACCAATGCAAAATAAATTGCCACCCCTCCAAGGGTAGGAACTTTTCGTGTATGCGAGCTTCTAATCCCAGGCTCATCCATCAATTGTTTACGATGACTTACTCGAATAATTTTCGGAATAGAGATAAGAGTGATCGATAAAGCCACCAAGAATGCCCCAATAATATTGGTATAAATTGGAGATAAACTTAAGGTATATAAGTAATCTAAAATCCTAAATCCTTCCATACTTTTTCAGTCCGTTTAGTGCCCAACAAAAGGTATAATATGCCGATTTTAGTGGGTTCAATTTTAAATATTTTCGATAAACATCGTATTGTTTATACATCATTTTCACCTTATCACGTGAAACAGAGTTTTCTCGTATTCTGTACACCACCAAAGCTTCATTCAGCGCGCGCGCATAGTTTATTTTGGTCAGAATCAAAAACCACATAGCATGATCTTCTCGCAGATCTACTTTAGGTATTTGTATATCTCCTACTTTTCTTCTGTCGTAAACAGAAGCACATAAAAAAATCGGACAATTGTATAGCAAGCGATTAAAATCTACGTAATCTACGGCTACAAAATCCTCTAAAATAGGCTGCAAATTTTCATCAACTCTTTTGTAATTAGTATAAACCAAAGCTTCTTGATTTTCTTGTAGAAAAGCAATGGTTTTCTCTAAAAAAGTAGGCAACCATAAATCATCACTATCCAAAAAAGAAATATAGGTTCCTTGCGCATTTTTCAGACCTAAATTTCTTGCTTCTGCAGCGCCCGAATTTTCAGGCAATTGCAAAACCTTCACGCGTGAATCATCAATCGATAAAAGTATTTGATAAGAAGAATCGGTAGAACAATCATCTACTACCAACCATTCCCATTGTGTATGAGTCTGATTTTTTATCGAATCATATACTTCTAAAATATACGCTTCCGAATTATAAACCGGTGTAATGATTGATACTAACGCCATAATCCGTAATTTGATTCGGAACTAAAGATAGTCGAATAATTATTAAAATTTGTTTTGTGTGCTTGTTTTAATTGGAACCAAAAGAATAAGGCTATCGTGTAGCAAAAAAAGGTATAAAACACCAAGTTTTTCTCAAACACACGATCTTTAATGTTATACAAAATAGTACAAACAACCAACCCAAGAAATACCAAATAATAACCCGGTAACCGAATTCCGAAAATTCCTTTTCCAAGAAAGAAATACAACATCACTCCCATCAGAAATAAATTTCTGAAAGCGATATAATTTTTATCGTGTTCAACGGCCTTGTTATAAATCATAATAAGGACAACGGTAATTATTTTTACAATATCCCCCACTGCAACCCCTCCTGACTTATATAAATCAGATTCGTATGCCTCAAACTTTTCTTGTCCGATTGGCATAACCTCCATAATTGCATCAATAACAGAAGTTAAACCAGTATAATTTGCTACAATAGCAATTCCTACAAATACTCCAATTAATGGAGTAGAAATTCGCACTCTTACCAACCAATAAGCCAAGAAAAAAACCATACTCGATTGATGAAACTGATAGGCTATCACCAAACAAAGCAGGAATTTCCAGAACTTGCGATCCAGCACATAACGTACGCTATATAAACAAATTGCCGTCGCAATCCCTTGACGGATATGTATATGTTCTTCAAAAAAAAAGTTTGGTACAGTATACATAAATAGCGCCAACATAGGATAAGCAGAATATCTTTTCAGGGTAGAAAACTTTAGAGAAAGAGAGATAATAACCAACACCAAACTCACAATACCGAAATCAAATCCTAACTTATAGAAAAGTCGATTCATGTAAACATAACCACTTTCCATCCCTACCATTTTGGCAAACATGGGAACTTCCGACAAATACAACAATTCTCCGGACGCATAAAAAGCGTTGTAATACGCCAACCAATCGGGACTTAAATTAAAGCCCAAACCAGCCGTAAGCATCATCACAGCAAGGGTTAATTGGTAGTAGCTTTTATCCAACTTTTGATCTCTCGATACTTCTTGAATAGAGCCGAATGCCAAAAGAAAAATTATGATGTAGTATATTAAACTCATTAAATTTTCTTCAGTAGATTTAGGTTAAAAAAAGAAAGTCGGTAATACACCTTTTTCTTCAAAGGCAAACTTACTATATAATTTTTTCCGAAACGCTGTAAATGTTTAATTTTATTCAATTCTAAATGATATTTTTTCAAAAAAATCATCAATTCATCAATCATTTTTGATTTTAATGCTCGGTCTTTGATGTACGCCACATAACCCAAATACGAATAATATCCCTGAAAAATCTGAAATCTTTCTAAATCTTGCTTTCGTTCTGCGTATTGACTTCCGTAAAAATAATTCGTTACCTGTTCAACGGCCCAAAACATATCCAACCCTTTTTCGGTATGGGTTTTTGTGATAGAATCATCACGTTCGAAATATTTATAAAAAGCTTGATTCACTTTCGCAATTATCGTAGAATCCAAAACCAATTTGGGAATCAGTTCTATATCTTCAAAATGTTTCCCGAGCGCAAACCGATGTTGATCAAAAAGTTTTCTATCAAAAATCTTATTGCAAGCAAAACAAGACATTTCTCCGAAAAGTGTAAAATCTTCAGCCAACACAATTTTCTCCGGCAATTGCGGCGATTGTTGCAAATCGCGAAACTCCTCACCTTTTTCATTCACTTTCACCAAATCACAAAAAGCAATTTCAGCCTTGTGTTTTTCGGCCAAAGAATACAAGGTTTGCATCATTTCAGCATCGACAAAATCATCCGAATCCACAAAAGCAAAATACTTTCCGCTTGCCTTTTCTATCCCAAAGTTCCTTGCATCACTCAAACCTCCATTTGGTTTCTGATAACTTTTCACGCGTTCATCTTTCGCCACAAATTCATCAATAATCGTTTGCGACTGATCGGGCGACCCATCGTTTACCACCACAATTTCTATCTCATGCAACGTTTGCGCCACCAAAGAATCCAAACATTTACGCAAATATTCCTCGGTTTTGTACACCGGCACAATCACTGATATTTTGGTAGGATGCTTCACAACTTTGCTAAAATTTCTTCGTATTGTTGAACAATTAAATTCTTTTCGAATCTACTTTTTATCGATTCTCGTATGCTCGACGCATCATGTCTTTCATCCAAAACATGAACAATTCGCTCAGCAAACGCCTTTGTATTTTCAATCGCAACGATTTCTCCATTGCGTTTATTTTGTATGATTTCATTGATTCCACCCAAACAATCATTGCACAAAGCATACGTGCCACACGCACCCGCTTCGAGCAAAACATTAGGAAAACCTTCGTATCGAGAAGACAAAACAAATAAATCTGCCGCCGCTAAATACGGATACGGATTTTCTATATGACCTAAAAAATGTACCTTTTCTAGACCAAGCGATTCTTTCTGTTGTTCGAGTTTTTCCTTATCCACACCATCTCCTAAAATATAAAGTTGAATAGGTGTGTTTTTTAATTCTGCAAAAACATTCAACAACAAATCGAAACCTTTGCGCGCTGTAAGATTTCCAATGGCAATGACATTTTTTTGGTTGGATGAAAAAGGCAATTCTATGGGTTGATTTTGTTTCTGATCCAATAATTCGAAATCAACAGGGTTATGAATTTTGATTATTTTCTCTTTGGCTAAATGAAAGTTTTCTATCAAATCTTGACGCATATCTTCACTTTGAGCAATAATCGCATCAAAACGATGATAAAACTTATAAAAAAATAAGATTTCTTTCCGAACGACATGTTTAGAAACCACATTCGTTTCCCTTGAAACAAATTTCACTTTCGGAAAAAGCGGAATAAAAAAAGATAAAAACGCTGAAATCTCTCCCCAGCCCGAAAAGACAATAGATGGTTTTCGTTTGTAAATCTCTTGTAAAATCGGAAAAATAGCAAAGCGAATACGCTTCGTTTTCAGTTCTATGATTTCTACATCTGGCTTCAGATCTTTGAGAAAAGGCCCTTCTTTCTGAAAAAGTAATAATACAGGGTTGAATTGTTTCCGATCGAGCTCATTACAAATGGTTGTAATAATTTTCTCTGCACCTCCTTGATGAAGATTGGGTAGAATAAAAAAGACAGTTTTCATGCAGATTCATTTTCATTGATAATCTTTTCTATTCCAGCCACAGCCTTCTCTAACGTAAAAGGCAATTCGGTTTGTTGTATATTTTTTTGGTATTCTTTGCCCAATTCAGCATCTGTCAACAAAGCTTTCATTCCGGTATAAATTCCGTTTTCATTGTTTTCTACAATATTTCCTAAACGCCCATTTTCTAAAATTTCTACAACGCCCGAAACATCAGTTGCAACAATAGGTTTCTGCAACACAAAAGCTTCGAAAAGTACGGTAGGATAACCCTCATAACGAGAAGAAAGCACAAAGAAATCAGCCAATTGGAAATACGGATACGGATTCGTTTGAAATCCTAAAAACTTAAAAGTTTCTTGTAGTTTTTTTTCAATAACCAAAGCTTGCAACCTATCCAAATCAATCCCATTGCCGACGATCATGACATTATGAAAAATCTTTTCTTCCATCAATTGCTGATGAACTTCTAGAAGTCGATCAAATCCTTTTTGATTGAAAACCGTTCCTACACCCAAAAAAATCGGGTAAGAATTCTGAAAGGGATTTTCTACTTTTTCTTTAGAAAGTGCTAAAATTTCTTCGGTATCAATTGGATTATAAATCCGAACAATTTTCTTTTTGTGTTCTTCATTCTGAGCAAAACCTTGCATCCATTGTTGGATTTTGTCCGAAATAACCATAATCCGATCAAACTCAAAAAATCGTTGAATTTTCTCTTCTGTATATTCTGGGAAATTACTGAGATCGTTATGAATCCAAAGAATTTTCTTAGACGATTGGTTAGGCGAATTCAAAATCCATTCGGCAGCCCCCTGAATGGCAGCTATTTCTACATCGTATTGTTTATTACGAAGCTTGGTTTTATAAAGTAATTTCAGGTTTCGATTATAAAAAGCCTGATACAGAACACGATAAGCCTTGATCGGAATCTCGTACCAACGGTTGGTTTCGATGATTTCTCCTTTGTTTAACCAAACAAGATTGACCCATGAAGGCACAAAATCGAGGTATTTGCCAAAGCGAATATTGATCAATAAATCGACCTCATATTTTTCTGGCGACAATTGATTGAGTAAACTCACCACCATTTTTTCGGCACCACCATGCCGCAACGATCCGATGCGAATGAGAATTTTCTTTTTCAATGTTTAGGTTTGTGTAAAAGTAACTATTTTTACGCATTCTATAAAAAGATTAACCAAATAAACTGTGAAAATTAATCAAACTACTCGTTGAAAAGTTTACTAAATACCTAAGTTTATTTCTCAATCTATAGATAACAACTTTCTAGAAGTTTATGGTATGAATCCTTATTCGAAAAAACGAAAATGCGGTTCTGTAGCCAAACTCAACATGGCAGCATCGCCTTTGGTATCACCAAAAGCCAAAATCTCATCATAAAGTGACAAATCAATTTCTTTCTCTATTCGGATTTTTTTCTGTTGATAATTACAGTTTTCTGACGCAAATTTACCCGTAAACACATCACGTTCATCATACTCGGCTTGTGTACAAATTAAGCCACAACCAAAATAATCAGCAAAAGGTTCTAACCAAATATCAAGCGAAGCAGACACAATAAACTTATCGTGATAATTATGGATTTCTTCTAAATACTTTTTCGCCTTATCATGAAAAATAACATCTTTTTTTGCCTGAAAATAGGCTTGTGCCAATTGTTCAATCTCTTTTCTACTTTTACCTTGCAAAAAATCAGCAATAAAAGCTTCTTTGGCTTTGGCAGTATCGGTAATTTTCAGTTTGCTCAGAACAAACGAAATGAAATGTTTCCTAAAAATTCGGTTGTATTCGGTAGGAAAACTAAATTTCAGAAAATCGAACAGAGAATCAACTTTGGTCAACGTACCATCAAAATCGAATAAATAAAGTTTTCTTTTCATCGTTTACATTTTCATACGTTTGAACACAAATTCTGGAATCAATTTTATTATCAACATAATATATCTCCAAACAAAACTCACATAAACTGTATTTTTCTTTTTCTTATAAGCTCGATAAATACTGTTCGCTGCTTGCTGTGGCGAAGCTGTCAGAGGTTTTGGCGTTTCTATATTTGCGGTCATCTGCGTGTCCATAAAACCAGGTATCACCGTCAGTACATGTACTTTTTTGGCAAATAAATAATTTCGTAATCCTGCCAAATACGTCGAAAAGCCCGCTTTCGCACTTCCGTACATAAAATTACTTTGACGCCCTCTTTCTCCAGCTACAGAAGACAAAGCAATGATTGTCCCTCTCTCTTTTTCGGCCATTTGCTGAGCAAAATGATTAAGCAAAACAACCAAGTTCGCGTAATTGATAGCAATAATATTGTTCGAGTTTTGATCATCGAACAAACCTTCTTCCGAATTTTTACCCAAAAAACCCGACGCACAAAAAACCAAGTCAGATGAAATCTCATCTACAAAAGAAAAATCACTTGCCTGCCGTAAATCAATTGCTTGCACCTGACAATTTTGTTTGTATTTCACCTCGATATGTTGCGCAAACTTTTCGGTCAGTTTAGGGTTTGAAGTCAATAAGTAGAGCATCGGAAATCGTTCTCCTTCTGTCAATATTTTTTCGACAAAAGCTCTTGCCACATCCGAATTTGGACCAATAACTACCATGATTTATTTATTTTTAAAGAGATGAATTCGTTGATTTTGAAGAGAGTCGAATTTACTCGACTCCGTATTTTGCAAATAATCGGTTAAGGCTGCATCAGACATTGCGTCTTTGGTTCGATAAATTCGACCACCATATTCCTTTACCAAAGCATCTAATTGTTGTACCAAATGTGGTAAATCTTTGTTCAATTTAAAATCCAACGCGAGTGTATAACCCGGAAACGGAAACGAGTTATAGGCTTGTGGATTATTAAGCCCGAAAAGTTTTAGTACCACCAAAAAAGAACCATTCCCACTATTGGCAATCGTTTCTAAAATTTTGCGCATACCTTCTTTTCCATTCTCTTTTGGGATAACAAACTGATATTGTATAAACCCTTTCTTCCCGTAAATTCTATTCCAATGAAAAACAGCATCCAACGGATAAAAAAACGAATCAATATCAATGATTTGTCCACTTTTTTTCTTGAGTTGTTTATGATAATACAGAAAATTAAAGATTTTAATCGACCACGGATTGAGAACAAACGACGGAAAGTTGAAGGGTATGTTAAGATGAAATTTCTTTTTTACAGCCAAAGGTTGCTCATATAATTTTCCTGACAATTGGTTTTGCACAGCATGCTCACCACGAAGCAATAATCCTTTGCCTAAATTTTTACCTTTTTGTAAACAATCAATCCAAGCAACAGTATACGTCCAACTTTCCGAATCGTCCATCAATTGGTACATTTCGTCTAAGTTCTTGGCTTGTATTGCTTCTTGTTGTATGTAGGCTGTTTCTATTTTTTTGAGTTGAAACCGAGCAGACAAAATAATGCCCGTAAGCCCCATGCCTCCAATTGTAGCCCAGAAGTGAGCGGTATTTTCTTCTCTCGAACAGCGAAGTACTTCACCATTTTCGATCATCAAATCAAAATAAAGAACATGTTCTGAAAAACATCCATCAATATGATGATTTTTACCGTGAACATCCGAAGCTATCGCTCCTCCTACTGTAATAAATTTTGTACCGGGTGTCACTGCAATAAAAAAACCTTCTGGGATGACCACCTCAAGAATTTCGGATAAGAGGACTCCCGATTCGCATTCGATGATCCCGTTATCTCTATCGAAATCAATGAAATAATTCAATCTTTTGGTCGAAAGTAAACTATCTTGCAAAGAAGCATCTCCATAGCAACGTCCATTACCACGAGCGATGATGGTCGATTCTTGGGCTAAAACTTCTTGTATTTCTTCTCTTGTTTGTGGGGTATATTCTGCACTAATAATTTCAGGATATTTCCCCCAATTACTCACTTGTTTTTTAGTTGGTTGTATCATTTTATTTCAAATAGATTAAAAACGTAAAGGCCAACCCCCAAAGCAAAAGAATCACTTGCAAGAAGCGATCTTTGTACACCATTTTGGTTGGCGATTCGGTTGCGTTGAAAACCATTGTTTGTTGCAAATATCGCAAAACCCCTAAAAAGACAAAGATAAATGTATGAAAAACATAGTGATGAAAACGATTCTGCACTTCGTCTGACAACACAAACATAATGTAGAAAACGATGGTGATTCCACAAACCATTCCCAAAGTAACGTTGAGAAATTCTATACTATATCCTTCTAATGATTTTCTGGTTTTTCCGGTAAGATTTGCATTCATCAATTCGCCACGTCTTTTCCCCAAAGCCATGATAAGTGCAAGAGAAAAAGTAAGAATCACCGTCCAATCAGAAACGGGTAAATCGGTTATATATCCTCCTACCAAAACTCGCAGCAGAAAACCAAAGGCAATTATCATAACATCGAGTAGTGGAATATGCTTCCACCCCATCGAATAGCCGATATTCATAAAAAAATAAACAGACAACAAAAACAATACCTTCCAATTGCCCATCACCATAACCAACGTGACTGAAGAGAATAGCAAAAAGAACAATAAAATGACAGCTATTTTTTTACTTAAAACACCACTTGCCAAGGGTCGACTTTTCTTTTCAGGATGCAAGCGATCTGCCTCAATATCCATATAATCATTGAGAATATACACACTACTCGCCACTAAACTGAAGGCAATAAACCCAATAATAGATTTACCTAAGAGTTCGACATCGAGTATTTTTGCAGCAAAGAATATAGGTAAGAATACAAATAAATTCTTCACCCATTGATGCACACGCATCAATTGTAAAAGAGCAGTTAGTTTGGTTATAGATTTCAATAATATAGGTTTTAAGTATTAACGTTTGCCCCTAAATTTCGGTATTGCTGCTTGAAATGTTCTGTCCATTTTTTCCATTGCACAAACTGAGCATCAGGGTGATTTTCTTTTTCTAACAATTGTTGTATTTGATGATCTGAAAAGTCTTTCGGAAAGTTTTCCATCGCATCCAATTGATGATTCAACCAAGCTTCATTCAAAATAAAATTCACTCGATTGATATCCAAATCGATTCCATAATCATGATAAACCCCCGAGGCAGTCGAACGAAAAGTCGTTTGCATTACCTCTGATTTGGTCCTACACAAAAGGTTTTTATTTTTTTTGTGTTGATGATAATAAACCGCCGCATTGCGCAATTGTATTTTCTCATTCAACTGATTTACAGAATCTTTCCAAATATACAACCAATAATCTCTATGGTACAATCCCATCAAGATAGAATTCAAAGCCCAATATTTTCGTTTCGTATCATTATCCACCAACCCCAAGCGATACAAAAGGGAGAAAAATTTATAACGATTGAACATATAAATATCCATCAAAAATTCGGGAGCAGTAAAAAGCTTTTTAGGAATTGTTCGGTCTAAGTTTTTTGACAAAGAAGAAATTGTTAAATTTTCGTCATCTGTTGCATTGCCGAGCCAACCCAATTTCACCAAACCTATTTTATCTTTTTGCATTTCGTTTACCAAAGCCGACAAATATACTTTTTTTGTAAACCACACATCGTCTTCGGTCACCAATACATACGACTTGGTTCGCTGCACGGCGTCCACCCATAAATCGGTCGGAATCGTAAATCCGTTGAGTTTATCCGTATCAAAACGATGATTTTCAATGGATTCTGATTTCTGTTCATATTGTTTGGATAATCGAATTTCTATATGCGGGTATTTTTGTCTGATTCGATCCAGATATTTTGCAGGTGTACCATCATCAAGGACAGTGATAGAATCGTATCCGGTAACATATTTTTCTATCGACTGCAAACACCGATCGAGATAATGTGGTCGATTGAAAGATTTGATAAGAATTTCCATATTACCAGCCTATTTTTCGTTGAAGTTTTTTGAACAATGAATTTTCTCTTTTCGATAAGAGTTGATACACCTCATCATTCGATAAATCCATCAACAATTTTCCTTCTAATTTTTCTACTCCTCTTCTTTCTAAAGTATTTCTTATCACTTTTTTGAAATCATCTTTTGCAGCACCTTTATTCTTTTGCTGAGAAACTCCTTTTTCATGCAATCGATATAGGTACAAAGGTTTTGGTAAAAAACAGAACGGACCAACTTCATACAACTTTAAATACAAATCCTGATCTACAGCAGATTTCAAGCTTATATCAATATTTTCTATTTGCTGAAATGCTTCTTTTCTGAATGTAAAAAAATGGGCAATTGAAGTATTGATATTCACAAACAATTGATCATTGGCAGGAATTTTAGAAGTTCGTTCGAAAGGACGAAGTGGCTGTAAATCATCATCACACAACATCATCTGAGAATAAACCGCAACAATTGAAAGATTGTTATCGTAAGTGTTTTTCATTTCTTCTAACGCTGTTTTTTCCAATGCATCATCCGGATCTACAAACCCAAAAACATCTCCCGTTGCCAAAGACAACAACCGATTTTTGGTAAATCCAACTCCTTTATTTTCTTGATTCTGATACAATTGAATAACCGGATTAAGCGCCGCCAACTCTTGTAGCTTTTGATACGAATCATCTTTCGAACAATCATCAACAATGATAATATCAAAATCTTTATACGTCTGATTTTGAATCGATTGATAACATTGTTGAAAATAATCCCAATTCTGATAGTGCGCTATAAGGATAGAAAATTTCATAACTTAATCAGTAATTTCTTTATAATCATTATATATTTTATTAACTACATCAATATCAATATTTTCCTTCATTTCAAAAATATATAAAGAGTTTACTTTTTCTTTAATTTCTAAAAATTCCTCAATTATCTGATAATCTTTTCTAAAAGAATAATCATGTACAGCAATTATAATTTTCTTATTATTTATTTGAGAAATTATTGTTTGCAATACACACGCTACTCTAAAACGACCATCTACTAAAACGAAATCATATAGATTATCTGGGTATTTTTCATATACTTCTTTAGAAAATCGCTCGAATGTATGTTTTTTCTCATTATTAATAGGGTACCCCCAAAATTTGGTCGGACCAATATTAACAAATAAAATCTCTAGACGAGATGGAATATTTTTTCTTATTATTCTATATTTCATCATACTTGCAATCCAAGATTCATTCGTATCGACAGAAATAACTTTAGCTTTAGAATGTATTAAAGCGAAAATAGTACTTCCTCCTAATCCAAATTCAAGATAATTTTGTGCGTTTTTTAAATACTTTTTCAACAACTCCTTTTCATCTTCATGCATGATAAAAGGATACTTTTTAGGAATATCTCTACGTTGATTGATATAAGTAAGAATAGAGTCTTTTAATTTTTTAGTTGGTCTTTTTATCATTTTTATTTCAAAGATAATAAACCTTAACTATTCTCATTAACTTTGTTTGCAATCTTCAACTATATGAAAATATTAATTACGGGAGCTGCTGGTTTCATCGGCTTTCATTTGATAGAAAAACTCGCAAAAAGAGGCGATCAATTGGTCGGTTTGGATAATATCAACGATTATTATGATCCTCAACTCAAATTCGATCGACTGTCCGAAACAGGGATTCCAACCGATAAAATACATTACAATCAACTTGTAGCGAGTGAAAAATACAGCAACTATCAGTTTATTCAGCTCAACCTAGAAGACAGCGAGCAGCTTGAAGCTTTGTTTGAGCAAGAAAACTTTACCCATGTCATACATTTGGCTGCCCAAGCGGGTGTTCGCTATTCGCTGAGCAATCCGAAAGCATATATCGACTCGAATATTGTTGGTTTTGCGACCATTCTCGAAGCTTGTAGAAATCATGCCATACAACATCTTACGTATGCAAGTAGCTCGAGCGTGTATGGACTCAATGAACAGCAACCTTTTTCTACCAAAGACTCTGTCGATCATCCGGTAAGTTTGTATGCAGCAAGCAAAAAAAGCAACGAACTGATGGCGCATACCTATAGTCATCTTTTCGGAATTCCGACCACTGGTTTGCGTTTTTTCACCGTTTATGGACCTTGGGGCAGACCCGATATGGCGCTCTTTCTTTTTACCAAAGCCATTACCGAAAACAAAGCAATCGACGTTTTCAACTTTGGGAAGATGGAACGAGATTTCACCTATATTGACGATATCGTAGAAGGTGTAATTCGTGTCAATGACAATCCACCAAAAGGAAAAGAACACATAGACGATCAGGATCCGTCGGTTTCGACTGCACCCTATAAAATTTATAATATCGGTCATAATCAACCGGTGAAGTTGATGGATTTTATCAAAGAAATTGAAAAAAATCTACAAACCGAAGCCAAAAAAAATTTCCTACCCATACAAGCAGGCGACGTGCCAAGCACCTATGCAGATGTCAGCGATTTGATTGCCGATTTAGATTATCATCCTACCACAAGTATAGAAGAAGGTGTTAAAAATTTCGTAAATTGGTACACGGAATATTATAACAAATAACCTTATGCAGCAACCTTTAGTTAGTATCAACATTCCGGTTTATAAGTGCGAGGCGTATATCCTACGTTGCATGGAATCGGTGAAAGCACAGACCTACCCGAACATTGAAACGATTTTTGTAAACGATGCTACTCCCGATAATAGTGTTGCGCTGATAGAAGATTTTATCCAAAAAAATCCTCAACTGTCAATGCGTTTGGTTCATTTAGAAAAAAATCAAGGCCTATCGGTTGTTCGCAATCGCGGAATTGACGAATCTTCTGGGAAATATATTTATATGTTGGATAGTGATGATTACATCACCCCAGATTGCATCGAGAAACTAGTGATCAACTCAGAAAAATACAATGTAGAAATTTCGGTTGCCGAAACGGTTTGCGAATACGAAGATACTGGAGAACGCGCTTATCTTTTTCGTATCAACAGTATCAATTCTATCGTGATGGAAAACGAAAGAATCTTCAAACGATTTGTTTATGGTGATTGGCCTGTAATGGCTCATAATAAATTATATCTAAAAAGTTTTATTACGAAGAACAATTTACGTTTTGTCCCGAATCTCTATTCGCAAGATGAGCTTTGGGCATTTCATTGTGCAGAAAAATTACATTCAATCAGTTTTATCCACGACACCACCTATATTTATTATTTGCATAGCAAATCAGTAATTGCCAATAAAAAGAAAGTTAATTTCGAAAATCATCAGACGATATTAGAATGGTTTACAAAATCGTATCATCAGAGTAAGAATGCAGATCGCAAAAAATGGATTCGCAAGAAAATTGTGAATTTCAAAGATTTAACGATGATCATGCAGTATAAATTCATGCGCGACGATGTAACCTATTGGAAACAAAATTACCGCAGAACGCAAAAAGCACCGAGCCTGAAACTGTCGGATTATCTAACCAATGATTTCACCAAAAAAGAAAAGAAAGCAAATATCTTGTATAATCTTCCTGCCGAAATAGGGTATCGACTATTCAAGAAAAGGTACAATGGATAAAAGTTAGAGGCTTGTTTTGGGTGATGAATTTTTATTATTCAGGTCTTTTTATTATTAGGTATAACTTGTGATTTGTAAACTTAGGCAACAGAAGTATACAAAAATAGAGTTCGCTACGATTAATTCGTGTAGAAATGTTAAAAACATTTAACTTTACGCCAACTATCAAAAAACCACTTTACTCTATTTATTATACAACTATGACTAGAAAAGCAATCCTATTTTTTAATGTGTTTTTCATTTTTAATGTACTCTATAAATTTCTTGATTACCTAAGAAGCACTGAATTTACATATATGCTGCAAAGCAACTATATTTCCTATTCGTATGGTTTTATAAGAAGAGGCTTATTCGGTGAAGTAACCAAAATAGTTGCGAAATTAAATTTTGATACTTTTATATTCATCAAAATTTTCAGTATTATAATATTAATTTTTGTATTTATATATTTCTATTATTTGTTTAAAAAAAATGGCTATTCATTAAATTTCCTTTTTTTACCTTTCACATTAAGTTATACATTACTTAGCGGTGTTATAGAATTTAAAGATTATTTTCAAATCCTATTAATAATCTTCGTTGTATATCTTCTAAAAAAAGAGAGTATTATTAAATACCTCTGGATCAATATAATAACAATTATCGGTATTTTGATTCATGAGATTTTCTTTTTCATATCGATTCCTTTCATTTTTATTTTTCTCGTCAATCAAAACTATCAACCGAAAAAACTAATAATTACAACCCTTAAGTCTTTTGGTATATTCTTACCTTCTTTCGTTACCTTAATTCTGACAATTATATACCATGGTACACCCGAAATAGCACAAAACCTGTATAAGGAATCTCTTGGTTTAATACCAGCATACGCTACCAATTTAGAAATTTCTGACGGATTAAGAGCTTTAGGTGAAAATACTGAAAATAAAGTTATTAGTATGTTTAAAGGAAAGATATGGAACGGGTTCTCTAGAGGTGTCACTTATGTGATTTTTGTTATTGCGCTTTTATACATAACCTTGTACTTTAACAACTTAAAAAATAAAGCCAAGACTAATTTTACCCCTAATCTGTTTTTTATCTTTTGCTTTCAATTACTTGCCATGCTACCAATTTTCGTAATTGCAATTGATTGGAGTCGATTTATCTCCTTATGTTTACTAAGTTCTCTTGTATATTTTATGGAGTTAAAACATATAAGTATAAAGCCAATATTCTCGCATCGCATCAAGCAATTTGCTACTATATCAGACAAAATATTTTCTACATTTATACACTCTAACAAACAGATGTTTTATGTGGTCTGTTATTTTTGTATAATACCTCATTTAGAGTTTGGTAACAAACCGTATGCTTTTACAAACTCCATAATCATGTTGATGAATTACATTACAAAAGTGATAAGTGTGATGTAATTGAAAATGGTACTGAAATCTAATATAAAATACTTATTAACCTAGAAGAGCCAATAATTAATGAGAAGATAAAACTACATCAATGAACAAGAACAAGTAATTCGCCAAATTTATCCATAATACTTCTTGATCAAATTTTCTAAATAGTCTGTTTTGTTGGTGATTTCAAAACGATAGGCCAATTCGCTCACATCAATACTATAATGTTCGCCTTTGGGTACCAAATCGACATTTGCTTTTGATTTATACGCCTTCTCGAAACCATCGATAATTTCTGGAATATGAAAATTCTCGGTATAAGCAACATTAACAATTTGGTTTTTCTTATCGTGTTGTATGTAAGAAAGAGCGATGTTTTTCACGTCTTCGACATCAATCAAATTACGCGTGGCAAATTGATGTATCGTTAAGGCTGCTTGATCCATAAATTGTCGAGAGAGATAATTCATCAACAAATTGGGATTCCCACCTTTCCCTACGGCATTGCTCACGCGCAGAATTAAATAACTGCTTGCTTTTTCTTTGATGATTTCTTCCATGTGCAATTTATGCAACACATAAGGACTATTGTATTTGGACGAATCGTAAATAGAACACGTACTGAAATACACAAAGAGCAGATTCGGAAATTGCGCTATCGTTTCTTCGATTAATTTTTGCTCTCTCATGAACTGACTCGGATCTGTTTCAGAAGAATTCGAAACACCCGAAGCAAAAAACAAAATTTTATCTGAATCAACATCAGCAAATTGAGTCGCAATCAAACCTTTTCCTATGATCATGATAAATGTTTAACAATATTCAATCAAATCTACAACTAATATCTATTTAGTAATTCATTATTTAATACAATTATTATTTCTAGATTTGTTTCAACCTAGATTAAAATTAGATTAATGAGCCTTTTACCTATTGTACTTACTTGTGATGATAAATATTACAAATATGCGAATGTCGTTATAACATCTATTTTAGAAAACCTTAATAAAAACACCAAATATGAAATAAATATTTTAAGTGAGTACATTAGTATTAATAATCAACACATTACAGAAAGGCAAATCAAAAAATATAAAAATGTCAGTGTTAATTTCATAGAGCTAAAAAACTTCGAAGCAGAGAAGTTTTTCTTAAATTCTTATATGAATGCAACAACATATTACAGATTTTACATTCCAGAGATTTTTGATAAATATGATAGAATCTTATATTTAGACAGTGATTTAATTGTTGACTTTGATATATCTGATTTAGCAACGATTTCTTTCAATGACAAGCTAGCTTTATGCTGTTCGAGTCCATATATTTTGAAAAAAATACTACAAAAAAATGATAAAGATTATCCATTAGAATATTTCACCGATACTTTGAAGATGAATAAACCTGAAGAATATTTTAACGCAGGTGTTATGGTTTATAATTTAAAGAAAATTAGAAAAAATAAAATTCAAGAAAAACTTTTTGATGCTTTAGAGCAAATCAAAAAACCAAAATTACAAGATCAAGACATATTAAATTCAGTTTTTTCTCAATATGGGGGTGTTAAACTAATTGATAAAAAATTTAATACTACAAGAAAATACAAGACTACAACCAATAGACTTCTTTTAAATGGATTAAAGCGGAAATTCGGTCTATATGTGAATCCAAAATTATTTATTATCTATCATTATGTAGGGCAAGAAAAACCTTGGAAATCTCTAGAGTTTATTGACAGCAATCTCTTTTTCTACTACGCTTGTAAGTCTCCTTTTATAAAAGATATTTTAAAGGAAAATAATATCAAAATTTCTAAATCGAAACAACTATTATATAATTATTTTTAAGAATCATAATTTATAATATTTTGCTACACTTGGGTGCCCAACATGCAAGATTACCTCATCGTCACAACCTATATCGCCATCGCAAACACAGAATTGTTTTGGTAAAACATACGGATGTACCCCTGTTTCCCAGGCAGCTTTCCACATGACCAAAGAACCACGAGAAGGATCATTTTTCATGATCTCCATACATGCTGTATAATATTTTCTTCCGGCTTCATGATTTTTCCATAGCGTCATCGGACTTTGGTTATATGATCTTCCCATGCCTAAACTTTCATCTTTTATAGGCTGCGTATCCAAAGATTGCACCATGTCTTGTTTCAGTAATTGACGAATATTGTATGGCGCACAAAATCCAAATTTTTGAGTAAGCATTACCAATGAATAAACATTTTCATTGACGAAGAACATATCCGAATCAAGTGCACAAGCGAAATCGGCTTTGGATTCTAGCAATCCTTTAAACTTAAAATAATTACCGGTCCGATAACCAAACCTTGGGTGATCCGCATCGACAACTGGAGATTGCACTTTTATGATGTTTAGCCCACCCGTTTCTTGCCAATCGAAATCAGTATAAACGGTGATTTTAGCGTTTGGGAAATATTTTTTTATACCCGAAAGTGAAGGTTCTAATCTATTTTGCTGACTAAGCACGGCGCCTCCTGCATTTACTCGTTCTTCTCCAAATTCGGTGAAAATAAATTCGTATTGATAAACGTTTACTTTCTCTAAAAAAGTCGAATCCAATGGATCAATTGCTTGAAAAGACGTAAATACTTTTTCTTTCTTCTCTGTTTCTCGACCGATAAGTATTTTGATCGCTTTTTTTATTCGTTCTAACATGTGGTTGGTTACATTTTAGGTTAAACAAATATACAGTTTATCTAACGACTCAATAATCAGAATCTATATTTATTAGAAAAATTAATCCCCAATAAAAACATTGCTCCGACTCTCCGTGGATATACCGTGGATAGAGAACGGATATACAAAAGTCTTACACTCATTGAAGAATGGTCTTACAAAGTCTAACAAAAGGACTTTGATAGGCAAATTCATGTAAAAATCGGCAAATCTCGGAAGCAACTTAGCTTAATAGAAAAAGCTGAGCCACCTTTATGGGTACATTTAATTTTCTATAAAATGGGAAAAATCAATGATTCATTATTGTCGGGCACATCAGGACGCACAGGCCGTATTGTAGTTGCCAATGTTTTTGGAAATGAAATTTCCAAAATTAGACCTCGAAAGAGAACGAAAAAGCCATCACAAAAACAAGCACTGATTCAGCTTCGCATGAAAAAATGCGCAGAATTTATGGCGTCTTACCGTTCTTTTGCTTGTAGCCATTATGGGAAGAGAGTGGGAATGAACTCTTGCTACAATTTGGCGATGACCAATTTACTCGAAAATTTTAGTATTGATTACGATACACAAACTTTCAACATCAACTACCCTACGATTTATTTTGCGAAAGGAAATTTGATGGGAATTATTGGCGTTACCTTCAACATGCCTTCTAATGATACCCTAGAAATTAATTGGCAAAACAACGCAGGATCAATCACCGAACGAGAAAATGATTGGCTACAAGTACTGATTGCTACAGAAGGGGAAGCAAACACCATCTTCTTAGAAAATGCAGCGAAACGTAGTACAGAAACCTTCACCGCGATTATTCCACCAATACAGAGCGGAAAAACAATTCACCTTTGGCTATCTTTCAGGTCAGAGGACAACAGTGAGGTAGCGAATTCGTTTTATGCAGGAACTTTAATCTCCTAAAAAAAGAAACTCAAATCAGCATTGGAAAATCATTCCCACCATGCTGATTTGAGTTTTATACACTACACGATTTTTAATTTTGAAATTTAAAAGTTTTTCTTTAACTTAACTAACTCAATTTAAACATCTTACCAATGACTATATAATATTTTCGTTAACTACTAAAGCTTAACAATATGAATAATTTTACTTACTCTGAACATTATCTACAAGTCTTACGAAAGACAACCAAAAAATTAATCAAGAAAAATGTAGATCAGCTCATATTTACGGATGATGATATTTTAAGCGACGAAGAAGTCATGAAAATTCTAAAGATTTCTAAAAGAAGTCTTTTCGAATACCGTAAAAAAGGTTTTATACAATTCATTAAAATCGGTGGACGATATTATTATATCCGCCTAATTTTATACCTAGATTTATTGCAACTCTACCAAGTGCCCTTAGAAAAAGAAAGAAAATAACTTATAGCTTTTATCCCTCTTTCAACACCATAAAAATGATGAAAAACTATTTCTATTTTTCTATTCAAAAAATTGAATGGATAGTTCTGGTTTTGGATTTTTGTGTAAAAAAAAATCAATCTGTTAATGAATATCAGATTGATTAAAATAGAAAATAATTGTTTCTATCAATTTTCTTACAAGAAGTATTTTTTTAGAATAAAAGCAATTTTCAATCGATTGCTTTTTATTTTTCTTAATCTTTTTAAGAAAGATGTTTCTCCAGACAATGTTTCAAAATCCCAATAAACCAAAGCGTAATGAATTCTTTTCTTAAAAGGGATTTGAGTATAATTCATCAACTCTTCAAAGGAAATTGCTGCTCCTTTTGGGTTATTCTTTAGTAGTTGAATAAAATCAGAACTTAAACCATCTTCTTGATATTCAGCAACAACGACAGTATCTTTTATATATAAAAAATTATAAAGACAACTAATTCTTTTAAAAACAATGGATTCTTTTAAAAACTTTTCCCCTTCAAAAACTGGATATGGATATTGTTTTGCAATTTTAGTTTTAAATATATATGAATTCTCTCCTAATAAATTCTTTTCATATCCTTTTCCAGAACCAAATGAATTATAGATAAGATTGTCTTTTGCCAGTGGTTTGTATTTATCTAAATTAGGGTGATTAACAACATAAATAGGAGATGCTATTGCAGCCAATGTATCGTCTTCATCTATTAGGTCTATTTTTTTATAAATAAGATTTATTCCATTTTCCACCATTTTATCATCACTATCTATGGTTAAGAAATAGGTAGTATCTATATTCTCTAAAGCAGTATTGATCGCGACATGTTTTCCTTGATTTGATTGAAAAATATAAGTTATTTTGAAATCTGCCTCAGTAGAAAATTGATCAATTAGTTCTTTAGTATTATCTGTAGAACCATCATCAACCACAAGCCATTTGAAATTCTTATTTTTTTGTGTTACTAAACTTTCAAAAAGTCTTGGCAATAAATGAGCACGATTATAGGTTGGTGTAAATATTGTAATCATCTATAATTCTTGTAGTTGAACCATTTTTCTGAACTTTTCTGATTTGGCTAGTAAATTTTGATATTCACCACTTTCTACAATTTCTCCATCGTGCATCAAGTAAATACAATCCACATCTTTTATTGTGGATAATCTATGAGCAATAATAACTATTGTTGTTTTCCCTTGTAGCAAATCGATACTATCTTTAATATATCTTTCGGTTTCGGAATCCAAAGCAGATGTTGCCTCATCAAGAATAAGTAAATCTACTTCTCTATACAACTCTCTTGCGATTGAAATTCTTTGCTTCTGTCCTCCAGAAACCAGTATTCCATTATTACCTAATGCAGTGTTTTCTTTATCTTTTAGCCCAGCATAGAAACTATCCAAAGCTACCATTTTCAATGTTTGATGAAATTTCTCTAAATTTTCTTCGTTTTTTTCATCCCACATTGTAATATTATTAAACAAAGTATCATCAAAAATAACTGCCTCTTGTGTAATATATCCAACTTTCTCACGATAAGACCGTATATCAAACTTATCTATACTCTCCTCATCACTGTACATCTGACCTTCATGTGGGATAATTAACCCACATATAATATTAGCCAAAGTTGTTTTACCTGCACCACTCTCTCCAACTAAAGCAATCGAAGTATTTTTACGAATTTGAAGATTAATATTTTTTAAAACTCGGGTTTCTCCAAATGTCACATGAACATTTTGTAATTCTATATTGTTAATATGATCGATTTTTTCTTCAGAAATATTTTCTTTAAAATCATCCATTTCAACAATTAAATTCTCTACTGCATTTACTCCTACAGAAGTTTTTATGAAACTATTTATAGTACTTTGTAGAGAAACAAGATAATTCAATGATCTATAAAACAACAATAAACTCACCATAATTGATGAAAAGTCATTCTGTAATACTTCAACTTGTAAATAAAGCACAACAGCAATAATTATGATGATCATTGGTTCACGCAATGACTCAGCTATTGTACCAATTAATCCTATTTTATAAGATATATTTTCAGAGTTTTTAATATCATTTTCTAAACGACTTTTAAAAATAGTGAATTTGTTGGTCGCTTTAAGATACTTAAAGTTATTACTAACTTGTATCAGTTTCCCACTAAAGCTATTACCAATACTCAACAATTCTCCTGCATGTTTTTTAGTAACTTTATTGATGTATTTGTATAAAAAATTAGTCAATCCCGCACCGAAAGCAATCATTATTGCAAATTTCCAATTTGCTAAAAAAGCCATTAAAACATACGTAATTAGCATCACAACATGCTGTATAGACATAAAATAGGCATTCATACTAGTCATAACCTGACCAGTCTGAGCAACCATAATATTTTGTACTTTTCCTGCATCCAAATGAGTGAAGCCTTCATAGCTTAAGCCATTTAGTCCTGCCAATAGCTTCAAGCGTATCTTTCTCAATGCTATTAAAAGTGTCTTATTCAAATAATTACCTTTCAAATAATAAAACACCCCTTTTAGTATGAAAAGTATAATCATGATGAGAAGAATATTGCTTAAGTTTACTTCTATATTCTTCTCTTGTAAAAAGTCTAATAAAGGCTGTAAATTACCTAAAGATTCATTGCCAGAACTATCAGAATTTGTTGCAATTGCCAACAAAGGAATAAACATGGCTAATCCTAAGCTATCAAATAATCCTATCAGGAAATTCAGAAATACATATACGTAAAAACGATTTCCGATAAATCCTTTTACATACTTAAAATAGCCGTAATAAGAAATCTCACTATTTTTCTTTAGCTTATCCACTACTCCAATATCTGTTTCAAATATTCTCCATAACCGCTTTTACCATATTTCTCAGCTGCAGCCAGAAGTTGTTCCTTGTTAATAAATCCGTTTCTATAAGCGATTTCTTCGATGCAAGAGATACTAAAACCTTGTCTTTTTTGGATCACCCGAACATACTCCGATGCTTCGTGCAAAGACTCGAACGTACCGGTATCCAGCCAAGCTGTTCCCCGTCCCATGATGCCCACTTCTAGCGTTCCACTTTCCAAGTACACTTTGTTTACATCGGTAATTTCCAATTCACCTCGCGCCGAAGGTTTCAAATTCTTAGCAATTTCCACCACTCGATTGTCGTAAAAATAAACTCCCGGAACCGCATAATTCGATTTCGGATGAGTAGGTTTTTCTTCTATCGAGACTACTTTTTGTTGCTCATCAAACTCAACAACTCCATAACGCTCCGGATCAGAAACCTGATACGCAAACACGCAACCGCCTTCTACATCGGTTTTGCTTTGTAGTAACTTCGCTAAACCTGCACCATAGAAAATATTATCACCCAAAACCAGCGCAACCTTATCATCGCCAATAAATTCTTCGCCAATAACAAAAGCTTGTGCTAATCCTTCGGGTTGCGGCTGAATTGCATATTCTATTCGGCAACCGATTTGCGAACCATCGCCCAATAAACGCTCAAAAGCTTCTGAATCATGAGGAGTGGTGATGATGAGGATTTCTCGAATTCCGGCCAACATAAGCGTCGATAAAGGATAATATATCATCGGCTTGTCGTACACCGGCATTAATTGTTTACTGACAGAAATAGTCAACGGATAGAGTCGCGTACCCGATCCGCCAGCTAAAATAATTCCTTTCATAGTATTTTTTTATGTTAGTAAGTTAGATGGTTAGAATGTTAGTTATTTAAACTAATGATTAGCTTAGAAATCATATTTTTTATAAAATAAATTCTTTCTATAACTATTTTATCATCTTTTATATATTTTAATCGAATTGCAATTTCTAATTGGGTATCTAATTCACTTAATGAACCTAAAGAAATGTAGAGAAATCGAATAAATTCTGATTTACCTTTTCTGCCAGCTCCTTCAGCAATATTAGAAGGTACAGAAACTGAGGCTCTACGCATCTGACTGGTTAATCCAAATAGTTCTTCTTTTGGAAATTTAGCTGTTAGTTGGTAAATATCTTCCACAAGAGTAATGGACTCTTGCCAAACTTTTAAATCTTTGTGTGATTTGATATCCATGAATTAATAATCTTGATGCTTTAACATCTTAACTACCTAACCTCTTAACTACTTAACAATTTAACCCCTTCAACTATATTGCTTCTCATAATATTTCTGATAATCACCAGAAGTTACATTATCCAACCATTCCTGATTGGCTAAAAACCAATCTATCGTTGCCGATAAGCCTTCTTCGAAGGTTACCGAAGGTTTCCATCCCAATTCTTTATTTATTTTTGTAGCATCAATCGCATAACGCAAATCATGCCCCGGACGGTCTTTTACATACGTGATTAATTGTTCCGAAGTTCCTGCTTCTTTGCCCAATTTCTCATCCATTTGCTGACACAATTCTTTCACCAAATCGATATTCGTCCATTCATTGAATCCACCTACATTGTAGGCTTCTCCTGTTTTACCTTCGTGGAAAACCAAGTCGATTGCTTTCGCATGATCGATCACATACAACCAATCGCGGGTATATTTTCCGTCACCATAAATCGGTAAAGGTTTTTTATTTAGGATATTATGAATGCATAAAGGAATCAATTTTTCTGGGAAATGATTCGGTCCATAATTATTAGAACAATTCGTGATCACAATCGGCAAACCATACGTATCATGATACGCCCGCACAAAATGGTCTGAAGATGCTTTGGAAGCCGAATACGGAGAGTGCGGATCGTACGAAGTTTCCTCGGTAAAAAAACCTTCGCTTCCTAAGGTTCCGTACACCTCATCGGTCGAAACATGATGAAAACGTTTGCCTGTAAAATCGTCTTGCCAAGTTGCTTTTGCAGCATTCAACAAGTTAACCGTTCCGATTACGTTCGTCATCACAAAATCAATCGGATTGCTGATCGAGCGATCCACATGCGACTCAGCTGCTAAGTGAATAACTCCATCGGGCTGATAACGCGCGAACAAATCATTCACCGCTTTTGCATCGACAATATCTACTTTCTCGAAGCGATAATTCGGATGCTGTTCTACATCTTTCAGGTTTTCTAAATTCCCGGCATACGTCAAGGCATCTACATTCACAATTGTGTAGTTCGGATGTTTCTGCAAAAACTCGCGAACCACGTGCGAACCAATAAAACCTGCTCCTCCGGTAATGAGTATCGTTTTCATAAAATTGCTCTCTTTTTAGTTGTAAACTGTTCTCCTACCAATTGATTTATAGAAGAATCCTTTTTCTTCTAACACATCTAATTCGTATAAGTTTCTACCATCAAAGATAGCTTTATTCTTAAGTTTCTCGCTCATCAAATCGAATTTCGGATTTCTAAACTCCGACCATTCTGTCGCAATCAACAAGGCATCGGCGTCTTCTATCGCAGCATACATATTGTCTGCATATTGGATTTTATCGCCTAAAACTCGTTGCACATTTGGCATTGCAGCCGAATCATACGCCACAACTTCTGCTCCTTCTTTCAGCAATTCGTCTATAATTTCTAATGAAGATGCTTCGCGAATATCATCTGTATTTTCTTTGAAAGCCAAGCCCCAAAGTGCAATTTTCTTTCCTTTCAATCCTCCTAAATATTCGCTAATAGCAGGAACTAAAATGGTTTTCTGACGTTTATTAACATTTTCTACCGCTTCCAAAACCTCGAACGTATATTGTTGTTGTTTCCCCGATTTTACCAAAGCTTTTACATCTTTCGGAAAACAAGAACCACCATAACCAATTCCCGGAAACAAGAATCGATTCCCGATTCGTTCATCTGATCCCATTCCAAGACGCACTTTATCCACATCTGCCCCGACCAACTCACAAAAGTTAGCCACCTCGTTCATAAAGGTAATTTTGGTTGCCAAGAAAGAATTTGCGGCATATTTGGTAAGTTCAGACGATTTTTCATCCATCATAATCACCGGAATCCCAGCTTCGGTCAACGGACGATAAATCCGATGCATCAAATCAAAAGCTTTTTGAGATGAAGCACCTACAACCACGCGGTTTGGACTCATAAAATCTTGAACGGCATAGCCTTCTCGTAAAAATTCCGGATTAGAAACCACATCAAACGGCTGGGTAGTTTTACTCGCAATTACTTCGCGAACCTTTTCGGCTGTCCCAACCGGAACCGTACTTTTATTAACGATCAATTTGTAAGAAGTCATCAATTCCCCAATCTGGTTAGCGACACTCAATACATACGATAAATCGGCAGAACCATCTTCACCAGGAGGTGTTGGCAAAGCCAAGAAAATAACATCACTGTGTTCTAAAGCTTCTTTGATATCCGTGGTAAACTCGATACGATTACTTTTTACATTGCGTAAAAAAACTTCTTCTAAACCGGGTTCATAAATTGGGACATGCCCGTTGCGCATTTTATCTACTTTGGCTTCGTCAATATCAACACAAATCACATGATTCCCGAAATCGGCAAGACATGTTCCACTAACTAAGCCCACATATCCTGTTCCTACAATAGCTATATTCATCGTTTTTTAGGTAATTTAAGTGAACAAAATTACATATTTTGTACGAATATTACTATCTGCTACATTGACTTATGAAAAGTTTCACAATTTTATAATCCAAAATACTACAATTTTACGAGCTTGTTTCTAAAATAAATTCTCGTTAAACATTAGTAGTTCCTTAAAAATCAATTTACCTTTACCAAGAAATATAAAATAGCATGTCTGTAACCAAAGAATTAAAACGCATAACGACCGAAACAATCCGTAAAATGAAGTTTTCGGGCGAAAAGATATCGATGTTAACGGCTTATGATTTTACGATTGCTACTTTAGTAGACGCTGCTGGCACCGAAATTATCTTGGTAGGAGATTCTGCAGCCAACGTAATGGCTGGTCACGAAACTACGCTACCAATTACCCTCGACCAAATGATTTACCACGCGCAATGTGTCGTTCGTGGTGCAAAAAGAGCTTTAGTTGTGGTAGATTTACCATTTGGTACGTACCAATCTGATCCGCAAAAGGCTTTGGAATCTGCCGTAAGAATCATGAAAGAATCAGGTGCACATGCCGTGAAATTAGAGGGCGGAAAAGAAATCGAAGAATCGATCAAAAGAATCGTCAATGCAGGAATTCCGGTTATGGGACATTTAGGACTTACACCTCAATCGATTTATCAATTCGGATCGTATAAAGTGCGTGCCAAAGATAATTCTGAAGCTCAGAAACTCATCAGCGATGCGAAATTGGTAGAAGAATTGGGTTGCTTTGCCTTGGTAATGGAAAAAATCCCTGCCGATTTGGCCAAAGAAGTTACCGATACTATCCAAATTCCTACGATTGGGATTGGTGCCGGAAACGGAACCGATGGTCAAGTTTTGGTGGTACACGATATGTTGGGCCTCAACAATGAATTCAACCCTAAATTTGTTCGAAAATATTTACAATTAGAAGACCAAGTAAAATCTGCTATCGAAAATTATGTAGCCGATGTGAAATCTTCTGATTTCCCGAACGAAAATGAACAATATTAATATAGTTTATACAACCAAATAATTTTAAGTTTTGAGGATGAGTTCTGATATTCATCCTACCGAAAACTCAAAATTTTTCATCTTTAATAGTCCATGGAAAACCCCGATATTCTATACGAAGACAATCATTTATTGATCGTAAATAAAAAACCTGGCGAATTGGCACAAGGCGATAACACTGGCGATATCCCGTTGGTAGAAAGCCTGAAAGCCTACATCAAAGAACGCGATCATAAACCTGGCAATGTTTTTTTGGGTCTGATTCACCGATTGGATCGACCAACATCTGGAATTTTAGTTTTTGCAAAAACATCGAAAGCCTTGGCACGCATGAATGATGCCTTCCAGAAGCGGGAAGTAACCAAAGTTTATCGCGCATTGATACAAGGAAAACCGCCAAAAGAACACGATCGTTTGACGCATTACCTTCGTAAAAATCCGAAAAATAACAAGACGACCGTTTTTAGCCAACCCACCAACAATGCCAAAGAAGCAATTCTCGAGTACGATTGGGTAGGTAGTTTGGATTCGTATGAAGTGCTCGATGTGCATCTTTTCACCGGACGCTCTCACCAAATTCGTGCACAGCTAAGTTTTATCGGTTGCCCCATAAAAGGTGATCTGAAATACGGTGCTAAACGCTCTAATCCAGACGGAAGCATTTCTTTGCATGCAAGAAAATTAACCTTTTCGCATCCCGTTACCAAAGAAGAAATCTCGATTATTGCACCTCCACCGAAAGATGTTTTGTGGGATGCAACTTTAGGTTTTGAGTAAATCCGTACCTTTGTAGGCATTTTTTTTAGGATATGAATCAGCTTGTGTTTTGGGTGGTAAAAGCCTTTTCTAAGTTACCTTTTTCGGTCTTATATTTTCTTTCGGATATTATTTATATCGTATTGAATTATTTGATCGGCTATCGACGCAAGGTAATTTTCAACAATCTGAAAAACTCCTTTCCCGAAAAATCCAATCGAGAGATTAAACAAATCCAAAAAGAATTCTATAAAAACTTTGCCGACTATTTGGTAGAAACCCTCAAAGCATTTACAATCAGCACCGAAGAACTTGCGAAACGACATACACATTCTGGGGTAGAAATCATGAATCAGATTCAACTCGAAAAGAAAAATGTCTTTTTAATGGCGGG
>CCMH01000008.1 GCA_000751595.1 Weeksella massiliensis | reverse complement strand
TTTGAAAGGAATTCACAACCATATCAAAACAAAGAGATAAATCTACAACGTTGTAATTCTATTGAGTAAATCTACAAAAATTTGAAAGGAATTCACAACGAAAACACTGTACCACCAATTTTCCCCGAAGTTGTAATTCTATTGAGTAAATCTACAAAAATTTGAAAGGAATTCACAACGAGGCACAGGATCAAATTCATTTTTTGACAGTTGTAATTCTATTGAGTAAATCTACAAAAATTTGAAAGGAATTCACAACTATTAGCATTAAGAAACTTAAATAACTCATGTTGTAATTCTATTGAGTAAATCTACAAAAATTTGAAAGGAATTCACAACATAATCTCTAAACGTGGTATTACTACCGAGGTTGTAATTCTATTGAGTAAATCTACAAAAATTTGAAAGGAATTCACAACTGACCATACAAAGGTTTTTTGTCTGTTAATGTTGTAATTCTATTGAGTAAATCTACAAAAATTTGAAAGGAATTCACAACACCGTCTGCAGTGTGGTAATGGATACTTAAGTTGTAATTCTATTGAGTAAATCTACAAAAATTTGAAAGGAATTCACAACAGGATTGAAGATATCAAAAAAGAAATACAAGTTGTAATTCTATTGAGTAAATCTACAAAAATTTGAAAGGAATTCACAACATGGTTATAGTTTTCATGTTTAAATAAGCCGTTGTAATTCTATTGAGTAAATCTACAAAAATTTGAAAGGAATTCACAACGCAAGCATTGAAGAAAATCCATCAACATTAGTTGTAATTCTATTGAGTAAATCTACAAAAATTTGAAAGGAATTCACAACTAGATATTCCTCCTGCTTGTCATTGCTATAGTTGTAATTCTATTGAGTAAATCTACAAAAATTTGAAAGGAATTCACAACACTTTCTTGGGTCTAAAATCCCGTCGTTGAGTTGTAATTCTATTGAGTAAATCTACAAAAATTTGAAAGCAATTCACAACTCGTCATCACTCATATCCAAAAAACGTCCTAGTTGTAATTCAACTGAGTAAATCTACAAAAATTTGAAAGCAATTCACAACATAACATACCAGAGGCTATACTCTTTAGTTGTTGTAATTCAACTGAGTAAATCTACAAAAATTTGAAAGCAATTCACAACCGTGATGTGCTGTGGTCCGATCTAAATCATGTTGTAATTCAACTGAGTAAATCTACAAAAATTTGAAAGCAATTCACAACATGAGAATGGAGTGGGCGGCGGCGTTATTGGTTGTAATTCAACTGAGTAAATCTACAAAAATTTGAAAGCAATTCACAACGTATAACAACTCCGACAAACCTACGACAAAGTTGTAATTCAACTGAGTAAATCTACAAAAATTTGAAAGCAATTCACAACTTTCTCCCGGCAATGTGTTTTTTCTGAAACGTTCTAATTCTACTTAAAAACAATATTACTTAAACTCTAAGAAAACAAGCAAAATCAATAAAAAACGACAAGTAAAAACATACTTGTCGTTTCTATACATAACTTTAACAACACATGAGGCTAAATACTTTATTTAGCTATTTCTTTCTTTTCTTCTATTCTGTAAGATGTTGCATTAGTGTAGGTTCGACCGAACATATCCGTTACCCTAACTTCTATACTATGTTGCCCGACACCCAATTTATTTGGTATTTTTATATGCCATAAGTGAGAACTCTTAATCGGATTCGATGGTCTCCTACCCATTAGCAATTCTTCAGATGTATCCCATCGTTGAACTTGATAATAAAATGTAGGATCTTCTTGTTGAGTTTTTTCCATTTTCTGCCATTTTCCGTTTCCAAAACGTATTTCTACTTGATCTTTTTCACTTCCCATAAAAATATTAGCAAATACAAAAGAAGTATTCCAACCTTTATTGGCGATAACTTTTGGCGCATAAATCTCCATTTTATAATCAAATGGTTTTCCTGCCACTTTATAATCCAATTCGTATTGATTATCCTTCACGGTTAAATAAGCGTATCCGCGTGGCGTACCATCTCTCATTGTAGAAACAGGAACACCCAATTCATTTAGTTCACCAGAGTACCAATCCCCGGAAGTAGTTCCGACGTTATATTCATGCAAAGGTTTTGTACCCTCCCAACCTTTTTCATCACCATAAAACTGATGCATTTGATAATGTGTATGTGCGGACATCATTAATACGTTTGGAAAATCCTTTAAGATATCAAGCAATTGTTGACGACTTTCTTTATCGAAATGATCTTCGCCTTCTAGAAAGAGTGGAATATGAAAAGACAAAACAATTAGTTTATTTTTAGGAACTAGTTTCAGATCATTTTTTATAAAATCCAATTGATCTTGTCTGAAACCTCCTAAATATCCCTTTCCTCCTCTTGGATTTGGATACAAAATGTTATCAAGAATTAGAAAATGTGCATTTCCGTAATTGAAGGCATAAGTACTAGGCCCAAAATTTTTCTCAAAAGTTTCATCAGAAAGCTCATCGACAGTTGCCTCATAATTCATATCATGGTTACCAATTACATTATACCATGGTAAAGACAAAGCACTCATAACTTTTTTATATTTTGGTTGCAGAGAAAGATCATCTCCTACCAAATCTCCTAAACTTATCCCAAAAGAAACCTCTTTTTTATGTTGCAAAGCATCATCGACAATTGCTTTACGAAAAAAAGTTAACTCTTCTTCGGTATATGCTTGTGGATCACCAAAAACAAACGCTGTGAAAGTTGAATTTTCCTTTTCTGGAATGAGTGGAAAATCTACTGACTTTGGTAAATTTTTGGTTGGTTCGACCCCTGCATATTTAAAATTTTTCGGAGAACCGTTTGGTTTATGGGTATGATAAAATTTAGGTGTAAAATAAGTATCTACTGGAATTTTATACTGACTTGGTTTGATAACAAACACTTGATTATCATCATTTACCATAAGCGTATAACTTCCTTTAGAATCGGTAAGAACCACATCTACACCATTGGAAACTGCAACATTTTCTACTCCTTTTTCTTTTTTGTCTAAACGACCATTGTTATTTCTATCTTCGAAAACAATTCCCTTTACTATTTGTTGTGCATTGAGCTGAAGATTTAGTATAACCGCAATGCTAAAAAATATTTTTTTCATCTTTTTTGATTTTTATTTCGTTTGCCACCAAACTTTTGTATTAATATTATCACCCCCCATCGCTGCTACAGCTTTGTCGTAATTATCTTTGTTATAAATCTTTACCGAAGTAGGATATAACAATCTCGATGGAACTACTCCATTATTTTTACCAGCAGGAATTTTAGGTAAGATTGGAAAACCAGTTCTTCTATACTCGAACCACTGTTGATAATCTACAAAGTATAAAGAGAAATATTTCTGAAGCATAATTCGTTCTAAAGTTCCATCATATCGAGTTGCATCATTCTCGAAATAATCTGCCGGAATTTCCTCTTCTGTAAGATATTCTATTGCTGCTTTCACTCCATTTTGGTAATGTTTTTCCGCATCACTTAAATATCCTTTATAAGCCAATTCTGCTTGGATAAATTCGATTTCAGAGTAAGTAAATAGTGTAATTTTCATTGGTGCTTCGGCTTGTATTCTTAGTAAACCCGAAGGCGAAAAATCAAAAGCATCCGACCCATCATATCCAGCAGGAATTCCTTTAAAACCAATTCCTTTATTATCACTAAGAGATTTTGCTTGGGTTGCAATTTTCAGAATTCTTGGGTCTTTTGACTCGACCAATTGATCGATAAAAAACTCTGCCATTGCTCTTCCATTATTAAAATCTTGTGGACGAGCCCATGGTGAAACATTCGGAGAAACGCCGGTAACTTGCAAAACCGCATTATCGAGATTAGAAGTCATAACTGGATATTTCTCTGGATTGTTGAGGATGTTCGACATTTTTGGAAAAGCGTTTATTTCTGACTTATCCGAAACGCGCAACAACAAACGTAGA
This sequence comes from Weeksella massiliensis, assembly GCA_000751595.1. GTDB lineage: Bacteria > Bacteroidota > Bacteroidia > Flavobacteriales > Weeksellaceae > Weeksella > Weeksella massiliensis. The sequence goes on along the minus strand of CCMH01000008.1, from coordinate 141,543 downwards.
TGCAAAGAATTTGTAAATTTTTGCCATTTTGTAATATCATTCCCAAATAATAAATCGGCCACATACGGCATAGGAATTTTATGATCATAAAGTGAATTCGCTCTTTCTAAGTCAGCTAAAAGGGTTTGATAAATCTCTTGTTGCGAATCGAATTTCGCTTGACTAATTCCTTCCTCTGCACGAAAAGCCTCAGAAAAAGGAACATCACCAAACATATCCGTTAAATTAGCAAAAGCATACGCACGCAAGGTTAAAGAAATAGCCTCATAATTGGCTTGATTGAGTTCTTTACTTCTAACCAACATTTCATTGATATTGGTCAACCAACGATAAGCTGCATTCCAACTAGAATTTCCAGTTCCATCTGTTATATCATACCGATGCACCCCACCTGCAGTTACGTCCGGGAAAGGAATATGCACCTGCATCAACGCACTTGTTATATCATAATTTTTCGTGGCATTATTACTTGCCAAATTATACAATACTGGATTTATTAACGAGCCCGGAGTAACTTCCGATACCAAATTAGGGTTGATATTGGTTTGATCAAAATCTTCTGTACAAGCGATAAGCCCTAAAGTAAGAAGAGAAAATAATGATATTTTTACAAAAATATTTTTCATTTTTAATAGAATTGATAAGTTTTACAATGATGCTTTTAAGGTAAATCCGATAGAAGCTGTAGAAGGCATTTGTCCCATTTCTACACCAGGTATAATGGTAGACCCCTCTATGGAAGCAGTTTCTGGGTCATACAATGGAAAGTCTGACCAAACGGCTAAATTTTTTCCGAATACGGATAAACTCAAATTATCCAAACCTGTTTTCTTTATCAGTTTTTTAGGCAAGTTGTACGTAAAATTCACTTCGCGCAATTTGAGGTAAGATGCATCAAATGAATTGGACTCTACATTTGCACGACGATAATATTTTGCATAGTAATCGGTAATTTTCACCTGCTCGGTATTTGGAGAATAACTTCCGTCTGGGTTTTGTACAACACCATCACCAACAATAAATCCTGTGTCTCGTCCTGGTAATGTGTCTTTTAGTTTTCCTTGCTCCATCATTTTATGATACGATTGTGAGTAAACAATTCCACCATATTGACCATCTAGAGTAACACTTAAACTTAGATTTTTATACTTAAAAGTATTCGTTAACCCAGCTCGCCATTTTGGTGCTGCATCACCTATATATTCTATTTCATTAGGATAAGCTGGAACACCATTTTCATACACAATATTTCCTTGATTATCGCGAACAAAACCATATCCATAAAGAGCTGTTGTTGTACCACCAACTTTTCCTATTACACTAACAGTACCAGAAGAAGCCAAAGGTTTCTCATCTACACCATCGGTAAGTGAAATGATTCTATTTTCGTTGATAGCCCAGTTCCCAATCAATTGCCATGTAAAATTTGCTGTACGGATTGGTTTGAGGTTTAACATAACTTCTATCCCACGATTACGTACTTCTCCTCCATTAATAATCGCAGAAGTATAGCCGGTAACCTGATCGGTGGGTACTTCGATAATCTGATTTTCTGTATTGGTTTGATAAAAAGTTACATCTAACCCAACTCTTTTCCGAAACATCATCAATTCGATTCCGGTTTCCCAGCTTTTAGAAATCTCGGGTTTCAAATCTAAATTGTGTAAGGTTCTTGGTGCTGTTGAAGATCCTGGAAAGTCATTAGCATTATAATATTTACTGATACTATAAGGTTCTGCGTCATTTCCTACTTGTGCAAAAGATAATCTATACTTCAGATAATCAATTGGTTTGGATAATCTAAAAATATCTGATAAAATAAAGCTTGATGAAATTGATGGATAGAAGTAAGAACGATTATTTTTGGGCAAAGTACTTGACCAATCATTTCGGGCAGTGATATCAATAAATACTTGATCTCTAAATCCTAACGACATCAAACCATATAAACTATTAACTTTTATGTACTTATCATACGTTTTCACGATAGGACTATTCATCCCATTAGATAACATATAGACATTCGGAATCACTAATTCATCTACTTGTGCATCTTTACGCAAATATTGGTAGTCCCTTTTGTTTCCACCAAAATTTAAGTTCATAGAAAAATCTTCCCCAAGCCGATCTTGGTAAGAAAATAGAAAGTCGGTATTAATTTCTCTTTTTTGGATGTCTTGCCTTTTATAATGTCCGTTCAACCAACGATTCATATCATGAGGTCTGTTTTGTTCTCTCAATTGGTTGTACATATTAACCCCCGAACGCAACATGAAATTTAGTTTTGAGGTAAGTTGTATGTCTGCTTGGATATTACCGGTTATTTGATTGCTCTGAAAAGGATTTGTAGCATCATATGCAATCACATACGGATTATCTATATAAGAACTATACGGTTGGATCTGACTGATGTACTCTTGGCCAGCATACCAACGATCTCTGTACCAATCTAAACTAACATTAGGATTCTGGAAAATCATAAAATAAGCAATCGAACCGTTGTTATAACCAGTTCCCGGAATGTTATCGCTTACTTTGTTGGTGTAATTTACAACTGAAGTCAATTTTATCCTATCAGATACTTTATAATTCGCATTGATGGATGCCGTATAGCTATCGAAACCTGTGTTGGGCATAATCCAATTATTTTTCACATGCCCGAAAGAAGCTCTCATAGACCCTTCCTCCCCACTTCCAGAAATCGAAACATTATTGGTATAGGTTACTCCAGTGTTCCAAAACGATTTTCTATTGTCTTTATAAGGTCTCCAAGGTGTTTTTTCTTCGCCTTGCCCTTGTAAAAATGGATCATATTGATAAAATAATTGTCCATCGAATTTGGGCCCGAAAGCACTACTTGTAGCACTTGTCGAATTACCATCCGATGAATTACCATAGGAATAATAAAACTCTCCTTTTTTGTTTTTTTGCAAAGTTCCTTGTCCATATTCGTATTGATAATCTGGCCATCGATTGATTACATCGACCATTACCGAAGAACGAAAATCAATTCCAAGTTTTTTATTTTTATTCCCTGACTTTGTCGTAATCATAATGGCACCATTAGCAGCACGAGAACCATATAAAGCAGCTGCAGAGGGTCCTTTGAGAACCGTAACACTTTCTATATCATTAGGATTGAGATCTGAAATCGCATTTCCGAAGTCGATTGGTGAATCAGCTCCCATATAAGACGAATCATTGCCAGAAGATGTCATTTCCGGATTCATTGGCACCCCATCAATAACTATTAATGCATAGTTTTTATGCAATTCTGTAGAATTATTTCCACGCAAAACAATATTTTGTGAATTGATAGGTCCAGAACCGGCCGAAATAATATTTAATCCTGCAACTTTACCTTTTAATCCATCCGACCAATTATTATTTTCTGCATTATTTAGAGACTCAGAATCAATTGTTTGCTGAGCAAAACCTAATTTTTTCTCTTCTCGCTTAATTCCCAAAGCAGTAACCACAACTGCATCTAAACCTATACTTTGATTTAGTTTTACCGATAATGAATTATTATCACCTGCATTTACTTTATAATTATCAATGAAATACGACTCATGATGCAAATGATCAATTTCTATGTCATATTTTTCATCCGACAATAACCCTTCAACTACAAAAACTCCATTGCTGTTGGTAGTTGTAGAAAACGAAATCGAAGTATCCGAATCAGAAGTAATGAGTACACTTGCTCCCGAAACCGCATTTCCGTTTTCATCTTGTACAATTCCCTTGACTTTAGAATTTTCTTGTGCCATCATTTGCATGGTGGCAAAACACAAGGATAATAATGTTAAATAGCGTTTCATTTGTATGAATAATTTTAGTTTTTATGTTTAATTTTAAGCTATAAATGTTGCCTCCAAACAACTTAAACCGTTGTTTAGAAATGAATTAACTATATATTTTTTGTTATTTTTCTATATAAATATGATTATCAATTATATGATATTGCAAATCATTTAACTCGCAAATAATCTCCATAATTCGTGTAATATCTTCTGTTGAATTGACTCGGCCAGTAAAAGTCAGTTCATCGGGTATATTGGTCGGGTTTATTTTGGTTTGATAAGTTTGTTCTAACGTATGGAAAACGTCTTTTAATGGCGTTTTATCAAAAATTATTTCGTTTGCTTTATCTATTATCTTTTCATTTTCAGAAAAATCAGATAAAGTAATTAACTCTTTTTTCTCTGTGATTTTTTTAGAAGAAGTTGGTTTTGATTTGCTTTTTTTCTTGTTCATTATCTGCACTTGATTGCTCAACAAATCCAACCGAAAATTATCTCCAGCATTCAAATAAATTGATTCGAAAGCTTCTTTCTTTTTACTATCAATCCTAACCTTACCTTCTAACAACTGCACAGTTGCTTGCTTATTTTTAATATTCTCGGTTACGATAAATTCAGTTCCCAGTGCTGTTGTTGTAAAACTTTGGGTCGAAACAGAAAAAGGAAGTTCTTTGTTTTTAAATACCTTAAATTTTGCTTTTCCTACTAAAGATATTTTTCTATTTTTCTGATTATAATTATGATCATAAACTATTTTTGATTTTGGATAAAGAGTGATTTTCGATTCATCTTTCAACCGGATGTTCATTAATTTATCATCGGTCTCATTAGAAATTGTATCCAAATTCGTATGAACTAAGGTAGAAGTTGAATCCATATTTTTTTGATACAACAATCCAAAAACACAAAATAAAACCAAAGAAGCAGCGATAGAGAATTTCAAAAATGAAGAAGTCGGTAAGTAGTGCGTTTCCGTTTTTTGAGTTTCATTAATTTGATGATGAATTTTTTTAAGGACTTTTCTCGAAAGCTCCTGGTGTATCGTTAAATGATCTTCGTCTTTAGACCACGTTTGAATGATCTTTTCCGAAACAAATTGTTGATTTTCCAAAATCTCTAAGAGTTCTTTCTTTTCTTCTAAAGAACTTTTTTTCGACCAATATTTTTGTAATATTTTCTCTATCATATCTACCTTAAAGACGAATAAAAACGAAAAATAGGATAGACTAAATGGTTAACAATAGGTAAAATAATCGTTAATTAGAAAAACTTAATCAAACAACTAAGAACAAATAAATTGGTATATGTAGGATATTCTTTCTGGATATATTCTCGAATAAGCTGATTGGCTTGTTTTAAATAATCACTAACAGAATCTGAAGAAATCATCAACTTTTCGGCAACTTCATCTTTAGAATAACCTTCGAACCTGCACAATCTAAACACTTCTTTTCTTCTTGGCGAAAGATTCTCCACGGCTTTTTCAATCAATTCCAACTTTAGAGAATATTGTTGTTCAAACTCTAAGCTTTCTTCATAATTCGATTGAATATTTAAGAATTTTTCTGTTTCTGTGATTTCTTCTTTGATTGTTTTTCTAAGATAATCTATTGATTTATTATAACTTACCGTAAACAACCATCCACCCAAAGCAGAATCTGAAAATTTTTCGGTTCGATGATTCCAAAGTGTAATAAAAACTTCTTGCAAAATATCCAATGCTTTATCTTCATCATAAATTAACTTCCGGATATTTCGATAAATGGATGAATGATACTGAAAATAGATCTGATCGAATTGCTTTTCTTCTAAAGTTTTAGAAATTTTTACCTTCATTTTTACGTACAACCAAAATATTTTAGGGCATAAAAGTACCTTCTATAAAAGAGCTTCAATAAAATTTGAGTTTAAGAAAAGATTAAATATCCAAAAGTAGCAAATCCCAGATAACGAATCACTCCTATCATTCTTCACCATTTTTACTTTTCTCTCGACAACTTGCTTTATCTTTGTTTCAAAGAATTTTGTGTGAAAAAACATTGGCTAACCATCACGTGTCTATTGGTCATTTTTATTTTTATCTGCCTCAATTTACTCATAGGTAAAGCAAATCTTTCGATCAATGAAATTTTTAGCGTTTTGGTCGGACAATCGAATGATAACTTTACACAAAATTTAATTTTGCATTATCGTTTACCCAAAGTTGTCACTTCTGTTTTGGTAGGTTTAGCACTTCCTATTGCTGGTTTTCTATTGCAAGAATTATTCAAAAATTCTTTAGCAGAACCGAGTGTTTTAGGCATTACAGCGATGGCTAGCTTGGGCGTGGCCTTGGTTGTTTTTCTTTTTTCTCTTTTTGGTTTAGATTATTTATTAGGTAATTCTTGGTTAACCATTGTTGCAGCCATGGTTGGTTCTTTTGCTGCTTTGGTGCTTATCGGTAGTTTTTCTTATCGTGTAAAATCATCGGCTGCGCTCATCGTTTTAGGTATGATGCTTTCGGGCTTAGCGGTTTCTTTTATAGGATTATTACAATATTTTGCACCTTCAGAGAAAATAAAATCTTTTCTTTTGTGGAGTTTCGGATCACTAACTGGCCTCAAATGGGAACAAATTTTTGTTTTTGCTCTTTGCGTTTTCCTTGGATTGCTCCTCGCCTACAGCACCCTAAAAAGTTTGACATCTTTATTACTAGGCGAAAAATATGCTCAAACGCTCGGTGTCAATTTATCGCGTTTACGTTTTACCTTATTGTTAGCCACCTCATTGCTTACCGCAGCTGCAACCGCTTTTGCCGGACCTATCGCTTTTATCGGTTTGGCTGTTCCTCATATTTGTAGAAACATTCTGAAAACATCGAATATGAAACATTTGTTTTTTTCGGTGATGATGATGGGCGTAGCTTTGATGTTGATTTTTAGCTTCTTAACCGATATTTTTCCTTTCGGAACTTTCCCGATTAATATCATAACTTCTCTTTTCGGAACGCCAATTGTGATCAGTATTTTACTAAAAAATTCTAAATCTGTAGGATGAAAAACATAATTCGATTAGAAAATCTTGTCGTTGGCTACAAAAACAAAGCGCTTCTCAAAGAGCTTAACTTACAGATTGAAGCAGGAAAATTTATTATCCTTTTAGGAAAAAATGGAGCTGGAAAATCGAGTTTACTCAATACTATTTTAGGAATTAATCAACCGATTTCTGGTGATATATTTTTTAGAGATCAAGCCCTTTCACAATTAAAAGCATCGCAGATAGCAGATGAAATTGCCGTAGTTTTTTCTAAATTATCCCCTATTCCAACCATCAAAGTAGCGGATTTAATCGAAATTGGAGCAAATAAAAACTTTTTACTAAATCAACAAAATACTTCGAATGAAGCTATTCTCGAAGAAATTCCTATCAAAAATATTTTAAATAAATATGCTACCGAAATTAGCGAAGGACAATTGCAATTAGCGATGATTGCTCGTGCACTGAAACAAAACACTCCTCTTTTGTTACTCGATGAACCTACGGCAAATTTAGATTTAGGAAATCAATTTCGTATATTTGACCTATTGAAAAAGTTGAGCAAACAAATGCAAAAAACTTTTCTAATGGCGACTCATCAAATAGATTTGGCTTTGGAAATGGCTGATGAAATTTGGTGGATCGAGAACGGAGAACTTGTTTCTGGAATACCCGAAGAAATTGCTTATCGCTACAAAATATTAGAAAAATTATCTGATAATCTCCTACAATATAATCCTTTGCAAAACACGTATTCGATTCTGATCGAAACGACTAAAACGGTAAATTTACAAGGGGAAGGCGAGTTATTTTATTGGACGAGTAAAGCGCTTCTGAAACGGGGATATCAACAAAGTTCGCATTCTAACACGAATGTGATCATCCGACAAAAAGAAATTTATTTTGAAACAAAAACGTTTCAATCAATCGAAAAATTTATACACTATTTTATACAAAATGCATAAAAATATCATCATAACCGGAGCAAGCCGTGGAATCGGAAAGGAAATTGCTAAACAACATCTAGCGTTAGGAAATCGTGTGTTAACGGTTTCTAGAAACCTCGAAAAATTAGACGAATTAAACCAATTTGCACAACCAAACCAACTGATAAATTTAGGTTTAGATTTAAGTGACTATAATCAAATCGATCAAGTTTTGACGAGCATAAACGATTGGGAAACAGTCGATATTCTCTATAATAATGCAGGTTTGTGTATTAATAAACCTTTTGAAGATATTACCGAAAAAGATTTATTGCATTCTTGGCAAATCAATTTTATGGCTCCGTATCGTTTGATCCAATTATTACTTTCTAAGTTTACTAAAACCTCTCATGTTGTCAATATTTCGACAATGGGCGCCGTGCAAGGATCGGTAAAATTCGCTGGATTATCTTCTTATTCTTCTTCAAAATCAGCAACTTGTAATCTGACCGAATTATTGGCAGAGGAACTCAACGAAAATGGACCACGCATCAATTGTATTGCGCTTGGCGCTGTACAAACCGAGATGTTACAAGAAGCTTTTCCGGGTTATCAAGCACCAACAACACCAACAGAAATGGCCGAATTTTTAGTAGATTTTGGTCTGAATGGACATCGTTTTTTTAATGGTAAAATTTTACCTGCGTCCATTTCAACTCCTTAATTGTACCAAAAAATTTATCAATTTACTGACATCTGAATTATTTGGAATAAGCTTTGATGTAGTTGATATTTCGCAAAATTATTACAACCAACCACAAAAACGATTTTTCTCAACATGAAACATTTTTATACTCTTTTATTTTTCTGTAGTTTAGGTTTTCAGCAACTTAATGCGCAAATAAACTATGAGGAACAATCGGTACAGGTAAATCCGCAATGGCATGTTGGGGATCGATTTAACTATCAATTTACGGATGTGGATTATGTGATTTCGATCAATGATACTGTTTCTAAAGTAGTTACAAATAGTCATAAAAAGTTTTCTGTTTTGGATGAGAATCCATACGTATATAAATTACGTTGGGAGAATTTGGCAGTGAGTACAAATGATCCTGACCCGTTTTATAACGATTATATGCTGAATAGTAAAGGAATTAATTATGATTTCGCTACCAATAAAGATGGTGAATTTCTTGAATTACTCAATGAAGATGGAGTGAAAAATCAATTGTTGACGGTTGCTAAAAATCTAAAAAGAAAAAACAGAAGAGATGCAACGTATCAAGGAAATGTTTCTGGTTTAGAGGACATGATTCGTTCGCAAGATTATGTAAGTTATACCTTTTCTCAAGAAATTAATAATCTACTACAATTCAATGGATTATATCTAAAAGTAGGTGAAAAATATCAAGGTAAACAAATTCAAGAAAATCTGTTTGGCTTTCCTATCTCCTCAACTTCAACCACTTGGCTAGAAGGAATAGATCCGAAAACCGAAACGTATACGATTGTAACTTCTCAGATTTTGAGCAAAGAAGACTTCGAATCGCTTTGGCAATTGATGGCAAAATCGATGCTAGAACAATCGAATGTTAATCTTACTCACGAACAAGTAGAACGAGAAATTAAAAAATATTCTGATACTATCGAGCTGACAATTGATTATAAAAATAAATACAATAAAGATTCTGTATTGATCAATTCGCACTATAAATTTAGTCTAAACATTGGTACGCGAAAAACGGTGAATCAGTTAGAAATTGAGCTTTTATAAGAAAAATCAGCGAATATTCATTATTTTTGTTTTTCAGAGTAAAAACATGAAAACTTTTTATTGCATACTGTTTACTTTTTTGGCTGTATTTTCTCATGCACAAATCAATGACAACGATTCTGTTGTCGTGGTAAAACAATACCTCAATATCGACAATCAATACAATTATAAAATTACAACGAACGATACGCGTATAGAGGGATTAGATACTGTACAAAAAGAATATCTTTCTTATAAAGTGCACATCAATGTTTTGGATTTGTATCAAGATCAATACACTTTACATTGGCGTATAACTAATATTAAAAATTCTAATAAACAAATCTCTAAAAATCCATTGAGTATTTTAGATGAAATTGATATTTATTATTCGGTTGATAATGATGGAAAGTTTTTGGGATTCCAAAAAAATAATTGGACAATGGTGCAATTTTATACCGCACTAGAAAACGCTGAAGATGATAATGCCGACAACAATAATGTGCTAAAAACTTTAGCCGAAATGGAAAAGCAATATGCTTCTGCCGATAACTTAAACGCCCTGTTTGAAAAGGAAATAAAACAATTTCACTATTTTTATGGATTGGGAAGTTTTACTGTAAATGCTGAGCCGAAAGTTTATAAAACCTATTTAGATAACCTATTCAACGCCAACCCTACCCCGGCTGTTACGAGTTATAGTTTGAGAGAAATTTCACCTTATTTAGGTAATTATGTTATGGTTTCGAGTTCGATTGCAGAAGAAGAATGGCTCAAAGAATCTTGGTTTAATTATTTAGAGAAAACGGCAAAAGAAATGAAAGTTGAGGCGCCCGACCGATCAACCATTGATGATAATATTATTTATACTGTCGATACGATGAGTAGAATCAAAGAAAATGGTTGGCCTTCTTATTGTTTACAAAGTAAAAAAGTTAACTTCCAAAATACCGAATTTACTCAAAAAAGAGTCATCGAAATCCTACCATAAATCCTCACTAAAAACTAAGGTATTGCCATAAAATATTGTTATTTTTGCATTCTATTAATTTTTTAAGAAGTAAAAATGCAATTGTCTGAGCAAGAAATTATTCGTAGAGAAAAATTACAACAACTACGTGAATTGGGCATCGAACCCTACCCTGCCCAAGAATTCGAAGTAACCACTTATTCGTCGGATATAAAGAAAAATTATGAAGAAGGCAAGGTGGTAAAACTTGCCGGACGCCTGATGAGTACCCGTGTTATGGGGAAAGCTTCTTTTGCCGAATTACAAGATAGCGAAGGGAGAATACAAATCTATATTTCGCGAGATGACCTACCCAATGAAACGGATTATAATACGGTTTTCAAAAAACTTTTAGATATAGGAGATTTTATTGGAATCGAAGGATATCTTTTCAAAACGAAAGTAGGTGAAATTTCTGTACATGTAACACAACTCACGGTATTAGCAAAAACACTTCGCCCATTACCCATTGTAAAAACCGATGATGATGGACACGTTTTTGATGCATTCGTGGATCCAGAATTGCGCTATAGAATGCGCTATGTCGATTTGGTAGTGAATCCGCATGTGAAATCAATCTTCCAGAAAAGAACAAAATTGTTTCAAGCCATGCGCGATTTCTTCAACGCCCGTGATTATATGGAAGTGGAAACTCCTATCCTACAATCGATTCCTGGTGGAGCTGCGGCACGCCCTTTTGTTACGCATCATAATGCTTTAGATATCCCGTTGTATTTACGTATTGCCAATGAATTGTACCTGAAAAGATTGATCGTAGGTGGTTTTGATGGTGTGTATGAGTTCTCTAAAAACTTCCGTAATGAAGGAATGGATAGAACCCACAATCCAGAATTTACTGCAATGGAAATCTATGTCGCGTACAAAGATTATAATTGGATGATGGATTTCACCGAGCAACTTTTAGAACATTGTGCAATTGCCGTTAACGGAAGTACCAAAGCACAATTTGGTGACCATGAAATCGATTTCAAAGCACCTTATAAACGAGTAACCATGCGACAATCAATCATCGATTTTACTGGTTTTGATATTGAAGGCAAAACAGAGGATGAATTGAGAAATGCTGCCCTCGAGATGGGAATTGCAGTTGATGAAACCATGGGGAAAGGAAAATTAATCGATGAAATTTTTGGTGAAAAATGTGAAGGAAACTACATTCAGCCAACATTCATTACCGATTATCCAAAAGCAATGTCACCTCTAACCAAAAAACATCGAGACAATGATCAATTGACCGAGCGTTTTGAGCTTATGGTTTGTGGAAAAGAAATTGCAAACTCTTATTCAGAATTAAATGACCCGATTGATCAACGCGAACGTTTTGAAGAACAGCTGAAACTTTCTGAAAAAGGGGATGACGAAGCAATGTTTATCGATCAAGATTTCTTACGTGCTTTGGAATATGGGATGCCTCCTACAGCAGGTTTAGGAATTGGAATGGATCGTCTATTGATGTATCTTACCAATAATCCATCTATACAAGAAGTTTTGTTTTTCCCGCAAATGAGACCAGAAAAACAAGCGCCTTCATATGAGTTAACAGAAGAAGAATCTCTGATTATCAACATTTTACAGAACAACAATAACGCTAAGGAATTGAATAGTTTGAAAACTGAAGCAAATCTTAGTGGAAAGAAATGGGATAAATCAATGAAAAATTTGGCTAAATATAATTTGACCAAAGTTTCGGTGAATGGTGATGAAAAAGTAGTAACTTATATTGGAGAATAATTTGATTTAGAATTCATTACCTCCATATTATAATACTAAAAAAGGATATTCGATGAATGAATATCCTTTTTATGTTAAATAGAAACACGTTTATTTTTGAGCTGCTCGAGTATTTTGTTTATTAAACGCATACATAAGGTAGATAAAAAACGGTAAAATGAAAACAGAACCGCCCAATAATGCATAAGCCAACATATCGATAACTTTTTCATTCGCAGAATTTTCCATCAACGATAAAGTTGATCCATCTTTGAAAAGCACAATATCTGGATAATGAGAATAAGATACAGCGACCAAAATACAAAACACAATTACTCCTGCCAATACTCTCGACCATCTAAAATGGTTGGTTTTCACCAATCGGATCACCCCTATCCAAACTAAAGTTGCAGTAATTACAGCAAGGTAACCAATGTAATCTCTAAAAATCCAATCGATTAAAGGAATTTTTTGCCAAATGGAAACAACGAAAACAACGCCTCCTAAAAAGAAAGTAGAAAAAGTAAACCCTAAAGCCATTTTCTTTAGCACAGCCAAATCTTGTGGATTTCGGACGGTATTAAGTGAAAATATCGCAGCTAAAAAACCACATAAAGAAACAGTAAAAACTCCTACCGAAACATTGAACCAAGAAAGCCAAGAAAAAATATAAGCATCTAAAAAGTTGTTCGCATTAGGATCTATACTTCCCGAAACCATAGATGCAGCGATTATTCCTAAGAAAAGAGGCGTTACAAAACTTGAATAAGTAAAAATTAAATCATAAAGATTGTGCCATTTATCTTGAATCGCATCGTAATTACGAAAGGTAAAAGAAGTTCCTCGCGCAATAATTCCCATCAACATAATCACCAAAGGAATATGTAAATGATTCGCCATTTCTGAATAAATTGCCGGAAAACCAACAAACATAATCACAACCGCAATGATTAACCACATGTGATTGGCTTCCCAAATCGGTCCGATGGAACGATACATAATATCCTGGGTTCTTTTCTTGAAATCTTTTTCTGCAAATAACTCCACTACTCCTGCTCCGAAATCTGCTCCGCCCAAAATTAAATATAAATTTATGGACAACCATAAGAAGATGATAACTGCGTAAATCATTTTTGTAAGTTTTTTGTTGGTTGAAATTGTGGATCTTCTGGATCGTATAAACGTGCAACTGATTGAATTTGCCGATTCATAAGAAATACCAAAACAACTGATAATGAGATAAATATCGCGGTAAAAATATAAAACGAATATTGAATTCCAGGCATTGGTGTTACGGCATCAATGGTTTTCATAAAGCCATAAATAATCCATGGTTGTCGGCCCACCTCGGTTACCGTCCAACCGGCTTCTAAGGCGATATAACCAAAAGGTGTTGCGATAACAAAGATTTTATAAACCCAATTAGGTAGAGTTTGTTTTTTACGAAAAATCCGAAAGTATAAATAAATCAAGCCAATCAACATCATCACCATTCCGAAAAAAATCATTACCTGAAAAGCATAATGCGTGATAGCAACCGGTGGCCACTCATCTCGCGGAAATTCTTCTAAACCTTTCACCGGAGAGGTAAAATCATTATGAACCAAAAAGCTTAACAATCTTGGGACTTTTATGGCATATTTCACTTGCATCGACTCTTCATCAGGAATTCCGCCCAAAACAAGCGGTGCTTTTTCTTCGGTATGAAAATGAGCTTCCATTGCAGCCAATTTTATTGGTTGTCTTTCTGCAACAGATTTAGCAGCAATATCCCCTGTAAGTGGCATGATAAGGGCAGCAATCACCGCCATCATCGAAGCGATTTTAAAAGCTTTGGTATGAAAACGAATATTTTTCTTTTTCAGAATAAGATAGGCATGCAAACCCGCAACCGCAAATCCTGTTGCGCAAAAAGCAGCGACAGTCATGTGCAAAGATTGTGGAAACCAAGCCTCGTTAAACATCGCTTTGATTGGATCTGCATTGAGATATTGACCATTAATATAATCGAAACCAGTAGGAGAATTCATCCAAGCATTGGCGGCAACCACTAAAATTCCCGAAGCCAACCCACTAATCCCTACGATTAATCCGCAAAACCAATGAAACCATTTATTGAATCTTCCCCAACCGTAGAGAAAGAAGCCTAAAGCAATCGCCTCGATAAAGAAAGCAGTTCCTTCTAAAGAGAAAGGCATTCCGAAAATGGGACCAGCATGTTTCATAAATTCCGGAAACAACAATCCTAATTCGAAAGACAACATCGTACCAGAAACGGCTCCCGTTGCAAAAAGAATAGCCACTCCTTTACTCCAAGCTTTGGTCAATCCCTTGTAAATATCTTTTCCAGTTTTGAGATATTGATAGTGCGCAATAGCCATCATAAACGGCATCACCATTCCGACACAGGCAAAAATAATGTGAAAAGCGAGCGACAAAGCCATCTGACTTCGTGCTGCAATAAAATCGTCCATAGTTCAATAGATTTATAAAATCCTATTAAAGGTAGGAAATAATCTTATTGAATAGTTTAATTTTTGATCAATAAAAGATGATTTTCACCTTGTTTTTGGACTATTTTGATTGATTTTTGAATTTTCGATAGAAAATCAACTCAATCAAAAGAAAAAGATTAGATGAGTTCTAAGAAAGTTTAGGTAAGAAATATTGGTAAATTTTATAAAAAATCCAACCATTCAATCCTCCAATCAGAAATCCAACCAAGACATCGCCCGGAAAATGAACACCGACATAAATTCTACTATATCCGACCATTAACGCCCAAATAATCATCGTACCAAGAAGCCAACGCAGTTTATTTTTCAGGACTAAACCGATAAATATAGCCAAAGCCATACTGTTGGACGCGTGCCCTGAGAAGAATCCGAAACGGCCGCGATGATCACAATCTACCGCTCTAAATTTTCCTAAAAGAGTTTCATCATGGCATGGACGATAACGCTCGAATCCGTATTTAAAAAGGTTTGCAAGCTGATCTGTCGCGACAATCAATAAAGTAATGAGGAAAACGCAAAGTAGAAATTGTTTACGCGTTGTGTTTCTGAATAAATAAATCAGCAAGACCAAATAGAGTGGAATCCATGTGAACTTATTGGTGATGAAAAGCCAAAAATTATCCCACGAGGAGTTTCCTAAATTATTGAGATACACAAAGATCTCGTGATCCAAGAGTATAATTTGATCCATAGTTTAGCGTTTCACCGAGCCACCAAGTGCATCATCGACCGTAGAATCTATTTCGTTTTTGGCCTCGTCTATCGTTTCTCTAATTTCTTTGGTAGGATCTAAATCTTCTACCGGTTTCATGATTTCTTCTTTGATATTTTCTGTCGCATTCTTCAATTGTCGCACACCTTCACCAAGTCCACGAGCGATTTCTGGAATTTTCTTTGGACCGAAAATAATAATGCTCACCAACAAAATTACTACAATTTCTTGGAAGCCAATAAAACCGATAAGAATCATCATTGTATTCACACAACAAATATACTTAAATATAGAAAATAAAAAAACCGTTGATTTTAAAAAAATCAACGGTTGTATCTTAAAGTTTAGCTAAAACTTTTATTTGTTCATCTTTCCTTTTTTAGTGAAATCGTACACCAAAGGAGAAGCTACAAAGATTGATGAGAAGGTACCGATTACCACCCCAATTAATTTTGCAAACATAAATCCTTTGATTGATTCTCCACCGAAGATAAAGATTATCAATACAATAAGGAACGTACTTAACGAGGTATTGATGGTTCTCGATAAGGTTTCTGATGTTGAGATATTGATAATATCATACAATTTATGATTTTTTTCTACCGATAGGTTTTCGCGAATACGGTCGAGAATAATAATCGAGTCATTCATCGAATATCCAATAACGGTAAGAATCGCGGCAATGAACGCTTGGTCAATTTCCATGTTGAATGGTAAAACACCTTTCAGCAATGAGAAAACTCCTAACACGATAATAACATCGTGCGCAAGGGCCAAGATTGTTGCTGCCGAGAATTGCCAACGTTTGAACTGAATAATCAAGTAAACGAAAATAGCAACTAAGGCTAATGAAACCGCAAGAATTGAAGCTCTCGTTGTATCATCGGCAATGGTCGGACCTACTTTAGCAGACGACATAAGTCCTATAGAAGCATTGTCTTCTGAGAAATCTTTAACAGAAATATTCGCAGGTAAATATGATTTTAGCCCGTTGTATAATTTATCTTTTATTTCGTTATCGATTTCTGTTCCGTCTTCGTCAGCTTTGTAAGCCGTTGTAATTTTCACTTGGTTGTTTCCACCGTAGGTTTTTACTTGCGGAATCATTTTCTCACCATCGAGAACGAAAACGTCTCCTAAGCTTTCGGCTACTTTTGTAGGATCTACGGTTTTATCAAAACGAACGGTATAAGTTCTACCTCCTTTGAACTCGATTCCTAAATCGAAACCTTGTGTAAAGATCGATACCAAAGCAGAAACTGTTAATAGGATAGAAACTGAGTATGATATTTTTTTCGTTTTTAATAAATCGACACGGATATTCTGTAACCAATGTGCCGTAAATGGTGTGAAGAAAGCAACTGATTTGCCTTTTTCTAAACGACCTTCTACAAAATAACGCGTAATGAAAAGCGCTGTAAATGTAGAGGTAAAAATACCAATGATGAACGTTGTAGCAAAACCAACAACTGGTCCTTTACCAAAAATAAATAAAATAATTGCGGTAATTAATGAGGTAGTATTCGCATCGAAAATTGCTGAGAAAGCACCTTTCCATGAATAAGCGAAATCAACCGCTTGCCGCAATGATTTACCTTTACGCAATTCTTCTTTTACCCGCTCGTAAATAATAATGTTGGCATCCATTCCGGTAACAAGGGTTAAGATAATCCCCGCAATCCCTGGTAATGAAAGGGTTGCACGTAGAGAAACTAACATTCCTAAAAGGAAAAGTAAGTTCACAATTAATGCAACGTTTGCATAAAGACCAGCGCGAGAATAGTAGAATACCATCCAAACTAGAACCAAAGAAAACGCTACCCCAAAAGCAATAAGCGATGAGTTAATAGCTTCTTGTCCCAATGATGGTCCTACAACTTCTGCCGATACTATTTTAGACGAAGCTGGTAAAGATCCTGCTTTTAAGATATTGGCTAAATCTTTTGCTTCTTCTAAAGTGAAATTTCCTGTAATCTGAGAATTACCACCTGTAATTTGCCCACGGATACTTGGAGCAGAATACACCATATTATCTAAAACAATCGCAACAGCTTGTCCTCTTGGAAATTGTTGATTAGGTTTTAGTTCATCAGTAATTCTCGCCCATTCTTGTGCACCTTCTTGGTTCATTTGCATGCTTACAACAGGTTCGTTCGAAACAGAACCTGCGTTACGCTCACCTGAAGCATTAGCCACTTTATCCCCATCAATCAAAGGTTCGTTCTGTCCGTTTTTCCCTTTTAAAGCATAAAGCTCTAAAACTTTCGGTCCATTCGCACCAGTGTCCAAAGGTTTACTCGCCCACGCAAATTTATAGTTACGAACACTTGCAGGTAAAAGTGATTTGAATTCTTTGTCTTGTAAAACACGGTTTACGACTGCTGTATCTTTAAGATTTACAACCGTTAAAGAATTTGACATTCTTGGCATTAACACTTCTCCAAGATTAGACACAATTCGTCCGTCTTTACTGATATTATATTTTGCAGTTCCGATTCCGGCCAAAGCCATAATCGCTTGTTGATCTTCTACAACTTGCCAAAACTCTAATTTTGCAGTACTTTGTAAAAGTTTTTTCACACGATCGGTATCCGAAACACCAGGTAATTCTACCAAAATACGTCCGTCACCTTCGCTTCCTAAACGTTGAACAACTGGCTCTACCACTCCAAATTGATCGATTCGCGAGCTAATTACTTGATAAGCTGTAGCTACTTTTGCTTCGATGTCTTTTTTGATGAAAGCTTTTACTTGATCATCGGTAGCGTTATAAGAAACATGCGCCGAATTGGCTTTTGTACCAAATAAGTCCGGAGAGGCATATTTTGTTCCTCCTCTAATTTTATCAAATTCTTGGAAAAACAAATCCACATACGGTACGTTACCTTGTGTTTTTTGTTGACGATCGGTGTTGTCTAAAGCTGTAAGTAACATTGGATTTTCTTTGTTACCAGCTAAATTTACCAATAGATCGCGTTCAGATACTTGAAGGATTACGTTGATTCCTCCTTTCAGATCCAAACCTAAATTAATCTCTTTGTTCTTTGCATCGTGATAATTATAGTTGACAAGTCCTAATTTTAGGGTGTCATTGGCTAAACTATCCAATACAAGTTGTTCCTGAGCAGGATTTTTTGCAATCGCTTTTGCTTCTTTTTCCACCTTAGAGGTGTACCAAGTGAAACTTAATTGACGAATGCAAAGTATCCCAAAAATGATTGCAAACAGCGCAATCAGCCTTCTTCCTCGCATAAGTTGTTCTCTTTTAAAAAATGTTTTTAACGGGCAAATATAATAGGTTTAAGAAAACTTTCACAATTATTCACCATAAATAATAGGAGAATTTGCTTGATTCTTATCTTCTTATATTTTATTTTTTCCAAACATAAGTTAATATTTCCGATTTCTTCTCTCCCGAATCATTATCATAAGCTAAATAAAATTCGATTTGATTTTTATTTTCCGACTTCACGGTTAATCCTTCAATCTTTAAATCACTGCTAATCATTTCGGTACGATGAACCTCAAAACTTTTCATATCCATTAGACCGATGATCGAACCCAAAACTTCGCCGTCGTGATAGGTTGACAAAGCCCCTTCTGCAGTTGCTGTAAAATAGATTTGATGATTGTGTAAAACGGCATCGCTGAAACCATACTGAAATCCCTTATTTTCGGGTAAATTGACGGCATGAAATTCTGTTGTATTTTGAGGATTTTCTTCCTGAAATAAATAGTCTTTCGGAAAAACAAAAACGCCATTCAACTTGCTTTTTCCATTACCACGCTGAAATAAATAAACTGAATTTTTATCGATGATCGATCCTTCGATATTGAATTCTTCTAACGGAATTTGATGATTTTCGGCTAAGTTTTGATATAATTTTTCGATAGAAAATCGTTCAACTTGCAAATCTTTTTTACGAATCACAAAAAGATCATTTCTATTTTTGGCAGAACCCGACCCGAAAACAAAAATTTCATTCTTTGTTTGGGTAATCGACTCGAAATCTGCTTTTATTTTTTTACTGATAGCAATGTTTTGTAACTCTTCTACCAAAATAACTTCGGTTGTTTTTTTTGTGTCAAAATCATAAACCAGCAAATTAGGATATGTATCATCTATAAGGTATAATTTAGAATCGTCAAATAAAATTCCCGACACAGCACCGACGCCAAAGACCATAAGCAAGGTTTTTAAGATATAATTATAAATCATCGTATTTTTGAAATAACTGATCGAAAAATAGAAAAAAAATTCTAAAAAGCACCTAATTCCATCCAATTCCTTGTATCTTTCGGCACTAATTTTTCTGCCATGAAGAAGTTTTTTCAGATGTTCATCAATTCATACAAAGGTTTATCAAACGAATCGTGGATGCTTGCTGCCGTCATGCTCATCAACCGTTCGGGTTCGATGGTGTTACCTTTTCTAGGAATTTACATGACCGATGAATTAGGTTTTTCTATACAACAAGTTGGTTTGGCTTTGAGCTGTTTCGGAATCGGATCGGTAATCGGCTCATACTTTGGTGGAATGTTAACCGATAAATTGGGCGAATTCAAAGTACAAACAACCAGTTTATTTCTCAGTGCTCCTATTTTTTGCTTGTTGATTTTCTTTAAATCTTTCGAAGCAATTGCCCTTATTATTTTGGTACAAAGTATTATTAGTGAATCTTTCAGACCCGCCAATTCGGTAGCTATTACGCGCTATGCGAAAAAGGAAAATATTACCCGTTCGTTTTCTTTGAACCGAATGGCCCTAAATTTAGGATTTTCTATTGGCCCTTCTGTTGGAGGTATTTTATCTGGATATTCGTATAATTTACTTTTTGTTTTTAATGGTGTTGCCTTTATAATAGCAGGTTTGGTTTATTATTTTTATTTCAGAAATAGAACGTATCGCAACGAAATTCTTACCATAGAAAAAATAAACGTAGAAGAGAAAAAAGAACGTTCACCATACCGAGATATTCCATTCTTGGTCTTTTGTTTATTCTGCACAATTTTTAGTGTTGCCTTTTTTCAATTCCTCAATACCATGCCAATTTTTTACCGAGATGTAGCCAAACTAAGCTCGACAATGGTCGGAATAGTTTTAGGGTTCAATGGTATAGTAATTGTTTCATTAGAAATGATTTTGGTGAATTTTGCCGAACGAAAATTCAACATCAAACAAGTCCACATTATTGGAGCTTTGCTTTCTGCTTTCGCTTATTTTATTTTAGGATTAGACCACGCCGTATTTTTCATCTTCCTTAGTATGTTTTTCTTAAGTGTTGGTGAAATTTTAGCATTGCCATTTATGTCAACCCTAACAGCAATGCGCGCCGGCGTTACAAACAAAGGAGCATATATGGGCTTGAATGGAATTGCTTTTTCTTTGGCCTTCATCATCTCACCTATTCTCTGTACCTATATTGCAGAAGCTTATGGTTTTACGATTCTTTGGTTCAGTAGCGCGAGTGTTTTAGCCTTTACCGCGATTGGATTTTATTTCATCATCCCAAAAATGGAATTAAAAAATACGTAACTTGTCGTTTTAATTTCATCATAAAAAGAACATGAAAATTTACACCAAAACTGGAGACAAAGGCACAACGAGTTTATATGGCGGAACAAAAGTAAATAAAAGCGATATAAAGATTGATTCTTATGGCACTGTAGATGAGCTAAATTCGGTTTTAGGCCTAATAAGAAGTTATGCGATCGAACAGCAATACATAGATCAAATTATACACATCCAAAAAGACTTATTCAATTTAGGAGCAGAATTAGCCACTCCAGTAGAGAAGTTATTTCTAGCCAATGGTAAACCTCGTTTAGCAGTGAGAGTTACAGAAAATGATATCGAAACCCTCGAACTTTGGATAGACCAAATAGAAGAAAATCTTGCTCCACTCACACATTTCATTTTACCGGGCGGAAGTTTAGCCGCATCGCAAGCGCATTTCGCAAGAACGGTTTGTAGAAGAGCCGAAAGAATTACTGTGGCTTTGGCCGAAATTGAAGAAATTAGCCCTAATCTGCAAAAATATCTCAATCGTCTTTCCGACTATCTTTTCACTTTGGCAAGAATTTTGGCTAAGCAAGAAAACGTAGAAGAAGTAAAATGGATTCCGGGCGAATAAAATGAAAGCAGCATTATTTATCAATGGTCAGCCACCAAATTTCCTTATCGATTTAGCGCAATATGATTTGATTCATTGCACCGATGGTGCTATCAATTATCTAACACAAAAAGGAATACAAGCAGATATTATTTCAGGAGATTTCGATTCGATAAATGTTCCGAAACTCCCCTATCCGCATGAAATAATTTCGACGCCTGATCAGAATTTTACCGATTTCGAGAAAGCTTTGTCTATTCTTTTAGAACGCGGAGTTTCTACCGTGCATGTTTATGGTGCGAGTGGTAAACAACAAGATCATTTTTTAGGAAACCTTACAGCCGCTTATCGTTTTTTTGATCGGATGACGATTTTGATGTTTGATGATTATGGCTATTATTTTTTTGCGGATAAAACCTTAGAATTATCAGGCTACAAAAACAGAACTATTTCTCTCTACCCTTTTCCGATTGCTGAAAAAGTACAAACAAAAGGTTTGAAATATCCGTTGAATCGAGAAGATTTGGATATGCATAAACGCATCGGAACCCGTAACCAAGCCATCGAAAATAATGTAAAAATCACCTATGAAAAAGGTGCACTATTAGTTTTTATTCTTAACAATTAAACTTACCTTTTTATCTTATAAAATTAAAAAACCAGACTATGAAAAATACCATTTTGCCAGTTTCTATTATTACCGCTTTGGGCGTAATAATCGCTGCTCTTGTTTTGGGCAACTCTTTTAAATATAAATACAAATCGCAAGATCGAATAAACGTGGTAGGAAATGCCAAGCAAGATTTCGAATCGGATATTGTGGTTTGGAGCGGAAGTTTCTCTCGAAAAGATTTTGACCTGAAAACTGTTTCAGAATCTCTAAACACAGATAAAGCAACTGTTCTCAATTACCTTAAAAACAAAGGCATCAAAGAAAACGAAATCACTTTTGATGCGGTAAACATCAACAAAGACTTCAATTATTTCACTCGAGAAGACGGAACTTCTTACAGTGAATTTAGCGGCTATACATTGACTCAAAATGTATCTATCGAATCAAAAGACATCAACAGAATCGAGAAAGTTTCTCGAGAAATTACCGATCTAATCAGTCAAGGAATCGAACTAAGCTCGAGTCAGCCAAGTTATTATTACAGCAAATTAGAAGACCTAAAACTAGAACTCATCAAAAAAGCATCAGAAAACGGTCGTCAGAGAGCAGAAAACATTGCTTCTGAAGCCAAAGCTTCTTTAGGACATTTGCAAAATGCTGATTTAGGGATATTTCAGATTACAGGACAAAACACCAACGAAGATTTTTCTTACGGTGGCGCATTCAATACTACATCGCGTGCAAAAACAGCCAATATTACAGTGAAACTTAGTTTCGCTACCAAATAAAAAAAACTCGCTAAAAGCGAGTTTTTTTATTTTCTTAGCTATGCAATCCTAAAGTTATTTAGCACGATCAGAAAAAGCTTTTGATTCTTTTGCATAAGGTGTTTCATCTACAACCTCCCAATTATACAACTTCGCAATCGTATAAATCTCACCTAAATTCTGAATCAATTGCTCATGTGCTTGCTTTTTAAGCTCGGTTTTATTGATGATTTTTTCGACATGTTCCACGCCTCTTTTTTTGATTCCATTCAACTCATCTTTTTCAAATTTATTAAACATGCTTTGATCCAAATCATGAAATTGAACATCTGGATAAATTTGGATTTCTACCGGTGGAATATCTTTTAGAATGATCTTTTTCTGGATAGAATCGATGGTAATATTCATTTTCGACAAATCGTACGTGGCTTGCGCTTTGGCATTAATTAGCATTGTAATTTTTTTATCGGCACTATAAAATCTTTCGAAACCAGGCAACGATTTCTTCGATTGATACGAGTAAATATCCGAATAGTTTTGTTCGGCCACAATCATCTTATTCATCCGCTGAATTTGGTACGCGATGACATGCGATTGCTCAGAAGAGTTATCGGTGCTGCATTGTTTCATCACCAAAACGGTTGCCAAAACACCAACCAAAAACGCTAAACCAATGATTGTTATCGACTTACTATTTTTCACTATAATTCGGTTCTAAAGGGGTTTTACTAAAAATCATCAACAAATCTTCTTCCAAACTACCAGAAACAGGCGACTCTACAATCCGTCCAATTTCTTTTCGTTTTTCATACACAATTATCGTTGGTACATACCGAACATCTTTGTTCAATTCTTCACCATAAAAGCTTTTTTTATCACGATTCAGACCATAAAAATTTACCCGTCCATCAGGAAATTTAATCGTTTCTAGTATCTTTATTAATGCAGGAACTTCACGTTTACTATCCGGACACCAAGTTCCCATAAAAACATCTATCGTATATTTTTTACTGTATTTTTTAAGTTGATTAACCAAAGCTTCATCAACAATATAATCATTGAATTCTGGCTCGTACCAATCCTTAAAATATTGTCCATTCAATTGATTTTTTTCGAATTCACCAACCAACAAACGCTCTGTTTGTCCATTATAATCATATTTCACAACACGATTCATTACACGTTCTTGTAGGCAACTTGTCGACAAAAAACTCAAGAAGAATACCAACGTATAAAAAGGGATCTTTTTCATGTTTAAATTTTATAGTTTATCTCTTTTATTAAAAGTTAAAGGTAGGATTTTTATACGATTCTCTTTCCATTGTTCAGTCGAAAATCTCCAATTTCACAAGTTAAAGCTTTATCAATTTCCGGAAAGTGATTCTTTTGGCTGGTATAGATTGAGCTTCCTGCATCTATTTCTTCGTGCCCAAAAAGATGTTTTAGATCCCCAACATCTTGTAAAATCAATACGTTTTCTAACTCATTTTTCTCACGATTTACAACTTCTTTGTATTGAAATCCTAAGTCAATTAATGCTTCATTATCGTCATTTTTCACAAGAACATTTCTGACAAGCACATCTAAAAACAACTGATTATTTTCGGGAATATTTTCATATAGCACAAAATCTTTCACCTCTTTTTCGATTGCTTCCATGCCTTTTAGAATTGCTAAAAAAAGATATTTTCTAGTGTGCTCTCTTTGCCAATCATTGGGAAAATGTCCCGCCTCGAACAACACACAAGGATAACCTTGCAAAGTGAAATTATCCCCTGTAGAACGTGGATAAAATTCAGCAGAATATCGACCAATTTTGCCAGGAATTATTGGCTGTATACCATCATTAATATACTGTATAATTGCCATCGTTTTTTGACGAATTTCGTTCACTGATTGTTCTACATTAAACGACGGCGCCAAAAAAGATAAGGTCGCTGTTTCTTTCGTTTTCCCTACATTGAAAATCGTTCTTTGATCATGCAAATTGAATAAATAATGGTAGGATTTTTTATTGATTTGCTCTAATAAAACCTGAAGTTCGACAGAAGATTTTGATAGAAAATCACGGTTCATATCGATTCCAATTGCCGTTCTTCTACTATAAATATCGGCTCCATCTGGATTTAAAAGTGGGATAAAATCAAAAGAAATTTGTGATAATAATTGCTCAGAAACTTGATTTTTGGACTGAAAAAACTTCAAAATATCCAACATTGCACGCGTTCCGGTAGATTCATTTCCGTGCATTTGCGACCAAATTAATATTCTTTTCGGACCATTTCCTACACTGATTTTATATATAGGCTGCTTCAAAAATGAGTAACCGATAACATCTTTTTGGATAGAAAGTGACAAAAGTGCTTTTTCTAAATCGGCTAATCTCAGCCATTTTTTGGCTATTCCTTCTACATAAAATTGCGCGTAATCTTGCTCAAGTTTTTTAAGATCTATCATTCTTTTGCTTTCTAACAAAGATAAAAATATTCAAAGAAGAGCAATTTAATTATGCTCAAATTTTGGTTTTAAAGCATCCGAAATAAAATTTCAATCACAACATCAATCGTCAAAAATAAAGCGCTAAAAATTGAAAATCAAAGCAGTTTACTTTTGTAATTTACATTTGTAATTAACAATTTTATGGATTTTCAGACTTTCTGTCATCTTTAACAATAATGAATTGAATATTATTCATTATAACAATTCTACATGTTGTATATGAGTATATTATATGCGTTTATATAAACTATTAATTACATGTCAGTTTATTAATAAAAATACATTTGTGTATTAATTTACATTTGTTATCTTTGTAAATAGTTAATAACATTTGTAAAACTGACATGATAGAACGACTAAATAAAATTTTGGAATATTACGGACTTACACCCTCCGAATTTGCCGATCAGATAGAAGTTCAGCGATCGAGTATGTCGCATATCTTTTCTGGACGCAACAATCCGAGCTTGGATTTTGTGATGAAAGTGAAACATCATTTTCCAGAAATTTCGACCGATTGGGTAATTTTTGGAGAAGGTGAAATGATCGAAAAATCCTCCCCTCTACTCGACGAAGAAAATGTGCATGAAGTGAATTTTGAATTGGATTTGACGCAAAATGATTTTTCTAAAAAAGAAGAGCATAAAGAAAATACACCTTTGGAATCTGAAAATGAAAATCTGAAAAATCATTTCGAAACAAAAGAACCTTCAACTGAAAAAATAGAAAAAGAAGAAATAGCAAAATCACCTTCTCTTTTTTCTACAAAGGAAAAGGAAGATGAAATTGAACGAATTGTTTTCTTCTATAAAAATGGAAAATTTAAAGTGTACGAAAATTAAAATTCAGAAACCGTTTTACTGAATGTTTTTCTTCTTTTATGATTGACCGGATTGTATGGCGACCACAATGCTTGAATACTTTTATTTTCGATCAATTCTGGATTGGTTTCGAGGTTGTGAATTTCGTACTTTTTAAACACTTGAAACATCTGTTCGAAGATAATTGCTGTTACCCCTTTATTTTGAAATTCAGGATCAACACCGATCAAATAAAAAGCAGCCGAATGATTATTTTTCAGGACGCGTAAAAAGTGAATCCAACCGAAAGGAAAAAGCCTTCCTTTTGCTTTTTGTAACGCTTGAGAATACGAAGGCATCGTGATGGCAAAGGCAATCATTTTCCCATTTTCATCTGCTATTGCATTCACAAACTCTGGACGAACCAATGGCAAATATTTTGTTTTGTAATGTTGTATTTGCGCATCGGTAATTGGTACGAAAGTGGATAAATGCGCATAAGTTTTATTGATGAGTGCAAACATTTGCTCTGCATACGGCAAAAGATCTTTCGTTCGCTGAAAATCCAAAACTTGTAGATGATAACGCTGACGAATAATTTTCGAAAATTTCTCTATTCGTTTTGGTAAAACTTCTGGCATTTCAATCTCAAACTCCACCCATTCTTTTTCTGGCTCAAAACCCAAATCGAGTAAATGCGCTTCATAATATGGCGCATTATAAAGAGTTGCCATGGTTGCAATTTTATCGAAACCAAAAGTCAATAAACCCGCTTTATCGAGATTAGAAAATCCCATCGGACCTTCTATTCTATCGAGTTTTTTCTCGCGAGCAATTTCCTCAATTTTTTCGAACAAAGCTTTACTCACTTTTTCGTCTTCAATCACATCATACCAACCAAAACGTAACAAAGATTTCCCCTGCTCCACTTCTTGCCAATTGATAAGCGCTGCAATTCGCCCAACAATTTCATTTCCTTTATAAGCTAAAAAATAATACGCATCTGCATGTGTAAAAACAGGATTTATGGTTGGAGAAAGTGTAGAGATTTCTTCTTTGATCAAAGGAGGTACAAAATAGGGATTATCCCGATACAAACGCATCGGAAATTGAATAAATTCTTGTAATTGTTTTCGAGTTTTTACTGCTTCGATACGTATTTCCATGGGACGACAAAGTTAATAATTCTTCTGAGGAAATTTTATATCCTACCAAAAACTGACACAATTACTTGTTAGTTGGTAAGAAAAGCGTCAAAAATGGTCGAAATTTCGGTAATGATGAGATGGAATACTTTTTGTAATTTCAACGACAGAAATAAAGAAATAAATTTAGACAATGGGATTTTATTATGTTTTGATTGGTATTATTGCTTTGGCAAGTATGCTGGTAAGCGGTAGATTGAAAAGTAAATTTGCACATTACTCAAAAGTATTTTTGGCCAATGGAATGAGTGGAAAAGAAATTGCCGAGAAAATGTTGGCAGATAACGGCATCCATGATGTGCGTGTAATTTCTACGCCAGGACAATTAACCGACCACTACAATCCGGCAAACAAAACCGTTAACTTATCGGACGTGGTGTACAATGAAAGAAATGCTGCTGCTGCCGCTGTTGCTGCTCACGAAGTGGGACACGCTGTGCAACATGCAAAAGGATATCAATGGCTAGAAATGCGTTCTAAAATGGTGCCTGCTGTAAATTTGGCTAGTAGACTTAATCAATGGATTTTACTTTTAGGAATCACTGTTTTTATCAGTTCGCAAAATGCAACCATGCTTTGGATTGGGATTGCCTTATTTGCAGTTACAACTGCTTTTGCATTCATTACCCTACCTGTAGAGTTTGACGCCTCTAAACGCGCTCTAGCATGGCTAGACAGCTCACATTCTCTACAAGCGAATGAACATGCCGGAGCCAAAGACGCCCTAAAATGGGCTGCGATGACTTATGTGGTTGCAGCTGTTGGTTCTCTCGCTCAATTATTGTATTTTGTTATGATGGCTTTGGGCGGAAAAAAGGAATAAGTTTAACAAGTATATTCAATAAAAAAAGGAGCAAAATTGCTCCTTTTTTTGTACCTATTTATGGGTCTAATAATTCTTATCGTATAATTTGTCGTATAAATCTTTGTATTTTTCCATTACAATTTTACGTTTCAATTTCAGGGTTGGGGTCAGCTCTCCTGTTTCGATTGACCATTCACTCGAAGTCAATTCGAACTTTTTGATTTGCTCCCAATGTCCTAACTCTTGATTCATACGATCAACTTCTTTTTGAATTTGAGCAATCACTTCTGGTTTTTTGATCATTTCCTCATTCGAAAGATCTTGCTTCAAGAAAGATTTCAATTTTTCGAAAGAAGGTTGGATAATTGCCGTTGGCATTTTTTCGCCTTCTCCTACCACCATGATTTGTTCTATATATGGCGATTGTTTGAAAAGATTTTCGATTTGTTGCGGTGCAATGTATTTCCCACCAGAAGTTTTGAACATTTCTTTTTTACGGTCGGTAATTTTCAACAAACCATTTTCTAACGTTCCTATATCTCCTGTTTTGAAATATCCATCTGCCGTAAAAGCTTCGGTCGTTTTCTCTGGATCGTTATAATATTCTTTGAAAACATTCGGTCCTTTCACCAAAATTTCTCCATCTTCTGCGAATTTCACATCAACACCCTTCAGAACAGGACCTACGGTTCCTAATCCAAAGCTGGCTTTGTTCATCATATTTACAGAAATCACGGGTGAAGTTTCAGACAATCCATAACCTTCTAAGACAGGAATTCCTGCTCCCCAGAAAATACGGTTGAGATGAGGCGACAAAGGTGCACTACCAGAGACTAAACAAACGATTTCCCCACCAACACCTGCGCGCCATTTCGTGAAAACTAATTTATCTGCAATTTTCATTTTCAGATTTTGCATAAACCCAAGTTTTTCGAACGGTTTATAATCTTTTACCAAGCTCAAAGCCCACATAAAGATTTTCGTTTTCATACCTCCTGCATTGGCGCCGGTATGATAAATTTTATCATACACTTTCTCTACTACACGTGGTACAACCGTCAGAACATGAGGTTTTATTTCTTGTAGGTTATCTCCTAATTTATCTACACTTTCGGCATAATAAATTCCGATCGCACGTGAAGTATATAGATAAATCAACATACGCTCGAAAATATGATTGATAGGCAAAAAACTCAAAGCTCGAGAAGGCGAGGGCAAATTAGGGACAGCCGGCGTACTCATCAACACATCGCTCACAATATTTTCATGGGTTAAGACAACACCTTTCGGTTTTCCTGTCGTCCCAGAAGTGTAAATAATAGTTGCAATATCTTCAGGCTTTACTAGGTTTTTTAACGCATCGACTTCAGATTGGGTCGATTCGTCTGCTCCTAAATCAAGAATTTCTTGCCAATTGGGTAAACCTGCTATTTCATCAAAAAGATAAATACCGGTTAAAGTTGGTACATTTTGTTTAGCTTGTAAAACTTTATCGTACAAATCTTTATTGGATACGATACAAATTTTACATTCTGAATTCGACAAAATATATTCGTAATCATTGGATGACAAAGTAGGATAAAGCGGAACTGAAATTGCCCCTACTTGCTGCATTCCCATGTCGCAAATATTCCATTCGGTACGGTTATTCGCAGTAACGATTCCGATTTTATCTTGTGGCTTGATGCCTAGTTTTAATAATCCTCGACTAAAAGTATTGGTTTTATTTACGTATTCTTGTGTTGAGGTTTTTTTCCATTGGCCATTTACTTTACTGACCAACGAATCGGGTATAGGATTGTTTTCTAATTGATTGTATAAGAAATCAAATAATCTTGTGATTTTCATTTAGCTATATAACTTAATACTTTAGAATCGCAAATTAATGTTTTTTTTAATATTTTGGCAAAAAATGATGTTATCGCACCAAAAAAGTCAAATCTATCAAAGAAAAAGTAGCTTATTCGAAATCTCCATTTTCTTCGTAAAGCTCCATTTCTCGATCGAAAAACGTCAGAGCTTGTTCTAATAATTCGGCAACTTCCTGCTCGAATTCTTCGTTATCATCTTCTTCCTCCAACTCTTCTAAAAATTCCACATCGTCAGTTTCTACATCCAAAACAAAACGAGGAAATTCGGTATGAATGATAAAGATTTTATCTGGAAAATCTGAGTTATCAGCTATTAAAAATTTTGGTAATTCCATGGTATTTATTTAATTATAATTATTTGGTTATCTGTTTATCGATAAGCTTTTTGGTTTGTTGATGGTATCGAAATAATAATTGCACCGCAGCAGCAGTAAGTCCTATTCCCAACCCGATCCAAACGCCCAAAGCGCGCATCTCGAAATGTATAGCTAATATAGCACAAATTGGAATGGTAATTCCCCAATAAGAAATAAAAGATATGATTGATGGAATTTTTACGTCCCTCATTCCGCGCAAAGCACCTAAAATAACAAGCTGCAAACCGTCTGAAAGCTGAAATAAAGCGCCGACAATCAAAAGTTTAGAAGCTAAACTAATCACATTTTCTTCATTGGTATAAATTTCTGATAAAGGTACTCGGAACAAAATAAACATCAGTCCGCAAAAAGCCATAAAAACCACAACCATCAAGATGCACGACCAACCTGCTTGTCGCAAAGTATGATAATCTTTCAATCCTAATTGATTGCCAATCCGTACGGTTGCCGCAACGCCGATTCCGGTACACATCATAAAAGTTGTCGAAACTAAGTTAATCGAAATTTGATGCGCAGCTAAATTTATTTTCGATAAGTCGAAATCTTCTGGCGTTCCTAAAAAAGTATAACCACATAGAAAAGAAGCTACCGCGAAAGCACTTACTTCGAAAAAGGAAGTTAAACCGGTCGGGATACCTATTGAATACAGTTGTTTGAAATGATGTTTGGAGAAATTCTTAAAGTTGAGTTTTGATAAATAATAGCTTGTTTTTTTGAAGCGAGACAAAATCAAAATCAAAATCAACAACATAAAAATTCGCGAGAAAAATGTTCCCCAAGCTGCACCTTCGACCTCGAGTCGAGGGAATCCCATATTCCCATAAATCCAACCATAATTGAGAAAAACATTGAGAATATTCCCTAAAATCGTGGCAAATGTTATTGGAAGGGTCAACGATAAACCTTCTGAAAATTGTCTAAAAGTCTGAAAAATGAGCAAAGGCAACATCGAATACGTCATGATCGAAATATACGGCATGGCAATTTCTACGACTTCTTGAGGTTGTTTCAAATAAAACAACAATGGTTTTGCGAATATCGAAATGAGAATCAATAATACAGAAAGAGTCACATTCAGTATCAAACTATGCACAAAATAACTTCTCACTTCGCCTTCTTCCTTTTGTGCATCTGCTGCAGCAATGAGTGGCGAAAGAGCAAAACTAAAACCGAATGCAAAAACCAACATCATCATGAAAACTGAATTCCCTAACGTTACCGCAGCCAAAGAAACTTTGGATAAAGTAGGATTGATGATATGATCGAAATCGGTTCCTAGTTTTCCTACCATTACACTATCCACGACATTCACAAAAATTTGTCCGGCCTGTGTCACCATAACGGGCACCGCAAGTTGTATGTTTCTACGTAAATGTTCTTTCAGTTTCATTTATTGGTTTTATGGGTGCAATTTCCGTAAAAATAGATTTCTTTTCATCAATAAATTGTAAATAAATATTATTTTCTAAATTGCGTGCAAAGAAAACTGTATCTTAATAGAAAATTGTTATGACAATAGAAGATTTTAAAAACCAACTCGACTTACCAATTGTCGCATCACCTATGTTCCTTGTTTCTAACGCGAAACTTGTCATCGAAACTTGTAAAAATGGAGTTTGTGGAACGGTTCCTTCGTTAAACGGAAGAACGGCCGAAGACTTTGAAAATATCTTAAAAGAAATTACCGAAGGCTTAAAAAAACATGAAGAAGAAACGGGCAAAAAACCAGCTCCGTTCGGAGTAAACCTGATTGTTAACAAAACCAATCCACGATTAGAAACCGATTTGGCTTTGTGTATCAAATACCAAGTTCCGCTAATTATCACTTCTCTAGGCGCTGTGAAACAAGTAGTTGACGCTGTACACAGTTATGGTGGATTAGTTTTTCATGATGTGATAAAAAAAAGACACGCAGAAAAGGCTGCAGAAGCTGGGGTTGATGCAATTATTGCCGTTTGTACAGGTGCAGGTGGCCATGCCGGAACTGCCAATCCTTTTGCGTTAATCGACGATATTCGTTCTTTTTATGATGGTCCACTTTTACTTGCTGGCGCCATAAATAACGGAGGCGACGTTTTGGCTGCCCTCAATATGGGTGCTGATTTTGCTTATATGGGAACGCGTTTTATTGCAACCAAAGAAGCACAAGCTGATGAAGCATACAAACAAATGTTGGTGGACTCTACATTCGAAGATATTTTTTACACTGACGGAATTTCGGGGGTAAATGCCAATTTCCTCAAACCAAGTATTGTTCATTCTGGTTTGGATATCGATCATAAAAAAGAAGAAGATTTTTCTGAATTGATTGGACACGAAGGCCATAAAGCTTGGAAAGACATTTGGTCTGCCGGACATGGCGTTTCGGGTATTCATGATATTTTGAGTACCGAAGATTTGATCAATCGATTGAAACAAGAATACAAATCTCACCTACAAGCAAATCAAAAAATCCTAGACTCGTTGAAATTCTAAAACCATGCAAACAACTCAAGAACTCATCGATTTGTTAGCGCTTCAAACCGATAACAATATAGATTTTGTTGGGAAGAATAATTACATGGGAAGTCGAAGTGTATTTGGTGGTCAGGTGGTAGCACAAGCGCTAAGCGCAGCTTATCAGACCGTACCAAAAGATCGTTTTTGTCATTCGTTGCATAGTTATTTCATCTTACCTGGCGACCTGAAAAAAGATATTCATTATCAAGTAACCAACCTTCGCGACGGCGGGAGTTTTACCACGCGCTCGGTAATTGCCCTACAAGATGATAAAACAATTTTTATGATGGCCGCTTCTTTTCAATTGTCGCAAGAAGGTTACACTCATCAAATTGAAATGCCGAAAGTGGCACTTCCAGAAGAATTGATTAGTTGGAATGACATAAAAAGTAAATATGGGAGCTTTTTACCAAGCAGATTATTTACTTTTTTAGATACCGAACGTCCTATCGATTTCAAACCGGTAGAATTGGATAATCCATTAAAAAGAGAAAACCATTCTACGAATTGGAATGTTTGGGTGAAATTTAAACATGCCAATAACGATTACAACTTAGCTGCTCTGCATCAATTAATTACGTATGCATCTGATTATAATATATTAGGAACAGCTCTTCGTCCGCATGCAGAGAAAGCGCATTTTGGTAATACACAAATGGCAAGTTTAGATCATTCGATTTGGTTTTTCAGAAAACCAGACATCACTGATTGGATTTTATTTTCGATGGATAGTCCTAATGCTTCAGGGGCAAGAGGATTTACCAGAGGAAATGTTTTCAATCGAAACGGTGAACTCATAGCATCAGTTACACAAGAAGGATTAATTCGTCCGATGACTTAGTCTTTTTGATTATATCCTACCAAAAACGTCCTCTAACAGAAGGTTTATTGCACTTTCTCCTGAGGGCGTTTTTTGATTTTTCCCCAAGCGATCCAAACAAAAACCAAGACAATAATGGTTAACAAAAAAGTGATAGGAACCAAAAGTAATCATCGCTCGTACGCTTCCCACCCATTGCCATTGCTCGGAAAGCGGCAATTAATTTTCGTCAAAATGAGCTGCTACGCTTAGAATAAATAGGGACAAAAAACACGAAAACCTGATGCTGCGGCTAATCAGACTCCTAAAAAAAGATAAAATAAAGTTGATAACATCATAGTGAAAGATGGTTTTTATATAGTTTAAATGTAAGAAAAAAACCTTGTTTCTTGAAAATATTCGAATTATATAAGATGAGATTTATGAAAAAAATCGTTTCAAGCTTGCATCAAAAAATCGTACCTTTAGCCCATATTTATAAAAAATTCTTTTCTGATGTTAGTAATAGGAATTGCTGGAGGAACAGGTTCTGGAAAAACCACTGTGGTAAACAACATTTTAAAAAACTTAAATACTGAAAGCGTAATCGTTATTTCACAAGATAATTATTACAAAAACAACGAACATTTATCGTTTGAAGAACGATCGAAAGTCAATTTTGATCATCCACGTTCGATTGATTTTGAGCTGTTAGTAGAACATGTACAACAACTGAAAAACGGACTTGCAGTAGAGCAACCTATTTATTCGTTCATTACGCATTCTCGCACAGAGGATACGATTTTGACGCATCCGAAAGATGTTATTATTGTAGAAGGTATTTTGGTTTTAACCGACCCTGCCCTTCGAGATCTTTTTGATGTGAAAATTTTTGTTCATGCAGATTCTGATGAGCGTTTGATAAGAAGGATAAGACGAGATATACAAGAAAGAGGGCGCGATTTGGATGAGGTATTGAATCGATATCAGAAAACGTTGAAACCGATGCATCAACAATTTATTGAGCCTTCTAAGAATTATGCCGATATTATCATCCCAAATATGAAAAAGAAAAATGAAGTTGCCATAACTTTACTATCTTCGGTAATCAAAGAGAAATTAAACTCAAAAACCAATGCCTGATCAAGACCAAGAAAAATTCTATGAAGAAGCGGAGAAAACCAATCGAAAATGGTATTCTTTTTTCCTAAACAGATACTTTATTGTGAGTGCAGCATTTGCTATTTGGATGATTTTTTTAGACCAAAACTCGGTCTTGGTGCATATTCAACGCTACAAGGAAATAAAAGCTCTTGAAGAAGATGAACAATATTATCAAGAAAAACTGACAGAAGAATCTGATCGTTTGAATGACTTGAAAAATAATCCGGCCGAATTAGAACGCATCGCGCGAGAAAAACATTTCTTAAAAAGAAAAAACGAAGATATTTTTATTATCCAAGAAGAAAGGATAGTTAAACAAGATTCTGTGAAAAATGAAAAATAATATATTTGATAATTTTCCGACCATTACCGATAAGGAATGGAAACTACAAGTACAAGCCGAATTAAAAGGCTTGGATTATAACGAAACGTTGGTTTGGGGAACACGTGATGATATAAATGTGAAACCACTTTATACCAAAAACGATGTGGATTATGCACAATTGCAACCATTGCCACGCCAAGCAAAAGATTGGAAAATTATTGCCAAATACAATGGAAATCCTCAACAAGACGATAGTTTTCTCTATGGTTTTACTCTAACAGCGCAAGAAGCTATCGAAACCAAACCTGCTCCCTATCTCGATCTTTTTGTTAGGTACAATGCAGAAGAAAAAGCAGATTTAGAGCAATTATCGAAATTACCAAATCTTACTTATTTGGATTTTGATCCTGTGGGTTATTTTGCTCAAAATGGATTATGGAATTTCAATTCGAAAGAAGAAACAATCGAACATACCCAAAAAATTCTTCAATTAGCTTCTTTAGAAAAAGCAATCTCTATCCAAGCAGACATTTATCAAAATGCTGGTGCAAATCATGTGCAGCAATTGGCTTTGGCGCTTTTGCATGGTGCAGAATATTTGGATCTTTTTGGAAAAGAAGTTGCCTCTAAAATCTATTTTAAAATGGCGGTAGGCAGTAATTTCTTTTTCGAAATTGCCAAACTTCGCGCTTTTCGTTTCTTGTGGAAACTTATCACCGAACAATATGGTTTAGACGATTACACCTTTTTATTTGTCGAAAACTCGCAACGAAACAAATCGAAATTAGACATTTATAATAATGTGATTCGTTCAACAATCGAAGCAAATTCTGCAATTTTAGGTAGCGCCGATGCGGTATATATTCACTCATATGATGAATTGACGAATGATACCGCTTTTGGACAAGAAGTTGCTGCGAAACAACAGTTATTGCTAAAAAGAGAATCGTTTATGGATCAATATACAGATCCGGTTGCTGGAAGTTTTTATTTAGAAAGTCTTACCAACCAGTTAGCCGAAAAAGCCTTAGAACTTTTCAAAACCTTGCATAATTACGGAGGTTTCATTGCTGGATTAGAAAATAACACTATCCAAGAGTTGGTTTATTCATCTGACAAAAAAGAAAAAAATGATTTCCAAGATGGAAAGATTTCATTAATTGGGGTGAATAAATTTAGAAATCCGGACGAGAAAAAAAACGTAGAAAGAAAAGAAAAAATTACCAAAGACGCCCTTTTTATTCCAATTGTTCCCACAAGATTAGCTGAAGAAGAAGAGCGTAAATAAACGTAAAAAGAGGTGAATAAAGCCATCTTAGATCCAGAATTTCAACAATATTTAGCATCGATAAATCACGAAAATCATCAAAAAATATCGTTGAGCAAATCTCCATTCCCTTCGATTTCTGCTGCCGAAATTGCGCAACAATTGAAGGGACGACAGATTGCACAAAAAAAATTCCCATTACTTTTTCAAACGCCACGTATTTATTATCCTCCAACCATTAACCTCGAGCAAGCGAGCTCAGAAGCGACAGCGAACTACAAAGCGTCGTTGGTAAAAGGAGAAAATATTATTGATTTAACGGCTGGTTTTGGAATGGATAGTTTAGCCTTTTCATCCACTTTTGATAAAGTAATACATGTCGAAAAAAATCAAAACCTTAGTGAAATTGTTGCAAGCAATGCCACAACTTTGGAGGCAAACTTAGCTTGTTTCGAAGGTGATTTTCAGACCTATTTTTCTCGTTTTCCGCAACAACATTTCGATTGTATCTACCTCGATCCTGCACGAAGAAATTCGGTCGGAAGAAAATTTATGTTGGATGAATTAGAACCAAATATTTTAGATTATTTAAGCGATTTCTGGACAAGAACCGATCAGTTGATGGTGAAACTTTCGCCCTTGCTCGACCTTTCTGCAACCATTATTCAGGTAGAACACATAAAAGAAATTCATTTGGTAGCGGTGAAAAATGAGATGAAAGAATTGTTACTTTATCTCGATCGAAGCACCCAACATTATAACCCAAAAATTGTTTGTGTCAACCTACAAACCGATCAAGAAAATTTTTCTTTTTGGTATGAGGAAGAAACGAACGCAAACGCCCAATTATCAGAAGCGCAACACTATCTATACGAACCCAATGCGGCCATTCTGAAAGCTGGTGCATTTAAATTATTGAGTCAGCGATTTCCAGTAATAAAACTGCATCAAAACACACATTTATATACTTCGGAAAAATTAATCGAAAACTTTCCGGGTAAAGTTTTCGAAATCATCCAAAAAGTAGAACATCCCAAAAAAGAAATTTCTGGTCTGAAAGCCAATGTTTTGGTGAAAAATTATAATCAAAATATAGATATTCTTAAAAAGAAATTCAAAATAAAAGATGGTGGAGATCAAACTATTATTTTTTGTCAGACGATGGCCGGATTTGATATTTTCTTAACAAAACGAGTGCAACAAAAGTAGTTCGAAAACTAGTAAAATAAAGAACTCTTTGCTAATTTAGCAACAAATCAAAACCATTGAAACTTCAGAACAAACTCGAAAATTTTTTGTACAGTGAAGCTTTATCCGACGGCGTAAAGACTTCATTTTGCATTCTCATACCTCCGGTGGTGTGCAGTTATTTCGGGCAAATGTATTTGGGTGTTTCCATTAGTTTGGGGGTAATTCTTGTACATATCCCCGATATTCCGGGACCTTTTAAAGAAAGAAGAAATACTCTTTTTATTACTTGTTTCCTAATTTTTTTCATCACAGCAATAACCAAAAGCCTCAATATGCTCCCCATCATGATGGGCATTGCATTGTGTTTGCTGTGTTTTTCGATGAGTACGTTGGCGGTTTTCGGACAAAAAGCAAGTTCAGTCGGACAAGCCGCAATGATGACAATGGTGATGAACATGAATGTCTTTCGAGATATTGGTTTCAACCCGATCGAATATGCTTTGATTATTACTTCTGGAGCCGTTTGGTACACGACGGTAAGTTTGCTGATTTCTAAATTCAGACCCTATAGAATGGCGCAACAAATGCTGTCTGAATGCATGTTGCAGATTGCTGATTATGTTCGGATCAAAGCTTCTTTTTATGATGTTGATAGTGATTTGGATGAAAAAATCAATCTACTACTCAAAAAACAAGTCGACGTCAATGACAAACAAAACTTGGTAAGAGAGTTGATATATGCCGACAAAAAGTTGGTGAAAGATACCACCTCGATTGGCCGTTCTATTGTATTTATTTTTTCTGACATGAACGATCTTTTCGAGATTGTGAGTAGCTCGCACTACGATATGGTGAAAATGCGAAAAGACTATCATGGGCAAAAAATCATGAAGATTATCTACAAAATCCTCAACAGAATTGCCAATGAATTAGACTATATCGCTTACTGTATCAATGCCAATAAACTACCGAAAGAACGTATCAACCTCGATAAAGAATTAGAAAAACTAAGCAATGAAATCGATGAGATGCAAAAAGCTGGATACAATATTTATGTTTTTTCGCGCATTTATGTCAACCTAAAAAATATGGTTTCTAAGGTGAAATATATTTATCGTTTTACGCGTTCGACAGAATTCAACGAAAACAAAAAAAATCCTTTGGATCATTACGAGCAATTTCGTCCGAATCAGGATTTTCGTTTACGTAAACTTCTCGATAATTTTACCTTAAAATCTTCGCACATGCGGCATGCACTTCGACTTACAATCGTTGTGTTTATCGGTTATCTCATCACTTTTATCCTACCAACATCTACCCACACTTATTGGTTGATTATGACGATAATTGTGATCATGAAACCCGGCTTTAGTGTTACGAAGAAACGAAACTTCCAACGATTAGAAGGTACAATTTTGGGTGGATTGATTGGGGTTTTGATCGTGGTTTTTATCGATAATGATTTGGTGCTTTATACCTTGATGATTATCTTGATGTTACTCAATTACACCTTTATTCGCCATAAATATGTGATTGGGACAATGTTCCTTACCTCCTATCTAATGTTGTCTTTTAGTTTGATTTCGGGTCTAAATTCGATTCAAGTTATTCAAGAGCGTTTGATGGATACCTTTATTGGTGGATTTTTGGCTTTTTTATCGAGCTATATTATTTTTCCGAATTGGGAAAGCGCCAATCTGCGTCAGAATATCCGTGGAAATTTAATTGCCAATTACAATTTTCTATATTATATCTATGCGCGTTTGCTAAAAAATGAAGTCAACGAAACGGATTATAAATTGGCAAGAAAAGAAGTTTTTATCCGAATGGCCGAAATTACGTCCACTTTCCAACGCATGATTTCTGAGCCAAAAGGTAAACAGATTATCGTAAAAGACCTCAACCAGTTTACGATTCTCAACCATATGTTTACTTCTTACGCAACAGGAATTAATTCTATTCTGAAACAAAATCATAGTTATGAATTGACCGATGATCAAATCAAAACTATTCGGAAAACCTTGGCTCAAATGTTGCAAACAATTCGCTTATTCGAACCCTATACCAACAAGCTAAAATATTCTCAAATAGAAGTCAATATTCCACTAATAGAAGAACTAAAAACGGATCAAGAATCGCAAGCAATCAACGATCTAATCGAGAATGTGTACGATATTAGTAATGATTATCACCGATTGACCAAACGAATTTTAGCGGCTAAATAAATCAACGTATGACGATTTTTTTACTGTTTAAAAAATTAAACCCTTTTGTTCGACCTTATCGAAAATTAGTTTTTGCTACGCTTTTTCTAACACTCATTGGCTCTTTGGTAGCTCAAGTGAATGCACTCATTTTGCAATATACTGTAGATAGCATTAATCAATTGGTAGAAAACGGGAAAGGATTAGAAGAAGGTAAAAATATTTTACTTTTCATATCGATAACATTAATTGCCAAAGAAATTTTCACAACGATTGTTACATTTGGACAAAAATATTTCGGTGAGAAGTTACGCATCTTGGTTTCGCAAGATTTAGCCCAAGCGATTATTGAAAAAATTCTTACCTATCGAATGGCTTTTTATACCAATAACAACAATCAATCGGGTAAATTACAAACCCGAATCGATCGCGGAATTGAAAGTCTAACGCGTTTGGTACAGAATTTTTTCATCGATATTTTACCGCTTTTCGCCAATGCTTTTGTAGCATTATATCTTATGTTTAGAGCAAATTTCTATGTAGGATTAGTTGGACTTTGCATCCTACCCATCTATTTTTTTATTACTCAAAAACAAGCCAAAAAATTAAGCGGTTGGCGACGAAAACTACGTTCTTTTAGAGAACAAAAATCACAAGGAATTATTTCTATTATAGAATCGATAACGGTTATAAAATCCTTTAACCGAGAAGAAATCGAAGGTAGTAAACAGCTAAATTTGCAGAAAAGTCTGACCGAAAATCAGATGCAAACCCGAAAAACAAGTTTCTTGTTTGATGGTGTAAAATCGTTCACCGAACAAATCGGAATTGTCATTATCATTATCCTCACTTCTTATTTTGTTTTGCGCGGCGAGATGAGTATTGGGATGATTATGTTTCAT
Organism: Weeksella massiliensis; assembly: GCA_000751595.1. Taxonomy (GTDB): domain Bacteria; phylum Bacteroidota; class Bacteroidia; order Flavobacteriales; family Weeksellaceae; genus Weeksella; species Weeksella massiliensis. The sequence goes on along the minus strand of CCMH01000008.1, from coordinate 100,671 downwards.
ATTTTATTATTCAATAATGTTTCGGCACCGATACGTCAATTGCACAGAATTTATGATGAAATGAATGATGCGTTGATCTATTCTGAAGCCTATTTTTCTATTTTAGAATCCGATGATGAAACAGAAAATTCGGGAACCTACAAACCCGAAAAACTAAAAGGAGAATTTGTCATACAACGCGTAAATTTTAGTTATCCCAATGGATTTCATGCCCTAAAAGACATCAACCTAATCATCAAACCCAATAAAATAACAGCTTTGGTTGGACTTTCAGGTGCAGGAAAAAGTACAATTCTCAACTTGTTAGACAAATTTTATCAACCCGATAACGGTAAAATCACTTTAGATGGTGTTGATTTACAAGAATATGACACTCACTATTTACGAGAAAACATTGGTTTGGTTTTACAAAAAAATCATATTTTCAATGGTACAATTGAAGAAAATATCCGTTACGGAAAAGTAGAAGCGACACAAGAAGAAATAGAAGATGCTGCCAAAAAAGCATCGATTCACGATCAAATACTCTCGTTACCAGAAGGTTATCAATCGAAAGCTTTATTGCTCTCAGGTGGCCAACAACAAAGAATTGCCATAGCAAGGATGTTCCTTAAAAATCCACCCATCATCTTTTTAGATGAACCAACGGCAAGCCTCGATGCGATTGCTACCGAACAAATAAAGAAAAGTATAGACGCTATAAAAAAAAATCGGACTGTAATTATGATTTCGCATAGTATTTCTCAGATTATCGATGCTGATTATACCTATGTGATGAAAGAAGGAATGATTGTAGAACACGGTGTGCACGAAGAAGTATATAAACAAAACGGAACATACAAATCTATTTTTGATGCAATGGCAAGAAGTCTCAACATCGATAAAATAGCTCACACCCTTGATGAGGAGGAAGAAAATTATTGATTTTTGTATCTAAATATTCTGTATTTTTATAACAAAATCTGCGCTTATGAAAACTCAAAATATTATCTTACTTTTTTTAGGTGTACTTCTTTTTACAAATTGCCAAAAAAAGCAACAAACAACTTCTACCACAGAAGAAATGGAAGCTGTCATTCATAAATTCGATTCGTTGAATGAAGATATTTTTAGCGAAAGTTTTGGGAAATTAGGAGTCGTTCTCAACATCAATCCTTTGGGAGTTTTCAAAAATCAAACCCATCAGTTTGAAGAAAAAACATCTGCAATGGCCGAAAAATATCAAAACACTTTGCATGAGTTTAATCAAGAATATTCTCCGAAAGAAAAAATAAAATCGGTCGTTACCTCTTTTCTCGAACATCGTAAAAAATCGTACATATTCATTCCAGAAAATCAAAAAAAAGACTTAGCTAATGTTGCAAAAAACCATTCTGTTGATGATTTATTGATTATTGATGTGAAATCAGGTATTGCGCAAACCGATAATCCTACCGAAAAAAATAACCATTCTGTAGGCGGCCAAACCTATATCGATGTTAAAGTTTTGGATGGAAAAACTCTCAAAGAAAAATACCAAGAAACCCTAAGCGGAACACAATTTTTGGATACCTCGGATACTTCTATTCCGGAGAAAGAACAAATAAAAAAAGCAGTCATCAATTCATTAGACCAAACCCTGAATAATATCAGCAATCCGTAAGAAAAGGGCATTTCACAAGAATTCGGTTTGGTTTTTGCTCGAGCCGATGATTGTATAATTTATACTTCTAAATACCATGTTTTCGACCTATAAACTATATCTTTTGCCACTCTTGCTTTCGATTAGTGTGCAAGCACAAGAACTGATCGATCCGCAACTCAAAAGACCTGTAAATGCTGCTATCGAAAGTAACTACGAGTTGAAAAACAAACAACTCGAAGTGCAGAAAAATGATTTTCAAATTCTCGAAACCAAAGGAATCCTTTCTCCGCATGTCAACGCTTTGGGTGGTGCTGCTTATCTCAACACTTCTGGCCTGTTGGATGCGCCTTCTCGGCATTTGAACATCATCAATGTAGAACTCTTTGATAAGGATAAACAATTCAATACCTCAAGTGGTCTTGCGCACGTTGGTGTCATGGGATCGCAAGTTATTTTTTCGGGTTTGCAAGTTACAAACGGCATTAAAGCTTTGGAAGCTAAAAGTTTAGCCCTAAATGATTTAGCCGAAGCAAGCAAAGAAGAAATTGCTAAAGAAATTTTAACCACTTTTGATCAGTTGATGCTCCTCGAACAAGTTGATAAACTAATCGAAAACTCTCAAGAACGATTGGATAAAGAACGATTAAAAGTTCAACGGGCAATCCAAAATGGTTTGGCTATTCCGTATGATCGAGAAAAAATAAAACTTGCCATGTTAGAATTAGAATCAAAAAGAGTCGAGCTCAATGGTTCTAAACGTTTATTGTATGATAAGCTCGAGATGTTGACTCATCTTCCGATGGACGAATTACAAGCAATTGAATATCCTTTGCAAGAACTTTCTATTTTTCATCAAGAATATGACTTGTCTCAGAAAAAAGAACTCAGCGCTTTGCAACATTCAAAAGATGCTTACCAATTTTTAATTGACAAAGAAAAAGGCAGTAAATTACCACAAGTTTTTGCCTTTGCAGGCGTTAATTACACTACGCTTTTCGGGAGTAAAACAGTACTAAAAGATGTAACTACTTCGGGAGATTTAACCCTAAAAATGAATCAACTTTCTTTGTTTCCTAACTTTATGGTTGGCGTGGGTGCAAAATGGGACATTTTGGACGGAAATCAACATAAAAATAAAATGCAACAAGCGACAATTGATCTAATAGTGCAAGAAAACAAGTACAAAGATGCCGAAGAAAAACTTAATCTTTTACTCAAAAAAAATAAAGTAGATTACGAAACTGCTCAAGAAAAACTAAAAGTAAATGCGCAACAACAGGTTATTGCCGATCAGAATTTAGAGATTGCTTCTAAAAGATTTCAGGTAGGATTGATTGATGTTACCGAACGTTTAGCGGCCGAAAATGATTTTTACAAAGCCAATCTTGGTTATTATACCCAATTGGTCAATCAACGTCAATACACCTACGATTTACTACAAACAGCAGGACAATTATTACATCAAATTTTAGACTAACAACCATGAGAAATAGAATATTTATCCCCTTAATTATCGGCAGCCTACTATCCACTGTAGGATGCAAATCAGACGAAAAAAAAGCCATAGAAGAAAATAATTTTTTCCAAGGAAAAACCGAACGCGATCAGATTTCAGTCGTAACTAAAGTTCCTGGAAAAGTAGAACAAATATTAGCCGAAGAAGGTAAAAGCTTCAAAAAAGGAGATTTACTTTTCGTCTTAGAAATTCCAGAAGTTGATGCCAAAAAAAGTCAAGCAGAAGGGGCAGTCAACTCGGCACAAGCGCAATATGATATGGCCAAAAAAGGCGCAACCGATAATCAGCTAAAACAATTACGCGCCAAAGTTGCAGGACTGAAAGAACAATATGACTTTGCCCAAAAGTCGAATAATAGAATGCACAATATGCTTCGTGACAGCCTTATTTCTCAACAAACTTATGACGAAGTATATGCCAAATATCAAGGAGCGAAAAACCAATATTTAGCTGCCCAAGCAGAATTAGCCGATGCTATCAACGGAGCACGAATAGAGCAGCAACATATGGCGCTCGGACAAAAAGAAAGAGCTTTAGGAGCTTTGCAAGAAGTTGATGTTGCCGAACAAGAGAAATATATCAAAGCACCGCAAGATCTTACGATAGAAACCATCAACCTGAAATTAGGAGAATTGGCTTTGCCTGGATATTCTATCGCGAATGGAATTTTAGATTATACAACCTTTTTCCGTTTTACGATTCCTGAAAATAAAATCGGGCAATTGACAAGAAATCAAGAAGTTGTGGTAACAGTTCCATACAAAAATAACCTGAAAATTAAATCAAAAATTGTATCGATAAAAGCGCTTAGTGCGTATGCAAATATTTCGACTGCATATCCTGATTTCGATCAACAACAGACTTTATACGAAATAAAAGTTGTTCCGGTTGATCCTGCACAAGCTACGCATATTCTTACCAAGACCAATGTTTTGTTGAATTTGAACGAAAAATAATCCTATGAAAACTATTTTTCGATTAATCCTTCGAGAATTCAAACTCTTTTTCACAGACCCTGTCCTCCCTATTCTTTTTTTGGGTGCGCCGATTATGTATGGGATTTTGATAGGAAATGTGTATAAAAAAGGAAATGTGACCGATTTACCGATTATTGTGGTAGATGAAGACAACACCACTACAAGCCATCGGATTATAGATATGTTGAATGAAAACGAATCGGTGAAAGTGGCCGAAGTTCTTCCATCTGCTTTCAACACAAAAAACAGAGCCTTAGAGATTGGTTCGGATGTGGTAGTTGTGATTCCTAGAAATTTCCAAGCCGATTTACAACAAAAAAAGCTTCCCGAAATTGTGTATTTTGTCGATGGATCGAACACCCTGACTTCGAATACCGCAGCAATAGCAGTAACAACCGTTCTTTCGACCATGAAAGCAGGTATTACTATAGAAACGTCGCGTAAGCAAGGTGTGCCCGAATATCAGGCAACCCAAGGGTACGAACCCTTCAAATCGACAATGATCAAACAGAATATCCGAAGTGGAAATTATCTCTATTTCATGTTGCCGGGCGTATTGCTCACCGTTTTGCAACAGGTTTTACTTTTGGGCTTGGCTTTAACGTTTGCAGCTGAATTCGAAAGAGGAACTTTCCATGAACTCGTGCGTCATTCATCCAACCCATTGACTCTGATTTTCGTCAAAACATTCCCTTATATATTCATGTCGATTTTCATTTTTATCCTTTATTATTTCTATGGATTATGGTATGAAATGAAATTAGATGCTAGTTTTTGGCCATTTTTTTGGAGTTCGGCTGTCTTTATTTTGGCTGTTTGTTTTATGGGAATTTTGGTCAGTATCATCTTACCAAGTCAACTAAAAGCTACAGAAGTTCTGATGGTTGTTGCTACGCCAAGCTTCATTCTTAGTGGTTTTACCTGGCCTATGAGCCAAATGCCGGGTTGGATTCAAGCGATTGCCGATACGATTCCGCTCACGCATTATCTGAAGATTTTCAGAATTCTTTTTATCAGTAAAGGAGATACCAATTTAATTCATCCTCATATCCTAAACTTATCCATTATCGGAGGAATTTGCTTTGTCTTATCTTTGCTCATTCTAACTATTAAAATTCGGAAAGTAAAAAAATCTTGGAAAACCCAAGTTTCCGAAGAAAATATCAATAAAGAAGAAACGAACTAAAATTTATACATGAATTATTTATCGGTAGAAAATCTTACCAAATCATATGGCATTCGCACCCTATTTCAGGACGTAAATTTCCACGTTAATCAAGGCGATCAGATAGCTTTTGTGGCAAAAAATGGAAGTGGAAAATCGACTCTTTTACGGATTTTGGCCGGAAAAGACACGCCCGACTCTGGAGAAGTGAGAATTGCAAAAGATGTGAAAATCTTGATGTTCGAACAATCGGATGATTTTCAGGAAGATTTATTGGCCGAAGATTATATTTTCAATCATTCGAATGAAGTGTTGGATTTGGTTCATGATTACGAGCGTTTGATCCAAAATGATCCATCGAGCCCTGAATTGATCGAACTTTTAGAGAAAATGGATATGATGGATGCTTGGTCTGTTGAACCAAAAGTGAAAGAAATCCTATCCAAACTAAAAATTGATTTCTTAGACCAAAAAATCGGACAACTTTCTGGTGGTCAACGAAAAAGAATTTCATTAGCAAAATTTCTTATTGATCTAAGTTTCGAGAGCGGTTATGTTTTATTGATTTTAGATGAGCCAACCAATCATCTCGATATTGATATGGTAGAATGGCTGGAATTTTTCTTGAACAAAGAAAACAAGACCCTTATTTTAGTAACTCACGACCGTTATTTTCTAGATGCAATCTGTACAAAAATTCTCGAAATGGAGGATAAAACGATCTATGTGCATCAAGGAAATTACGAAACTTATATCCAAAATAAAGCTCATCGAATCGAGAATCTAAATGCGAATATTGATAAAGCAAAAAACCTCTACCGCAAAGAACTCGAATGGATGAGAAGACAGCCACAAGCCCGAACCACCAAATCGAAAAGTAGAATAGATGCGTTTTATGATACCGAATCGGTGGCGAAACAAAAAATCGTTAGTCAAGAACTGAAGCTAGAAATGGTGATGACGCGATTGGGTCAGAAAATTGTAGAAATGGAACATGTTTCGAAAGCTTTTGGGGATAAAAAGATACTCGATAATTTCTCGTATATTTTTGCTCGTGGGAGCAAAATAGGATTGGTCGGAAAGAATGGTGTCGGAAAAACTACCTTTATCAAGATGCTCGAGGGAACAGAAGCAATAGATTCAGGGAGCATCGAACGAGGAGAAACGCTGAAGATTGGCCATTTTAAACAAGACGGAATCGATTTTGATCCCGAGCAGCGCGTCATAGAGTTTATAAAAGATATTGCAGATTTCTTCCCGCTTGCCAATGGAAAACAAATGCGTGCCGAACAATTCTTAGAGATGTTTCTTTTCTCACCCGAACAACAACATACACAAATTGGCAAACTCAGTGGAGGAGAAAAAAAGCGTTTACAATTATTGGCTATCCTCTACCCTAATCCGAATTTCTTGATTTTGGATGAGCCTACCAACGATTTAGACTTGCCTACATTAACGGTTTTAGAAAATTTCTTACACGATTTTCAGGGTAGTTTATTGGTCGTTTCGCACGACCGCTATTTCATGGATAAGGTTGTTGATGAACTCATGATTTTCGAAGGAGAAGGAAAAGTTAGTCGTTATATGGGCAATTATACAGAATATTTTATCGAGAATCGAGCTAAACTTAGCGACGAAACTGAAGCGAAAGAAATAAAAGAAAGTAAACCCAAAGCCGAAGTGAATGAAAGCACTGATAAGCCTCGTAAATTATCCTACAAAGAACAACGCGAATTAGAGGAAATTAATGCGACTTTGCCTACCTTAGAAGAACGAAAAGAAAACCTTACCAATCAACTTTCAACCCCAGATTTGGGTTATGAAGAAATAAGTAAAATCAGTGAAGAATTAGAAAAAATAATTCAAGAAATCGACGAAAAAGAGATGCGTTGGCTAGAATTAAACTAATTTATTGAAAATTTATTTCACTACCTATCAAATACTTATAGAATATTTTGAAAATATTTTGTTTTTTTATGTGACCTAACCACTAAAGCCGTGTCATAATAATGTAAACAAAAAATGAGTAAGACGGTTTCTACAGATTGGTCTACTGCTACAGATGAAGATTTAGTAGCACGTATTGTGGCATCAAAGGATCCACAGCTGTTTGCCATTCTTTATGATCGTTATGCTGATTTGATGTATAACAAATGTTTGAGTTTTGTTGCCAATACAGATGAGGCAAAAGATTTGACGCATGATATTTTCTTGAAACTTTATATCAGTTTACGAAAATTTAATGGTCGATCTAAATTCTCGACTTGGTTATACTCGCTTGTTTACAACCATTGCGTTAATTACGTACAACGTGAACGTAAAAGCAATCAAGAGAAGTTATTTGACACTGCTGCCGAAAAAACAGAATTTACGGATGAGGATGAAATTGATGATGAGCTTATCTTTAGTATGAAATTTGAAAAACTAGAGAAAGCGATGAATCAAATAGATGCGGATGATAAACGTATATTATTGATGAAATACCAAGATGACTTTACCATAAATGATCTGTGTATGGCTTATGAATTAACTGAAAGTGCTGTTAAAATGAGACTTCACAGAGCAAAGAGTAAATTAATAACAATTTACAACCAAATGTAATCTATGGAAAATCCATTCAAAAAAATAATACATGATGAAAAACTTCCAACAACTTTAAAACAAAAAGTTTTGGATGATATTCATTTAATTAATCTATCGCTAAGTGTTGCCGATTTATTTGCAATAAAAATACCCTCTACAATGAGTGAGTTATTAGAAATTAATAAAAAAAATAAAAAATAATTTTATGGGATTTAATTTTACAGCCTTAGATAGTCTCTATGGGCGTTTTATAGAAACAATACCTAGCATTTTAAGTGGGCTTATATTTATTTTTAGCTGTATAATTATTTATGCTACCACAGTTTTTCTATTCAAGAAATTATTGAAAATTACTAAATTAAGCCAAATTAATTCTAAAATTAATAACAATGATTTTCTAAAGAAGTCAAATATAAATATTAATATAGATAAAATAATTCTCCAAACACTAAAAACATTATTAATTTTATTGATTTTAGTAATGGGTGCTGACTTTTTTGGATTAACAATGGTATCCCAGCAAATTAGCAATTTAATAAATTATTTACCTCAATTAATTAGTGCCATATTAATATTTGTTATTGGATTTTTCTTGGGTAATAAACTTAAAGAATTGTTAAGAAATATTCTTCAGTCTTTCGATTTAAATGGTGGAAATATTATTAGTAACATTGTTTTTTATGTAATACTTGTATTTGTTAGTATTACTGCTCTTAATCAGGCTGGAATTAATACTGATATAATTACCAGTAATTTATCGATTATTATGGGAGCTTTTTTACTAACCTTTACCATAGCTTTTGGTTTAGGGTCGATAGAAATAGTGAAACGATTACTTTTTGTTTTTTATACCAATAAAAATTTAGCTATAGGACAATATATAGAATATGAAGGTAAAGAAGGTAGAATAATAGATATTAGCAATATTACTTTAACACTTCTTACAAAGGAAGAAAAAATATTAATACCCATTAAAAAAGTTAATGATTCTGTTATAAAAATCATAGATAAATAAAAGAATTAACCAACTTTTTATCAACCAACAACCATCGATTACAGAGGGCTCCCTAATTTAAACAACCAACTTATTTAAAAATAACCGACCTAAACTACCTAAAGCTGTTAATATATCTATTAATTATTTAATCAACCAACCAACCAACCAACCAACCAACCTAAACTGTTTTCTAACCTAAACTAAACCATTTAGTGAGAGAGAACGCTAGAATTTTGATGCGATAGAAAAATCTATCGCATTTTTTTATTATTAATTGAAAAATTAATCCTAATTTTGCACCTCATACATAATAATCATTTAAATAATATTGGAATGTATTTAACGAAAGAAGTTAAAAGCGAAATTTTCGCAAAACATGGAAAATCTGCTCAAGACACCGGATCAGCAGAAGGTCAGATCGCGTTATTCACACACAGAATCAACCACTTGACTCAACACTTGAAAAGAAATCAAAAAGATTTTAATACCGAGAGATCTTTGGTGAAATTAGTAGGAAAGCGTAAAGCTTTATTGGATTATTTGAAGAAAACGGAAATTGACCGTTACCGTAATATTATTGCCGAATTAGGAATTCGTAAATAATAGTATATCCAAACAAAAAAAAGGCAATTTTTTAATTGCCTTTTTTCTTTTTATGAGAATATTACAAAAGAAAGTAATACATTTATAACCATATATTTTTATGTTAAGGCACACGGTCTTAACAATTAGACGAATTAAAATTTTTAACAAACGAATGATTCCACAAGCAATCACCGAGAAAATCACTCTTCTAGACGGGAGAGAAATCTCAATCGAAACCGGTAAATACGCAAAACAAGCTGACGGATCTGTCATTGTTCGCATGGGTGACACCATGTTATTAGCAACAGTGGTAGCCAATAAAGAAGCCAATGAAGGGGTAGATTTTTTACCACTTACTGTTGATTACCGCGAAAAATTCTATGCCGGTGGCCGAATCCCAGGAAACTTTTTCCGTCGAGAAGCAAAACCATCGGATGATGAGGTACTCACTATGCGTTTAGTAGACCGCGTTTTACGACCAATGTTCCCTGAAGATTTCCACGCAGAGGTACAAGTCATGATTTCGCTTATCTCATACGACGAAAACGTAATGCCAGAAGCATTGGCTGGTTTAGCTGCTTCTGCCGCAATTGCAATTACAGATATACCTTTCACCCTAATTTCAGAAGCGCGCGTTATCCGCCTCAACGGAGAGCTAATGATCAACCCTTCTCTAGAACAATTACAACAAGCTGATATCGATATCATGGTAGGAGCTTCTAAAGATTCTGTTGTAATGGTAGAAGGTGAAATGGAAGAAATTTCTGAAAGAGAAATGTTGGATGCAATCCAATTTGCTCACGAAGAAATCAAAAAACAAATTGAAGCACAAGAAAGATTAGCAGAAAAAGTAGGTAAATCTTTCCCTAAAAGAGAATATTCGCACGAAAATCACGATGAAGAAATTCGTAAAAAAGTTTGGGATTTCGCATATCAAAAATATTATGATATCGCAAAACATCCATCAGACAAACATGAAAGAAGTGATAAATTCGACGCTGTTGTTGCCGACTTTTTAACTCAGTACGAAAACGATGAAGAAGAATTAGCTCGTGTAACTCCGTTTGCTAAAACTTACTTCCACGATGTACAGAAAGAAGCCGTAAGACAATTGATCTTAGAAGAAGGAATCCGTTTAGATGGACGCGATCCAAGAACGATTCGTCCTATTTGGACAGAAGTTGATGTGTTGCCAGGAGCGCATGGTTCTGCTGTGTTTACACGTGGTGAAACCCAAGCAATGGCTGCAGTAACTTTAGGTTCTTCGCGTGATGCTAATTTGGTAGATGGAGTTGTTCTCAACCATGAAGAGCGTTTCTTCTTGCATTATAACTTTCCTCCATTCTCAACCGGTGAAGCACGTCCATTAAGAGGTACTTCTCGTCGAGAAGTTGGTCACGGAAACTTAGCACAACGTGCTTTGACCAAAATGATACCAGAAGACAATCCGTATGTGATTCGTTTAGTTTCTGAAGTATTAGAATCCAATGGTTCTTCTTCGATGGCAACAGTTTGTGCAGGGACTTTATCGTTGATGGATGCCGGAATTCCTATCAAAAAGCCTGTATCTGGAATTGCAATGGGATTGATTACCGACACCAAGTCTGGAAAATGGACTGTTCTTTCTGATATCTTAGGAGATGAAGATCATTTAGGAGATATGGACTTTAAAGTGACAGGAACAAAAGACGGAATCACTGCTTGTCAGATGGATATTAAGGTACAAGGTTTATCTATGGAAATCATGGAAAAAGCGCTGAACCAAGCACGTGACGGACGTTTACATATCCTTGATAAACTAACTGAAACTTTGGCAACTTCTCGTCCAAACTTGAAACCAAATGCTCCGAAAATTGTATTAATGGAAATTCCGAAAGAATTCATTGGTGCAGTGATTGGTCCTGGTGGAAAAGTAATTCAAGAGTTACAAAAAGAAACCGATACCGTGATTGTTCTTACCGAAGAAGATAACCATGGACGAGTTGAAATCAACGGAGTAAACCAAGAAAAAATTGATCAAGTAATCGCACGTATCAAGCAAATTGCTTTCGTACCAGAAGTTGGTGCAACGTATGATGCAGATGTAAAATCAATTAAACCATTTGGTGCTTTTGTAGAGATTTCTAAAGGAGTCGAAGGACTTGTTCACATCTCAGAAATCGAGCATCGTCGTTTAGAAAAAGTAGAAGATGCTTTAGCGATTGGCGATAAAATTCAAGTGAAATTCTTAGGATTTGATGATAAAAAGAAAATGAAATTATCTCGTAAAGCTTTATTACCAAAACCTGAGCGCACAGAAAAACCAAAACAAAACGATCACGAATAATCGATGATTATGATTAAACATAGTGAAACCTCTCTTTTTAGAGAGGTTTTTTTTATTCTAATTTTCCCGAAAAAAATAATTATTTGATAACCTTACACATCGAAATCCGAAATATCTTTGCATAGATTTTATTCATACAATGAATCCGAAAGCTAACTCATTTCCTGCCAAAATTATTGCGCATCGCGGCTATTGGACTTTAAAAAATTAACCGCAAAATTCGCTTTGCTCTTTGTAACAAGCTGCGAAAATCAATTGTTACGATAGCGAATTTGATTTACTTCTGACACGCGACACAACACTAATTGTTTACCATGACCATGAATATGAAGGACATACGATTGCCGATTTATCCTACCAAGAATTAACTGAAATCACTTTAACGAATGGAGAAAAAATCCCGACTTTGATCGACTATCTAGAAGCCGGAAAAAAATATTCGAACACCCAACTCATTCTCGAAATCAAAGATCATAAAGATACTTTTTGGGAAGAAGAGAGTGCGATACGCACTATAGAAGTTGTTCGAAAAATGAAAGTTCAACATCAGATTGAGTATCTTTCTTTTAGTCGAACAATCTGTCAGACCGTTAAAAAACATTCACCAAAGAATCCTGTTTTTTACCTCAACGGCTCTCTCTCTCCTACCGAAATTGCCCATTTTGGTTGGGATGGTATGGATTATCATTACGATGAATATCTGAAAAATTCTCTTTGGATAGAAGAAGCAAAATCTTTGGGAATCGCCACAAATAGTTGGACGGTAAACGGCGAATATTTGATGAGAAAAATGCTCTCTTTGGGTTTGGATTATCTTACTACCGACGAGCCAGAAATCTTACAGCAACTCGTTTTGCAATCAATCGTTTCTATTTCTGCTGAATAATTTATCCTACCCATAATTTAAAATAAAAAAACGCCTTGCCAAAAGCAAGACGTTTTCTAAATCTCTTAAAAAAATCAGCAGTTTCTTTGAATCTTTACGAATGTTTATTCGATTCTATTGGCGTATAATCTGCTTTCATTTCGGCTTCGTAATCTATTTTCTTTCCTTTGAAAATTCGGTGCATTACACCATCAAAAAGGGAATATACAACAGGAACCACAACAAGTGTTAAGAATAAAGAAGAAATTAATCCACCAATAATTACCCAAGCAAGACCGTTGTTCATTTCGGCTGCAGCACCTTTTGCCAAAGCAATCGGTAACATCCCAAAAACCATTGCAATCGTGGTCATCATAATCGGTCGTAAACGTGCATGGTTAGCATCAATCAGCGCTTGGTAAGTCGTTTCTCCTTCTGCAATTCTAATATTGGTAAAATCGACCAAAAGAATCGCATTTTTCGCCACTAATCCGATCAACATAATGATCCCAAGAATGGTAAAAATATTCAAAGAATTTCCGGTCATGGCCAAAATCAACAAAGCACCAATCAGAGAAAGCGGAACCGAAAATAGAACCACAAATGGATGGACGAAACTGTCGTAGAGCGTTACCATCAGTAAATAAACTAAAATAACCGAGGCAGCCAGGGCAATCAACATTGTCCCAAAACCTTCCTCTTGGTTTTCCATGTCGCCTGACCAAATATATTTCATACCGACAGGTTTTTTCTCGGCATCAAATTGCGCTTGCCATTCTGCAGCCACGTCACCAACAGGGCGACCTACAACTTGCGATTGCACTTTTACAGAAGGCGCTTTGTCTCGACGCTCTAAGAAACTTGGACCAGAACTCATCTCGACTTTAGCAAATTGGATCAGGCGAATATTTTGCCCTTGAGGATTGGTAAAAATCATGTTCCGGACATCGTCAATGGTTCGTCGATCGAAATCGTTGAATTGGATATTGATATCATATTCATATTCTCCATCGCGGAATTTTCCATCTCTATTACCAGAAAAAGCAGTCTGCATGGTTTGTCCTACCGAAGCAAGATTCAATCCTAAAGCGGACATTTTATCACGATCTACTTGAATATTAATTTCTGGACTTCCGTCTTCTGAAGACAATTTCACATCGATTGCACCTGGAATTTTCTGCAACATCGCTTTCAATTTATCCGCTTGTTTATAGACTTGTTCGATGTCGGTTCCTGTTACGACCAATTCTAACGGTGCATTCTCTGCCCCCATAATTCCGACCGGAATTGATTTGAACTCCACGCCTACAAAATGTTCTTGCAATTCTCTTTTCATTTTCGCAGCAAAAACATCTGTGCTTTCTGATCGTTCTGATTTATCGGTAAGGATAATCTGAATTTCGGCTTGGTATGCAGTCGCTTGTGATGCACCAAATCCGGTAGACATTTGTCCGACCGTTGTAATCATATCCACAATTTCTTTTTTATTTTGGATATAACGTTCTACTTCGATTACTTTTTGATTGGTTTGTTCTAACGATTGATCTTTGGGTAATTCCATTTGAATCAAAAATTGACCACGATCGGTTTTCGGCATAAATTCGTTTCCGATAAAACCGAAAAACACCAATAAAAAAGAGGAGAAAAATAAGACAATGGCAATGGCAACCGTCAATAATTTATGGCCTCTTGATTGCAAACACCAACGTAATAAATCAGAAATCCAATGGGTAAACCTATCCAATTGATGTTCGAACCAAAGAATAAATTTCTCGAAAATATTCTTTCCTGTCAGTTTTGTTAATTTCCCGAAACGAGACGACAACCAAGGAATAATGGTAAAAGATGAGAGCAACGAAAGCAAAGTTGCGATAACAACGGTGAGACAGAATTGAGCCAAAATTTTGGCAGCCAAACCAGAGCTCAAAGCAATCGGTAAGAATACCACCACGATAACCAAAGTAATGGCGGTTACGGTAAATCCGATTTCTTTTGAACCATCATAAGCAGCACGAATTCGAGATTTCCCCATCTCCATATGTCGATAAATATTTTCGAGAACAACAATAGCATCATCCACTAAAATCCCCACAACAAGCGATAATCCTAACAAAGTCATCAAGTTGAGCGTATAGCCTAAAAGTTCCATTCCGATAAAAGAAGAAATCAACGAAACAGGAATCGCCACCATGACAATAAATGCATTTCGTAGACTGTGTAAGAAAAGCAACATCACCACCGCAACCAGAAAAATCGCCATTCCTAAATCGAACAAAACACTATTGGCCGCTTCTAAAGTAAAGGTTGATGTATCGTTTACGATATTGAGTTGCAACCCTTCGGTTTTGTATTCTTGCATAATTTCGTTCATCTCCTTACGCACCATTTCCGAAACTTCTACCGCATTGGCATCTGATTGTTTTTTTACTTGTAAGAAAATGGTAGGATGCTGATTGAAACGAGCAACTTTTTCTACTTCTTTTTGAGCATCGTAAACGGTTGCAATATCGGATAATCTAATTTGGATACCATTATTCGAAGCAATCACCAAATTATTCAATTCGTTTACTGATTGATATTTTCCCGACAAACGAATCGTAGAAGTTAGCTTTTCTGTTTTCACTTTTCCGGTCGGGAAATCGAGATTCGAAGACAGAATAGCTTGTTGTACTTGAGGAACAGAAACGCCATAACCTTCGAGTTTCTTGGCATCTAACCGAACTTGGATTTCCCTTTCTTGTCCTCCTACCAAAGTTACTTCTGCCACACCATTTACCCGAGAAAGAATTGGTTCTACTTTTTTATCCAACAAATCGTAGAGTTGGGTATCATTGAGATTGGCCATTCCACTCATGGTAATGATTGGCAAATCGTCTAAAGAAAATTTACTGAGCGACGGAGGATCAACATCTTCGGGTAAATCGGCCAAGATGGCGTTTACTTTTCGTTGCGCATCATTGAGTGCATAATCGGTATCGGCACCATCATTCAGCTGAATCATTACCACCGAAAGACTTTCATATGACATCGATTCTAGTTTCTTTACATTCTCCAAAGAACCAATGGCATCTTCTACTTTTCGAGTTACCGAGTTTTCTACCTCGCTTGGCGACGCGCCCGGATAAACCGTAGAGATGGTAATAACATTGACATCAAATTTCGGAATCAATTCGTAGCCCATCATGTTGTAGCTCAGGATTCCACCCAACGTAAGCAAGGTGAAAAGAACGATAACAAGTGATGGTCTTTTTATAGATAGTTCTGCTATTTTCATATCATTATTTTATGATTTTTATTTTGGCACCTTCTACCAAATTAATCTGCCCACTTGTGATGACTTGTTGATTTTCTTTCAGTCCGCTAATAATCTCAACTTGGTCACCGATTACTTTACCCGAAACCACATTAACCAATTTCGCTGTTCCATTTTCGGCTACATAAACTTGATTAGAACTCACCCCATTTACAAAAGCTTGCATCGGAATGGTTAACATTGGTTTAGCATCGAGTGGATTTTCTGAATCAGAAAAAACGGCCGTTCCGTACATTCCAGCCTTTAGACTTCCATCATTATTCACTTCTATATCAACAGGAAAATTCAAAGCTCCGTCTGCTTTTACTGCAATAAATTTTACTTTCCCGACATAGGATTTATCGGGATAGACGCTAACATTAATCTGTAACGTTTGTCCTACTTTTAACTTAGCAACTTGGCTTTCATCGACCATTACCCGAAGTTTTAATCGAGAAACATTCACCAAATCAAACATCGGCGTTCCGGGCGCTACAACCGAACCAGGTTCGATGTATTTTTTATTAACGATTCCCGATATCGTTGCGCGAACATTGGTATCAGAAATTCGTAAACCTTGTGATTTTACAGCTGCTTGTGCATTTTTCAACTGTAAACGCGAATGATCCAATTGTTGTTTGGTTACACCGCCAGTTTTAAACGCATTCTCATAACGTTGATTATCTATAATCGCATTTTGCAAATTATTCTGTGCTTGGGTAAGATCGACTTCTATTTGGTCTTTTTTGATGACTGCCAACGTTTGTCCGACTTTCACATGACTTCCTTCATCGACCAAAACACGGGTTACACGTCCGCCAATTTCGGATGGAAAAGAAAGTTCTTGTATCGGTTCGAAATTCCCATTCGATCGATAATCATCGACCAAATCGGTCCATTTTACCAAAGCCACATTCACATTTATCTGATCGACTTTTTCGGTTACCAAAGCCACTTCTTTTTGTTTGCTTTGTTTGTTGTGGTAAATGATGTAAGCGCCTCCGGCCAAAAAGGCTACCACGATGAGAAGAGTTATTATTTTTTTCACGGTATGATTTCTTTAGTTTGATGATGAAATTAGAGAATGCAATTCTCCTAATGATTTGATGAATGCCACTTCGGCAATTTTATAATCTAGCAAGGCATTCGAATGATTGTTTCTTGCATCGGTTAAGGCGTTTTCGGCATCGATAATTTCGGTAAGCGACGCCAATCCTTGTTGATAATTGGCTTGTGTGTTACTCAAAACCTTTTCGGCCAAAGCCACATTTTCTTTTTGGATATCGACACTTTTCAATGCGTTTTCTATTTGTGCTTTTGCATTATAATAATCTAAACTTAGCGCCAATTTGGTATCATTAATTTGTTCTTCGATATCGAGGAAATCTACTTCTGCTTGTTGGATTTTGGCTTTTGTAGAACCTCCTGTAAAAATCGGAATCGAAACACTGAGCCCTAAGGTTGCCATATCCGACCACAGAAACTCTTTAGAAAACATAAACTTATCACCAAAACCTTGGTAACCATAGTTCGCTGATAATCCTACCGTAGGATACAAATTTGCCCGTTCGGCCTCTTTAGCAAAACCTAACAATTCTTTTTGTTTGCTCAGTAATTTATATTCGGTTCGATTTTCTACAAGGGCTTCTTCGCGCATCAAAAACGGATTGGGTTCGATTGTTTGTTCTTCTAAAACAATTGCTTGCTCGATCGGATATCCCATATAAAACTTCAGCGCATTTTTACTGATTTCTACCGCGTTTATCAACTGTTGTTTTGCCGAAGAAATGTTATTCAATTGCACCACAATTCTGTCGAGATCGATTGGTTTTGCCAACCCATTATCCACCAAACTTTTGATAATTGCACGAACACGATTAGTATTCTCGTAACTAACGCCAATTGTTTTTAGTTTTTCTTCTTGTACAAATACCTGATAATACGCTGTTGCTACACGTTCTATAACTTGCTCATCGGTAAGATCTGCATTAATTTGATAAAATTCTCGCGTAGATTTGGCAGCTTTCAATCCGGTAAAAACACGTTGATCGAAAATGGTTTGATAGACATTTATCCCTGCATTCGCATTCCAGGTTTGTCCTATTTTTATCACCATTGTTTGCCCATTCATACTCAACGAAGTTTCTTGTATCAAGGGATTATATTGCAAACCAGCATTCGCATTGATTTGCGGCAAAGCCCCTGCACGTGCTTCATCTATTTTGAAATCGGCTTTTTTAATAGCCAAATCTGCTCGCTTTGCATCGGCTTTGTTTTCTAATGCATACGTAATTGCTTCTTTTAAAGAAACGGGTTCTTGAGCTTGGATAACTCCAAAAACCAAGAAAAATATGCCTGCTATTTTTGATTTGAATCGTTGCATTTTTTTTATGATTGGAAAAGGGTTTGTAGAATAATTTCTTTCCTTTCGGATAGAATCCTTTTATATTCAGCATCTTTTATATGTAACGATTGCTGAAGTAACGGTCGGATTGACGAAGGAAAATTGATCAGAGAAATCATATTCAATAAAAACTGTATCGGCTCCATTTTCGCGATTGTTCCTTTTTCCATTTCTTCTTCCACTCTTTTCAAAAACAAAACGGTCATTTCTTGCATATGATCAGGTTCTGAATAACAAATTTTATTATTCATCTGTGTCACGATATAAATTTCGAGATACGGAAATTGCAAAGCAATCGACAACGAATCATCAATATATTCGGCAATCATTTCTCTAAAATCTAGGGAATTATCAGCTATCACGCTCGATTTATCGATATTAGTTTTTCGGGCTTCATTGAGAATAATTTCGAATAAATTATCTCTCGAACGAAAATAATAATTGATAAGCGTCCGATTGACACCCGCTTCATCGGCAATTTCTTGGGTTGTGGCATGAAATTTACCTTCTCCAAAAAACATTCGTTTGGCTGTATCTTTTATAATCTCTTCGGTTTGATCTTTCATAATTTGCTTTTTAACAAAAATGTTAAACAAAATTATTAAAGTTTTTTTAATTTGACAACTTTGTTAATCTTTTTTAGGTTTCCATTTCCGATTATCCAATTCAGCAAACAATTCCGTAAATTTGTTACATGACAAATGTGTATGATTTAATCATTGTTGGCGCTGGCCCAATTGGCCTAGCTTGTGCAATAGAAGCTAAAAAAAATAATCTTAGCTACCTTCTTATAGAGAAAGGAACTTTGACCAATAGTTTGTACAATTATCCTTTGCACATGACTTTTTTTTCGACAGCAGAACGATTAGAGATTGGCGGAATTCCATTCAATTGTATTTCTCCAAAACCCGGACGACAAGAAGCGCTCGAATATTATCGTAATATTCACCGTTACCATCAGTTTAATTTACATCTCTATGAAGAGGTAGAAAATATCAAGAAAGAAAATAATATTTTTCAGGTCCAAACTTCCAAAACTTCCTACCAAAGTAAACAGGTAATTTTAGCCACCGGTTTCTATGATCATCCTATTTTGATGGATATTCCGGGAGAAAATTTACCAAAAGTTCATCATTACTATAAAGAAGCTCATCCGTATTCTTTTTTGGATGTGGTGGTGATTGGCGCGAATAATTCTGCAGTAGATGCGGCTTTAGAATGTTACAGAAAAGGTGCAAAAGTAACCATGGTAATTCGTGGAAAAGGGTTTACCGATCGCCTAAAATATTGGGTTAGACCCGATATAGAAAATCGTATTGCAGAAGGTTCCATCAAAGCCTATTACGAATCTACGATGCAAGAAGTACGAGAAAATTCGGTGGTGATCCAAACTCCGAAAGAAAAAATAGAACTAAAAAATGATGTAGTTTTAGCCATGACAGGTTATCAACCAAATTTCGATTGGCTCGAAAATATCGGAATCGAATTGAGTAAGGATGGACTAAAAACGCCAACCTATAACCCAGAAACTATGGAAACCAATGTCGAAGGATTATTCTTGGCAGGTGTGGTTTGTGGAGGTTTACAGACGAATATTTGGTTCATCGAAAATTCTAGAATCCATGCAAAACAAATCATCAATACCATAAAAAATAAAACATGTTAGACTTATTCGGGCAAGCCATAAAAGATCATTACGAGCATAAAAGTAAAGGAATGTTGCTAACGGAAACGACCATTTCTGACTTGGATGATTTCCCGATGGAAATTCTCTTTCGTTCTTTTGATGAGATGAATAAATTAGAACAAAAAGCTCTCGAATTAGCCTACGGAAAAGTGGCAGATATTGGTTGTGGTGCAGGCTCTCATAGTTTGTATTTGCAAAACGAACACCATCTAGATGTCACGGCAATCGATATTTCTTGTCATGCAACCGAAGTGGCAAAAGCTAGAGGTGTGAAAAAAGTAATCTGCAAAGATTATGTCGAATTATCTGAAAACAATTTTGATACAATATTATTATTGATGAATGGTACAGGACTTTTTAAAAGTCTTGATGCGATAGATTTTCATCTACAGAAACTTCATCAATTATTAGCACCACAAGGCTCTGTCTTTCTGGACGGTACTGATTTGTTATATATGTTTAATCAAGATTTAGATGGTGGTTTTGAACTACCTTTCTCTGGTAAATACTACGGTGAAGTAGAATTTACCGTATATTACGGAAATCAAAAAGAGAATTTCCCTTGGTTATATCTAGATAAAGATACTTTAGAAAACGCCGCATATAATAATAATTTTTATTCAGAAATTATTTTAGAAGAAGATTTTTCTTATTTAGCAAAACTCACAAA
Organism: Weeksella massiliensis; assembly: GCA_000751595.1. GTDB lineage: Bacteria > Bacteroidota > Bacteroidia > Flavobacteriales > Weeksellaceae > Weeksella > Weeksella massiliensis. The sequence continues at coordinate 79,980 of CCMH01000008.1, read as the reverse complement.
AATATAATTTTTTTATGGAAGGTCAATTACCAAAACTAATCATAGATTTAGCATTAATTTTATGTACAGGAGCAATAACGACTCTCATTTTCAAGAGAATCAATCAACCTTTGGTACTTGGCTATATTATTGCTGGATTTTTGGTTGGTCCTTATTTTCAATATGTCCCTAATGTTACCGATCCCGAAAACGTAGAAATATTAGCTAAAATTGGGGTGATATTTTTACTCTTTAGCTTGGGGTTAGAATTCAGTTTCAAAAAACTTCTCAAGGTTGGTGGAGCTGCCTCCATAACTGCTTTGGTCGAAATTGTTTTCATCCTCATCATCGGTTATTACGTTGGGATTGCTATGGGTTGGGGCAAAATGGATAGTTTATTTTTGGGTGGACTTTTAGCCAGTTCTTCGACCACGATTATCATTCGAGCCTTTGAAGAACTGGGCTTGAAACGTAAAAAATTTGCCAACGTCGTATTCGGAATTCTAATCGTAGAAGATATCGTTGTTATTCTCCTTATGGTGATGCTTTCAACTCTTGCGGTGAGCCAACAGTTCAACGGAACAGAAATGTTCTCGTCCTTAATCAAACTATTATTTTTCTTAGTCATTTGGTTTGTTGCCGGAATTTTCATTATTCCTACCTTCCTAAGAAATGTAAAAAAATATCTTGACGACGAAGCCCTTCTAATTATTTCGATAGGATTATGTTTCGGAATGGTTTACGTTGCAGATATGGTAGGATTTTCGATAGAATTAGGAGCATTCGTCATGGGATCGATTCTTGCCGAAACTGTTTTTGCTGAAAAAATCAATACCACAATTGCCTCTGTGAAAAATCTTTTTGCAACCATTTTCTTTATATCTATTGGGATGATGATTGACCCTGTCTCGATGTACGAATACAAAGGCGCGATTTTCATCGTAACGATATTAGCCATTTTTGGTAAACTATTATTTACCGGTTTGGGAGCTTTAATTTCGGGGCAGCCACTCAAACAATCTGTTCAGGTGGGGATGAGTATGGCGCAAATTGGCGAGTTTGCTTTTATCGTAGCGGGCTTGGGACTAACGCTGGGAGTAACAAGTGATTTTCTCTTTCCGGTCGCGGTAGGAGTTTCTGCAATTACAACTTTCACTACTCCTTATTTAATTAAATTATCCGAACCGACTTATAATTACCTAGAAAAACATTTACCGAAGAAAGTTCTCCTTGCCATTTCTAAATATTCTTCAGATACCCAACATATCCAAGATGAAGGAAGCTGGAAGAAAAACCTCCAAAAAATATTTTTCACCGTAATCATAAATGTGGTGTTAATAATCGCGATCACCTTCAGTGTTAAGCGTTACGTCTTACCGTATTTATACGATTTTGCGACTCCAAACGTTGCGCATATCGCAGCTTTGGTATTAACGTTATTGATTTCTGGTCCATTCCTTTGGGCAATTTTAGGCGATCGACCATCCAAAAAACAATTGCACGATTTATGGAATCAATCTAGTTTTAATCGTGGTCCGATTCTCATTATCACCATCATTAGAAGTATAATTCTTATCGTACTGATTTTATTTATTTACTTCCAATTTTTCAATAATATTTTGATCGGAATTATCTTTACCACACTTTTACCGGTACTTATCTATTCGATCAGTCCTGGACTTAGAAATTATTACAAAACCTTTACAACACGCTTTGTTTTTAATCTAAATGAACGTGAAATACAAGAACAAGAAAAATTAAAAAAGCATAAATTAAACACCGAAAATCACTACCGATATACCTGGGATAATACCCATATTACCGAGATTACCTTGCCCAAACATATCGATTTTGTTGGGAAAACGCTCGAAGCTTTAAATTGGCGTAAACGTTTCAATATTAATATTGCCTATATCAAACGAGATGACCAAACAATTGCAATGCCGAAAAGTAGCGATGTTCTGTTTTCGAATGATGTGATTGGGATTATTGGGACAGATGAACAGATTCAAGGTTTTGAGAATTATATCAATTCTATTGACCAAATGTTACAAGCCGAAACACCTTCTACCGAACTCAATATTACAATGGACAAAGTCGCTGTACCAACAGATTTAGCGGCCGAAAACTGTAAAAATGTTGGTTGGGTAAAAGATAATGCAAACGGTTTGGTGGTTGCCATCGAAAGAAAAGATGGAAATATTATTTATAATCCAGACCGAAATATCCCGATCTATACTGGGGATTATATTACGATTGTGGCTGATAAAAACAACCTGAAAGAGTTCATGCAAAAGAATCACCTTAAATAATGATTCGAAAAATTATTCATATTGATATGGATGCATTTTTTGCATCGGTTGAGCAACGCGATCATCCAGAATTACGTGGAAAATGCATTGCTGTTGGGAGCAGTTCTGATCGCGGCGTTGTGGCTACAGCAAGTTATGAAGCTCGACGATACGGCGTTCGTTCTGCTATGCCTTCGGCTGTTGCGAAAAGAAAATGCCCTTCGCTTATTTTTGTAAAAGGAAATTTTGCTGCTTACAAAGAGGTTTCTCATCAGATCAGAGAAATTTTTGCAGAATATACTGATTTGATTGAGCCACTTTCGCTAGATGAAGCGTATTTAGACGTAACTCATAATCATCCGAATATCGAATATGCCACGACAATTGCCAAAGAAATTAAACAAAAAATAAAACAACGAACGAATCTTACTGCTTCTGCTGGGGTTTCGTTCAATAAATTTCTGGCCAAAATTGCTTCCGATTATCGTAAACCCGACGGTTTATTTGTCATTACCCCAAAAATGGCTGAGGAATTTGTAGAGCAATTGCCTATCGAAAAATTTTACGGCATCGGAAAACGGACAGCGCAACGGATGCGAATGATGAATATTGAAACCGGAAAAGATCTGAAAAAACTTTCTTTAGAAAGAGTGCTTCGGGAATTCGGAAAATCGGGATTGTATTATTATAATATTGCTCGCGCGATTGATCATCGAGAAGTAAAAAATCATCGCATCAGAAAATCCGTCGGAACAGAAAATACCTTTGTTACCGATTTGGATGATCTACAAGAACTGAAGGAACGCCTAATCCCGATGATTGAAGAAGTCTGGATGTGGGCTGTAAAAAACCAAACGTACGGAAGAACAATTACCCTAAAAATGAAGTTCAATGATTTTCAGCTGAGCACGAAAAGTAAAACGTTTTTATTTTCGATTCAAGATGCTCAACTTTTCGAGCAGGCAGCTTTAGAATTATTACAAGAAGCTTACACTCCATTTCGTCCTGTGCGCCTTCTCGGAATTTCCTTGAGTAATCTCGACCACAACAAACTGTACGGAGAACAATTGCGCATAGAATTTCCTCAAGATTAAAATAATATTGCCTCTACCCCTTTTCTTTTTTAGTTATATTTATCAAAACTTATAACTAAATATGAAAAAAAATCTACTATTTGCTTTAAGCATTTTTGCTTTCAACACCTATGCGCAAACTACCAAAATTTCTTTCGAAGAAAATGAAGGCTTCATAAGCGGTCCGCTCAACAACCAAAAAGATTGGTTTGCTTACCATTTAGTCGACAATGATTATGTTGCCTACGATGGTGGTGAAATTAGCAAAGAAGAGCATTCGGACGGAGAAAACTCCCTTTACCTTATTCCGACTTCGACTTTTAGCTTCAAAGGGGTTCGTAACAAAGTTTCACCGACGTACGAGCGGACCAAGATTTCGATGGATATTTTTTTAGAACCTAAAAGTGCTGATTTGATGTCGGATATTATTTTGAGTCTAAAAAATCAAGATTCTCTTGCTCTGGCTTCGATTAATTTTAGTGGTTTTGATGATAAAATTTATGCAGGAGTTGGGGACTTTTTAGAACAAATACCGAATTCTTCTTTCGAAACTAACCAATGGTTAAATGTGATTTTCGAAATTGATCAAAACTTAAAAAACTCAAAAATCTATTTAGAAAACACCAAAGTTTTAGACAATTCTTTTGCATCTTTGAGTGGTGAGTTGAGTTTTTTCGATTTGTTTATGATTGATTTAGGAACAAGTTTTTATATCGATAATATCAGAATTTCTCAATTAGATATCCTATCGACAAATGAAAATTCTTCTACAGAATTGGTGATTTATCCGAATCCAAGTCAGGATTATATCCAACTAAAAACAAAAGAAAAAATCGAGGCTTTGCAGTTATTTGATGTGAATGGGAAATATATTTCATCGCCCAAAAAAACTTCTCAAACCATTGATATTCAAAATTTAGCGAATGGAATTTATTATTTACAAATCAAAACTTCTGATTCGGTAATTATCAAACGAATTATCAAAAAGTAAGGGAATAAGAAACAAAAAAAGGGTAGAAAAATTTCTACCCTTTTTTATATCTATACTTAAAATATAAAACTAATTCTTTATCAACGTTGTAACCTCAGAATTTCCATTGCTGAAAAATGTTTTCACAATATATTTACCTTTTTTAAGATTAGCTACATTCAAAATAACATTATTACTTTCAGGTCGCACATTCAATACCTCATTTCCGATGATAGAATAAATGGCAATTGAATTTATTTTACCAGAAGCTTTTGTTGCATTCACAGTTATCTGATTAATAGCAGGATTAGGCGAAATCACCACAACTTTTTCTTCATTTTGTAAAGACATTGGGTTATTACGCGTTCCTGTTTGTGCAGTTAATTGTGTGGTACCAATAAATATAAATAATATAAAAAATAAAATGTTTTTCATACACTACAACATTATCGTCTCAAATATAATGAAACTTCGTTAATATATCCAACTATTTTCAAATAATATGCCAATGATCTTATCGTGTAAAATCTTTTGCACGATTGCTCAGTGTCATATCTGCTAAAACCAAGGCTGTCAGCGCATCTACAATCGGAACAGCACGTGGAACAACACAAGGATCATGACGACCTTTCCCGATAAAAGTTGTTGTTTCATGGTTTTTATTTATCGTTTCTTGCGGTTGCATCAAGGTTGCGACAGGTTTAAAAGCAACTTTGAAATAAATAGGCATTCCGTTCGAAATTCCGCCTTGTATTCCACCCGAGAAATTTGTTTTCGTTTGTGTATTCGGTAAAAAAAGATCATTCATTTCAGAACCTTTTTTAGTAATCGAATCAAAACCAGCTCCATATTCGAAACCTTTTACCGCGTTGATACTCATCATTGCATGAGCAAGACGCGCGTGCAATTTATCGAAAATTGGTTCACCCAAACCGATCGGTACATTCTCGACAACGCAAGTAATTTCACCACCAATCGTATCGCCTTCTTTTCTGATTTGTTTGATATATTCTATCATTTCTTCGGCAACTTTTTCATCAGGACAACGAACAATCGAATGATCAATTTTCTGAAGATCTAGCTCTTGAAAAGTTTTTTCTGTTCGGATATGCCCTACTGCCGAAACGTATGAGCGAATCGAAATTTCTGGTATAATATGTTTTGCAATCGCACCGCCGACAACCCAATTTGCAGTTTCACGTGCAGAAGTTCTTCCTCCACCACGATGATCGCGATGTTGATATTTTTCTTGATAAGTGAAATCGGCATGCGATGGTCGAAAAACATCTTTGAGATGATCGTAATCTTTTGATTTTTGATCACTATTCGGAATCATAAATCCGATAGAAGCGCCCGTCGTTTTCCCTTCGAAAATACCCGAAAGAAATTGTACTTCATCCGACTCTTTTCTTTGGGTAACGATAGCAGATTGTCCAGGTTTTCTTCTATCCAACTGATGTTGAATAAAATCAAAATCCAAAACAATATTACTCGGACATCCGTCTAAAATCCCACCAATAGCAGGACCATGACTTTCTCCGAAAGTGGTTAATTGCAAAATTTTACCAAGTGAATTCAAACTTATTTTTTGTATTTATAAACAAAAGAATTGATATTCATACTTGCACCAACCGATGCAAATAATAAATAATCGTCTTGCTGAAATTCGTGATTTCCTAACTCTTTCTTTTCGATTAAATCGTACATAATCGGAATGGTCGATACCGAAGTATTTCCTAATTTTTGCACGGTCATCGGATCTATCGTTTCCGGAACTGGAGTGTCGTACAATTTATAGAAACGCTCGATCATGGCATGATCCATCTTAGCATTGGCTTGATGAAGAAGAATTTTTGATAATTTATCGATGGGCACTTCTGCATCTTCTAAAGTTTCTTTTAGCGCATTCGGTACATTGCGAAGAGCAAATTCGTACACTTTTCTTCCTTTCATTCGAATATTTTTATTCGAACCTACATAATCGCTTTTTAGTGAAGGACCGTTTTCTAAATAATGCAACTCATCACCAGTGTAACTCAATGTATTGTATGTAATTACACCATATTTTTCATCAGCTTCTTCTGCCGAAAGAATCACAGCACCCGAACCGTCGGCAAAAATCATGGCAGTACGATCGTGCGGATCAACTGCTCGCGAAAGAGTATCTGAGCCCACAACTAAAACATTTTTAGCATTTCCGCCTTGGATTAATTGATGCCCTAAAATGATTCCTTCTACCCATCCCGGACATCCGAAAATCATATCATACGGACGACATTTTAGGTTTTTGATACCTAAATTATGTTTTACTTTCGAGGACATCGAAGGCATCATATCAATTTGTCTCGACACCGGATCTATATCTCCAAAGTTCTGAGCAACAATAATATAATCGATAGTTTCTTTATCTATCTGTGCATCTTCAATGGCTTTTTGGGCAGCAAAAGTGGCGATATCCGAATTGAGATATTGATCATCAACGTAACGACGTTCCTCAATTTCGGTAATTTCTTGAAATTTCTTAATGATTTCTTCTCCCGGTTTTTCTATTCGAACCCCGTTTTCATCATAAAATTCATAATCCACAAAATGTGAATTATCGATAACTTTTTCTGGAATATAACGTCCACTCCCTTTTATTACGGAATTTATCATGGATTTTTGTACTATTAAATTTAAAGCGAAAAAAATAAGGGCAAATATAACGATTTATCTCATGGTAGGAAAAAATAGATGATCTTGATTTTTTGAATTAGTAAAGTATGCCTATTTTTACAGCATGAAAAAAAATCCAGCATTAGTAGGTTTTTTGGTGGTTTTGGCAATTCTTGGCGGAATTTTACTGTTGTATTTTAACGTCTTGGATAAGAAAAATGGCTATTTGGTGGCAAATCCATCGAACGAACAATTGACTATACAAATCGATAAAGAACATTTTACCGTTGCTCCTCAACAAAATGTGCGCATCCCGCTCGACAAAGGACAACACCATGTAAAGTTCACATATAAAGGAACCACAACCGACACTTTGATCGAGGTGAATCGTAGCAATGGTCTCCTAAATCCTACCAGAACAACGTATTATACTTTTACCCGTCCGTATGGTGTGCGCGAAAATGTAGATTCTCTTTTCCGTTCTACTCATTTAACGATTGACGAAAAAGTTTACTTTGGTAAAATATTAAAATCTGATCGTCTATTCATCGAAAATTTCTATTATAATTTGGATGAAAATTATCCAAAAGTTTTCCTGAAAAGCGACAAAGAAACCAATTTGATGAAAATCTTTAATGAAGAAGATTTCAAACAATTTTATTTTGAAAATTACGAATAACAAGCAATGGCAAATCACGATAATATAAAACCCTACGAAGGATCCGACCTCACAAAAAAGAAGCAAGTAGAACAAATGTTCGATGCTATTTCGCCGAAATACGATTTACTCAACCGTGTTTTGTCGGGTGGGATAGATATTCAGTGGCGTAAAAAAGTTATAAAAATCATCCAAAAAGCAGAACCCGAAACAATATTGGATATTGCCACCGGAACTGGTGATTTGGCAATTATGATGGCAAAACATACCAAAGCCAAAATTACTGGACTCGATTTATCTGCCGGAATGTTGGAGGTTGGGAAACAAAAAGTTGCCATCGAAAAGTTGCAAAATAGAATAGAAATGGTACAAGGTGATTCAGAAAACTTACCTTTCCCTGATAATAGTTTCGATTGTGTAACCGTTTCTTTTGGTGTTCGAAATTTCGAAAACCTTTCGAAAGGATTGGCCGAAATCCGACGCGTTCTGAAACCCGGAGGAACCTTCGTGATTCTAGAATTCTCGTACCCTGCGAAATTCCCGATGAAACAATTGTATTCTTTTTATTCTTCTACCCTTTTACCCCTTATCGGACGTTTGGTATCGAAGGATCAAAGTGCTTATACTTATTTACCCGAATCGATCAGTGCTTTTCCGCAAGGCGAAGAAATGAAATCGATCTTGCGACAAGTAGATTTCTTGCAGCCGCAAGATCATCGATTAACGTTTGGGATCGCAAGTATTTATAGTGCTGTAAAATAAAATTTGATTATCTTCGTTCCGAATAATGTTATGAAGCATAGATTACTCCTACTTATCGTATTTGTTAGCGCTTATAGTTTTGGGCAATTTCGTCCGAACTATGACAAGCAATGGAATAGAGAATTCACAGACCAAAAGAAATATTCTTTCGGTTTTTTTATCGGGACCAACCTTATGTCGTATAAAGTTGTCCCAAAAGAATACATCAAAAACGCCAACCCAACCGATGATGGGACCACCGAAAGTGGACAGGTGTATTTGGCTCAAGAAAATTCTCCTGGGATTTCGGTAGGATTGATTGGACGCATGCGTGTGAACGATTATATCGACCTGAAAACAGAACCAGGTTTGCATATTTCAGAAAGAACCTTGTATTTTAGAAACATTGGTTTAGAAGATACCAATGATTTACAACGAGATGTAAAAGCAACCTATATCGAAGTTCCGATCTTGATCAACTTTCATGGAGATCGCTGGTTCAATACTCGACCATACTTACAAACTGGTTTTGGATATGCGATGAACCTACAAGCAAATGAAGACAAAACAGATGATAATATGGCAGGCGTTTTTAGAACGACAAAAAATAATTTCAACTGGCAAGCCGAAATTGGAGTTGACTTATACTTCAAGAAATTCAAAATGACCCCTGCAATCAAAGGCGTTTTCTTTTTCAACAATGAATTGGTTCGGGACAACGACGAAATCAGTAATCCACAATACACCGGAACACTCAACGAGCTAAAATCGAGAGGTGTATTTTTTAGTTTGAAATTTGAATAAAAAATAATAACATAAATTAACTACAAAGTAACAATCATAAGACAATGAACTTTCAACTATCAGAAGAGCAGCAAATGATACAACAAGCCGCTCGCGACTTTGCAAAAACAGAACTTTTACCAGGAGTTATCGAGCGCGATGAAACCTCAACCTTCCCTACCGATGCCGTACAAAAAATGGGCGAATTAGGTTTTTTAGGGATGATGGTTGACCCGAAATACGGTGGAGCTGGCTTGGATAGTGTTTCCTATGTTTTGGCGATGGAAGAGATTGCTAAAGTAGATGCTTCTGCAGCAGTAGTCATGTCGGTAAACAACTCTTTGGTTTGTGCCGGAATGGAAAAATATTGTAGCGAAGAACAAAAAGAAAAATATTTAGTTCCTTTGGCCAAAGGTGAAAAAATCGGCGCGTTTTGTTTATCTGAACCGGATGCTGGTTCTGATGCAACTTCTCAGAAAACAACAGCAATCGACAAAGGAGATTATTATCTTTTGAACGGAACAAAAAACTGGATTACCAACGGTGGAACTGCTTCTACTTATTTGGTTATTGCCCAAACTCACGTAGAAAAAGGACATAAAGGAATCAATGCTTTTATTGTAGAAAAAGGTTGGGAAGGTTTCGAAATCGGACCAAAAGAACAAAAAATGGGTATCCGTGGATCGGACACGCACTCGCTTTTCTTTAATGATGTAAAAGTACCGAAAGAAAATAGAATTGGAGAAGATGGATTTGGTTTCAAATTCGCAATGAATGTACTGAATGGTGGACGAATCGGAATTGCTTCTCAAGCGTTAGGAATTGCACAAGGTGCTTATGAATTGGCATTGGCGTATGCAAAAATTAGAAAAGCTTTCGGGACAGAAATTATCAATCACCAAGGTGTTTCGTTTAAGTTGGCAGATATGGCAACCAATATTACAGCAGCAAGAATGTTATGTTTTAAAGCAGCTGTAGAAAAAGACGAAGGAAAAGATATTTCTGAGTCTGGTGCAATGGCCAAACTTTTTGCTTCTACTACTGCAATGTGGGTAACGACCGAAGCCGTACAAATCCACGGCGGAAATGGTTACGTACGCGAATACCATGTAGAACGTATGATGCGTGATGCTAAAATTACTCAGATTTATGAAGGAACATCTGAAATTCAGAAAATTGTAATTTCTCGTTCAATCGCAAAAGGATAATTATATACTTATCTATAAAAACAAAAAGGAACTCGATTCGAGTTCCTTTTTTTGTTGGAGGTCATCCAACCTATAAAAACTTTATTAGATTTTTGGCTCTTGCTGACTCAGACAATGGAAACTACCTAAGCCCCAAATAATTTCGGTAGAATCTATCCCAACTACTTTTCTATCCGGAAAACATTTCTGGATAATTTCTAACGCAATTGCATCTTTATCGCAACGATAAGTTGGTACAATCACAGATTTATTCGCAATATAGAAATTAGCATACGATGCCGGTAAACGCTCGCCTTCACAATACACAGCATCTGGCATTGGCAATTGCACAACATTGAGTAAACGACCATCTTCTAACTTCATTTCGTACAACTGTTTCAGGTTGTTTTGCAACACCGCGTAATTGTCATCTTCCTTATCTTCTTCGACAACGCAAAGAACTGTATCTTCATTCACAAAACGAATCGTATCATCGATATGGCCGTCTGTATCATCTCCTACGATTCCGTCATCAACCCAAAGGACTTGAGAAACACCATAATAATTTCTCAAATATTCTTCGATTTGTTCCTGATTTAAATGTGGATTACGGTTAGGATTTAATAAACAAGATTTCGAGGTTAGCACCGCTCCTGCTCCGTTGAAATCCACCGCACCACCCTCCATAATAATATGAGGATAAAAAACTGGCAAATTGAATTTCTCTGCCACTTTGGTCGGGATAACATCATCTAAATCGAAAGGCGGATATTTTCCTCCCCACGCATTGAAATCCCAATCGACAATCACCTTTTCTTTGGTTGCACGATTTACTAAAAAAGCTGGTCCATGATCTCGACACCAAGCATCATTGGTCGGATGAATAAAATATTCGATCTGATCGAGATAAGCATCCGTTTTCTGGATATGAGCATCTGCAAAACGCATCATTTCTTCATCCACAACATTGATTCTTACGATTTCGCTTTTAGACAATTCGGCAATAAATTGTGCATAAGCAGGATAAATCAAATGAATTCTATCTGGCCAAGATTCTTCTTTGTGCGGCCAAGAAAGCCATGTTGCTTCGTGCTCTTCCCATTCTGCAGGAAAATGGAACCCTAAATCTTTTGGGTATTTTGTGGTATCGATTGTTGTCAATTTTTTTGATATTTTATTACAATAATGATTCTACTATTTACACTTTTTCTACCTATCCTTTATGATAAGTTTGGATTAATCTTCGTCTAAAAATCGTTTGGTTATCGGCTGATACGAATCAATTCGGCGATCACGTAAAAAAGGCCAATGCTTACGGAAAAAGTCAGACTCGGTAAGATCTACTTCAACCACTTCTGTTTCTTCTTCTTCATGAGAAGCCAAATACAATAATTTTCCTTGCGCATTGGTCACGAAAGATCCACCCCAGAATTTCATAGCACCATCTTGCTCAAATCCTACACGATTCACCGAAACCACCGGAACGCCATTGGCAACGGCATGCGAACGCTGAATCGTTTGCCAAGCATCATACTGATCTTTATTGGTTTCTTCGTCTTGATCGGTTGCCCAACCAATGGCTGTCGGATAAAATAAAATCTCTGCACCCATCAGACTTGTGATTCTTGCTGCTTCTGGATACCATTGATCCCAACAAATCAATACACCAATTTTCCCGAATTTAGTCTGAAAAGTTTTATACCCTAAATCGCCCGGCGTAAAATAGAATTTCTCGTAAAACGCAGGATCATCTGGAATATGCATTTTTCTATATTTCCCTAAATACGTTCCGTCGGCATCCAAAACTGCTGTGGTATTATGGTATAAACCTTCTGCTCTTTTCTCGAATAACGACGCTATCACCACCACTCCTTTTTCTTTGGCTACTTCTGCAATTGCATCCGTTGAAGGACCAGGAATTGCTTCGGCCAAATCGAAATTATCATAATCTTCTACATCACAAAAATAGAGTGAGGTAAACAATTCTTGTAAACAAACGATTTGCGCACCTTTATCGGCCGCATCTCGAACTTTTTGTATAGCTTTTTGTAAATTTTCTTCTTTATTTGCAGTACAACTCATTTGCACTACACCAATTTTTACTTTTGACATTTTGCCTAAAATTTTTGGATTATACGTACGAAACAAAATTACATAATTTTTCAGAGTAAAACTTCTTTCAAGTCCACTTCTCTTTCTTTATTATAGGTAGGATGAAATTCAGAATGATCAAAAAAAATAAGTACCCGAAAATTCTTTCTATTCTCCTACCGAAATTTTGAATAATAATTTTTAAAAAACATCGAATTGGCACAAGACTTGTAATATTCTATTTAACAATTTTATAAACCGTCTTATTGAATAAATAGATAGTAATCAATCCTTTTCGGAAGGGTTTTTAAGACTTTTTTATCATAATTTTATCATTTTCCATTCTTCTTTCCAGAAATTATGGTTTATTTTTGGGTGTTTATAAAATTGTTGGAGAATGAAAAAATTAATGGTTACCGCTTTATTATCGGCTACTACCCTACTTAGTGCTCAATCTGCCCAATCAGTAGAATCTTTTATACTCAATGCAAACTTCAAAAACATGAGGTCATTTGCATCTAACACACCCCAATCTTCTCTCAAATATTCTGCACCTACCAAAGTTTACCTTAAAGAAAATATTACATACAAAGATCACGTATTCGAAGCTTCATCTTTTGATGTGCCTTTGATTACGGATTATTTTCATATGGACGAGTTGATTGCTCAACATAAATTGGTGAATGTTCCCGAAGAAGGAGATGGTTATATTATCCAAAAACTTACCCACAGTCGTGCAGTTTTGATAGAACCTGCTTTGGCAATTTTAGAAGAAATATCTTCTCGTTTTTATACAGAAAATAATCGAAAACTTAGTATTTCTTCGTTGACCAGAACGCGCGAAACACAATCTAAACTGAGACGTGTAAATAGCAACGCTGCAAAAGGTGATAGTTCGCATGAATACGGCGCTGCCTTTGACATTTCTTATTCGCAATACGACAACACAAGAGGAAGAAATTATACGTTAGAAAATAATGTTCAGGCAATTTTAGATGATTTGGTTGCGCAAGGAAAAATCTACTATATAAAAGAAAGAAGACAACCTTGTTTTCATGTAACCGTTCGCAATCCGAATTTGGTTTATCCAGAAATGTTAGATGAAGATCATTTTCATGAAATCTAAATAAAATATACTCTAAAAGGGCGATAAATGTTAAGTTTTATTCGTCCTTTTCTTTTTTTGTATGTTTGTGAATTATAATTGAATTAGAGATGCGCATTTACGGAACTTTACTTTGTTTTTTATGGTTAACCTCATTCAGTTTTTCGCAAGCAAAAGTTGAACCGAGTAAGGAATATTTACAACATCTTGATGCTGCAAAATCGCACGGTGTGACCTTAATCAAGGATCAAAAACAACTCAATCGATTGATTAGCAAGGGAAATTTAGTAAAAGTAAAACAAAGAGGTTACGGTTATCGCGTAGCTGATCTTACGCATAGTCATGCTTATTTAGTCCCGAAAGCAAATAGAGTTGTTGCAGATATTGCTCGAGAATTTGTACGGACAACTGGACAAAATTTCTTTGTTGTAACTTCGCTTACCCGAACCTTAGAAGATCAGAATCGTTTACGAAAAGTAAATTCGAATGCTTCTGTTAATGATAGTTCACACAATTTTGGAGCAGCATTTGATATTTCGTATGTTCGATTTAATCATCAACATCAACACAACAAAAAATTAGAAAAACACTTAGAAGAGGTGTTACAAAGTTTTGTGCGTTCTGGGAAAATATTTTATGTAAAAGAAAATAAAATAAAGTGTTACCACGTGATCGTACGGCAGTAAACACTTTTTTGGGTTATTTATACCAACTGCTGTACAGTGTGTAATTATTCGCAATTCTTTCTATTTCACCTTCTTTGAGGGAATCCGGAACATCTTTAATTTTTTTGGCCGGTACACCTGCCCATAATTCACCTTCTTTCACGTGTGTTCCTTTAGGGAGAACCGCTCCTGCGGCAATCAAAGAATTCGATTCGATGATACAATCATCCATTACAATTGCACCCATTCCCACCAAAACATTATCATGTATGGTACAACCATGCACAATTGCATTATGTCCAATCGATACAAAATTTCCGATTGTGGTTGGTGATTTTTTATAAGTTGCATGCACTGTTGCATTGTCTTGCACGTTGACATTGTTTCCTAATTTTATAAAATGGACATCTCCACGCAAAACAGCCGAAAACCAAATCGAGCAATTATCTCCCATTTCTACATTGCCCACAATCACTGCATTTTCAGCCAAGAAACAATTTTCTCCGAATTGGGGTTGTTTCCCATTTAACTCTTTTATATATGCCATCGTTAAGATTATATTAAACCCTGTAAAGGTACAAGAATATTGTCTAAATTTGCGATATGAAAACAATTTATACAGAAAATACACCCAACCCAAATATCTTGAAGTTTGTTTGTCCAACCCAGCTTACAGCAGGTGGTGTGGAATACAAAAAAGAAGATTCTGCGGAGAATTCGCCTTTGGCGCAAGTTCTTTTGACTTTTCCTTTTATCGATAAAGTTTTTATCACGGCTAATTTTGTTGCCTTAGAAAAAATCGATGCGATAGAATGGGAAGATGTTTCGGATGATTTGATAGAAATTATCCAAGATCATTACGACGATGAAGCGATTATTTATGAGTCGGATAAGAAAGTTCCTTTTACTTTGTATGCCGAGATGACTCCGAATCCGGCCGTAATGAAATTTGTTTCTAACAAATTATTAGTACCGTCTATTATCGAGGTAAAAAGTAGAGAAAAAGCTCAAAACGTTCCGATTGCAACCGCAATTTTTCAGGAATATCCTTTTATAGAAGAAGTTTTTATAGCCGAAAACTACATTTCATTAACCAAAAACGATACTGAATTGTGGGATCTTTGGACAATGGATGTTCGCTCTTTTGTATTGCATTATCTACAAACAAACGGTAAAATTTACAATGATGAGTATGAGTTTGTAACAGAAACTCCTCACGAAGTAGCTATAAAATCTGCTGAAGAAATGACCGATGTAGAACAACAAATAAAAGCTATTTTAGATGAATATGTGCAACCAGCTGTAGCTAATGATGGTGGAAATATCGAGTTGATAGAATTTGACGAACAAACCAAAACGGCAAAAATGCTCTTACAAGGCGCCTGCTCAGGTTGTCCGTCTTCAACTGCAACCCTAAAACATGGAATCGAAGGTTTGCTAAAACAAATGTTGCCCGAAGTGGTGAACAACGTAGAAGCCGTAAACGGATAATACTAATATAATGATAAAACAAAAAGGTTGTATTAAACAAATACAACCTTTTTTTATTCATAACGGAAAAAGAATTGACTATTCTTTTGGTTCGTCACTTTTTTCTTGCGGAACATTTACTTTCACATGCCCCCAATTTTCGCCTCGTTTTATTCTATATAATTGCATTTCGCTAATCCCGAACTCTTTTGCAATCAGGCGTAAACGGGTTTTTCTATTGGGATTTAAAATTCGTTTTTTGATACGAATCACTTCTGTCAAAGTAAGTTTTGTTCCTTTTTGTCGCACTTTATTCTTGCGTTCTTTTTGCGCTTTAATAACATATGGACTTTTTTGTTGATGCGCATACATTTCTTCTTCGGTTGCCCATTTCAGATTCCCAACAAAATCGTTGTCTTTATTGTAATCCAAATGCAACACATAAGTATGTTTATCCGATGGTTTCTCTAAAAAGTTTTCTGCCACCAAATGTCCGATAAATCGATGTCCGTACGTGATCTTTCCTTTGTTAAATTTTTTGTATCGAAACAAACGATATCCTTGTGTCATACTTCCCTTCAGCAATTTACCGTCTTCGAACTCATTAGTGAACGAAATCAATCGTCCAAAATTAGAAACGGCATAACGTTTTGTTCGGTTGTTATCAAATGAAACTTCTTTAAAAGTTTCGGTAGGAAAAATTCGAATCATTTCATCCTTTCTTTTAATTAAAAAATTTTAATAATTAGTTATTAAATAGTTTTAGAAGTTGGAAAAAAATTCATTCAGACGCAAATATATAGAATATTTATACATTTAATGTGTAAATTTTTATAAACATTCTTAAGATTGATTTTTCTATAAAAGTTTTCTGAATATCATTTCTATTATAATTATAACCCGCAAATATCAAACCAAAAAAACTATATAAAATATATTTCCATTAAAAACCGATATTTTGTAACTTTAGATAAGAATTTTACTTGATGCAAACTAACCTTTTTGATGAGCTTCCTTCTCCAACCAAAAATATTTTACCCCTCGATGGAGAAGCATTTTTGTATGGATCTATTTTTTCTATAGAAAAAGCCAAAGAAATTATGCATTATCTTTTGACAGAAATTCCTTGGCAACATGATGAAGTTATTTTGTTTGATAAGAAAATAATCACAAATCGTCAGATTTCTTGGATGGGTGATTTACCTTTTCAGTACACGTATGCAGGAACAACTAAAAAAGCAATTCCTTGGACAAACGAAATCAATACTCTAAAAAAAGAAGTTGAGCGCATCAGCGAACAAACCTTCAATTCTTGTCTTTTCAACTTGTATCCTTCTGGGAAAGATGGAATGACTTGGCACAGCGACAACGAGTCGAGCATTGTCCCAAACTCAGCTATTGCTTCACTTACTTTTGGCGCGACAAGGAAATTTAGTTTCAAACATAAAAAAAATAAAACCAAAATAGACCTCATTTTACCACCCGCAAGTTTATTGGTGATGAAAGGTGAAACGCAGAAAAATTGGCTGCATTCGGTACCTAAAACTACCAAAGTGCAACAACCAAGAATCAATCTTACTTTTCGACAAATGAGCGAACACATTCTACATTCGTAAGCGGATTGCACTATTTTTTTGGAGATTTTTCGTAAATTTGAGAAATAAGCTTAAACGAATGAAAACGGATATTGAAACTTTTTTGACGGCAAAAAAAATTCAACCAACAGCCATGAGAAAAATGGTTTACGAACATTTTACGAAAGAACAAAATGCTTTGTCTTTATCCGATTTAGAAGAAGTTTTTTTTGCTGCAGACCGAACTACTTTGTATAGAACGCTAAAAACTTTCGAGCAAAAAGGAGTGCTACATACCATTACCGAAAATAATTCTACCAAATATCTTCTTTGCCATAACGAATGCGAAGAAGGGAAACACCACGATATTCATGTCCATTTTTTGTGCACAAAATGCCAGCAAGTAACTTGCTTAGAAGATATCGACTTGTCGAAATTACAACTCCCAAAAGATTATCAGTTTGATGAATTTCAGTTCATGACCAAAGGAATTTGTCCGGCTTGTCAAAAAACTTTGCAATAGTGTTGCATCCTTCTTTGCGGTAACTTTGCCTCAAAAGAAATAGAAATGTCAACACAAAACATACCAAAAACTCCTAAAAAAAGTGCTCCAAGTTGTCATTCGGGATGTTGCTCGATCGATGAAACGGCAACTACACACGATCATCACGACCATGAACATACACATGAAGTAAACGGAAATTTATTCCAATTGTTTCTACCAGCAATCATCAGTTTTGTTTTATTGATGATAGGAATTGTGTTCGATTATATCACAAAAGCAGAATGGTTCAGCGGTTGGTTTCGATTTGCTTGGTATTTTGCGGCTTATATTCCGGTAGGATTTCCAGTATTGCGTGATGCTTTTTTAAATATTCGGGTAGGAAATTTCTTTTCTGAATTCTTTTTAATGGGAATTGCAACGATCGGAGCTTTCGCCTTACAAGAATATCCCGAAGCAGTTGCTGTAATGTTGTTTTATACTGTTGGAGAAATTTTCCAAGGAATAGCAGTTAGTAGAGCGAAAAAAAATATCCAAACCCTCCTCGATCAACGTCCAGACGAAGCGACTATTCTTGTCGATAATCAACCCAAAATAGTGAAAGCCAAAGACGTAAAAATTGGCGATATTGTCCAATTGAAACCAGGCGAAAAATTAGCATTGGACGGAAAATTACTATCCGATAAAGCAAACTTCAATACTGCTGCTTTGACGGGAGAAAGTTTACCCGATCATAAAACAAAAGACGCTGTGGTATTGGCGGGAATGATCAACCTTAATACTTTGGCTCTCATAGAAGTTACCACTGCTTTCGAAGACAGTAAACTCTCTCGAATTTTACATTTGGTTCAGAATGCGAGCGCGCAAAAAGCTCCTACCGAATTATTCATTGCAAAATTTGCTCGCGTCTATACGCCGATTGTTGTGTATTTGGCCATTGCGATTACACTTCTGCCCTATTTTTTTGTCGAACAGTATGACTTTGGTGCTTGGCTCTACCGCGCATTGGTTTTCTTGGTAATTTCTTGTCCGTGCGCTTTGGTGATTTCTATTCCTTTGGGTTATTTTGGTGGAATTGGAGCGGCAAGTAAACACGGAATCCTTTTCAAAGGAGGATCTTTTATCGACCTTTTAGCCAACATTCAACACGTGGCGATGGATAAAACAGGAACACTTACTGAAGGGATTTTCAAAGTACAAGAAGTAAATCTTCATCCTACCGAAAACAAAGAAACAATTTTGCAACATATCAACCTGATAGAAAGTAAAAGTACGCACCCTATTGCCACCGCTATCCACGAATATGTGGGCAAAGTGGATGAAAATATTGCGCTCGAATCTTCAGAAGAAATTCCCGGAAAAGGTTTGAAAGCCAAAATCGGAAACGATTGGTATTTGGTAGGAAACTTTCGATTGCTCAATCAGTTTTCGGTTCGATATCCACAAGAATTGATGCAAACGACGCTCACGACTTTAGCGATTGCCAAAAACGAAGAATTTATAGGCTACATCACTATTGCCGATCAAATAAAATCGGATGCACAACAAACGATAGACGAATTGCATTCGCTCGGAATTGAAACAACCATGCTGAGTGGCGACAAAGATGCTGTGGTACAAGAAGTTTCCAAAACACTCGGGATTGATGAAGCCTACGGCGATTTATTGCCCGAAAATAAGTTAGAGAAAGTGAAAGCTATCAAAGCGAAAAACCAAACAGTTGCTTTTGTTGGCGATGGTGTAAATGATGCGCCCGTTGTTGCCATTAGCGATGTTGGGATGGCTATGGGCGGCTTGGGAAGTGATGCGACGATAGAAACGGCCGACGTTGTGATCCAAGATGATCAACCTAAAAAAATCCCGATGGCAATCCGAATTAGTAAAGAAACCAAAAAAATCGTTTGGCAAAATATTGGTTTGGCTTTTGGAGTAAAAGCTTTGGTTTTGATTTTGGGTGCGGGCGGAATTGCGACCATGTGGGAAGCTGTTTTTGCAGATGTTGGTGTCGCACTTTTAGCAATCTTGAACGCAGTGAG
This sequence comes from Weeksella massiliensis, assembly GCA_000751595.1. GTDB lineage: Bacteria > Bacteroidota > Bacteroidia > Flavobacteriales > Weeksellaceae > Weeksella > Weeksella massiliensis. Next base: position 60,200 of record CCMH01000008.1, on the reverse strand, counting down.
AATTCAGCACAAAAACTTTAATCAATAAGACATAATAAATCAAACAAAAAAGACTTCAAAAAAAAAATTTTAGAAGTCTTTTTCATTTCATTATACTTTTTTATTTGATTCGATAATCAGACATCGGAACGTAATCTTCTTCATCGTTATGCACTTTCGGGAAGCGATGATTTCGCCAATCGTCTTCGGCTTGGTCTAAAGTTTCTTTCGAACTTGACACAAAATTCCAACGAATAAAACGTTCTTCTGGGAAAGGTTCACCTCCGAAAATATAAACCGTAGAACCAGCCGACACCTCAAAAGTGCAAAGATGTGCTTCTTTGGTTATGAGGATTTGTTTCGGACCAAACTCATTTCCGTCTGCACGAACCATCCCATCCAAAATATACAAACCACTTTCGCCATATAATTTATCTCGAAAATCGATTGTGGTATCTTTTTCGGCTTTCACTTCTATCATATACAATTTAGAATAAACAGGCACTCCAGATTTTTTATCTTCAAATTCACCAGCAATCAAGCGAAGATGCGCACCGTTTTCTTCCCAACTTGGTAATTGATTGGCATCGATATGATGAAAAGAAGGAGCTGAATTTTCTAATTCTTTGGGCAAGGCAACCCAAATTTGCAACCCATGAAGACTTTTATCTTTCGAACGAAGATATTCTGGTGTTCTTTCGGAGTGAGTTACTCCTTTTCCGGCGGTCATCCAATTTACGGCACCTGGTTTTATTTCCATTTCGTTCCCTAAAGAATCGCGATGCATAATAGAACCATCGAACAAATACGTTAAGGTAGATAACCCCACATGAGGATGCGGACCGACATCTAAATTTTGGTATTGATCCAAGGTTACTGGCCCCATATGATCGATAAAAACAAAAGGTCCAATATTTCTTTTTTGGCGAAAAGGTAACAATCTTCCGACCAAAAAATTGCCAATATCCGCTGCTTTTTCTTCGTGTATAAAATCTATATTCGACATATTTATTAGAATAATATTTATCGAAAGATAGGCTTTTCTTGAGGATAAAGAATTGACCTAAGGTAAAAAAGATTTCGCGTATCTCTCGAAATCAATATTATCATTAATCAAATCATTTACTCAAAAACTTAAAATATTAAAATAATATTAATAATATAATTACATTTTCTTAACTTTTCTATTGCTTTAAGTAATACTTTTGCAACAGAACCCTTAGAGAATTTTGATTGAAAAAAATTATATACTTTTTCATTTTCTTCGTTATCGGGATTAACCTGCCACTCTCTGCTCAAACTACTTTAGCAAAGGGAGATATCGTTTTATTGGGTATCAATGCAAATTATGAGAATTGTAATAATGAGCAGACACAGGCAGTAAAAATCGTTGATAAAATTTACTTGGTTCCATTAGTCGATCTGCAAAAAGGCACTTCTTTTATTATCACCGATAATGGTTGGGAAAGAAAATATGATAACTATTTTGGGACAACCGAAGGGGTATTGAAATTTACGGCAAAAAAGGTTTTTCCGAAAGGGGAAGTAATTATACTTACTATTACCAATACTAACAATAGCCTAGGCCAAGCAAACCCTGATTGGACCGTAAATAGTTTAAATAGTAATAATTATAACTTCAATTTTGCTAAAGAGGATCAATTTTTCCTTGTAGATGGCAATAACAAATGGTCCACTAATGGAGAGCATAAAGGAAAGCTTGAAGCTAAACCATATCTTTTTGCCTTTAACAACAAATTAATTTGGCAGAAAAATAATACTGATACGAACAATACTGATACGCACAACTCTGCTTTACCTAGTGAAAATTCTAACAATGATTATAAAGATTTAAAAAACTTTCAATTGAGTTTATTAGATGAGAAAACATTTACTTCTTTTCATTATTACAACGGGCCTAAAACTGTTACTTCTCGCAACCAATGGATGATCCGATTATTGAATCCAGAAAATTGGAAAAGTGAACAAAACTGTACTGATTTTTTAAACAACTTCACTCCACACAACCTAGAAATCAATGAAATATTAGGAGAAAAAACGGTTTGTAAAGGAGAAAATATAACCTTAGAAATAGAGGCAGATGGTGACGTTTCTATACAAAATAACATTACATGGTATAGAAGTTCTCAGGCAGATTTAAGTAATCCCACACAAATTTCGTCTGTCCCAAGTAATCCTTTGACAGTTCCGGCCAACGTAACAGGTACTTTCTATTATTTTGCCAAAATTAATTATACATTAAAATATAAAAAAATCCAAAACGGAACTATGCAAGCTCATTCAGCCGTTGTGAATTCTGGTTATTATAAAGTCACCATAAACAGTGTAGAAACCTCCCTTATATCTTCAATCGATTAGTCTAAAAATAAAATTATCTTTATATGATAAACCATCTATTAAAAACCCTTATTACTTTCGCCCTTTTATTGGTGACTAGTATCGCTTATTCCCAAGCAGACCAAGAATTGTACATTGGTACAGGCAACAAAACTTATGGTGTTGATTTGGACGAATTGCCAAACGGGACCCCAAACTCAACGTACGAATGGACAGTAAGTCCGTCTGCGAATGTTTCTTTTCCTCCTGGAATTGGAGAAAACACAATAACCAATGATAACAAAGCAACCATCAATTGGTCAGCAGCGCCAGAAGGTGAATATGTGATTAAAGTAGTCGAAACAAATCTTACTTGTACCGATGAACAGACCTTTCGGGTGAAAATCATCCGACCAAAAACAACTTTTACGGTTACGCCTCCAACCGAGAAAATCTGTGCAGGTAGCAGTACAAGCGTTCAGATTAGCGATGCTCTAGCTGGTAGCATTCTTCATTATACCGTAACAAATGGTACGTCGACAGCAAGCAATATCACTATTATTGCCTCAGGAAATGGCAGTATCAATCTTACGCATGACGGATCTGAAAATCCGCTCATCCTTACCATCAACTCGATAGAAATCAATGGTGTATCTTATCCACTCACTATTACAGAAACTATAGCCATAAATATTGTAAAAACATCCGATATCACTGCATTGGATTAAAAAATATCATCATATGAAAAACTCCATTATTACTTATCTAAGTGTTTTGATTTTTACGTTTATTACGGTAGGATTAAATGCGCAAAGCACACAAGAAATTTCTCTCGGAGAAATTAAAAATTATAGTGTTGATACTGATGAATCTCCCAATGGTACAATTGGTTCTACCTACGAATGGAAAATTTTCACGACGGATGCAACGCCTCAGGAAATTACCAATTCTACTTCACTCAGCTTGACCAAAAACACGACTAGTGGCAACCATATTACCATCGATTGGAAAACAACTCCGGCCGGAAAATACAGATTATCAGTTGTAGAAACCAATAACACTTGTATAGGTACAACGAAAGATATTTTTGTCAATATCAATGCAATCAATATTAATTTTGCACCAGAAAATGCAGAAACGTGTGAAAATACCGCAACCGGATTCACTATCCGTAATGCACCTGTTAATAGCAAAATTCATTACACTATAACTGGCGGTACAACGAGCGATAACAATCCAATTCTTATTGACGCAGCAGGTAATGGAAGTATTACCGTGACTCCTACAGCAGGTTCTACCTTGATTGAAGTTACTTTGACGCAAATAGAATTGAGTAACGGAACGATGATTCTAATCACACCAGAAAATAAAGCAAGTACAATTGTGACCGTAATTTCAACCTCTGATATAGATTTTGACTAACAATGAAGTTTATCCAACTCAATACTCCAAAAATTACCCTTTCGGCACTGTTGCTCCTTGCGAGCAATGGTGTTGTTATTGGGCAAGAACAGGTGATTTGTGTTGGCGAAACCAAGAATTACAAAGTCGATACGAAAGAAAATAACGGAAATGGCTCATCAAATTCTACCTATGTGTGGCAAGTTCATAACCCATCTTTTTTGGGCAATATCAATCCACTCACTTCGACAAATAATCAGGTAGAAATTAATTGGGGCGATACTCCGAAAGGAAACTATATTCTAGAAGTTACAGAAGACAACATCTGTGGTTCGATGAGCAAAAAATTAACGGTAATTCTCGAAGAAGAGATAGCGGTAAATATTGCACCAATTTTTCATTTATGTCCAGCAAATTCTTCGACAGTTATTTTATATGTTGACGGAATTTTCGATCAATATTCTTGGTATGATGATCTAGATAATTTGGTAGGAACATCGTCTACGTACGAAGCGACAAAACCAGGAAAATATTCGGTAATTGTGAGTAACGGAAGCTGTAAAAGCAGAGCAGAAACAATTGTGCAGACAGTAAGCTTCCCAACAATTTTGGTCAAAATAGATGTGACACAAGCGATTCATCTAGTGGCTGCTGATGGCAATACCGAGGTAGAATATCAATTAGAAAAACCCAATGGAACCATAGTTTTTCCTTGGCAAAAATCGACTACTTTTCCTCAGGTAGAAAAAGGAGAATATATAATTCGGGTACGATCGATAAACGGAAATTGCACCACCCAAATCAATACGCAAGTTTATCAAATTCCGAATGCATTCACTCCGAATTCAGATGGGATAAATGATATGTGGGATTTGAGTTTGGTGATGAAAAACAATCCAAATGCAATTGTAAAAATCTTCAAACGAAATGGACTTCTTTTGCGTGTACTCACAAGCAAAGATCAATTCAAATGGGATGGTAAAACCAATCACACCAAAGTAGAAACTGGAAGTTATTGGTATTTAATCGAACTAGAAAATGGTCAACACTTGCAAGGTTCAGTCTTGTTGAAAGCTAAATAATCACCTACCCGAACCTCTTTCATTAAACTATTTAGGTGAAGTTATTTTCGACTTCCGACTATCGGCTATAATATTGATAATTACAGCAATAAGAATCAAGGTGATGCCGGCCATTAAATTTATGGTCATCACTTCATTAAACATTAACACACTTACAGCTACCGCAACTACAGGTTCTAAAGCGCCTAGAATTGCTGTTGGTGTAGAACCAATATACTTTATTGCAAAAACCAACGCTAAGCTAGAAATTAAGGTGGTAACAAAAGCGAATATCACGAAATTAATCAACATTTCTACATTTGGCAAAAGCAAAGAGTCACCCGAAAATTTAGCTTTCACCAAGAAAAAAAGCGACGTAAATAGAAACGAAAAAAAGGTAAGCTTGAAGCCTGATAATTTTATTTTGGTCTGATTGACTATTAAAGTGTATAAAGCATAAAAAAGTGCACTTAACAAAACCACGATTAAACCAGGAAAATTAATTTCGAAACTATTGTTTTTCATACTCAAAATCATCACGCCACAAAAGGCCAAAATCAATGATAAAATGGTAAATTGATTAAGTTTTTCTTTGAACACTAAAAACATTATTAACGCAACAAAAACCGGATAAATAAAGAGAATTGTTGAGGCAATCCCTGGTGAAAGTAGATCATAACCCATGAAAAGAAACTCGGAAGACAAGGCGTAACTCAACCCCAAAAACATCACAACATACAGTTCTTTTCGTGTGATTTTCAAGTTTTCTTTTTTGTACCACAAGATAGGTAAAAGTAACAAAGCTGAGATAAAAAAACGATAGAACAAAGTGGTGTCCAACGAAAAATTCATTTGTTTAATTGGTAAAATAAATATTGGAATTAATCCGTAAGAAACCGCTGAAATAATGCCCAAAGCATAGCCTTTCATTTTCATTTTCGAGAAGTTTGCTGCAAAACTAAGCTTATTTATCCAGCTTTTTCTGCCATTTTTTTATTTATTTTCGCATCGACAACTCTCGATTAATAGGGCAATTTTCATCATGAGCGCCCGGTAACAAACCTATACTCATCAAGAATTCGTGGACGATTTTAGGCCCCATAAAAACAAAGGTTTTTCTAAAGAGTTTGACCCATTCCTCTAAAGAATTCGTTTTATGCAACTGCAACCAAGCATAGAAAGAACCAAATTCTTGTTGAATTTTCACCAATGTTTGTGCATTTTTTATGACTGCTTCTATCTTTTTTTTGTTTCGGATGATTTCTTTATTTTCGACCAATCGACGAACATCCTCTGCGGTAAATTGAGCGACTTTTTGAATTTGAAATTGCTCGAAAGCTTCATAAAAAGCAGCTTCTTTTTTCAAGATTATTTCCCAACTAAGTCCAGCCTGATTAATTTCTAAAATCAATCGACCAAAAAGTAAATCATCATTTTCTATCGGAAAACCATAATGAAAATCATGATAATTTTGATGAAGTTTTTTCCGTTCTCCTTCGGGAAGATTTGCAACATATTCGCAATAAGACGCCATTTTCTTTAGATTGAATGTAAGGATTTTAAGTCATAGAAAGTTAAGAAATTCTTATGAAAAAGTTACTCATTGTAAGGAAAAATCTTATCCAAAAATTGTGGCATATCCTACCAAAACAATCAAAAAGAAGTGCTGTATTTTTTGAGTGAGAAATAGGCGAAAATAACCGCCAATAATTGAAAAATTGCTCCCATTACAAAGGGTGCTTGTGGAAACTGAAAAATCGCTGTCGGTTGAGTAAAATAATGAAAAAGGCCGGTCATAATCAAAGGTCCAAAAATCGCTGTCGAACTACTGATACTGGTAATTGTTCCTTGTAATTGTCCTTGTTCTTTTTCGTTTACGTAATTGGTAACTTCTGTTTGCATAGCCGGCCCGGCAATACCTCCGATGCAATAAGGAATTAAAAAAACAAAAAGCATCCAAGCTTCTTTTGCAATAGAAAAAAGAAATAAACCGATCATGTTTAGCGTTAGTCCGGCAAGAATATTTTTGGCATTTCCGAATTTCGGATTGCTCCATCGAACCAAAAAACCTTGCACCAAACTGACCATTACTCCTACTACGGCAAGAGAAATTCCGACCATTTTTTCATCCCATCCAAACCGATACATCGTAAAGAAAGTCCAATTTGTATTTACCGCATGGCCTGCCAAATACATAAAAAACATCGCGACCATCAACAATAAAATCGGTTTATATTTTGCAAAAAGCATGACCGAGCCGATCGGGTTAGCAGATTTCCAATCGATTGAACGTCTTTTGGAGATTGGAAGAGATTCTGGTAGGAAAAAAAGACCGTACAAAAAGTTTGCAAAACATAGAATTGCAGCGGCATAGAACGGAACTCGAGAACCATATTGTCCTAACACTCCACCAATCAAAGGTCCTAAAATGAAACCTATCCCAAAGGCGGCACCTATCATACCATAATTTTTTGCTTTATTTTCTGCTGTGCTAATATCGGCAATATAGGCCGTTGATGTTGAGGCACTTGCTCCGGTAATTCCGGCCAAAATTCGACCGACAAATAACCAAAACAACGTTGGTGAAAAAGCCAGAATCAGATAGTCGATTGTAAATACAAATAAAGAAACTAGAAGGACTTTTCGTCGGCCATATTTATCGCTTATATTCCCAATGAGAGGTGCAAAAAGAAACTGCATTAGTGCATAAGAAAACATCAACCACCCTCCTACTCGTGCGGCATCGCTGAGATTAGAATGAATCTGCTCTTCTAACAACTTGGGCAGAACAGGAATAATAATTCCGATTCCGATGATATCCAATAACATGGTTACAAAAATGAACCCTACAGCAGCTTGTCTTTTTTGATTTCTCATTTAATAAACCGCTTGGATTTGATATTTTTTTTGATTGACCTCGAACGTTTGATTTTCTTTTAATCCGATCAGCGCACTTGCCAAAGGTGTCTGTTGCGAAATTGTTATAAACTGTACTCCATCGCATTCGACTTCGCCTAAACTACTCGAAATATAAAAATTACCAAAATCTGTAACGACAAAAGAACCGAACTCGACAAGAGTATGAGGATCGTTTCTGAGATTTTCGATCACTTGTTGTTGGGCCAAAACAAGTTTTTTTTGATGCAAAAGATGATTGATTTCTTGGTTCAACATTTCACGAGAAGTCTCGTATTTATCTCCCATACTACTTTTGGTATCGGTATTGGTCGCGCGTAAATCTGCTATCAACTTATCGAAATGTTCCAGTTTATTGAGCAAAATATTTTGCAACTTTTTTATAATATTATCTTTACAAATCTCCATTCTACATAAAATTCAAAAATACAGCAAAGATCTATATCAATCTCCATGAAATAGAAAATAAAAAAAGATGATTGTCGTAATATTTCGGACAAAAGTCGTATATTTATCAAAAAGAAAAAGATGCTAACCCTTAACGAACGATTAAATTATAACAATATAGACGAAAAATCTATTTTTGATTTTATTGCTATTTCACGCGAAGGCATACGTTATTCGACCTTCGAAAGAATAGTGAAAAACAGTCCATTTACGCTAGCCGAATGGGCACATTTTCTACACATATCAGAGCGAACAATTCTGCGTTACAAAACAGAAAAAAAACTTTTTGATTCGATACAATCAGAAAAAATATTACAACTTACCGTTTTACTTAAACGTGGCAACGAGATTTTCCAATCTGCAGAAAGATTTAATTTATGGTTAACGATAGAAAATGTTGCTTTGGGGAATATTTCCCCAAAAAGTTTACTCGATACTGCGTTTGGCATTCAACTTATCAACGATGAATTAACGGGCATAGAACACGGAATTTTCGTATGATTGTCTATCGCTTGAGTCGTCAGCTTTATGCCAATGATTTATCGGGAAAAGGTGCCGAAATCGCTGGTGGACGATGGAACAGCAAAGGAACACCTCTTATTTATACGGCAGAATCTCGAGCTCTTTGTACGGCAGAAGTCGCTGTTCATATTCCTTTAGGGATTTTACCGAATGATTATCAAATGATAGAAATATATTTTCCTGATGAGACAATTTCTACTATTTCTACAGAAGATTTACCCGAAAATTGGAACAGTATTCCGCACAATCGATTGACTCAAATGGTTGGTGATCAGTTTGTGAAAACTATGGAATTTCTGGTTTTGAAAGTTCCTTCGGCAGTGGTTTTGGGAGATTATAATTATTTGATTAATCCTTTACATGATAAAATAAGTGAAGTAAAAATCAAGCAGATTGTCGATTATCAATTTGATCAACGATTGTTCTTTACATAAAAAAATCCCTAAAGTAGATTTTACTTTAGGGATTTCGTTTTATCTAAAAAACGGGGGAAAAATTATTTTGCTTTCTTAGCAGGTTTTTCTTCTTTCTCTGCTTTGACATTGCTTTCCTCTACAACTTCATAACGATAAACTTTTCGAGGTCTACGAACGCCATAACTTCCATTAACAATTTTTCCTCTTCTTGTTTTTAAATCTCCTTTTCCCATAAATTTTTAAAAAATTAAAGTTAATATTAATGAATTTACCTTCTAAGATACTCGTTATTTTCTAACTAAACAAAAATTCTATCCCTAAACTCTTTCGAAACATCCTACCAAAACAAATAAATTTCTACATTTGAAAGATAATTTTTGCACTCTATATGAAAGGTTTTTATACAATTGGCTTGCTTATTTTGTCGAATGTTTTTATGACTTTCGCTTGGTACGGACATTTAAAATTCAAGGAGTTGAGCTGGTTTAGCAAATTAGGATTACCCGCCATTATCTTGATCAGTTGGGGAATTGCCTTGTTCGAATATATGGCACAAGTGCCGGCCAACAAAATTGGTTATGAAGGAAACGGTGGTCCTTTTAGTATATGGCAATTGAAAGTAATCCAAGAGGCAATTACGCTTTGCGTGTTCACAGCTTTCACCTTGTTGGTGTTTAAGAATGAAACTTTTCGACTCAATCACCTCATTGGATTTGTGTTTTTAGTTTTGGCGGTTTATTTTATCTTCAAGAAATAAAAACCTATAAAAATCAATTGATTCTTTCGGCAAAATAATCGCTTTCGTTTCCTAATCGATCAACTGCTTTAATTGCCACAGCATTTAGTTTTTGTCCAAACTTTTGATATTCAATTGTTTTAGACGTAATCGATCCATCTAAAATTTCTGTATTCCACGCATCATTGTATCGCGTATACAAAATCCATTTATTTACGGTAGAAGGATCCACAGTTGACCATTGCGCACGAAAACGTTGATGATCATTTTTCACCTCTAGACTTGGACGATGCATCGGTTTAGAAGGCAACCATGGACTGGCCGGTATCAAAGCTTTTTCTTTGTACGGACCATTTTTAAGAGCTTGCAACATCGACGGATTTTTTATCAATCCAGCGATACTCCAATGCACAGCGCCTACACTGTTGTGTAAAATTTGTTCGGTAAGTTGGATTTGATTTAATATTTCTGACGTACGATCAGATACTTTTACATCAACAGTATTCAAACCGGGCCATAAGTGACGGTTGAACGTGTTTTCTGATTGCCACCAATTGAGCAAAGCCGGAAAACTTTGTCCAGACGAATTGATTGGCCAATACAATTGTGGCGAAAAATAATCAATCCAACCTTTATTCAACCATAGTTTTGCATCGGCATATAATTCATCATACTGAGAAGAACCTTTGATACCTGAAGGATAACCTGGTTTCCAAATCCCGAAAGGACTTACACCAAATTTCACATACGGTTTCACATCTTTTATTTCGTGATATATGCGTTCGATGATGGTATTGACGTTTTCTCGTCGCCAATCTGCACGGGATAATTTCCCACCATTATTTTGATAACTTCTCCACGTTGCATTGTCCGGGAAATCGGCTCCTCCATTGTATGATGCATAAGGATAAAAATAATCATCGAAATGAATCCCATCAATATCATAACGTTGAACAATATCTCGAACCACTTCTGATACGTGGTTTTGTGTTTTTGTACTTGCCGGATCGAACCAATACATTCCGTTTTTTAGGCGAACAACATTGTCGGGCGATTGTTTCACCATCGACGCATTATTTACAGCACCTCCGGTAGAATGATGTGCGCGATACGGGTTGAGCCAAACATGCAACTCCATTCCGCGTTTATGCGCTTCGGTTACCCAAAACTCTAAAGGATCGTAGTACGGATACGGGCTACGTCCAGTTTCTCCGGTCAAGAAATACGACCAAGGCTCGTAATTACTTTTGTACAAAGCATCGGCAGAAGGTCTTGCCTGAAAAATTACAGCATTGAAATTTCCTTCTTGCAAAAGATCCAACAAACGAATTGCTTCATTTTTTTGTTCTTCGGTCGATAAATTATTTCGAGAAGGCCAATTGATATTGGCCACCGTTGCGATCCAAGCGGCACGAAATTCTCGGTTGACTTTTGGTAAACTTACTTCATAGAATTTACTTTCTACTTTGGGTTCTTCGACAACTTTCGGAACTTCTTTTACGATTGGCTCCTGAACGGTTGGTTTTTCTATTTTTCGATAAACAGGTTTGGTAGGAGAATTTTTAACTTTTGTGGTCGAACACGAAAAAATCATGCTCGCAAAAATTCCTACCATTAATCCAAACTTTAAGGGTCTCATTTTCATAGAATACAAAACTACAGTCTTACTTTATTATTTGTTGATAAAGATACGTTAAATGACGATATTATCTATGAAACGGAAAATCTGGACAAATATTTTCACCAATGTTTATGCGTTTTTCTGATGTATGGGTAGGAATAAAAAAATCCGGAAAAACTTCCGGATTCTATGTTGTATAAAGTTTAGATTAAAAAAAACTTCGTCGCTTCTGATTATTTCAGAATTACTTTTTTGTTGATTTCCAAACCTTTTCCTTCGACTTTCAGAATATAAACTCCGCTTTGTTTGGTGCGTAATTCTACCGTTTTTTCTTTTCCGGTATTTTCTTTTTGTTCTACAATCTGTCCTTGTAAATTGTACAACGTAAGTCGAGCAATACTTTTGTTGTTGTTTTCTAATCGTGCAGAAACCGTATTATTGGCCGATGTATAAACGCTTACATCTTTTCTTTCTTGATAATCGAAATCATCAACACTCATATCCATTTTCCAAATCTGATTCACAAATTCTGGATGATCGATAAATGGATTTCGGTTATTCTGATGCGTATAATAAATCAAATCATTGATATTTCGTTCGCGTTCACTCACCGGATCCATGATATGCCATGTGTAAAGAATTTTCAAGAAAGTTTCGCTAAACGCTTTATTGGCAGTTCCATCGAACATTGCTTTTACTTCTGCATTACTCGAATAAAAACTTGGCATTCTATCTTCGTAACGCGTAACAAAATAGAAAAACACGCGAGCAATATCTCCTTTAAACTCATCAATCGGCTCAACAACTGTTTTGCTATAACCGGCTGAATAACCCGCATTGAGGTTATTTCCTTTTTTAGTTCCGTTTTGTGAAGTCCATGTTGCATTCGCAACCACACCAAAAGGAAAATTCCCTCGTTGATTATTCACATAACCGTCGGTCGGCCAAATATGGAAAGCATCCGAAACCATTGGTGTTTGTTTATCAAAATACGATTGCGGAATCAAATGTTCTCGGTTATAACAATCTCCTTCTTTCGTATAATTTCCACATTGTCGTGCTCCAGGATTATAATTGTACGGATCTTCTCCGGTCGGATTTTCAGAATAAATATCTAAAATAGTATTATCCTTTTCATAATAAATATCCTTGAAACCATTCTTTGCATCATTTCTTTTGTACAAATCCCACAATGCTCCATAACTACGATCATTATGTCCTGAAATAATATTTTTCAGTTGCGATTTTAAAATAAAACCGTCTGCCGTCGCCGAGTTGTAATATCCATTCGGGATCTGCGCAAAACTCCCGATACTAAGGATGGTAAATCCTATCGAAAATAAAAATTTCTTCATGTAAAAATAACTTCTATGAGTTAGGCGCTAAAGTTACATTTTTTTATCACAACAAAGAAAACTTATCCAAGACTTCTCGATTATTTATCATTCTAATAATTTTCTTGGTAGGAAAAGGAAGCTAAGAGAAATAGATTTCGAACCCGAATATTTTTACCTTTGTTTGGATGATGTTCACTTAACATCGAAATATTCTCTAAAAAATAACTGAACTTGAAAATAAAAAAATTTATACCCGACACCTTTATTCTACTGCTCTTGTTAGCTATTTTGGTAGGATATCTTGTTCCGCAATTGGCAACTTGGCAGTTTCGATTTCTCAACCTCAACAGAATAATTGATATTGGCGTTGTCGGAGTTTTCTTTTTTTATGGGTTGAAATTAGACAAAACCGAACTGAAAAACGATCTGCGTCGCTGGCCAATGCATTTACTTATCCAGAGCATTACTTTTGTGTTATTTCCTGTTTTGGTCTTGATTTTTTATCCACTTTTCCCCAAAACCGAAGCTTATCAAATGATCTTTATTGGACTATTTTTCTTGGCAAGTTTACCGAGTACCGTTTCTTCTTCGGTCGTAATGGTTTCGATTGCCAAAGGCAATATAAGCAGCGCGATTTTCAACGCAAGTCTTTCGGGATTGATCGGAATTATTCTTACTCCACTCTGGATGAGTATTTTTATCAAATCCTCTGCATCGGTAGATTCAAGTTCGATTTTTCTCGATTTAGTAATCAAAATTCTCGTGCCGGTTGTAGCTGGTTTACTCTTGCAACCTTGGCTTGGGAAGTTTTATCAACGGCATAAATCGCGCATCGCAAAATTAGACAAACTCACCATTATCTTAATTGTTTACAGCAGTTTTGCGCATACTTTTCATGATGGTTCATTTTCTTTAATGCAACCTCAACAACTGATTCTTATTGCGGTTTGTGTAAGTCTTCTCTTTTTGGCCGTCCTTACGATTAGCCGCTGGATTGGTAAAAAATTACGTTTCTCTCGAGAAGATCTCATCACAATTCAGTTTTGTGGAACCAAAAAATCCTTAGTTCATGGTTCGGTTTTTGCAAGTGTTTTGTTCACCGAGAACATTGGTATTTATCTTTTACCGATTATGATTTACCATACTTTTCAATTATTTATTATCAGTTTTATCGCCGAAAAATATGCTAAACAGACCTAATCAACGCTTGCTCACTTTGTTATTATTAGGCGTTTTTCAAATAATCTTTTTTCAGATTCTGAAAAGCTCAACTGCCTTTTTATTATTTTACAACGCAACGATTTATCCGAAAATCAATCATTTTTTACTTTCCATTTTTTCACACATTCCTATTCCTGTCGGTGAAATTTTCTATATTCTTTTAGGGATAGGTTTATTGTTTTTGTTGTACCGATTCATCAATACCTTACTAAAAAAAAGATATACTGAAACTAAAAATACTCTTGCTTATTTTTTATTGGTAGGAAATATTTTCTTCGGACTTTTTCAACTTTTTTGGGGAATTAATTATGCGAAAAAATCGTTTACAAGCGATTTTTATGTAGAAAATGTTTCGCTTGATGAACTAAAATCGATTGCAGAAAACGAATTGACATTAGCAAAATTCTACCGAAATCAAGTGCTCGAAAACGAAAACGGAGTTTTCACTTTGCAAGAAGATCAGAAAACGTTGCAAGAAACCATTTTATCCGACCAACAACAACTTATTTATTATTCCTTTTTACAAAGCAAATATGTGATTGATAAAAATAATTTCAAACAAAGTTTTTTCAGTTCTTGGTCCAATTATTTAGGCGTTTTAGGCTATTACAATCCATTCACGAACGAAGCCAATTACAACAATAAAACAACAGACCTAAGTCGTCCTTTTACCCTTGCGCATGAATTGGCTCACCTCATCAGTTATGCGCCCGAAAACGAAGCCAACTTTATTGCTTACCTCATCGCAGAACAATCGAGCTCGATCGATTTACTTTATTCGGCTCACTATAAAACGCTGATGAATGTTTTACGCAACATAACGTATGAAGATCCTGAATATGTAAAAAATATGCTCGACAATTTCTCAGACGGAATGAACCGTGATCGCGAATACGAACGTTGGCATGCAGAAAAATATTTGGGTGTGGCAAGCGATGCTTTCTCTAATCTAAATGATGCCTATTTGCGCGCCAATGACCAAGAAGGAGTTAGCAGCTATTCCAAATACATTTTGTACGTGGCGGCTTATTATCGATGGAAAAATGTAGAAAACGAATAAGATTTCGGTAGGATGAATTATCAGCGAACAAAAAAAGCCCAACCACAATTAAATGATTGAACTTCTGAATGTGTGATCGCGAAGGGATTCGAACCCCTGACCGTCTGCTTAGAAGGCAGATGCTCTATCCAGCTGAGCTACGCGACCCAATGCTTTTTTATTTCCTTTCGGTTGTCGGGGTGGCAGGATTCGAACCTGCGACCTCCTGGTCCCAAACCAGGCGCGATGACCGGGCTACGCTACACCCCGAAAGCGGAGAGACAGGGACTCGAACCCTGGCATCGGTTACCCGATGACAGATTAGCAATCTGCTCCATTACCACTCTGGCACCTCTCCTATACGTTAAATAATTCTGTATTCAGAACAACTCTTTTCGTGATCGCGAAGGGATTCGAACCCCTGACCGTCTGCTTAGAAGGCAGATGCTCTATCCAGCTGAGCTACGCGACCCAATGCTTTTTTTATTTCCTTTCGGTTGTCGGGGTGGCAGGATTCGAACCTGCGACCTCCTGGTCCCAAACCAGGCGCGATGACCGGGCTACGCTACACCCCGAAAGCGGAGAGACAGGGACTCGAACCCTGGCATCGGTTACCCGATGACAGATTAGCAATCTGCTCCATTACCACTCTGGCACCTCTCCTACACTTTTAGAATTTAGAACAAATCTGTCTCTAAAAGCGGTTGCAAATATAAAGTGAGATTTCAATCTTTACAAATCTTTTAAGAAAATTTATCAAATAAATGCATTACTTTTGACTTTTGTCTCACGAAATAAGTTGTTAATAAAATGAATTATAAACACATACTTCTTGCCACCTTGAGTGGTTTTTTATTTTTAAGTTCTTGTGCTACTCAAAAAAACAAAGTACAAACCAAAACAGTAACCAAAGTAATACGCGATACAATTTTCATCAATAAAAAGACTGAACAACCGATGGTTGCTCGCTTTGCGAAGTTAGATGATTATAAAATGAATACGAGTTATTTTCCGTCTGTTGCGCAAGACGAACGTATACGACATGTTGTATTGCATTATACCTCGATGGACCAAGAACCGTCTTTGCGGGTACTTTCTACGCGACAAGTGAGTTCGCATTATGTGGTAGGCGATTCTTTTGATGATGATATTTACGCTTTGGTCGATGAATCCAAAAGAGCTTGGCATGCAGGAGTTAGTAAATGGAAAAGTTTGGATAATATAAATTTCAGTTCGATTGGGATTGAGATTGTGAACAAATCGAATGACAACAAATATGGTGGGATAGATTTTGTACCTTATCCTGAATATCAATTCAAGAAAGTGGCTGCCTTAACCCAAGATATTGTTCGACGCTACAACATCGAGCCAACGAATGTAATTGGGCATTCTGATGTTGCGCCAGGTAGAAAGCACGATCCAGGACCACAATTTCCATGGAAACGTTTGTATGTAGAGTATGGAGTTGGTGCTTGGTATGATGAAGCGGACAAAAATGGCTATCAATACCAGTATCCTTTTGATACTTCTTCATTTGCCTTTATCCAACAATTTCAGAAAGATTTGGCTAAGTATGGCTATAATATAGCGATTACCGGGGTTTGGGACGATCAGACCAAAAAAGTAATACAAGCCTTTCAGTATCATTTCCGTCCTGAGAAATATGATGGTGTTTTAGATGCTGAAACTTGGGCTATTTTGCAAGCCTTGAATTATAAATACGCAAAATAATCTAAAAATATCCTTGTGTGCTTGTAACAATTTGCACGCATTTTGCAACCTATATAAAAAGTACATAAATTTAAATCAATGAAGAAATTATTTTTAAGCTTAAGCTTAGCCTTATTTATTTCTACATCAGCTTTTGCTCAAACAAAAACAGAAGTTGATCCTCAAGCGTGGCAGCATGCAAGCTTAGAAGAAACAGGTGTTTATGGGGTGAATACTCAAAAAGCATTGGACTTCGTAAAATCTAAAAATAGAAAACCAGTTTCGGTTGTTGTTGGAGTTTTGGATTCGGGTGTAGAAGTTACCCATGAAGACCTTAAAGACAATGTTTATGTAAACGCTAAAGAAACAGCAAACAATAAAGATGACGACAAAAACGGCTATGTAGATGATATACATGGGTGGAATTTTATTGGTGGGCCAAACGGAAATGTAGATGGCGATACAATGGAGTTGACTCGTATATACATTGAGCAACGCAAACTTTTCGAAGGTGCAAAAGCCAATGAGAACATCAAAAAACATCCTGAGAAATACGAAGCTTTCAAAAAAATCAAAGCTGAATATGAAAATAAATTAGCTACCGCAAAACAAAGCGAAGCTGAATATACATCATACCTTGAAAGTTTAAGAGAACCTCTTAATATGCTTGTAGAATCTTTAGGAAATACCAAGTTGACTACAGAAAGTTTGCAACAATTTAGCGCTAAAGATCCTCAAAATGCAAATTTTTTACAATTATTTGCGATGGTTCCTGAAGAGTTTTGGTTAAATAAAACAATGAGCGAATTTGCTAATGAAATGACAAAAGAACTTGAGGGAGCCGTAAAATATTTTGGAGATCAAGTAAAATACCATTACAATACAACAGAGGATTTTCGTAAAATTGTTGGAGATGATTATACAAATATCAAACAAAAAAATTACGGGAACAATGACGTAGATGGACCAGATTCTAATCACGGTTCTCACGTTTCTGGAATTATTGCTGCAAAACGCAACAATGGAATTGGTATCGACGGAATCGCTGGAGATGGTTATGTGAAAATCATGAGTGTTCGTACTGTACCCAATGGTGATGAGCGCGACAAAGATGTAGTAAACGCTATTCATTATGCTGTGGATAATGGAGCAAAAATTTTGAATATGTCTTTCGGGAAATCGTATTCTCCTGATAAAGAAAAAGTTTGGGATGCCTTTAAATACGCTGAAACTAAAGGAGTTTTACTCATCAAAGCTGCTGGTAATGATAATGTAGATATCGACAAAGAAGTTCATTACCCTACCGTTTTCAATGACAAAGGAGAGCGAGTTTCTAACAATGTAATCACAGTTGGATCTTCTACCATGAACCCACTGCTTTTGCGTTCTGACTTCTCTAATTACGGTAAAAAGTCTGTAGATGTTTTTGCTCCAGGTTCTGATATTTATTCGACCGTACCAACCAAAGAAGGAAAATACCAATCGAACAGTGGTACTTCTATGGCTTCGCCAGCAGTTGCCGGAGTTGCTGCCTTGGTTTGGGCGCATTACCCAAAACTTTCGATGAATGATATCCGACAAATTATTTTAGACTCGGTAAACAAATCAGATCAATTAACAGACTATTCGGTAACCGGTGGTGTTGTTGATGCGTACAAAGCAGTACAATTGGCTGAGAAAATGTACACAACCAAGAAATTAAACTAATTATCGACAAGTAATTGATAATTATAAACACAAAAAAAAGTAGTCGAAAATTCGACTACTTTTTTTTATTATTTTATTTTTTATACGTTCGTTGTACTTGTTTTACGCCTTCAACTTTTTTCAATTCATCAATAACATGCTCTAATTGATCTTTATTTTTCACCAAAAGAGAAATAACTCCGTGAAAAACTCCAGCTTGTTCAGAGAAATTAATATTGGTCATATTAATCGAATTATTTTTAGAAATCACCAACGTAATATCACTAATCATTCCCGAACGATCCAAACCTTCTAGATTGAGAATAGCTTTGAAATCTTTCTTGGTAGAATCTACCCACGTTGCTTTGATGATGCGATAGGCATAATTTGCTTGCAAAGAAACCGCATTTGGACAATCGTATTTATGGACTTTTATTCCATTTCCTACAGTAATAAAACCAAACACTTTATCGCCCGGAATCGGATGGCAACATTGCGCCAACTCATAATCGAGATGCTCTTCATCCGGACCAAAAACCAAACTATCTAACTTTACATTTTCAACAGGTTTATTTTCTTTTGCATTGATTGGCAATGGAATAGCTGTTTTTCTAATTCTATTCCACATACCTGTAAAACCTGTTTGCGAATCGACAAATCGTTTTAGATCTTTATTACCAATTACGCCAGTTGCAACATTATAAAAAACGTCTTGACTGTTGGTTTGCTTAAAGAATGTTTGAATTTTATTAAGCGTACTTTCATTGAAATCCACTTTAAGATGGCGTAATTTTCGAATTAAAATTTCTTTTCCATCCTCAGAAATTTTTCTTTTTTCTGAGTTTAACGAAGCTTTAATTTTCGAGCGAGCTTTACTTGTCATCACATAATCCAACCATTCCATTTTAGGTTTTTGTTGAACCGATGTAATGATTTCTACCTGATCACCACTTTGCAATTCATGACTCAACGGAAAAAGTTTTCCGTTTACCTTTGCTCCCAAACAATGATCGCCAATATTCGAGTGAATGGCATACGCAAAGTCGAGTGAACAAGCTCCTTTTGGTAACGAAAACAAATCTCCTTTTGGGGTAAAAACATAAATTTCTTTCGCATAGAGATTGAATTTGAAGTTATCCATAAACTCCATTGCGTCTTGCGTATCATTGTTATCGAGCATATCTCTCACCTGCTCTATCCAACGATCTACATTGGTATCATCTTCGTCTGCCCCTTTATTTTCTTTGTATTTATAATGCGCTGCAATCCCTTTTTCGGCGATTTCATCCATTCTTTCAGATCGGATTTGTACTTCGACCCAACGAGCCATCGGTCCAATAACCGTTATGTGCAAAGACTCGTAACCCGTAGATTTTGGCGTGGTAATCCAATCGCGCATTCTTTTAGGATTTGGGGTAAAAATATCCGTCACGATGGAATAAATTTTCCAAGCGATGAATTTTTCATTTTTGCGATCTGATCGATAAATAATTCGAATCGCAAAAAGATCAAAAACCTCTTCGAATGTAACATTCTGATTAATCATTTTACGATAAATCGAGTTGATTGATTTCGAACGTCCTTTGATTTCGAACTCCAAACCTTCTTCGCGCAATCGCTCACTAATAATATCGCTAAAGTTCTTGATATACGCTTCGCGTTCTTCTTTCGATTCGGTCATTTTTTGCTCGATACTGAGATATTCCTCCGGCTTAGTGTAGCGTAAACTCAAATCCTCTAACTCAGATTTTATGTTATATAAGCCCATTCTATGCGCAAGAGGCGCATAAATAAAAACCGTTTCCGAAGCTATTTTCAGCTGCTTATCTTCGCGCATACTCCCAAGTGTACGCATGTTGTGCAATCGATCGGCAATCTTGATCAGTATCACCCGAACATCTTCTGAGAGAGTAAGTAGAAGTTTGCGGTAATTTTCTGATTGTATCGAAACATCTTGTTTGTTGAGAACAGCAATTTTAGTTAAACCATCGATAATTTTGGCAATTTTCTTACCAAAAAGTTTTTCAATATCTTCTAACGTATAATCGGTATCCTCAACCACATCGTGCATCAGGGCAGCGGCAATAGAAGTTGCCCCCAAACCAATTTCGTCGGCTACAATTTTCGCCACCGCAATCGGATGATAAATATAAGGTTCTCCTGTTTTTCTACGTTGATCTTTGTGCGCATCCACAGCCAAATCAAACGCTCTACGAATCAGTTTTTTATCGTCGTCTGATAACGTGATATACGTATTTTTAAGCATTTCTTTGTAGAGACGAGCTATTTCTACGTTTTCTTTTTCGAGTTGTTCTTCCGTTATTACAAAAGGTTCTGCCATAGATAGTTTTCGGTATTAAGTATTAAAGTTAGGAAATTCTAATGAGTTGATAAAGTTTTTCTTCTTCATCCAACCGATATTTTCTATTAATCAAGATTCAAAAAAAAAATTTCTTTTTCTCCTAAAAATACAATGAATTTTGTGGATATTATTTTTCTTGTTCCCAAGCTGCAATCAAATGCTTTTTCACTTCGGTCAGCCAATAATCTTTGGCTTCTGCAAAAGAAAGATCATACAGCAAATCGAACGTAGGAAGTTTGGTAGGAAAAGATTTTCTCAAGGATTGATAATAATTATCCAATGCTTCGCGATCGGGCAACTGGTACGGAATTCTAAGCTGAAATCTTCGCCAAAGCGCAACATCAATCATCTCTGCATGGTTTGTGGCACCAATCAAAACGACGTCCGAACTCAATAAATCTATTTGTTGAATGAGCACGTTGACCAAGCGCTTCATTTCTCCTACATCTTGATCATCATACGCTCTTGATTTTCCTAGCAAATCGAATTCATCAAGGAACAATACAGCTTTTTCTCTTTTTGCTTTGTCGAAAATTTGTTTGAGATTTTGAGAAGTTTCACCAATTCGAGCGCAGACAACATTACTCAAATTCAGGATCAATACTTTTTTACCCAATGCATTTCCGATTGCTTTTGCCGTCATTGTTTTTCCACAACCCGACGCACCATAAAGCATCATTTTGTGATCGACTTCTAAACCAAATTCGATTAATTTTTCTCGATAAGAATGTTCTTTCACAAAACGTTGAATTTTCTCTCGGTATTCATCCTCGATAAATACATCATTGAGCGAAATATCTTCGTCCTGAGAAATAATCAAATCATAAATCTGCATACTGTTTTATTGAATTTACAAAAATAAGCGCTTGCGTACGAAAAACTACTTTCCTACAGAATAAAAATCAAAAACCAAGATGTAATCCTACAAATTTACTTCTATAGAAGGATTTTCTTTTTGCAAATCTGCAATAAATTGTTCTTTATCTTTGGGCGATAAAACAATTTCATCATACCGATTATAGTAAATAATTATCCGATCGAGAGAAGCTGCGGGCGCGCTAAGGATGGTTCTTGTTTTTTCTATTTTTTTTATGGTTCTGATTTGTATTCTTCTATACAATAAACCACCAACACGCACTTTTAATTCGCCATCTTTCACAGTATAGGTAATGGTCGTTAGCACAAATAATATTAGAATTATCGGAAGAACGACACCGAGAGAAATAGACAAAACACTGGCATGACTGTTCATAGCTGCAAAAATGCTAAAAGCAAAAACGAGTACAATAAAACAGAGAATTGCTGGACTTAGTTTCGAGTGATAGACCTTCATTTACGATAATTAGTTGTAAGGAAAGGTACAAAAAAAGGACAGCAAACGCAAATGTTTCTGTCCCTGATAGTATGTTCGTTTCTCGAGAAACGATTCTAAAATTTGTTCTTATAATTTCGGGAAACCTCCTGGCATTTTTGGTAAAGAACCATCGGCAGGCATGTTTTTCGACATCATTTCCATCATGCGTTTACCTTGAGAAGAATTAACGAATTTCATCATTTTCCCCATTTCAGAGAATTGTTTCAGTAATTGATTGACTTCTTGTATCGATGTTCCCGAACCTTTCGCGATTCGATTTTTTCTCGAATTATCGATTAATTTAGGATTTTTTCTTTCGTGCGGAGTCATCGAATGAATAATTGCTTCTACTCCTTTGAATGCATCATCGTTGATTTCGACATCTTTTAGGGCTTTTCCTGCTCCGGGAATCATCCCAACTAAATCTTTCATGTTCCCCATTCTCTTGATTTGCTGAATCTGTTTTAGGAAATCATCAAAGTCGAAATTATTCTTTGCAATTTTCTTTTGTAGGCGTTTTGCTTCTTCCTCATCAAACTGTTCTTGCGCTCTTTCTACTAACGAAACAACGTCCCCCATGCCCAAGATACGATCGGCCATACGACTTGGATAGAACAAATCTAAGGCTTCCATTTTCTCTCCGGTAGAAATAAATTTGATTGGTTTATCTACCACAGTTTTGATGGTTAATGCTGCTCCACCACGTGTATCACCGTCTAATTTGGTCAACACAACACCACTATAATCCAACACATCGTTGAATGCTTTTGCCGTATTCACAGCATCTTGACCGGTCATAGAATCGACCACGAAAAGAGTTTCGGTAGGATTTGTTGCAGCGTGAACACGACGAATTTCATCCATCATTTCTTGATCCACAGCCAAACGACCTGCAGTATCGAGAATGATCACATTGTTTCCGTTTTGTTTTGCATACGCAATTGCTTTTTCTGCAATCTCTACCGGATTTTTATTTTCTTCTTCTGCATAAACTTCTACCCCAATCTGTTCTCCTAAAACCTTCAACTGATTGATTGCCGCCGGACGATAAACGTCCCCTGCAACTAACAATGGTTTTTTATTCTTTTTTGTTTTTAGGTAATTGGCCAATTTACCAGAAAAGGTTGTTTTACCAGAACCTTGTAAACCGGCAATCAGAATAATGGTAGGATTGGCACTAATAGAAAGCTCGCTATGTTCGCCCCCCATTAATTTTACCAATTCGTCATGTACAATTTTCACCATCAACTGACTAGGATTCAACGAAGTCAATACATTTTCTCCTATTGCATTTTTACGAACGGTATCGGTAAATTCTTTGGCAACTTTATAACTCACGTCGGCATCAACCAAGGCTCTTCTCACCTCTTTTACCGTTTCTGCAACGTTAATTTCTGTAATTTGTCCTTTCCCTTTTAGGGTATGTAGTGCTTTATCTAATTTATCTTGAAGATTCTGAAACATTTTCTACTTTTTATCAATAGCTTAGGCAAAGATAATCATTTGTCTGAAATCGAAGCTTGTAATTAGTGGATTGTCATAAAAAAAAACCTTCTACCAAAAGCAGAAGGTTTCTTTATTCCAAAAATATTTACCAATTATCGGGTTGCACTGGCAGACCAAAATTGTCCATCTTTGGTATAACTGATATTCAATTTATCGGCAGAAATAGAAATTCCTCCCAAAGCACCGTCTTCTAAAATCAAGGTGTTGTTATCTCCTTTTTTCATTTTGATTCCGTTTAGGCTTGGGATATTATCAGAAAATTTAAAGTTGTAAGTGTCCCCACTTAATTTGGTTACAAATACAGAACCGTTGTCATTCGAAACTGTTTCTCCTTTGCTCACATACGATACACTTCCTTTGTACGTACCAGCAAAAATATCATTATCTACAGGATCATCATCATCCGAACAAGCGGTAACGATAAATAAGGTAAAAATGAAAATACCTAAAAATTTTAATACATTTTTCATATTCCTTTTTTTTAAATTCAATTTATCAATAAACAAACATTTTGCCATAAAAAATGATTTATGTTAATTTTTTTAGGTTTTAAGATAATTTTATGATAAAATTTTAGCAATTTAGATTAATAATAAATAATCTGCCGTGTGGTATTACTAATCGGGGCGTCTAATTTATCGTGGTATTGCGTTCTTGTAGTCCAATTATTTTGTTTATCGTACGCATATTTTATTTCTACACTATATTTTTGCTTCATTGATTGATCGAATTGTTTTTCGGCAATCAAATCATTTTGCTCATTATATTGTCGCACTTTCGTAGAAGTCACCACTCCTTCTATCAGATATTCTTCTTTGGTAAGCAAACCTTTTGCATTGTACGAATATCGCATTTCGTATTTTCCTTGATCATAATTCACGCGTTTTTTGATCAGTTGATTTTGTTCGTTGTATTCATTTTCTTCATTCACAAAAATCCCTTCCTCTTCTAAATTTCGCATTTTATCGCTCAATAAATTCTTATGAGCATCAAACTCCTGAATTCTTTCTTGCACAGCCACCTCATTTTCTGTGGTGATAATTTTGGTTTGATTTTCATCATACGTATAGGTTTCATCAATTTTCAGAAACTGATTGTATGAGTCGATATCTTTATGGATCAATTGATTGTCTTCGTTGTACTGATAATTCACGGTATAAGTTGGCAATTTTTCATCGTCAAAAAATTTCTCCGTTTGCAATAAACCATCTTCACGAAACTCACTCACCCGATTGTATTCTTGCTGATATTTCTCGATATGGTTTACACGTATCATCGCTTTCGTTTTCACCTCGGTTACCAATTTCACACGACCTCGTAAATCTTGTTTTTCCCAATCTGTTTCTTGCGCATTCACAAATCCTACCAAGAAAAGCACCACAAAACCGACTATATTTTTCATACTAATTATTTTTTCTATTTTATCTAAACGTAAACTTACACAAGTTCTTATAATTAATAGAAAAAGATTAATTTTGATGCTATATATTCTAAATAACTTTATACCAAACTTTTTATAGATTATGAAATTATTTCATGTCGGAAAACACGACACCAAAACCAATTATGCTTTACTCATTTTACGCGTTTCTGTTGGTTTATTGATGCTTACCCATGGCGTTACAAAACTACTCAACTTCTTTGATAGCGCACCTTTACAATTTCCAGATCCTATTGGTATCGGCCCAGAATTATCTGTTGTTTTGGCTATTTTGGCCGAAGCCGTTTGTTCTATTTTATTGATTCTCGGGCTTTGGACAAGAGCGGTCCTTATTCCGTTATTGATTACTATGTTTGTGGCTATTTTCATCGTTCATCTACACCATGATTTGGCGACGAAAGAATTAGCGATTATCTACTTTATCGTTTATTTAGTTTTGATGATGACAGGCCCTGGAAAATTTTCGTTGGATTATAAAATATACCGTAAATGATAAAAAAAATAGTTTTTTTTAGTGCACTTCTTTTGCAAAGTATGTTATTTGCACAAAATAATTCTGCGATGTCCGTTAGCAATCCTTTTACCAAAAGTGAATTGGCCTTGATCAATCAAAAAAGTCAACTCAATAAATTCAGAGTTCTCTTAACCACCAATCAGGACGATTTTAAAATTCTACGCACCAAAAGCACCGATCTCGACCCAAAAGATTCTTCGGTAAAAAAATTAGCCGATCGGATGTTGGCAACTGTTCTCGATGAAGAATCTCGCGGAGTAGGAATTGCTGCACCACAAATCGGAATCAATCGCAATGCTGTATGGATACAACGTTTTGATCAGAAAGAACAACCGTTTCAATTCTTTATCAATCCAAAAATTACATGGTATTCTTCTCTTTTACAAAAAGGACGAGAAGGCTGTTTATCGATTCCTGATGCGATTGGGAATGTCGTGAGAAGTTACGCTATACGGATAGAGTTTTATGATTTGGACGGACAATTTCATGATGAAGTTATCGAAGGCTTTACTGCGGTTATTGCACAACATGAAGTCGATCATTTGCATGGAATTCTCTTTACCGATCGATTGCAAGAACAAGAAAAAGCAACATACAAAAAGGCAGAAACCGAACAAAATTTATTATACAAAAAAGCTTCAGAATAGATCTGAAGCTTTTTTTATTGAGATGATATTTTATTCATTTAAATAATTTCCTACCATTATTTTTCGGCTGGTTTTGCATCTTCTTCATTAATCGAACCAGGACCAGAAATTCCTAACACTTTTTTCTTTGGAGTAGTTGGTTGTGTATTTTCTGTAGGAATCAAAACATCGGCCGCTTGCTCGACTTCTTTTTTGCTTTCCTCGGTAGAAGTTCCTTTATTTTTGGCAGCATCTAATTTCTTCAATAACTCTTTGGCTTTTTTGGCTTCATCTGTTCCGTCGTAAGCAATGGTAACCACTTCGAGCGCGCTTCTAAACTGTTCGGTCGATTCGGTTTTCCCAACAGCAAAAGCATTCAACAAAGCAAATTTCGCAATCAAAGTTTGGGTAGGATATTGCACAATTGCTTGTCTTACTTTGGTTTTGGTTTCATCATATTTCCCATCTTTATACAAAGCATAAGCGCCCTCATAATCTGCCAAAGCTTCTTTGGTTTCGGGAGTTAGATAATCTTCCATCGGGTTGTTGATGTAGCCAGCATACAACGTATTTGGAAATTCGGATAGGATTTGATTTTTATACTTCTCCATCGAAGGATCATTTTCTGCTTTGGCAATTCTATACATCTGATAAATTGCATTAGCTTTGGTTTCGATGTTTTTCGGAGGAGTGCTCACCAAATGTTCTAATGTAGTAATTGCCAAACGTTCGTTCGAGAATTGATCATAATACCCTGTTCCTAAAGAAAGTTCGGTGGTATCTCTTTCGATTTTCAGGTTTTGAATTACTTTCGGTTGGGTCGGAATTTTCTCTAAATAAAAATCCAAATCAAAACGGCGTGGATTTCCTTCTTCTATTTTTCCGGTTAATTCTAATTCTCTTTTTTCGAGAGCAGAAGTCCCTCCGGTAGAAGAACGCCAATTATCACGTAACGATTGATTTCCCCAAATACGCTGAAAATCAAGCGTTCCGTCACTTTTCAATCCTTGATTATAAAAATAAAATTTACTTCCGCCTCCACTATTAGAACTAAAACTTTTCGTAGTGCCACCTAACTGAAAATCAACCGATGACGAAGAATTCGCCAAAGCCATTTGTTTTTCTTCTTCTATACGTTGACGTTCTTCTTTTATTTTTAAAGTATCGATATAATTCTGAAAATATTTTTCTTGTTCAGGTTTCGACATTTGAGCTATTCGTAGAATGCTATCGTTTTTCTGAACCAAATAATGTTTTTCCATCAATTTCTTCAACGCATCGTTACGAAGATTAATTCTCTTCACTTCTTTTTCGTGCGTTATCGCCGTTACCGCACTATCATAATAAGCCGTGGCATACAAATAATTTCCACGCTCGAACTCAAGATCAGCATACGCTTCATAAGCTTTCCCACGAATATAGGGATCAGAAATTTCTTTTTCTTTCAAGCTTCTTTTTAGATAAGTTTCGGCATCGGAAAGATTTCCTGCTAAAATAGCCAATTTACCGATCGCATAATCCAACTCATTTTTGCGTTTTTTATAAACACTTTTATTCGAAACTGACTCTAAATGATTTTTATAGGTTTCGTAATCATTCTTATCTTTTTTGAAGTTTTCTGCGATCGCAATATGAGCTTTCACCTCCATATCATAGCCCGGTTTCAGTTCATACGCTTTTGCGAAATGGGCTTCTGATTGTTCTTGCTGATCGTCTAACCTTGCATACAGTTGTCCTAAAATAAAATTAAGGCGAGCGCGTTCTGTTTTGTTTTTCGATAAAGATTCGGCTTGAGTCAATACTTCCGTTGCCAACTCATATTTCTGAGTATCGATAAGGTATTGACCAAAATTTTTAGCAACTTCTAACTGTAAGTTTCTCTTGCTCATTCCTTGCTCGTACATTTCGGCTAACTTTTCTCGACCATCGTAAAAATTACCTCCTTTCAACTCAGAAAGTGTCATAAAAATTTGCGCTTCTTCGGCATATTTAGAATTTGGCAATTGCGATTTTATAAAGTTTAAGGCATCCAACGCATCGAAATATTCTTTTTTATAATATCTCGCTTTTCCCATCAACAAGTAAGCTCTCCCGATCAACTGATTTTCTTCTTTCCCATCAATAAACATCGAATGTTTTTCGATCACACGTTGGGCTTTTGTTTCTACAGCATCTAAACCAGTTGGTGTCACAAATTTTTCCTTTTGTCCAGGGCGACCACTTTGGTTAATTTTTGGTGCCATAGATTTTGTGTACACAATTTCGTTAACAGGATCAACCGGTAAAATTTCTCCCCAATTGTACTGATATTCGGTAAGTTGTTCTTCTTTTACTTTGTCCAATTCTTGTTCTGCATTATACAGCGCATTGAACCAAGCAGTTGTTTTATGGTAAGTTCGGCTCTGAAAGGTGTTTTTTTTGGTAGAACAACTTCCCAAACTCATCACCACACAAAGACTTAGTATAATTTTTTTCATACGAGCAATAAAAGCAAATCTACTAAAAAACGGCAGAATTGAAAAAATCTTGTCTTAAGTATTTAATTCGCTAAACATTTAAGATATTTGTATAAGAATTTATGATCGATAAACAAGAAAATACAACAAACGTAACTCACTCTAATACAAACAAAATAGCAGATAAATCTCCGAAAATCGTTCGAAGAAACAATTGGCTTTTGGTTTTGTTGTTGGTAGGATTATTGACTTCTCTTTTCTATAATTTGAATCATCAACAAGAAATTCAACATAAAAGCGTTCAGCTCGATCAACAAGATTCGATTATCAAGAATCAAAATAAAAAAATAAAATCCATCGAAAAGACCATGAAGAATCTCGAATTATACAATCGAGATTTATTGGCTCAAAAAACATATTATACCAATATTCAACCTTTTCAGCAACCTTCTATCCTACCAATTATTTTGGATTTGAACAAAGAAGACGAAATAATTTCGACTGAAAATGTGAAGAAAAAACCGATATTCATTTCACCTCTCGAAGGGTATATCAGCAATACTTACAGCCCGGACGAAAAACATTTGGCCTTGGATTTGGTTTCGAAAACAGGTGACCCTGTAAAAGCAATCGGCGATGGATTTGTGATTTTTACCGATTGGACTCCCGATACAGGTTTTGTGATTGTGGTGGATCATACCAATGATTTTTTATCCATTTATAAGCATAATTTAGACGTGTATAAAAAAATCGGAGATAAGGTAAAACAAGGAGAAACCATTGGTTCTGTGGGCAATACCGGCGAATTCACAACCGGTCCACACTTACATTTAGAGATTTGGCATAACGGGAAAGCCGTTGATCCCGAACTATATATCAATTTCAAAAAGTCGACGAATACATGAAGGCATTCTTAGCAAAAATCTTTGCAAAATATGTTCACTATCAAGTTCAGAAATGGATTAATCATCCGATAGAAACGCAAGAAAAAACATTTCATCACTTACTAAAATCTGCTCAAAGCACCCGTTTTGGGAAAGATCATGATTTTGATGCTATCCAAACTTATGGGGATTTCAAAGCTAAAGTTCCGGTACGCGATTACGAAGGTTTGAAAAATTATTTTGATGCGATCATCGAAGGCGAAGAAAATGTAACTTGGCCTGGCAAACCTTTGTATTTGGCCAAAACCTCGGGAACAACGTCGGGGGCAAAAGCCATTCCGTTGACCAAAGAATCAATTCCAACACATATAAAATCTGCACGTAACGCTTTATTAGCTTATATTTATGAGTCGGGCAATGCAAGTTTCTTGAACGGAAAAATGATTTTCTTACAAGGAAATCCAGAATTGATTAAAAAAAATGGAATTCAGGTAGGAAGACTTTCGGGCATTGTGGCCCATTTTGTTCCAGATTATCTCCAAAAAAATCGAATGCCTTCATGGGAAACCAATTGTATTGATGATTGGGAAGAAAAAGTGGATGCTATTGTAGAAGAAACACAACACGAAAACATGACGCTGATCAGTGGAATTCCGCCATGGATGATCATGTATTTTGAAAAACTTTTACAACAAACGAATTACAAAACAGTAGATGAACTTTTTCCTAATTTACAACTCCTTGTTACCGGCGGAGTAAATTATGAGCCCTATCGCGACAAAATGAATGCTTTGCTCGGAAAATCGTTGCCGAGCATACAAACTTATCCTGCATCTGAAGGATTTTTTGCTTATCAAGATTCGCAAAAATCAGAAGATTTATTGTTGTTGCTCGACAATGGAATTTTTTATGAATTTATTCCGGCAGAGGAATTTCATCAAGAAAATCCTACCCGAATTTCTTTGGCTTCTGTAGAATTGAACAAAGATTATGTTCTGGTTTTGAGTAGCACAGCTGGTTTATGGGCCTACAATATTGGAGATACGGTACGTTTTACATCCTTGAAACCGTATAGAATAATTGTTAGCGGGCGAATAAAACATTTTACATCCGCTTTTGGAGAACATGTGATTGCTCATGAAGTAGAAACAGCTTTACAAGCAACGTTGCAGAAATTTCCTGCGTCGATTATTGAGTTTAGCGTGGCACCACAAGTCAACCCGAAAGAAGGCTTACCTTACCATGAATGGTTGATAGAATTTGGTGAAGAACCTACTAATTTGGAGGAATTTGAAAAAGAATTGGACCAACAAATGTGTCAATTGAATGTTTATTACCAAGATTTGATTAGCGGAAATGTCTTACGTCCATTGAAAATATCACGGGTAAAACAACATGGTTTTCAGGATTATATGAAATCTTTAGGAAAATTGGGTGGGCAAAATAAAGTTCCGCGTTTGGCCAATGATCGTTCAATTGCTGATGAATTTTATCAATTAGACTTAATCCAAACCAATGAATAAAATAAAAACTGTGAGCAGTTCTAAGGTAACGATGACACAGCTTATGTTACCATCTTATGCTAATTTTAGAGGTAAAATCCATGGTGGGTACATCTTATCGTTACTCGACCAAATTGCTTTTGCCTGTGCGTCTAAATTTACCGAAACGTATTGTGTTACGGCTTCGACAGATCGTGTAGATTTTCTGAATCCGGTAGAAGTTGGTAATTTATTAACGATGAAAGCTTCGGTAAACTATGTGGGCAATTCGTCTGTAGTTGTGGGCATTCGGGTAGAAAGTCAGAATATACAAACTGGTGAAATAAAGCATTGTAATTCGAGTTATTTTACCATGATTTCTAAGAACGAAGCGGGAGAAAATGTTACTGTTCCGCGATTGAAATTGTGTAATAAAGAGGAAGTTCGACGATTTTATAGAGCTATTCAACGTATAGAAAACCGAAAAACCTTGTTGCAAGATATTCAAAACTTCAAACGAAAGGAATTAGATGATTTGGCTTTTTTAGAAGAAAACTTTCGAGTTGTTTTAGAGTTGGATCATAAATAAAGTATTGAGTTCTGTCATTCATCCTACCGAAAAAATAAACAATAAAAAAAAATCTCAGCCTTTATAGACTGAGATTTTTTTATATCTAATTTGATCGATTCGATTAGAAAGGATATTCGTAGATTTTTGATTCGTGGAAGTATGGGTGTCCGGTTGGCTCTAAGTTGAGTTTCGAGATTGCATTCATCACAACGAATGTAAATAATCCTGTGAAACCAACTAATGCTCCGATTTCCATAAATCCGAAGTTGTGGAATGGTCCTACTGCAGCTGGCATGATTTGGTTGTAAAAATCCCAATAGTGTCCAAAAACAATTAAGATAGCCATTACGAAAACAACTTGTGAACGACGTTTTATACTAGAACTTACCATTACTACGAAAGGTAATACTAGGTTGGCTAATAACATCCAGAAATATAATGGATATTGTGCCATACGTTGTTGGAAGTATTGAACTTCTTCTGGAACGTTAGAATACCATTGTAACATGAACTGACAGAACCATAAGTACGACCATAATAATGAGAAACCAAACATAAATTTAGCTAAATCGTGTTGGTGGTTGTCATTGAATAATGGTAAAGCACCTTTCTTTTTCAGGTAGATAGAAATGATTGCCATGATAGAAACTGAAGCTACCAAATGACTCACCATTCCGTACCACATAAATAATGAAGAATACCAGTGTGGGTCTAATGACATTACAAAGTCCCATGCATAAGCTGCTGAGAAAAGTGCGAAAAACACAATTCCTAAAACCGCTTTGGTGTATAATTTATTATAATAGGTGATATCTCCTTTGTGTTCGTCTAATTTTCTTGTAGCACCTTTGATGATGTACACAAACAAAGAAAGAACAGCTAAGTAAATTAAACAACGGATTGTCCAGAACGGAATGTTTAACCACAATTTTGCTTTGTTGGCGATAAAAATATCGTATTGTGGATCGTTAGGATCAATCAACTCTGGAACCATCCAGTGGAATAAGTGATTCATCTGCATTGCAGAAAGAATAACAAAGATTCCTAAAATCAAAGAACCTATTGGTAAATAAGAAGCGATACCTTCCATAACACGGGTAACTACCATAGACCAACCTGCTTGTCCAACGAATTGAACGCACAAGAAGAAAAGTGCAGTTGCAGCGATACCGAAAGCGAAATACGCAGGTACATAGAATGCTGCCCATGGACGGTTACTTAATAAGTTTTGCAAATGTTCCATATGCCCTTGGTGATCGGTGTTAAGTTCTAGGAACTGATCACTGATATAATCACCGTAGAAATGAGAAGGATTTGCATGCATTAATTCTGTGATATAAGCTTCAGAATTATCCATGTGTCCTTTAAAGATAAAGAATCCAATTGCATATAATACGACCCCCACTACTAACATGATGAGTGAGGCCATTTTTAATCGATTGGAAAAAGTATATTGCATGATTTAATCTTTTTTAGCGTTAACGATTATTTGCTTGCAGTAGAATCTGCAGGTTCAACATTAGCTGTTGGTGTTTCAGCAGGAGCTGCCTGATCGTTACCAGCGTTTTTCAAACTCATTACATACTCTGCCACTCTCCATCTATCTGCCGGAGTTAAATGTGATGCATAAGAACCCATCGCATTCTTTCCGTACATAATTACATGGTAAACACTTCCTACTGTGATATCTCTTTCTCCGTACGTTGGTACCCCAGAATACGCTTTAGATTTTACAATAGAACCTTGTCCATCTCCTGTAGCACCATGACAAACAGAACAATTTTGTTTGTATAACAATTCACCACGTTTGTGGTCAACTTCTTTGTTAGCAGGATTTAAAGGTGAAGCAACTGATTTCGACTGAGCATATCCAGCGTTGGTATTAGGTAACGTCCATGGTAGGATATCACCATCATTATGCGGTACACTTCCTTCTACCGGCTCAAGCGCCGACATGTTATGATTGCGTTGAAAAACCGGCACATCCGATGATTCTGCATAATCAGGGTAACCAAAAGTTGCTTTCTCATAAGGATCGTAAGCGGTCGCATAATACATATCTGGCATGTACACTATACTCGGCTTTCTTTTTTTATCTGAACAGGCTGTAGCAATTAAACTTCCTGCAACCATTAAAAATACTATCTTTTTCATGAGTGTGCTTCTTCTACTTGGTTAATATTGTTTTCTGGTGCTTCTACACCTTTTACCGTAACCTCTTCTGCGCCTGTTTCTACAAAGATATTCTTAATAGCATCTACATCGGTAGTATGAATTTCTACTAAAAATTTATCGTCAGTAGTTCTTGGATCTGGATTTTGAGCTTTTGCACCTGGATACATTTTGTTACGAACTAAATAAGTCAGTGACATTAAGTGCGCGGTACAGAAAACTGTAATCTCGAACATAATTGGTACAAAGGCTGGCATATTTTCTCCCCAAGAGAAAGATGGTTTCCCACCGATATCTTGTGGCCAGTCATGGTTCATGAAAAACCATGTAATTACTGAAGCCAATGTTAGTCCAAAGACACCGTAAAAGAATGCGACGTCTGAGATTCGAGTTTTTTTCAATCCAAGAATTTTATCCAATCCGTGAACAGGAAATGGCGTGTAAACTTCTTGTATCGCAACATTTTTACTACGGATTTTTTTAATTGCGTCTATTAAAACATCGTCGTCTCCGTATAGACCATAAACGATTTTAGTGTTCGTGATGCTCATCTTCTGTATGATGTTTTTTAAAGCTTTCGCCTGATGATTTCAAAATAGTTTTCAATTCTGCTTGTGAGATTACTGGGAAAGTACGTGCGTACAATAAGTAAAGTACAAAGAAGAATCCGTTAGTTCCCACAAAGATTCCAACGTCTACCCATGAAGGCATAAACATTGTCCAGCTCGATGGTAAATAGTCGCGTGATAAATTGATCACGATAATGTCGAAACGCTCGAACCACATCCCGATATTTACTACAATCGAGATTAAGAATGTCCATACAAATGAACGACGGATAGAACGAATCCATAACAAACCTGGTACTAAAACGTTACAAACAATTAACGCCCAGAATGCCCACCAATAAGGACCGGTTGCTGCTCCTGGAGAGAAGTATGTAAAGTCTTCGTATCTAGATCCTGAGTACCAAGCAACCCATAACTCGGTAAGGTAAGCTACCGCTACCATTCCTCCTGTTACGATGATTACGATATTCATATACTCGATATGTTTACGAGTTATATAATCTTCATAATGCAATACTTTTCTCATTACACTTAATAATGTTTGCACCATCGCAAATCCTGAGAAAATTGCTCCTGCTACGAAGTAAGGAGGATAAACGGTTGAGTGCCATCCTTTGATTACCGAAGTAGCGAAGTCAAATGATACAATCGTGTGTACCGAGAATACAAGCGGTGTACATAGACCTGCTAATACAAGGGTAACTTCTTCGAAGCGTTGCCATTGTTTTGCACGTCCACCCCATCCGAATGATAAGATTCCGTAAATTTTCTTTGCAAATGGTTTTGTTGCACGGTCGCGCACCATCGCAAAGTCAGGCATTAGACCAATAAACCAGAACACTACTGATACAGAGAAGTACGTTGAGATCGCAAACACGTCCCATAATAGTGCCGAGTTAAAGTTTGGCCAAAGTGAACCAAATTGGTTCGGAATTGGGAAAACCCAGTAAGATAACCAGATTCTACCCATGTGGATCATCGGGAAAACCGCTGCTTGAACTACCGCGAAGATCGTCATCGCTTCTGCTGAACGGTTAATCGACATCCTCCATTTCTGGCGGAATAAAAGGAGTACGGCGGAAATTAGCGTTCCGGCGTGACCGATCCCTACCCACCATACGAAGTTGGTAATATCCCAACCCCAGTTAATTGTTCTATTTAAACCCCAAACCCCGATTCCGGTTCCAACGGTGTAGAATACACAACCTATGAATAATAGGAAACCAAGGAAGGCAATTCCGAAGGCGATCCACCATAATTTTCCCGATTTATTCTCGATAGGACGAGCGATATCAACGGTAATATCATGGTAAGACTTATGTCCTAATATAAGAGGCTCTCTAATTGGTGATTCGTAATGTGACATATTATTTTACCTTAATAAATTCTTTACTAATTATGCGTTTTTTTGTTCTTTTCTGTTTCTAACTTTCACATGATAGAAAACATTTGGTTGCGTTCCAACTTCTTCTAACAATACATAAGAACGATTGCTTTCTGATAGTTTTTTCACTTCACTGTTTTCATCATTGATATCTCCAAACACCATTGCGCCAGTAGCACAAGCTGCAGCACATGCCGCGGTATCTTTAAACTCTTGATCCGTAACACGACGGTTTTCTTTTTTGGCTTTTAAGATCGCTGCTTGCGTTTGTTGGATACAGAATGAACATTTCTCCATAACCCCTCTTGTACGTACAACAACATCTGGATTCAATACCATACGTCCTAAATCGTTGTTCATATGGAAATCGAACTTATCGTTTTGAGTATAAGTAAACCAGTTGAAACGACGAACTTTGTAAGGACAGTTATTCGCACAGTAACGAGTACCGATACAACGGTTATACGCCATCATGTTTTGTCCTTGACGACCGTGTGATGTTGCCGCTACCGGACATACAGTTTCACATGGTGCGTGGTTACAGTGTTGACACATGATTGGTTGGAAAATTACATCTGGATTTTCTGCTTTTGGCTGAATCAACAATTTATATTGTTGTGGCTCATTCAATCCATCTCCTTTTCCATCCATATTCGGACCTTCAAGAGCAACTTTCTGAGTTAACGTATTGTCTGTAATGTCTGAGTAGTAACGGTCTATACGTAACCAATACATATCACGTGACATACGAATTTCGTCTTTACCTACAACAGGAACGTTATTTTCTGCCTGACAAGCGATGATACAAGCACCACATCCGGTACATGCATTCATATCGATTGATAACTTGAAGTGAGGACCAACTGAACGGTCGTGAGTTCTCCAAATATCAACTTCTTTTTCAGGAGTTAACCCTTTCCAAGTTGGCATTACTCCTAATTCATTCCATTCTTCGCGCGGACGGTTAATGAAATCCTCTAGAGAAACTTCACGAGCAATTTCGTAACGTCCCATCAAAGTCGGTTGTTGTTGCATATTGGCAAACTCATGTTTCCCTGCATTTGCTGTTTTAGCTAAAGTTACATTGTTTGCACCAATGGTCCCTTTGTATAAGCTATAAGCATTAACCCCGATTTCATTTCCTACTTTTCCTGCTTTTGTTCTACCATATCCTAACGCTAAACCGATAGATCCGATTGCTTGTCCTGGTTGGATGAACACGGGAACTTTTTCTAATTTTACTCCATTGACAGTCAAATCAAAGTATTCACCATCAAATTGCATACGTCCGTTATGAACGTTGTAATTGTCTTGGATTTTTACGCCTAATTTTTCTGCGTCTAATGGGTTTAAGGTAATGTAGTTATCCCAAGAGTTACGGGTAATTGGGTCTGGAAGCTCTTGTAACCAAGGGTTATTAGATTGAGTTCCGTCTCCTAAACCTGTTTTTGTATAGAATTGGATTTCCCATTCTCCTGCTTTAGCCGAAGCTAATTTTGCTGCATATCCGTCTGCTACTGCAGTGTTAGCAACAAAACTTGTCGTTTCAGAAGATTCGTTTACTCCGTTATACAATGCTTTATTGAAATCAATTCCTCCAACTAATGGTAGGATAGTTGATGCCCAATTGTTTCGTAAATATTCGTAATAAGCAGAAACCGCTTGTACGCTATCAGATGTTGCCATCATCAAGGTAGGATCGTTCGGATTCTCTACTTTATTTACCACAGATGTACCGGTTAACCAAGTGATTAATGAATCTTGAAATTGACGAGAATCAAAAATACGTGGAATAGTTGGCTGTTGTAATGAATATACTCCAGTGATTGGGTTATAATCATTCCAAGATTCTAAAGCATGTGTAACTGGTGCTACTAAATCTGCTAAAGAAGCGGTTTCATCTAATTTTTCTGTCAAGGCTACCTTCAATCCAATTTTCGCAAAAGCTGCTTGAACGGCTTTTGATTGATTTGCTGCATAAACAGGATTTGCTTGGTAAGTAAATAACACTCCTACATTTCCTGCATTTGCGTCAGCGATAAACTGATTGAAAGCTGCATCATTAGAAGCTTTTAAGTTAACTGCACGGTTTGTTACAGCTTCTGATGCAATCATTTGATTGATAGCGAAAGCCAAAGCAAACGCCTCTTTTGATCCATCAGCTAAAACAACCGCTTTGTTTCCTTTTGCTTGAATTTCTTTTACAATGCTTGCTGCTTCATCTTTTACAGCTGCTCCTTTCAAACCATTGTATACTTCTGCCAATAACTTTTCAGTATCCGTATATTTTTTAGGGATACGTGTATCAGCATTCGCACCTGTCAATGACAGAACCGATTCTACTTGGATATGACGCAACATGTTAGCGCCAGGTTTACGAGCTGCTGCGTAAGAAGATTCCATTCCTCCACCGTTATAATCTCCTAAGAAATCAGCGTTGAAAGAAACCACTAATTCACTTGACGACAAATCGTAGAAAGGAATTTCGCGTTTACCATACACTTCCTGAGCAGCATCTAAAGCATTAGAATAACTAACTGCATCAAACACTACATGCTGAGCGGTAGGGTATTTTGTTTGGAATTCTTGAATTAATTTTTTTGTTGATGGCGATGGTAAAGATGGAGTTAATATAACCGCTTTTTTACCTCCTAAACTGTTAAGAGCAGATACCACTTTTGTATCTAAATCTTTCCAAGTTGTTGTTTTGTATTTGTTATCGCCGGTTTTCACCATTGGGCTTTTCACCTTATCACTATCATACAATGATAATACAGATGCTTGTACACGCGCATTGGTTGACCCGAAGAATCGAGCGTCGTGGTTAGCATCTATACGAATTGGTCGACCTTCTCTGGTTCTTACCAAAACGTTGGCATAATCGTATCCATCAAAAATGGTTGATGCGTAATAAGTTGGTACACCTGGCGTTACGTCGTTTGGTTTCACAACGTAAGGCACAGACTTTACGATTGGTGCTTCACAGGCTGCTAAAGTAACAGCGGCTGTACTAAATCCTAAGATTTTTAAAAAGTCACGTCGTGAAGTCTTCTTGTTTTCCATGGCATTTGCGTTGCCTAAGAATTCGTCTACAGGAATATCTTCTGCAAATTCGTTGGTGGATAACTGTTCATTTAGATTAGAATCAGTCAACTCCTCAAAACTTCTCCAGTAATTTTTCTTCGAAGCCATTTATAGTCCTCTTTTTAGTATATTAATAATGACATTTACCACACTCTAAACCTCCGATAGCATCCACAGTAATCTTGGTTGCATCACCGTATTGTTTTTTCAACTTCTCGTGTAGCTCTGCGTAATATTCTTTGTTGTAACCATTATCCATGTCAACCTCAGTTGTACGGTGACATTCGATACACCATCCCATGGTGAAATCGTTGGCCATTTTCACTTCATTCATTTCATCTACTCGACCGTGACATGCGAAACATGTTTGGTCTGCGCTTCCGATATTAAGTTCTTTTGCATTTGGAATTGTTCCATCTTGGATTGCTTTCAAGATTGCTTTTTCTCCTGCTACAACGTGTTGTGCGTGTGAGAAGTAAACAAAATCTGGCATGTTGTGGATACGTACCCATTCGATTGGTTTTTGATTTCCTTCATATTTATTGGTTTCAGGATTCCAACCAATTGCTTTATACATTTTCTGAATTTCTCCTGTATAGAATGCTTTCACATCATCTGCAGAAGCAAATTTACCAGAAGTAACTAATTCTTCTTCGTAATAATCTCCACGGTATTCTTTAATTGTACGGTGACAATTCATACATGTACTTGTTGATGGAATACCAGACACTTTTCCGTATTTCGCAGAAGTATGACAGTATTGACAGTCGATTCCTTGAATACCAGCGTGTACTTTATGCGAGAAGTAAATTGGTTGCTCCGGCTCATATCCTTTATCAACACCAATTCCCATCAATCCCCAGAACACACTATACATTACCACGAACGTAAGAATCACAACTCCTACAATTCCGATAGCTTTGTATTTCTGTAAAACTTCGTTAAAAGACATTGCTCTATTAAGCGTATCTTCTTCTAAAGTTGTATCACGGGTTTGTTTTACCAAAGTATTAATACGAAGTAAAATCCAAAATAAAAGAGCTGCTAAAACAACAAATCCCACAGCAACTACTCCAGTACCTGTAGAATCTCCTTCTCCTTTTGCAGGAGCATTTGCAGCTGCGGCAGCTTTCTTCGCTTCCTCGAATGCAGCCTGACCACCTTCCGGATCAGATGTATACGCTAAGATATCATCGATATCTCCCTCACTCAAACCAGGGAAAGCCAACATTTCTTGATTGTTGTACTTGGCAAATATTTCATTTGCATACTTATCCCCTGACTCGCGCAGTGCTTTGTTGTCTTTTATCCATGCGTGTAACCATTCGGTACCAAGACCTGCTTCGTCTTGTACACGTTTCACTACATTTCGTAGTTCTGGACCAATCATCTCTCCATCTATCTGGTGACATGCCGTACAATTGGCTTGAAACAAATCGTACCCTTTACCGGCGTCGCCCTGAGCATTAGCAACAGAGAAACCGAGCATCATTGCCGCGGCACTCCATAGACGTAACCTTGTTAGAATTCTTGCCTTCATTTACTTATTATAAGTTTCGTTTTTTCGTAATTTAATATTTGAACGCTTTATTGCCAACAAAAATAGGGTCAATACTTAATAAAATCATAAAGAAACGATAATGAACTTTGTCACTTACCGCAATTTAAACTTATTCTAAATAAAATTTACACCTCAAATGTTTCATCATTTTGCCTATATTGATTTCACTATCAAAGCCAAAGATTATTAGCCTGATTTTTTTGGAATGGTTTTCGTTGGTTTAACTTATATTTGCAAAAATAAACTGAATGAAAAAGATATTGACTTTTATTTTTTTAATGATTTATTTTCAAGGAAGTGCTCAAGTAAACGTCGATACAGTGCGAATAGAAGACACTGGAAAAATTTCGATTGAGCTAGATCCTGAAATCGCTAAATTTATCAATAATAAAGAAAATACCTCGTGTGCTGTTGTTAAATCTACAACGAAACCTACTACCGGCACCACTACTCGACCACGCAACAACTCTAGTGATCCATGCGCTGGCAAAACACAAATGTCGGGCTACAAAATTCAGGTTTATTACTCAAAAGATAGAGCACAAGCAGATAAGGTAAAACGCGAATTCGAATCGAATTTCCCTTCTTTTTCAACCGAAATTGCGTACATGGCTCCAGATTATCGGGTTTTGGTTGGTGATTATTTCACGAAAAGTTCTGCCAATTCAGACATCCGAAGAATCAAATCAAAATACAATAGTGCTTTTGCCATTCAGTACAGAATTTTATGTAGAAGAGCGAAATAAAAATACTAGATTTTATACAATCAATAAAAAAAACCACCTCTCAAAAAGAAGTGGTTTTTTTGTGCATAAACTAG
Organism: Weeksella massiliensis; assembly: GCA_000751595.1. Classification (GTDB taxonomy): domain Bacteria; phylum Bacteroidota; class Bacteroidia; order Flavobacteriales; family Weeksellaceae; genus Weeksella; species Weeksella massiliensis. The sequence continues at coordinate 18,986 of CCMH01000008.1, read as the reverse complement.
AGTATTAACCTTTGTTGCATTTTAACATTTAGGATGATTTTCATCCTACCGAAATATTTACACAACTTACTATAAAAGAAAAACTTATGGTTCGATAAAGGCTATTTTTTCGGGTAGATTCTTCACCTCTTTAATTCGTCTTTTATCATTGGTAAATAAACGTGCTTTGTACACCAAAACTTGTTGATTATATTCGATGAAACAATAAAAATCTTTGAAATATTGCGTGTCCACTTTCCCTAAAACTTCCGCTTGCAAGGCATTTTGTTTTTTTACTTTTTTAGCATCTTGATGAAGCACCTCTACATTGTAATATAAATTTTCTGGATGCGCTTGAGATAATCATCTTTGACTTCGGTTAACGTTTTATTTTTTACCGTAGTAATCATAATAAAATCTGAAAACGCATTGAGATCTGGTTTATCTTTTCCGGCTAAATAATAAAACACATTTCTCGTTCCGGGCATGACTTGCGTAAATTCTGATCGAGACAAATCAATCGTATAGCCAAACATTTGTTCGTAATCCACCGACAGATTTTCTGCCCAAATCATTTCTTGCATCATCTGCATTGCTTTTTTCTTGAGTCGCTCATTATTTTGCGGAACACTCATCGTGTATTCGCCCAAAATAGAATCGTTGCCAAACGAAACCGTAAAAGCATCGTAGCCTTTTCTTAGCGCAGAAGGATAATGATTATACAAAGCCTTCATTCCCTGAAATTCTATTGGCAAAGAGAAATGAGTAGGATCAGAAAATTGAATTCTTTTCCAATTTCTTACATCGTTTTCGTAACGTTTTAGATAACTATGATTCACTTCTTCATTTACATATAAATAGACCGAATCTTCACCAGCTAGTTTTAGTTGATAATACGATTCGTCGGGTTTCCATTCGTATTGATTGGGATAATAAAATCTAGTTCCGACAATGCCAACCGAATTGGATTGTGTTGCATTATTGATTTCTGTCGAAATAGTCACTTCGTCTTGTCCGAAAACCAATTGTGCCAAAAACAGAAAGAATAGGTAGGATATATTTTTCATCGAGTTGATAATTTTTGTTTAGGAAAGGTAAGAAAGAATTATGAAAACAAAAAAGCCTGAGTTTCCTCAAGCTTTTTCATCGTTTTTAAAAAAATAGATTATTTAAAATCAGCGTCTGAAACATTCTTGTTGAACTCCACTTTGCTTAATTCTACATTGAAAGCTTGCGGTCCAGCTTGAGTTTCGATTGTTGTTGCCAACAAAACACCGTCAAATGATTTATAATTTTTGTACAGATTAACGGTTACCATATCTCCTTGTGGAGTTGAAGCAACCATTTCTGATTTTGCCAACAAACCTGTTTTCACATCGTAATATTCGGTGCGTTTAGCTTCTTTGGTATATACTTTATAGTATTCTACACCGTTATCGGTTACAATTCCTTCAACAGTTGCTTTCGCAAAACTGCTCGACAAAACTGGAAATACTTGATTATACCCTTTCATCCCATCGATTTGGTCTTTCTGGAAATCTATTTTCTGCCCCATTTGGTCAACGTACCCTTTAGTACCATCGAAAACAGTTTTTATTTTCATCCCCATAATTTCCATCGCGATTGCGGTTTTGTCTGGCAAAGCATGTTTTTCTTTGTAATCACCTTCCATACCCATCAAGTTTATTTTTCCTTCACGGTAAACGGTTTTCACTTTCTCAACATTTGCTTTTCCTCCTACCGCTTTTATATAAGCGTCGGCAATTTGTTGGGTTGTTACGTTTGCTTCTTTTTTCATAGAAGACGGATCTGCAATCGGATTTCCGTACGCATCGTAGAAGTTTACAGGATATCCTAACTTTTTCAATCCATCACCGATTGTTTCCGCTTTTCCAGTTACGACAATTTTAGCTTGCTCTGGTCGGAAATATTTTTTAGAAACACGTAGCACATCATCCACCGTAACATTGTTTATATTTTTGATGTAATCTGCATAGAAGTTATCATTTAATCCTTCGATTTTTTTGATCAAAGCTTGGCTTGCCACAGTTTGAGGTCTTTCTAACGACATGATAAAGTTACCTAGGAACTTGGCTTTTACATTTTCCAAAGCTTCTTTATCTACTTTATCCAAAGTCATCGAACGAATTTCTTTCATGGTTTCGATTACTGCCGAATCGGTTACTTCGTTACGAACAGTAGCATTGGTAGAAAAACGTCCGATATAGCGAGAATCAGAAACTCCACCACGCGCACCGTACGTCCAACCATGTTTTTCGCGAAGATTCATATTCAATTTCGAATTGAAATCTCCACCCAAAATAGTCGAAGCAACTTGCACTGCATAATAATCTTTGTCTTTCTTGGTAAGATTTACCGGATAGGTAACCGCCACAACAGATTGTACCGCATTAGGCATATTGACAATATCTACTTCGGTTTTCTTCACTTGCTCAACAGCAGGTAAATCGGCAATTTTCACCACACCTTTTTTCCAATTAGAAAATAATTTTGTGGTTAAACTTTTAGCCTTATCCGCAGTAATATCTCCTACCAAAATAAGATACGCATTGTCTGGGCGATAATAATTCTGATAGAAATCTTGTACGTCTTTTAACGTTACTTTCTGGATTTGTTCTGGTGTGTCGAATTCTGCAAATGGATGATTTTTACCATATGTTAAAACATTACGAACACGAGAGGCAGCCGCTTCAACGCTTTTCTCATCAGCTTTTAGACCTTCGAGATAACGACTTTTTACAGCTTCGAATTCTTTCTGATCGAATTTAGGATTGATAACTCCATCGGCAAAATATCCAAAAACCTCATCGAAATATTTGGTTAATGAAGAAGCGCTTCCTCCTTCTCCCCAAAAGTTAACATTGGCACCTAACTGATCGATTTTTTTGTTGTAATCGTCTTTAGCAACCTTTTGTGTTCCGGTTCCTAACATGCTTCCTAACAAACCATCGACTCCTTTTTTATCGCCTAAAGAAAATGGTTTATTATCGATTGTTAAGGTTGCACTTACGCGAGGTAATTTATGGTTTTCTACCACGATAACGGTAAGTCCGTTGTTGAGTTTGAACTCATGCGATTTCCCTAAATTTATCGTTGGCGCTGGCCCTGGAGCTGGCATCGGACGATTGATCTGTGCATTGACAGAAAGAGCGAAAAATGCAAAAGCAAGGGTAAGTATTTTTGTTTTCATTGGATTTCTTCTTAATTATTTTTTGTCTGTTTGCTCTTTAGCAGATTCTGGTAAATACTGCACAATAATACGTTGGTTTTTACCCAAATATTTTTTGGCTACGTTACGAATATCTTCTCTACTGATCGAACGATAAATGTCCATCTCGGTATTGATTTTATTGGTATCTCCTTGCAACATATAAGCATCAGCAAGTGAATGAGCAATGTTTTCTACTCCTTGTCTTTGTGCAACAAAACTATTCTCGAATGAGTTGAGAAGTTTCTGATAATCTTCTTCAGAAATCAAATTCGTCTGAACGTTTTCGATATCTTTTTGGATGTCTTTTTCTAATTGTTCTAGAGAAACTTGTCCTTGCGGCAACACACCAATAGTATAGATTCCGTAATCTTCCATTTGACGATTAAAAGCAAAAATTTGCAATGCTTCTTTTTTCTCGTCTACATATTTTTTATATAAAACAGAACTTTTTCCGCCCGTTAAATAATTCGATAACATATCCAATGCAAAAGCATCTTTCGATTTATTATCTGCTGTACGGTAATTGATCGCTAATAATGGAATTTGGATATTCGAATCGTATTCTGTTACACGACGCTCTTTGGTAATTGGATCTTCTTTCGGGAAGCTTTTTTTCACATCTGCTCCGCGAGGAATCATACCGAAATATTTTTCGACCATTTGTTTAGCATCATTCATCTTGAAATCTCCTGCCACTACCAATACTGCGTTATTAGGCACATAATAGGTTTTACTAAAATGTTGGAAATCCTCTAACTTTGCTCCTTTCAAATCTTCGAAAGAACCAATCACACTCCATTTATAAGGATGCTTATCGAACACATGCGGTGATAAAGCTTCTCCGTACATAAAACGTCCGTACGGTTGATTGTCTAATCGTTGTCTTTTTTCTTCTTGTACCACTTCTTTTTGGGTATCAACCCCAATCTGATTGATGATCGGTTGCAACAATCTATCCGACTCCATCCATAATCCTAACTCTAAATTGTTAGACGGAAAAGTTTCGTAATAATACGTACGATCGGTTGTCGTATTGGCATTGTTTTGCCCACCATGTGACGAAACAATCTTGAACCATTCTCCGCGTTTGATATTATGAGTTCCCTCGAACAATAAATGCTCGAAGAAATGGGCAAATCCGGTTTTTCCTACTTGCTCATCTTTCGATCCTACGTGATACATAACTCCTGTAGTAACGATAGGCGCTGAGTTATCCTGATGTAGAATAACGTGTAAACCATTGGGTAAATCGTACTCTTCGAAGGCAATTTTTTGCCCGAACATCGTAGAACTCACCAACAGTAAAGACAGTACTAATTTTTTCATTGAGTAATCTATTTTACATAATTTGTCTAACGAAAATACATTTTGTTACAAACAAATCGTAATTTCGAGAAAAAAATTTCATGAGCCTCGAAGAAATTATTGGCTATATAGGTGCATTGTTTATTGGAATTGTTTTGGGTTTGATGGGCGGCGGCGGCTCTATTTTAGCTGTACCGATCTTGGCGTATCTTTTTCATTTCGACGAAAAAGTTGCCACAGCCTATTCCTTATTTATTGTAGGCAGTACAAGCCTTGTTGGCGGCATAAAACAAGCGTACAAAAAAATGGTCGATTGGCGCGCCGTGCTCATTTTCGGTTTACCTGCGGTTGTCGGCATTTCTATCATCCGAACGTTTGTCGTTCCCAATTTACCCGATAACTTATTTCATGTTGGGCAATATTTAGTCACACGACGCATGGCAATGTTTGGGCTTTTCTCTATTTTGATGCTCTTTGCTGCGTTTTCTTTGCTGAGTGATAAAAAAGGTCCACGAAGAAAACAAAAATCAAAATTTCATCCACTCCTTCTATCCGAGGGTTTTTTTATAGGATGTCTCACAGGCTTGGTCGGTGCAGGTGGAGGATTCCTTATTGTTCCTGCATTGATGGTTATCGCACAGCTAGATATCAAACGTGCATCTGCCACTTCATTATTCATAATTGCAATCAATTCTTTGATTGGATTTTTCATAGGCGATGTACATCATCTTACCATTAACTGGGGCTTTTTATTAGAATTTGTTTGCCTATCGATGATCGGAATTTTATTAGGAACTTACTTTTCTACCAAAATTTCTACCGAAACCCTGAAAAAAGGATTTGCTATATTTATCATTTTAATGGCTATCTTTATCTTTTTAGAAGAATTTATCCTTTAAAACAAAAACAAATGAAAGCCTACGAAGCTGATTTTTGGGATCAACGTTACCAAAATAAACAAACCGGTTGGGACGCTCAACAAGTAACAACACCGATAAAAGAATACATCGATCAAGTCGAAAATAAATCGCTCAAGATTCTAATTCCAGGATGCGGAAATGCGCATGAAGCTGAATATTTATTGGCTAAAGGTTTCCAAAACATTACAATTCTAGATTATGCACCGACAGTTGTAGAAGAATTGCAAAAGAAATACAAAGACCGAAAAGAAATAAAAGTAATCTGTCAAGATTTTTTTCAGCATACCGAACAATACGATTTGGTCCTCGAACAAACCTTTTTTTGTGCGTTACTTCCATCGCAAAGAGAAGATTATGTACAGCAGATGCGAAAAATCATTCTACCAAAAGGTCGATTGGTCGGAGTTTTGTTTAACAAAGATTTCGGAAATGATCATCCACCGTATGGAGGCTCATTAGACGAATATCAAAAAATATTTAAACCTTATTTTCAGATTCAGACTATGGAAAAATGTTACAATTCTATTCCACCCCGTAGAGATGCTGAAATTTTTATAAATTTGCAAATTAAATCGTAAACGATGAAAATAGAACAACTTTACACCGGATGCTTGGCTCAAGGAGCCTATTACATCGAGTCGAAAGGCGAAGCCGCAATCATCGATCCATTGCGCGAGACTCAATCATACGTTGATAAAGCAGAAAAAGACCAAGCCAAAATAAAATATATTTTCGAAACGCATTTTCATGCAGATTTCGTTTCTGGCCATGTAGATTTAGCCAAAAAAACCAATGCAGAAATTGTTTTCGGACCAACCGCGAAACCAAGTTTCGAGGCTCATATCGCTCAAGATGGCGAAGTTTTTTCTATTGGTGATATCACCATTACGGCGATTCACACGCCTGGTCACACCTTAGAAAGCACTACCTATTTGTTGAAAGACGAAAGCGGAAAAGATTATGCAATTTTTACCGGCGATACACTTTTTATCGGAGATGTAGGTCGCCCCGATTTAGCTCAAAAATTAAACAACGAACTTACCCAAGAAAAGTTAGCCGGAATGTTGTACGATTCTTTGCACAATAAAATTCTACCGTTAGCAGATGATGTAATTGTTTATCCTGCGCACGGTGCCGGTTCTGCTTGTGGTAAAAACATGAGCAAAGAAACTTTTGATACTTTAGGCAATCAGAAAGTAAAAAATTATGGTTTGGATGTGAATTTAAGCAAAGAAGATTTCATCCAAGAACTTACGGAAGGTTTGTTACCACCACCTGCCTATTTCCCTGAAAATGTTCGCTTGAATATTGAAGGATATGATACATTTGACCAAGTGATGAATCGTGGAAAAAAAGCGCTTTCGATAGAAGAATTCGAAACTATTGCGAATGAAACTTCTGCTCTATTGCTCGATGTTCGCGATCCTCAAGTGTTTGCCAAAGGTTTTATACCAAACTCTATAAATATCGGCCTTTGTGGACAGTTCGCTCCATGGGTCGGAACTTTGATTACCGACATCCAACAACCTATTTTATTAATTGCTGAAACCGGAAAAGAAGAGGAAGCAATTACGCGTTTAGCGCGAGTAGGATACGACAATGCCATTGGTTATTTAGACGGTGGATTTGACGCTTGGAAAGAAGCCGAAAAAGAGTTCGACGAGATTGTTTCGATCTCAGCAGAAGAATTTGTTGACTTAGTGGACGAAGGTGAATTGAAAGTTTTGGATATTCGTCGTCCGGGCGAATTTAATGCTGCCCATGTAGACAATGCAATCCATGCTCCTTTGGATTTTATCAACGAAAGTATGTTGGCTGTTGATCCAGAAGAAACTTATTTGGTTTATTGTGCAGGAGGTTATCGTTCGATGATTTTCACCTCAATTTTACGCGCTAGAGGCTATGAAAATTTGATTGATGTTTCTGGAGGATTCAATCAAATTAAGGATCAAAAAAACGTACCGTTAGTTACGGGAGATTGTTCTTTATCCAACTAATCACAAAGTACTATTCATAAAAAGAAAATCAGCACAAATTTGTGCTGATTTTCTTTTTCAAAAAAACTTCTAACGAATAATTAAACGTTGAAAACTTCAACTCTTTATTCCATTATTGACTTAAATCTCTTGCGGTTCTTGTACCGGTAGATTTTGTTTTTCTTCTTGTTTCTTCATTATTTTTTTAACAACCAAGCCTACGCCGATTCCGACAATCGCTCCATAAATCGAGCGTTTACCCAAAAATCGAGCGATAGTAACACCTGTTGTTGCCGCAGCAGCCAAAGGCGCAAAAGTTTTGTCTTCTTTAGTTCCTAATTTTTTGATTATTGTTGATAGCATATTTTGTGTTTTTGTTGATTTGAATTATTCAATAAATGAAATACAAATTTCAAACCAAAAACCTCTCTCTTATAAATTTTATAAAAACGCAGAAAGTTTTAACTAATTTGCGACCATGCAATTTTATCTTTATGATGCGCTAAAAAATAAGTTTTAATAGGAAGATTTTCGGGCTTTTCTAATCGTGGATCCTCTTTCAGCAACCGATCTGCAGCTTGTCTCGACCATTCGATCAGTTGCCGATCTTTGGTCAAACTAGCCAATTTGAAATCGAGTACACCACTTTGTTGCGTTCCCATCAAATCCCCAGGACCTCGAAGTTGCAAATCTACTTCGGCAATCTGAAAACCATCATTGGTCTGACACATGGTTCTAATTCGTTGATACGATGTTTCATTAAGCTGTCCGTGCGTCATCAAAACACAATAACTTTGCTCAGCACCACGCCCAACTCGCCCGCGCAACTGATGCAATTGTGATAAACCGAAACGTTCGGCATTCTCAATCACCATGACCGATGCATTTGGCACATTGACCCCAACTTCTATCACCGTGGTTGCAACCAAAATCTGAGTTTCCCCTTTTATGAAGCGTTGCATTTCATAATCTTTTTCAGCTGGTTTTTGTCGGCCATGCACAATTCCGACAGCATATTTAGGCAAAGGAAATTCTCTCGTAATGCTCTCATATCCATCCATAAGATCTTTAAGTTCTAATTTTTTCGATTCTTCGATCAACGGATAAACAATATAAACCTGTCGTCCTTTGTCTATTTCTTTTTTCAGGAAATGAAAAAGCTGTAAGCGGTGAGCATCAGTTTTATGAATTGTCTGAATTGGTTTTCGACCTTTCGGCAATTCATCAATAACCGAAATATCCAAATCGCCATACAAACTCATGGCAAGCGTCCTTGGAATCGGTGTTGCTGTCATCACCAAAATATGCGGAGGTTGTTTTGCTTTTCGCCAAAATTTGGCTCGTTGCGCTACTCCAAACCGATGTTGTTCATCGATAATCGCCAAGCCTAAATTTTTAAATTGTACTGTATCTTCTAAAATCGCATGCGTACCAATCAAGATATTAATCTCGCCCGAAAGCAAACCTTCGTGGATGGGTTGTCGTTGCGTTTTGGTAGTGGAACCTGTTAGCAGAGCGACTTTCACATCCAGATCACCCAAATATTCTACGATACTCTGATAATGTTGTTGCGCTAAAATTTCGGTAGGAGCTATTAAAGTTGCCTGAAAATTATTATCGATTGCCAACAACATACTCAGCAAAGCAACCATGGTTTTTCCGCTTCCTACGTCACCTTGTAAAAGACGATTCATTTGTTTGGGTTGACGCAAATCTCGATGAATTTCTTTCACCACTCGCTTCTGAGCATTCGTTAATTCGAACGGAATATAATCTTTATAAAAAGTATTGAAATATTCGCCAACTCGAGGAAAGGCCTGACTTATATTGGTTTGCTGATGTCCTACTTTTTTCACCAACATACTCAACTGAAAGAAAAATAATTCTTCGAATTTCAATCGAAATTCGGCTTGTCTGAGTTCTTCGGCACTTTTCGGAAAATGAATTTGTGCATATGCTTTGGCTCGAGAAATTAGTTTTAATTGTTCGATCAAAGTCGAAGATAAATTTTCTTCAATCAAAATTGACTCCTGAAAAAGTTGCAGCATCATTTTCTGCATCATTCGATTGGTCACTCCTTTTTTAGCCAAAAGTTCGGTGCTTGGATACACTGGAAATAAACCCATTGGCATTGTTCTGGCGTTTTCTACTTCTTCTATTTCGGGATGAACCATGCTGAAAACCGAGTTGAAAAGATTCGGTTTACCATAGATCAAAATTGGTTGATGCAACTCTTTCTGAAACTTTTCTACTTGCCATTTAGTGAATTTAAACCAAACCAATTCCATTTGTCCTGTATCATCTACAAACTTAGCAACCAAGCGTTTTTTCTTGCCCGATGTAATGGTTTCTAAACTCACCATTTTCCCAATCAATTGCACTTCTGCCATGGTCGGGACCAATTCTTTTATTTTATAAAAACGTGAACGATCAACATACCGAAAAGGAAAATGATTTAACAAATCTTCATACCGAAATATTTGCAACTCACTCTGTAACAATTTAGCTCTTTCTGGTCCTACCCCTTTTAGATATTCGATAGGAGTTTTTATTTTCGATGAATACATTACGTTCTTTTCTGCAACGAATTTACGGAATAAAAAGAAACCGTAAAAAACAACTCAAAATCAGTATATTTGTGTCTCTTAACGACAAAAAATATATTTATGATCAATTTAGACACGTATTTCCAAAAAGCAATCAGCTACGAATCGTATATCGAAAAAACTGAAAATCAATTAGAAGAAGAAGTAGAAAATGGTGACCCAAAAGAGTTTGTACAGCACTATTCTATGGGATTACAACGAATGAATCGAATCACAAAATCTTTTCAGTTTTCGGATGCTTCTCTTACTGAAATAGAAAAAGCAAGTTTTGATAAATCGCTTCGATTGCTGACCATTACAGAAGGTTGGTGTGGAGATGCGTCACAGATTGTACCGGTAGTCCATCTTTTGGCCGAAAAATTAGGTATCGAAAATCGATATATTTCTCGAGATGAAAATCTAGAATTGATTGAAAATTACAAAACAAATGGCGCGATTTCTATTCCGATTGTGTTGGGAATCGATCCTGAAGGAAAAGAACTTTTTCATTTCGGACCTCGTCCACAAAAAGGGATGGAATTGTTGAAAAAATTCAAAGAAAATCCAGATAAATATTCAAAAGACGAATTTCATACCGATTTACAAAAATTTTATAACACTAATAAAGGAGAAGATATCATTCTCGAACTTTTAAGTTTAATGCACTCATGAATAAAAAAAGATTAATTTTCTTAGGGATTTTTGTTGTTCTTATTGCAGCTGTTTTTTATACCCCAATCGGTAAAATTTTACAAGACAAAGTTGAAGATAAATCACATGTTGCTGGTCTAAAAATACTTGATGAAGCGGATTATAATATTGAGTTGAAAGGATATAATGGTGCGCAAGATGAGAATTTGCAATCGGCCAAAAACAGCGGTCAAGTTGTCTTGATAAATTTTTGGGGAAGTTGGTGTCCTCCTTGTGTAAAGGAAATGCCGAGTTTACAAGATTTGTACAACACGCACCATGAAAAGGTGAAATTTGTTTTTATTGCGATTCAAGATAAACCGAATGACATCATAAATTTTGCGAAGAAACATGAACTTACTTTACCGCTTTACGAGCCTGTAAGTCCGATCTCGGTAGCAATGATGCCAAAAGTTTTCCCGACGACTTATATCCTCAATAAAAAAGGAGAAATTGTTTTGCACGAAAATAAAAGCAGAGATTGGAACGATCAAGAAATCAATGCACTATTAGAAAAATTAATTCAAGAATAATTGGTAAAAATCATCCTACCAATTCCTAATAAAAAAAGAAAAACGCAACTGACTATTCGGTTGCGTTTTTTATGTTTTTGAAATGAATTATTCTGTTAACAATCTGCAATATTCACAGCCACAGCTAGCCCACCTTCAGAAGTTTCTTTGTATTTATTGTTCATATCTTTTGCAGTTTCCCACATGGTTTTCACCACATCATCTAAGGTAACTTTCACTTCTTTCGGGTTTGTTTCTAAGGCGAGTTCGGCAGCATTAATCGCTTTGATTGCGCCCATTGCATTGCGTTCTATACAAGGAATCTGCACCAAACCAGCAATCGGATCACAGGTAAGCCCCAAATGATGCTCCATTGCTATTTCTGCAGCAATCGTTACTTGATCTGGCGTACCTCCTAATAATTCGCAAAGAGCTCCCGCGGCCATGGCAGAAGAAACACCAATCTCGGCCTGACAGCCACCCATTGCAGCAGAAATCGTCGCTCCTTTTTTGAAAATACTTCCGATTACGCCAGCAACCATCAAGAATTGTTTTATTTCTTTTTCACCCGCCTTATGGTTATCAATCGTAAGATAATACATGAGAACCGCCGGAATAACGCCTGCGCTACCGTTGGTTGGCGCTGTGACCACACGACCAAGAGATGCATTAACCTCATTTACTGCCAAAGCATAACAGCTTACCCATTTGAAGATTTGTCGGAATGCAATCTTTGTTTTTCTAATTGAATGAATCCATTCATTTTGGGTATGATAAGGAATTTCTCCTTTTAGTTTTTGGTATAAATCATAAGCACGTCGGCGAACATTCAACCCGCCCGGTAAAATTCCTTCGGTGTGGCAGCCAATATACATACACTCGAGCATTGTGCTCCAAACACGCATCAATTCAGCATCGATTTCTTCATCGGTTCGTTCTGTTCGCTCATTTTCTCTCATCAATTCGGAAATTGACAATCCAGATGAGGCACAATATTTCAATAATTCTTCTGATTTATTGAACAAATAAGGATAAGCACAAGCCACATCGGCCGTAGAATCTTCGTCACCTTTATTGATGAATCCACCTCCTATCGAAAAGAAAATTGAATCGTATTTTTCTTCCTCAGAAAAGTAAGCTGTAAACATCATTCCGTTCGGGTGGAAATCTAAAAATTCTCGATTGAAAATAATATCCTTATCAAAATCAAAAGGGATATTTATTTCTTGATTAAGGTATAATTGGTGCGTAGTTTTGATGGTCTGAATCGTTCCTTGAATATCTTCTACTGGGATATATTCGGGGTCAGCGCCCGTTAGTCCCAAGAGAACGGCAAAATCAGTTGCGTGTCCTTTACCGGTAAGAGAAAGAGAGCCGTACAAATTGATAACAATTTTTTGTACTTGCGTTAATTTATTCATTTCTTGCAATTCTACAAGAAAAGCCTGAGCCGCACGCCAAGGGCCCAAAGTATGAGATGAGGAAGGCCCCACCCCTATTTTCAGCATATCGAATACCGAGATACAATCCATAATAATTGATAAAATGAGACGTTGATGAATATTTTTTCCTATCTCAAAGATATTCTAATTTTCTTAATAAATCGCTATGCTTGTATCTCGGGATTTTCTATTATTTTTTTATTTGATGTCTTGATTTAATCAAATTCTTTCCAGTGTGGATAAACGACTGCCAAGCCATATCCAACAAAAAAGAATAAACTAAAAAGGGTGAAAAGTGTTCCGTCTGGCATGAATTCTGGTTGTACGCATGCTGCAACAAACAAAGATCCTATCAATAAATAAACACCTATTTTCTTGAAAAAATAAATTAATACCACACTGATTACAGAAATAACCGAAAAAATAATGGTCGTTATCGGATACCAAGATGGCATTTCTGGCGCATCATCGTTGAGAAATGTACGGAATAGGTAATCTTGTGTGCGATAGAGTTCTATTCCACGATAGAGCAAGCTAAGCACCATTAGAGTCATGATGACAATTAGTAAATTGAACCAAAAAGTTCTTTTATGTTTTTTCATACTTATTATTCTAAAAAAGGAAATCGTATCCCTTCAAACTTAATTTTTCAAATTTTTCTTCATCAAAACTATAAAGTTTTGCCACTTTTCGGTATTCTTTTGGATCGGTTGTATTGCCTGTTTCGATAATCAGATTAGAATTGAAAATCTTTTTCCGAAAGTTTCGTTTATCCAATTCTCGATCCAATGCCTTCTCATACAAGCTTTGCAATTGCGCAATGGTAAATTCTTTTGGCAAAAGATTGAATCCAATCGGACGACGTTTCACTCTTCTTTTTACGCGTTCTTTGGCATAAGCGATAATTTCGTTATGGTCGAATGCCAAGTCTGGGATTTCGTCATACTTCACCCACAAACCGTTGCGTTTTTCTACTTCTTTTTCTATTTCTGGTGTAAGTTTCACCAACGCATAATACGCCACATTTACAACACGCCCGAGCGGATTACGAAAAACTTTTGCAAATGCTTTTAGCTGTTCTACATAGATATTTTTATCATCTATCCCGATATTTTCTTTTAGCATGGTTTGCACCACACGCTCATTGCTGGTATCGGGAGCTACATATTTACTCGGTATTGCCAATGCACCACGAAAGGGTTCGTCTTTTTTACGGTAGATAAGAATTTTCAGCTCTTCACCATCAAAACCAAACAAAACCAGTCCAGAGCACAAAGCAACATTGAAATACACCTCTTTTTCTTGGGGAGTCATTCTTTTTACTTTTTACTCATTTGATTTAGTAAGTTACTGAAATATTGAATGCATCAAACGATTTTTATCGTTAAATGATTCTTCTAATGAAATTGTAGATTCTGTTCGCAGGACATCATCAATCTGATCGATACGATAAATTACCTCTTTGGCATGCGCTGTATCTTTCGCTCTAATTTTGCAGAAAATATTATATTTTCCAGAAACCACATGCACCACAGTAACGTTAGGTATTTTGTACAATTCGTCGATAACGTGTTGAGTTTTATTGGTTTTCGTAAGTAAAATACCAACATAGGCAACAAAACGGTACCCCATTTTTTCGTAATTGATTACCAAAGTAGAACCTTTGATAATTCCGGCTTCTTCTAATTTTTTCACGCGAACATGAATTGTCCCTGCAGAAACATTCATTTTTTTAGCAATTTCGGTGAACGGAATTCGAGTATTATCGATTAAATACATGAGTATTTTTTTATCGATTTCATCAATTATATAATTCATTTTAATATTTTTTGTTAAAATTTGTTAATTTAATAATTTTTACATCAATTTTTAGCAAAATTATAAATAACTACAACAATTCTCCAAAAAATATTTAATGATATATTTAATATTTTAGATTTGTTTCAATAAAGTTCTGAGGAGCTTTTTCACTTTTGTTTGTTTGCGTGAGTTTATTGTTGAAATACAATAAACTCTTTTTTTTTTGGAAAAGTTTTTGATTCTTACGGTTTTAGAAACGAACCAAACCTCTGCGTTTTTTCACTTTATTTTCGATGATTTGTTGATCGCTCACCGGTTGTGCAAAACTTACCGGATTTGGTTTTTTATGCATTGTATCTAACTGAAACTTTTCTTTCACCGAATCAGAAGGTTCGAGTTTATTTTGTGGCGTCACTCTTTTCATCGGACCAATAGGCATCACAACAGAATCTTTTTCTGCTCGCTTATCTTTTATTTTTCTAAAAATCTCACCAATATTATTGAACGAAGTATTATAACTCACTCCGGCGCCAAAACTTTGGTTGAGTTGATTCACATTTCCAGCTTGGATTCCAAAGGTTGTTGGACGTGTGAAAACATTGATCAAAAATCCACCGTTATTCATCCGCGAAATATCATATTGAATATTGAGATTCCCATCAAAATTTTCTTGGTATTCATTGGTCACAGCCATACCATAAGACCCCGAAACACGCAAGCGATTATTGATTTGGTAAGATAAAGAATAGCGCAATTTATCGTTGGTAGAACTTCCGTCACTTCCCTGAATATATTGCACATCGAGATCCACACCTTCCATCAAAGAACTCAAAGCACCTGCAACTGCCGACAAACCAATATCAGCGGCACCAGAAGCCAAACCACCTTGCAAACTCGAAGAAAGCGTCGCTGTATCGCCGAATTTCCCGGTCATGAGAATATACACGAACTGCATGGTTTTCTCGTCTTGGTTGTTGAGTTTTGCAGCAAGCTGTGCATTCATATCCGAGCTTGCTCTTGGGATTTCTATATCATAGGTGATTTCTGGAGCTTTCAGATTTTCTTTGATATTGATGATCAGTTCACCATCATACAATTGAGATGAACCTGCACCGGCTAAATATTCTCCGACATTTGAAATGGTACGATTATAAACCGCTGTAATATTAAGTTCAGCATCCAAAGGATCACCAGAAAAATCGATACTACTTCCTTTACGGATACTAAAATCTTTGTTCAATAATGGAATTCCCGACTGACGGAAATTGTACGTTCCTGATTCGATATAATAATTTCCGGTAATCGCTAAACCTGATTTATCCAAATGAACGTTGAGATTTTCTGCAGTTCCGCGCGCCGAAGCCATATCGTTTGTAGCTGCATCTAAAATCAGATTCATTTTTGCGGTAGGATAGGCATTTACGGTTAAATCCACTGTCATCCCTTTCGGATCAGCTCTTCTGGTATCTTCTTCTAATTTTTCTTGATTAGGAACAAAACGCACCAATTGTTTTTCAGATTCTATAATGGTTCCGCTTGTATTGATGGTCAGTTGAGAATTATCTTTTACATCGGCACGTGCCACAATATCTAAACCTTGAACCGGACCGAAAATATCAAAATAGCCATCTGCAAACACACGTCCATAAAAGAGTTCGTTGTCTTTTGCCGTGGTGTTCATCACCAACAAATTGCTCGATGTAAACGACAAGTTCAGAAACCATTCAGAGAAATCTCTAAAGAGAATTGTTCCATCGACCAAACCTTTTGTTTTATAAAATGTATCGGTAAAAGTTAAGTTATCGAGCATGATAGTTCCCTGACTTCCTCCCATTTTATTGACATGAATATCGTTTACGCCACTGAATAAATAATCAACTCCGAGGTAATTAAATTTAAAACCTAAATCTCTCACCGCCATATCGCCACTAAAATTTGGTTGAGTTAATTTTCCATCGAACTGAACTTCACCCGAAATCGTTCCGCGCATATTCGAAAATACTTCGGATAAGAAACCTTCGACAAATCCTACGTTGAAATCATCGAAATTGGCCACCATATTCACTTCTGGTGTTTCTGGGTTATTATCGATAAATCCGTTCATATACAGCGATTGTACCAATCCTTGATCTAAAGATAACTCCACATCAAACACATTTTGTATATTATTGTAGCCACCGTTTAGCGTCAGATTCCCCAGCTCGAATTCATTGAGTTCTAACTGATCAATTGTCATCGCCAAAGTCGGTTTCAGTTCGGTTGCGTTTCGTTCTACATGCACCTCACCATTTGCAATTCCGTCTACACTTAACCCTTTTAGCAGGCTGTTCGGAATCAATTTGGAAAGGACAATTTTCTCAAACTTTCCATCGAAATGAAAATCTTCAGCATCGTTATAAAAACCACTCACCACCAATTGCTGATCGTCATAATTCAACGAAATATCTTCTACACTCATCTTTTTGGTATTCATGTCGATGATGAGTTTATTGGTGTCGGTAGAATTGTCTTTATTGATCGTCCAAACTGTTTTATCAAGATTGAAAGTTGACGAAGCAAAACCAAATTCCATCGTATGATTATCTTTCATGGTATGGAAAAGATTGAGGTTAAACTTCATTAAATTTTCCTCTTTCCCAATATTGAAATTGGTATGAATCATCAACGAATCGTTTTTCGGCAACGAGTTAACGTTGATATCGCGAATCGCAATTGTATTCACCAACAAACTATCTATTTTTCCATTTATTTTATTGTCTTCAGTCGTTGTATCGAAATTGACCAAAGCATTGTACGCACGGATATTTCCGTAAGCTACCCCCGGCGTATCGAGATTGGCACGGAAAGAATTTTCGTTGGTATTGATATAAGCTTTCAAAGAAGTTTCAGGTTCGATGACAATATCCGGATTGAAATACGACAAAATATTTTGATGTACCATCACATCAACCGTAAACTCTTGATTGGGCGAAACTTTTTTATGTCGAAAAGAAGGCACCAACGGAACGAGGGTATTGTTCACCGCATCGGCAATTTCACTCACCACAAAACGTCCTGTAATTTCTGCTTCTACAAAATCTGGCACATTGGCACGAATCGTTTTTATGCCATTCGACAAATCAGAATCTACTTCTGCAAATGCCAAATTTAGGGTATCTTTTTTCGAGTGGTAGTACACATTCTTCAGGGTTAGTTGACCAAGAAAATCATCTAAATTAGAAACCTGAAAATCACCACTCACTTCTCCTCTAATCTTGGCTCCTAAGTTTTTGGTCAGACCTAAATAATCCAAATCGATATAATTCAGATCCGAATTAAAATTCAATCGGAAAGGTTTTTCTTTAAAGGCCACTTTTCCATCAAAAGTAGCTTTCAATCGCGGATCGTTGATATAGAATTTTCCGTTATAGGTATAATTTTCGAGCAAACCATCGATTGCCATATTTTGGTATCGTTTGCCCATCAAATCCATATAATCTAAATTTCCATCCACCTCGAGATGAATGGTATTGAGGTCTGTTCCTTGACCATTGAAGGTTAAATGTCCGCTAACCAAGCCCAAATCTTTCACTTCGGTTATCGCTCGTAAATCTAAATTTTTAGCATCGAAAACACCTTTGTAGCGCATTGTTTTTGGCTCTGTATATTGTTGGAAAAAAGCATTGACATTTGCTTGTCCCAAAGAGGTTAACAGATTTCCTTTCACTGCAATTTCCCGATCATTGAGCACCAAATCTCCTTGATAGTTCATCGTACCAAAACGTTGAATGAAAACAGGTAATTTAGTCGAGATAAATGTTGGTAAAAGATTTCGAAGATTTTGGTAGGATGTTTTGACTCTCAGAGCATTGCTAAACATTCGTAAATCATTGTTCAGCATTCCGTTGAGCTGTAATTTCTGTGCAGCAATGTAATTATCTTGTCCAGACAATTCGAAGTTTGTCAAATTCAAAGCATTCAGCGGTCCATTAATTTCACCATAGACATTGACAGAAGAATTTTTATCAAAACTATCAGCAAAATAACGAATATCCTTAAAATTAATTACAGAAGAATTATCGATTTTCGCTTCCCAAATCACTTTATTAGCAAAATCGCTAAAAGCATTTTTCTCTGCGGTATTCAACACCAAATCACCTTGTAGATTACTATCATTGGTCTGCAAATGCAGTTGATTGACCCGAATTTCTTTCTCATTATAATGCGCTTTTCCCGAAAGATTTTGCACTACATATTGCTCTCCTTTTCGTTGTGTTTCGAAAGCTATTTTTCGGATATCCGCATTCAGGTCATCATTGATTAATGAAAAATCGCGTACATCGAGTTGTAATTTTTTGGCGTCTAACCATACTTGTTGTTTGGCTTCTAAATTCTCATTCTTGATCAGCAATTGTCCATCATGAATAAGAAAATTTCCTTTTAGCGTAAAAGGTGAAGGTTCTTTTTGTTCTTTACTGGCGAAGTTTTTTACAAATTTTATGAAGTTAGCAACGCTATCATTTTTATAAGTAATAATCTGTAATTGTGGCTCGTGCAGCTCGATTT
>CCMH01000007.1 GCA_000751595.1 Weeksella massiliensis | reverse complement strand
GGCGGTTGAATTGTTTTTTACGGATCATTTTCGGTTAGACTTTTCGATCAGTTTGGTTACATTCCTGCGCGTTTTTTTCTTGGTTGCTCTTCTTTTCCTTATCGGTTATTTACTGAAGCTTGCCGTGATTCCGTTGTTGAACAAAATCGTATCTAAAACAGAAACTGTTTGGCTTTCGGCACTGATGCGCAACAAGGTTATCGTCGCAATTTTGTATACGATTCCGTTGAGTTTGGCTTTTAATTTCAACATGCTTTTGTTTGAGAAGCAAGCCTCGTTTTTCAACTTTAGTGAGAAGATAATCAAACTATGTTTTGTGATTCTTTTTACCCAAATCATCTTTCGAATCATCAATACCATAACCGATATTTATCGACAAGAAAATAGCTACACCACAGTCGGAATCAGGACTTTCGGACAGTTAATAAAAATGTTCATTACGTTTTTTGCCATTATTTCGGGCATCATGATTCTTTTTACGGTGGATACAAAAACCATTATTACGATTCTCGGGGCGATGACTGCTGCGGTAATATTGATATTTCGCGATGCGATTTTGGGCTTTGTGTCGGGCTTGCAAATATCTTATTCTCGCTCGGTAAAAGAAGGCGATTGGATTACGATTGAGAAAGGAAAAGTGGACGGAATCGTTAGAGAAATTAATATAAACTTGGTGAAAATTGAGAAGTTCGACAAGTCGATTGTTACCGTTCCTACATCTGATTTGGTTTTGTCGCAAGTGACCAATCATATGCCGATGATGATTTCTGGAACCCGAAAAATTCAACGATCTTTTGCCTTCAATGTCAATTCTTTTATGTTTTGTACCGAGGAAATGCTGGATGATTTTGAGCATATTTATCTGATCAAAGAGTATTTAATCGAAAAAAGAAATCAAATCAAACAACACAATATTACAATACCTCATACCGAAATCGACATCAATGGTCGACAACTAACCAATATTGGTGTTTTTCGTGCGTATGTAGAACAATATTTACGTAACAACCCAAGCATCTCGCAAATCGACCCGATTGTGGTAAAACAACTACCCGTTACACCACACGGAATGCCGCTCGAGATCAATTGTTTTGCAAAATCATCTGATAATTTAGAATTTGAAAATATCCAAGCCGATATATTTGATCATCTATTTACTGCTTGTAGAAAATTTCATTTAGAAGTAATGCAATCCATTACGCTTGGCGATATAAAAAATAACCTTTCATCATGACAAAATTAAGTGTAAACATCAATAAAATAGCCACAATTCGCAACGCACGTGGCGGAAACACACCGAATGTTGTAGAAGCTGCAATAAAAATACAACAATTTGGCGGACAAGGAATTACCGTTCATCCAAGACCAGACGAACGCCATATTCGCTATCAAGATGTTTTGGATCTGAAACCAATCATCACCACAGAATTTAATATCGAAGGAAAACCAATCGATAGTTTCATGGATTTGGTTTTGCAAGTGAAACCCGAGCAAGTAACGCTTGTGCCCGACGCCGAAGATGCCATAACATCTAATGCAGGCTGGGATACGGTTCGGCATTTTGATTATTTATCGGAAGTGATCGACACCTTTAAAAAAGCAGGAATCCGAACCTCAATTTTCTTAGACCCTAACCCGAAACTTATCGAGAGCGCTGCCAAAACAGGTGCAGATCGCATAGAATTGTACACCGAAGAATTTGCTACGCAATTCGAAAAAGGTAATTTAGCTTGTATTCTTCCTTATAAAGAAACTGCTCTTCTGGCTATAGAAAATGGATTAGCGGTAAATGCAGGTCATGATTTGAGTTTGGATAACATCCAATTTTTCATAGAACAAATTCCACAAATCGAAGAAGTTTCGATTGGCCATGCATTGATTTCTGAAGCCTTGTACCTTGGCCTTGAAAACACAATACAGTGTTATCTAAGAAAAATAGAATTAGCTCAACTAACCACAAAATAAGAATAAAATGGAACAATTATTAAACAGTCGAATTATAGGTGAACATCCCGAACATTTGCTCATAATCCATGGACTTTTTGGACAATGGGATAACTGGAACACGCTAGGCAAAGAATATGCAGAACATTTTACAACGCACTTATTAGACCTTAGAAATCACGGAAGAAGTTTTCATTCGGATGACATGAGTTACGATGCCATGATGCAAGATTTGCTTACGTATATGGCTCATTACAATATAGATAAAGCGCATCTTTTAGGACATTCTCTTGGTGGACGTTTGGTGATTGATTTGGCGATGAAGTACGGCGAAAAAATCAACAAACTTATTGTTGCTGATATGTCGCCGAAAGCTTATCCTCCGCATCACAACATGATTTTCAAAGCGCTCAACTCGGTGGATTTCTCTAAAGTAGAAACACGTCAAGATGCCGACGAAATGCTAAAAGTTTATATCCCAGAAATGAGTATTCGTCAATTTCTACTAAAAAATGTTTATCATACCGAAAATGGCTATGCCTTCAGATTCAACTTACCTGTATTGTACCGCGAGTACAATAATTTGGTAGGAAAAGAATTATTAGAAGGTGAATTCGATGGACCAACTTTATTTTTAGGGGGCGCAAAATCGAATTACATATTACCGGAAGATGATTTTATCATTCGTAAAAGATTTCCGCACGCTGAGATCGATTATGTTTCGAACGCCGGACATTGGCTGCATGCCGAAAACCCGAAAGAGTTTATGCAAAAAACACTTACTTTTTTATTGAAATAATCCAAAAACAATACAACTTCTTTCCTTTTTGTTGGATGAAAACAACGGGAAAGAAGTTTTTTTATCAATACATTTTTATATATGAAAAAAATTTACACAATCGCTTTTAGTATTTTAGCCAGTAGCATTTTCGCACAAGAAACCATTTCTTTCGAAGCTTCTGAAGGTTTTACGTTAGGAAATATTTCCAACCAAAATGGCTGGAATGTTACCGACTCAGACGGAGTTCTGATCAGCAATCAACTCATCAGTAATGAAATCGTTTTCGACGGTGAATATGCACTGAAAAATGGTTTTGATGAAGCATATGACTTTCAATGGTTCCCTATCTTTGGCGTAACCAAAACGTTTGATACGCCTTATGATTACACCGATGGATTTAGCATTTCTTATAAAATTTATCCTACCGAAGGCAATCAATCTAATTTTGAGTTTACCGGTTTTGGTATAAAAGACGATGCCTATGTCGCTATTTTCGGTTTGGCTTTTGACTACGAAGGTACCGCTTATGTGTACACTACAGAAGATTATAATTCTACCCGAATCAGTGATTTTAGCTGGACCCCGAAAAAATGGTATTCGGTTCGTGTAGAAATCGAGGCAGAAACCATAAATTATTGGGTTGATGATAAATTAATTTTCACAGGAGAAAACTTTGCCAAAACAAATATTGTTGGGCTCAACATGGTGCATGATAATTATGGTGGCGATGCATATTATGATTTGATAAAAATCAACGAAGAAAAACTTTCTATTTCGGATGCAAAAACAGCAGATTTTAAACTTTATCCAAATCCGGTTGAAAAAGAGATTGTGATTGATTTACCGAACCAAGAAAAAATAAAGTCGATTGCGGTGTATGATCTTTCGGGTAAAAAACTTCTCGAATCGAACCATAAAGAAGTGCTTGTTCAACAACTCGACAAAGGAGTTTATTTGATGAAGATTGAAACCGAAAATGGAAAATCTTACTCAAAAAAATTCATCAAAAAATAACGGTTAAAGCGACTTTTGTCGCTTTTTTTTTATCTCAAAAACTTTCCTCAATCGTTCGGTAATTGATAATCTTGATCGGTAAATATTGATTCGGTAGGATTTCGGTTTCAGAATAAAACATAATTTCCACCTCATCTATTTTCATCGTACAAATATAATCGCGCCCCTGATAATGCACTTTGGTTACCGTGCCATAAATTTCACTTGCATCGTCCACGACCACTTCTTCGGGATAAATCACCAAATCGTTTTGTGTTGTAATCTTCAGCACAGAAGCCTGTTCTTTTGGCACAATCGAAACGTAACCAAAAAGTTGGGCAACATAGTTGGATTTCGGAAAATTACGAACGTTTTTTATTGGGCCGAGTTGCTCAATTTCGCCTTCTTTCAACACCAAAATCTGATCCGATGAATAGAAAGCATCACTCAAATCATGCGTAGTAAAAATGAGGCTCATTTTGTGTTCTTTGCAAAAGGAATATATTCGTTCTCTGATTTTTATTTTCAAGTGTTGATCGATATTCGAAAAAGGTTCATCGAGCAACAACATTTCTGGTCGCAAAGCCAACGCACGAGCAATGGCAACGCGTTGTCGCTGCCCACCACTTAAATATTTCGGGTGAACTGTTTTGTAAGCAAGCATTTCCACGGCCTCCAAAGCCTGATCTATGATTTGCTGTTTTTTGGGTAAATCGAAATTAGAAATAAAATGTCCTACATTTTCTCCTACCGTTACAAAATCCATCAAATCAAAATCTTGCGCCACATATTTCATCATCGAATGTCCTGGAATCAAATTATAATTTGGTCCTTTGAGCAACTTTCCGTTCCATTCTATTTTTTGAGTTTTAAAATCATAATCCAACAAACCATAAATCAATCGGATAAGGGTCGATTTACCGCTTCCGCTTTCGCCAATGATAGCAAGAATTTCGCCTTGCTCGACTTTAAAATTGATTTTTTGTAAAGTAAAATTTTGTGTGTCAGGATATTGGTAGGATAAAGATTGGATGCGTAACATAGTGGATAATTTAGGACAAATTTCTGCATTTTTGATTCAATTATATAGAATAATTATAAATAAATTGATTTATATCAAGAACAATTACAATAAATAACATTAAATTTGCAAAGAATTATTATAAAAAAATTAATTAAATCCATGAAAAAAGTAATTTTAAGCTTTTCACTACTTTCAATTTTTGCCTTAACTTCTTGTGGAGGGAATACCGAAACCGTGAATGCAAATGATGCAGCAGAAACTACTTCAGCAAGTGAAGGTGCCGTAAACTTTCAAGTTGATACTACAAGTACCATCAACTGGAAAGGAGGTAAAAGATATGAAGATATCAACAAACCAGAAGAAGGACATGTTGGATTTGTAAAACTTTCTTCGGGAGAGGTTCACTTGAACAATGGAGTTTTAGAATCAGGTAATTTTGTTGCAGATTTCACTTCATTCGAATCAACCGATTTAAATGAAAGTCCGGAAGACAAAGCAAAATTAGATGGTCACTTGAAATCAGCTGATTTCTTAGATGTAGAAAAATTCCCGAATGCAACTTTCGAGATTACAGCTGTTAAACCATTAACAGAAGGCGATTACAATACCGAGATTTCTGGAAACTTAGATTTCCGTGGAACTCCAAAAAATATTACTTTCCGTGCAAATGTTACCGTAGAAGGAGATAAAGTAACAATCAAATCGGAAGAGTTTGCTATCAACCGTCAAGACTTCGGAATTACTTTCGCAGGTGGTGGTGGAGCAATCATCAAAGACGAAGTAATTTTACAAGCAGATATAGTTGCGACAGAAGTGAAATAATTTCTAATCAATTTCTTATAATTTTAAGGTCGAAATATTTTATTTCGGCCTTTTTTATTTTCTTTTGTAAAAATCGCGCATAAGGTTATGAAAATTTCAAACTCTTAATTATATTCGTACCAATAAAACTATTCAAAAATACCCATGAACACCATCAAAGTCTTCCATCCAGAAGAAACTTTTGTTTATCACATCAACAAAAACCTTTGCAAAGTAGTCTATCAGGGCAACAGAACTTGTTTGTTAATCGAAATTCACACCAACGACGACTTAGAACATGTAGAAGGCGATTCTTTACAGAACGATTTCGCTCAGCTGTCGCTTTTTATAGACGACTTTCCTATTAATGTTAGTAACGCCGAACAACTGAACGGTAAAAAAGTCGAAATTCCTTTTGGCTTTGAAGAAGTTGAAGATGAAGACGGCGAACTACAAGAGATTTATTACACCTCGCTCAACGCATTGGAAGATGAATACGAGACGGTGAAAAATGAATTAGCTTTCGCGAAAAATAATCAAGGGATTCTGTCTTTAAATTGGACAGGTTATGTACAAGATTATACCGGACAGACGAGCGATGACGTGAAATTTGTTATCGAAACGCTATTCGAAGATTTTGATTTTGAAGACGATGATTTTTTTTAATTAATATTGACTAAAAAATCCGCTAAGAGTAATTCTTAGCGGATTTTTTTATGTGAATTTATGCGATTTTCATTTTCACAAAATACCAACATAACAGCGCCCAACCGATGATCATAAATAAACCACCCAAAGGCGTTATCGGCCCTAACCATTTTAGGTTTACTCCCCAATAATCTGCAAACGACAGAAAATAAATACTAACCGAAAAAACAAAAGTTCCGGCAATCCACGACCATACGATTGTTTTCTCTAATCCAGAATTCATCTGAAAATAAAGACCAACCGCTAAAATTGCTAATGCGTGATACATTTGGTATTTTACTCCTACCTCGAAGCTTGCTAACTTTTCGTCTGATAGTAACTTCTTGAAGGCATGCGCACCAAAGGCGCCTAAAATCACCGAAGTCATACCATAAACAGCGGCAATAAACAATACAAGTTGTTTCATCTTTATTCTATTTTTAGTTTATTTCTTTCTTTTTTCCTGCCACAAAATCCTTCAAATAAAAAGGTTCGAAATATGCAAGATCTTCGAATTCTTCTCGATTGAATTTTTCGTTTGCCATTTTACTCATTGCTTTTGCAGACGGAAAAACCTCTATAAACTCAGCATCAAGAGCTTGTAATATTTCTTGTGTTTTTACAGCTCCATCGCCAACCAACAAGAGTTTTTTATCGGATAAATCACGATAAGAATCTTCGTCGATAATTTTTGCTTCTGTGTCGGTCAACACTTTTGCATCGGAAGAAAACAATGCAGTGTAAACTTCCATTCGGCGAGCATCAATCATCGGAACAATATAATCGCAATCCGCTCCCTGAAAAGCATTCGCTAAAACTTGCAAAGAATTTATCGACATTAACGGAATTCCCAAAGAAAAGGCCAAACCTTTTGCAGCCGAAACTCCTATCCGTAATCCCGTATAAGAACCCGGACCTTTCGAAACACAAATTCCTTCTACATCTTGCAACGTATATGGCGTCCCTTCTAACATCCATTGAATAAATTGATGCAATTTTTCGCCATGCGCATATCCATCATCATGTTCATCTATCGAGGCAATTGTTTGTCCGTCTTTCGACAAAGCGACCGAACAATTCTTGGTAGAAGTTTCTATTTGTAATAATAAAGCCATTCTACAAATTTAGTTTTTTATAGGCTAAAAACATTTCCAATACTCAAAAAATAAAGGTATTGAGAAACTGGAACTGTCTTCATTTTCTACAAGGTTTATCCTTTTATTTTAGATAAATGTGCAAAGTTTTCTGCAAATTCTATGATGGCATTCGATACATCTTGATCGCTCGTAGCACGCTCATACGAAGTACCCATCGAAATAAAAATCTGATGAAAAAAACGTTTCATATCGTCTTGTGTCATTTCTTTTGTCCACAAATCAATACGCAATGCTTCTTTTGCTTTATCATCCCAAACCGACAAAAAAACAGCTTTGGTTTCTTCATTAGAAATTCCACCATCTTGCGCTGTCCAATGCATTTGCTCTGGAATGTGATTCTCGTCTAAATCTATTTCGATATTAATATTTGTCTTCTTCATAATTTCTCTATTTATTATTTTTACTATTCTGCGTAATGGTATAATTCATCAACTCCTTCTCTTTTTTCGGTTCGATAGGATTGAACTTCTGTTTTAGAAGGTTTATATTTTGATTGTCTGAAAATTTTCTCACCATCCAAATCATTGATCAATTCGGGAAGTGTAACAGATGGATTTTCTTGAAGATATTTTCTCAAAATCTGCCAACCTATCCAAGCGCCAATTCTGCCTGGAGATTCCTGCTCGATCTCGTTATTGAATTTCGAGAAAGGTCCAACTTGCAAGAAGCGATCATACAAGGTTTTATCATTCTTGAAAACAAAATTTTGTTCTACAAAAAAGTTCCAAATATTCCCTTCATTCTGTATACTCCACTCGATTTCTTTGGGGGTATAACCGATTTTGAATTCATCGGCTTCGTCTGGAATTAGCGCATCGGCCAAAATTAGTTTCTTTCCTTCGTACAACATCAAGTCTAAAAAGGTCTGTTTTTTTGGATCAAACGGAACAATATTTTCTCCAATTGCATGAACAATTTGCGAACGAACATGCGCTCTATCCATCGAAATTCGCAGATAAGAATATACTTTTACACTATCATAAAGCGGACTTTTCTCTCCCAAAAAACCGTCCATCGCTACAAACATTTTTTGCGCTTCTTCACTGTACATTACCGGCTCGTAAATTCCTTGCAAGCCTGATGAATACACAAAAACGGTTGGCGTTTTGGTTTGAGGAAAATAATGCAAATAACGAGAAAACAACGGATTGATTTCTTGACTAAACTCTGGCAAACCTCCGAAAGCTTCTAAACTTTTATGATAAATCGAAAGCTCTTTCGGATCTCGACGTTGAGCCTCCCAAATAGAATCGGACGAATTATCGAAGAAAAAAGGATAATCCGTTTTTAATGTCGATAAAGGTATATCAACATTGAAAAAGTTTTTACTTATATCGTGCACCACCACTTCTACTTTGTGCTCTGGTGTGATATTCCAGCGATTGGCATTATTTTTTTTGCACCCCAAAAGAAGCACACACAGAAAAGCAATTGCTACTATTCGTCCCATTTTTTCTTTACTTGTAGCTACAAAAATAAGACATTTCTTGGTAGGAAAAAGATTTGTGTAAAATTATGCTGGAATCCTTGCTCCGACCGGATATTCGCACAAATGTCCTTCTTCTCCATGTCGCGGATTTATTCGCGTATTTCCTTCAGGTACTGCGGTTGCAGAAGAATTGGGTGCAAAAGGATTGTTCGGATTATATTCGGGCGCAGCCGAAGAACTTGCATTCTGTACCGGCGTATCCAAAGGTGCTCCTACCGGAATATCGCAACGGTGGTTCGGTTGTCCATGTTCAGGATTCAAGCCAACTTCGGTAGAAGGGGCTGCTTCTGAGGTTATTGCTTCTGCTTCGGTTTCGGGCACCTCAACTGCATCTGTTTTGGTTTCTTTACATCCTACCAAAAAACCGACAAATAAGATTGAAAAAAAGAGTGTTCTCATTGTTAGAATTTATTTTATAGAGAGATAAACATAAGTCTTTTTTATGAAATTGAACCATAAAAAAAGATTCGTTTTTGATTATCTTTGAAGAAAGAGAAAACTATGCAAACTGCAAAAGTAGTCGATTACTTAGTGAATTGGCTCAAAACTTATTTAGAAAACGCGCATCAAGAAGGCTATGTAATTGGGATTTCTGGTGGGATAGATTCTGCGGTAACTTCTACCTTGTGTGCCATGACAGGCTACCCGCTACTCAATCTAGAAATGCCGATTCATCAAGAAGCATCACAAGCTCAGCGAGCAAAAACCCATATCGAATGGCTGAAAACTAAATTCGATACGATTTCTTCGCTCGAAGTAAATCTCACCACTACTTTTGATGAGTTTCGCACAGCAGTTCCTCAAGACGAAAATCATCCACAATTAGCTCTAACATTAGCCAATACGCGCGCGCGTTTACGCATGACAACTTTGTATTATTTCGCCGGTCTCAACCGATATTTGGTCGCAGGAACGGGGAATAAAATAGAAGATTTCGGGGTGGGATTTTTTACAAAATATGGCGATGGTGGTGTTGATGTAAGTCCGATTGCTGATTTACTAAAATCGCAAGTGTACGAAATTGCTGATTTTCTTGGGATTGATGAAAGTATTCGAATTGCAAAACCTACCGATGGGCTTTTTGGCGATGATCGCTCGGATGAAGATCAGTTGGGTGCTAATTATGATGAATTAGAATGGGCAATGAAAATGCATGATTTAGTGAAAAAAGCTGATGATTTTTCTGGAAGAGAAAAAGAAGTTTTCGAAATTTATAGTCGTCTTAATCGAATCAATCAACACAAAATTCAACCAATTCCGATTGCTAAAATACCAAAAGAGTTGTTGAACTAACAACAACTCTTTTTTTATCTTTTCTGATTTATTTTTATTTGGATTTTCCTAATCGATCGACAACATATTCGATTTCTGTTTTGCCATGCGGAATAGGTTTACCGTTGGCATCGAGATTTACCATCGTAATATTGTCAACGGTAATAATGGTTTGATGAGTCATTTTATTTCTCACCTCACATTTGAGCACCAAAGAAGTTCGTCCAAATTTAACAACTTCTAATCCAATCTCGATAATATCTCCTTGCTTAGCCGATGCCTGAAAGTTAATTTCGGACATATATTTGGTTACGACATGCGAATTCTCTAACTGAATGATCGAATACAACGCTGCCTCTTCGTCTATCCAAGCCAATAATCGTCCTCCAAAAAGAGATTTATTCGGATTTAAATCTTCGGGTTTCACCCATTTTCTTGTATGAAAATTCATTGTTCTTGCATTATTTTTTTGGCTGCCATTTCGTTGGCATCGGTAATAAACTGTACTAAATTCAGTGCAAATTTTCCATCTAAAATAGAAGGTTTATTTTCGGTCAAAGCTTCTACAAGTTCTCTCATCGCATTAGGATGAAAATTCTTTTGCTCGGTACTCAACTTGTCCGAACAACACAAATGTTTCAGATCCGCGTACAATAATTTATTCAGGTATTGATCCCCAATTTTTAGGCTTCCTTTTTCGGCGATGATGGTAATGGTACTTTCGAAATTTTTATTAAAAGTCGCTGTTGTGTACACCATGTGTCCGTGCGCAGAATCGGCCATAAAATCTAGTTTCCCACTATCGCCAAATTCTGTAATCCCTTGATGATTAAAATTATATTGCTCAGAATTTACACATTGCACATCATCAAACCAAAAATTCATGATATCAATAAAATGCGAAAATTGTGTAAAAAGAACGCCACCGTCCATTTTTTCACTTCCGTGCCATTCGCGTAATTTATAGTAGTTTTTGTTTCGATTCCAATAACATTGGATATTCACCATATAAATTTCGCCTAAAGCTTTCTGATCCAATGCATTTTTCACGTATTGCACCACAGGTGAAAATCGTAATTGCATTGAAGAAAAAACGCGTTTATTGGCTTTTTCGGCCGCAGCTAAAATCGCTTGTGCATCTGCCATATTGAGCGCTAAAGGCTTTTCTATCAACACATTTTTCCCGGCTTGTAAACAGCTAATCGCATGAGCATGATGCATGCCGTTTGGGGTTGCAATAACCACCACATCGGTTTCGGTATCGTTCTCTAAAAAATTTTCTAGTGAAGAATAATAAACAAAATCAGTATTATCTTCTTCCTCCAATATCGGCTCGAACACATCAATTATTGCGACTAATTTTGCATCGACAGTATCTTTAATCGCCTGATAATGAACTTTACCGATATGTCCGAATCCTACTATGGAAAATTTTACCATCTTTTTTTATTTTACCGCGAAAGGTAGTTTATTTAATTATTTTTTCGAGAATTTTTTGTGTGATTAGATACGTTGGTTTTACACCGGTCAATCCTAATCCTCCCGAAGCCAGAGTACTTCCGGTTTCTAGCGGATTGTCGGATGCATAATACGCGTACAATACTTTGACGTCTGCATCGATATGATGACGAATTTTAGAGGCAATCTGAATTGCTTTTTGGTAATGCGCTCCCTCCATTTCTAGTCCGATCGCATCCCAAGACGAATGTTTGAAATACTCTAGAACATCTTTATTCTGAAGAGAAGTTCCGAGAACTGAAATCATCGTTCCTTCGAAAACTCCTAAACGACTTCCTTTGAAATCTTCTAAAGACAATTCATTCTCGAACGGATAATTATCGGTTGTACCTTCGAAAACATGCGCTGTCGGAATCATAATATCTCCTTTCACTCCTTCTAAAATACCTGCTTTCCCCATTATCGAAACCGACTTCACATTCATTTTGAAATGAGTTTTTCCGGTTTTGTAAGGTTTCAGTAATTCATCCATCGCTTCGAAAGCTTGTTCTCCAAAAGCATAATCCATCACAATCAACACATCATTACTTTTATCTTTGGCATAAGAAAATGCAGAATTCACGACATTTACTTTTTCCAAATCAATAATTTGCACATCGATATTGGTTCCTGATTGATCTTTGATCGGAATAAGTCCATTCTCTTGTGAGAATCGATTAATTTCTTCGCGCATGATTTTGTTCTTTTCAGCAGAAATTTCTTTGAAAAGATCCAAATCTGTTTTGGGTGAATATGTTGTATTCAAGGCATCAAACGCAAACAATAAATTCATCACCGAGTGCATATTGGCACTAATGATATGAAGGTTTTTCTCGTGAAGATTATTTTTCAACAAAGCTTTTTTGATGTCATTTGCCCACGACTCTCCGATCATGTGATGACCAATTGATTCGCGAAGCGTAGACGTGAAATTGATTTCACGTTTTTTCACACCCAACTCGTCTTGTTGACTGGTTTTACCCATCCAATAAACAATCTTAAAGAATTTTTCTTTATCGTTTGGTTCACTAAAATATTTATGTACAGCTTGTGTTTCCTCGAAGGTTCTACCTAAGATGGTTGCCAAATGCATCAAAGAAATTTCTCTTTCTTTGCGATTGAGCTCTACATTGTTGAGGGCAATATTTTCTATTTGCTCCCAAATTCGATGTTTATTAAGAGAAGTATTATTAAATGCACGATTGGCAATTTTATCTGCTTCGTTGTATAAAAACGTTAAATGTGTAAGAATATCATACACTTCTGATCGTCCTCGTGTTATCTCGATATTCATTTGATCTTCATCGATACGATAACAAAAACGTCTTCTTTTCTTTGGAATAATCGGAGTAAAAATAGAACGATCATAACCTTCATCGGCAGTAAAATTAACAAAAGGTGTTTCGACAATTCCTTCTGGCAAACGATCGAGAACATACATCAATCCATTGAGCTCTACTTTCTCAGGATCCGTCATCGTACCGTAAATTTCTGGATTTATTTCATA
Source organism: Weeksella massiliensis (assembly GCA_000751595.1). Classification (GTDB taxonomy): domain Bacteria; phylum Bacteroidota; class Bacteroidia; order Flavobacteriales; family Weeksellaceae; genus Weeksella; species Weeksella massiliensis. The sequence goes on along the minus strand of CCMH01000007.1, from coordinate 14,061 downwards.
CAACAGTCCACGTAAAATAGTTCCTGGTTTTCCTGAAACACGAAAAACGCCACGATGAAATAAGTGACGCATAGATATATAAATTCGCTCGATCGCATCAGTCGATCTTCTTGCTCTTGATATAGACATAATTTTTTATTTTTTTGGGTTTATATAAGCTTCCTGAATTTCCATGAGTTCATCGTACCATGCTTGTCCAAACTTGCGCACCAAAGCATCTTTGGTAAATTGCGCTACGTTTACTTGCAATTCTTTGCCTAAGGTACAAGCATCTGAACAAATATCCCACACATGGTAGTTCACAGCACTAAAATTTGAATATTCCTTAACACGAACTGGATATAAATGACATGAAATTGGTTTTTTATAATCGATTACACCAGCTTCATAGGCTTTTTCTATTCCGCACTTCGAGTAACCATTTTCTTCAAAAACCAAATAAGCACATTCTTGATGATTGACCAAAGGAGTTGTCCATTCGCCATCTTCATCAATCGTATATTTTCCTTCTTGCTCGATAACGTCTATTCCTTCTTTGCGCAAAAAAGGTTTTACGTCTTCGTAGATATCATCCAAAATATCCAACTCTTCAAAATCCAAAGGCGCACCTGCATCACCTTCTACACAACAAATTCCTTTGCATTTGGCTAAATTACAAACGAACTCTTCTTTTAATAATTCTTCTGAAACGAGGGTTTTACCAATTTGGAACATTTTTGCTTATTTTGTAACAAGCAAAGATACGACTTTCTATGCGATTTTAATGTATTTTTGTGGTTTGAAGAATGAAAACACTTTTAGAAAATATCCGAACCGTTAGCGACTTACGAAAATTATCCGTTCAGCAGCTACCCGAATTGGCATACGAACTCCGCGATTTTATCCTCGATACGCTCTCGGTGAAACCAGGCCATTTGGGTGCAAGTTTGGGAGTTGTAGAACTTAGTATTGCTCTGCATTATCATTATCAAACTCCCGAAGATTTGCTTATTTGGGATGTAGGTCATCAGGCTTATCCGCATAAAATCTTAACGGGTAGAAAAGAAAATTTCTTCACCTTGCGCCAGCAACACGGAATTGCAGGTTTTCCAGTTCGTACAGAAAGTGAGTTCGATGCTTTTGGAGTCGGCCATTCTTCTACATCTTTATCGGCCATTATTGGGATGGCGACCGCTGACAGTTTGCATCATCGCAACCGAAAACATATCGCAGTTATTGGCGATGCCTCGATTACTTCGGGGATGGCGATGGAAGCGATGAATCATTTAGGAGATACAGATTTAGATGTTTTGATAATCCTCAATGATAATTCTATCGGAATTGATCCTTCGGTAGGAGGATTGAAAAAGCATTTCGCACAACTCGATAATCAACGACCCAATATTTTCGAGAATCTCAATCTGCATTATTTAGGTAGTTTTGATGGACATTCTTTCAATGATCTTTTCCGCGCTTTCACAATAGCTGATAATACCAAAGGTCCAAAAGTTGTTCACCTAAAAACCACCAAAGGGAAAGGGTATAAAAATGCAGAAGAAGATCAGGTAAAATGGCATTCTCCTGGCAAGTTTAATAAAACAACTGGCGAAATTCTTCCTCATCCTACCCAAATTACCTATCAAACAGTCTTTGGCGAAACCATGCAAAAGTTGATGGAACACAACGCAGATTTGGTTGCCATCACGCCAGCAATGCTTACCGGAAGTAATTTAGTAGAACTGAAACAACGTTTCCCAGATCGGGTTTTCGATGTCGGAATCGCAGAACAACATGCCCTTACCTTTGCCGCAGGTTTAGCAACCCAAAATTGCTTACCCTATGTTGCCATTTATTCCACCTTCTTGCAAAGAGCTTATGATCAACTGATTCACGATATTGCATTGCAAAATCTACCGGTCGTTTTGTGTATTGATAGAGCTGGTTTTGTAGGATCTGATGGAGCGACCCATCATGGTTATTTTGATTTGAGTTTTCTAAATAGTATTCCGAATATGATTGTGACAACAGCGAGTAATCGAGAAGATTTTATCGATGTATTATATACGGCTCAATACACGCAACAACCTTTTGCTATTCGTTTTGCGAAAGAAGAAATCAGTCATTACCAAGAAAATCATCTTCCGAAAAAACTCACCATTGGTGAAACTAAGAAAAGAAGCAAAGGAACAGAAATAGCCATTTGTGCGTGTGGAAAAATAGCCGATCGAATCCGAAAAATTATTCATCAACATCAACTCGAAGCAAAAATTACGCTCGTCGATTTTATCTTTATCAAACCAATTAACAAAGAGGTTTTAGCAGATTTAATGAATTTCCGAACGGTGCTTACTTTCGAAGATGGAATCCTCAACGGAGGTTTAGGCCACACAATTCTTGCGAATTTAAACGCTTTAGAATACGACGGGAAAATAGAAAATTTCGGTTATCCAGATGCGTTTATCGAGCATGCTACCATCCATCAGCTCAATGAATTAGTTGGTTTAGACGACACTAGTTTAGAGAAAATAATTTTCGATAACCTATCTTCTACGTCCTAAATTTCATCCTACCAAAACAATCCGAAAATTCGGGCATAAGAATTGTAAAGACTTCCTCATAAAAAGTTCGTATGATGAAGAAAAATCTTATTTTATTTTTTGGCGTTTTAGTTTTGATGACCTCTTGTACGGTAACGAGTATGCCTGCGTTTTATGACAAATACAACAAGCAAGGAACCTTGGTTTCTGTACCCGCAATTGCGGTAAAAGCTTTAGGAAAACTGAGCAATAATCAGGAATTTACCGATTACCTAAAATCATCTAAAATTTTCGTGATGACAGATGTTTCCGACGGAAAAATGAATCGTGTGATGCGTGACCTAAAATCTTCTGTGCAAGGAGATCAATATCAACGACCAATTCACCTGAAAAAAGGAAGTAAAACGGTAGAAGTTGCGCTACAAGAAAATCAAGATCGTGTAAAAGGATTGGTGATGGGTGTGAGTGGTTTCAAAACGGTTTTGGTGATCCAATCAAAAGTAGATGTTCCAAAAGAAACAATCAACAATGCTTTGAACAAAATCAATGATGATTTTATCGATGATTTGATGGATTTATTGGTTAACTAAAAAAATATCCTACCAAAAACTTCCACCTTTTTCGATTATCTTTGCGCTATGAGTGGAAAATTATATTTTGTCCCTACTCCGGTAGGAAATTTAAAAGACATGACTTTTCGGGCTGTAGAAATATTGCAATCGGTGGATGTAATTTTGGCAGAAGATACCCGAAATAGTGGTATTTTATTGAAACATTATGAAATTTCTACTCCGATGCGCGCCTATCATATGCATAACGAGCATCAGGCGACAGAAGATATTGTTAGGCAATTGCAGAACGGACAACAAATCGCTTTGATTACAGACGCCGGAACGCCAGGCATTTCTGATCCTGGTTTTTTATTGGCTAAAGCTTGTGTAGACCACAAAATCTCTATAGAATGTTTACCAGGCGCAACGGCTTTTGTCCCTGCGTTGGTGGTTTCTGGATTACCGAATAATGAGTTTACTTTTGTTGGATTTTTACCAGTTAAAAAAGGAAGAAAAACCAAATTAGAATTCTTAGCGAATGAAAAGAACACCTTGGTTTTTTATGAATCTCCTCACAAAATAGGCAAAACTTTACATGATTTGGCAAGCTATTTCGGAGCCGAAAGGCATGCAAGTTTATCGAGAGAAATTTCGAAAAAATTCGAAGAAACCTTACGTGGAACTTTAGCCGAATTGATTCAAATCACGGAGCAACGCACCCTGAAAGGTGAAATGGTTTTGATTGTAGAAGGCAAAAAATAAATCCGATCAATCTCGAAAACGAATATCTTTTATATTCATTTGCCAAGAAGCTTTTCCTTGCCAGAAATTTTGCTCTAAAGTGTACACCGCATCAAAAGGAATTCCTGAAATAAGTTTTGCTTTTTTATCACCCAACTTGAAGCCTATTGCAGGAAAAGTCATTCTTTCTATTCTTTGATGCGCAAAAAAACGCAAATGCTCACCTTCTTTTCCCATCGCGCGAACATCAGTTGCAACAAGGTCTTTGGACAAAAAAGTAGGATTCATATTTTCGGGCCCGAAAGGTCCCATTTGGTATAAAATCTTTTTAAAAGAAGAATTAATTTCTTTTAGTTTTATTTCTTTATCGATTTCTATGGTAGGAATTCTTTGAGATTCTTGGATAGAATTTTTCACGGTTTCTTCGAAACTTTCTCGGAAAGCCAAAAAGTTCTCTTCTTTCAAAGACAAACCTGCAGCAGCCATATGGCCACCAAACTTTTCGAGAAATTGTGAGTTCAGATTCAGGGCTTGATACAAATCATACCCTTTGACAGAACGAGCCGAAGCTACCAATTCGCCATCATTCCCTTTGGTAAAAACCAAAGTAGGTTTATAATACAAATCCACCAAACGCGAAGCAACAATCCCAATCACTCCTTTGTTCCATTCTGGATCATAAACAACGGTGGTATAAGTTAGACTATGATCGATCTCGTTCAATTGTTCGATTGCTCCATCGGTAATATCTGAATCTAAATCTCGACGACGTTCGTTTAATTTTTTTATTTTATTAAGATATCTTACAGCTTCGTAATCATCTTTACTCAGCATCAATCTCACAGCATCTGAGGCGTGTTCTATCCTACCAGCAGCATTAATTTTCGGAGCAATTGTAAAAACCAAGTTGGAGATATTGAGATTTTTCTGAATATTATCGGGAATCATTTTAGCAAAACCTGGGCGAGGTTGTTCGTTAATTCTTTTCAATCCGAAATGAGCTAAAATTCTATTTTCTCCTGTAATCGGAACAATATCAGCAGCGATACTCACGGCCAACAAATCGAACGAAGGCGCCAAAGTCTCGAAAGGCAACTGATTGTGAATGGCAAATGCTTGCATCAACTTGAAACCAACTCCACAACCCGAAAGCTCTTTGTACGGATAGGGACAATCTTTTCTTTTGGGATCGAGTACAGCGACAGCCGCCGGAATTTCTTTTCCGGGCAAATGGTGATCGCAAATAATATAATCGATTCCTTTTGTTTTGGCATATTCTATCCTATCCAAAGCTTTTATTCCACAATCGAGGGCAATGATTAGACTCACATCATTATCATGAGCAAAGTCGATACTTTGTACCGAAACGCCATACCCTTCCTGATAACGATCTGGGATATAATAACTTAATTTCGAATAATAGTTGGATAAATATTCATAGACTAAAGTTACCGCCGTTGTTCCATCGACATCATAATCTCCATAAATCAAAATATTTTCTTGATTTTCGATGGCTTTTTGCAGCCGTTCAATGGCGAGATCCATATCTTTCATCAAGAAAGGATCGGGAAGTTTTTCTAAAGAAGGTCTGAAATACGTTTTGGCTAAATCGAAAGTATTAATTCCACGTTGCAACAGGACAACAGCCAAAGCTTCTGGCACGTTGATAAGGTTTTGCAAATGTAGGATATCCTCTTCTTTGGGTTGAGGTTCTATAAGCCATCGGTTTTTCATTAGGATTTTTACTTGTAGGTAAAGATAAGGCAGGAAAAGTTTATAAAAAAAAGGGAAATACTTATTTCCCTTTTTTTACTTATTTTCCTTTGTTTACTTCTTTTACATATTTTTCTAAGGCCATCGTCATGGACGGCGTTTCCTTAGTCGGAACTTCGATATCTATTCGCAAGCCCAATTCTTTTGCCATATCGACCGTCGATTTACCAAACGCAGCAATTCGGGTATTTTCTTGTTTGAAATCTGGAAAATTTTCGAACAAAGATTTTATTCCTGATGGAGTGAAAAACACTAAAATATCGTATTTAACATCTTCTAAATCAGACAAATTACTTGACACTGTTCGGAATAAAATTCCTTTTTGCCAATCTAATTTTAGATTGTTCAAGGTGTTCGGAATTTCATCTTTCATTACATCAGAACAAGGCAATAAAAATTTTTCGTCTTTGTGCTTTTTCAATAAAGGCACTAAGTCGGCAAATGTTTTTTCTCCTGTAAAAACTTTTCTTTTTCTATAAACAATATACTTTTGCAAATAGAAGGAAATTGCTTCCGACTCACAGAAATACTTCATAGAATCGGGAACTGTATAACGCAACTCTTCTGCCAATCTAAAGAAATGATTAATCGCATTACGGCTAGTAAAAATAACCGCTGTAATTCGACTGAAATCAATCTTTTGATGACGTACATCTTTTGCATCTACACCTTCTACCTGTATAAAAGGTCTAAAATCAATTTTGATTTTATTATTCTTCTCCAAATCATAATAAGGGGAAGAATCGCTTTGAGGTTTAGGTTGTGAAACTAATATTGACTTTACTCGCATAGTATAAATTAGATTACCTGACCCGTGTACAACAATTTTATGAGGACTAAAATGGGTAAAATTTCTAGAGTGCAAAGGTACAAAATATTATGATACCAAATCTTAGAAAAATTGTTTTTTTGCGCAACGTAACGATAAAACAATTCCCATAACCGATTAATTACTAAAAGAGTTGCTGCAGATATGATGATATATACTTGCGGGATTGGACTGTAGAAAAACAGAAAACACAACACAATCAAAATTAAAACATTTCGGGCGTTGACATAACTCGAGGAATTGAAAAAGAACTGAAAATCTTGTTCTTCGTAAAATGCGTTATGGTAAAATAATTCTAAAATTACCTTCACAAGCATTACCGCAGTAACGATGCCTAAGACGATGAGGAATTTGGTAAATGAATACTGAATATGTTGACTAAAATTAATATCAAAAAAATTGATAATCAACAACGTTATCAATACAACATTCAGCACATTGATTACCATACTAAACACAAAAGTGTTGTCATCTGCAAAATTCATGTACTCGTTTCGGTTGCTCAAGGCATGAAAATTACTGGCGAATAAAAATTTTATGGCACAAATCATCAACAAACATCCCACTAAGACATATAAGACCCAGTCGGGTGTGGGCGCAAAACGCGCAATTGGTATTAAGTCTACTAGCTGCATAATCTTTTACAAAAATAAACAAAGAACTTAAGTATTGTTTATCTTTGTTCACTCAAATTTATAGTCAATGCCCAAAAACTTGGTCATCATCCCAACTTATAACGAAAAAGAGAACATCGAATCCATTGTAAAAAGCGTTTTACAGTTGCAACCTCGTTTTGATATTTTGGTTGTGGACGATAATTCGCCCGACAAAACTGCTGAGATTGTTCGCTCTTTACAAGAACAGTTTCCGGATCGTTTATTTTTAGAAGTAAGAAAAGTGAAAGACGGTTTAGGGCGTGCGTATGTGCATGGTTTTCAGTGGGCTATAAAAAATCAGTACGATTATATTTTCGAGATGGATGCCGATTTTTCTCACAATCCGAAAGATCTTCCTAACTTGTTGCAAACTCTTCAGACCCAAGCCGATATGGTTATTGGTTCGCGCTACCTTACCGGTGTTAATGTGGTCAATTGGCCGATGAACAGAGTTTTGTTGTCGTATTTTGCGTCGAAATATGTTCGCCTCATTACGCGTTTACCGATCCATGATAGCACGGCGGGTTTTGTAGGATATCGTGCAGAAGTGTTAAAAGATTTGAACTTGAACAAAATTCGATTCAAAGGATATGGATTTCAGATAGAAATGAAATATAGAACTTGGGTAAAAGGATTTCGATTGGTAGAAGTACCGATCATTTTCACGAATCGTGTTTTGGGTGAATCGAAAATAAGTTCTAACATTATGGGCGAAGCTGTTTTTGGTGTAATTGCACTTCGACTAAGTAAAATTTTTGGTAAACTATGAAAAAAATCCTACCGATAGTATTAGTAAGTTTCTTTCTCCTTGCTTGTGAAGAAGCAAATATTCCGAAACCAAAAAACTTGGTCTCTAAAAAAGAAATGACAAGCCTGATGAGCGATTTGTATCTGCACCAAACGATGATGCAAAATGGCTATGAAAATCAAGACCTGAAAAGTTATGCACAAAATGGTTTAGCGGTGCTCAAAAAACATCAAGTATCTTTAGAAGATTTCGAGGCAAGTTATGAGTATTATAATTCTGATCCTACCATCTACAAAGGCATTCTAAAAGAAGCTAAAGAATTACTTATCAATAAATTACCAAAAGAAGAAAAGGAGAAATATTTACAAACTCAGAAAGAAATCGAACAACGAGAAGAAGAGAGAAAAAAACGAGAAAAATTACAGTTTTAGTGGATGATAAGTTGGGTGATCGTATAAATTATTAATCCGACTAAACCACCAACCAAAGTTCCATTGACACGAATATATTGGAGATCTTTCCCAACTTCTAATTCTAATTTATCACTTAATTCTCTACCCGACCAATTGTCGACCGTTTTACTAATTAGCAATTCTACTTCGCCAACATTTCTTAGAATTAAGCGGTAAATGAACAAGCGAATCCAACCGTTTAGTTTGCGTTGTAGTTCGTTATCGGTTTCTAAAGTAAGGGCTAATTTTTCGATATTTTTACGAAGATAATTTCGCATCGTCGAATTTTCTTCTTCGAAACTTTGGGTAAGATTTTCCTTCAGCGCTTTCCATAAATCCGTTGCATAATCCCTCATTCGTTGCTCGGTAATAAAATCATCGCGCATAGCCGAAAGTCGCTCTTTCCATTCGGGTGATGTTGAAATTTTATCAGCAGTTTCTCTCAAACTTTTTTCGATGTTTTGACGAAATTCGTGCTGTTCATCTTTTTGTATTTCTTCTAAAAAACTTACTACACCTTCGACCACACCTTTCGAAATTCGTTTCCCTGCAAACATTGAAATTATCGGATGTTTTTCTTCTAACTTTTCTTTGATCATTCCGTTGCTATCGTACATATAATCAATAGCTTTCGGCAAAAGTGCATTGATGATTTCGGTATGTTTATTTCGGTCGAGCATATAGTTAACCGAAGAAACAACAAGCGCTTGCAAATCGAATTGCCGAAGCACTTCACCACCTTTATCACTCAGAAAATTCACAACATCTTCATCATTCAAATCGCGAATAATTTTCGATGCGACATTCATCAATTCGTCTTCTAACAAAAGTTGATTGTCTGATTTTTTCAACCAATTATTTGCAAAACTTACAACGTCTAACTTTTCGATATAAGGACGAATATTTGCAGGAATCAAGAAGTTCGTTTGTACAAAATTTCCAAGATTATCTCCGATTGCATTTTTACTTCTTTCGATAAGATTGGTATGAGGAATTTTCAGTCCCAAAGGATAACGAAAAAGTGCAGTTACGGCAAACCAATCTGCCAAAGCCCCTACCATAGCGGCTTCTGAGAAAGCTTTCACATAACCCACCCAAGGTTTTGGGGTTTCTTGTTGCAGATAGACCATCCATAAATATAGCAAGGTCATCAACACAAAAAGTCCGGTTGCAATGGTTTTATGTTTGCGTAATTGTTTCTTTTTTTGGTCTGTTGTCATGTAAAATAGTTGGTTCTAAAACTGAAAATTAGAAGTTTTTTGTTAGGATAATTAAACAATTTCGGGATAAACCAAAATCGGAATCTGAAGAGATTGTAATAATTTCTTACTATGATTTCCCTTAAAAATACGTTCGATACTATTCATATCACGATGAATAAGACACAAAACATCTATTTTCTTTTCGGTGACAAAATCAGCAATTCCTTCGTTGATATTTCTATTGAAAAGGACAGTAATTTCTAAATCTTCGTCGCTAAATTCTTTGTCCCACGTATTTTTTACCAAAGCTGTTTCACCATCCAAAACGCCATCTTTGGCTATATGAACCAATTCTAGCGGTCCACCGTTGTGCTTGGCCAAAACGATTAATTTCTCTAAGGTTGGACGTTCTTTTTCGAGAAAACGACTTGCAAAACCTAAGCGTTTTTGGGGTTTAAAAACAATATTTTTCGGAATGGCTAAAACTGGAACAGAACTCACATTGAAAACACTTATTGTATTCGCACCCAACAACTTATCATTCAACGTATTTGCACCTTCCGTCCCCATCACTACATACAAATAATCTTGTTTGCTGAGCATTGCTTGCAAATTGATCACCAAATCACCTGACTCGAAAAAACCTTGAAGATCGATTTCGAAATGTTCGTTTTGCTGATCTTTGATCGCTTCTAGATATTCTAAATAATCATTGAATTTTGCTCGATCATCTTCTTGTGTATCAAGATAAACATTCGAGGTAACATGCAGAACATCAATATCTATGTCGTATAATTTGGCTAAATTCAACGCATAAAGAAATGCATTATCTGCCGCTGCAGAAAAATCTGTAGGAAACAATATTTTTTTCATATCCAGTTTATTATTTTAGTAAACACTTGGTAAATCAACAACTTAACTTATAGGTTAAAGTTACAAAATTACCTTTGGATATCGGATAGTTTACAGATTTTCTTTTGGTTATCATTTTCAGGTACTAATTTACATCCTACCGAAAATAAAAAAATTAATATCCAAATCGGCGAAGATCGTTGTCGCGTTTGCGCCAATCTTTTTTCACTTTTACATACAGTTTAAGGAAGACTTTTTTATCGAAAAACTTTTCTAGTTCTTCTCGCGCTTCCTTTCCTACTCTAGACAAAGCTTCTCCTTTGTGGCCAATGATAATTCCCTTTTGCGAATCGCGCTCTACATAAATATCGGCTTCTATATAGATCATCGTCATTTCTTCTTTGAAGCGTTCGGTCACCACTTCTACAGCGTACGGAATTTCTTTGTCATAATGCAAAAGAATTTTTTCTCGAATCACTTCATTCACAATAAATCGTTCCGAACGGTCGGTCAACTGATCTTCCGGATAATACATCGGGCCGTTGGGTAAGAACTCGATAATTTTATTAATCAACAAATCGATATTGAAATTTTCTTTGGCAGAAATTGGTAAAATCTGCGCATTAGGCAATAAAGTATGCCAATGTTCTACCGCTTGATCGAGTTTTTCTTGGGAAACTAAATCTATTTTATTGAGCAATACCAAAGTCGGTACATTGGTTTTCTGTATCTTCTCGAAGATATCTTCATTCTTCATTCGTTGTTCGCCCACTTCTACTACATAGAGCAAAACATCGGCATCCACCAACGACTCTTTCACAGAATCCATCATTAGATTTTGCAATTCATACGCCGGATCTAAAACACCTGGCGTATCCGAAAAGACAATCTGATAATTTTCTCCGGTAAGAATCCCTTTTATACGATGACGCGTCGTCTGCGCTTTGTGTGTCGCAATCACCAAACGCTCTTTCATCAATAAATTCATTAATGTCGATTTCCCAACATTCGGATTGCCGATAATATTGACAAATCCCGATTTGAAGTTTTCATTGTTTCCCATTTTGCAAAGGTACACTTTTTAGCATTTTGGTAGAAGTAGGATGATAAGTTTGATGATTATTTTTCTATTTTGGATAAAAATTTGCTCTTCCCTACTTGATAAATATCATATATATTGATATATTTATCTATAAATATTGGAAAAAAGAAAATTATGAAAGTGGAATTAATCGCAAAGGAAGACGTGCAAAACTATAAATTTCTCACCGCACCAAAAGAAGAAAGACACGTGTTGCAAGAAAAATTAATCGGTGCAGAAAGATTAGGAAATGAGTTCAAAGCAAAATCATATATTACATTTCAGACCGATCAAGGTCCGAAAAAAATAGAAACCACCGTTTGGTCGGTAACCGATAAATATTTACAAATCAAAAATGGAGTTTTGATTCCGCTTAGTTCACTCATCGATATCAATTATTAACGTTTCAGTATTTCTTGTTTAGGTTCTCCTACCTAGAAAAAATAGACCACGAAGACACCTAAAATTAGGTGTCTTTTTTTTATCTTAGACCCATGAAGCAAAAAATAGATTTTTCTCAATTATATTTTGATAGGAAGTTGACATTCAATCAACAACCATCAAATACCATAGAATTGGATAGCGTACAAGTAAAAGATCTGTACACGTATGAGGATGTGAAAGACCTAAAACAAACCGAATTTCTATCGGGTGTTGCTCCTTTTTTGCGTGGACCTTATACCACTATGTACGTTCGTCAGCCATGGACAATCCGTCAATATGCAGGATTTTCTACGGCCGAAGAATCCAATGCTTTTTATAAAAGAAATTTAGCTGCCGGACAAAAAGGTTTATCGGTTGCGTTTGATTTAGCTACGCATCGTGGTTATGATTCTGACCATGAACGGGTTGTGGGCGATGTCGGAAAAGCCGGTGTAGCAATAGATTCCGTAGAAGATATGAAAATTCTTTTCGATTCTATTCCGCTCGATAAAATTTCGGTTTCGATGACAATGAATGGCGCTGTATTGCCTATTCTTGCTTTTTATATCGTTGCTGCAGAAGAACAAGGAGTTGATCAAGCCCAACTTTCAGGAACTATCCAAAATGATATCCTGAAAGAATTTATGGTTAGAAATACTTATATCTATCCGCCTACGGCATCAATGAAAATTATTGCTGATATTTTCGAATATACCTCTCAACATATTCCGCGTTTCAATTCGATTTCTATTTCTGGTTATCATATGCAAGAAGCAGGCGCAACACCGGTACTAGAGATGGCTTATACCCTTGCTGATGGATACGAATATGTAAAAACCGGGATCGCTGCAGGCCTCAAAGTAGATGATTTTGCTCCTCGCTTATCATTCTTTTGGGCTATTGGTATGAATTTCACTCAAGAAATTGCAAAAATGAGAGCAGCTCGAATGCTTTGGGCAAAATTAATGCAAGAATTCCAACCAACCAATAAAAAATCATTGATGCTTCGTACACATTGTCAAACTTCTGGTTGGAGTCTTACCGAGCAAGAACCTTATAATAATATTGGCCGAACAGCTATCGAAGCTTTGGCCGCTGCTTTGGGTGGAACGCAATCTCTGCACACCAATGCGTTGGACGAAGCCATTGCGCTTCCGACTGATTTCTCTGCTCGTATTGCCCGAAACACGCAAATCATCCTACAACAAGAAACACAAATTTGTAGAACCGCAGACCCTATGGGAGGTAGTTTTATGATTGAAAGCTTAACGAGTGAAATGGCTAATCAAGCATGGGAATATATTCAGGAAGTTAATGAATTAGGTGGGATGACCAAAGCAATCGAAGCTGGAATTCCGAAAATGAGAATTGAAGAAGCTGCCGCTAAAAAACAAATCAAAATAGATTCTGGTGAAGATGCAATTATTGGTGTTAATGCTTTCCGTTCGCAATTAGAACAAGAGGAATTCGAAATTTTAGAAGTGGATAATACCAGCGTTCGTCAGAAACAATTAGACCGTTTACATCAAGTGAAAGCGAATCGTGATCAGACCAAAGTAGAGGATATTTTGGCTCAAATTACCCAAGCTGCAAAAGATGGAAAAACAAATTTATTAGCTTTATCGATAGAAGCAGCTAGAAGACGGGTTACTTTAGGAGAAATCTCAGACGCCTTAGAAAGTGTTTATGGTCGTCATAGAGCAGAAACAAGAGGAATACAAGGAGTTTATGCAATGGGAGCAAGCAATATGAATAGTTTTGAAGAGGCAAGGAAATTAGCCGATCAATTTGCCGAACAAGAAGGAAGAAGACCACGAATTATGGTTGCCAAAATGGGACAAGATGGTCACGATCGTGGCGCAAAAGTTGTCGCTACATCCTACTCCGATATGGGATTCGATGTCGATATTGCACCGCTTTTCCAAACACCAAAAGAAGTTGCTAAACAAGCCGTAGAAAACGACGTGCATATTTTGGGAATTTCGTCTTTGGCTGCCGGTCACAAGACTTTAGTTCCAGAAGTTATTCACGAACTTTCTTTGCTCGGTCGTACAGATATTTTTATTGTGGTAGGCGGCGTTATCCCAAAACAAGATTATGACTTCTTGTACGAAAAAGGCGCGCAAGCTATTTTCGGACCAGGAACCAATCTTGCCGAATCCGCGATTACTGTCCTTCAACAACTTCTCGAAAAATAAAATAATCATCACCATATTACAAATCATTGTCGCAAGGCA
>CCMH01000006.1 GCA_000751595.1 Weeksella massiliensis | reverse complement strand
TTTTTTTCTATTTTTTTTTGAAGAGAATAGTAAGCACGTTTCGCAGCATTTTCTTCTGCTTTTTTCTTCGAAGTTCCTCGTCCTTTAGAAATCACTTTTTCATTGAGTCGGACGACAGAAACAAAGACTTGTATATCTTCTGCGTTTTGTTCTTCGAAGGTATTAAAACGCAAACTGTTTTTGGTTTTTTGACTCCATTCTAATATTAGACTTTTGTGGCTAGCAATGCGCTGTTCTAGTTTTTCTAGATCTGCAATATACGGAGCGATTACGTAGCGCGTTATAAACTTTTCGGTAATCTCCAAGCCTTGATCTACATAGATGGCACCTACAAAAGCTTCTAATAAATCGCCATTAACATCTTCGCCCAAATTGGCCAAGTTATTAGCAGGAATGAGTAATTCTGTGAGATGAAGTTTTCTAGAAACCTCATTCAGTTGTCTACGAGAGACGATTTTCGATCGCATTTTGGTTAAATAACCTTCTTGCCGATCGGGGGCGCTGTTGTACAAATGTACCGCAGCAGAAGCACCAAGTAATGCATCTCCTAAAAACTCCAAACGCTCGAAATTGATGTTCTGTCCTTTGTCATCTTTTCGTTGTGCAGACCGATGGGTAAACGCTTCTTCGTAGATGCGAATATCTTTCGGTTTTACACCAACCAATTGTATGACAAATTGAGCTAAGTCTGGATTTTCACTTTCCGGATTTGATTTGTCAAGCCATCCAAAAAGTTTTTTTAGAAAAAACATTACTTAAACTTCTTAAAAATAACACATGCATTGTGTCCACCAAAACCAAAAGTATTACTCAATGCATAATCTACATTTTTCTCTTTTGCTTTGTTAAAGGTATAATCCATTCGCGGGTCTAGATTTTCATCATCCGTAAAATGGTTTATGGTAGGAGGAACAATACTATTATTAATAGCTCCGATTGTCGAAATAGCTTCGATAATTCCTGCCCCGCCAAGTAAATGACCGGTCATAGATTTTGTCGAATTGATCTGTATATCGTAAGCGTGTTCTCCAAATAAGGTTTGGATTGCTTTAGACTCTGCAATATCACCAAGCGGTGTAGAAGTACCATGCATATTGATATGGTTGATTTCTTCTGCTTTGATGTTTGCGTCGTCTAAGGCAGCTTTCATCACGTTTAAGGCTCCTTTCCCTTCTGGGTGTGGGGCTGTGATGTGGTGTGCGTCGGCCGTCATACCTGTACCTACTAATTCTGCGTAGATAGTTGCTCCTCTTGCTACGGCATGTTCGTATTCTTCGAGAATGATACATCCTGCACCTTCTCCCATCACAAATCCATCGCGATCTTTGTCAAAGGGTCTTGAGGCTGTTTTCGGATCATCGTTTCTTGTCGATAAGGCATGCATCGCATTGAAACCTCCGATACTCGACGCTGTTACTGCTGCTTCTGAGCCACCAGTTACGATAGCATCTGCTTTCCCTAAGCGTAAAAGCATAAAAGCATCTATAATAGCATTCGTGGATGAGGCACAAGCCGATACTGTGGTATAGTTAGGTCCCATAAGACCAAATTCCATCGAAATATGACCAGGTGTGATATCTGCTATCATCTTTGGGATGAAGAACGGATTGAAACGTGGTGTTCCATTTCCTGTTGCGAAATTTGATACTTCTTCTTCAAATGTTTTGATACCGCCAATACCAGAACCCCATATCACGCCGATACGCTCTTTGTTTACATTTGCATCATCTAAGATGCGGCTATGTTGAATAGCTTCTCTTGCAGCTACAATTCCCAGTTGGGCACAACGATCAACTTTGCGCGCTTCTTTTCGGTCAAAATGATCTTCAATATTGAAGTTTTTAACCTCACAAGCAAATTGTGTCTTAAAAAGAGTTGCATCAAAAAGCGTAATAGGCGCAGCGCCACTCACACCATTCTTTAGTCCTTCCCAGTATTCTTGGTAAGTATTGCCAATTGGTGTAAGCGCGCCGATACCTGTTACTACTACTCTTTTTAATTCCATAAGGAATATTACTTGTTTAAGTCTTCGATATATTTAACCGCTTGACCTACAGTTGAAATTTTTTCAGCTTGATCGTCTGGAATTTGAATATCAAATTCTTTTTCGAACTCCATAATCAATTCAACTGTATCCAATGAATCAGCACCTAAATCGTTAGTGAAGCTAGACTCTAAAGTTACTTCGCTTTCGTCAACACCTAACTTATCTACGATAATTGCTTTTACTCTTGATGTAATGTCAGACATAATTACTTTTTTTTAATTTTTGATTTAAACTCTTTGCAAAAATAGAAACTTTTATCAATATCCAATTTATTTTTATTATGCTTGCATAGAAGATTCTATAAAATACCTCTTTTTTAGCTTATTTTTGGCTGATATATGTCAAATGTAATCATAAAAAAATTATTCTTAATTTTGAGGATTATTTTTTACGAAAAAAAGTTTCCAAAAAAAACAACAAAAAGAATGAGTTTAGATCTTACAGCTTACGGAATAGAAAATGCGAAGATAAACTATCAATTATCAGCAGACGAATTAGAGAACGAAATGGTGCGTATTGGCCAAGGAGAAGTTACTTCTTCGGGTGCAATCAACATCCTAACAGGAGAATTTACTGGTCGTTCGCCTAAAGATCGCTTCATCGTAAAAGATGAAATTACCGAAAATTCAGTTTGGTGGGACGGTAAAATTAATATCCCATTTGATGCTGAAAAATTTGATCGCTTGTACGACAAAGTCGTGAAGCATCTTAGCAACAAAGAAGTTTATGTGCGCGATGCCTACGCTTGTGCAGATGATCGTTACAAAACAAAAATTCGTGCAATCACTGAAACGCCAGGATCAAACTTGTTTATCTACAATATGTTTATCCGACCAACCGAAGAAGAACTAAAAAACTTTGGTGAAGCAGATTGGACAATCGTCAATGCGCCATCTTTTTTGGCAAATCCAGAAGAAGATGGAACAATTTCTCATAATTTTTCTATTCTCAACTTCAAACGTAAAATTATCATAAACGGAGGAACAGGTTACACCGGAGAAATGAAAAAAGGTGTTTTCTCTGCCCTGAATTTCATCCTACCAGTAGATAAAAATGTATTGCCAATGCACTGTTCTGCCAATTCGGGGAATGAGGGGGATACAGCGTTGTTCTTTGGACTTTCGGGTACTGGGAAAACAACTTTATCGGCCGATAAAAATCGTCGTTTGATCGGTGATGATGAACACGGATGGACTGCCGATGATACGGTTTTCAATTTCGAGGGTGGATGTTATGCAAAAGTAATCAACCTTTCGGCAGAAGGAGAACCAGAAATTTTTGGTGCTATCAAAAAAGGAGCTCTTTTAGAAAATGTGAAATTAGAAGAAGGAAGCAACGTGGTTGATTATACCAATGATGAAATTACCGAAAATACTCGAGTGAGTTATCCGATCGATTATATCGAAAATATTGCGGTACCGTCAGTAGGTAAAAACCCTAAAAATATTTTCTTTTTATCGTTTGATGCTTACGGAGTTTTCCCTCCAATCGCGAAGTTAAATGCGCAACAAGCTGCTTATTTATTCATCTCGGGTTATACTTCGAAAGTAGCTGGGACAGAAGCCGGAATTACCGAGCCTCAGACAACTTTCTCTAACTGTTTTGGTGCGCCGTTTATGCCATTGCATCCTACCAAATACGCGAAAATGTTGAGCGAAAAAGTAGAAAGCAGTAAAGTGAATGTTTGGTTGATCAATACAGGATGGAACGGACAGAAAAAACGTATGTCGCTAAAAGATACACGTGCCGTAATCAATGCTGCTTTGAGTGGTGAATTGGATAAGGCAACTTTCCGTAAAGATCCTTTCTTTGGATTCCAAATCCCAGAAAATGTAGAAGGGGTAGAAGCAGAAAAATTAGATCCAGCAACATCTTTCGATTCGCAAGAAGCTTACGAAAAGAATGCAACGATCTTGGCGGGGAAATTCAAAGAAAACTTCAAGAAATTCGAAGAATTTGCAAGCGAAGAATTATTAGCGGGAGGACCAACGATCTAATCCTACCGAAAATATATATAAAAAACACCCTGTACAGCAATGTGCAGGGTGTTTACATTTTCAGGTAAAAAGCTTTAGTGAGTGCTATATAATCTTCGGTGTAAATATGTCGCTCTTTTTCGATGGTTAAATCTTCAGTTATTAACGATTTTTCCTCAAAACTAAACTCGAGTAAAACACGGATTATTGCTGCGTTTTCGTGTCCTTTTACAAAACAAATTTTGTTACAGAATAGCCCAAAACCTTTGGCAACTTTTTGTATGTTTTCTAATGAAGCAAACGGTAGGATGAGTTGCAGCCGTCCATTTGTAGCGAGCAATTCGGATGCTTTTTCGCACAATTGATGATAGGATAGATTGTTTTGTTGGCGAGCCGTTTTTCTTTCGGAGTTTTGCATGCGCTTATTTTCCTCGAAATATGGCGGATTCGAAACAATACAATCGTATTTTTGGTCGGATGAAAAAGTAGAAAAATCAGTCAAAATAACCGAAATTCTTTCCTGGAATTTACTTTCTTGTATATTGTGTTTGGCTTGTTCGTAAGCCGAAACATCAATTTCGATAGCATCAATGATCGCGGTAGGATTTCTCTGTGCCAACATCAGTGCGATGAGTCCGGTTCCGGTGCCAACATCTAAAATTTTCTTAGCCTGAAAAACTGATGCCCAAGCGCCCAAAAGAACGCCATCTGTGCCAACCTTCATGGCGGTTTTATCTTGATGTATACTAAATTCTTTGAACCGGAATGGTTGAGATGTCTTATTCATCAATCGGGAAGTTTATGATAAAAGTAGTTCCTTTTCCTTCTTCACTCACAAAGCGGATTAGACCATTATAATCTTCGACAATTTTTTTCACCATCGACAAGCCAATCCCCATTCCGCTATTTTTGGTTGTAAATTTTGGTGTAAAAATATTATTGCCAATTTCTGGTGGAATTCCATTTCCGTTATCAGAAACTTTTATCAATAATCGATTTACTTTTTTATCAATTGTTACCCGAATTTCTGGTTGTACTCTTGTCGGTACAGCTTGCAATGCATTTTTGGTGAGATTGATGATTATTCGGTTGAGGTATATTTTATCTATCCGATAAAAAATCTGTTCGTCACTGCTCGAAAAGTGAATGTATTGTGGAGGGTAAATACTCAATGAGTTTTCTATAACTTTCACAATATCGATAGTCTCGTCTTTTCTGATGGGCATTTTAGCAAAATCTGAAAAGGCTTCGGCAATGGTGGAAATTGTATCGATTTGGTCGAGTAAGGATTCGGATAAATGGCGTGTTTTTTCCTCTAATCGATCATCGTTAACATCAAATTTTCGGATATAATTCTGGATCATTAACTTCATCGGTGTCAATGGATTTTTTACCTCATGTGCCACTTGTTTAGCCAAATCGCGCCAAGCTTCTTCGCGTTCTATTTGCGCCAACTGATCCGATTGTTCTTTTAGTTTGAGCAACATTTCGTTGTACGATTCTACCAAGATTTTTATCTCATCATTCCCTGCATAATAAAGCGGTTCGTTGTTTCCCACCACTTGAGTTCCTCTAATTTTCGAAGCAAAAACACGTAATCTGTTGGTGATCTGACGAGAAATTCGCCATGAAACCAAACCTCCTACCACTATGACAAATAATAATACAGCACCGTATAAACGCAACAAAGCTTCTTTATCTTCTTCGAGAAAAGATTCATTGGTATAATAAGGTAAATTCACAATCCCGATACGTTGCCCTTGAATATTTTTCACGAAAGAAAATGTAGAATATAAATTATTTTCTTTGGCATTATCGGAAGGATAATCGGTAAAATATTCGTTTTGATTTAAATTTTTTAGGATGTTTTCGGGTATCACGCGATACTTCGGTTGAGAAACTTGGGTAGAAAGAATTAAGTTTCCACGAAGATCATAAATATTGACATCCATTTTGCTAATATCTTGGAAGCCTAATATTTTGTCTTCTAAAATTTTTAGGATATCATCTTTCTTCTCTCCGTACGAATTATCAATAATTTCATAATCGATAAGTGCCAAAACGGTTTGTTCTTTCCGTTTCAGTAAATCTTCGTGGTAGCGTTGGGTTTGCTTGCTATAATGGTTAGAAGTAATGAGTAGGATAGAGGTGGCGATAACCAAAATTACGCCAAACATACCCAAGAATATACGTACAGACAATGAGGTTTTCATTGCCTGTCCTTTTTTTTTCTTCATTAGTTAAGGTTCGGTATTAATCGTTTGATGTATTTTCCTACAATATCAAATTCGAGATTGAGCTCGTCGCCAAGACTCAATCGATGCAAGTTTGTAAACTCCCACGTGTACGGAATAATCGCTACCGAAAATTCGCCAATCTTGCTATTGACAACTGTTAGGCTGATTCCGTTGAGGCAGATTGATCCTTTTTCTACCGTAACATTTCCGTTTTTTTCTTCGTCGTAAGCAATCGTAAGAAGAAAACTTCCTTGTTGTTCTTCGATGTTGACTAATTGTCCGATTTGGTCTACATGTCCTTGCACAATATGTCCATCTAACCGAGCATTGAGTGGCATACAACGTTCTAAGTTGACCAAGTCATCGACTTGCCAATGAGCAAGATTTGTTTTGGAAAGTGTTTCGTCGATTGCAGTAACTTTATATAGCTTATCCTTGAAGTCAACAACTGTTAAGCACACACCATTGTGAGCCACACTTTGATCAATTTTTAGCTCATCTACAAAAGGAGCTTCAATCCAAAAATGAAGATTTTTTTCTTCTTTTTCTATGCCTTTTACGTGGCCAATTGCTTCTACGATACCTGTAAACATGGGTTTTGTTTTATTTTTATTACTTATAAGAGAAGTGCATCTCATCTGTAAAAATACGGTATATTTTGGTAGGAATTACAGAGGTTTTGGTAGGAATAAAAAAAACTTCTCAAATATTTTTGAGAAGTTTTTTAATGTGGTGCCTCCAGGAATCGAACCAGGGACACAAGGATTTTCAGTCCTTTGCTCTACCAACTGAGCTAAGGCACCCACTCAATTGCGGAGGCAAATATAAGTTGATTTTTTGTTTTTCAAAACATTTTTTAGCATTTCCTACCAAAAAAACACATTATCAATTGATTGTTAGGGGCTTTAAATGGCTTAATTTTTTTTGTTTTCGATAGGTTTAAGGCTTTATTAACAACATTTCTACCGATATAAATTTTTACATTTGCCAACTAATTAGCATATTTGTACCCTATTTAGATGAAAATTGGTTCTATGAAAAAATGGATCTTCAGTAGCTTATCGTTACTTGCCCTTACAACAATGCAAGCGCAAACCCTCTCTACATCACCGTATTCGGCTTATGGAATCGGGAAAGGCTTGTATGATAACAACACCGAGCAAGGCGGTATGGGAGGCATTTCTACCCTAAACCTTAATCCGTATGGGCAGAGTGCTAACTTCTACAATCCTGCAGCCAACCAAACGCTGCGTATGACGACGTTTAACATTAGTTTGCGTGGCGATAATACCCAATATAAATTCGACGAGAGCAAAGAAAAATCAGGTACAGCCTATATTTCTAATCTTTCGTTGGCTTTCCCTGTTTCACCCAAAAGTAGAGCAGGTTTTGGTTATCAACCATATTCTACCACAGGGTTTGATGTGATTAAAGTTGATTCTACCAGCAGCAATCCGCTCAATGCACAATACCAAGGTGATGGTGGAATAAACTCGGTACATGCTTTTTATTCCTACAACATTACTCCCGAAATTTCGGTAGGTGCACGTGCAAATTTCTTGTTTGGAGATCAGAACAAAAATGAAAAAGTTTCGGTAGAAGGCGGAAGTTTAATAACCGATCATGATACCAAAACGTCCTATTCTGGTTACCAGTTTGCATTAGGGACTGTGTATAATAAGAAAATTGGCGACAATCATCGTCTTAATGTTGGGGCAACTTATACCTTAGGAACGAAAATAAAATCTCAATTCACTTATTACGTTTCTACCTATAATTATAACGGACCATCAGTGATTGCTTTGGATACGATTTCGTACACTCACAATAAGAATGCGAAAACCCAATTACCACACGAGTTTAGTTTAGCTGCTTCGTATGGGAAAGATCTGAAGTGGAATGTTGCGGCCGAAATAAAGTATGCAATGTGGTCTGATTACTCGAATCCGGTGTATGAAAACAATACATCTCTCACGAGTAATTTACAGTTCAAGGATAGTTACAGAGCCGCTTTAGGAGCTTATTATATTCCGAATTTCAATAGTTACAAAAGTTATTTAGACCGAGTAATTTATCGTGGTGGAATTTATTACGAGCGTGGAAATTTCAACCTTAATTATCATCAAATCAATAACTATGGAGCAACCTTAGGATTTGGATTGCCGGTAGGAAAAACCAATGATGCATCGATGTTGAATATTGCATTAGAATACGGTAAAAAAGGTTCTACCAAACATCAATTGGTGCAAGAAAACTATATTGGTTTCCGTTTAGGATTTGATTTTAATGATATTTGGTTTAGAAAACGCGTGATTGATTAATCGACATGTTGATTTATCCAAAAATATATAACAAAAGTAAAGTTGGTTTTCTAATCAGCTTTATTTTTTTCTTTTCTTGCGAAAGGGGTTCATCCAACTTGGGCGCACCTAAAAAAGTAGATTTCCCAGATCGCGTTCTTTATCAGGCGCATATTTTGCACAAAGATTCTGGACGTTTACAGGTCGATATGCGTGCACCCAAAATAGAAATTTATAGTCTGTTGGATTCACCTTATACGTTATTTCCGAAAGGATTAAATCTTGATTTTTACGAAAACGGAAAAGCAAAACCAGGATACTTTCAGGCCAATTGGGCAAAGCTAAATGACGCAACCCAAATCTACGAAGGCAAAGGCAATGTGATAGTGGTCAATGAGAAAGGAGATTCGCTAAAAACAGAACATCTTTTTTGGAATAAAATCTCGAAGAAGGTGTACACAACCAAAGAAGTTTATATCATTTCAGAGCAGGGCGATTCATTACATGCCCAAAACGGATTAGAATCCACCGACGATCTCGAGCGCTATACGCTCTACAACAACAAAGGGTTTATGTGGGTTGATGAAAAAGAAGCGCCTTAGGTAAAATTTTCTTATCAACTGTTAGAGAACTGTTTGATATTCCAATGGTTTGTCGTATTTTCGCAACCTATTAAATAAAACAAATAAATTGTAAAATGGCAGTTTTAGGAGAAATTCGCAGACGTCCGTGGGTCATTATGATCGTAATTGGTGTGGCATTAGTGGCATTTGTCGCGGGTGATTTATTCAGTGAAAATTCAGCAATTCGTAAAGTTTTTGCCGGTGATCCAAGTGTAGTTGGTACTGTAAATGGTGAAAAAATTGGAATAGGTGAATACCAAAATGCAATAAATCTTACGACCAATATGTTACAAGCTCAAGGGCAAAATGTAACGCCAAATCAGGCAGCACAACAAACATGGGCTTCATTGGTGTCGTCTAAAATTGTACAACAAATTGCAGACAATATCGGATTGAAAGTTTCGGATGAAGAGTTTTGGGATTTCGTAGCGCAAAACTTCGGAATGGCGTCTGGAGACGAAGCCAAAAACAATATTGCACAATTAGAGCAAGCTGCTTCGGCGAATCCAGAAATGATGCAACAATACCAAGGTTGGTTGAGTACAGCCAATGCAATTCGTTCTCAGTTGATGTTGCAAAAATATTCTAGTTACGTAAAAGCAACAGCAGTTGTAACGTCTAAAGAAGCTGATATTCAGCAAACGTACAATGCAGAAATGGCTACTATCGATTATGCGAAAGTTGATTATGCAACCTTAGAAAAGAAGTTGAATGTAAAAGTTTCGGATGAGGATATCAATGCGTATGTAAAGAAACATCCAAAACAATTTGAGGTTCAGCCGATGGTGAAATTGGCTTATACTTTTTTCCCTGCAAAAGCCACAGCTGCAGACGAACAAGCAGTATTGACAGAAATCAATCGATACAAAGAATCGCAAATAAAACACGATAAAGAAAACAATATTACCGATACCATTGTGAGCTTTGCACAGGCTAAGAATGATTCGATTTATGTGACTCAAAACTCTGATGATCCATTCATGTCGAATTATTTTACCAAACAACAATTGGCAAGTTTCCAATTACCAGAAGATGCGCAATCATTCATCAATTCTGCAGGTATTGGTCAGGTAGGAGGCCCTTTCAAAATCGGTAACTCATACCAATTATTCAAATTATCAAAAACAAAAGAAATTAAAGATTCAGTAAAATCTTCTCATATTTTGGTTGCTTTCGACGGAAGTCCTGCCGCTCAAGGTATCAAAAGAACCAAAGAAGAGGCAAAGAAATTAGCTGAAACTTATTTGACAGAAGCTAAAGCAAATCCTGCACAGTTCGGGGCTTTGGCAGAAAAATACTCAGATGATAAAGGTTCTGCAACCCAAAAAGGAAGCATTGGATGGGTTGGACAACAAAATGGTTTGACGCCAGTTTATGGAACGTTTATTTTTAGTAAACCGGTTGGAACAATTGATTTAGTAGAATCAGAATTTGGTTACCATATCATCAAAGTAGATGAAGCGAAAAACAAAACAGGTTATCAATTCGCTCATTTAGTAAAGAAAATCGAACCATCAAAAGCAACTTCAGATAAAGCGTTCAACGATGCGCGTGTATATGTGCAATCGGTAGAAAACAAATCGGTAAAAGATTTCACAACTTTGGCAAAAAACAAAGGCTATGAAACAAAAGAAACCGAAGGTTTGGAGCGTTTTGCAACTTTGATTGGAGAGAATTTACCAAACGACCAAGATGATGCAATCTTAGGTTGGGCTTTTGGTAAGAAAACAGCTAAAGGAGCAACCAACTTATTCACAACGACCAACGGTGATTATATCGTGGTTCATTTGATTGATAAGTTCGACAAAGGTTTGGCGCCTGCAAGTATTGCCCGTTCATTGGTAGAGCCAATCCTAAAGAAAGAATTGATTACAAAAGCAGTTAACGAAAAAATCGGAAACGGAGGAATCAATGCTTTTATGAAATCTTACGGAGCAGCAAAAGCAACCGCAAACGTTAACTTTGCCAATGGCTTTATTGCTGATGTAGGAATCGAACCACGCGTAGTTGGTGCTGCGTTTGGTATCAAAGAAAATACTTCTTCGAAAGCTATTCAAGGAAATGAAGGGGTTTATTATATCATCACGAAATCAAAAACTTCACCGAAAGGACAAAAAGGAGATTCGCTTTTGGATAATATGAACCGTAGCTTGAAAAATAAATTAGAGCAAACCTTGATTCAAAGCTTGGTAGAATCTGCCGATATCGTTGATAATCGTGCAAAATCTATGCGATAATCAATCACACAATAATAAGTAAAAACCACGTCCTCGGGCGTGGTTTTTTTATGCCTTTTAGCAAGGTTTTTTGGATAGGAAAACTGTCTTGTTTATTTTGGTAGAATAATCAATCAGAAACAGAAATTTCTTAGTTAGAACGACAATCTATTCCATCGAAACTTTATTTGTGTTCAACATTATTTTTCCATTCTTTACTCAACAGTTTTGTAGAAACTCCTACCAAAATAAAAAGTGTAGATAAAGGATTTTTCTTACCGAGCTCTTCCAAATTTCAATATTCTTTCTATAACCTTTGTTCGGTGCTTGTTCGGTGCTTGTTCGGTGCTTGTTCGGTGTTTGTTCGGTGTTCCTATATCGAAAAGATTTTGATGAGAGCGAAAACAAATAAAATTTCGTTTAGATAGGTTGGATGTATTTTAACCCTATATTTTGTCGAATGGTCTTCTCTAATTTTTTTGATTCATTCGGAATCTCCTACAAAAAATGCTCAGTAATTTTTAGTTATAAATAAAAGTATTAATCGAAAGTGAAGTTGTTTTTTGTAAATAAAAAAAATCCTGAAAGAAGGTTTTCAGGATTTTAGTTTTTATTTTTTGAATTTTGATTTCAATTGATCGATAAGTTTTCGTAGGAACGATTTTTCTTTTTCGATATAGCCGTAACCATATCCGTAACCGTAACCATATCCGTAACCTTTCTGGAAGTCAACATCATTAACCAAAATCGTCATATTGTTCAATTTCTTCGTGTCAGACATCTCTTTGATGAACGGAAGCATTCGCTTATCTAAATAGTTAGAACGCGCCACATAGAGCGTAATATCGGCTTCGTTGGCAATCAGTAGTGTATCGGTTACCAAAGAAACCGGTGCTGTATCGACCAAAACATAATCGTAGTTATTTTTTGCATATTCGATAATTCCACTAAAACGTCCATTCATCAATAATTCTGATGGATTAGGAGCGATGATTCCAGAATAAATCACATCGAATTTATAAGGATCGGGTTGCGTAATAATAATTTCTTCAGGATTGAGAGAATTATCAATCAAAAACTCGGTGATTCCTTTTGCATAACGCACCTGATCTGTAATTCCTAAATAATCCAACACTTTTGGTGAGCGTATATCGGCTCCGATCAATAAAACTTTTTTACCTGACATGGTTAACACTTGTGCCATGTTGGTAGATACGAATGATTTTCCTTCGCCGCTTGTGGTCGAGGTAACAAAAATAACTTGTCCGCGATCTAGATTTTGAGGCAGCAAGAAATTCATATTCGTCCGCATGATACGGAAAGCTTCTGCCAAGCTACTTCGATCGTTTTGTTGGATGATATTGGTTTCTGATCGAGGAATTTCTCCCAAAATAGGATTGTTAACCACGCCTTCGATATCGCTTTTGTCTTTGATTTTATTATCCAATAAGAATTTAAGATATAAAACAGCAAAAGGCAATAAAACACCCAAAATTAAAGCTCCTAAATAGATAATATTTTTCTTTGGCGAAACCGGAAGATTCGTCCCATAAGCATGATCGATAATCTTGATATTATCTGGAGTTGCAGCAGATTTTATTTCGGCTTCTTCTCTTTTTTGTAACAAGAAGAGGTACAAGGCTTCTACAATTTGTTGTTGACGAGAAATATCTCTAAAACCTCTTTCTTTGGCAGGTAAACGTTTTATTTGGGTATTGATCTGTCCTTGTTTATTTTGTACAGCACCTAAAGCAGTTTGCATATTGCTGCGGTAAATTCCTAAACTCTGACGGATAGTTTGGCGTAAATCTTTGATACTTTCGTTCAACGGTTGCAACGATGGATTTTCGTTGGTCATAGATTTCAAGAGATCTTGTTTCTCCATCATCAATTCGTTGTACTTGTTAATTTGCGCGGCAATCGTTGCGTCTTGTATCCCCACATTCGATGGTAGTAATTCGTTTTTACCCGAATTTACAGCACCGTTTACATAATCGGCAATTTGCAATTGTGTGGTATAATCCAAAACTTTTTTATCGTTATCGGCAGCATTTTGCAAGAAGATATTGGCTTCAGAACTAACATCGGTAATATTGTTCGAAGATTTATAGTATTCTAAATCTTTATCAACAGCTTGCAAGTCGTTGGTAACGAGCGCTAAACGGTCGTTGATGAATTTGGTTGTCGCTTTGGTAAGGCGATCGGTATCTTCGTTGAGATCTTTGTTGTACACATCGATAATAGAATTCACAATCAATTCGGCTCTTGGTTTTAGGTTATCAACCATTCCAAAATTTACCACCATTGATTTTTTATCGGCATTCGGATCAACTTTGATTTGATTACGGTAATAATTTACAGTACTCATCATCGGTTGAACGCTGATGCGAATAGTATTTCCGATATTCTCTTCGAATTCTTTATTGGGTAGAAGAATAAAATTTTCGAGTTTACTATTGATTTTTTGACCGAATTTATAATTTCCGGTTTTTGCGATAGAACTCTCCTCAATAGAGAAGTTATTTTTATCGATAATTTTAATGATCAAAGAACCTCTGAAGTTATCGTTGTAGGCTAATGTATCGTTGAGGAAAGAAATTTTTACCGGCGCTTCGGATTCCATACTTTCCGATTCTGTCACTCGTCCTACCTGATAATAACGCTTATTCAGATTATATTGCTGAACCACTTTCAGCATCAATCTTCTCGATTTTAGTACATCAATTTGGTCGGCAACTACAGCATTTGTTCCTTCGCCCAAAAGGCTTGCAGCGTCACCAAGCGCAGCTAATTCTGACGAGACATTTTGCTTTTCGCTCAACAATATTTTGGCATCAACCGCATATTCTTTGGTTGCATAACGCAAATAAATAAAGGCTAAGAGAAGGGCAACAAATACGGATAGGATAAACCATTTCCAATAATAAAGATATTCTTCTACTACTTTGCGTAAGTTAATCGATTCGTCGTTCGACTGATCGAACTCTATTTGATTATTATTCGTCATTTCTTATCGGGATAAAACGGCAATTACGGAGATTATTACACCAGCTATTGAGACAAATACGGTATAATTCAATACCGAAGATTGCATTTTTGTTTTGTTCGGTTCCACATAGACTACATCGTTTTGGGCAAGGTAGAATACAGGAGAATTTAAGGCATCACGAGAACTAATATCGATACGATGAGTTTCTTTTACTCCATTTTGTTCACGAATCACCATGATGTTTTTTCGTACTCCTTGTATTGTTAAATCGCCTGCCATACTCAATGCTTCGAGGATAGAAACGCGTTCGTTTGGTAAATTAAAGGTACCTGGTTTTTGTACTTCCCCCATTACACTAACTCGAAAATTGGTATAAGTAATGCTTACGCTTGGGTCTTTTATATACTGAGAAAATCGAGCGCGCATTGTTTCTATAGCTTGTGATCTTGTAAGTCCACCTAATTTTACTTTCCCTAAAATAGGATATTCGATATACCCTTGTTCATCAACTGTATAGGTTACTTTGTAGCTTCCATCACCACCTGTAGAGGAACGTGCTTGGTAGATGCTATTTTGGTTAAAAGCTTCTGTTGCTCTTGCATCGGCAGCACTAACTGCAATGGCCAATATATCATTAGGTTGAATTTTCGGAATTTGAGTCTCATAAACAGCATCAAGAGCTTGTTGGTCATCTCCCTGAAAATAGACAATGTCTTTACTACTTGCGCACGAAAAGATGAAAAGTGGCAAACTAATTAATAGTAATAAATAGGTTAATTTATTTTTCATAAGGTTGTTTATCTAAAGCTTCGTAAGCTGAATTTTGTGATTTATACTCAGGGACTATATTTTTAATTAATGTCACTAACTCAAGGTTGTCTTTTCGGGTAAAGTGATTTTGTGCAAATATAATTAATTCATTAATTTTAGACTCTAGTTCATCATGATCACATTCTCTTACTTTTGCAATCATTATTTTTTCATGATGGGTTTTAGCAGTATTTTCATCGTTAGCTAAAAGTTCTTCATATATTTTTTCACCAGGACGCAAACCTGTAATTTGAATATCTATATCGTCCGGATATTTCAAGCCGCTCAAAGAAATCATTCGTTTTGCGAGGTCGATAATCTTCACCGATTTCCCCATATCAAACACATAGATTTCCCCTCCATTTCCCATCACGGCTGCTTCTAATACAAGCTGGCAAGCTTCTGGGATTGTCATGAAAAAACGCGTAATTTCTTCGTGGGTCACGGTAAGTGGACCTCCTTTTTCGATTTGTTTTTTGAACAACGGAATCACAGAGCCGTTTGAACCAAGAACATTCCCGAATCGGGTTACGATAAAATTAGTCGTTGATTTTTTATTGAGGCAACTTACATAAATTTCTGCTATACGTTTGGTTGCACCCATCACATTGGTAGGGTTAACAGCTTTGTCAGTGGATACCATTACAAACTTTTTCACACCATGTAATGAACTTAAGTCGGCAATGTTTTTAGTTCCCCTCACATTGGTATTCACAGATTCAAAAGGATATTCTTCCATTAAAGGCACATGTTTATAGGCAGCAGCGTGAAAAACAATATCCGGTTTGAAATGGAGAAAAACTTGCTCCATTCTATTATAGTCTCTTATATTTCCTATAATAAAATAGGTTTCAGAGCTGTTAGTAGTTTTAAATCCTTGCTGAATATCGTACAAAGCAGATTCGGCTACATCAACTAAAATTAATTGTTTGAATTTTTTTTGTGCAATCTGTCGTGCCAATTCACCTCCAATTGAACCAGCAGCACCGGTTACCATAACAACCTTACCTACTATTTCTTCATCAATTATAGGGTTATTAAGATTAATAGGCTTTCTCCCAAGTAAATCTTCAATCTTAAGCTTTTTAATTTGTTTTGATGAGTATTTTCCGTCTAACCAGTCGCTAGCAGGAGGTATAATTTTAAGTTTAACAGGTAGTTTGTCGAGTTTACGCGTTATCTCGAAAATCTGTTCGTTTGTGATGTTTTGGATAGATAAGATGATTTCATCTATCCTATGCTTTACTATAAACGATTCGGTAAGCATGCTCGGACTCAGAACATTGATTCCGTGAATAGATGATTTCTGTTTCTTTTCATTATCATCTACGAAAGCAAATACAAGGTTCTTTCTGTATGTATCACTTTGCAGGGCATTAAGTGTTATAATTCCTGAATCTCCAGCGCCGTAGATAATTGAGCGTACTTTATTAGAGGCTTCTAAGACATACCAACGGTAAAATGTCTTGTACATCGCACGGCAATAAACCATCAATAAGGTGGTGATAAAAGAATGGAAAACAATTATAGAAAATGAAAATCGAGCCATTCTTATAGCAGCAGTATTCTCAACAAAACTTCTTACAATAAAACCAATTATTAATAAAATTGTACATGCAAATAAACATGACCATAGTACACTTGTAGCATCTTTTAATGAAGTTTGACGAATTACTCCCTTGTATGGTTTGAATACAAAAAATGCTATTAAGTAAACAATTAAAATTAAAGGAAGTCTAATAAGCATTCTTTCTAGATCAAATTGACCTTGGAAACTATTGAAAACAAAATTGGCTAGGATATACGACACAGCAACGATTGCCATATCGATAAACAAAACCAAACTCCTAGGAGTTTCATTTTTTAATCGTTGTTTAAGTATCCTCATATTAAGGTTTGATTATCCAAAGAAACTGAGAATTGCGTTTTTAATTCGTACTAAATCAGCTTCACTTAAATTAGATCCAGAAGGTAAACATAATCCTTTTGAAAAGATGTCCTCAGCAATTGTTGTACCATAATAAGGATATTCCTCGAAGATGGGTTGCATATGCATTGGTTTCCAGATTGGTCTACTTTCTATATTTTCTTTTTCTAATGCTAAACGTAACTGTTCTGCTGTTTTACCGTTGGTTTTGTTGCTGTTTACAAGAATAGCAGATAACCAGTGATTTGAGAAATAATCTTCTGAGGGTTCATGGAGAACTTCTACACCTTCAATCGAAGAAAAAATATCTTTATAGAACTGATGAACAGCTCTTCTTTTGGCAACATGATCTTCTAATACAAGCATTTGTCCGCGTCCAATTCCTGCGCAAATATTGCTCATTCGATAATTGTAACCAATTTGTGAATGTTGGTAATGTGGTGCCGCATCGCGGGCTTGTGTAGATAAGAAAACTGTTTGTTGTTTTTCTTTTTCAGAATGAGTAACCAAAGCTCCTCCTCCTGAGGTAGTGATGATTTTATTTCCGTTAAATGAAAGGGCGGCTAAGTGACCAAACGTTCCGCAATGTTTACCTTTATATGTGCTTCCCAATGCTTCGGCAGCATCTTCGAGAATCGGAATCTCATATTGATCGGCAACTTTTTGTATTTCTTCTATTTTGTACGGCATTCCGTATAAATGTACCGGAATGATAGCTTTTGGTTTTTTTCCTTTTTCTATACGGTCTAGGATCGCTTTTTCCAATGCAACCGGGCACATGTTCCACGTATCAGGTTCAGAATCTATAAATATAGGAGTTGCACCTTGGTAGCGGATAGGGTTGGCTGAGGCCGAGAAAGTAAGAGATTGACAAATTACTTCGTCACCTGCTTCTACTCCTAATAAAATCAAACCTAAATGTAAAGCGGCGGTCCCGGCAGAAAGTGCTGCAACATACACATCATCGTTAAGAAATTTAGCTAAATCTTCTTCGAATCCGTTTACATTCGGCCCTAAAGGTGCCACCCAATTTTGGTCAAATGCTTCATGAATAAAATCCAATTCTCTTCCGCCCATATGTGGAGAAGATAGCCATATTTTATCTTTCATTTTTTATATAGTTTAGTACGCAAATTTAGTTTATTTTTCCATAGCTTGAACTATATCAAAGGATTTAACGTATAATTATTATTAGAATTTTAAAGTGCTTATATATTGATAATTAGAAAACAAGGTGTTTCTAAGTGTTTTATTGTAGAAAATCATTTTTTATTTTGTTCGATTTAGGGAATGGTAGGAAGGTAATTCATCCGTAAAAAAACATTAATCAAGGTAGCGACATCTTTTTCACAATAGGTTTTTATCCGATCCAAATCTTTTTCTTCGTAATAAATATGCGCCACTTGCGAGCCATTTATATCGTCTTTTGGCGATTCTATCCCCAAAATATTGGCCAATAAATCGAGCGAAGTATAATGTTTATAATCACCAAACTTCCATAAATCGAGCGTGTCGAGTAAAGTGATTTCCCAAGGTTTTTTACCTTGAATTTGTAAGAGTTTCGGAATCGGAATTTGATGAATAATCA
This sequence comes from Weeksella massiliensis, assembly GCA_000751595.1. Taxonomy (GTDB): domain Bacteria; phylum Bacteroidota; class Bacteroidia; order Flavobacteriales; family Weeksellaceae; genus Weeksella; species Weeksella massiliensis. Next base: position 201,606 of record CCMH01000006.1, on the reverse strand, counting down.
GGCGGCGAGCAATATACGGAAAGTCGAATTCTTTGCCATTATGTGCACAAAGCAATTGATCACTTTTCGAATAATTATCGTTTAATAATTGACAGAAATCGCGCAGAATTTTTTCTTCTTGATGACCATAAAAACTCTTGATTCGGATTTCGTCGTGATGAACAAACCCACAAGATATGCAAACAATCTTTCCGAATTCGGCCAAAATTCCGGCATGTTGAGCATAAAATTCTTCAGCCGAAAGTTCTTGCCGTTGATGCACAGTTTTCTTCGACCATAGATTCTGAGTGCGTTCGTCCAAATCATCCCAAAACCGCGCTTGTGGAACGGTTTCGATATCGATGAAAAGTATTTTTTGGAGGCTAGAGTTATTCATTGGGTAGGATTTTTTGATTCATTTTCAATACTTCATCAACAAAATAATAAATATCCAAATCTTTCAAAACTCCGCGCTGATGTGGTCGAGTATCTTTTTCTTTTCCTAATCGTACAATAACTAAATTCTCGGACGGAATGACGATTACGCGTTGCCCTAAATGGCCCAACATCGCATAAAACGGAGGAGAATGTTGTGGATCTGTCCAGATAGAATACCCATAAATAACGGGTTCGTTTTTGTCAAAAGCTTGCGCATTCGGAGTTATCATTTTCTCGACAAAATCCGTTGCTAGAATTTGCTTTCCGTTCCATTGGCCTTTATTCAAAAGCAATTGACCGAGTTTCGCGAAATCTTTGGCTGTGGCATTGTAACAACAAAATGCTTTTTCCATGCCATCTTTACGGTCTTTCGACCAATAAGCATCTTGTTCCATGCCCATTGGTTTCCAGAAATTATCACTAAAGTATTGAGAAAGAGATTTTCCGGTAGCGCGCTCCAAGACAATTGCCAGTAGTTGAGTGTCGCCCGAGAGATATTCGAAATGTCCGCCGGGTGCTTTCTTGAAAGAGTAACTCAACATTTGTTTTTCTATGTCATCACCATAATAAGATTTTGCAGTAGGGTTGAGCGGAAAATAATAATCTTCTTCCCAATCGAAACCAGAAGTCATGCGTGATAAATCCCCTACGGTACAATATTTTCCGAATTCATCTTTTTCAAATTCGGGTAGGAAATCGATAATTTTTTGGTCTAAATTTTTGATATAACCTTGCTCGATTGCTTTACCCAATAACATGGTGGTAATGCTTTTGGCCATCGAAAAAGAGTTGGTGATACTTTTGTCATTATATGGTTCGAAATATTTTTCAATCAATAATTGATTGTCTTTTATCACAACAAAAGAAGCTGTCTTGAAACGGTCTAATTCTTTTTGTAGGGTATCGGTTATTTCGATTTGGTTGTATTGCGGGTGTTTGCTCCAAGGTTGCGGATGTCCCGTTAGAACCAAATTGTTATCAAAATCTTTATAGTCGTCTATATTAGCGGTTTTGTGACCTTTGAGATAGGTTAGTCGTAGGCCGCGAAGAATATAATCGTTCCCAGTAGCAAAAAGTGCCAAGATAAAAACGCAACATATGACAACGCATATTTTTATTAACTTCCAAAGGATCTTCATGATAGCGGTATTGGATTATTGTATTTTAATGAAAATAGTTTAATTAAAGATAGAAAGATTAATTTAAAATAATGTTAAAGTACTCGATAGATTCTTTCTAGTTTGTAGAATCTTTCATATCTTTATAGTAGAGTTTAAGAACAAATAAAAAATAAAAATTATGTCATTTGAATTAAAAAACCTTCCTTATGCATATGATGCATTAGAACCTTATATCGATGCAAAAACCATGGAAATTCACCATGATAAACACCATGCTGCCTATACTAATAATTTGAATGCAGCAATCGAAGGAACTGATTTAGAAAACGCTACAATCGAAGAAATTTTGGCAAAAGGAACCGATAAACCAGCTGTACGTAACAATGGTGGAGGTTTCTACAATCACAATTTATATTGGGATATCATGACACCAGGCGGAAGCAAACAACCGGTTGGAAACGTAGCAAAAGCAATCGATGAAGCTTTTGGTTCTTTTGATGCTTTTAAAGATGAATTTTCTAAAGCTGCTGCAACTCGTTTCGGATCGGGATGGGCTTGGTTAGTGAAAACAGATGGAAAAGTAGTTGTTAGTTCAACCCCAAATCAAGATAATCCTTTGATGCCTGTAGCTGATGTGCAAGGTTTCCCAGTTTTGGGTATTGATGTGTGGGAACATGCTTACTATTTGAAATATCAAAACAAAAGACCAGATTATATCGAAGCTTTTTTCAGTGTAATCAATTGGGATAAAGTAGAAGAATTATATAATAATAATTAATTATTAGCTTTTCATAGAATTTCTTAGAAAGACTTGGCTTATTGTCAAGTCTTTTTTATTTTTGATTTTCTTGGTTTTAGGGGTGTATTTCATCCTACCGAAAAAAGAAAATGTATGGGAATTATTATTTTAGAAAATATAAAAATCTATGCTAACCACGGATGTTTAGACGAAGAAGAAAGAATTGGTTCTGATTATTTGATCGATCTTGAGGTGGAAGGAGATTTTACCAAAGCAAGTGAAACCGATGAGTTGGTGGATGCGTTGGATTATGTGCAACTGAACCAAATTGTAAAAGAGGAGGTAGGGCAACGCTCGAAATTGCTAGAACATGTGGTGCATAGGATTTTGGAGCGAATTGGACGAGAGTTGACAACGGCAAAACGGGCAAAAGTAAAATTATCGAAGCTCAATCCGCCGATTGGGGGACATGTAGAAAAAGTAAGTGTTGTGATGGAAAAAAAATACGAATAGTTGCCTTTTCTAAATAATTGTTTATATTTGCAATCCGAAACAATAAGGTTCCTTGACCGAGAGGCTAGGTAGCGGTCTGCAAAACCGTCCACAGCGGTTCGAATCCGCTAGGAACCTCAATGAAAACCTCAACTTCTTTATTATAAGAAAGTTGAGGTTTTTTATTTGGTTAATTTCCACAAAAAAATGAGGCTGTAATGATCAAATCTTTTACAGCCTCAAGAGTTTTTGGTAAGTATATAAAAATAGGGTGATTCTTCTTTAGTTTTTCGCTTTTTTTAGAAGTAAGAACCTTTTTATTCCTTAAATCAAAAAATAAATTCATTTTTTCTCTTTCCTAACGCTAGAATTTTCACTTTTGTTGACTTATCTTTTTAGGAAGAAAAAGGTTCTACATAATCATAAGTAATTGTGTTTGTTTTAATAGTAATGCAAAGATGAGGTACATAAACAATTAAAAAAATACCTATTTTGCTGTATTTTTATAATTACTTAGTCGTTTTTACGTGTATTAATAATTATATTTGTTTTACTACTAAAATATTATAAAGATGATAGCGGACTCAGAAAATAGTCAATGGGATAATTTATTTAAGAATCAACGATCTCAATCGATAGAGGCAAACGAGCAAAAGACACCGCAAGGAATCAGTAGTTATATTTTTATTTATGATTGCTTTCTGAACTCTATAATCTTCGTTAATCAGGCCTTTCGCTCGTTAACGGGACATGAAATGGAGAAATTTGATCTGAATTTTTTGTTGGATATCATTCATCCCGATGATCGAGATTATTTTTTTGCTTCTGAAGCAAGAGGCTTAGATTTTACCAATCAGTTGAGTTTTGATGAGCATTTCCGTTATACCTTGACCTACTCGTATCGAGTGAAAAAAGCAAACGGCGAATACGTTAGAATCCAACAAGAATGTCAAGCGTTAGAAGTTAACGAAAGCGGACATTTGGTGAAAACGTTGGTTACGCATAAAAGAAAAAACGAAGAATCTTTATCCGACCAAAGCGATTACAAAATCTATGATAAGCTGAAAAATATCTATGTAAACGAAGAAAATTGTTATCAGCTTACCAAACGAGAATTAGAAATTGTGAACCTAATAAAAGAAGGACATTGCAGTAAAAAAGTTTCGGAAATTCTTTCCCTAAGTAAGCATACCGTGCTCACGCATCGTAGAAATATCCTACAAAAAACCAATAGCAGTAGTTTTATAGAATTGGTGAAAAAATTGAGTTACCGACATTTTTAGCGTTTATCTTTGAAGAACCGCTGCATGAGTTCGGTACTTTCTTTGGCCAAAATTCCATCGGTGATTTGGGTTTTTGGATGAAGTTTTACAAGTTGCGAGCGAAAACCTCTTTTCTCGTCTGTTGCACCTATCACTATTCGAGAAATCTGACTCCAATACAAAGCGCCTGCGCACATTACACAAGGTTCTAAGGTAACATAGAGCGTGCAATCTTTTAGATATTTTCCGCCCAAATAATTAGCTGCCGACGTAATTGCTTGCATTTCTGCATGTGCGGTAACATCGGTTAAAGTTTCGGTAAGATTGTGGGTTTTAGCGATGATTTTGTTCTGACTGACAACCAAAGCACCGACCGGAATTTCGTCTCGATCAAAAGCTATTTCTGCTTCTTGCAAAGCTTTCCTCATAAAATATTCATCCGAAAAAATATCTTCCATCTCTTTATTATCTTAGAGCGAATGTACAACTTTCTCTTTGATCGGTTAGTTGAAAAATAATCATAAAAAAACCCTCGAAACAAAGTTCCGAGGGTTATGTCTTGATAGAATGATTGGATTATTCTACTTTGATGTTATCGATGATTAAATCGTATTTTGTTTTCGATCCTGCTTTTAGCGCGAATAAATCACCTGTTTTGTTAAGCGTTAAACCATTGATATTTAAGGTTACCAAACGCCACTCATTGTTGGTGTTTACAGCACCTGTATATTGGTTGTTCCCTGCTGGGCTTAACGAGATGTTTTGCGAACCAAATTCACCTGCGTTAAAGAAAATTGTACCGTCGGTTGTGTACACGTTAAACGAAAGTGATTTGTCTGCAGATCCTTTTACCCAAAACGTAATTTTTGTTGTTTTTTCTGGGATGCTTACTGTACCTGCGTTTACGGTGAATACGTAAGGATTGGTATCCAAGGTTGTCCCATTCAAATGGAAAGCATTAGATCCATCTCTTCCTAATCCTACTCCTTGTACGGCTAGATCTTTGGTAAGTCCGAAACGGTTAAGGGATCCGATAAAAGTTGCCCAGTTTTCGAAATCAGCACCTGCAAATAATAAGTTGGCAGCCTCTGTACCCGAACCACCTTGATTTCCTCCTCCTCCGGTGTCACCGAAACGTGGTTGATCGAATTTTACGTCATTGGTATCGCGGATATACAATTGGTAATTAGCACCAAATTTGCTTACTACTACCGTAATTTCTCCTGAACCTTCTGGTAATTCGTTTCCAGCCCATTTCGCAAATCCACTGTTACGTAAATCTACTGTTTTCCCTAAACGGTCTACTAATTTACGGTTAAGTGTTTTTGGTGGATTATTGGTAACATCACCGTAGGTTGCATCACCTTTAGGATCCAAGAATTGGATGTTTTTGATGGTTACTAATGTATTGATGTGTTCATCTTTCAAGGCATCTTTCAAGTTTTCGTAAACGGTCGGTACTGGAGTTTCACCTTGGTAACAGAATTTAGCGACACTTTTGGTAAGAACTTCTTCAGACATACGATCGATCATATAAGTTGTTGAAGCATCATCAACACCAATTTTCATAACTCCATTATCCATGCCAGCGATTAATCCTTTAAGGTTAACTTGTACTTTTGCATGCAATGGATATTTGCTATAAAGGTTTAAAGCTTCGGTTTCGATTTGGATTCCGTACGAAGGATTAGAAGTTTTATCTTGGATAGAAAACGTTTTGTAGAAGTTTCCTGTTTCATCCGAACTAATCACATAACCATCTACGATGAAGTCTTGGTCATTCGGGAAATTATATTTTCCATTTCCTACCAAAGCAAAAACATCTTCTAGGGTATGGGTTGCTTTTGTAACTTCTAAACAGTCGATTGGTGGGATTTTGTAATCGTCGTCCTGAACGCAAGAATTTAGAGACAGCGCAGCAACGGCAATAGCTATACTGGGAAAAATTTGTTTGATATTATACATTGTTAATAGTGTTTCGGGTTATTAATTAAAATCTAAAAATTAAATTGACAAAATAAGATCGTCCGATTCCGTACCAATATTTTGGTCCGATGTTTTTCTGATAATTCGGGTTGATTGCGTTGGTATAAGAACCTAAACGTAATTGCTCGAATCCTCCAGTTACGTATTCTTTATTGTCGAAAACATTGTTTACGGTACCACTGATTAATGCGTAGTATTTACCTATACGTTTAGAGAAACCTGCATTTAGGTTGAACATGAATTCGTCTGAAGTTTTGGTCTGATCGAAAATCATTTTTAAACCTTCTTCGGTAACCGGTCCAGAATATCCTTCGAATACGTGATTGGTTCTTCTATACGCTGCCATATCGATATAGTTGTTTCCTAAATAGTTTGCAGAAGCTCCTACCCACCAATATTTCGGGTCGCGGTATTCTACTCCTAAAGATCCTCCTACTTGTGGACCAGCTGCTACAAAGTGATCTTTGAGGTAAGTGTTTCCAAAGCTTTTGTAGGCTTCACCTGTACCTGTGGTTGGATCCATTAAATCGTCTGAAAATAAATAATAGTCAGGATTATTTGTATAAGTATATTGACCAGCCGCTACCACTAATGAAGTTTTGATGGTTGGCGTTACTTGAGCTTCAATCGCAAATTCTCCTCCGACGTGTTGTTTGTCAACTCCCGTAAGAACTTCTGCTGCGAAGTAAGTGTTAGATCCTGTTGGCCCTTGACGACCGTCGATATATCCAAAAGACTTTTCTGTTTCGTCTTCTATTTTCGTGTAGAATGCTGTAATACGTCCTTTGATTCGCGGTGCACGATAGATATAACTAAGATCTCCGGTGTAGATTTTTGCATTATCAATCGAAGCAATGCTTACATCATGTAAACGTGCATTCGGGAATACCTCGTCTGCTGTTGGTGCTTCGGTAGAATATTGTCCGTTCAACGAAACGAAGTTACGTCCGTTAAGTTTGAATAAGAACTGAGTTTTCACTCCAAAATTGAAGAAGTCATACGTTTTACTTTTTCCGTACGAATTATCAGCATATAAATAATGTTGGTATTTCCCGTCGCGGAAGAAATCCGTGTACGAAGCGTGCGCTCCTAAAGTGAAATCTACCAACTCACCTTTCATTTTTGTTTGGATGAATAAATCTGCATAATTTCTACTCACCTCATAATTGTACTCATAACGATCACCTTCACGAGCCACATAATCTGGGTCGAGCATGTTATAGCTTCTACGTTTCGTGTTGTTTGCATAATCGTCTTCATTCGATACGAATTGTGCTCCCATCAAATCTTCTACTTCACGGTACATATCCGATTTGGTATGTTGATAGGCTAATGCAACTACAATGTCTATTTTGTCGGTCAATTGCGACTTGAAGTTAGAGTTGAATGCATATACTTTATCTGCCGTAACATCTTTTGCTAACCAATAAACTGCACGACCTCTCTCGTTTTCGTTTTGGTTATAATACATTGCGTAGTTCGCTTGGTATAAGCTGTTCCAGTCGATTTGCCCTACTTCACCCGTTCTCCATTTGTCTAATTGGGTTTTGTAATCGGCTTCATTTGCTCCTGTTTTCCATAGTTGGTAACTTGGTGCATTTCTGTAGTACGATGGTGATGGATTACTTGCTGCAAACCAATCTAATCGTGTTCCGCTATCTTCCCCAAATTGGTAAGAAAGGGTAGTTGTTAATCTCGATTTTGGGTTGATATTCCAATGATGCGTTAATTGGAATACCGGTTCGAAAGTTTTACGAACGCGCTCGTTTCGTTTATCTCCATCTTGCCATCCCCAATATGCATTGTAATGAATGCCTTTGATATCGATAATTTCTTGTGTGTTTGGCGATCCACCTGCTCTACGGTTAGGTGCTCCAAAAGCCGTAAAGTTCAAGGTATGATGTTCGTTGAATTTTTTTTCTGCTCCGATAAACAACGCATACGCATCATAAAAAGAACCTTCGATGACTCCTTCTTTAGCCCATCTTTTAGAACCAGAAATCATCCAAGCCCACCCTTTTTCAGATAAACCAGAATTGTAGGTTAACATTACGCGCTGACGGTAAGAACGGTTCGATACTGAATAAGCCAAACCTAAACCTTTGCGCATAGTCGAAGGGCGAGTATCAAAATTGGTAACTCCACCTATATCTCCAAACGCAGTTTCTGCAGGCTCTATTCCGTAGGTTAATTCTTGCGGACGACGGGTTACATCATTCAAACCACCCCAATTGTTGAAGGTTGCACGACCGTTGTCTATTTTATTCATTCGAATTCCATTAAAATGGATATCGTTGTATTTATTATCATATCCACGAGGCTTAAACCAGTAAGCTCCTAGTTCGTAAGCGGTTACACTTGCGAAGATATCTTTTGACGATTGCAAAAGTCCTGCGCTCGATGCCTGAGAAGATTCTTCAGAAGAAACTTCATCGTCACTCAATGTAATAAGTCCAACTTCGGCAGAAGCGGGATTATAATTGATTAATAGGTCACCCAAATCCAAATCATTTTCTCCATTCACGGTAAATTCTACCTGATAAGGATCATAATTTGGACCATTCACTCGTAGGGTGTACGAGCCATTTGGGACATCAATAAATTGGAAATAACCTATCCGATCGGTAATTACCGTTTCCTCGGACAAGCCTTCCAGCTTCACGTTCAGGTTGTAAACCTCCTTTTCCGTGCTACCATTTTTCACAACTCCATGCACTTTTGTCTGTCCGAATACGGCCATCATAAAAGACAAGAAGAATGAAAGACTTAATAATAATTTATTCATTCAATACTAATTTTATTTTTTAATTTTACATGCTATCTTTAAGGGGATACAAATTTAAGAAATATTTAATACTTTAAGATGTTGAAACACAAATTAACGTTAATATTACATGTACTTTTTGCTTGTGTAATACAAACGGTTGCTAATGCGCAACAATATAAAAGTGCTACGGTGGCCTTTTATAATATCGAAAACCTTTTCGATACAATCGAATCAGCAGGATACATTAATGGACATTTACCATTTAATGATCCTAATTATCATATCTCTATTCCGGTAGAAGATATCGACAAATACGAGGCAGAACCTTTTAAAATGCCGTATACCTACGAAAATTTGGAAGGAAAAAAAGTGATTCGTCCGCTTATTCTTCAAAACGAATTCCTACCAAAAGGTAAAAAAGTTTGGACGAGTCAACGTTACAACCAAAAAGTAAACAATATTGCTCGTGCTCTTTCCGAAATCGGAACCGATGTTACAAAAGTTCCGCCAGTGATTATTGGTTTGTGCGAAATCGAAAATAGCCAAAACATGATCGATATAGCGAACTCACCTTTCCTCAATAAGTATAATTACGGCGTAGTGCATTTCAATTCATTCGATGCTCGTGGGGTAGATGTTGGTTTAATGTATCAGAAAGATCGTTTTACCGTAACCTACGCACGTCCTTACCCGATTTTCAATTACGACAAAGACGGTTCTCGTCGTTATACACGTGATATTCTTTTGGTTACCGGTTTGTTAGATGGTGAAGAAATTTCTTTCTTAGTAAACCACTGGCCATCTCGTAGTGGAGGTGAAAAAGTTTCGATGCCAGGTAGGATGGAAGCCGCAAAAGTAATGAAAGGTATTTTTGAAGAATTGAAACAAAAAAATCCTGATGCAAAAGTAATCGCAATGGGAGATTTTAACGATGATCCTGTAAGTCCAAGTATCCGAAATACATTCAATGCTGCTGCTGATAAATCTTCTGTAAAAGAAGGAGGATATTATAATCCAATGACAAAGCTATTCAAAAAAGGATACGGAACATTGGCTTACCGCGACGCATGGAATCTTTTCGATCAGTTTATTTCAACCGCTTCATTGGTAACCAAAGACAATGATTTTTCATCGTATAGAATCTTTAAAACCGAAATTTTTACCCGTGATTATTTAATCTCACAAGACGGACAGTGGAAAGGAACCCCGTACCGTATGTGGAGTGGCGATACCTATCGAGCAGACGGATACTCGGATCACTTCCCGGTTTATACAATTCTTATCAAACAAGCAGAATGAATACATTAGATCAACTTTTTCAAAATAAAAAGAACGATTTATTGGCAATCTATACCACTGCCGGATATCCGAATCTTAACGACACTCCGAAAATAATCAATGCTTTGGCAAAAAGTGGAGCAGATATTATCGAGGTGGGTATTCCGTATTCGGATCCTTTAGCAGACGGACCGGTGATTCAGAAAACGAGCGAGCAAGCCCTGAAAAATGGACTTACAATTGACTTGTTGTTTCAACAGTTGGCCAGCGTTCAAGCTTTAGAAACGCCAATATTATTGATGGGATATTATAATCAATTGATGAAATATGGGTTGGAGAAGTTTCTGCAGAATTGTAAGAAAACAAACGTTGCAGGATTGATAATTCCAGACATGCCCGTAGAAATATATCAAGAACAACATCAAACTTTGTTCGAAACTTACGACCAGAAAGTTGTGTTTCTCATCACACCAAAAACTTCTGAAGAGCGTGCGCAAAAACTAATCGATGCAACAACTGGTTTTGTTTATATCGTATCGAATTCTGCGACAACCGGGACCAGTAATAGTTCGTACAACGAAAGTTTCCTAAAAAGCATCAAAGAAAAAAAATTGTCGAAGCCGAGTTTGGTTGGTTTCGGAATTGCGACTGCTGCCGATTACCAAAAAGCAACTGAGTTTGCAGACGGAGCCATTATCGGGAGTGCTTTTCTCAAGATGCTGAGTGAAAGTGAAAACTTAGATCAAGCTATCGAACAATTTATTCATACCATAAAAAAAGAGGAAGTCTAAGCTTCCTCTTTTTTTTATTTCTTTTTCATCTTCACGGTAAAGTGTCGTAAAATTGGAGCTTCCCAAGCAATGGTATAGCCTTTGGTAATTTCTTCTCTCCGATCGAAAACATTTTTCAGTGCTGTGGCAATATAATCCATGTGGTTTTGCGTATAAGTTCTTCTCGGAATCGCCAATCGTAAAAGTTCGAGTGTAGGATAACGATTATCTCGTGTATCGGGATCGCGGTCTGCCAATAGAGTTCCGATTTCCACTCCGCGAACGCCGGCTTCTTTGTAGAGCTCAATACCTAAGGTTTGTGCCGGGAAATCATCTCTCTTCAGGTGAGGATAAAAGCCCAGTGCATCTACAAAAACAGCATGCCCACCAATCGGATATTGCACCGGAATTCCATAACTTCTTAGTTTTTCGCCCAAATAAGTAACTTGCCCGATGCGCGCTTGTAAATATGTATATTCGGTCGATTCTTGTAAACCTTGTGCCAAAGCGGCTAAATCTCTTCCGGCCAAACCTCCGTATGTTAAATAACCTTCATAAATAATTCCGAAATTTCCTGCTTCTTGGTATAATTTCTCATCTTTCATAGCCAAGAAACCTCCAATATTTACCAAACCATCTTTTTTAGAAGACATTGTCATTCCGTCAGCATACGAGAACATTTCTTTACAAATTTCTTTGATGGTTTGATGACGAAATTCTTCTTCGCGTTCTTTTATAAAGTAGGCATTTTCGGCAAATCGCGCAGCATCAAAAAAGATCGGAATTTTATACCGATCGGATAAAGCTTTCACGGCACGTATATTTTCTATCGAAACCGGTTGACCACCAGAAGAATTACAAGTAATGGTAATCAAGGTAAACGGAATTTTTTCTTTTCCGTATTGTTGGTAGATTTTTTCTAATTTTCCTAAGTCGATATTTCCTTTGAACGGATAAGGATCATCAATAGAAAAAGCCTCGTCAATTGTACAATCAATCGCATGAGCTTTCCTAAATTCTATATGGCCTTTTGTTGTATCAAAATGTGTATTTCCGGGGATAATATGCCCCTCTTTTACCAAAACAGAAAACAATACATTTTCGGCAGCTCGACCCTGATGAGTTGGCAAAAGATACGGAAAACCGGTAAGTTGCTCTACGGTATTTTTTAGCTTTCTGAAGGATGAAGAACCCGCATAACTTTCGTCACCAGTCATCATTTCTGCCCATTGTTTATCAGACATTGCGCCGGTTCCGCTATCGGTAAGAAGATCGATAATCACCTGATCGCTTTGTAGATTAAACAAATTATACTGAGCATCTTCGATCCATTTTTCACGTTCTTCGCGAGTAGAAAATGTTATTTCTTCGATGGTCTTAATACGATAAGGTTCGATAAAAGGTAATTTCATTTTTTTTGTGATTTTAAGCTTTAAATGTAGGAGAAATTTTGATGAAAATTAAGTAGATTTATAGAATTGTTTAAGAAGAGCGATAAGAAATGAAAAAGTTTGATGTTCCTTCTTTGATGCAATCCGATCAAAACCAAGAACAATTTCAGCATTGTTCGGTTTGTCAGGCATCGATTGTTGATGAGAATTTTGTGGTAGAAAAAGCCTATAAAAAAGATTATCTTAAAAATGATTGGGTTACGGTTTTTGAGTTGGCTGTTTGCGATGCTTGTCGTTTACAAATGAATCGAGATATCTCTACCGAATCGAAACAAAATATTCAACAATTTTTGCAAGATAAAACTCAAATTATCCAAGAAAATAAAACCGAAGCGATTGAAAAATTGAAGCAAATGCAAGAAGCAAATCAATGTTTTTTGACAGGCAAATCGATTGACGATTGCGAAGAATTTCAGGTTGTTTTGTTGCATTCATCTTCGATGAATACGCCGTCGATGCCGTTATTTATTTCCGATGAGGCAATCGAAATGTATCAAGCTTTGTTGTCGGATCATACCAAAGGTTTTTTTGATGATTTTATGGACAATCTCAACGGTTTACCTCCAGAGATTGAGGAACTTTTCAGAACTAAGAAATCGTTGCTTTTGTTGTGATTTTCATCCTACCGAATCATAACAAAGGCGCTAACAGTCGACAAAGAGAAGCAATTCCTCGCCGAATCATCGGGATAGATTTCCACTGTTTGTAAGTGATTTTTTGGGTGTCGAGTAAATCCAACTTAAATTGTTGATTCAATTTATCAATTCCTTTCTTATCATAAAAAACAGCAGTAATCTCAAAATTGATAAAAAAACTTCGGTTGTCGAGATTTACCGTTCCCACAAAAGCAACCTCGTTATCGATGGTAATCGTTTTTGCATGGATAAAGCCTTTTTGGTATAAAAATACATTGACGCCGCGTTTCATCAGGTTTTTCAGGAAAGAAAGCGAAGCCTGCTGCACAATAAACGAATCGCCTTTTTCGGGTAGGATGAGATTGACTTCTACACCGCTAGAAACGGCGATTAACAATGCAGATTTGAATTCCTCTGACGGAATGAAGTACGGCGTAGTGATACATACTTTTTCTTTTGCTAAGGAGATTGCCAGAATCATCGATTCCATCGCCGAAGGCACGTCAGAACCGGGCGAAGTATACGAGAAGCCAATAACCGACTGAATCGGTTTATCGTATCTAACATTCAGATCAGGAAAGTGATAAGCGGCTTCGTCGATCGAGTACATTTCGCCTTCGGTCATCGACCAACTTAACCAAAACTGAAATTCTAACATATCTACCGATTCACCCCGAATACAGAGCGAAGTATCTCGCCAATAGAATTTGTTTTTGTCGTTGTATGGCGCGACATTGATATAACGATCTGAAATGTTGATGCCGCCCACAAAAGCAATTTCTGCATCGACAATCATTATTTTTCGGTGATTACGATAGTTAGAATTTGCCAAAGAAGAAAAGTGAACAGGCAAAAAAGTTTGGTAAAGAACCAAGCTATTCTCGAAAATTTTCTCTGCTTTTTTGGTCAATTTAGGAGAGCCAAAATCATCTACAATTACACGAACAATGACACCGTTTGCAGCTTTTTCTTTTAGGATCTCGATGACTTCTTCACCGATTTGGTCCAACTCGAAAATATAATATTCTAGATGGATATGATGTTTTGCTTGGCGAAGTGCTTCTAGGAAAAGTGGAAATTTTTCTTCTCCGTTGATCAAAACTTCTAGTTGATTGTTGATGTACGAGGGTGAAGAATGGCTATGGTATAAATAATGAAAAACTTTGCTGAAATTCCCGATGCGTGCCGAAATTAGTTCTTGATTGTTACTATTGAGCGAACTTATGCTGTGCCAATGATCGATGATTTGGAGTTGCTGTTTGGCGTCTATTCGAGATAATGTTTTTTCTTTATTGAATTTTTGTCCGAAAAAGAAATAAAATAATAAGCCAATAATAGGAACAAAAACAATTACCAAAATCCAAGCAATGGTTTTTTCGGGTTTTCCGTTTTCTATGAGAATGGCAAGAATTACAAAAAAATAAATCAGCGTGAGAGGAATCCAATACCACTCTACCAAAAATTGCCATAGTTGATGTAGGATGTGTGTTGCTTCTGCCAAAGTAAAATCTTATCCTACTAAGATAAAAAAAACTCACCACAAAGGATGAGTTTTTACGTTGTATTTTTGGGGTAGGATTATTCTACAAGTAGGATGAAATAGTTTTTCTTTCCTTTTTGCAACAGCACGTAATTGTCAGCAATTAGGTGAGAAGAATCGAGGACAAATTCATCGGTAATTTTTTCTTTATTCACCGAAATAGCATTGGCTGCTAATTCTCTTCTCGCTTCTGAATTCGATTTTAGGAAACCTGATTTTTCTACCAACACATCGACAATTGCTAAACCGTTTTCTAAGTCTTCTTTGGCGATTGTTGCTTGCGGAACGCCCTCGAAAACCGATAGGAAAGTGTCGGCATCTAAGCTTTTTAGATCTTCTGAGGTAGATTTCCCAAACAATACTTGCGATGCTTTTTCGGCTTTATGAAGCTCATCAACCCCATGAACCATGATGGTGATTTCGGTTGCTAATTTGCGTTGAAGCTCGCGTAGATGAGGTTCTTTTCGATGATGTTCGATAAGATCGTCGATGGTTTCTTTATCGAGAAATGTATAAATTTTGATATATTTTTCGCAATCAGCATCGGCTTGATTGAGCCAAAATTGATAGAATTTATAAGGCGATGTTCTTTTTTTATCCAACCAAATATTTTCTCCACCTTCTGATTTTCCGAATTTTGTTCCGTCTGCTTTTGTGGTCAAAGGACAAGTAAAAGCAAAGGCTTCTCCTTGTACGGTACGGCGAATAAGTTCTGTTCCGGTGGTGATATTTCCCCACTGATCAGATCCTCCCATTTGTAATTTCGCGTCGAGTTTTTTGTACAAGTGGAGATAATCATATCCTTGAATCAACTGATAGGTAAATTCGGTAAAAGACATTCCGACATTGGATTCGGCAGAAAGGCGCGATTTCACAGAGTCTTTTGCCATCATATAATTCACGGTAAGATGTTTCCCGACGTTGCGCACAAAATCGATGAACGAGAAATCTTTCATCCAATCGTAATTGTTAACTAAGATTGCAGAATTTCCATTTCGACCATCAAAATCGAGGAAACGAGCAAGTTGAGCTTTTATTCCGTTAACGTATTTTTCTAAGGTTTCTTCATCGAGCAAATTGCGTTCTGCGCTTTTCCCGGTTGGGTCACCAATCATCCCGGTTGCTCCTCCTACCAAAGCGACAGGGCGGTGGCCATGCCGTTGTAGATGCACCAATAAAAAGATGGGCACCAAACTACCAACGTGCAACGAATCGGCGGTTGGGTCGAAACCTACATAACCGGTTGTCATTTCTTTGTTTAGTTGTTCGGCTGTACCAGGCATGATGTTGTGGATAAGTCCACGCCATGTTAACTCTTCGATTAGCGGGTTGTTCATTTTATTCTACTAAGGAGGTTTTTATAAATACTCTTTAAAAAATTATCGGACAAAGGTATAATATATCTTGCAAATTTTTTAGCATCATGGTAGGAAAGTGGAGCGAATTTTCTAACTTCCGAGAAGATTTGTCGCTTATGCAATCGATTTTGTTCGAAAACCCAACCCTAAAATGGATCGACTTAGAGAATCCTACCAAAGAAGAATTAGAAGATTTGGCCAAAGTTTATCAGTTCAATCGCTTTACTTTAGCGGATAATTTAGAGCCTGGTCACTTGCCAAAATTTGAATCTGATGTTTCGATTTCTTTTCTTTTGGTTCGATTTTATGGGAAAGATAAACATCAATACCAAAATATTGTGCGCGAATTCAGTCATAAAATTGGGATTTATTTCAACCAGAATATTGTTTTAACCATTCATCAAAAACAAACCAATTTACTGGACGAGGCCAAGGAAGTTTGTTTGATGAAAAACAAGGATCAGCAAAAAATTAATTCGAAGTTGTTGTTGTATTATATTTTGCGACAAACCTTGTTGTCTTATCAATTGCCGGGCGAGAAGATGATGGAAAAGATTGATACTTTCGAGACGATTGTTTTCTCGGATAAATCGAATAAAATTACGTTGAAGGAAATTTTTCAGTTGAAGCGAGAAGCTTCGTCGTGCAAGAAAATTCTGAGTTTGATGGATGATGCAATAAAAGAGTTGGCGATTTTCCAGAAGAATTCGAGTCAATTGCAAGATTTACGAGAATTGAGTCAGAAATATCTGCATTTTTATTCTCAGATTTTAGATGATATTCAAAACTTGATTACGATTTTCATGTCAGTATCCAATCAAAAAACCAATGATATCATGAAGTTATTGACGATTTTTTCGGCATTTTTCTTACCCTTAACTTTTGTGGTTGGTGTGTACGGGATGAATTTCGATTATATGCCCGAATTGGCTTATAAATATGGCTATCCGATTTGTTTAATTGCGATGATTGCCATTGTTGTTTTTATCTATTTTTGGTTTAAAAAGAAACGTATTTTATAGTATGAAAAAAATATTGATGAAAGATTTAGACCCTTATCAGAATCTAAATCTTGCTTTGATATTTATTTAAACTTCACAACAGCATATGGTTCTTTGATGCGCAATTCATAAATAGAATTTGATTGAATGAGAGGCAAAGACTCATAAGAGGAAAGTACTTCTTCTCTTTCTTTTTGATCCACAAATTCATCCGAAAAAATTCCAAACTTATTCATTCGGACTCTTCCCCAGTACCAAGAATAATTTTCGTATTTAGGAGCTAATTTGATGGTGATTGGTAAAACGTCATAATTTACGGTTCTATTTCTTTCTGCATTTTTTATTTCACCGTTGATCACCAGTTTCAAGTGGTCATATTTCATTACTTCTGTAGAGATTTGATTAATGACAAAATCTGAAAATTCTTCTTGATTTTTAATAAAAACACCTGTCTGAGAGCTGATGAGAAATGAATAATATACTATGGGTGTAAAAGCAATAAATGCAATGATTGATTTGTATTTAGGAATATAATAGATGGCGAAAAGAGTGGCATAAAACAAGAAAGCGTAGCCAATCATGGCTCTTGGTTCCCAGCGAAAATCCATGACAAATAGATTAATTCCGATGGCTAATAAGATTGCGAAAAATACTAACCCTACAATTATGATTAATTGAATGCAGCGTTCTAAAGTTAATTTGGTTTTTATTAATAAAGAGATAATACCAACACATACAAATACCAGTAAAAATCCGATTAAAAATTTATAAGAAGAGGTGTATAATGCATAGAATAAAACTTTAAAACCTTCAAAACGTTCTTTTAATAAGAAAGAAAAATTGGGCTGATTGAAAATAAACTCAGAACGTTGTTCATCAATAATTTGAATTTCTAAAATTTTCACCAACTCAGAATGGCAAACGAAACTTATGACAAACGATATAACTCCAATTAATCCATTCATAATAACTGTTTTATACTCTTTTTTCCAGATGTATTTTATAGAGAAAAATGTTAGGATAATAGAATAGCTAAAAGCTGTTGTTTGGTACAATCCAAAAATCAGAAACAAAGAGAATGCACTAACTATCCCAAATTTTATTGGTTTATTGTAAAACACGAACGGAAATACTGCAAAAAATAAGGATAGTGAAATAGGAAGGCTGTCGAATTTATACCATAAAATCTCTAATAAAAATGGGCAAGTAAGTAACAATAACGAGCCTATGAAAAGGAATGCTTTATGGCGAATCCCGATTGAATAACATAGCAGGAAGCCAGAAAAAGCCAAGAGAAAACTACTAAAAATATTACTAAAGGGATAACCGCTATAAACAATGTCTTTTTGGAATGAAAGGAGATGCATAATTTTAGAAGAAATAAATCGTGCATCTCTGTCCCAGTCGTACCCAAAAACCGTACGGTTCATATCATCGATGTAAAAAGTATTGGTTAAGATGATAGGAAGCACATACAGAAAAGAAAATACGGCAACAATAATTGCGAGATGTAGAAAGGTTAATTCTTCTAAGGATTTCTTGATGGTCTTATAAAATTTTATATAAAGTAATTGTTCTTTTTCAGTCGATTGATTTGTGTAATGATCCATTGGTTAGTTGATTTTTTTTCTGATGATATATTTAGGTCTGCGTTTAGTTTCTAAATAAGTTCTGCCGATGTACTCTCCTAAAACTCCAATTCCAATTAATTGTACACCTCCGAAAAATAAAATAGTTACCATTATAGAGGCATAACCAGACACGGAAATGCCTAAGAATATTTTTTCAAAAATAATTTTCAGTCCGAAAAGGAAAGAGGTTAAAGAAGTTATCCCACCGAAATAGAGCCAAACTTTTAGCGGAATCGTAGAGAAAGAGGTAATTCCTTCGATGGCTAAATTCCACAACTTAAAAAAATTAAACTTTGTTTGTCCTCCAGAGCGTATTGGGCGTTCGTATGTAACAATAGCTGTTTGGAATCCTACCCAAGACTAACCCTTTCATAAACAATTGGTTTTCTTGCAAACGAATGATTTCATCGACAACTTGTC
Source organism: Weeksella massiliensis (assembly GCA_000751595.1). GTDB lineage: Bacteria > Bacteroidota > Bacteroidia > Flavobacteriales > Weeksellaceae > Weeksella > Weeksella massiliensis. Next base: position 182,738 of record CCMH01000006.1, on the reverse strand, counting down.
GATTCATTAAGCGAAAATCCCCTACATTTTCTTCTAAACGTAAAGAAGACATTTTGTTATTAAGTCTATAAAACCAAAGAGCAGACATTCTTTTAAATTTACTATCAGAATCTCTATTGGTTCTTTTTGCGAGGACGACATCAGCTCCGTTTTCGTAACATTTAATCATATCAAAAATTACGTCGAAAGGATCTTGCAAATCGATATCCATCGGGATAACAATATCTCCCGTAGAGGCTTCTAAGCCTGCAAACAATGCTGCTTCTTTTCCGAAATTTCGAGAAAAAATAAGTGAAGTTATATCGTCAGAATTATCAGCATAATCACTTATAATTGTAGGGGTGGCATCTGTGCTTCCGTCATCAATAATTACCCACTCTATTATATATTTCTCTAATGATTTTTTTAAATAAGTTCAATGCTTCGCGGTAGATAGGTAAAGCTTGTTCTTCATTAAAAACAGGAGTAATTAAGCTAATTTTTTTCATAAAAAATTGTTAACATAATGCTTCAAAAGTATTAAAAAAAGACAACATTTCTTTTATTTATTAGATATAAACTCAATATATTTTTTGGATTAATAAAAGAAAAGAATGGTATGGATAATTTTCATTATAATGATGTAGTTACTATTATGTTTTATAATATAAAAAAAAGAGACTGTCTATTAAGACAGTCTCTAAGAAAATGTTAATATTATTCTTGTGTAGGGTTCTGTTCGATCAAGGAATTCGAATTGATTTCTTGCCTAGGGATTAACCATTGCCAACGTACGTCGTGTGGTTCTATTGTGTATAGATTACTAATTACAGTGGCGTTTTGATTTGCATCATTTCTATTTAATGGTAAGCCTAAACGCTTTAGATCGAAAAATCTAAATCCTTCTCCCCAAAGTTCTAGACGTCGATTAAGCAAAATTTCTTGATAGTATTCTTCTCCTGTTTTGGTGAAGTCGCTAAATTCATCATCTCTTGCTTGTATTAGCTCTTTAAGGATTTGTTTAGAACCAGCTTCGTTTCCTAGTTTATATTTAGCTTCAGCTTCGATTAAATACATTTCTGCAGCTCTCATAAAAGGGACATCTCCTAAAGAAATTGAAAAAGATTGAGATAAGAACTTTTGTGATGTATAAGGAAACTTCGAATAGTTCGAAGGTAATTTTAGTGAAGCATGTTCCCCAGTTGAGTCAACTAATTCTTTGCGTACATCCGAATTCGGAAATGCATTGTATAGATTGACATTCATTACTTTTGGTGCTTGACGAATTTGGGTAGAATTGTAATTTCTCGACATATATGCGTGGAAGTTCCCAAAATAATCCGTTTGATCACTTACTATTTTTATTCCCCACATCCATTCTGGATTATTATAGTTATTAAAACCTTCTTTGTATTCTTCGCGAGACATTAGTTTGAATGGCGTTCTTGCTAGTTCAGCATATTGTGCAGCTTTAGAATAATTTTGTTGTACGAGCGCCACACGAGCTTTTAGTCCTCTAACATTACCTAAACTAAAATGTGAAATGTTTGGTTGATCTTTACCATCTAAAAGTTCTTCCGCTTTGTCCAAGTCTTTCCAAATTTGTTCATACACTTCTGCAACAGTAGCTCTTGCTTTTGGTCCGATATCGGTTGGATCAAGACGTATTATTACTCCAAGATTTGCATTTGCTTCTCCTGCGACATACCGCTTACCATATATTTGTACTAACTGAAATAAGCTTAGAGCTCTATAAGCATATGCTTGTCCAATAGCACTTTCTTTAAGATTAGTATCACCTGAAGCGTTTTCACCGTATGTAATAATATTATTAGAGTTTTTAATCATTGAATACCAAAATAGCCATGGATAGGATATGTCGCTAGCAGATTCATTATTAGTGTGTTGCCAGCGTATAACAGAAACAAACCATCCATTTGCTGTAGACGGGAAGATGAGGTCATCTCCCATTACATCAGAAAAGATTAATTGAGCAGTGTATCCGTTTTGGCCTTGACTACTATTTTGTCTACTATACATATTTCTATGCATTCCATTGATAGCAGCTATCAAGTTGTCTGCTGTTGACATTGCAGCTTGTTCACTAACAGACGATGTTGGCTCGGTATCCAAATAGTCATCTGAACAGCTACTTAATAGTAAGCTTAGGCCTAATAAAGTTGAAGTAAGGATTTTTATTTTTTTCATGATTTTTATTTTTTAGAATGAAACATTGAGTCCTAATGCTACAATCCTAGATGGTGTGTAACGATAAGAAGTATGTCCGTTAAAAGATTGAGCAGGTTCTAGACCTTTCCTTTTAGTTGCTGAGAATAAGTTTTCTCCACTAACAAAAACTTTCAGTGCAGTTATGCCTAAGTTTTTGATGTCATCTTGCTTAAATGTATATCCAAATTGTGCGTTCTTTAAGGCTAAATAATCCGCATCTACTAGCCATCTGCTAGAAACAGCTCCTGCTGCTGAAGTATTCTGTGAGCTCACAATAGGTACATTCGTAATATCACCTGGTTTTTTCCAAGCATTTAGCATGTCAATATGCATTGCTTTACCTTCTGCATATGATCCCATTAGCGAGGCATAGTTAGAATCATATATTTTTCCTCCAATTTGATAAGTGAATAGTGCATTTAGATAGAAACCATTGTATTTGAATTCTGTGCTGAAATATCCACCAACATCAGGTATCGCAGATCCTGAATAATCGTAAAGAGCATTGTTATGGTTTGTTGTAACAATTGTCCCATCAGCCATTGTGCGAGTTTCGGCGTTGGCTTTTATTTTAGGATCTTGGATATACAAAGGTGCGCCATCTGTTGGATCTACACCATACCATTGACGTAGCCAAAAATCGTATGGAGAATGTCCTTTTGCTAATCGTTGACTATTACTAATTATTTCTTCTTGATCATCTGGCATTTTTATCATTTCAGTGTCATATAGGGTAGCTGCTAAACTCAAATTCCACTCAAATTCTTCATTTTTAATTAATCCTAAGTTTAACCCAAACTCCCATCCGCTATTTTTCATAGTACCAATATTTTTAAATATACCGTTATTAGGTACACCTGCAGAGCCTGGTGTTGGTACACGGAAGATCATATTTTCTGTTCTCCTATCAAAATATTCTACAATTCCCGAAATACGATTTTGGAAGAATCCGAATTCTAATGCAACATCAAACTGGTTGTTAGACTCCCATGTTAAATCAGGATTTCCTTGTTGTGTAATATAGATTCCAGGTTCCTCTGCATTATCATAACTAAGTGAGTATAAGTTGCGATCAGCTTGCCACCCAGGAGCGGTGCCATTTCCACCATCATTTCCTACTTGTCCATATGAAGAGCGAAGTTTTAGTTGACTAACATTTGAGTTATGAGACAAAAAGTCTTCTCTATGGATATTCCATCCTGCACCTGCAGACCAAAAAGTACCTGAGTTATTATCCTTTGAAAATCGAGAAGATTTATCATTTCTTAACGATAAAGAAACTAAGTATTTACTATTAAAATCATAATTTAATCGGCTGAACCAAGACTCTTTTCTTACTTTATTACTATTCCCTGTTTGGCTTGTGGTTAGAACAAAGTTAGCAAACTCATAATTGTTCGAAACTTTTTCCATTATCTTACGATGATATTGGTACTCATATCCATATTCATATGATTCGTGCCCAACTAGAATATTGAAATTGTGATTATCAAATGAAGTGTTATAGTTAAGTATTTGATTTATTGTAGTGCCTGTATATTTATATAATTCATTTGATAAAGCTCCAGTACCTGATGCATCTCCAATAACTTTGTTTGTGTATTTTCTGTTATTTTGGTTTCGATAATCGTAGGTAGCGTTACTTGTAAATGTCAAGCCTTTAGCTAATTTTAATTCTGTAAAGAATCGAGAGTTTATAGACTCTGCAGTGAACAAAACATCATTTAGTAGAGTTTCTTGTATAACATTACGTCCGCTATGAGCACCAGAGCCACGACCACGCGTAAGTACTCCATCATATACTAAATTACCGTCATCATCATACATTTGATTACCTGTTTTGTCATAGTAAAAAGGAGAATAAATAGGACCTATAGAGCGCGTAAAGAAAAATGGATTAATGTATGAGGATCCTTCACTATCTTCTGCTAATTTACTTTTAATTTTCGATCCACTAAGGTTTACTCCAAGTTTCAACCAATCAGTTACTTGACTGTCAGCAGATGCTCGAGCTGTATACCGTTCAAAATCAGATTTAATTACATAACCTCCTTCATTATTATATCCAAAAGAAGCAAAAAAGTTAGAATTATCAGTTGAAGCGCCATAGTTTAAATCATATCTATTCACTTGTCCTGTTTTGTTGAGGTATTTATTCCAATCGAAGTCATTGTAGAGTAAGCTTGCATTCGGATTAAAAATTCCATCAACAACTAATAGATTATTGTCTACATTATAAATGTTATTTTTTAGATTATCTTTAATTAGTGCTCCAGATGCATAAGCATTTGCTTGCTCTAAAGATGCGTTAGGATTGGTGGTAAGATAACCGTTTCGCATTGCTTCCCAAGCCATAACGTAATATTCCTTACTACCAATTCTTTCATACTCTTTAATTCCGCGACTTACTACACCAGAATAAGCGCTAAAGTTAAAAGAACCTTTTCCTTTTCTTCCTTTCTTTGTTGTAATCATTACCACTCCGTTTGCAGCAGAAGCTCCGTAGAGAGAAGTAGATGCGGCATCTTTAAGAATATTTATTGACTCAATATCATTAGGGTTTAGGTCAGAGATACTCCCTGTATAAATGGCTCCGTCAACAACATATAAAGGGCTGTTAGATAAGTTATAAGAAGAGTTTCCTCTAATTCTAACACTTAAACCACTTCCAGGTTGTCCGGATCCCGTAGAAACCTGAACACCAGGAGAAGAACCTTCTAATACTTTAGCTACATTGGATACTACTCGGTTTTCGATTTGCTCTTGTTTAATAACAGAATTAGAGCCGACAACATTTTCTTTCTTTTCTACACCATAGGCAACAACTATTAATTCATCTAAATCTATAGTATTAGAACTAGATCTTAATTTAAGATTTCCTAGCGTTGTAGAGGTTACTAAGAATTCTTGATTGTTAATGATTAGAGTGTCGCCTATTTTCGCATCAATCTCAAAGTTGCCGTTTTCATCAGTATAAGATACGGTATTTGTACCTTTAATACGAACTTCAACATCATCTTCTGGCAGACCATTGTCGTCTTCTACGCGACCCTGTGTCTGTCCAAAAGCATACGTCCCAAATCCTAGAAATAGGAGTAAACTTAATTTTACAATTTTTCTCTTCATGGTTTAATTTTATCTTAACAGATATAAACATAATAAATTTATTATAAAAAAATGTTAAAAAGAAAATTTCACTATTTTTGTTCAATGATTTTTATTACGGGAGGAACCGGTTTGGTTGGATGCAACCTATTATTACGCTTAACAAGTGAATATGAAAAAGTTATTGCTTTTCGTCGCGAGCATTCGGATATTTCGATAGTCGAACGTTTTTTTACACAAAATAAAGCAAGCGATCGTTGGCAAAAAATCGAATGGAGAACGGGCGATTTATTAGATATCCCTTCTTTGCCAGAATTGTTGCAAGGTGTAACAAATATTTTTCATGCTGCAGCAATGGTAAGTTTCGATCCGAAAAAGAAAAAACAACTCTGGGAAAGCAATGTAGAAGTAACGACAAACTTAGTCAATGCAGCGATAGAAGCACAAGTCGAAGAATTTATCTATATAAGTTCTATTGCAACCATGGATGATCGAAATCCTATCACTAAAAAAATTGACGAAGATTCCTACTTCAATCACGATAAAAAACATAGCCCTTATGCGTTAACCAAATTCAAAGCTGAAATGGAAGTTTGGCGCGGCTCTCAAGAAGGATTAAAAACCATCATCGTCAATCCCTCAATAATTATTGGGAGTTTAGACGGAAAACGAGAAAGTGAACGGCTCTTTCAGAAAGGTTGGAGTAATCGCTTTGCTCCGGCCGGCGGAACTGGTTTTGTCGATGTTCGCGATGTGGTAGAAATTATTATGCAACTGAGAAAAGAAAAAGCATATGAAGAACGTTTTCTGCTCAATAGCGAAAATGTAGCGTATCAATCGGTTTTGGGTCAAGTGGCTTCGTATTATGATAAAAAAATAAGAAAAATCCCTACTTCTTTTTTATACACCGTTCATTATTTATCTAAAATCGGACGATTGATAGGATTACCTTCGCTCGACAAAGGTACATTAGAAGCAATCACCCAGATGAGTGTGTACGATAATACTAAAGTAAAAGAGAAACTTTCGTATAATTTTATTTCGGTAGAAAAAGCAATTGCTCATCATTTCGATCAATATCAAAAACTAAAACAGTAATTTTGCAAGCTATGGAACAGCAATTCATCTCACAACTTCCTGCGAACCTTGTTTTGTCTGCCGGAAGCGTAAAATCTAAAAGTCCGTCGAATATCGCATTGATAAAATATTGGGGTAAAAAGGAAAATCAGATTCCGACCAATGCATCAATTAGCTATACGTTGACCAATAGTTATACCGAAACCGAACTGAAATTTGAACCAAAATCAGGCAATGATTTCGATTTGAAGGTTTTTTTAGATGGCGAATTACAACCCAATTTCGCACCAAAAATCATTCAGTTTTTCGAACGCATAGAAGCTTATATTCCTTTCTTGAGAAATTTCAGATTCGAGGTGCATACCCACAATTCTTTTCCGCATAGTTCTGGTATTGCGTCTTCGGCGTCGGGCATGAGCGCTTTGGCCAATTGTTTAATAAAAATAGAAAGACATTTGGGGCATCCGCTCAATGAAGAACAGGCGCATAGAAAAGCATCTTTCTTGGCGCGTTTAGGCTCGGGTAGTGCTTGTCGTTCGACCTACAAAGGATTGGTCGTTTGGGGTGAAAATAAGGCTGTGCCTAATAGTTCTAATCTCTACGCAGTGAAATTTCCTAACCAAGAAATTCATCCCGTTTTCATGCATTTTCACGATACGATTTTGTTGATTCATGAAGGCGAAAAATCGGTATCTTCTACGGTAGGACATCAGTTAATGGACGGACATCCGTTTGCCGAAAAAAGATTCGAGGAAGCCAATGAAAACTTGGCCAAGCTCTTACCAATCCTCAAAAGCGGAGATGTGTTTGCTTTTGGTAAAATGGTAGAACATGAAGCGCTTACTTTGCATGCGATGATGATGACTTCTGATCCTGCTTTTATGTTGATGAAACCACAAACCGTTGGGGCGATTGAGTCGATTTGGAATTACCGAAAAGAAACTGGCAATCCGTTGTTTTTTACCTTAGATGCTGGCGCAAATATTCATTTGCTTTACCCCGATGATATTGCCAATGAAGTCCACGATTTTATAGAAAATGACTTGAAACAATTTTGCGAAAAAGGAAACTATATCCACGATCGAGTAAATTTTTAAGGCAAATTATTGAAAATATAATCCGAAAAAAGCTCTATTTTGTAGAGCTTTTTTTGTCAATATTGGTAGGAAAAATTATAACATTTCTTTGATTTCAGTACGTAAACTATCTTCCCATTCGGGAATCATCAAACCATAAACTTCTTTTAATTTTGATTTATCCAGTAAACTGAAAGCTGGTCTTTTGGCTGCAGTAGGATAATCTTTGGTCGCAATAGGATGAATTTCTATCGAAGAATTTGTTGCTTTTTTAATGGCTTGGGCAAAATCATACCAAGAACATTCGCCTTCATTAGAATAATGAAAAACGCCATAGTGAGGTTGTTTGCTTTCGATAATCCGAATTAAGGCTTTCGCTAAATCTATCGCATTGGTTGGCGAACCAATTTGGTCATTGATGACGTTGATTTCCTTTTTCTGATCGAATAAACGCAACATGGTCTTTACAAAATTATTTCCGAACCGAGAATACAACCACGCCGTTCTCACAATAATTGTTTTGGGATTCGCTTGCAATGCCAATTGTTCTCCTGCCAATTTAGTTTTCCCATAAATATTTTGGGGGTCGCAAGGATCTTCTTCTTTTTGCGGACGATTTTCGTTACCGGAAAAGACATAATCGGTCGAAATATGGAGGAGAGGAATATTTTGTTTTGCAGTCCCAATGGCGAGATTTTCTACACCTAAGGCATTTACAGCATAGGCTTTTTCTTTTTCACTTTCTGCCAAGTCCACCGCGGTATAGGCGGCTGTGTTGAGAACAGCATCATACAAATAATCATCGAAATGACGCAATAGCATATCGCGATTACTGATGTCTAATTCGCTGGCTGTCTTGAAAATAAATTGAATATCGTTTGCCGATTTTTGTACACTTTCTATGGCTTGCGCCAATTGTCCGTTTGCACCGGTGACTAAAACTCTTTTCATACAAGATGATTTTTGAAGTCGAGAAAACGTTGCGCGGCCTGATCTTTTTCGGATAGAATCATTTCTTCTGCCGGAATTTGCCAATCGATTGCCAAATCCAAATCAAGAGGATATACGCCATTTTCTGAATCTTTATGATAGAATTGATCGCATTTATAAAAGAAAGTCGCCCGTTCACTCAAAACCGAAAATCCATGCAAGAAACCTTTTGGGATAAATAACTGGCGATTGTTTTCGGCAGAAAGCTCTATGCTAAAACTTTTTCCGTAGGTGGAAGAATCTTTTCGTACATCGACCACCACGTCCAACACTTTACCTTCGAGAACACGAACGAGTTTTGCTTGTGCATATTCACCTTGTTGTAGATGTAATCCTCGAACCACACCATAAGTGGATTGCGATTGGTTGTCTTGCACAAAATGAGGACGGAAACCAAGAATTTCGGTTAAATGATTTTCGTTAAACGATTCGAAAAAATATCCTCTTTTATCTTGATAAACGGTCGGTTCGATAACGAAACAACCCTTGAGGTAGGTTTCTGTTGCATTCATAAATAAAAAAAGCCACTATAATTAGTGGCTCAAAATTAAGGTTTATTTTTTTATTTTAATTTCAATTCTGCTTTCACATCATTAAACAAGTCATATCCACCACCTGAGTAGATTACCATGTTTTCTGGTAAAACATATTTGATGTTTTTTCTTTTCGCAACAGAATCAATTGCAACTTTTACTTTGTTATAGATAGGCTCGAACATAGATTTTTCTTTTTCCATCATTTCTTTTTGCGCAGCCTCACGGTATGATTGCAATTTTTGTTGGATAGCTTGTTCTTGCTCTTGGTATTTTTTCTCAACGATGATTTTTTGTACTTCTTCTTGAGATTTTCCTTGTAAATCTTTTTGTGCTTGATCCATTAAAGCTTTGTAAGAAGCTTCGATTTTTTCTATTTCACCTTGGTGTTTTTTGCCTAAAGCTTCGTAATCATCATTCGCTTTTTTATACTCAGGCATTGCATCATAAACTTTATTAAAATCGATGTGCGCAATGTCTTGTGCAAAAGTTAGAACGCTACCAAAAACAAACATGGTTAATAGAGCGACAAATTTCAAATTTTTCATATTCATAAATTAAATGTATTAAACGTAAAATGCTTTCGGGTTTGTTATTTCTTTTTTTATCTTCTATTTCCCGAACGGTTATTGTTATTATTTTTTTGGTTGGATGTTGCGTTTTTTTGTGGTTTAACATCATATACTTCTGGTACCAAAATTTTTAGAACTTCTCGACTGATATCGAATTTCGGATCTGAATAAATCATGATCAAATCACTTCCTTTATCAAAAACAAAACTATAGTTTAATCGGTCTGCAACTTGTTTGGTTGCGTTGTAAATCTGATCTTGAATCGGTTTCACTAAACTTTTGCGCAAGGTAATCAGATCACCTGTCGGCCCATAACGTTTGTCTTGCAATGTACGAATCGCTGTTAGTTCATCTTCTATTTTCTTTTGTTCGGCTTTAACTTGCTCGTCGGTCAGTAGAATTTTTTCTGCTTCGAATTCTGCCTGAAGTTTTGCTACAGCTTCCTTTTTTAGTTCGATTTCCTTTTGCCATGCATCGGTTTGTCTTTGTAGACTTGTTTGCGCATTGGTATAGGCAGGGAAATTACTCAATACAAATTCTGTATCGACATAGCAAAAGCGTTGAGCAAAGCTTTCATGGGTTAGCCCAAAAAATATCAGCAATAAAAATATCCACTTCTTCATATCATGTGTTTTGTTGTTTCGAAAACTATGCCAAACAATTGGTTTTCTTTGTGCGAAAATAATAAAATTAAAAAGATTGTCCAATAATAAAGTGTGTTTGCCAACCTGATGGTTCGGTTGCTCCTAAGGCTTTATCGAATCCATACCCAAAGTCAAATCCTAACATACCAAAGGCAGGCATAAATACGCGTACTCCTACACCCGCAGAACGACGAAGTTCGAACGGTTTGTATTCGCGTGCATTTTCCCAAGTGTTTCCGGCCTCGGCAAAAGCTAAAGCGAAAATGTTGGCACTTTGGCTCATCGTGATTGGATAGCGCAACTCGAAAAGGAATTTGTTATAAATCGCTCCACCACCTTCTGGGGTAATGTCTTCGTTTACACGTCCTCCTGAGTTGGTAGAATCTTCGTATCCACGTAATGGAATGATTTCTCGACCATCAAAGCGTTGTTGCATCAGTCCGGTACCTCCGATATAGAATCGCTCGAACGGAATGGTCCCGATGTCGTGATTATAGGATCCTAAATATCCAAACTCAGCTCCCAAACGCGCAACTAATTTCCCGATTAGTTCTTTGTACCAGTTTCCTTTTACTTTGATTTTATAATATTCTAACCATTCGATTTTCTCTTGTGGCGTTAGTTTTTTATAATCTTTATTATTCACCAAAGAATAAGGGAAAGTCATGGTCGCATTGACACTGAAATCTGATCCTCCTTGAGGGAAAATCTGGTTCGGACCTGCAGAATTACGCGACAATCCGATTGTGTAATTTATATTGTTCGATTTACCATTCGAATAGTTAATATTCCCTGCAGTAAATAGGTTATAGTTTTCATAATCATACTGTTGGAATGAGATTGAGTGGCTTAAACGGAAATAATCATCTGGCCACGTGAGTAATTTACTCAACCCTACACTTCCCCCGATAATGTTCAGTTTTATACGCTCATTATGGTTGTCACGATAGTTATAACGCGAGTAGTAGAATGAGGTAGAAAGCGATGTAGGGCGTTTTCCTCCGATCCAAGGTTCTACAAACGAGAAGCTATAGTTTTGGTAACCATAACCTGCTTGTGCACGGAGCGATAATTGCTGTCCGTCTCCTAATGGAACAGGTTTCCAAGCCTTACGATTGAAGATATTTCCGATAGAGAAGTTCCCGAAGGTCAATCCTAAAGTTCCGATGAAGGTTCCTCCACCGTATCCTCCTTGCAACTCTACTTGCGACGAAGATTTTGGGGCAACTTTCCAGTTGATATCCACTGTATTGTTCTCGAAATTCGGTTGTACATCAGGCACGATTTGCGTTGGCTCTAAATAACTTGTAGCAGCCAATTCGTACATCGTACGTTTGATATTCGACTTAGAAAACAAATCTCCAGGTTGTGTACGCAACTCACGGTAGAGGATATGATCGTGCGCTTCTGTATTCCCCGAAATTGTAACTCGGTTGATGGTTGCTTGTGTTCCTTCGTTGATTTTTATCTCTAGATCGATAACATCATTTTGGATATTTTTTTCGATAGGAATTACATTGGCAAAGAGATACCCATCATCCATATACAGAGTTTTGATGTCATCATCTTTTTCAGATCCGGTTACTTTTTTATTGATTCCAACCGCATCATATCGATCACCTGTTTTGTAAGAAAAAACCCGCGCTAATTGATCTGATGTGAAAACTGAATTCCCAGCAAAAGTAATGTTTCCTAAATAATAAGGTTTTCCTTCGTCAACCTTAATATGGACAATAACTCGATCATTAGAAACTTTCTCGATACTATCCGAAATAATTTTCGCATCGCGGAAACCAACCGATTTATATTTTTCTACCACTTTCTTCAGGTCATCTTGGTATTTTTCATCAATTAATTTAGATGGTTTGAAGAAGTTGATCGATTTGCGTTTCGTATCCTTCATTGCTTTACGCAATTTAGCATCCGAAAGTTCATTGTTTCCTTCGAAAACGATGTTTTTGATTTTTACGCGCGGTCCACGATCTACTTTTACATCAAGATTTTCTTTGTCGCCGTCTGTTTTGGTACGATTAATCGTAATGACAGGTTCTGGAAATCCTTTTTGTACGTAATATTCTTTGATGTTGTTTCGGGTCTGATTCAATAAATTATTGGTAATCTTCACTCCAGGATCGAGTTTATTCTTTTTGATAACCTCGTCGCGTTGTGATTTTTTTATACCACTAATATTAATCGCCTCTAATTCGGGTAAACCGAGTAAATTGAGTTCTAAAACAACTTCGTTTCCTTGCACAGAACTTACATAAACATTGATGTCAGAGAACATCTTAGAACGCCATAATTTTTTTACGGCATTGTTTATTTTTGTTCCCGGAATTTCTATTTCATCTCCCAAAGAAAACCCTGCGAATCGCAAGATTTGATTCTTAGAAAACTTTGTGTCGCCTGTTAGTTGTACATCTTTTAGGATGAACGTGCGGACATTATTTAAATTACTAAAATCTTGTGGCGTGGCGGTAGTTTGTTCTACTGCAGCAGGAATACTGTCGTTCACTTGCGCATTTACTACGGTTAGGTAAGCCCCTAACATCCACATAGACCATGTTATTTTTCTCATACCTTTGTACTTCTAGAAAACTAGATTAATTGTTCACTTGTTTTACCAAATCTTCTTTCTCGCCCTTGATAGCTTAGCACTGCTTCGTACAAGCTCTCGTGGGTAAAATCGGGCCAAAGTGTATCGGTAAAATACAGTTCGGCATAGGCTATTTGCCAAAGCAAGAAATTACTTATACGCGCTTCACCACTTGTTCTGATCATTAGATCGACCATAGGCATTTGGTGCGTATAAAGATGTTGCTCGAACAGATGTTCGTCAATATCTTCTAGGTTAATTTCTCCGTTTTTGTAGGCTTGAGCAATCGATTTGGTTGCTGATAATATTTCTTCTTTCGATCCGTAACTCAACGCCAACGTTAGGGTAGACCCAGTGTTGTTTTGGGTGAGTTCGAGACCTTTATTCAATTCTTTTAAGGTAGATTTAGGTAAGCGCTCTAGATTACCAATGACGTTGAGACGAACATTGTTTTGGTGTAATTCTTTGATTTCTTTTTGGATAGTTTGCGCTAAGAGAGTCATCAATAAACTAACTTCTAGTTTAGGACGATTCCAATTCTCAGATGAAAATGCATACAGCGTAAGGTAAGGAATGTTCAATTCCCGACAAGCTTCGATTGCCGACCGTACTGCTTTCAAGGCATTTTTATGTCCGAAAGTTCGTTCGTGTCCAGTTTTTTTTGCCCAACGACCATTCCCATCCATAATGATGGCAATGTGTTGCGGAACACGCTTTCGGTCTATTTGATCTATTTTACTCTCCATTCTTTCTATTAATCACAGTAACATGGTGGTCTTCCGAACGCATAAGTAAGACTCAGCCCCGAGAAAACATACCAATCGGTGTTAGATATATTGCCGATTCGTTGGTAATCTAAATACTTTGTGGCATCTACTCCCTCTCTCAAATTACCTTTATCATCATACAAATTTCGATTAAACGTATATTCACTATAATCTAATTTGTCACTGTTTGTATAGCGGAAGCCAACTTCGGCAGCTAAAACCCAATTGTAATTGAATTTTATTTTATAACCGACTCCTATCGGAAGAGAAAAATTGGCCGCAGATTTCTTGCGAACATCAATTCCTTCTGGGACGATTACGTTTCCTTCGCTGTCTTTTATGCTTGTTTCTCTATAATATACTTCTCGTTCGCGAGTCATAAAACCAGCAATTCCGGCAAAGATAAAAGGAGAATGTGCATTTCCTTCATCATTGATCGGAAAAAAATTATATTCGAACAATAACGATCCTTCTGTTATGTTGTTTTTATAAAACTTTCCTCTGTTTTTTTTGTACAATTGGTTCGAGTTATGATCATGATTATTCACTTGCGAATGATAAAACCCTAATCGTACGCCCATATAAGGGTTAAAATTGAATCGATAAATAAGCCCTGCAACGATTGGTACGTTTAGTTTTCCACTCTCTAAACGATTCGGGAATGGGTTTACATAGTTCTCACTTCCTATGTCGGAGATGAGGTTTGCGCCTCCCAAAAAACCTCCCAATTCGTGACGCTGTGCTAGCAACGACGTGGCATTGACCAATAATAAAAGTGCAAGAAAATAGTTCTTCATAATGTACTGTAATATAATAAGTCGCTGCTTATACTTTTCAATTTAACGAACAAATATAAACAAAACTGATTTCAACCTAATTGATTTAACAAAAATTAAGAAGAAATATTGTAATTAATTTCTTTTGTCTGATCCCCAAAGGAGTTTTTCTCGAAGTGTATTGAAGTAACTTATCTCATTTGTTTCGACGATATAGACATAGAAATTAGCCTTTTTTACCCGAATTTCGACTTCGGTAGAAAGGGCTAAATTCCGAGAATCCAACGATAAAAAATATTCATTGGCACGGCTATTTATTTTCAGATCGATGCAAGCTTCATCATCTACAATGAGCGGACGAACATTTAAGTTATGCGGGGCAATCGGTGTTATAATAAAATTTTCGGTCGATGGATGCACAATCGGGCCGCCACAACTCAACGAATAACCTGTAGAGCCGGTTGGGGTAGAAATAATGAGACCATCGGCCCAAAAAGAATTTAGGTATTCTCCATCCAACCAAGAATCGACCGTAATCATACTGGTCGTTTCTCGTCGCGTAACCGTAATTTCATTTAAGGCAAATTTATCGACCAAATCCAATTCGCTTTTAGAAGAAATACTTAATAAAGTTCTCGGTACCAATTTGTATTGATCATTGAAAATGTTTTCTAACTGATCGATAAAATAATTTTTATTGATTGTCGCCAAAAACCCTAATCGACCCGTATTTACACCAACAATCGGAATTCCACTGTCTTTGATATACGAAATTGCATTGAGAATTGTTCCATCTCCTCCAAACGTAAAAATAAATTTAGAGGTTTTGTCTAAGGTCTCGAAACTGTCGAAAGTTTCTATTGCCGACAAATCAAAGTTGGTATATTCTCCTAAGATTTGCTTAAATTTTTCTTCGATACAAAACTCAACCTGCTGATCCGTCAAGAAACGTAAAAATGGATCGATAATGTCGTGTAAAGAAGTACTTGTTTTTTGCCCAAATAATGCAACTTTCATGCGATAAATTAAGGGTTGATAAATTTGATTAATTGATTGTAACGATCGTTCAAGAGTTCGGTTTTTTCATCATTGTAGTATTTCTGAACTACTTGATACCCAAATCGCTCAAAGGTTTCTCCTATCGATAAAATATTTTCTGATCGCACTTTGATCAAGACTTTGGTATGATCTTCTACTTGTCGTAAAATTAACGAACCGAGTAATTTGCTGTTATGCGACTCGACAATATTTGCAATAGAAGTCATCGACAGATCGGTGGTTGCAATCGATAAAAGCATCGTTGCGCCAGGCTCGTCGATAAATGGTGTAGAGGCAAAAAGATCCATAATGTCGCCCTGCAAAATAGTGCCTAAATATCGTTCTTCAGCATCAAAAACAGGCACCATATTGGCGTGGTAATGATGCATTATGCGCAAAGCATCTAAGACCGTATGTTCGTTGGTTACCAAGAATTTTTGGGTATAATCGGTGTAAGTGAAATTCTCTACCTCTAGACTATCCACCAAATCTTCTTCTGATAGATTACCGATAAATCGAAGATTCTCGAACAAAGGAAGGTGTGTAACGCGCTGTTCATGCATCAAACGTAAAAGTTCTTGCGACGATTGTTTGCGTTTTCCCGGTATAAAATCTTTATGAATATATTCGGTTGTGTACATAGTTGCAAAGGTAGCTATTTTAATTGTACTCGCACTTTTTTTGGTAAGCCTTTCAGTATGCAATCATACGAATGATCGATCAAGGCGAAAAGCAGCGAATCGTTGTCCAATTCTTCGGGGCAAATTGTATTCCAATGTTTCTTATTCATATGAAAACCAAGCGAAATGGCAGAATATTCTTCTCGCAAACTTAGCGCATAGTCAGGATCGCATTTCAGGTTGATCCGATAAGGAACCGCATCTAAGGCCGTCAGACAAAAAATCTTGTTTGCTAAACGAAAAACCAATGTGTGTTCATCAAAAGGGAAATCCTCTGTAACAAAGGGTTTACTAAGACAATAGTTGCGCATTTCTTCTATATTCATCTTGGTTCGCTTTTTGCTTACAATGGTAACGAAATTATTTGTAATTTTGTATTGAATTTCAATCGCCTATGAAAAGTCCTTTATTTTACGCGAAAATATTACTCTTCGGGGAGTACGGCATCATCGAAAACTCGAAAGGTTTGACGATTCCTTTTAACGATTATAAAGGTGTACTAAAGTTCGAAGAAAACGAATTTTCGGCAGAATCGAATCTACATCTGAAGAAATTTGCGACTTATCTACACGAAAAATTTCCGAATGATTTTCATACCGAACAGTTTTTGTCTGATGTAGAAGCTGGCATGTATTTCCATTCAGATATTCCACAAGGATACGGCGTAGGAAGTTCGGGCGCTTTGGTAGCCGCGATTTATGATCAATATGCGATTGAGAAAATAGATATCGAACAAGGAATTACCAAAGAGAAAATTGCCCATCTCAAAAAGCTTTTTTCTCAAATGGAAAGTTTTTTCCACGGAACAAGTTCTGGAATCGATCCGTTGATTTGTTACATGAAGATTCCGTTGCTCATCCAATCAAAAGACGATATTTCTACGGTAGGATTACCTGCAGTGAAAGAAGGAAAAGGAGCAATTTTTTTAATCAATTCGGGTGCGCCAGGCGAAACAGCACCTATGGTACAAATCTTTTTCGATAAACTGAAAAATGAAGGTTTCAGAAAAACCTTGCGAGAAGAGTTTATCAATTACAATAATGCCTGTATTGATGATTTTGTGAAAGGTGAATTTAAACCTCTTTTTGCAAATCTGAAAAAATTATCGTCTTGGGCTTTTGAGCATTTCCAACCCATGATTCCTGCAAAATTAGTCGATGCTTGGAAAAAAGGAATCGACACCAATTCGTATTACCTAAAATTATGTGGATCGGGCGGAGGCGGTTATGTCTTAGGTTTCACCGAAGATTATGCTATCGTCGAAGAACAACTGAAACACCTGAATCCGGAAGTTGTTTATCGGTTTTAGTTAGTACTAAATGAAGGAGGTCCTGATCAAAACCTTTGCTTTGCTCAATGTGGTTCGCGTGTACAACCTCATCGTTTTAGCATTGGCGCAATATTTGGCAGCTCTTTTTGTTTTTGCTCCTAACCAAACGCACCGAGAAATTCTATTCAACCCTGCATTCAATGCAATGGTTTTTGCATCTACGCTAAGTGCGGCGGCGGGTTACATTATCAATAATTTTTACGATTTAGAAAAAGATAATATCAAACGACCTTTGTTGGCTTATCTCAACCGAAAAGTATCGCAAGGTTTCAAGCTTCGTTTGTATATTTTCCTCAATTCACTTGCACTTTTGTTGGCAGCTTATGTGTCTTGGCGGGTTTTATTGTTTTTTGTAGTGTATCAATTTTTAGTTTGGATTTACAGTCATCGAATCAATAAAATAGTTTTCCTAAAAAATCTTTTTTCTGTCATTTTACGAGTTTTTCCGTTTTTTGCTCTCCTTTTATATTTCGAGAATTATCATCTCAATGTCTTTGTACATGCAGGTTTTCTAACTATTTTGTTGATGATTACCGATTTGTTAAAAGATCTGAGTTCGCAAAAAGCAGATGCCATTTATGGGTACGATACGTTGCCATTGATTTATGGAGAAAAAAAAACCAAAACAATCTTGCAATTCCTTTCATTGGCAGCAGTTTCTTTGGCTGTTTTTCTGGTAGTTTCTTATTCTTTGGGTAGGATGCAATACTTTTTTTATGCCTGTATTTTTATTCTGTTCGTCTTTATTTTCAGAATTGGCAGGATGAATTCTATCCGATATTATCAGGCAATGCATTTATTTTTTAAGGCGATTATCGTATCAGGCGTCATAAGTATTATATTCATCTAAATAAAACTCGTAAATTTGCAGCAGATGGTTTGTCCGCAGGATGGTAAACTGTCCTAATAAATTACGAGATATGAATCAACGAGGAAATGATCGTTCGTCTAAGAACAATCCCAAAAGTACCAATCCAAAAGGGCGAGATAACCGCAAATCGGGAGAAAATCGAACGTCTAAAAATTATAAAGGTAAAGCAGCGTACAATGTGTACAACAAAGATCGTTTCAATAAAAAATTGAAACCTGCGCCAAAAGATGACGGAACAATTCGTCTCAATAAATATATCGCCAATGCAGGAATTTCATCTCGCCGAGAAGCCGATGAACTTATTTTGACGGGCGTGGTAACCGTAAACGGTGAAGTGATTACCGAAATGGGATACAAAGTGCAACCAACAGATGAAGTCCGTTTTGATGGAAAGAAAATTTCGGCAGAGAAAAATGTATATTTCATCCTAAATAAACCAAAAGGTTACATTACGACGTCGAAAGATGAAAAAAATCGTCAGACAGTATTAGATTTGATGGAAGGAGCAACTACCGCAAGAATTTTTCCGGTAGGACGATTAGATAGACAAACAACCGGAGTTTTACTTTTTACAAATGACGGTTTTCTTACCAAAAAATTAACGCATCCGAGCCATGATGTAAAAAAAGTTTACCATGTAACTTTGGATAGAAAATTGACCGGACAAGATATGGCCGAAATCCGTAAAGGAATTCGTTTGATCCCAGAAGGTGTAGCGATGGTCGATGATGTGAGTTTTATCGAAGGACGTCCGCACAACGAAGTTGGGTTAGAATTGCATATTGGTTGGAACCGTGTTGTACGAAGAATTTTCGAAAGCTTGGGGTATCAAGTAGAAAAATTAGACCGCGTTTCTTTTGCTGGTTTAACGAAATCTAAACTAAGACAAGGTCAATACCGAGCATTGACTGCGCAAGAAGTCAACTTCCTGAAAATGGTATAATGCATAGCTTAATAAGCATTTAATAAGCAAAACAAAAAACTCCGAAATAGCTTTCGGAGTTTTTAGTTCATATAAAATTACCTAAAGTTGGATAAAATAATCCAAACCCTAAGGTTGATAAACAAAAAAACCACTTCGTTTGAAGTGGTTTTTTATTTTATGACTTTGTTTTTAGTTTACTGGCTCAACAGAAACATACGATCTGTTATCACGTTTTTTAGTAAAAACAACTTTTCCATCAATAAGGGCAAATAAGGTATGGTCTTTACCAATTCCTACATTGTCTCCTGGGTGGTGTTTAGTTCCTCTTTGACGAACAATAATGTTTCCAGCGATAGCTGATTGTCCACCAAAAATTTTAACACCTAAACGTTTCGATTCTGACTCGCGACCGTTTTTCGAACTACCGACTCCTTTTTTATGTGCCATTTCTAGTTACTTTTTAGGGTTAATACTTAAAATTATTCAGCAGTTTCTTTTTCTGCTTTCTTCGCTGTTTTCTTTGCAGCTTTTGCACCACCAATTGCAGTTACTTCAATTTTAGTAAATTGTTGACGGTGTCCGTTTCTTTTTTGGTAACCTTTTCTTCTTTTCTTTTTGAAGATGATTACTTTGTCTCCTTTTACGTGTTCAACGATTTTAGCAGTAATGCTAACTCCGTCTATAACTGGGGCGCCAACTTCGATAGTCCCGTTGTCAGTTAATAACACGCGATCGAATGTTACCTCGTCACCTGCTTCACCTTTCAAACGGTTTACGAACAATTGTTGGTCTTTTTCAACTTTGTATTGAAGCCCTGCTATCTCTACAATTGCGTACATGTTAATAAATTATTAGTTAAAAATTTGGATGCAAATATAAGATGTTTTTATTCGTTTGCCAAACATCCAACAAGAATAATAAAATATTTATATGATTTTGATCTTAGGGTTATTTAGAAAAAATAAAAATAAGTAACTTTGTCGCAAGATTTTGAAGTATGCAATTTTCACTCAAAGATTTAAAGGTAGGAGACAAAGGTCGAATCAAGATTGATGACAACTTAGATATAGCCCCAAAATATATAGAATTAGGCCTGACGCCGGGTGCCATTATCGAAGTGAAAACCAAAGCACCTTTAGGAGGACTTATCAGTATAAAACTGACCAGAAACAACGTGTTGTTGGCGCTGAGAAAAGCCGAAGCCCAAACACTATTGATTGAAAAAATCTAAATCCTATCATGAAGAAAATCGCACTTGTCGGAAATCCGAATGTCGGGAAAACCTCATTATTCAATCAATTAACACAACTCAGACATAAAGTCGGGAATTATCCTGGTGTAACGGTGAGCAAACGAGAAGGAAAGGTAACGTACAACGAAGAAACCTTCCAATTGATCGATTTGCCCGGTACGTATAGTTTGTATCCAAATTCGATTGACGAGCAAATTGTGTTCAATATCCTACAAGACAAAAACCATCCTGATTATCCAGATTTGGCAATTGTGATAGGAGAACCTTCTAACCTGAAACGTGCAATAATTCTCTATCAACAAGTAAGAGAATTGGGCGTTCCGGCAATTTTTGTCATCAATATGATAGACGAGTTGAGCTCGAAAGGTGCCGAAATCGATTTAGAAAAATTAGAAGCGTATCTCGATACAAAAGTCATCACAACCAATGCACGCGAAGGTGTAGGATTGAATGAGTTGAAAGAGGCTTTTCATTATCATCCTATCCAAACGATGCATCATTTTATCCTACCAGAAGAAACCAAAAAAGTGGTAGAGGAGGTGAAATCAACTTTTCAGCTCGAAGATGATTATTTGGCTTGGCATTATTTGGCACAAAAAAAGATTCCGGCTCTTAATCATGATCAACAACAGAAAATAGACGATATCCGTAGAGAACACAATTTTATTTACAAGCGTTTGCAGGTAAAAGAAATTGTGGCAAGAAACCGTGAACTCGATCTGGCACTCGACGGAATTGTGAATTATCATGTGCAAACATCGCTCACCACGACCGAAAAAATAGATAAAATATTGATGCATCCGATATTGGGTTATTTATTCTTTTTCTTGGTGATGTTTCTGATGTTTCAGGCCGTATATTTTTGGGCAACGCCTTTTATGGATGCAATAGATGAAGGATTTGCTTGGTTGATTTCTTGGCTTTCGGGCGTCTTACCAACAGGACCTTTTTCTGATTTGATGGGGAATGGTTTCGTGGCAGGAATTGGTGGAATCGTGATATTTATTCCACAAATTATGTTGCTTTTCTTTTTGATTGCCATGATGGAAGAAACCGGTTATATGAGTAGAATTGTTTATCTATCTGATCGTTTCTTGAAACCTTTTGGAATGAGCGGGAAAAGTGTAGTTCCTTTGGTTTCTGGTATAGCGTGTGCGGTGCCTGCAGTGATGTCGGCAAGAACCATAGAAAACACCAAAGAAAGATTGCTAACGATGTTGGTAACGCCGTTTATGACGTGTTCTGCTCGTTTACCAATTTATCTTATTATCATAGAATTGGTGATTCCGGCAGAGAAAATAGGCTGGTTCGATTATCGCGGAATTGCACTTTTTGTGATGTATCTTTTAGGAATTGTTGGTGCGTTAGGAAGTTCGTTTATCCTTAATAAAATTATTCCGACCTCGCATCGTTCTTTCTTTGCAATCGAATTACCAAATTATAAAATGCCCGATTGGAAAAATGTTTTCACAAGTGTATACGAAAGTGTTTCGGGTTTTGTGTTCGATGCCGGAAAAATCATCTTATCCATGGCAGTTATTTTATGGGTAATGTCGAATTTCAGTTTCAAGAAAGATTTCTATCATGCAGAAGAAGTGGTGCAAGCGGCTCATCCTACCATGAACGGAGAAGAATTAGAAAGAGAAGTAAAAAGTTTTCAAGTGACTCATTCTATTTTGGGACAATTGGGACACTTTATAGAACCTGCGATCAGACCTTTAGGATATGATTGGAAGATGGGAATCGGTGTGATTTCTTCTTTTGCAGCGCGCGAAGTTTTTGTGGGTACAATGGCAATGGTCTATAGTATGAATGAAGATTTCGAGGACGAAGAACAAAAAGTAACTTTGTTGCAAAGAATGAAAAGTGAAATCAATCACAACACAGGGAAGCCTGCGTATAATTTAGCTTCAGGAGTTTCGTTGTTATTGTTTTATGCTTTTGCAATGCAGTGTATGAGTACAATTGCGATTGTGAAAAAAGAAACCGGTTCTTGGAAATGGACTTTATTGCAAGCTGGGCTAATGACCGGCATTGCCTACATCCTGGCGCTGATTGCTTATCAGTTATTGAAATAATTTATAATAAAAAATTACGATGTCGAATATCTATGTACAATATGGTTTTATAGCCATCGTTTTTGTGTTTGCCATTTGGTATGTCGCAAAAATGATAAAAGATGCTATGAAAGGTAAAAAACAATGCAGCAAAGGCTGTGGTTGTTCTGCAACAATAGAACCGAAAGACAAACAAAAAAGTGCTTCCTGAGGAAGCACTTTTTTTATGTGGAATAGCTGATTGCTATCTATCAATCGTGGAGAGATTAATAATCTTCTTTGCTCGGTAAACCTTTTACAATGGCAAGAGCAGAAGACGTTCCGATACGTTTTACGCCCAAGTCGATCATCTGTTTTGCTTCTTCATACGAGCGAACGCCACCCGAAGCTTTTACAGGAAGAGGACCTGCATTATCTAACATCAGTTTTATCACGTGCTCATTAGCACCATTGGGTTCACCATTCGGGGTTTCGAAAAATCCGGTAGATGATTTCACAAAAACACGGTCTGCTACGTCTTCTCCAATTTTTTCGAGGACAATATCTCGAATCAACTGCGTAATGCGAACAATTTCTTGGTCGGTAAGAGCCGCCGTTTCGATAATCCATTTAATAACTTTTCCTTCTCGTAGCGCAACACGTGTGCAAGATTCTACTTCTTCGCTCACTTTTTCTACATCTCCTTTTTTGAGGGCGTTATAGTTAATCACAAAATCCAATTCATCTGCACCATCGGCAATCGCTTTCTGGGCTTCACGCAATTTTTCATCAACCTCGGCAGTTCCTTCTGGGAAATCGATGACCGTCCCGAGTTGCACTTTAGAGCCTTGTGCATCTAATAACTCGCGTACCGACCGTACATAATCGGGCCGAATCATTACCGCAAAAAAGCCATTGTCTATAGCTTCTTGGGTAACTTCGTGTACTTTGTTCAACGTTTCTGAGTTCGAAATTCCGGCTTGTTCGGGCGTTTTCAAATAGGTTGAATCTAAATAATCTTTAACAGTCATTTTATCGCTTTGCTTAATAATCTTTTCTTTTTGGTTTCATCCTACCAAAAACTTGGTCGAATGCGGTTTCAATTTATTAAGTTGGTTGTGAAACAATTTCGAAAGTAATTTTTTGATTTATTTAGGATGTTGATTTTTAGAGTTTTACCCTAAAAAACTACCCCGAAATTTCTTTCGTTTACGTATTGTCTCGTAACGCAAAGTTATAATTAATAATGCTAATAATTGGAAAATGGTCGCTCGGACCTCCAAAATAATTTTTCCCCTTGAAAGTGTTTTGGGGTTGCGATGGGTTGTTTAAATTATTAAAAATGAATTTATTAGGGTTAAAAATATGCGATTTATTCCAATGAAAAAAAGATTCTTTTTTTATGAAATTTTTCGAAAATAACATTTGATCAAAGATCAAGCGTTGTTTTTTGTACACAATCGTTCCTGTGTCGTAATTCATCATTTTCACAAACGGATTAAATAAATCATTCGACCGAACATCTTGTAAATTTGCCTTCGTGGATAGAATATTGATTAGTTGAGAATTGTTCGGAGTGTCGTTAAAATCTCCCATCATGACCACATTGGGTTCGTGTTCTTTTGCGTACAAACTATCCAATTCATTTTTCAGGACTTGCAGGATATTTGATCGCTTGTGTTGATTGAGCAATCCATCTCTTTTAGACGGTAAGTGCAAAACATAAAGATGTAAAATTTCATCATAATGTTTCGCTTTCACCCACAAAACATCGCGGGTGTATGAACGGATTCCCAATGCATTACGGAAAACCACTCGGATCGGTTTCGAATCTAGAATTTCGGTTTCGTCTTTTTTGTACAACAATGCCACATTGATATTTCGTTCATCGAGCGAATCGTAAAAAACATAATCATACCCATCCGAAAAAAGTTGCGGATGAGAAACAATATCTTCTAAAACAAACGCATTTTCTACTTCGGCCAAACCGATAAAAGTAGGAGAACTCCCTGTTTCTTGTCTGCCTAAATGATGAAGCGTCGTACAAACCTGATCGAGTTTTTTCGCATACCGACTTGTATTCCATTTTTGTTTATTGCCCACTATAAACGATTCTTCGTCGGTAGGATGTAATTGTCGAGCATAAAAATTCTCAACATTATAAAAGGCAATTGTAAACTGTTTCAAAATCTTTTATTCTTCAATATTTTTATATTTGCAAAAATGATGCACAAATAGTCAATTAAGCAAATTTTTAGATGACCATACAATATATATTCGAACTTTTTGGAACCGTAGTGTTTGCTATTTCGGGTGCTTTGGCCGGAGATGAAAGACAAAAACACGATTGGTTTGGGATCACATTTATCGCCTTTATTACTGCGATAGGAGGCGGAACTCTGCGCGATTTGTTTCTCGATAGTCATCCGTTGGTTTGGATGGAAGACATGAATTTGATCTATGCCGTTTTTGCTGGAATTCTTCTCACCGCAATTTTTACCAAAGTTTTGTCGCGTTGGCGAACTACGCTTCTGCTTTTTGATACGATTGGGATTGCGCTTTTTACAATTGTAGGATTAGAAAAAGCACAAAGTTTTGGTGCCAATAATTTTATTTCGGTCCTGATGGGAATGTTCACCGCGGTAATGGGAGGCGTCTTGCGCGATGCGCTTATCAGTAGAACCCCCATAATTTTTATGCAAGAAATCTATGCTACAGCATGTGTTTTGGGTGGTGTTCTTTATTTGGTACTCGATTCTTTTGGTTGCAATCGTAACATAAATTTCGTAATTTCGGGTGCTGTTATTGTCCTTGTTCGGATGTTAACAGTGCGTTATAATATTTCACTCCCTAAGTTTTATAAATGAAAGA
Organism: Weeksella massiliensis; assembly: GCA_000751595.1. Classification (GTDB taxonomy): domain Bacteria; phylum Bacteroidota; class Bacteroidia; order Flavobacteriales; family Weeksellaceae; genus Weeksella; species Weeksella massiliensis. The sequence goes on along the minus strand of CCMH01000006.1, from coordinate 157,391 downwards.
ACTACAAAAATTCGATCCTACAATTTGGCAAGGCCGAAACGATGAAGAAGATGGTTTAGATGGAATCCGAATTCATCAAATTGTACAAGAATACCAAGAAACAGAAGCTTATAAACAAGTATTGTTGGGTTTTAGTTCGGATGAAGGAGTGAAGCGAAATAAAGGTCGAGTTGGTGCCGCTGAAGCTCCGAACGAGATCCGAAAAGCGCTGGCTAATTTACCGGTGCATTTCAATCCGATCGAAAAATCCATTGCCGATGCCGGAAACATTCTTTGTTTGGATGATGATTTAGAAGGTGCACGATTGCTACAAATAGATAAGGTGGATGAAATCCTATCCAAAAATCAATTACCAATCGTAATCGGTGGCGGACACGAAACAGCCTTAGGAAATTATTTAGCCCTTGCGAAACATTATCAGAATATTGCGATTATCAATATCGATGCGCATTTCGATTTACGTAGCCCAAGTCCCGAAACTTCTTCGGGTACACCTTTTTTCGAGATGCATCAATTTTGCGAAGAAGAAAATCGTACCTTCGATTATTCTGTCTTTGGTGTGCAAGAAAACGGGAATACGATGGCGCTTTTCAAACGTGCCGAAATCTGGAAAGTGAATTATCATTTAGCAGACGAAATCCATTTCAATTTCGAACAGATGTTGAGCAATCTTCGACTAAAACTAACCTCGGTAGATGCTGTCTATCTTTCTCTCGATATGGATGTTTTTGATGTGGCTTACGCGCCCGGAGTTAGCGCACCGAGTATCAATGGACTAACTCCTTTTCAGGTGAAATATTTAGTGAAGTTGATAGCAAAATCGGGTAAATTGCGCTTGTTCGATTTGGCAGAAGTCAATCCGAGTTTAGATCGAGATAATCAGACATCGAAATTAGCTGCGCACATGATATTAGAGGCCATAAAACAAGCTTAAAATAAAATTATATTATTTTTTTGTAACCTTTTCCTACTTTTTTACGTATACCTATATGTAGATGCATTGCATTATGCTTTCTACTTGCAAAATATATATTCGCAATTTTAGTTAATTAATAAATTTTTTAGAGATTTCGTTTAATGAGACAGCTTAAAATTACCAAACAGGTTACCAATCGTGAAACCGCATCGTTGGACAAATACTTGCAAGAGATAGGGAAAGTAGATCTGATTACCGCAGAAGAAGAAGTAGAATTAGCGCAGCGTATAAAAGCGGGAGACCGTGTAGCGTTGGAGAAATTAACAAAAGCAAACTTACGTTTTGTGGTGTCAGTAGCTAAACAATATCAGAACCAAGGATTAAGTTTACCGGATTTAATTAACGAAGGGAATTTAGGTTTGATTAAAGCTGCACAACGTTTTGATGAAACGCGTGGTTTTAAATTCATTTCCTATGCCGTTTGGTGGATTCGTCAATCTATTTTACAAGCCTTAGCAGAACAATCTCGTATTGTTCGTTTACCGCTCAATAAAATTGGATCGATTAATAAAATTAATAAAGCTTATGCTTTATTAGAACAAGAACACGAACGTGCTCCATCTGCAGAAGAAATTTCAGAAGTGTTGGACATGTCCGAAGGAGACGTAAAAGAATCCCTCAAAAACTCAGGTCGTCACGTATCGATGGATGCACCTTTGGTAGAAGGGGAAGATTCTAACTTATACGATGTATTGAATATTGGTGAATCTCCTTCACCCGATAATGTTTTGATGATAGAATCGTTGCGAGTAGAAATCGAACGTGCTTTACAGACTTTAACTCCGAGAGAGGCTGACCTTATCCGTTTATATTTCGGGCTCAATGGTGCTCACCCGATGACCTTAGAAGAAATCGGTGAAACATTTGACCTCACAAGAGAACGTGTACGTCAGATCAAAGAAAAAGCAATCCGTCGATTGAAACATACTTCGCGATCTAAAATCTTAAAGACTTACATCGGTCGATAAAAAAATAAAAACACTAAAACGATTCATGGTTTTAGTGTTTTTTTTTGTCTAAAAGAATCATTAGAAATAAAAATATACAGTTGAGAATAAGCGATTTTTTTATTCTTAAATTTGCACAAACAAACAAAACATAAATAACTATGGCTATTATTGCCCCTTCAATTTTGGCTGCGGATTTCGCCCACCTCGGGAAAGATATCGAAATGGTGAATAAATCGCAAGCTCAATGGTTTCATCTCGATGTGATGGACGGCGTTTTCGTACCTAATATTTCTTATGGGATGCCAATTATCGATCGTATCAATCAACTGACCGATAAGGTCCTCGATGTGCATTTGATGATTATAGAACCAGATCGATATATTTCGACTTTTAGACAAGTTGGTGCCGATATATTAACGGTTCATTATGAGGCGAGTACGCATTTGAATAGAACTCTTCAGGCGATAAAAGCAGAAGGGATGAAGGCGGGCGTAGCACTCAATCCACACACACCGGTTTCGGTTTTAGAAGATGTGATAGAAGAGCTTGATTTGGTGTTGATAATGAGTGTTAATCCTGGATTTGGTGGTCAGAAATTTATCGAAAATACTTATCGAAAAATCGAAAAATTAGCCGCGATGAAAAAAGAATACAATCCAGCTTTGATTATCGAGGTCGATGGTGGAGTAAACACCGAAAATGCACCTAAATTGATTGCTGCCGGAGCAGATGCTTTGGTTGCGGGAAGTGCCGTTTTCAACGCAGAAAATCCGACTGAATACATTGCTGAGTTAGTTAAAGCATAAAAAAAATATTATTGTTTCGGTAGGAAATTATCCTACCAAAAACCCAAAGACAATCGTTCTCTTTGGGTTTTTTATTGCCAAAAAATCGGTTAATTTTGTTGAATGAACGCGTACGAATCTCCTAAAAAAAGTTTTACTCTCGACGAAATAAAGGATAAAATGGGACATTTTTGTCTTTATCAGGATCGTTGTTTCTGGGAAGTAGAGCAGAAGTTACGCGAATTTAATCTGATTCCCGAAGCAAAAGAAGAAGTAATCAGTAAGTTATATCAATATGGTTTTATCAACGAAGAAAGGTTTACCAATCAATATGTGAGAGGGAAATTTAATCAGAAAAAATGGGGAAAAAATAGACTCCGAATGGAATTGAAAAAAAGACAAATTCCAGAAAAAATGATTCTCGAAGCTTTTCGGTCAGAGATAGATCAAGATGCTTATTATTCTACCTTAGAAAAGTTGGCTGAAAAAAAATATGTGAGTTTGAAAAATGAACGCGAAAGTTATAAAAAGCAACAAAAAATAAGAAATTATTTGGCTTATAAAGGATATGAGTTTGATTTGATTCAAGAAGTTGTTACTCAATTATTCGAAAAATAATTTAATAAAACCTTAATTTTTTTGGTTTACAAGAAGCGCCGAAATAGGAGTTTCTTCTGCTTCCTCAAAACTTCTCATCGCATTAATTCGTTTGAAACTAATTAGTTTATCCAAATCTTCTGTTCTAATTATCGCAGGCAAAACGCCGTGATTTTCGATCAGGTTCTGGCGCATACATCCTTCTAACAAAGGCTGTGCGGGGGTTAACCATCGGGTTCCATCAGAAAAAATAAGATTGCAAAAAGTGGTGTCTGTGATGAGGTTGTTTTGTATCAAAACTAAATCTTGTGCATTTTGTTCTTCGAGTAACTGAGCAAAATAATTTCGGTCACTTGATTTGTAGGTATAAGAAAATGTAGGATCAATCGTAACTGCGCTAATTTCTTGTAATTCATTGATTTGATAATCAGAAACTTTTACAGATAAAATTGTCTCATCGTACAAAACTCTTAGTTTTTGTTTTCCTTTTTGAGTTTCTTTTGGAATATAATCGGCTAAATCTATAAAATCCGTCGAACCAAAAATCATTTTTCGTGTATGATTTAGGCGTCTGTTATGGTAGCGCAAAAGACGAGGTTCACCATCGATCAGGCAAATAGTCTCAACAAATGGGGACGTATATTTTCTGTAACAGTTCTTTGTATTCACTTTCTGCATTGCTTTTACTGGTAATTCCACCACCACTTTTGTAGTATAAATCACCGTTTATGTTTTCTATAAACCGAATCATGACTGCACTGTCGAGGTTTTTACCATCGAAAATGCCAAAAACTCCTGTGTAGTAATTTCGGTCATATTCTTCAGCTTTCAAAATCAGTTCCAAAGTTTTTGCTTTGGGTGCGCCACAAATAGAACCAGCGGGTAAAAGCGCATCGAAAATAGTCCCCAATTGAGCTGCATAATTAGGAGGTAAATCACCAACAATCTCCGAACTAACTTGTAGCAAAGTGTGTTGTGGAGTTTGAATCGTATCGATAAAACGATAACGAGTGACCTTAACATTTTCAGCGATTTGACTTAGATCGTTTCGGATTAAATCAACAATTGTAGCATGTTCTGCCGCTTCTTTTTCGTCTGATAGGATACGTTTTTCAGCATCGGGAATCGTCGCATCAATCGTTCCTTTCATCGGATAAGAAAAAATTTTATTATTCTCTATTTTGACAAATCTCTCGGGTGAAAAACACACAAAATTTTCGGTAAGAAGTTTGAATTTCGCGTGCGAATTCTCGAAAATAAATGGCAAACTAGCTTCGGTTTTTATTGCCGTTGGTTGGGTAAGGTTCAACAGATAAGAATCTCCACGGAGAATCGCATCATGAACCAAATCGAACTTCTTCTGATACTCCGCAAACGAAACCGGTTTTTTTTCCAATTCTATAGTTTGATTAGAAGTGTTTTTTTGGGTATTGAATTGATATTGAATAGTTTCTGGTAATTCTGAAAGGGGGAAAATCTCTGCTTCCGTTTTCAGAAAGTTAATCATAAAGAAAAAGGGAACACGTTGGCTCCCTAATTTATTCATGGTTTTGATGAATTCTTGCTGATTCATTTATGACTTGAATGTTGTGGTTAGATTGTTAAAATTATCATTTTCTGTTGTCGTCGTAAGAATTGCGTCTTTCACCATTAGATACATAGCAATCGATGAAATTGGAAGCGTTACAAACATCCCAACATAACACGCAATCGCACCCAATTGCCCGATAATTCCGTTTACAACTAGGAAAAGAAATATCATTAATGCATTTTGTTTTCCTAATTTTATAGAAGTTTTAATGGCGTCTGAAGCCGAGTAATTTCCAAAATAAACCAAATAAGGCGCAAATAAAATGAAAACGGCAAACAACATGATCACGAGCGAAATGATGAAAAATATTAATATCGAAAATATAGATAAAGGATTATTTGCATCCGAATTCGACGTTAAAGCCAAAGGAAGAGCTGCAATTAAATAACCAACAAAGATTACTCCGATAATAATGAGCGCCAACATGAAAAGTTGCATCGTTTTGTCGAAAGGCTTAAAAAAATCATTCAAAGAAAGTGTTTCATTTTTTTCTACTTTTTCTGTTGCCACTGCATAGCCTAAAGATAAAGGGAGCGCAACAAAGAACATCCCAATTACAGTAGCACCTGCAACAATTGCAATGATGAGTGAAAGCAACGAAAAGAGTGAATAATTTACCCATTCTTTTTTATAGATTTCAAAACCTTTGCTTAGATAATCACCAATTTTTATATCCCATTTTTGGGTTTGATGAAGTTGAATTTTTTGTGGATCGATTTTGTTCATAGATTTTAGTTTAAAAATTTGTAATTTTGATTCGTTAAAAATAATTAAAAAATTTAGAAAAAATATTATGGTTTCCAGTGATTTATTAAAAATATTTCAAGAGAGAAGATCAATATTTCCGATAGAATATACCGACGAAAAAATATCAGAAGACGAACTGAAACTCTTGTTAGAAGCAGCGAATTGGGCACCAACGCATAAAAAAACCGAGCCTTGGCGTTTCAAGATTGTGCAAGGAGAAGGGAAAGAACGATTGAAAGAATTCATGAAACGTGTATATGTGCAATCGACTTCACCCGAAAATTTGAGTGAGCGAAAATTGAACGATATGGCCGAGAAATGTGATAAATCTCAAGCAATAATTCTTATCTCGTTTGTAGATACCGGAAAAGTGCCAGAATGGGAAGAGTTGGCTTCTACTGCGATGGCTGTACAAAATATGTGGTTGATGTGCGGAACGCTTAACATCGTTTCTTATTGGTCATCGCCAACAAATATTATTGCAAATATGGACGAGTTTACGCCGATGCAAGAAGGAGAAAAATGTGTCGGAATTTTTTATTTAGGGAAAGTTGCCGACAGAGAACGCAAAGCAGAACGTAAACCAATTGAAGATAAAGTTGTTTTTATCAATCATTAAAAAATAAAAAAACTTTTAAGGCTAATAATAAGAAAAGCTTATTCGATACTTTGTCGAGTAAGCTTTTTTTGTTTCTGGTTGAGAATTAAAAAGGAATATTCTTTTTCATTGACAAAATATAGCCATAATGGATTCCTTCGTGTATGTTGTTAAATTGGATTGCGTCTTCGATGCTTTCTAATTTTGCACCAAAACTCGTTGTGTACGGTTTGTAGTACGCTAATTTCTCAGACCGATAATCTTTGTAAAGAAGTTTCGGTGTTTGCTCGAGGACTTCTATCAGTTCTTCCACTTCCTTTTCGGTAACTTCTGTGGTTCCGATCGTACCTTTTTTGTAGCGTTCTATAAAACTTTTGTCCACGTACATTTTGGTTTCGGTAAGATAATACATAATAAGTTGTTGCGTGGCCAAAACATGGGCAGCATTCCAGAAAATATTATTTTTGAAACCAACCGGGATGTACAAGAGTTGCTGTAGAGAATGGGTTTCGAGTTCGTTGATAATGTTTTTTCGAATCAAGCCTAAATAATAGATCTGTTCTTCCATTTTAGTTGGGATATTTTTAGCAAATTAGAAAAAAAATATGGCATTATAACATAAAACGATTAAAATCAGTCGAGAAGATTTCCACTTCACAAGCTTATTGCGTAAATTTGTATGTTAAATAAAGACAGAAAAATGGCTTATACAAGAGATCAGATAAATGAAGTTTTAGAAAGCTTAGGGATTCGTAATTGGATGCGAAATGCACAAGTGATGGGCGATAAAATTATTTTAGATATTGCTTCACCAACTCCTGCAATGCACGAGCGCAAACGATTAGAAGTCGCAATCAGAAACGCTTTCAGAGAACATTTACCAGAAGCAGATTTACAGCTCAATATCACGGTAGAAGTTGAAGAAAAACCAAACGAAATAAAAGGAAATCCATTACCTGGAGTGAAAAATATTATCGCAGTAGCATCAGGTAAAGGAGGAGTAGGAAAATCGACCATGGCTTCTAACTTAGCGATAAGTTTAGCTAAAATGGGCTTCAAGGTAGGATTGTTGGATGCGGATATCTACGGTCCATCGATGCCAATCATGTTTGATGTAGAAGATGCCAAACCTTTTTCGGTAGAAGTTAACGGCAAAACAAAAATAAAACCAGTAGAAAATTACGGTGTAAAACTTTTATCTATAGGATTTTTCGCAGATACCGATCAGGCAATTGTTTGGCGTGGACCTATGGCTGCAAAAGCCCTAAACCAAATGTTGCGCGATGCACATTGGGGTGAGTTAGACTTTTTGCTAATCGATTTACCTCCTGGTACAGGGGATATTCACTTATCGATTGTACAACAAATTCCGTTGACCGGTGCCGTTGTCGTAAGTACGCCACAACCAATTGCTTTGGCTGATGCTCGCAAAGGAGTAGGCATGTTTGCGATGGAAGCGATTAATGTTCCGGTACTTGGAATTGTAGAAAATATGGCTTATTTTACACCAGAAGAATTACCCAATAATAAATACTATATTTTTGGACAAAACGGAGCAAAGAACTTGGCAGAAGATTTAGGCGTTCCTTTCTTGGGAGAGGTTCCTATTATCCAATCTATTCGTGAGGCAGCCGACGTTGGTCGACCAGCATCTTTGCAAGATAACACGGTAGCCGCGAATATTTATACCAATATTGCCCGCAATACCGTTCAGAGTTTAGTAGAACGTAATAATACCTTACCGCCAACAGAAGCTGTACGCATTACCAATATGGCAGGATGTTCGGCAGTAAATAAAAACTAAAACACTATGAATACAGAACTTATCGATAATGTTCGTAAAGCATTGGATGAAATCCGACCTTTTCTTAATTCGGATGGTGGAGATATCGAACTTGTTGAGGTAAAAGACAACATCGTGAAAGTGAGATTAACAGGAGCTTGCACGTCTTGTTCTGTGAATCAAATGACGTTGAAAGCAGGAGTTGAAACTACTGTGAAAAAGTTTGTGCCAGAAATTATTAAGGTAATTGATGTGTCGAACGAAGTCAATGCAGGCGAACAAGAAGCGCATCCTACCGAACATTAATAGAAAATGAAAACTAGGAAATATTTTCAAAGTAAAACTCGTTTCAATTGAAGCGAGTTTTATTTTTGGCAAAGAATTTGACATTATTGTCAAAACCAAACCAAATGTTATGTTTATGAAACGAATTTACAGTGTACTTTTTATATTCATGTTGATGATAAGCACGCAAGCTCAGTTCAACTTCAAATCAGGAGAATTTCTGAAATATAGAATTCACTATTCTGGTCTGAATGCCGGTTTTGCGACGCTCAATGTAAAAGATGTAAAATACGATGGTCGCGATCATTTCCATATCGTAGGGAAAGGAAATTCTTCGGGCGCTGTAAGAGCTTTTTACAAGGTAGATGATGTGTATGAAACGTTTATCGATAAAAGCATTTTCAAGCCGACCAAATTTATCAGAAATATTAGTGAAGGCGGCTACGAACGATATCAGATTTATTATTTCAATCATAACGATCAATATGCGATTGTAGATGATGTGAAACGGAACAAATCGGCTTCGGTGAAGTTCTTTGGTGAAGCGTATGATTTACTTTCGGTTGTGTATTCTTTGCGCAATGAAGATCATACAAAACTGATCGAAGGACAATTTATCGATCGGAATATTTTCTTGGGAGATGAAACGTATAAATTCAGAATAAAAATATTAGGCCGAGAAGAAAAGAAAACGAAGTTTGGAAAAATCAATACAATCATGATCAGACCTTATGTGCAAGAAGGGCGCGTTTTCAAAGAATCGGAAAGTGTCACGATGTGGATCACAGATGATGCGAATATGGTTCCGGTTTCGGTAAAAGCTTCGTTGGTCGTAGGTTCGCTCAATGCGGATATTTACGAGTATAAAAACTTGAAATATCCTATCAATTTTGTGAAATAAAAGCTTAGGTAGAAATATAGTGTAAGAAGGTTTCGGCGCTAACCAATTCGGCGCCCAAGCTTTCTAAATGTTCTGTATAGACTTGGCAATCTATTAGATCGTATTTGTTATAATGTGTGGCTACAAAATGAATAAAACCAGCTTTCGAAGCATTGCTTACTTTGCTAAACATACTTTCTCCACAGAAAACACGTCCAACCTCAATACCATAAAAACCGCCAACTAAGGCATCTCCTTCCCAAACTTCTATACTTTTTGCCCAACCTAACTGGTGCAGTTTTACGTAGGCTTCTATCATTTCTTCAGTCAGCCAAGTTCCGTCCTGATCTTTACGCGGAATTTCTGCACAATGTCTGATCACTTTTTCGAAGGCTTGATTTTCGGTAAAATGAAATTGCTGATCGCGAAAAACTTTTCGCATCGATTTTGATACTTTTAAATTGGCCGGAAAAAGTACAAAACGCTCCGGAGGAAACCACCACAAAATAGGATCCTCTTGATTGAACCACGGGAAAATTCCTTTGCTATACGCCAATTGTAAACGTTCGGGAGATAAATCGCCACCAACGGCTAAGATGCCTTCTTCGCTTGCATGTGCATAATCTGGAAAATAATTATCGGTAGAATTAAGCCAAATCATATAAAAAAAAACGTGCCTTTACGACACGTTGTATTGTTTTAGAGATTCCTTAGAAAGGTAAATCGTCGTCATCATTACTAAAATCTGTCGGCGGAGCAGGTGGTAATTGCTGGAATTGGTCCGGAGATGGAGCAGCATCAGCCAAATTTTCGATTCTCCAACCTTGGATAGAGTTGAAATATTTAGCAACACCTTCTGGATTTATCCATTCACGACCACGAATATTGATAGAAACTCGAACTTCTTGCCCTTCCCCGTAATTGTTTAATAAATCGGTTTTGTCTTGGGTAAACTCTACCAAAATATCTTGAGGATATTGTTCTTGCGTTGTAATAACGATTTCTCTTTTCTTGAAACTTGCTGTAATGTTTTGAGTATCAAATATTTTCTTGATTCTTCCTGTAATTTCCATAATAATCTTACTTCTTTGATACAAAGTTAGGAGATTTCAACAAATAAAAAATTTTGTGCAGGATATTTTGTCAACAAAAATATTAATGTATATTTGCAATCTCAAATGCGGGCGTGGTGGAATTGGTAGACACGCTAGACTTAGGATCTAGTGCCGCGAGGTGTGAGAGTTCGAGTCTCTCCGCCCGTACTATAAAAGCTTCAATTAGAAATAGTTGAAGCTTTTTTTATGTCCAAAATTATTTTCGGTAGAATAAAATCGTTTTAGTTTTGTGTTTTTTTTAACATTTCAAATGCGTTTTTGGAAAGTTAATTGCATCACTATATAACATTAATAATCATAAAAACACAAAAAAAATGAATGCACAGGAATTAGAAGGAAAATGGAAAAGAATCAAAGGAGCCGTAAAAGAAAAATATGGTGATTGGTTCGATGACGACAAAGTATACGCCGAAGGAAAATGGGATCAAGTAGTGGGAAAAATCCAAGAGAAAACAGGAAAAACCCGTGAAGATATCGAAAAAGAGATTAAAGATTGGAAAGAAGATTAAATCCATTATTCTTTGTAAAGAATAAAAACAAAAAACCGGAGTTTTCCGGTTTTTTTTATGCTTTTTTTTCAGAAATAAATTGATATGCAATACTCGTTAAGCAATTTATCCAAAATATATGACTCCTATAAGAAAAGTGTTCATTAAGTATTGATGGCTCGTCCAAGTGAAATCATAAACCGAATATCCGAAACCAAAAAGCAGCAGAACAGAAAGTAGAATCCCTGTTTTTTGGGTTGTTTGGAGAGAACTCCACTTTTTCTGACTTATTAATAGTAAGTGAATAAAAAGAATAACGAGAAAAGAGGCAAGGGCTGTTTTCCACCATGTTTGTAGAAAACGGTATTCTTGGTAGAAAAAACGTTTATTAATTTTGCCAATCCATCCCATTTGGGTGATTAATTTGCTCGATATTACGCAAACAACTGCTTGTAGCGTGAGGAAGATGAATAATTTTTTCATGCTCATGCTGTCTTTATTTTTTGATATAAAAAAAGCGTCTCTTGAGAAGAGACGCTTAAACTAAGTTTAAACTTAATTTACCAACCTAAAACCTATGAAAAATAAATTTACTTATTCCATAGAAATGGACTAAGTAAGAATTTCATTAACAAATATAGTGTGTGTTTTTTATATGAGAAAAGTTAATTTCTTTTTTAACTAAACTTTATTATTTGTTTCGTACTCATTGAATTAGACATCGCAAATGAACAATGGATTTTTTTTCTGAATTTCTTTTACCACAGCTTCAATGTGAGGATATGACGAATCTTCTTCGAGACTTTTTAGCGTATCGCTATCAATACCAATTATTTGCAAAAATTTAACTTTTCCGTGAGGCGTTTCTATTTCGCCAAGTTCAGGATCTTTGATAAAAATAATTCCTACAATATCATTCTCGGTGTCTTGCCGAATTGTTCCACCCAAAGGCATGAACTGAAACTCATCAAAATATATTTTTGTCTCGTACACAAACCGACCTAAGTTCTGCAAAACGTTTATTGCCCAAAAAGGATCTTCGCCATTATCTTGTGGCAAAGGTTTTACACGGAAAGAAAACTCGAATCCCCATTTGCTGTATTCCCCAGAGATGGCTTCTTCGTTGTAATACAAATGAGACATGCCATAACTGATCAGGTGATCGTATTCGGGAGTATTATAAATTGCAACTCCGTCTAAAGCCTCCTCACCTCCTTCGAAACTCAAAACGTGTGGAGAATAGAAATTTGGCGTTGTATCGGGATAAACTTTCTTCAAAGCATCCTCAATAAAAAGTGCTCCTACGGCTTGTTTCTCGTTGTAGGTCGTTTGGTATGATTGTAAATCCATAAAAGATTTTCGAGATTATTGATTGTCTTTTTCAGCTTGCATAAACGCTTCAGCTTTTTCTACCATATTCTTGGATCCGCAGAAAAATGGCACGCGCTGATGCAATTCTGTAGGTTGAATATCTAAAATTCGTTGGAAACCATCACTTGCTTTTCCTCCTGCTTGCTCTGCAATAAAAGCCATCGGATTGCATTCGTACAAAAGACGTAATTTTCCGTTCGGATTATTGGTTCCAGAAGGATAAATATAGATGCCACCTTTCAGCATATTTCTATGAAAATCCGAGCACAAAGACCCGATGTAGCGAGAAGTATAAGGACGATCGCCTTCTTCTTCTTGACAGAATTTTATGTATTTTTTTACTCCTGTAGGGAATTTAGCATAATTTCCTTCGTTCACAGAGTAAATATTTCCGTTTTCTGGAATTTTTAGGTCTGGATGAGAAAGGTAAAATGTCCCGATTCCTGGGTTGAGGGTGAAACCATTTACACCATTTCCGGTAGTGTACACCAACATGGTCGATGTTCCGTACACAATATATCCTGCAGCAACTTGTTGGTTTCCGGGTTGTAAGAAATCTTCTTGGGTTACAGGCGTTCCGGGTTCAGAAATTCTTCGATAAATAGAAAAAATTGTTCCTACCGAAACATTTACATCAATATTAGAAGACCCATCGAGCGGATCGATTAAAACAACATATTTGCTGTTTTTGGCATTCGTAGTACAAGGAATTTCGATAAAGTGTTCATTCTCCTCAGAAGCAATTCCGCAGACAACTTCTCGTTGAGAAAGTGTATCGATAAAAACTTCATTGGCATAAACATCTAATTTTTGTTGACGCTCTCCTTGCACATTTTCTTCACCATATTCGCCCAAAATATTCACCAAACCGGCTTTGTTTACTTTGTAATTGACGATTTTGGTGGCTAATTTTATCGAGCTTAATAATCGCGTAAGCTCACCACTCGAATACACAAAATCATCTTGTTTTTGGATGATGAATTCGCCTAAAGTGGGATGGGTGTTTTGTGTCATAATAGTTTAATGTGTTTGCTTGGCAAAATTAGGAAGATATTTTAGGATATGAAAGTTTTATCCAGTTGATATGATGGTAGCTTATTTTTTTGGATACTGTTTTTATGTTCTCTGGACTTTCTATTTATAAATCGGTAAGATGCGTATCTTTACAGCCAAATAAATCGTGAATCTACAAGAGGATGAAGGTATATAAATTTGGAGGAGCATCTGTGAAAGATGCAGAAAGTATTCGGAACGTTGCACAAGTTTTGCAAAAAGTAGGTTATTCAGATGTTTGTATGATTATTTCTGCCATGGGAAAAACAACCAACGCTTTAGAAGAAGTGGTGGCTTTGTATGGTGAACAAGGAGATCATCAGACCAAAATAAACGAAATCAAAGGGCAGCATTTGGCTATTGTTCGGGATTTGTTCGATCAGCCCGAAAAAATAGTTCATTTAATCGAAAATATTTTTTCTGATTTAGAAGCTTTTTTGGAACGAAATAAATCTCCAAACTATAACTATATCTACGATCAGGTGGTGTGCAAGGGCGAATTGGTTTCTACCACCATTGTAAGCGAATATCTCAACACAGTCGGTATTCACAATACTTGGCTCGATGTGCGAGAATACATCAAAACCGATGATACTTACCGAGAAGGACAAGTGAATTGGGAAGAAACGCAAAAGGCGATTGCTACGTTGCCAAAAGATGGAATGATCATAACGCAAGGTTTTTTAGGGTCGGATGCTAATTTTTTCACAACAACGCTCGGTCGAGAAGGTTCTGATTATTCTGCGGCTATTTTTGCCTATTGTTTAGATGCAGAAAGTATGACGATCTGGAAAGATGTGCCTGGTGTACTCAATGCCGATCCGCGCTATTTTGAGGATACCATTTTGCTCGATCGTATTTCGTACGAGGAAGCGATTGAGTTGGCGTATTACGGGGCGTCTGTTATTCATCCGAAAACGATGCAACCTTTGCAAAATAAAAATATTCCGTTTTTTGTGAAATCTTTTTATGCACCATTAGCTGCTGGAACTTCGGTGCGAGAAGGCCAAAAAATTTCTCCCAAAACAGCCTGTTATATCTTGAAAAAAGATCAACATTTGTTGCATATTTCGAGTAAGGATTTTTCGTTTATTACCGAAGAAAATTTAAGTGCAATTTTCAATGCTTTGTATGATGCAAAGATTAAAGTAAATTTGATGCAAAACTCAGCAATTAGTTTATCTATATGCGTAGAGGATAAATATCAACACCTAACCGAATTATTAAACCAACTCAACCATGACTATAAAATCTCACATGAAAAGGGTGTAAATCTTTATACCATAAGGCATTATGACAATGATTCTGATCAGTGCCTTGCCGATAAAAAAGAATTATTACGTCAAACTTTTAAAGAAACACTACAAATAGTGACCAAACCTTAACATGGGAATTGTATCGACAGATGACATATACAAAGCTTTAGGCTTGAAAAAATTAGGAATATTAGGCAAACCAATTGCGTGGTCGGTAATAAATATTACGCGACTCAATGTGCTTAATCAAATCTATAATAGAGGAAAAGATTTACCCACCGACAAATTTTTAGATTATTTGTTGGATGATATCGATGTGGATTATGAGATCCATGAAGAAGACCTCAATAGAATTCCGAAAACCGGGCCATTTATTATCTTGGCCAATCATCCGCTGGGTGCATTAGATGGGATAATTATGATGCATGCCATTGGGAAAGTTCGACCCGACTTCAAAGTGATGGGGAATTTTCTTTTGCATCAGATAAAACCTTTAGAACCGATGGTAATTCCGGTGAATCCTTTCGAGTCGAGAAAAGAAGTGTACAGCAGTTTACACGGCTTACGCGCAGCGCTTTCTCATTTGCAAGAAGGGGGCGGTTTGGGAATTTTCCCAGCTGGAGAAGTATCTTTCAAAAATGAGGATGGAGAAATTGTCGATCGCGTTTGGCAAGATTCTGCTATTCGTTTGGTACAAAAAGCCAAAGTTCCAGTAGTGCCAATGTTTTTCAGAGCGAGAAACAGCAAGTTATTTTACCGAATGTCTAAGTTGCATCCCGATGTACAAACGGCGATGTTGCCTTCTGAGATGATTCGTAAAAGAACAAAACCTATCCAAATAAGAATCGGGAAACCGATCCTACCAAAAACACAAGAAGCTTACAAAGACGTCGAGCAATTCAGACTTTTCTTGCGTCGGAAAGTCTATCTTTTGTCGTCTTATTACGGTAAGAAAAACTCGTTGAGAGAGAATTTATCCATTGATACTATCAAGAGAATTCCATCAACAATTCCATCTTTACCGTTGAAAATAATTCCGCAATTTATCCCACAATTATCACGCGCGCCCAAACCAAAAGATATAATTAGTGAAACCAGTAAGGAGTCATTACTGAAGGATATAAAGGTTCTGAATGAAGATCCGATGAATTTGCTCTTTACCAGTAATCAGTATGAATGTTATTTTGCTTTGGCCCAAAATATTCCGAGTATTTTACGAGAAATCGGACGATTACGCGAAATTACTTTTCGGGCAATTGGAGAAGGAACTAACCATGAAATTGATTTGGATTGGTATGATAATCATTACCATCATCTATTGTTGTGGGACAAAGAAAATGAGCGAATTGTTGGGGCGTATCGAATGGCTTTAGGGTCTGAAGTGTATGAAAAATATGGAGTTAAAGGGTTTTATATCAGTGAGTTGTTTAATTTCGAACCCGAAATTCATCCTTTCTTCAAGAAATGTATAGAAATGGGGCGCGCTTTTGTGGTCGAAGATTATCAGCAAAAACCAATGCCACTTTTTTTGCTTTGGCGAGGAATTGTCCATGTTACTTTGCGTAATCCACAACAAAAATACATTATGGGCGGCGTGAGTATCAGCAATCAGTTTTCTGATTTTTCTAAATCGTTGATGATCGAGTTTATGCGTTCACATTATTTCGATCCGAGTGTAGCGCAATTTGTGCACGCCAAAAACGAGTACAAAGTAAAACTAAAAGAAGAGGAGAGAAGTTTGATTTTCGAAGACAATGCCGATCTTAATAAATTTGATAAGTTGATTGATGAACTAGAACCAAACATGCTGCGTTTGCCAGTGTTGATAAAAAAATACATCAAACAAAATGCAAAAGTTATTGCGTTCAATGTCGATCCGAAATTCAATGATGCGATTGATGGTTTGATGTATATCCGAATTTCCGATTTACCAGAATCGACCGTCAAACCTGTTTTAGAAGATATTCAGGCAGAATTAGAACGAAAGCTTAAAGAAGACAAAGAAAAAGAATAAAAAAAAATCCACTCGAATTCGGGTGGATTTTTTTATGATATGATAATGATAGTAAGCTTCTTACAAAGAAATCAATTCTTGGGTTTCTATTTTTTCGTGACATTGCTCTAACGCATTGCGTTCTTCTTTGCCTAATTTCCAGTGCGATGTGCAGAAATATTCGTCTTTTTTCCAAGCCAAAGTATCTTTAAAAAACGTTCTGATTTTTTTCGTACTCGTAGATTCTGTGGCAACATATGCAAAACGACTAATTTTTTTCTTGTTAGGAAATTCAATGTTTTTCAGTTTTTTGTACAAATCAGAATTTGCTCCAACCAAAGGATTCACAACCCAATGAATTTCCAAGGGCGTATCAATCGCATGAATATCTTGCTCAGAAGGCACCTCGATTAGCAAAACACCTTTAGCGGTAGAAGGTAAATTTTCGGCAATGACCGACACAACAGGTAAACCTGTAAGATCGGCAGCCAAACAATACCAATCGGCTTTTGCGGCAATTTTTTTAGATTTACTTTTCATGGTTACGCCAATTGCATCCCCAACTTTTGCTTCGTTTGCCCAGCGCGTTCCAGGTCCTTGTGTACCATGATTTGCAACGTCGATAACCAATTGATTATTTTCGGGTAGGATTTTCCGTAAGGTATACGTTCTGGATTTTGGTTTGAATTTCTCGCTCGGAGAAATCCATTTTCCTGATTTTTCATCGTAACTCGCAAAATGAATGTCGCGCATCCCAAGCGGCGGAAAGTAGAGTTTGCAGCTACTGCCACAGGTCATCGAAAGATATTGTTCGATGTTTTCTCGTCCTAAATATAGACGTATGAAATTTGGTCCGATGAACTCTTTGTGTTGTAACACAAATTTCTGTTTTGCGATTTTCGATTTTTCAGCCATGCTTTTGATCAAATGATCGACAAAACTACATGAAATATTTATTTAGACAAAATCTAATTTAGTGCAGGAAGTTCTTTTATTGCTTTTTGTACCCAATTGTCTTCTTCTGTCGGAAAACGGAATACATCAGAATTTATTTGATTGATGCGTTGTATGATTGCAAGAATTTGTCGGGCTTTTTCTGTTTCGCCTTGTTCTGCGTAATAATGAGCAGCTTTGGCAAAAGCCAAAATGTTTTTGTTTTTCATATCAAAACTCAACAAAAATAAATCGCGCTCTTCATTTTCTTCTAGAAGTAGCTGCAATTGTTCATCATCTATATGGTAATAAGCATGCAACATTTCTTTGAAATAATAATCAAAATCAGAAACAGCATCTTTGTAGTTTTCGATATCGAGTAGTTTGCTGAGCATCTTACCAAGCTCTTCGATGTATTTTGCGATGAAATCTCTTTTTAGCATTAGTCTAATTTTTTGGCCAATTTATCCATTACTTTTTTAGGATTTTTTCCTAAATATAAAATTTTATACACAGCAGAGATGATCGGACACTTCACTTCGAATTTATCCTTCATTTCGTACACACCTCTTGTCGCATAATATCCTTCGGCAACCATGTTCATTTCTAGGATTGCAGATTTCACGGTATAGCCTTTCCCGATCATGTTTCCAAACATTCGATTGCGCGAGAAAAAAGAGTATCCTGTAACCAAAAGATCACCCAAATAAGCAGAGTCGTTGATATCGCGATCGCGCGAATCGACTACATCCAAGACGCGTTCCATTTCACGGATTGCGTTACTCATCAGCACTGCCTGAAAATTATCACCAAAACCTATCCCATGTGCAATACCGGCTGCTATGGCATAAATATTTTTTAGGATTGCCCCATATTCGGTTCCGGTAACATCGTCGGTAATTTTGGCTTGTATAAAATCGCACCGTAAACAATTGGCAATCGTTTCGGCCATTTTTTGGTCTTGATGCGCAACGGTAAGATACGATAATCGCTCGAGAGCAACTTCTTCGGCATGGCAAGGACCACTCACAACGCCCATATTTTCGGTAGGAACTTGATATTTTTGATGCAAAAATTCGTTCACAGCTAAATAATGATTTGGTACAATTCCTTTTATCGAGCTCACGATAATTTTATCTTTCAACGGAACATTGAGCGGTTCTAAACATTTTTCTACGTAAATAGAAGGAACAACAAGAAAGATAATATCACTTTCGAAAACAACTTCGTTGATATCGGTAGAAATAATAAATTGATTCGGATCAAACTCAACATCAGTCAAATAGGTAGGATTATGTTTCGAGCGCATCAAATGCCCTTTCACAAAATCATCTTTTACCCACCACCGAATATTGCTCAGATTTTTACTTAGTATCTTCGCAATTGCGGTTGCCCAACTGCCATTTCCGATTAAACCAATACGATAGGTTTCTAATTCTTTCATCGAGTGAATTTTGAACCTACAAAGATACGCATTTTACCACGACCTAAGTTTTGATTTTTGAAAAAGAAATCTCAATTTTGTTGAATATTTTAGACTAAGCCTTTGTATAAAAAACTCTTAAGCGAAACGATAATTTATGGAATGGGTGCGATTTTGCCGCGACTCATTATTTTTATCCTTACACCTTTTATCATAAAAGAAGTAAATAGTGTAGAGTATTCGCAATACGGACAGCTCTATGCAGCAGTTTCTTACCTGAATGTGATTTTGACTTTTGGTTTCGAAACAGCTTTTTTTAGGTATGCCTCACAAGATGGATTGTACAAAAAAACACTCAACACTTCGTTTTGGTTTATGTTCTTCACCTCGAGTATATTTATTTTGCTCGTGTATCTATTTTTGCAACCTTTAGCCAATTTTGCCGATTATGCCAATCATCCCGAATACTTGAAATGGTTTGGTTGGATTATCTTTTTCGATACCCTTTGTGTGATTCCGTTCGCCTATTTACGCTTCAATAGTATGCCGGCGAAATATGCGCTTGTCCGAATTGTGATCAGTACTTTTCAGGCGATTCTAACTTTTGCAATGCTTTATTGGATTGCCGATAATTGGCTGGAAAAAATTGGCTTGTCAGAAAAAGTTTCCTACACTTTTGTCGCTAATCTCTTGGCTAGTATGTTGGGGTTTGTTCTTTTACTTCCGGTGTTGAGGAAAATCCAATTTAAATTCGACTGGGCATTATTCAAGAAAATGTTTCATTACGGATATCCAATCATGATTGCCGGTTTGGCTTTCGTAACCAATGAAAACCTCGATAAACTTATCCAAAGAAATGTTATTTCCGAAGCCGATGCAGGTGCCTACAACGGAGTCTATAAATTGGCCATGATTCTCACCCTTTTTGTTACCGCTTACCGAATGGGCGTTGAACCTTTTTTCTTCAAAGTGTCGGAGAAAGCAGATAGCCGAAAAACGTATGCCGATGTGCTGTTGTATTTCAGTATCGTTTGTAATGTAGTGATTATCGGTGTTGTAGCGAATCTTGGTTGGATAAAATTAATCCTAATCAGAAATCCATCTTATTGGATTGCCATGGATATCGTCCCAATAATTCTCATCGCCAATTTGTTTTACGGTTTATATTTCAACTTGTCAACTTGGTACAAAGTGACCGATAAAACCTACGTCGGTACAATTATTTCTTTGGTAGGATGTGGCATTACAGTAGTGATGAATTTCTTCTTACTCAGAAAATATGGTTTCATGGTTTCTGCTTGGGCGACGCTTTTGGCCTATGCAAGTATGATGTTGATTTCGTATTTTTGGGGACAAAAAGAATATAAAATTCCGTATAAAACCAAGAAAATTGTCCTTTATACAGGTTCTGCAATCGCCATTACATGTGTAACATATTACCTGTTAGACAGTAACTTTTTCATTGGAAATGGTTTGCTTATCATGTATATTGCGATGACTTATTTTATAGAAAAAAGGAGTATTAAATTAGAAAAAAAATAAGATGAAAGTAAAAATCATCAACCTATCCAAACATGCTTTACCGGCTTATAAAACAGCCTTATCTGCAGGAATGGATCTTACAGCAAATCTTACCGAAGAGGTAGAATTAGCACCCTTGGAAAGAAAATTAATTCCGACCGGTATTTCGATCGAATTGCCTGCAGGTTACGAAGCACAAGTTCGTCCAAGAAGCGGTCTTGCTCTGAAAGAAGGTTTATCTGTCTTGAACGCTCCCGGAACAATTGATGCTGATTATCGTGGAGAGATTGGTGTGATTATGGTGAATCTTTCCAACCAAAAAACAACCATCCAAAACGGAGAGAGAATCGCTCAATTGGTGATTGCAAAACATGAGACAATCGAGTGGGAAGAAGTACAAGATTTGTCTGATACTTCGCGTGGTGCCAAAGGATTTGGTAGTACCGGAAAATAAGAAAAAGCAAATAAATACGTTAGTAAAGAAACCTAAAAATACAATGAAAATTATTATTCCAATGGCGGGAAGAGGTTCTCGTCTTCGACCGCATACCCTGACAACGCCAAAGCCTTTGATTCCGATTGCTGGTAAACCAATTGTTTATCGTTTGGCAGAGGATATCCATAAATTATCTTCAGAACCAATCGACGAAATTGCTTTTGTTATTGGTGATTTTGGAGAGGAGATAGAAAAAGATCTCTTACAAATTGCAGAAAGTTTAGGAGCCAAAGGAAGTATATATCGACAAGATGAACCGTTGGGAACTGCACATGCGATTTGGATGGCAAAAGATGCGATGGACGGACCAGTTGTGGTGGCATTTGCCGATACTTTGTTTCAAGCAAATTTCGAACTCGATACCACAAACGATGGAGTTGTTTGGGTGAAGCAAGTCGATAATCCAAGTGCTTTTGGAGTGGTAAAATTAGATAGCTACGGATATATCACAGACTTTGTCGAAAAACCTAAAGAATTTGTGTCTGATTTGGCGATTATAGGTATTTATTTTTTCAAAGATGGTCAAGAACTGAAAAATGAAATTCAATTCCTGATTGATAATAAAATCATGAAAAGTGGCGAATACCAATTAACTGACGCCTTAGAAAATATGCGCGCCAAAGGCAAGAAATTTACATTAGGAAAAGTTGATGAATGGATGGATTGCGGAAACAAAACAGTTACCGTAGAAACCAACAGCAAAGTATTAGGCTTCAATGGTAAATTCGAGATTCCAGCCTCTGCTAAAATCACCAATTCATTGATTATTCAGCCCTGTTTTATTGGCGAAAATGTCGTTATCGAAGACTCTAAAGTAGGACCAAATGTTTCCTTAGGAAACGGAACAAGAATTATTTGCACGAATATTGTAGATAGCTTGGTGCAAGAAAATGCCATCATCGAAAATGCCCATCTTACCGATAGCATGATTGGGAACAATGCCGAATATTATGGCGTTTCTCGTAGCATCAGTTTGGGAGATTATTCGGTGTTAGATTTTAAACTAAAATAAGACAATCAAATCATGAGAAAAATTGCCATCTGTGTTATGATGAGTTTATTTCTGGCAAGTTGTGCTTCTACAAAAGGAACCGCAACGACCAAAGTAAACGAAACCACGGCTCTCGCATCGAGTAGTAGTGCGATCATAAAAAATGTGCTCAATAAAGAATCAAATTTTGATTATTTGATGATCAAATCAACGCTCAAAGCCGATTTAGGAGATATGAATACCGGAATCGATGCGACGATTTTTATCGATAATCAAGATAAAATCTGGATCAATGCACAGAAATTTATTTTCAAGGCACGCGCTTTGGTTACTCCAGAAGGTTTTCAGGCGTATGAAAATATGGGGAAATCGTATGTAGATGGTGATTTTTCTTTTATCAATAAAATGTTGGGTGTCGATTTTATCGATTATCATAAATTTCAGAATTTGTTGTTGGGTAAAGTATTTGTCAACCTTTCGGATACGGATTTCACGGCAGAAAAAGTAAACAATGAATACAGAATAACACCGACTGCGGCTAAATCGAAGAAAGAAGCTTACGAACAATCGTATATTTTCGATAGTGGTTTTCGGTTGAAAGAAGCCAATCTTAACTATCCGAAAGAAAAAGTTGAGGTCCAAATTCAGTACCTTAATTGGGTGAAAGCTGGGAAAGAAGAGTTGCCTAAAAGTGTTAAAATTTTGGTAAAAGATAAGAAAACCAAACAAATTGATTTAGAATATAATAGTTTTACATTTCAACAAATAGATACGCCATTTAGCATTCCGAGTGGGTACAAGAAAAGAGATATTAAATAATGAGAATCTTCCTAAGTTGCGTCTTATTTTTTTCTGGTGTTTTGCTCTTTGCACAGAAATTAAGCGATAAAGAGAAATTACAAAAACAAAACCTCGAGCTGAAAAAAGAAATTATTCAGCTTGGTAATCAGTTGAAAAAAAATCAACAAGACTCTAAATTGAGTGTTGATTTCGTGCAGAATCTAACAAAGAAAATAGAAGTTCAGTCGAAATTAGTCAATAATCTTTCGAAAGAAAAAAAGTTTCTAGATGATGATATTTATACCACTCAACTAGAAATCAATAAACTCTCTCGCGAATTGGTTGGACTAAAAGAGGAATACAAAAAAGTTTTGATCAAGGCTTATAAAAACAAATCTACAGCAAATAAAATGCTGTTTGTTTTGTCTTCTACAAGTCTTAATCAGGCATATCGTCGTATCAAATACTTAGAAAAATATTCTGATTTCCAGAAAGCACAAGCACAAGAAATCATGGATAAGCAAGCGGCGATTGTAAGTGCGAAAAAACAAAAAGAAAAAGCGGTAAACGATAAAGAAAAAGTACTTAAACAACAAGTCATTTTTGCCGATGGTTTGGAGAGTGAGCGTCGTGCAAAAAATGCTGCAATTGAAGAGTTTAAGAAAAATGAAGGTTTGATTACCGCACAAATTCGAGAAAAAGAAGCTTTACAACGGCAAATAAACTCACAAATTCAGAAAATTATTGAAGAGGAAATTCGCTTAGAAAAATTAAGAGCCGAAAAAGATAAAAAAGAATGGCAAATAGCGCTAAGCGCGAATACCATTCCGGCATTTCAAAAATATATGAGTGATAATCCGAAAGGGGATTATTATACTTCGGCACAAAAAGCTATAAAAGTTATTGAAGAAGATGCAAGAGCTTGGAACGTAGCCCGTTCTACGCATACAAAAGCATCCTACCAATCTTACCTAAAATCTAATCCGAAAGGATCTTTTGTGACAACGGCGCGTACGGAGATTGAGAAGTTCGAGAAATTAGAACGAGAAGCAGAAGCCGAACGTCAACGATTGATTGCTTTGGCGAAAGCTGAAGAAGAAAGAAGACTCAAAGCGCAGAAAGAAGAAGATGAGCGAAAAATTGCTGCTGCTCGAGCAGAAGCCGAAAGAGCTGCACGTGAAAAAGCAGAAAAAGAAGTTGTAGCTAAAGTTCCTGAAAAAGAAAAAGTTGTAAAAGTAGATAAGGCAACACCGAATAATGAGGCCTATGAAGACCGCACTGGTTTGGGAGGAATTTCTGGAGATTTCGCTTCGAGCAAAGGACGTTTGCGTTGGCCGGTAGATAATGGCCGTGTTGTTGCGACTTTTGGTACATCTTCTCACCCAATTTTATCGAATATTTCGTATGAAAATTTAGGGGTAGATATTGCGACCAGTCGTGGAGCGCAAGCAAAAGCAGTTTTCGAAGGAGAAGTAACTGCTGTGCAGCAAATTGCCGGAGGAGCCAAAATGGTCCTTGTGCGTCATGGATCTTTCTTTACAGCTTATACAAATTTAAGTTCGGTTTCGGTTTCGAAAGGAGATAAAGTAGGTCGTGGACAAGCTTTAGGAACAATCGATACAACCGACGGACAGACGGTGATGAATTTCCAAGTTTGGAACGGAACTCAAAGACAAAATCCAGCAGCTTGGGTTGCAGGTATGTAAGAATTTATGTTTAACTTTGCACAAAATCAATAGAATATGTTTAGACAGTTTGGTGCTACAGAAATTATAATTATTCTTGTGATTGTTCTTTTGTTATTTGGTGGGAAAAAAATTCCTGAATTGATGAAAGGCTTAGGTTCTGGTATAAAAGAATTTAAGAACGCGACGAAAGAAGAAGACAAGAAAGTTGATCCTGAGAAAAAGGAGAATTAAATTTATTTTAGAAAATAATAAAAATGAGCATTGTGATCCATTTGCAATGCTTTTTTTATAAGCGCATAAAACATATTATCGTATGACATTTACAGAAAAAGCGTGGAAGATATTTAATGAAAGTATCCAAGATTATCACCTGAAAGATGATGTTAATCAAGCTATCAACAATCCTTATGGAGAAGATCAATTGATCGAACATTTATTGTACAAAAAAAATTGGATCGATACGGTTCAGTGGCATTTAGAAGATATCATTCGAGATCCGGGAATAGATCCGGTAGAAGCATTGCGTATCAAACGTTGGATTGATCAATCGAACCAAGAACGTACCGATATGGTAGAATATATCGATTCTTGGTTTTTGGATAAATATAAAGACGTTGTGGTAAGCCCGAATGCGAAAATCAATACAGAATCACCAGCTTGGGCAATTGATCGTTTTTCTATTCTATCGCTCAAAGTTTATCATATGCAACAAGAGGTAAACAGAAAAGATGCGAGTGAAGATCATAAATTTATTTGTCAAAGCAAATTAGACGTTCTACAGCTTCAGCATCAGGATTTGAGTACGGCAATCGAAGAATTAATCGATGATATTGCAAAAGGTATTAAATACATGAAAGTGTATAAGCAAATGAAAATGTACAATGACGAGAGTCTGAATCCTGTATTGTATCAACAAAGAAATAAAAAAATCTAATAAGATAATTTTAAAAAATCCAGTCGAACTTCGACTGGATTTTTTTATTGGATGATTTTAAAATGATTAGATCAACTCAAAAACTTTGGTCAAATCTTCAATTAAATCATCAATATCCTCAATACCAACACTTAGGCGGATTAGATCATCTGTGATTCCTATCTCTGCACGTTTTTCTGCTGGGATCGATGCGTGTGTCATCGTTGCAGGATGATTGGCCAAAGATTCTACGCCACCCAAAGACTCAGCTAAAGTGAAAACTTTCAGGTTCTCTAATAGTTTAAAAGCATCTTCTTGTTTTCCAGATTTCAACGTGAAAGTTACCATTCCGCCAAAAGCTTTCATTTGTTTTTTAGCAATTTCGTGCTGCGGATGATTGCTTAGACCAGGATAATAAACTTCTTTTACTTTCGGATGTTGAACCAAAAATTCAGCGATTTTCATTCCGTTTTCGCAATGACGGTCCATACGAACGGCCAATGTTTTTATGCCACGAAGCACCAAATACGAATCTTGTGGACCTAAAATTCCGCCCGTTGCGAATAAATTAAAATGTACTTTTTCTGCTAATTCTTTCGAATTTACAATTACAGCTCCAGCAACCAAATCAGAATGTCCGCCCAAATATTTGGTTGCAGAATGCATCACGATATCGGCACCCAACTCGATCGGACGCTGTAAATATGGCGATGCAAAAGTATTATCAACGGCCACCAAAACGTCTGCTTTTTTAGCTTTTGTCGCTTTCGAAACAGCTTCAATATCCACAACTTTCATCAAAGGATTGGTAGGCGTTTCTATCCAAATCATTTTGGTATTGTCGTTCATCAAATCAACAATCGCATCCACATTGGTCATATCTATAAAATGAAATTTTAGACCATAGTTGCTATAAATTCGCGTGAATAATCGATAAGAACCTCCATATAAATCGTCCATTGCGATGATTTCGTCCCCTGGAGAAAATAACTTCAAAATGCCATCGATTGCGGCCAAACCAGAACCAAATGCAAAACCTGCCACTCCGCTTTCTATCGAAGCCAAAGAGTTTTCTAAGGCGGTGCGCGTTGGGTTTTCACCTCGCGCATATTCGTATCCTTTGTGTTTTCCGGGACTTTGTTGGGCAAAGGTTGAGGTCTGATAAATAGGAGGGTTCACTGCTCCTGTAGAAGGATCGTGTTGTTGTCCTCCGTGTATCGCTTTTGTATTGAATTTCATGGTAATAGAATTTACAATTTGTACAAAGTTAAGAGATTTTTCGGAGATGAATTATACCCATTTCATTCTGTTGTTTATTCGTTTGTTTCTTGGTAGGATGAGTTAGGTGCGTTTTTTATTTACCGTCGAATTAAAAAAGGCCAACTCAATTTTGAGTTAGCCTTTTTTTATCAAATCAGAAAAAGATTATTTTTCTTCTTCTTTGGTTTCTTGACCTTTATTTTTTACGTATTTCTCTAACCATTGATCTTGTTCCCAAAGCATATGTAGAACAGATTCTCTGGCCGAATAACCGTGAGATTCTTTTGGTAAAACCACATAACGAGCCGTTGCTCCCAAACCTTTCAACGCATTGAAATAGCGCTCAGATTGCATCGGGAATGTTCCCGAATTATTATCAGCTTCTCCATGAATCAATAAAAGTGGTGTCTTCATTTTATTAGCATTCTGGAAGGGTGACATGGTATTGTAAACCTCTGGCGCTTCCCAATAATTTCGCTCTTCCGATTGGAAACCAAATGGTGTTAAGGTTCGGTTATATGCTCCAGAACGAGCAATTCCTGCAGCAAACAAATCAGAGTAGGTTAATAAATTCGCAGTCATAAAAGCTCCGTAAGAATGTCCTCCAACACCCACTCTTGTTCGGTCTATATAACCTAATTTATCGACAGCATCAATCGCTGCTTTGGCATTTCCTACCAATTGCTTTACGAAGGTGTCGTTTGGCTCTTCGTTCCCTTCGCCAATAATCGGGAATGCTGCATCATCCAACACAACATAACCGCGCATTGCCCAAAGTACAGGGGTTCCGTAAGAAGGATAGGTAAATTCATTTGGCGATGAAGTTACTTGCCCAGCAGTTGCTGGATCTTTAAACTCTCTTGGATAAGCCCACATCAACATAGGTAATTTTTCCTTTTTCTTTTTATCGTAATTCGGTGGAAGATAAAGCGTGCCCGATAATTCTACTCCATCTTCTCGTTGATAGGTAATGACTTCTTTATGAACGCCTTTCATCGCTTCAAAAGGATTTTTATGGAAGGTTACCGCTTGTGGTTTTTGTTTTGGTTTGAAGATGTTTCTTACGTAAAGATTTGGAAAATCTGTTTTGGATTGAATTCTTTCTAAAACAATTCCTTTTTTAGGATCCAATACATTGACAATCGTTTCGAGTTTATCACTTTTTGCAGCGCGCCAAATACGTTTTGTTTTCATGGTTTTCAAATCAAACTCATCAATAAAAGGCATAATCCCCTCGGCAGAAATTCCTTCACCTTCTAACATCAATTTCTGATTGTCGATGAATAGTTGTTGTCGACCAAATTGGTTGTCAATCGTAACAAAACTACCCGGATCGTTGTAGGCATCTTGGTAATTTCGGTTGAAAAAACGTTTCGGTTCTTGTGTATTGTCCGACGGATTGAAAAGGTAATTACTCGTATTTCGAGTATTCCACCAATTGTCATACGCAATCGCTACTTGATCATTTCCCCAAGTGATACCCGAAAAACGATCAACGGTTTTTAGGATTAGCTTTTTCTCTCCGTTGAAAGGAGCCGATAACTGATAAACAGCGTCACGATAATCTACTTTTTTCTCAGCATTTCCTTCGTCCAAAGCTTCTGCCCAAACCAATGTTGCCGGATGATCTGCGCGCCAAGAAAGGCTGCGTACACCTTTCGAAGTAGACATAAAACCTTTTGGTCGATCTTCTTCTAACGGTTTATCGACAATGGTTTTTATTTCTTTTCCTGTTTTGTCATAAACAACTGTCGATTGCGGAAAACGGCTATACGGGACGATGTACGAAAATGGTTTCTTCATTTCGGTTATCGTTACAAAATTTCCGTCTGGTGAAACACTGCTCCAAACGTACATTCCGGCATCTTTCCATTTGGTTGTTGTTCCGTTGGTTGTAACTAAATAAAGTTCAGATCGGGTTAATTGCTCGAAATTGAACTCGTCGTTTTTATTTTGTAATAAATCTTGGTAGGTTCTGTTTTGCGCTTCTTTCCCATCACTCACCGAAATTGTTGGTCCGGTCGGAACCGCTTCTTTGGTATCGATAAGTTTTTTTCTATCTCCAGGTAAGACATTCACCAAGAAACTTTCTCCGTCTTCTAACCAAGTAAACGGACGTCCTAAATTAGCATTTAAATTATCTTTGGTTAGCTTTTTAGCCTGATTGTTTTTTACGTCAACTACCCAAAGCTCTACACCATTTTCGGTGGTATTAGTGAAAGCGATTTTGGTCTGATTACGATTCCAAACGGCATTGGCAAATTTTCCGTTATTCGGTAATCCTTTGATTTCTTGCTCTTTGCCTGTTTTTAGGTTGTAAGCACTTAAACGATCAAAGTACGATTGTCTACTGTTGATGTTTGTCTTTGGATTGATGCGAAGTCCACCTAAACGCATTTCAACTTCTGATAATTCAGCAATTGTTTTGTAACGGTTACGGTAGAAGAAAAAAGCATTTTCACCTTTTCTATCTGCATACACCGAAGGTGGAAGATTAGCATCAGCCAGTTGTAAAATTTCGGTAGGAGGTTGTTGATACGACAAATTCTCTTGCGCATGTAAGCCGCTGAAAGTTAGCGATAAGAAGAGCAGAGAATAAAAAAGTTTTCTCATGTTTATTGTTTTGAAAGATAATTTAGCACTAAGATATTAAATTCTTTATAAACAAAAAGTGAGAAGGGCTGAAACTAAGAGAATCAAAAGCGTTTTTTACGTTTTGGTTTTTCAGGTGGTTTACTTTTCCCAATGCGAGGTTGAGATTTTGGTTTTCTAGATATTTTCTTTTTCGGTTTTTCGTCTTTTTCTAAAGCTGCTTTTTTAGCTGCGGCCTTTTTCTTATTCGCTTTCTTGGCTGCTTCTGCTTTTTCATGTTGTTCCGACTGAGCTGTTAATCGCTTCAGTTCGGTGAGTTCTTCGATCGTTAAATCTCGGTATTGACCAACCGGAACATTCAGATCAATATTCATAATTCGGATGCGCTCAAGCTTCGTTACTCGATAATCGAAATATTCGCACATTCGTCTGATTTGTCTGTTCAAACCCTGAATTAGAACAATCTTAAAAGTATTAGTGTTGATTTTTTCAACCTTACATTTTTTGGTATTCACACCAAGAATCGGAACACCATTTTCCATTTTGGTACAAAACTCATCTGTAATCGGTTTGTCAACAGTAACAATGTATTCTTTCTCGTGCTGATTGCCAGCCCGAAGAATCTTGTTCACAATGTCTCCATCGCTCGTTAAAAGAATCAGCCCTTGTGAGTCTTTATCCAAGCGACCAATCGGAAAAATTCGTTCACCAAAACTTAGAAAATCGATGATGTTGGTAGGATCATTCGGATCGGTTGTACACGTAATACCAACCGGTTTATTGAGGACAATATAAACGGCCATTTCTTTATCTCTCGGTTTGATTTCGGTATCGTTCACCACCACCTGATCGCGCAATTGTACATGTTGCCCTACTTTTGCGATTCGACCATTGACATAAACTTGTCTATTTTCTATGTATTGATCGGCTTCTCGACGAGAACAATATCCACTATCACTAATAAATTTATTGAGCCGAATAGTATCCTTTTCTTCCATGCGGTAAAGATAAAACATTCGATCAGGAAAATATCAAAATCACCTCAAAAACCAGTCAAACTTCTCTATCTTTACCCAATTGAAAAGGAAAAATAGCTTGTATGAAAAAAATATTTTATCTAAAAACATGTTCAACTTGTCAACGAATTTTAGAATCAATTCCGACAGAAGGTTTCGAGATGAGAGAAATAAAGTCTAATCCATTAACCGAAAAAGAAGTAGATGATTTGCAGAAATTAGCCGGAAGTTATGAGGCGTTGTTTTCGAGAAGAGCTCAGAAATATAAAGCTTTAGGGCTGAAAGATAAAACGCTTACCGAACAAGATTATCGAACTTATATTTTATCCGATTATACTTTTCTCAAACGTCCTGCGATTGTAGATGGAGATGCGATTTTTATCGGAAGTGAAAAAAAGAATGTCGAAGCGTTGGAAAATCATTTTAAATAAACATAGAAATTACATGAAAAATATTCCACTTATTACAGTAGCTTTATTTTTGAGTTCAGCTGTTTTTGGACAAAAGAAAAACCTAAGCATGACCGATGCAGTTTTGGGTTTAGGAAGTAATTTACGGATAGAAAATCTTTCTCAACTCGGCTGGAAACCTGAGCAAGATCGCTATACGCAAAGCGTGAAAACTTCGTACGGTGAAGCACTTGTAGAACGTTCGGTAGCAAACCAAAAGGTAGATACGGTTTTTCGTAGTTCTCAATTCGAGCAGAATCGCTTGCCTTATTTTCAGTGGGTGAATGAAGAGCAGGCATATTTTATCAACGCGAAAGGTTATCATTGGATCAAAAAAAATGGACAAATTACTCCGTGGATGCAATTGCCCGAAAAGGCAGAAGATGTGTCGGTAGATGCGCAAAATAAGCAACTCGCTTATGTGCTTGGGAATAATGTTTATTTGTATGATGAAACAGGGAAAACTCATCAAATTACAAAAGATGGCAAGTACGAAATTGTGAACGGAAAGTCGGTGCATCAGAATGAATTTGGGATCGATCATGGCTTGTTCTTTTCGCCAAACGGAAATTATTTGGCGTTTTATAGAATGGATCAGACAGCGGTAACCGATTATCCGATTGTTGATTGGTCGGTGCAACCTGCGGTGAATAAAAACATCAAATATCCTTTTTCGGGCACAAAAAATCATACCGTAACTTTGGGAGTTTATCAACCCAAAACGGGCAAAACAATCTTTCTTCAAACCCAACCCGAAATCGATCATTATCTCACTTCAGTAACTTGGTCGCCTGATGAGAAATCTATTTTTATCGCCCTTTTATCACGCAATCAAAAACATCTCCAGCTCAACGAATATGATGTTGCAAGCGGAAAGAAAATAAAAACGTTATTCGAGGAAAATGATGATAAATACGTAGAACCACAACACGAATTGTATTTTTTACCTGGGAAAAATGATGAGTTTGTTTGGTGGTCGCAAAGAGATGGTTTTATGCATTTGTATCGATATAACCGAAATGGGAAATTGTTGAATGCTATTACAAAAGGAGATTGGTTGGTGAATGAAATTGTAGGAAATAATCTGAAACGGAAAGAATTGTTGATTACGACAACCAAAGATTCTCCTAAAGAAAAACAATTGTATGCCGTGAATTGGGAAAACGGAAAATTGAGAAAAATCTCTAAAGACGCCGGAACACATTCAGTTTTAGCATCAAAATCAGGAAATTATGTGTTGGATGTTTGGACCAATGAAACCACGCCTCGTAAAATTGATTTGCTTTCTACCGATGGAAAATCAACTCAAAATTTATTAACAGCCAAAAATCCTTTGGAAAATTATCAGACTGCAAAAGTAGAAAATCTAACCCTAAAAGCTGATGATGGAACCGATTTGTACGGGAAAATTATTTATCCGACCGATTTTAATCCTACCAAAAAATATCCGGTGATTGTGTATTTGTACAACGGTCCACATGCGCAATTGATCACGAATCGCTTCCCAGCAAGTGGAAATTTATGGTACGATGTGTTGGCCGATAAAGGGTATATTGTTTTCACAATGGACGGGCGAGGCTCATCGAATAGAGGGTTGAAATTTGAGCAAGCCATTCATCGAAATTTAGCAACTGTAGAAATGAATGATCAGATGAAAGGAGTAGAATATTTACGCTCATTGCCTTATGTAGACGCCGATAGAATGGGAATTCATGGTTGGAGTTATGGAGGGTTTATGACGACTTCTTTCATGTTGAGAAAGCCAGACGTTTTCAAAGTTGGCGTTGCTGGAGGTCCTGTTCTCGATTGGACGCAATATGAAATTATGTACACCGAACGTTATATGGAGTCGCCGCAAGATAATCCAGAAGGATACAAAGAAAATAACTTGCTCAACCGAACCAAAGATCTCAAAGGTAAATTGATGATGATTCACGGAGCGCAAGATCCGGTGGTGGTTTGGCAACATTCGATTGACTTTCTTCGCGAGGCTGTTAGCAACGGCGTGCAAATGGATTACTTCGTTTATCCTGGACATGAACACAATGTGCGCGGAAAAGATCGAGTACATTTGATGCAGAAAATTACCGATTATTTCGATTTGTATTTACAGCCCGGAAAATAGAATTTCTTCATCGAAAAACATATTTTTCAATCGAAATATGCGAAAAGCTCTTCAGATTTTGTCCGAAGAGCTTTTTTTATTTGTTAAAATCTTATTCAAACACAATAGTTTTTCTCAAGATAATAGTTTGTAGTTAGGAGTTTTTGCGAAGATTTAGATAATTGTTTTGTAATAACCAGTTATTGTAGATATGTTTTCTAAAATATTGTTTTTATTTGATTGTATGCAGAATAAAATTCTATATTTGAACTATAAAAATGAAGCTATTTTTATTGCATTATAAAGAAGCGACGAGAGAATTGGCTCGGTGACTCGCTGGCAACCATAAGAAATTAACGGTGCCAAAACCAACAAAATTTTTTTGAATGATAAGACAATACAAACAAATGATTACTCAATTAACCAATAATACGATAGGGTTTTATAAACCAACTACCTCTTTATATTATTATAATAGAAAGTCATCTGCACGAATGCGTTGCTGATTTTCTTACTCTATCGTTTTTTCGCTTAATGCGATTTAAAAAAACAAGATGAAGTTCTTCATCTTGTTCTTTTACCCCATTTTTCAAACAATTTTTTTTAATATCCATAAACTTAATAATCATGGCAAAACAATCATGGCATTACGATACTTTACAAGTACATGCAGGGCAACAAGTAGATCCAACAACCGGTTCGCGTGCGGTACCTATTTATCAGACAACTTCTTATGTTTTTAACAGTGCCGATCATGGCGCTAATCTTTTCGCTCTCAAAGAGTTTGGGAATATTTATACCAGAATTCAGAATCCAACCAACGATGTTTTCGAACAAAGGGTTGCTGCCTTAGAAGGAGGCGTTGCAGCGGTGGCTGTTTCATCGGGTCAAGCGGCGCAATTTTTGGCTCTTACAACGATTTTAGAAGCGGGTGATAATTTCATTACATCGGTAAATTTATACGGAGGAACCTATAATCAATTCAAAGTTAGTTTTAAACGGTTTGGAATCGAGGCGCGTTTCGCAGATGATTTATCCGCAGAAAATTTAGAAAAGCTTGTCGATGAAAAAACCAAAGCGTTTTATATCGAAACTATTGGTAATCCAAGTTTTAATATTCCAGATTTTGATGCACTTTCTGCTTTCTTACAAACAAAAAATATTCCTTTGATTGTCGATAATACCTTTGGTGCAGCAGGATATCTTTTCCGTCCGATTGAGCACGGGGCAAATGTTGTGGTGCAATCAGCTACCAAATGGATTGGTGGACATGGAACTTCGGTAGGAGGAGTGATCGTAGATGGTGGTAATTATGATTGGGGAAATGGTCGATATCCGCAATTTTCTGAGCCGTCTGAAGGGTATCATGGATTGGTTTTTTCGGATGTTTTTGGTGTGAAAAGTGATTTCGGAAATATTCAATTTGCAATACGAACCCGTGTCGAAGGTTTACGAGATTTGGGGCCAGCCCTTTCACCGTTCAATTCTTTTTTGTTGATTCAAGGATTAGAAACTTTATCTCTTCGCGTTCAGCGACACGTAGATAACGCTCTGAAAATTGCTCAATGGTTAGAAAAACATCCGCAAGTAGAACGTGTAAATTACCCTGGATTGCCAAGTTCTCCTACCCATGAATTAGCCAAAAAATATCTGAAACATGGCTACGGTGCGGTTTTATCTTTTGCCCTAAAAGGTGGAACAGAAGAGGCGAATTCTTTCATCGATCATTTAGAGTTGATTAGTCATTTGGCCAATGTTGGTGATGCCAAAACTTTGATCATTCATCCGGCTGCAACCACGCATCAGCAATTGTCAGACGAAGAGCAAGTGGCTTCTGGTGCATATCCGGGTTTGCTTCGTTTATCGGTCGGAATAGAAAATGTAGAAGATATTATTGATGATTTGCAACAAGCATTCGATAAGATAAAATAAAAAAATGAAGTTAAATTTTTTCCATTCATCCAAACCGTTTCCTTTAGAAAACGGAGACGTATTGCCTTCGCTTACCTTGGCTTATTCTACAGCAGGAAAATTAAACGAAAAGAAAGATAATGTCGTTTGGGTTTGTCATGCCCTAACAGGAAATACAGATGTTTTCGATTGGTGGAAAGGTTTTGTTGGTGAGGAAGAACTCATCAATCCAGAAGTATATTTTATTATTTGCGTCAATGTTTTAGGTTCACCTTACGGAAGTACGCAGCCATTGAGTATCAATCCGACAACAGGGAAACCGTATTATTTGCAATTTCCTCTTCTGACAATTCGAGATATAGCCAAAGCAAATTTATTGGTTGCCGATGCGCTTGGTTTGGATAGAATTCATCTTCTGATAGGCGGTTCTCTTGGTGGCCAGCAGGCATTAGAAATGTGTATGATGAATGAAGTGCAGATAGATCAAATGCTTTTGTTGGCCACGAATCATCAGCATTCTCCTTGGGGAATAGCTTATAACGAGAGCCAACGAATGGCAATCGAAAGCGATGAAACTTTCTATCAATTTTCTGCAGATGCTGCGCGAGCAGGATTATCTGCTGCCAGAAGTATTGCGTTGTTGTCGTACCGTTCGTATGAAGCTTATCAGAAAACGCAACAAGATTCTCCAGAAGTTATTGATTCGTTTCGTGCGTCATCCTACCAACAATATCAAGGTGAAAAATTGGTTCAACGGTTTAATGCATATAGTTATTGGTATCTAACAAAAGCAATGGATTCGCACAATGTTGCACGAGGGAGAGGTTCTGCCGAAGAAGTTTTGGGCTCTATTACGGTGCCTACCTTGGTGATTGGGATAGATTCTGACGTATTGTTTCCGCCGAGTGAACAGCAGTTTTTGGCATCAAATTTAGCTAATGCTCAGGCGGCGATAATTTCTTCGGTTTATGGTCATGATGGTTTTCTGATCGAAACCGAAAAAATAACCAAGCTTGTTCGTGATTTTCTAATAAAAAATACAATAGAAAAAGAAGAGTATATGGAGCAAAACATAAGTTGTAAACGATAATTAGTTTTTGTCTTTTTAGAAGGAAGTTGAAGAGAGTTCAACAAAAAAAATCCACTCATTGAGTGGATTTTTTATTGCTTAATTTGATTCGTTGTAAAGGGTGTTTTTGTTGAGGTCTAAGAAGTTGAATTGCAAATACTTATAGGCGTCTCTAGGGACGATTTTTATCCATTTTTTGTATTTCATAAACCATTTCATTTGTATGCTTGGGATTCCTTGTTTCAGGTAAGCAGCTACAAACGGGTGGACATGCAACGACATCTTGCTTAGATCCTTGTCTTTTCGGTCAACGATGCCTTGAAGGGTTTGATTGATTCGATCGATCAATACAATAGGCGCTTCAATTTCGTCATCGTGATTAGGGTTTTCTTCGGTGGTGGTATAATTCAGTTCAGGACGCACCCTTTGTCGAGTAATCTGAATTAATCCGAATCTACTTGGGGGTAGAATTTTGTGCTTGGCTTTGTCTTTTTGCATTTCTGCACGTAAATGCTCAAAAAGTTCTTTCTTGTGTTCGGCAGAAGTCATATCAATAAAATCGATGACAACAATACCGCCCATATCTCTCAGTTTCAGCTGTCTAGCAATTTCGGTTGCTGCAACTTTGTTCACAGTGAAGGCAGAATCTTCTTGGTTTTTAGAATTTCGCGAGATGTTTCCAGAATTTACATCAATAACATGCAAAGCTTCGGTGTGTTCGATTACCAGATAAGCCCCTTTCGATTGTGGGATGGTAACCGTTTTGCCAAAGGCTAATTTTATTTGTCGTTCGATGTTGTATTTCTCGAATATCGGTACGATAGGATCTTCGTATAGTTTAACGATTTTTACTTTGTCGGGCGCAATATATTTTAGGTAATCGCGCATATCGTTATACAAAGATTCATCATCAACCGAAATCTTGATGAAATCATCATTGAAATTATCTCGAAGAATAGAAGAAGCACGATCCATTTCATCTAATATGAGGGCAGGAGCGGTGTTCTTTACCAAGTTTCGATGAACTACTTTCCATTTATTGAGTAAATAATTCAAATCGTCTTGTAATTCTTCGGTGTTTTTTTCTTCGGCAACCGTTCGGATAATTACACCGAAACCTTCTGGTTTTATTGCTTCTAAAATTCCTACCAAACGATCGCGTTCTTCTTTGTTTTTTATTTTCTGTGAGATAGAAACTCTCCTAGAAAAAGGAACCAAAACAATGTAACGACCGGCAATCGAAATCTCGGAAGTAATTCTCGGACCTTTGGTATGAATCGGTTCTTTGGTAATTTGGACCATCACCGAATCACCGGGCTGAAAAACTTCTGCAATCGATCCGTCTTTATTGATGTCTTTCTCGGTCTTGAAGCTTTTTAACCAATGTGTTTGGTGCTTATTCTTCATCGACAAACGAGAGAACTTGAAAGACGAACGTATCTGTGGTCCCAAATCATGGTAA
The DNA here is from genome assembly GCA_000751595.1 of Weeksella massiliensis. Lineage (GTDB taxonomy): Bacteria > Bacteroidota > Bacteroidia > Flavobacteriales > Weeksellaceae > Weeksella > Weeksella massiliensis. The sequence goes on along the minus strand of CCMH01000006.1, from coordinate 120,315 downwards.
TGTAAAAAGGCATCTTTCGAATACCCAATATCTACAAAACATGCATTGAGACTTGGTGCCAATTTTTTGATTTTCCCCAAGTAAATATCACCTACAGCAAAACCTTGATTGCCAGAATCCTGATGAAGCTCCATTAATCGACCATCTTCTAAGACAGCGATGCGCACATCTTGATCCTTTGTTGATATTACTAATTCTTTATTCATCAAAAAAAATAATGTTCTATTAATTAAACACAAAAGCACTTTCCTGTTTGGCTAACATGAAAAGTGCTAATCAAAAAGATTAAAAATAATCACCTGTTAAACAGGGATTATTTTTTCTTTTTGTGTCTGTTAAGACGACGACGTTTTTTTCTTTTATGAGTCGCTACCTTATGTCTTTTACGTTTTTTTCCGCTTGGCATATTTCTAAAATTTATTTAATAATATAATTAATCTTCTACTTTTACTTTTGCTTTTACGCTTTCTACAAATGATTTGGCTGGTTTGAAGCCTGGTACATTGTGTGCAGGAATAATGATTGATGTTCCTTTGGTAATGTTACGTCCCGTTTTTTCTGCTCTTTTCTTGATTGTGAATGATCCAAAACCTCTTAGGTAAACATTTTCTCCGTTCTCTAATGATTTGATCACCTCATCCATAAACGCCTCAACAACGCGCTGCGTATCACTCTTCTCAAGACCTAATTTACTTGAAATATTGTTTACTATCTCTGCCTTTGTCATAATTACTCTTTATTATTCTTAAATTTGAAAGCGGATGCAAATATAAGCATTGTAAATTTTAAAAAAAAAGTTATTTGGACAAAAAATTAAATGCCAACTTATTGATTTTGGCTTGGTTCGATCAGTATAAACGGATTTTACCTTGGCGCAAAACAAAAGATCCCTACAAAATATGGCTTTCAGAAATTATTTTACAACAAACTCGTGTACAACAAGGCATGGCCTATTATGAGGCTTTTGTCTCTCATTTCCCGACACTTGAAGAGTTGGCTTTGGCCGATGAAAATCAAGTGCTCAAGCTGTGGCAAGGACTAGGATATTATTCGAGAGCACGCAATTTACACGCTACCGCAAAACACCTTTATCTTCACGAAGATAGTATTTTTCCGGATAACTCGCAAGCTTTAAAAAAATTAAAAGGCATCGGTGATTATACAGCCTCTGCTATTGCTTCTATTTGTTTTGATGAAGTTACGCCTGCGTTAGATGGAAATATGTACCGCGTTTTTGCTCGATATTTTGGTTTGTATGATGATATTTCTGCCCCTGCCACCAAAAAGAAATTTTTCGCATTAGGACAAGAAATTATCGATCCAGAGCGTCCAGGCGATTTTAATCAGGCAGTGATGGATTTAGGTGCTACAATTTGTACTCCGAAAAATTATCAATGTGAAATTTGTCCACTCAACGAATCGTGTTTTGCTTTGCAGAAAAAAGCACAAGACGATTTGCCTGTCAAATCAAAAAAAATAACCGTCAAAAATAGATACTTACATTTTTTATATATTCATCATCAACATCGTTTTTTGCTCACGCAGCGAGATGATAAAGATGTTTGGGCAAAACTTTTCACCTTGCCAAAAGTAGAAAGTAAAAAAGCCGATGAGGTTCCTGATTTTGATAAGAATTACGATGGGAAATGTCAGTTTTTGTATGAAGAAATCCATCTTTTGTCGCATCAACGCTTGCATATAAAGTTTTGGGAATTAGAAGTGAACGAACAATCTTTGTCGGATCTGAAAGATTTTTGGCATGCAGAAATCATATCCTACCAAGATCTCGATCGCTATGCCTTACCAAAACCTATTGAAAAGTTTATGAATTTAAAAATTTTCGTTTAAATTTGTTTGTAACCTTAAACACAATAGTATGAACGGAACCACGAATAAAGTAATTTTGATAGGAAATTTGGGCGACGACGTAAAGGTGCATCATTTTGATGATACCAATTGCATTGGCCGATTTCCGATTGCGACCACCGAAGCGTACACTTCGCGAACCGGTGAGCGAATCACCGAAACAGAGTGGCATAATATTGTAACTCGCAATAAGTTGGCAGAATTGTGCGAAAAATACTTGAAAAAAGGAGATAAGGTTTTTGTCGAAGGACGCATAAAAACTCGAAAATGGGACGATAACGGTCAAATGCGCTACACCACAGAAATTGTAGCCAACTCGATTGAGTTTCTCACCCCAAAAAGCGATCATTCGCAAGGTGCAGGAATCACGACGCAAAACAATGCAGAAGTAACAAATCCGCAAGAAATAGAAGACGAAAAGGACGATTTACCTTTCTAAAAAAATCATGGTTTAAGTACAGTTGAATGATAAAGAAAAAAAAGTTGGCAAGACAGCTAATAATTCCAATTGTTGGAGGATTGGGATTTTTTTTTAGCAGTTGCGAACAAAATGAACAAGCAAAACCTTTAGGACAAGTTCGATTAGAATATCCCAAAGCAAACTACCACGATTATCAACAAGCAAGAGATTTTACTTTTGCATACTCTCAATGGGCAAAGGTGATTGCTGATCCGAATAATCCAGCGAGATTAACGATACATTATCCGCGCATGAAAGCGAATATGTATCTCACATATTTTCCGATAACCTCAAGGCCCGACCTTATCTCGAAAATAAAAGACAGTGAAAAGTTTGTGCAAGAACAAACCGTAAAAGCGTCTTATATTTCTCCGCAAGAATTTCATTATCCCGAACATCAAGTCTATGGGACCTTGTTCGAGTTGGGTGGCGAATCGGCTATAAACTATAAATTTCATGTAACTGATAGTGTTCGGAATTTTATTTCGGGTTCGGTTTATTTTTCAGCAAAACCAAATCCCGATTCATTAGCGCCTGCTATACAATATCTTCAGTCGGATGTAAAACGCTTCATCGAATCTGTCGAATGGAAAAAATAATTCTTCGACTGATAATAAATCCGTAATTTTGTACACTTTTAAAATAATAAATTAGAAAAATAATATGATAATTCAGATAGCGCAGGTAATGCTTAGCTTAATGTTATTGGTCATGTTGCACGAATATGGTCATTATATTGCAGCTAGAATTTTTGGCGTTCGCGTAGAACGTTTTTTCGTTTTCTTTGATGTGAAATTTGCCATCTGGAAAAAGAAAATTGGCGATACTCTCTACGGAATTGGTTGGTTGCCATTGGGTGGTTATGTGAAATTGGCCGGTATGATAGACGAAAGTATGGATACCGAACAAATGAAACAAGAGCCTCAACCATGGGAGTTTAGAACAAAACCTGCTTGGCAAAGATTGATCATCATGCTGGGAGGAATTATTGTGAATATCTTGTTGGCAATCTTGATCTTCTGGGTAATGTTGATGAAAAACGGTGAAACGTATGTCGATGTGCATAAAATGCAATATGGTTTAACAGCTGATTCTGCTCAAGTAAAATTAGGACTAAAAACGGGAGATATTCCGATCGGTGTAGATCATGTGAAATACAATAGTTTGCAAGAAATTGCTAAAGAATCGATGTTGGGTGGAAAAACGTTAGAAGTTTTACGCAACGGTGAAGAAGTTTCACTTCCGATTACCAAAGATTTTAGCAAGAAAATATTAGAGTACAAAGGAACTTTCTATTCACCAGATTTTCCTTTTATCATAGACAGTGTTGTGGCCAATTCTAATGCAGAAAATGCAGGAATTATAAAAGGTGATCGAATTACAGGTATCGACGGAAGAACGATTCATACGTTTGCAGAATTCAATGATTGGATTAATAAGTACAAAGGACAAAACATTCCGATTTCTGTAATGAGAAACAACAATGAAATCGAGTTGATGGCAACTGTGGATCAGAATGGGAAACTCGGTGTCTTAACAACTCCAGATACCACGTATCTGAAAGGTTTGGTTAATCAACAAGATTTAGGAGTTTTCGGAAGTTTGAAAGAAGGGGTAAATAGAACATTCAGTTCCGTTTTTACTCAAATGCGTGGACTAAAAACAGTTGCAACAACCGAAGGAGGACGTAAGCAAGTTGCCGGACCAATCGGGATGGTGAAGCAAATGCCAACAAAATGGAATTGGGATTTCTTCTGGAATTTTACTGCTGTAATTTCGGCTTGGTTAGCTTTTATTAACTTATTACCGATCCCAGCTTTAGACGGTGGGCATGCTGTATTTGCTTTGTATGAGATGATTTCTGGTAAAAAACCAAGTGATAAATTCCTCGAAAAAGCGCAAATGGCCGGAGCGATAATTCTGTTAGGTTTGATGGTCTTTATTTTAGGAAATGATATCTTTAATTTGTTTTCTAAATAAGATTCCAAAATAAATAAAAAAAGCGGGAGTTATGAAACAATCATAACTCCCGCTTTTTTTCTAAACCTTACGAATCTTAGCGATCTATTGATCCCATTACACGCTGCATAAAGGTATTGGCTGCTTCGCGCTCATCCATACCACTATTTAGCATTTCTTTCATTTCGATGGCTCCACAAATATTAGAAATGATTTCTCCGATTGCTTCTTGCTCATCTTCTTTTACGGCTGGTGATTCTGCATAAGCCTCTAACACCACCAAGGTAGCTTCTAGATCTTCTACCGATACACTTTTCGCTAAATTCTTAAATACTGGTAACTTCATTGTATAATTCTTTTATTGCTTCAATTTTCGATGCGGTCACTTGTCCTACTTTTTCACCTCCCTTAAAGATGGCGAACGTAGGTAAATTTGGTACATCAGCCAATTGACGAGATTCTACAAATTTTTCTGCATCAACATAGATAAATTTTGCATCGGGTGTTTCAGTTGCCATGCGTTTGAATTTTGGTTTCACCAAACGACAGTTTCCACACCATCCGGCACCATATTGTACTACAACTAAATCATTATCCGTGATATATTGAGCTAAATTATCTTCTTGTAATTCGATTAATTCTGACATATTTTTTGGTTTTATTTGTTAAAAAAAAGGTTGAAAAAAGCTGCCTAAACAACTTCTGGTTTTCCGTTGTGAGGTTTAGACAGCTCCTAATTACACTAAAAAAAGTGTAATAAGTTGATTAGTTTTTAGACAAATAAGTTGCTACACCTTCTTTGGTTGCATTCATTGCCTCTTTTCCTTCTTCCCAGTTTGCAGGACAAACTTCTCCGTATTTTTCCACGTGTAAGATAGCGTCTAATAAACGTACATACTCGTCGATATTACGTCCTAACGGTAAATCATTGATGGTTTCGTGACGTACAATTCCGTTTTTGTCGATGATAAAAGTACCACGGAAAGCAACTGGCAATCCTTCAAATTCTAAGGCATCTCTTTCTTCATTGTACACATAATCTCCTGCCAAAACACCGTAATCCATTGCGATAGTTTTTGTCAAATCAGCTACTACAGGATATGTAACTCCTTCGATTCCTCCGTTATCTTTTGCAGTTGTTAACCAAGCTAAATGAGTCTCTTCAGAGTCGCAAGATGCAGCGATAACTACAGCATCTCTTTTTTCGAATTCTGCTAATTTAGATTGGAATGCGTGTAATTCTGTCGGACAAACAAAAGTGAAATCTTTTGGATAGAAGAATAACACGATATTTTTCTCACCAATTGGTAAGCTAAATTTTTCTACAATTTCATCACCGTTGATTACGGCTGGAGCTACAAAATTCGGGGCTTTTTTTCCTACTAATGACATACTCTTTAAAGTTTTTTATGATTATTACTATTATTTATTTCTTTTTAACTACGACAAATATACGCCAGATTAACTGCTTTTCTATAGATAAACAATATTAAAAATAGATAACTTAATAAGTTTAGCTTATAATTGTGCTGCTTATCTTATACGGTTAAAGTTACGGAATTCTTTGTTAAGAAAAGGTGATATTTATAAGGAAACAGATGAATATGCGAAAAGGTTTCGGTAGGATATAAAGTTTCGGAGAAGTTCAAGATGAAGATCAAAGAAAGTGTATTTGATGAATAAGTCCACATTCGTATTAATTGTTGTCGGAGAAAGTATCTGAAACGGATTCTATATTTATCGTCGTTTCCAACCTTTCATCCCTTTCCTATCCTAAAAGCAAGAAAGTTGATTTGTTCTACCAAAGTTCGTGCAATACAGCATAAATCATTATCTTTGCGCAACAAAAAAAACAAAACATAAAATAATAAAGAACATGGTAAACGTTTCATACGAAGATCAGTTAGTAAACCAAGCGAAGGTTAGGAAAGACACGGTAGAATTAATCAAGACCGTGAGCGACTTATGGTATGATAAGTCAATAGAACTCTTGATTTTCCGTAATCAATTAATTGATAAAAATGTTAGTGAAATTATCAATCTTCACGAATATGCTGGTGAATTTATTGGGAAACCTATCGCGGTAGAAGATACTTTGGCGATTGCTAATGCCATCAAAAATATCGATTTGCCACCCTCAAGAATTGATTTAGGAAAGTTGACTTACGAATACACAAGTAGCGGAAGTAAAAGTGCAGAAGACTTCGTTCGTGAAGCTTTGAAAGATGCAAAAGATATCGAAAATATCGAACCTCGCGACGTTGTACTATATGGTTTTGGTCGTATCGGACGTTTATTAGCTCGCGAATTAATGTCAAAAGTAGGAAAAGGTCAACAATTGCGATTAAGAGCTATTGTTACCCGCGATAAAAATGATCCTACCTTGACCGAAAAAAGAGCATCTTTATTACGTTATGATTCTGTTCATGGGGATTTCGATGGTTCTGTTATTGCAGATCACGAAAACAATGCTTTGATTATCAATGGAACAACCGTGAATTTAATTTCTGCAGCTCAACCAGAAGATATAGATTATACGTCGTACGGGTACAAAGATGTTTTAGTTATTGATAATACCGGAGCTTTTAAAGATGAAGAAGCTTTGAGTCGTCACTTGAAATCGAAAGGGGCAGAGAAAGTAATTCTTACCGCTCCAGGAAAGGGTGTTCCGAATATCGTTTATGGTGTAAATCATGAGAATTACTCTCCAGACGAGATCAATATATTTTCTGCAGCTTCTTGTACAACCAATGCAATTACGCCTATTTTGGCCGTTGTAGAAGAAAAATTGGGTGTAGTGAAAGGACATTTAGAAACTATTCATGCGTATACCAATGATCAGAATTTGGTAGATAATATGCACAAAAAATACCGTCGTGGTCGTGCAGCTGCCCTGAATATGGTGATCACAGAAACCGGAGCAGGAAGTGCAGTTTCTAAAGCGTTACCAAGTCTAGAAGGTAAATTGACCTCAAATGCTATTCGTGTTCCTGTACCAAACGGATCGTTAGCGGTTCTCAATATCGAGTTTGGGAAAGATGTAACCCGCGAAGAAATAAACGAAGCTATTCGTCATGCAGCACTTGATGGTGATTTGGTAGAACAAATTAAATATTCATTGAATAACGAATTGGTATCTTCTGACATTGTCGGAACTTCTGCGCCTTCTATTTTCGATAGCAATGCGACTTTAGTTTCTAGCGATGGTAGAAATGGAGTGTTATATGTTTGGTACGATAATGAGTACGGATATAGCCACCAAGTAATTCGTTTGGCTAAGTATGTTGCGAAAGTTAGACGTTATACCTATTACTAAGAAAATAATTATTTTCAACGTATAAAAAAAGGTAGTCAACAAAATCCGTTGACTACCTTTTTTATTGATTATTTTTTGGGTTTAACCGTAAAAAAAGATTATTTCTTTTTCAGATTTTTGATGCCCATATTCCATAACGTAAACGCAAATTTATCAGCTGTTTCGTTGATCACAACTTCGGTCGATCTTCCTGCACCATGCCCTGCTTTGGTTTCGATACGGATAAGAACCGGATTTTTACACGCTTGTTTGTCTTGCAATTCGGCCGCAAATTTATACGAGTGTGCCGGAACAACACGATCATCATGATCGCCTGTAGTAACTAAAGTTGCAGGATAACATTGTCCTTTTTTCACATTGTGTACCGGCGAATAAGCTTTGAGATAATCGAACATTTCTTTGCTGTCCTCAGCTGTTCCGTAATCATATCCCCAACCTGCACCTGCTGTAAATGTATGGTAACGCAACATATCTAAAACTCCAACCGCTGGCAAGGCAACTTTTGCAATTTTCGGGTCAATTGTCATCGTGGCTCCAACCAATAATCCACCATTCGATCCTCCAGAAAGCGCAGTATATTCAGTTGAAGTATAGTTGTTTTTTTGTAGGTATTGAGCGGCAGCAATAAAATCATCAAATACATTTAATTTATTGAATTGTCGTCCACCGTCGTGCCATTTCTTTCCGTATTCACCTCCACCACGTAAATTGGCAACGGCATATATTCCGCCATTTTCTATCCAAGTAGCAGTTGTTACACTAAAAGAAGGTGTTAGGCTGATATTGAATCCTCCATAACCGTAGAGAATGGTAGGATTTTTTCCATCGAGTTTCAACCCTTTTTTGTACGTGATAATCATCGGAACTTTGGTCCCATCTTTTGATGGATAAAATACTTGTTTCGACTCATAATCCTCCGGATTGAATTTGATTGCTGGCTTAATGTACAATTCTGATTTACCTGTTTCTAAATTGAATTTGTAACTCGTTGTCGGTGTTATATAATTACTGAAAGCATAATAGACTTCAGTTTCGTCTTTTTTCCCACCAAAACCTCCAGCGCTCCCGACACCAGGCAATTGTATATCGCGAACTTTTTTACCTGTTTTGTCCAATTGCTGAATTTGCGTAACGGCATCTTTTAGGTAATGCGCAAAGAAATATTTACCGGCTGTCGAAATCGATAAAACATTTTCGGTTTCAGCAACCACATCTTGCCATTGATCTTTATTTGTTGTTGTATAGGTTGTTTTTACCAAACGATTATTTGGCGCTTTGTAATTGGTTTGGATGAAAAGAACATCTCCTTCGTTATCGACAACGGCTGCATTTTGATCGAAACCTTGCGCCAATTGTATAAATTTTTTGTCCTTCGCATTCAAATCCTGAATGTATAATTCGTTTCCGGTTGTGGTATTTGCAGCAGTGATAACCAAGAATCGTTCATCATCGGTAAGATACGCTCCGATGTAGCGGCGCGGTGTTTTTTCTCCTCCAAAAATTAATTCATCGTTTTTCTGCGGCGTATTCAACGTATGGAAATATACTTTGTGCTGATCGGTTTTTTCAGACAGTTCAGATCCTTTCGGCTTGTCGTAACTCGAGTAATAAAATCCTTGATTTCCTTTCCAGGCAATACCAGAGAATTTCACATCAACCAATGTTTCTCCTACTTGTTGCTTATTTTCGGCATTCAGCACTATCACTTTTCTCCAATCAGAACCTCCTTCCGAAATAGAATAGGCAACCAAACTTCCATCTTTCGAGAAGCTAACGTCTGCCAAAGAAGTCGATCCATCTTTCGAGAAAGTATTCGGGTCAAGGAAAACTTCTTCTTTTCCGTTTTCTCCTTTTTTACGGTACAATACACTGTGTTGTTGTAAACCATTATTTTTGTAATAATAGGTGTAATTTCCTTCTTTGAAAGGCGTTCCTACCTTCTCATAATTCCAAATGTCGGTCAATTGTTTTTTCAATTCATCGCGTAACGGAATCGCATCGAGATAAGAAAAAGTCACCTTGTTTTCGGCTTCTACCCAAGCTTTCGTTTGTGGCGAACGATCGTCTTCTAACCAACGATATGGATCGGCAACTTTCTCACCAAAATATTCATCGGTATGTTTAGACTTTTCTGTGGTAGGATATTTTCCATTAAAGTCTTGTGCGTTTAAGTTCATCAGGATTCCAAGATTAAAAAGTAATACGGATAGTTTCTTCATGGTGTAAATGCTTCTTTTTTGTAATTTCTAAATATTGCTACTAAAATACATTTTCTTTTCTGATAAAGCTTTGTTGAGTGTCATTTTTTGCGTAACTTAATGCTGTCTTTGGGCGATATATTCGTTTTGATCGGATGAAAGTGCAAAGACGCTAACCACAAATAATTATACAAAACCTGAAAAATAACAAGTATCATTTATGGAAAATAATTTTTTTAATTCAATTCGGTCTACCGTAAAAAATTGGTGGATCCCATTAGTCGCAGGAGTTTTATTCATCATTATCGGAATTTGGTGTTTTGTCAATCCTCTGATGTCGTATGCGGCTTTAGCAACTTTTTTTAGTGTGGCTTTTCTTGTCTCGGGAATTTTCGAGTCGTTTTTTGCTATCTCGAACCGAAATGAAATGGTCAATTGGGGATGGAGTTTAGCCTTTGGTTTACTCTCTGTTTTTGTCGGAATCATCCTGATTAGCAACCCAATGTTGAGCTTAGAAGTTCTCGCTTTTTATGTTGGGTTTTTAGTGATCTTTAGATCTGTTTCTGGAATAGGGTATTCTATCGACCTGAAAAATTATGGAGTAAAAAATTGGGGATTTGCCCTTTTCTTTGCTTTGGTTGGATTGGTTTTAGGTATCGTTCTGTTGGTTAATCCAATATTAGCTGGTTTCACAGCGGTTATTTGGTTTGGATTTTCATTAATCGCAACCGGAATTTTTAGTATCATTATTGGCTATTATCTTCGTGTTGTGAAAAAGAAATACGAACAATATAAAAGAGTAGATTATTAAGACAATAAACTATTAAGTTCTACTAATTATTCACACGATTATATCATACAAAAAATCCGATTCACACGAATCGGATTTTTTTGTATTTCAATATCTTTCTATCTTTTCTTTACGTTTACGATGATTGATTAGAAGGATTGTCTTTGTTCAGTTCGCTTGCGGCAGTAAAAGAAGTTACCATGGTGTTGAGCATTTCACTTGCTGCAGTTGGTGAATTGGGAAGAAGAACCAATTTGCTTCCTGATTTTTCGCCAATTGCTTGTAGCGTATCATAATGTTGAGTAACCACGATGAGTGCTGAAGCTTCTTGTGAAGAAATTCCAACCCCATTAAGAACATCAACGGATTCTAATAACCCACGCGCAATTTCTCGTCGTTGATCGGCAATCCCTTGCCCTTGTAAACGTTTTGATTCTGCTTCTGCTTTGGCTTTTTCTACAATCAAGATTCGTTGTGCATCTCCATCGTATTGTGCTGCGATTTTTTCGCGTTCGGCAGCGTTAATTCGGTTCATGGCATGTTTCACTTGTTCGTCTGGATCGATGTCGGTTACCAATGTTTTGATAATATCATACCCATACGAATTCATAGCTTCTTGCAATTCGCTTTTTACGGCAATCGCGATATCGTCTTTTTTCTCGAATACATCATCTAAGCGAAGTTTTGGTACTTCGGCACGAACCACGTCGAAAACAAAAGAGGTAATCTGTGTATATGGATTGTCTAATTTGTAGAAAGCATCGTACACTTGTTTGCTAATTACTTGGTATTGTACCGAAATTTTTAGGCGAACAAAAACGTCGTCTTTGGTTTTGGTTTCCACCACGACATCGAGTTGTTGAATTTTCAGGGAAATGCGGCCTGCGATTTTATCGACAAGCGGAATTTTGAATTGTAAGCCAGAATTTCGAATACTTTCGAATTTCCCGAAACGTTCTATAATAACGGCTGTTTGTTGCTTAACGGTAAAAATACCTAATCCGACAATTATTAAAATAACTGCAAGAATAAAATAAAGAGTAATAGAATCCATAGTGTGTTTTTTATGGTAACAAGTATACTAAAAAAATGACGAAAATTAGAGCATTCCGAGCTCGAATTTAGCTTCGTCACTCATCATATCGCGATCCCAAGGCGGGTCGAAAGTGATTTCTACATAACATTTGCTAACCGGTTCTAATTCTTCTACGGCTCTCTCAACTTCAGCAGGTAAAGATTCTGCTACCGGACAGTTGGGTGAGGTTAGGGTCATGAGAACTTTTACTTCGCCTTCTTCGTTGACGTGTGCATCGTAGATAAGACCAAGCTCGTAAATATCGACCGGAATTTCTGGATCATAAATCGTTTTGAAGACCGATACAAGCTCATCTCCCATAGAATTTATTTGTTCTTGTGTAAGTGCCATTTTAATTTGGAAATTTAATGTAACAAAGGTACAAAATAATGTTTGAATAGACTATTTCTAAATAGGAGCTCAGAATAATTTTTATAATCCAACCAAAAGAATTGATAGGATACTATTGATAGGATTTTCTAGTAGAGCATATTCTTTTCTGATTGAAGAAAAGTAGATTTAATTGTATCCTAAAAATAATCAGTAAAAAAATCGCCCGCTGGATTGCTCCGAGACAGGCGACCTTATTAAACACAGTTTAATTTTTAGAGGAAAAAGAGAACTGTTAGAGGAAATGGATTACAATCCGATTGTCCATCCTTGTGCCCAAGTTGGCGTATTTACTCCGTTTCCGGCACCGGTTGCGTTAGCGTTTTCAGTATATACTTTCGATACGTCAACGGCTTGATTGTTAGAGTCTTTTCCGGTAGATTTTGTTGTTACATTATCAAATTTCACGTTGGTTGCTTTTAATTTTGTACCAACCGAAGCAAGAGTTTCGTCGTGTTGTACATCAAACCCAACTTCCCAATTGCTCAATACCAAGTTATCGATGATTCCTTGAGTACCTACGCGTAATTTTAGTGCTTGGAATTCTTTTTCGTTACTTTCTTTTCCTGCACCGATTAAGGTTACATTTTTCAGGTTAGGAGCAGAAGTTGGTGTAGCAGAAGGGTTGCTCGAGTTGTTATCGGCTTCGATACCACGGTTACCTGCATTGGTTTTTTTACCGTACCAGTTTTCACCGTTCCCGTTCCATCCTTCAGTCCAGTCGAACATATCATCACCAACATGTTCTGGATTAGAGTTCACGACAACCAAGTTGCTTGCGTCAACAGTTCCACCAAACCACTCGAATCCGTCATCAGAACTTTCGTACACTTGTACGTTTTTCACTTTTGTACCTTTCCCAACACCGAAGAAAGAAAGTCCGTTGAATTCTTTTTCTTTGTTGTATGCAAAACCTGCGTATTCTATACGTAAATATTCGATTGAGCCTGAATTATCATTCACATCGGTTCCACCATAAGGTAATTCTCCACCAACTTCTGTCGTTGCGGTTGTTCCTTTATTAATTGGTGCTTTCCCGGCAAGAACTAGACCTCCCCAACTTCCAGCTACTTTGGTTGTAGCGGTCATCACTACTGGGTTAGAAGCTGTTCCTTCTACAAATATTTTACCACCTTGTGCTACAGAAATATAGCGAACTTCTTCGTAAGCGGTTGAAGATGATGGTGAAGTAGCTTCGATGATAACTCCTGGTTTTATTCTTAATGAAGCTCCGTTTTGTACGATTAATTTTCCTGTTAATTTATAGGTTCCTGATTCTAGAACAACTTCGCCTTTTTTGATTTCTCCTTTCAGGTCGTTACGGTTAACAACAAAGTCTGATGGATTTTCTGGCGTTGAATTTTCTACTCCTGTATTGTCATCATCACTAGAACATGAGATAGTTGTTGTAGAAACAACTCCTGTTAATAAAGCTAAGGTTAATAATTTAAAGATCGATTTTTTCATTTTTATTAGTTATTAAAGTTTATTTTTTTTTGATTAGAAATTATAGTTGATCGACAAACCTAAGTTTGCTCCACTTTTGTACGATACCACAGTGACATCTTCTTTGGCGTTTTCTTGTACTCGTTTGAAAGTCTGATTCAAGATGTTTTTCGCACTGAAATTGATTCCAATATTTTGATTGAGTTTGGTACGCAAAATAAAGTCAAGAGTTCCATAACCTTTGTCAACCAAATTCCCCATTTGTTCATTGTTTAAGGCATAAATCCTATCCGAATAATATGCGTAAGCGACTGTTGCTAAGACTTGTCCGCCGTTGTTCCATTTTTTTAGGTAAGAAATGTCGGCATTTAATAACAGGTCAGATGCGCCTGCTAGACGGGCTTTGGGAGTGGTAAGATTTAGGTTGTATATGCCACTGGTTTCGCGGTAAACTTTGTCTTTGTCAATTTCCTGACTCGTTTTCATGTAACTCGCATTGAAACCTGCCGATAAAGTATTTTCTCCTTCAGATCCAAAATCAAAAAGATTTTTTCTCAATTCTACTTCTGCTCCAACCACATAACCAAAATCCCCATTGATCCAAGAAATATCATTGGTCGAAGAAGCAATAACCACTTCGTTGATCGGATCTTTGATGTATTTTCCGAATGCAGCAACCGAAATCAATTCGCCTTTGTTCGGGAACATTTCCCATTTCAGGTCCACATTGTAGTTTTGTGATGGATATAAATATGGATTTCCGTATTTGGTTTGTGTAACATCTTCGTACAAAAACAAAGCTCTTTCTTTGAACTGTGGAAGCGTGTAGGTTTTACTCGCAGCAAAACGAAGGTTTTGGCGATCATTCAACATATACTTTAAAATGATGCTTGGTAAGAAGTAATCTTTTTTCAGTTCATTTGTTTTTTCAGATGCATCGAGCTGTGTACGCCAATCGATTTTTTGTAGGATATTCTCGTAACGAACCCCGATCAAAGCACTCAAACGATCCGTAAAATTATACTCCAATGTCGCATACGCCGCATGCGAATCTTGGTCGCCATTGTAGGTTTGTGGAGCTAAAGTTCCGCTGTATGTTGAGGTAGAAAAATATCCGTTATTGAAGTTGGTTTGATTGAAAAACGCATCCAAATTGTTCGGATCTACCGGATTGGCCAATTGAGAAGAGATGATTCTGAAGTTGAATTGTCTTGCTTCGAAATCTCTACGAACAATCTTTCCGTTGTATCCAACTCGTACAAAACCTTTTGCCAAGCCATCTGCCGACTCGTTCAGGCGATACGTCAAACCAATATTTCCTACATAACTATCTTCGTTCAGTTTATGAAAATAGCGGTGATTGTCGGTCGTCGTTACTTGTACCAAATGATAATCATCGGTTTCTTTGTCGTATCGCATCGTGTTTTGCGTACGGTCTGGCAAATCGCTTTCTACCTTGTTGTATCCCAATGCCCAATCGAGCTCTAGACGATCGCTAAGCTTATTGTTCCCCAAAAGTTGATTCACCATTAATTTATTTTGGATGTAAGTATTGCGTTGGATTAACCCATTATCATCTTCGGCCAAATCGCGAATAAAACCATAATACAAATCTCTCGACTGCTCAGAAGAGTTGATGTACAATAAGTTGTATTTGAGGGTGTGATTTTGATTGATTTTATAATTCGCATTGAACATTCCGGTCGTGTTGGTCTGGTACGAATATTTTTTGTGCGGATTGAACGATTTTAGTCTTGCACCCAAACCGGTAGAAGCGTTCACCGTTTGGTCTAAACCTTCGCGGTAATCGTAGTCGCTATCAAACTTGGCGGTAGCAAAAAGCCCTAATCTTCCTTCGTGTCCGATTCGGAAAGATTTCCCAGCCGTCAACCCAAAATTAGGTCCGATGGTTGGCGATTTGGTAGGATTTAATTTTGTTTTGAATTGATAAGAATTCAACGGATCATTCGGTAATTTGATGTTAGAAAAACCAGTTTTTTTCGGTCCGTTTTGCAACATAAAATCAGATTTGCCTACGGCATTCGTATTGAAATTGCTTCCTACCGAAATTTGAAACATTCCTTTATCGGTATAATTCTTAGAAACAATATCGACACCTGCTCCCGAAAAATCACCCAAAACTTTTGGCGAATAGACTTTGTCCACCGAAAGATATTCGATGATATCGGTATTGAAGAAACTCAAATCAATATTCTTATACTCCGGATCGTTCGACGGTAAAGGCAAGCTATTTAAAGTAGTCGAAATATAGCGATCGCCTAAACCACGAACATAGATAGAATTGGTTCCTTCGAGTTTAGAAACGCCCGAAACTTTTGTCAATGCTGTTGCAGCATCGCTCACACCTTTTCGGTCCAACTCTTGGGCACCAACATTGGTAACAATGTTTACAGATTTACGCTGTATGTTGAGTAATTCGGCTTCGCTCGAGCGGTTACGCGTTGCCGTAATCGTTGTCCCTTGCAAGTCGATATTTTGTTGTTCGATATTTTCTTTGGTCAAAACAAAATTGATGTTACTCACATCTTGACCATGAATCGTTACGGTTTGATGCACCGATTGATAGCCGAAATACTGAACTTCTAACTCGTGATTTCCTTCGGGTAGGGGAATGCTATATTTCCCGTTTTCGTCGGTATAAAAAGTTTCATCAAGCGCCGGAACATATATTTCTGCTCCTGCAAGTGGTTGGTTTTGTTGATCGTGAATTTCTCCTGAGATTGTCTTCTGCGTTTGGGCAAATACCCCAGATGCTACAAGAAGAAATAAGGCAGTTGTTATGCGTTTCATTGTGTGTTTAATAATTGACACTGCAAAATTGCAGGGAAGTTTTCACAATGATTTTTATTGAAAGTAAAACTTTTGTTAGCGAAACGTTACGAAAATTTTGTAATTTTAAATCATTGTTAAGTTTATGAAATACACGATTATGTAGTATTATTACCTTAATTTTACGTGCGTTTTACGAAACCGTTAATTCTCTTACTATGAAAAATTACAAGATCTTGCTGGTAGACGATGAACCAGATATTTTAGAGTTTGTTACCTATAATTTAGAAAAAGAAGGTTTCGAGGTAGAAACCGCATCGAATGGATTAGAAGGTATAAAAAAAGCAAAAGTCTTCAAACCTCACCTTATTCTTATGGATGTGATGATGCCGCAAATGGACGGCGTAGAAGCTTGTGGTGAATTGAGAAAGTTAGATGCTTTTCGAGATACATTGATTGTTTTTCTATCGGCTCGAGGCGAGGATTTTTCTCAACTTGCAGCGTATGATGCTGGAGCGAATGATTATATCGTGAAACCGATCAAACCAAAAATTTTAGTAAGTAAACTAAAAGCCTTGCTAAAAATAAAACAACAAGACGAAGAAGTCGCTGATATCATCGAACTACAAGATTTTACAATCAATCGAGAAACGTATAAAGTGACCTTCAAAGGTGAAGATTTTTCATTGCCTAGGAAAGAATTCGAACTTATTGCTTTGTTGGGTTCTAATCCCGAAAGAGTTTTCAAACGAGAAGAAATCCTCGATAAAGTTTGGGGTAATGAAGTCGTGGTTGGCGGCAGAACTATTGATGTGCATGTGCGAAAATTAAGAGAAAAATTCGGAAACGATCGTTTCTCAACCATCAAAGGTATTGGGTATAAAATGAACGATTAATGGCCAACTCCCTGAATAAGATTCATAGTTTGTGGTGGGGACTTTTTACCACTCTTATTTTTTATGTGCTTACCTTTGTTTTGTATTATGCTTGGTTCCAGAACCTTACAGTTTTGTACAAGTACAAAGCCTTTCTTTTGGTTACTTTTCTGATCAGTACTTTGGTGCTGACAATTATTTTACACCTTAATAATCAACGACAAAGAAGAACAGATTTACGCCAGTTTTCGTCAATTCTTCCCGTTTTAGATGGTGAAGAAGCGTTGGATTTTGAAGATATCTCTCAGAAATTTACCACCATTACAGAAGATCAAACCAAAGAAATCGATATCCTAATCGAACGCGAAAATTATCGCAGAGAGTTTTTAGGGAATATTTCGCATGAACTGAAAACTCCTCTATTTTCGGTACAAGGTTATTTATTAACGTTGATCGAAGGTGGAGTTGAGGATGAAAAAATTAGAGATAAATATCTCAACCGGATCAATAAATCGGTAGACCGCCTGATTTATTTGGTCAAAGATTTGGATATGATAACCGAACTCGAACGCGAAAAAATAAAACTTCATCAAACAACTTTTAACCTTACTGCACTTGTGCAAGAATCGATTGATTTGCTCGAGATAAAAGCAGTGAACAAAGAAATCGACTTGCATATCGAACAGCCGGTGAATCCGAACTTGCGGGTGAAAGGTGATTTAGAAAAAATACAACAAGTATTGATCAATCTCTTGGCAAATGCAATCAATTATTCAGACGAAGGAACCAAGGTAAGTGTGCAATTAGAGAGCCAAGACGGAAAGGTGAAAGTAGCCGTAAAAGATCAAGGGGTCGGAATCAAAGAGTCGGAAATAGAACGTATTTTCGAGCGATTTTATCGTGTAGAAAAAAGTCGAAGCCGCAACAATGGAGGTTCGGGATTAGGTCTGGCAATTGTAAAACATATTCTCGAAGCTCATCAACAAAAAATAACCGTAAAAAGTAAACCGGGCAAAGGTTCGGTTTTCAGTTTTCATTTAGAAGCAGTATAATAATCGTACACAAACTTCAGATGTCGTTTGTTTTTATAGACATGAATGGTGTCGTTGTAGCGACTTTTCCATAATGTATACGGCGTACTAAGATTGAGCAATGATCCTTTATTTTTTTTGTCATGAAACAATTCTTCGTACAAAACACTATCTTCTTTTATGTATTGATTATCATCTGGATATTCAATTAAAAAGAAGTCATTTCTTACATAAATCGGATCTTTTATCCGAACCATAGAATCACTTTCTCGCTCCCAATTAATCACAATCGGGTCGATTTCAATTTCGTAATTCACAAAAATACGGGTATGATTCACAATGTATCGAACTGTGATTAGGATGAAAACTAAAATAAATCCTACCGAAAACCAATAAAAAATTTTTCTTTTCAACATCCGCCAACTGAAAGCTTAGATTAGGCTCAAATATCGTTTTTTTAAGTTTTATTTGCCCTATAAATACTGTATTTTTGCTAAAATAAAAAATAACTATGCAATACAATCCTTCAGAAATAGAACCAAAATGGCAACAGTATTGGTTTGATCACAAAACATTTCAGGCAAAGAATCAATCCGATAAGCCGAAATATTATGTTTTGGATATGTTTCCTTACCCTTCCGGAGCTGGTTTGCATATTGGTCATCCATTAGGGTATATTGCGTCTGATATTTATGCACGCTACAAACGATTAAAAGGCTACAATGTTCTTCACCCAATGGGCTACGACTCGTTCGGTTTACCGGCAGAACAATACGCCATCCAAACCGGTCAGCATCCGGCAATCACTACAATTGTAAATATAGAAGGAGGTGTTGACAAACAAGGCAATTCGATTCCTGGGTACGATAAACAGTTGAAACGTTTAGGACTTGGGTATGATTGGGATCGTGAAATTAGAACCTCGAATCCGAATTTTTACAAATGGACGCAATGGTTATTTAATCAACTTTTTGATAGTTATTACGATCTTTCTACCAATAAAGCAGAATCTATTTGTCGTTTAATCAACGAGTTTGATGCCAATGGAAACACCGAAATAAATGCAGCTTGTGACGAAGATACACCGCAGTTTTCTGCCGAAGATTGGAAAAGTTATACAGAAAAACAACAACAAGAAATGCTCCTGAAATATCGTCTAACCTTTTTGGCAGAAGCCGAAGTCAATTGGTGTCCCGACTTAGGAACCGTTTTGGCAAACGATGAGGTAATCAATGGCTTGTCAGAAAGAGGTGGTTTTCCGGTTATTAGAAAAAAAATGACACAGTGGATGATGAGAATCACCGCTTATGCAGATCGTTTGTTAAATGATTTGGACTCCATCGATTGGCCAGAACCCATCAAAGAAGCGCAACGCAATTGGATAGGAAAATCGAAAGGTGCTTCGGTGCTTTTTTCGGTAGAAGGACACGATGAACAAATAGAAGTTTTTACTACTCGCCCTGATACTATTTTCGGTGTGAGTTATGTAACGCTTGCGCCCGAACATCCGTTGGTACAGAAAATTACAACTTCGGATAAGAGAGAAAAAGTAGGAGCTTATGTAGAACAAACCGCAAAACGATCAGAAAGAGAGCGTTTGGCAGATGTGAAACACATTAGTGGTGAATTTACAGGGGCGTATGTCATTCATCCGATCACTCAAGAAAAATTACCTATTTGGGTAGGAGATTATGTATTGGCATCTTACGGAACAGGGGCTGTGATGGCGGTTCCGGCAGGTGATGATCGCGATTTTGATTTTGCAAAACATTTCGATTTACCGATTCTTCCAATTTTCGAAAATCATGATGAAAAAGAAGCAGCTTTTACCGAGAAAGGCAACTTCAAATTAATCAATTCAGATTTTTTAGATGGGTTGGATTATCAACAAGCTATAGAAAAAATTATTCGCTTTTTAGAAGATAAAAATATCGGAAAAGGAAAAACAAACTTCCGTTTGAGAGAAGCTGTTTTCTCTCGTCAACGTTATTGGGGAGAGCCGGTGCCGGTTTATTTCAAAGAAGGAGTTCCGTACACAATTCCTACCGAAGCCTTGCCGATCCTCCTACCAGAAGTTGACGAATATTTACCGACTAAAGAAGGAGAACCACCATTAGGGCGTGCAACAAAATGGGCGTTCGATACCTTGAACAAAGAGGTGGTGGAAAATCATTTGATTGATAATAAAACAATTTTCCCAATCGAACTGAACACAATGCCAGGTTGGGCAGGATCTTCTTGGTATTGGATGCGGTATATGGATCCCGATAACGAAGACGAATTTGTGAGCAAAGAAGCGGTAGATTATTGGCAAAATGTCGATTTGTATATCGGTGGTTCAGAGCATGCGACAGGGCATTTATTGTATTCTCGTTTTTGGCAAAAGTTCATGTTCGACAAAGGATGGGCACCTACTGAAGAATATGCTAAGAAATTGATCAATCAAGGAATGATTTTAGGAGTGAGTGCTTTTGTTTACCGCATACAAGGGAGCAACACTTTTGTTTCGTATTCTCTGAAAGATCAATACCAAGTAACGCCAATTCATGTTGATGTAAGCTTGCTGAAAGATGGAGGAGATGAGTTAGATACAGATAAATTCAAAGCTTGGCGAGAAGAATATCAAGATGCAGAATTTATTTTAGAAGATGGTAAATACATAACCGGCCGAGAAGTAGAAAAAATGTCGAAATCGAAATTCAACGTGCTTAGTCCAGACGTGATTTGTGAGCAGTATGGAGCCGATTCTCTTCGTTTGTACGAAATGTTTTTAGGCCCACTTGAACAATCAAAACCTTGGAACACACAAGGGATTTCGGGTGTGCATTCTTTTCTGAAAAAGTTTTGGCGTTTGTATCATTCTGGCGAAAATGATTCGTTTTCTGTTTCAGAGGAAGAACCGACCAAAGAAGAGTACAAAGTTTTGCATCAAGCTATAAAGAAAGTTGACGAAGATATCAATCATTTTTCGTTCAATACCACGGTTTCTACCATGATGATCGCCACAAATGAATTGGGAAAAATAAAAACCAATAAAAGAGCAATTCTAGAGCCTTTGGCTATTATTTTGTCGCCGTATGCTCCACATATAGCTGAAGAATTGTGGCAAAAATTAGGACATTCCACATCGATTGCTCATGCTGATTTTCCTATTTTCGATGAAAAATGGTTGATTGCAGACAGCAAAGAATATCCTGTTTCTTTCAATGGTAAGATGAAATTTTTGCTCGAACTGCCTTTGAGTTTGAGTAAAGATGAAATCCAAGAAATAGTTATGAAAGACGAACGTACCCAAAAACAATTGGGAGATCGAACGCCGAAAAACATTATTATTGTGCCTGGGAAAATTATCAACATTGTCGGATAATATTCAGATTTCATACAAAAAACGCCGAGTTCTACTCGGCGTTTTTTCTTTCCTAAAAAAAGACTATTTTTACACTTCAAACCCTTTATTTTGTACGATAAACTCTGTATTTATACCGAAAAATTAAGTCCAAGAATCGAGTATGTTTTCGATTTCTTCAATCGGACTTTTTTAGGGTTGGAGTTGGTTTTTGTGTATGATAAAGAAGAGTTTCTACAAACCAAAGCTTACAAAATAAATTTTTCTTCACATCATTTTGACGAGCTATTTCAGTTAGAAAAAGATGCTTTTTTGTTGGATAATCAAATAGATGCTACAATAAAATTTTCAGATTTGCATGAGATGGGAAAAGTCTTTTATTGCCTTTCTCGGTACGAAGAATATTTTTTGTCCAAAGAAAAATTGGATGAACATCAACGTTTTTTAGGTTCTGAAATGGATTATTCAGAACCGATTGTTGATCAGCTTTTGTTGAAAATTTTACAGGATTTGACCGTTTTTTATCCAAGCATTCGTCCAATCCAAAAATCGTTTGTTCAAATCAATACACACGATGTTGACTTCGCTTGGAAATATAAAAATCAACCTTTTACGAAACAAATAAAAACCTTGTTGAAAAGTTGTTTATATAGCGATTTTAGCTCGATAAAAGAACAGTTTTCAGTCCTGAATAATCAGCAAAAAGATCCTTATGATCAGTACGATTATCTAAAAGAAATTGCAGAGAAACATGGTCATGCTTCTATCTTTTTTTGGTTGTTGGGTGATTCTTCAACTTTTGATCATAACCTAAGTTGGCGCAATTTGGCGCATCAAAAATTAATTCAACAACAAGCTAATTGGGCAAAAATAGGAATTCATCCTTCTTATTTATCCAATCAGAATCATGAAAAAATAGATATAGAAATTCAGCGTTTATCTACAATATTGAATCAGAACATAACTTGTTCTCGACAGCATTTCATTAAATTATATTTTCCAGAAACGTATAAAAATTTGATCCGAAACGGAATAAAAGAGGATTATACAATGGGTTTCGCTCATCGGGTTGGATTTCGGGCATGCACTGCGCAACCATTTTTTTGGTTCGATTTATCGACGAATTCTATCACAAACCTCAAAGTTTTTCCGTTTATTGCAATGGATGTAACCCTGAAAAATTATATGAAGCTCTCTCCAGAAGAAGCTTGTCAATTATTGTTGGAATATAGAGAGAAAGTGAAGTCGGTGAAAGGGAATTTTATTACATTATTTCATCAGTCGAATTTTACAAATGAATGGAGAAGTTGGCGAGAAGTTTATGAACGAATTCAATATGATTAAGCAAATAAGCAGGAAAAATTTAGACCAAGAAAAGTATACGCAATGTTTACAAAAAAGTGTAAATTATCGAGTGTATGCAGAAATTTGGTATTTGGATTTGTTGGTGAATGAACGGTGGGATTGTTTGATTTTTGGTGATTATCAAGCAGTTATGCCTTTGCCTTTTGTAAGGAAATTTGGCGTGAAATTTATCTCACAACCAATTTATTGTCAACAGTTGGGTGTTTTCCATTCTGATGATTTTCCTTCAGAAATTTTTCGATTGTTTTATCAACAATTAGAAAAAAAACGAGTGAGAGGTTATCATTTTAATGAAGAAAATACTGCGCTTTTTGCTCCGAAAGGAGAAAAAAGAATTAATCATATTTTAGCGATAAATAATCGCGAATATGATAAAAAAACCAAGAAAAATGTCCGTTCTTTTATTAATAAAAAAGTAGAATTGCGTTGGAATTCTATTGATTTGAAAGAAATTATAGAATTCAAACAAAAAAATAGTCAACACTCTGTTAACGAACAGAAATTATTTCATGTTTTGGCTATGTTTTTAGAAAAGAAAAAAGCAACATTTATTACAGCGCATTCTGAAGAAAAATTGATCGGTTTTTCTGTGTTTATCGATAGTGATCAACGCGGAATTTACGTCAATGCTTCAGTTAATGATTTAGGGAAAAAAATGGCTGTGCCAACAGGGATTTTAGATGCTTATATTCAAGAAAATCCAACGAAAATATTAGATTTCGAAGGGTCGAGTATTCCGAGTATTGCTCATTTTTTTGAGGGTTTTGGTGCACAGAAAAAATATTATACTTGTTATAAAAATAATCGACTTTGGTAGAAATACGCACTATAAAAAAGAAGGAATTACTCGCATTTTATCACTCCGATTTTTATAAAAAATTAGTGCATGTTCCTTTCACTCCGTTTCGTTTGTCATCTTATTTAGAAAATCCATTTTCTACAGAAGAAGATACGGTTTTGTATTTTATGGTTATTGAAAATCAAATAGTTAGTTATAGGATTGTATTGCATGATTTGATATGTTCGACCGAAAAAATAATTTGGTCGAGTGGAAATTGGACGCACCCAAACCATCGAAGAAAAGGTTTTTCTGAACAATTATTGAAGGCAATAGAAAAAGATTATCCAAATCAATTAATGGTTTTGACACGAACACCAGGTTCGGCAAAATTGTATCAAAACAAAGATAAATACCAATATATACACGATTCGGAATCAACCGAATTGTATTTGAGTATTCGTTTTTTAGATAAGAAATTTCCAACTAAAATAAGTAAAATCCTTAATCGGTTTTATCGTTTTATTATTCCGACAAAAAATGAAAACTTTACTTTTCAACAATCGAATTTTGATCAAAAAACTCAAGCGTTTTTGATTGAAAAATCACGAAACGAATTGTTTCCTTTGACGAACCAAAAACTGCAATGGATTTTTCAATTTCCTTGGATATCCACAAATCCAAATGATGAAATTCAACAGAAATTTGATTTTAGTTTTGTTGATTCTTCCTTTCATTTGGCAGCTTTCGAGCTAAGAAATGACGAAAAATTGACGGCGTTTGTAGTGCGAGCAATACGACATCAAACTTATTTTTTGCATTATGTTTATTACGATTCTGATGAACAAGCAAACGAAATTGTGAACAATATTATCGCTGAAATTGAAAAAGAACAGCTACATTCGGTTGTGATTCGAGATTCATTGATTGAGCATTTATTGAGAAAAAAGTTAACCATAATCCTAAAAAGACCGTATAAAAATTTTCTTTTTATCGATAAAAAATTAATAGAAAATAATCAAGACTTGTTGGACAGAAATAGACAACATGGGATTGGAGAAATTGTTTTTACGTAAAAAAATGAGGTATAAAAAATCGATATTTCCTTTTTATCATACGGTATCTGACCAAGATTTACCATATATTCGGCATTTGTATCCGTTGAAAAACATAGATCAATTTCAGCGAGAATTAGATTTTTTTCAGCAACATTATACCTCGATTTCATTACAAGAATTAATCGAATCTAAAAATTCGCAAGAAGGTGTAAGAGATAATTGTTTTCATTTGAGTTTTGATGATGGACTCAAAGAATGTCATACCATTATTGCTCCGATTCTAAAAGAGCGAGGTTTGCATGCCACGTTTTTTATCAATCCTAATTTTATCGATAATCAAGCAGTTTTTTATCGATACAAAGTTGCTTTATTGTTAGAAAAAAATCCTTCAGAAAGTCAACGCAATAAGCTTTTAAATCTTCAAATTCATGATGAGCCTTACATTGATTCATTAATCGAACAACATAAAATTACCTTATCAGATTGGGATATTTATATGAATATGAATGAGTTGCAAGATTTGTTAGATAATGGTTTTTCTCTTGGAGGGCATTCAATGAATCATCCTCTTTATCAGCATCTTAACGTAAATGAACAGTTGAAAGAAAGTAGGGAAAGTGTTGATTTTATTCAACAAAATTTTGGGTTGGACTATCGAGTTTTTTCTTTTCCGTTTACCGATTTTGGAGTGAAACAAGATTTCTTCGAAAACTTTGATGCGCAATTAACTTTTGGTACAGCCGGCATAAAAGACGATAGTGTTGCTACGAATATTCAACGTTTACCGATGGATAATTGTCTTGGAAATCCGAGTTATTTTGTGTTGAAAAATGTAGTATCTTATTGGCTCAAAAAATCTATTCATCGTGAAACAGTTCAACATTTCTAATTGTTTATCCAAAAAATATAAGCTTTTACCATTTTTTCTTGGGTTGCTAACTTCTTGTACAACGCCAAATTATGGTTTGTCTTATCCGAAAGAAAATCAATCACCTGTAGAAAATCCTACCAAAACAATCCTTTCTTCTAATGAATCTACTATCGAGAATTTTGTGATTACGGATGATTTGCAACCGATAAAAATTCGGGTCAATGTCATCATTTTAGAACGCGAAGATGGCTCGGGAAATTTTAATCTAAAAAATCAGGAAGAACGTCAAGTTTTAGAAGATTATTTGCAACAAGCGAATCAAAGTTGGGGAAATTTCAAACGACCAAATGATTTAACGGGTTGTTACACAGGAACCGATTTTTATAAGGATAGCAAAATCAGATTTGAGTTTAATTATATCGAAATTAAGGATTCTTATTATTGGAATTATAAGAATTCTGGATCCGATTTGGAAGCTAAAAAAACTGTGCTTAAAGGTTTTTCTCCCAGCAAGAATTGGTACTTGAAACCCTTGGATGATAAAATAGAAAATGACCCAACAATCCCGAAAGGAATCAATTTGTATCTTACGCTCGATGGCGATATTTTTGATGAAGTTGTGAAAACAAAAGCGGCTAATTATGCAGGAAACACGATGGCTGCATCTGAGTTTCCGACCGTGAACGATTTGCAGAGAAGTTCGCAAATCCACTTGCCCAATCGTTACCTGAAATATCTTTTGCATCGGTATCAAGCGCCTATAAAAAGTAACACAACTTGGGAGAAAACTAGGTTGTGGAATACGCAAGGTGATGGAAAAGGTTTTGCACACGAATTGGGGCATAGTCTTGGTTTGGGGCACGGAAATAGTTATCATTCGCCGAATGCTTGTTCATTCAGTTTGATGTCACAAAGCGGAAATGATCCTCGAAATTATTTACAACCAACCGAAATCATCAAAGCGCATGATTTTTTGCGACGTTCTAACTTGATACAATTCGTAACTGAGGATTCTTTTTTGGGTAATACATTTCTTATAGATGAAAATACAATATGGGATAAAACTCAACGTTTCTATTCCAATATTCATGTCAATGATGGGGTAGTTCTCACCATTTTGGCTAAAACGATTGTAGCTCCTCAAACCAAAATTTCTTCGGGTAAAAATGCAAAAATCATTTTCGAAGGTGAAGGTAAACTTGTAGATGCGAATGGAAAAGAAAGGAAATTATAAGCAGATTTTGTATGATAAATAGGATGAAAAAGTTTGGGGTAGGATTGTTTTTTTTGAGTTCGGTTTGGATGGCTAATGCTCAAATGCAATCGAAACAAATCCCGAAAAATACATTGTCGATTGTCGATTTTGGCCTGATCGGAAAGGTAAAAGAAATGCAAACTAAATCGATAGAAACCGTAAGTAATCGTCCTGCAACTGGTTTTTTTAGCAACGAATATTACAATCAAACGGTGCATCGATTCGGTCAGAATGGTTTGCTTTTATCCAAAACAAATTTCTTGGAATATGGTAATCGTTTAGGGATTTATTCAGAAGAAAATTTTCATTATAATCGATCAAATCAATTAGAAGAATATCAGAAAATAATTCTTAACAATGGTGAAGATCCACGCAGAATAGAAGAGCATAAAAAATATCAATACCAAAATGGAAAATTGATACAGGAAGATTTTGTTTATCAAAGCAAATCCAATCAAATTCGATATCAAACTTTGTACACGCAAAACAAAGATTTGCAGAAAATAGTTGACAAAACAGAAGGAGCAAATAATTCGGAAACGACTTTTTTATATAATGGAAATCAGAATTTGGTTAAAACCGAAACTACTTATTTCAACGGAGAAAAAGGCTTGGTCGAATATTTTATTTATGATGAAGCAGGCAATACGATTGCGGTTGAAAGAATCGGGAAAAATCTTCGTTCTTTTGGGTTTGAAGACAAAGAAAAACGGAAAGAAACACGACGTTTTTTTGATGCGAATTGGCAGTTAGAACGAGAAGAAATGTATAATAATAACGAATTAATTTCATTGAAAAAGGCTGAGAAAGAAGGGCAGAATTTTTTAAATATTTATACTTTCGATTATCAATACGATTCGCACGGTAATTGGGTGAAATGTGAAGTTTTTAGAGATGCTCGACCGTGGCAAATCATCGAACGAACAATATCATATTATTAAATAATATATAAAATATCAAAAAAAACCTGATTCATGAATCAGGTTTTTTTTGATATTTATTTAGCGAATTGCGCTGCTAATTTTTCTGCTTTTTTCGATTCTGAGTAATCGTAGAAACCTTCACCAGATTTCACTCCTTTTTTACCGGCAACGACCATGTTTACCAACAAAGGACAAGGAGCATATTTCGGGTTTTTGAAACCATCGTAAAGAACATTCAAAATCGATAAACAAACGTCAAGACCAATGAAATCTGCCAATTGTAATGGCCCCATCGGATGCGCCATTCCAAGCTTCATGACCTCATCAATTTCTCGAACGCCAGCAACGCCTTCATACAATGAATAGATAGCTTCGTTGATCATCGGCATCAGGATTCTATTGGCAATAAAACCAGGATAGTCATTGACTTCTACCGGAATTTTCCCAAGCTTTTCAGACATTTCCATAATGGCTTTTGTCACGTCGTTGCTCGTCTCGTATCCACGAATAATTTCTACCAATTTCATCACCGGAACAGGATTCATGAAATGCATACCGATCACTTGTTTCGGACGTTTGGTAACCGAAGCGATTTTGGTGATCGAGATCGACGAAGTGTTTGTAGCAAGAATTGCTTTTTCGGGCGCAGCTTCATCCAACTGTTGAAAGATTTTTAGTTTCAGATCCAAGTTCTCAGTTGCGGCTTCCACGACCAAATCAGCTTCTTTTACGGCTTCTGCCGTATCGGTAAAAGTGGTAATGTTTCCTAAAGTTTGCTGTTTGTCGGCTTCAGAAATTTTCTCGCGCGCAATCATTCTATCAAGATTCGTTTCGATTGTTTTCAATCCACGATCAAGACTTTCTTGTGAAATATCGACCAAATGAACAGAGAAACCAGATTGTGCAAAAACGTGTGCAATTCCATTTCCCATCGTTCCCGCTCCAATTACGGTAATGTTTTTCATGATGTTTTTATTTTTTTTATTCTTTTATAATGGTTTGATTTTTAATCGATTCTTGAGATTTTTCAAAATATTCGATAATTTCTAAAGCGACTTTCAGGGCATTTCGACCATCTTGTAAACTAACTTTGATGGGCGCATTGTTTTCGATCGAATTAGCAAAACTTTCCAACTCATCCAAAATAGCATTGTTGGCTTCTACTTTCGGATGCTCGAAACTAATTTCTCGACGATCTCCTTTATCATTTTCCCAAATCATGGCATATTCGCTTGGATTTTCGGGTGCTTTATGCATTTTGATAATTTCGGTTTTCTTATTCAGAAAGTCAATCGAAATATACGCATTTCGTTGGAATACACGCATTTTACGCATGTTTTTTAACGACATTCGGCTTGTTGAGATGTTGACCACACAACCATTTTCGAACTCGATTCGGGCATTCGCAATATCAGGAGTGTCGCTGATGACAGATACACCCGAAGAATGAATCGATTTTATATCTGATTTTACAATGGATAGGATGATATCCAAATCATGAATCATCAGATCCAACACCACCGGAACGTCTGTTCCGCGCGGATTAAATTCAGCTAACCGATGCGTTTCGATGAACAAAGGTTCGTTGATAAAAGGTGAAGCAGCCGTAAAAGCAGGGTTGAAACGCTCAACATGTCCTACCTGCGCTTTGAGTCCTTTTTCTTCGACTATTTTCAGCAACTCATCAGCTTCTTCTAGCGTATGAGTTACAGGTTTTTCTATAAAAATATGTTTGTTTTTTTCGAGTGCTTTTTTGGCAACTTCATAGTGCGAAAGAGTAGGCGTAACAATGTCCACCACGTCTACCGCATCCATCAAATCGTCCATCGATTCGAAATAATGATAGCCAAAATCTTCGCTAACTTTCTTTCCGTTTTCTACACTGCTATCATAAAAGCCAACTAATTCGTAATGGCTAGACTGATTGAGTAATTTTAGGTGAATTTTCCCTAAATGGCCTGCGCCAATTACCCCCACTTTTAACATAAAAAAATATTTGCGCTAAAATTAATGAGTTTTTAGTACTTTTTATTGCAATTTTGCAAAAAATAAGGAACATGCCAGTAGATGAATTTAAGCACAAAGGAAAACGAAAACAATTGATGGAGTTGTTGTATCGTAAAGGAATTGAAGATGAAAAGGTTCTGCAAGCGATGAATAATATCCCTCGACATCTTTTTATTGATAGTGCCTTCGAGGAGTTTGCGTACCGCGACGAAGCCTTCCCGATTGCTTCCGGACAGACTATTTCTCATCCTTATACGGTCGCTTTTCAGACTTCGTTGTTGCATGTGCACGAAGGTGAAAAAGTGTTAGAAATTGGTACCGGGAGTGGATATCAAACGGCGGTTTTGGTAGAATTAGGTGCGGAAGTTTTTTCGGTAGAAAGACAAAAAGAATTGTATGATTTTTCTAAACTTATTCTCAATAAAATAAAAAAGAAACCTCGTTATCAGGCTTTTGGCGATGGATACAAAGGGTTGCCTGCATTTGCTCCTTTCGATAAAATAATTGTCACTGCTGGTGCGCCTTATTTACCAGAAGAATTATTGAAACAGCTGAAATTGGGTGGAATTATGGTGATTCCGATCGGGAAAGAAAATCAGAAAATGTACACTTATCTTCGGTTGGATGATAATAATTTCGAGGTGTTGGAATTTGGCGATTATCAATTCGTTCCGATGCTCGAGAATACCAAAAAATAAGAAAGCTTATTCACTATAAAATAAACTTCAGTTCGTTTTTCGGGCTGAAGTTTTTTTCTTTAGTAGGATGAATTTGTTAATAGGTAGAATTTTATCCTACCAAAACATCAAAAAATTATTTTCTTGATAGGAAAACATGCTTTTTCGCTAATTTATATCATAAAGAAGCCCCAAACCTTATAAAATCTTTTATAAAACTTTATATTTGTATGTTTCTTGTCGATACAAGAAAAAAATAAGCAAAATATGTTTCATATGACTTGTTGCAAGTCGTAAAAATCTTTAATAAGAATGTCGAAATCAAAAATTTTTTACACCCTTACGGACGAAGCACCGATGTTAGCTACTCACTCGTTTTTACCGATTGTGAAAGCTTTTACGAAATCTGCTGATATCGAAATCGCTGTTCCGGATATTTCATTAGCTGGACGAATTTTAGCCAACTTTTCATCATACCTAAAAGATGATCAGAAAGTAGCTGATGCTTTGAGCGAGTTGGGTGAATTGGCAACAAAACCAGAAGCCAATATCATCAAATTACCAAATATTTCTGCTTCTGTACCGCAGTTAGAAGGAGCAATTGCAGAATTACAAGCCAAAGGATATGCTGTGCCAAATTATCCGGCAGAACCTAAAAATGATGAAGAAAAAGCGATCAAAGCGCAATATGCAAAAGTTTTAGGAAGTGCTGTAAACCCTGTATTGCGTGAAGGAAATTCTGACCGTCGTGCACCAAAAGCAGTAAAAAATTATGCCAAAGCTAATCCGCACCGTATGGGCGATTGGGCAAAAGATAGCCAAACTGATGTTGCGCATATGGATCATGGTGATTTCTACGGAACCGAAACTTCTACCACGATAGAAAATGCAACGAAATACCGTATTGTTTTTAAAGGTACTGATGGAAAAGAAGAGGTGTTGAAAGATTTTGCTCCATTGCAAGCTGGTGAAGTTATCGATTCGTCTGTGATGAATATTGCTGCACTAAAAGAGTTTGTAAAAGGTGCAATTGCTGAAGCTGAAAAAAGAAATGTTTTGCTTTCTGCTCACTTGAAAGCGACAATGATGAAAATTTCTGATCCAATTATTTTTGGTGCAATCGTAGAAACGTACTTTGCAGATGTTTTTGCTAAATATGCAGACACTTTCAAAGCGTTGGATATCAGTCCGAATAATGGATTGGCTGGACTTTTCGAGAAGATCAAAGGAAATCCTCAAGAAGAAGAAATCAAAGCAGATATTGCTAAAACAATCGAACATGGACCTCGTTTAGCGATGGTAAATTCTGACAAAGGAATTACCAATTTCCACGTACCATCTGATGTGATTGTTGATGCATCGATGGCAGCATTGGTTCGCGGAGGTGGAAAAATGTGGAACAAAGACGGAAAAGAAGAAGATACTGTTGCAATTATTCCAGATCGTTCGTATGCAGGCTTCTATCAGTCGGTGATTGATGATATGAAAGCGAACGGAAAATTAGATCCTACCACAATGGGTTCTGTTCCGAATGTTGGTCTAATGGCTCAAAAAGCTGAAGAATACGGATCGCATGATAAAACTTTCCAAGCACAAGCAAACGGTACAATCGAAGTTCAGTCAGAAGACGGAACAGTTCTTTTGTCGCAAAAAGTAGAAAAAGACGATATTTTCAGAATGTGTCAAACCAAAGATGCACCGATCCAAGATTGGGTGAAATTAGCGGTTAACCGTTCTCGATTATCCAATACACCAGCAATTTTCTGGTTGGATAAAGGTCGTGCACACGATAGAGAAATCATCAAAAAAGTAGAAAAATACTTGGGTGATTATGATACGACAGGTTTGGATATTCGCATTATGGATGTGAAAGATGCTATGACCGAAACCTTGAAACGTGCACGCGAAGGAAAAGATACTATTTCAGTTTCTGGAAATGTGTTACGGGATTATCTTACAGATCTTTTCCCAATCTTAGAATTAGGAACTTCTGCCAAAATGTTATCAATCGTACCATTGATGAACGGAGGTGGACTTTTCGAAACAGGAGCAGGAGGATCAGCCCCAAAACACGTACAACAATTCGTAGAAGAAGGTTATTTACGTTGGGATTCTTTAGGAGAGTTTTTAGCGCTTCAGGCTTCATTAGAGCATTTGGCTCAAACCCAAAACAATCCGAAAGCACAAATCTTGGCAGATGCTTTAGACCAAGCAAATGCAGAGTTTTTATCAACCAATAAATCGCCAGGAAGAAAATTAGGAACTATCGATAACCGCGGTTCTCATTTCTATTTAGCGATGTATTGGGCAGAAGCTTTGGCAGAACAAACCAAAGACGAAGAGTTGGCGAAATTCTTTGCGCCAATCGCTGCGAAAATGAAAGAACAAGAAGAAAAAATCAATGAAGAATTGATTGGTGCACAAGGAAAACCACAAGATATCGGTGGATATTACAAAACCGATTTCCCGAAAACCAATGCTGCAATGCGCCCTTCGGCAACGTTGAATGAAATTATTCAATCGATCTAATTCAACAGTAGATTCATAAGCAATATAGAAAAGACCTTTCCGAATGAAAGGTCTTTTTTTTGGTTAGAATTTCTCGGTAGGATGAGTTACAAAACAGAAATCTTCTTTATTTGATCCTAGCTTTATCCGAAAAGTATAAATTTTACGTTATTTGTATTTGAATTAATGAAAGTGTCGAAAAGAATTTCCTTTGTTTTTTGTTTCTTTTGGCTGTTTGCATGGATGCAAGCACAACAACCGACATGGAAAAATCCGAACTTTCGTACTCAGACTTTCGAAGCGAACGATAGCGTTCAGCTCGATTTATTTGGGGTGTTATCCGATGGATTTATATTGGTAGATTCGTTGGGGAAACCAATTTCTGCCGATCATTATACCGTAGACTTTCAGCGAGAAAAAATCTATTTTCATTCTTTTCCTTCCCAAAAAATAACGGCTCAATATTATCTTCATCCACAGCTGAAACGAGAAAATTTTGCTCGCGATACAGCCTATATTTATCAATCGAAAAAGGTGGATGTGTTTCATCAATTCGAGAATAAAAACCTCCAACAAACCAAACCTATTTTCGAGGGCTTGGAGAGTAAAGGTTCTTTGGTGAGAGGAATTCGATTCGGAAATTCGCAAAGTGCTTCGGTACAATCTTCTTTAGACTTGCAACTATCTGGTAAGTTGAGCGAGGATATTCAGGTTACCGCAGCGATTGCCGATAATAATGTGCCGATAGAATCGGACGGATATACGCAATCTTTGCAAGAGTTTGACAAAGTTTATATTGAATTAGCATCCAAAAATTCTAAAATCAGAGCAGGACATATTGATCTCAATCCGCAGAACGATTATTTCAATAATTTCAATCAAAAAGTAACCGGTGTTTTGTTAGAAACCAAGTTAGAAAATGAGGATTCTTCTACCAAAATATTTGCCTCAGGAAGTTTGACAAGAGGTGAGTTCAATACCGAGAATTTCAACGGGCAAGATGGCAATCAAGGACCGTATCAACTACGAGGGAACTACGGGGAATTGTACGTGATTGTGATTTCTGGTTCTGAGCGGGTATATATTGATGGGATTTTGCTCGAGCGTGGAGAAGACAAAGATTATGTGATCAATTACAATACCGGCGAGCTTACTTTTACTAATAAACGGCTGATTACAAGCAACACAAGGATTTCGGTAGAATATCTGTACAACAGTCGAAATTATTCTCAGTTGTTGGTCTATGGAGGTGTAGAACATCAGGCGGAGAAATGGGGAATTTCTGGACATTTTTATTCTAATTCGGATAGTAAAAACAATACTTTGAGCAGCGATTTGTCTGATGAAGATAAGCGTATTCTGAGCGAAGCAGGAAACGATGTAACGAAGATGATCTCGGTTTCGGCTGTGCCTTCTACTTACGATTCGAACAAGGTTTTGTATGAAAAAGTAGACGAAAACGGACAAATTATTTATCGTTATTCGACCAATGCAAATGCAGAATTGTATCAAGTTTCTTTTTCGTATGTGGGGCCTAATCAAGGGAATTATCAGACCACAAATCTTTCTCAGAACGGAAAAGTATACGAGTATGTGGCGCCTGTTGCGGGTGTTTTGCAAGGAGATTATGAACCGATAAAACGTTTGGTTGCACCCAAAAAACTACAGATGTACACGGTGAATTCTACCTATCTGTTAGACGAGGAAAGTATCGTTGGGGTAGATGTGGCGTTGAGTAATCAGGATCTAAATTTATTTTCGAGTTTGGATGACGGAGAAAATGTAGGTTATGCTGCTCGCGTGTATGGAAATAAAAACTTTTCTACCGAAAACTGGAAAATCTCTCCGAAAGCTTCTTTTGAGTTTTGGAACGAGAATTTTGTGACGACGCAAAGAATCCGAGAAGTAGAGTTTCAGCGGGATTTTAATTTGGATGAAACTCAACAACAAGTTCGGCAAACTTTGTTTTCTGCCGGAGTTGATGCATCCTACCGAAATCAATTTCGTTTGCATTATTTGGCGAATTATCTTGAGTTTAAAGAACTTTACAAAGGTTTGAAAAATGATGTAATTGCCAATTATCAGACCGAAAAACACCAAGCAACTGTAGAATTGAGTTATCTAAATGCTGATAAAAATCAAGACAAAACAACTTTCTTGCGCTACAATGCCGATTATCAATACACGATTTCTAAGAAATATTGGGTAGGAAGTAGATTCATGGGCGAAAAAAATGAATGGACCACCGCCGAAGAAGGATTGTCTGAGAATAGTTTCCGATGGAATGAATTTCAGGTGAAAGCTGGTAGAAAAGATTCGCTAAACATGGCGATGAACCTGACGTTGTACACCCGAAAAGACGATTCGGTGCGTTGGCAACAATGGAATTCTATGCAAAGAAGTAATGGACTGATTATGGAGTCGGAGATTTTGCGCAAAAATAAACATCAATTAGCCTTCAATTTTCATTACCGAAATGTCAATTATCAGAACACTTCTGCGGCAGATGAACAGTTTATGACCGGAGCGTTGAAATGGTATAAATCTTTTTTGGATGATGGAGTACAACTCAATCTCGATTATGAGTTGGGAAGTGGCGTAGAAGCGCAACGAGAATTTCAGTATGTGAAGGTAGCCGATGGAATGGGAATCTATAAATGGACCGATTATAATGGCGATGGAATAGAGCAAATAGATGAGTTTGATGTGGCCGAATTTGCCGATCAGGCCAACTATGTTCGGGTCTATACCAACACGATTGATTATCTGAAAACGAATAAAAATAAGCTCAACTTTTTGGTGAGAATTCGTCCGAAAAACATGTTCCGAAACGAGAATACTTTTTTGGATCGTTGGATGTTGCAAACTTCGATTTTTAGTACAAACTCTGCCTTGAAAGAAGGAAATACATTGTTGTTTAATCCGTTCGAGAAAAGTGCAAATACTTTAGGAAATACCCGAAACTTCAAAGGGATTTTGTTTTTCAATCAGGGGATGCAATACAAGTGGCAAGCGACGTACACCTACAATCAGCAAACAGCGAAAACCTATGTGTACACGGGCGCAGAATACCGCGATCAGATGTTGCATAATTTACGCATTCGATATAGAATTTTAACCAATTTCTATGCGAATGCAGAAGCTGAGAAAAGTGAGGTAGAGAGCGATTCGGAAAGTTTTGCGAATCGTCGATATTCCTTGGATCAATATAAAATTTCACCAAGTTTGGAGTTGCAAAATGGGCGAAATTTCACGACGAGTTTATCGTATATTTATCAAAACAAAAAAAATAAAACTGGCGAAGAAAGCCTCAAACAAAGCGAACTGAAAGCCGATTTGCAATGGACGCTTGCCAGTAAAATGAGTGTTTTTGGTACGATGAGTTACATCAACAATCAATTTGTGGGTAATCAAGAATCGGTGGTTGGTAACCAAATGATGGAAGGTTTACGCGCCGGAAACAATTTTGTATGGCAATTGCAAATTCAGCGACAAATCAGTTCTTTTTTACAATTGAATATTTCGTACGATGGTCGTAAAAATGAGTCCACATCGACAATCCATACCGGAAGTGTTCAGTTGCAAGCGCGCTTCTAATGGTTGTCTGGATTTTTTTTCAGTTCGGGATCAATGGCAATCAAAACTAAAAAACCGATCGTGTAGCTCAAAATATCCCACCAAGAATATACGTTGCCGATGAGGATTTGCAAGAAATGTTGATCTTGGATTCCGATCCAACCAAAGAAATTCGTTACCTGAAGAAGTTTTAGCAAAAAGCAAGCGAAGAGCGAAAAGCCCAAAACCTGTGGCGCATTGAACCGAAATAATCCACGCACAAAACAATAAATGAATAGGATAAGCGCGATGTCTTTTACATATTGTTGTAGAAAAACAGTTTGCGTATTGTTGGCTAAAAAATAAACAGCCACTGCAAGGATGAGTGCAGAAACGAAATATTTAGGTTTGAACTGAAACATGTTTTAGTATAAATTTATTTTGGATATGATAGAAAAAAATCGGGCAATTAGATCACCCGATTGTAAAATGGACTTTGCCGAATTATGTTGTTGGGATTAATCTTTTGAAATCATCCGATTGAATCAAACGAATAATATTTTCGATGTCCTCCCCAATTAAGCGATCTTCTTCTAATTTCGGACAAACCGAACGAACGGCTTCAAATACTTTTTCTAGGGTTGCACTTGTTTTTCGAGGACGTCTAAATTCTAATCCTTGGCAAGCGTACATCAACTCGATTGCTAAAATGCGTTCTACATTGTCAAGAACTTGGTTGAATTTTCTACCCGAAATACTTCCCATCGAAACATGATCTTCTTGTCCTAACGAAGTCGGGATGCTGTCTGCCGAAGCAGGGAAACAAAGAGTTTTGTTTTCGGTGCAAAGTGCAGCTGAGGTATATTGCGGAATCATGAAGCCAGAATTCAAGCCCGAGCTTTCGGTTAATAATTTTGGTAAACCGTATTTTCCTTCCAGTAATAAATATTGTCTTCGGTCTGAAATGTTTCCTAACTCCGAAGCTGCAATTGTTGCATAATCCAAGACCATTGCCAGCGGTTGTCCGTGGAAATTTCCACCAGAAATAGCTTCTTGATCAGAAATCACAATCGGGTTATCGGTTACCGAGTTCAGCTCTATTTCGGCCAATTCTTTCAGATGGAAATATGCATTTCTAGAGGCGCCATGTACTTGAGGAATGCAACGTAGAGAATACGGATCTTGTACACGACCGCAGTCTGCATGCGAGAAAGCAATTTCCGAACCTTCTAATAAATCGCGCATTTGTTTGGCTACAAGTTGCGTTCCTTTGAATGGGCGAATTTTATGCAATTCTTCTTTGAATGGACTTGGCGAACCTTCGTAAGCTTCTAACGACAAAGCTCCTGCTACATCGGCTAAATTGAGTAAATAACTAAACTTCTCTAAACCATGAATCGCATGAGCCAAGATAAATTGAGTTCCATTGATGAGGCCTAAACCTTCTTTTGCCGAAAGGTGAATCGGCTCTAGTTGATGTTTGGCTAAAGCTTCTTTGGTAGAAATAATCTTGTCCTTGTCCCAAACTTTTCCTTCGCCAATCAAAGGCAAGAAAAGATGAGAAAGCGGAGCCAAATCGCCCGAAGCTCCTACCGAACCTTTTTCGGGAACAACAGGGATAATGTCTTTTTCTACCATGAGCAAGATGCGTTCGACAACTTGCAAACTAACGCCCGAAAACCCTTTGGCCAAGGCATGAGCTTTGGCGAGCAACATCGATTTAGAGATTTCTTTCTTGATCGGATTTCCAACACCCACAGCATGGCTGATAAGGAGGTTGTGTTGCAATTGACGTGTTTCGTCTTCAGAAATTTTGGTATCGCATAAAGGACCAAAACCTGTATTGATTCCGTAAACCGTTTGCCCTGATGATACAATTTTGGCAACATTCTGTTGCGAATGTTCTATGTTTTCTTTGCTTTGTTGATTAAGCGAAAAGTTTTCTTTGTCCGAGGTTATGTTTAGAAAATCTTCTAAGGTAAGAAAGTCTAAGCCTACAATTTTTCCGTTCATCGTTTTGTATGATTTTGGGCTCAAATATAAAAATTTAATAGGCAAAATACGATGATTTGTAGGAGTTATGATGGGAATATGTTTAAGTTTCAATAAATTTGTGGAAATTTTTTTACAAGATGTGTGATAAACATATGGACGAATTGGCAGATGATCATTTCATGGCTAATTTAGAAACCCCTTTGCGCGACGATGCTTTCGAGGTAGCGGTAGAGGAAAAGGTGAAATTGATAGAAGATGATTTTAAAAAAATAATGATAACTTTAGGTCTTGACCTGACAGACGATTCGCTAAAAGGAACTCCGAAAAGAGTTGCGAAAATGTTTGTCAAAGAAATTTTCGGTGGCTTGTTGCCTGAAAATAAACCAGGGATGTCGACCTTTGATAATAAATATCATTATAACCAAATGTTGGTAGAAAAAGACATCGTGGTTTATTCTACCTGCGAACACCATTTCTTGCCGATTGTTGGTAGAGCGCATGTGGCGTATATCTCAAAAGGAAGAGTGATCGGGTTATCTAAAATGAATCGTATTGTAGATTATTTTGCCAAAAGACCGCAAGTGCAAGAACGCTTGACAATGCAAGTTGTGAAAGCTTTGCAAGAGGCTTTAGGGACCGATGATGTGGCGTGTATTATTGATGCCAAACATCTTTGCGTGAACTCGAGAGGAATTCGTGATATCGAATCGAGTACCGTGACGGCAGAATATGGAGGACAATTCAAAGAAGATGAAAATTTAAGAAAAGAATTTTTGAGCTATTTACGCTTGAAAACGACGTTTAATGTATAAATCGTAGCAGATAATTTTTAGACAATTATGGTAAAACAACATCAATTAAAAGTGTACAATTCACTTGGCGGACAAAAAGAAAACTTCGTACCTCTTAACAAAGAATTGGTAGGTATGTATGTCTGTGGGCCTACCGTGTACAGCAATGTTCACTTGGGTAATGTGCGTACTTTTATGTCGTTTGATATGATTTACCGCTATCTTCTTTTGTTAGGGTATAAAGTGCGCTATGTTCGTAATATTACCGATGTAGGACATTTATTAGATGATTCTGATGAAGATAAAATTGCTAAAAAAGCACGATTAGAAAAAGTAGAACCGATGGAAATTGTCCAGAAATATACGGTCGATTTTCATGAGGTTTTACGTAAGTTCAATAATTATCCACCCAATGTAGAACCTACAGCGACCGGACATATCGTTGAGCAAATTACCATTACCGAAGAGCTTATCGAAAAAGGCTTGGCGTACGAATCGAATGGTTCTGTCTATTTTGATGTGAAGAA
The DNA here is from genome assembly GCA_000751595.1 of Weeksella massiliensis. Classification (GTDB taxonomy): domain Bacteria; phylum Bacteroidota; class Bacteroidia; order Flavobacteriales; family Weeksellaceae; genus Weeksella; species Weeksella massiliensis. The sequence goes on along the minus strand of CCMH01000006.1, from coordinate 80,463 downwards.
GTACAATGAAGAAGGAGGGAAGTATGGAGAGCTTTCTAATCGAAATATAGAAGACCTAATTGCCAACACGCGAACTTTGGACGGACAAGACGAGAAAAGAAATCCACAAGATTTTGCTCTCTGGAAAAAAGCACTTCCCGAACATATCATGCGTTGGCCTTCTCCTTGGGGAGATGGTTTCCCAGGTTGGCACTTAGAGTGTACAGTGATGAGTACCAAATATCTCGGGGAACAATTTGATATTCATGGTGGTGGAATGGATCTAAAGTTTCCGCACCACGAATGTGAGATTGCACAAGCAAAAGGCGCATATGGTCATGAGCCAGTAAAATATTGGTTGCATGCGAATATGCTAACCTTGAACGGACAAAAAATGTCTAAATCTACCGGGAATACCATTTTGCCAGAAGAATTGTTGTCGGGAAATAATTCTTTTTTTGATAAAGGATTTTCTCCAATGGTAATTCGTTTCTTTATGATGCAAGCACATTATAGAAGCATTTTAGACTTCTCTAATGAGGCTATCTTGGCAAGTGAAAAAGGGTATACTCGTTTGATGGAAGCTTATAAAACCGTACAATCCTTAGAACCTAATGCCACTTCTACTTTTGATGTAAAAACTTTTGAAGCGAAGTTGTATGAAGCAATGGACGATGATTTTAATACACCCATTCTCATCGCTCATTTATTCGAAGCAGTAAAAGTCATCAATAGCCTAAAAGAAGGAACCGTATCTCTGAACGCCGAAGATCTTGCTTTGCTGCAAAAAGTATTGAATGATTTTGTTGTTAAAGTTTTAGGGTTGAGTGAAGCAGAAACTACTTCGGATGCTACGCATAAACTCGACGGAGTTTTGCAATTGTTGATCGAGATGCGTAATCAAGCAAGGGTCGATAAAAATTGGGCCTTGTCGGATCAGATTCGAGATGAACTCTTATCGCTTGGTATTCAGCTAAAAGACAATAAAGATGGCACAACTTATCAATTGTAGCCATAAAGTTAGGAAATAACAATATCTTATTAAAAACATAAAAAAAGGCTATTCTCTAATAGAGGATAGCCTTTTTTATTGCTCATATCCGAATAATTAACAAAATATTTTGATATGTAAGAAAAATTAAACATTTTTGTAAGAATTATTACAATAACATTAATACATATGAGGAGAAAGTTTACTACTTTAAGTGTCTTGTCAATGTTCTTTTTAGGAGGATTTGCGATGGCACAGGTGACCGGTGTTCTGAAAGATTCTTCAGGTTTTGCATTAGAAGATGCAGAAGTAACTGTTGAAGCTACAGGACAATCTGCATTTACAGATATGAACGGTAATTTTTCAATCGATGCTAAAGTCGGAGACCTTCTGACAATCATCGATGCAAATGGAGAGGTTTATTCATTAAAAGTTTCTAAAAACAACTTAGGAGAAGTAAAATTCACAAAAGCTAAGTCAGACAATATCGAGTTACAGACTGTAAACTTGATTGGAGGAATTAAAATGGATGTGGCTCAGAAAATTGGAGCATACGATATTGTTAAGAAAGAAGATTTTGAATTAGCACCGACTGCTTCTATTGATGAGGTATTGAATGGCCGTGTGGCTGGTTTAGTATTCTCGTCGAACTCAGGAGATCCAGGATCATCGAATATTATTACGATTCGTGGGGTTGGTTCTTTAATCGGTACGCCGAACCCATTGTATATTATCGATGGTATTGCGGTAGGTAAAGGTACTGATAACTCTGGTTTGACCGAATCTTGGAATCCGTTGGCATCAATTGACCCGAACCAAATCGAGAACGTAATGGTCTTGAAAGATGCTTCTGCAACTGCACTTTATGGTGCTCGTGGAGCGAATGGGGTAATTGTTGTAACAACAAAAAAAGGACGTTATAACCAAAAAACGCGCTTTAATTTCTCTACAGATAAAGCAGTTTCTTCGATTGCATTCGATAAGCAAGAGTTTATGAATTCTGAAGAGTTCATACGTTGGGGAGCAATGGCTTGGATGAATAGAGATGCTAATTATGCAACAGACATGCAAGCGGCAATCGCTAAATTTACAGAGTCATCTAACTGGGATGGTAAAACAAACACCGATTGGCGTAGTGCTATTCAGCGCAATCATTCATCAGTATCTACCTATAATTTCTCTGCTTCAGGAGGAAGTGAAAATACTTCTTTCCGTATGGGGACTTCTTACTATGACAACAAATCGTTGGTTAGAGAATCAGAATTTAACCGTTTAGGAATTAATGCTGCGATAGATCATAAGATAGAAGATAAACTAACCTTAGGGTTGAATATGAACTTTTCTAATGTGGAAAGAACTTCATTAGATGACGGTGGAGCTTATCGTAATCCTTGGACATCTCAGTTTAGTTTACTCCCAATATATCCTATTTATAATTCTGATGGATCGTATAATTTAGAGAACTTAGGAGGAGGAAATACTTATTTTAATCCTGTAGCTATTCAAGAATTAGACTTTATCAAAGCAAGTATTCAGACTTATTTAGGATCTGTGAATGCAGAATATCAATTTGCTAAAAACTTCTATTTCTATACATTATTTGGGGTGCAGTATCAACGTTTAAGTGAGCGTCAGTACTGGGATCCATCTGTAGGAGATGGGAAGAATCAGGAAGTTGCTCCGACTGAAACAAATCCAAAAGGATTTCCTGGTGGGGCATTTACTTTGGCAAATACCGCTGTTTTCGATTGGAACTGGCAAAACTCTGTTAGTTACCGTAAAGTAATTAACAATCGTCACGATATTCAAGTTTGGGCCGGAATGGAGTACCAAGAACACAAATACGATCAGAACTTTGCAAGTGTTGCTAACTTATTAGAGCCAAGACCATATTTGAACTTTGGGGCAAACCAAGAAAGAATCTCCGTTGGGGAAAATGTATTTAGATGGAATCAAATTTCATATTTCGCACGTGCTAACTACGTATTGGACGGAAAATATACCTTATCTGGGCAAATTCGTCAGGATTCTAACTCTACTTTAGGTGAGAATGATAAAGACGGATTCTTCTGGTCTGCGGCTGCGAGCTGGAATATAGGTAAAGAAGCTTTTATTGCGCCAGACGGAATTGTATCTAACCTAGTGCTACGTGGTAACTATGGTGAAATTGGGAATATCCCTTATGCAGATTCATGGGGAGCACAGTACAACACCTTTAATAAACTGTCATTAGTGAGTGCAGGTTACGGTCTTGGTGTTCCTTCATTAGGAATCGATACAGCAGGTAATCCGGATCTGAAATGGGAGGTGAGTCAACAATGGAACGTAGGGTTAGACTTTAGCTTATTAAAAGCTGTTAACTTTACCTTAGATGTGTATAATAGAAAAACAATTGATGCTATCTATCGTCAAACAATTGTTGGTACCAACGGATACCCAGCTAGTTATCTTGCTAATATTGGTACGATGACGAATAAAGGGGTAGAGGCAACCTTCAATACACGACCGATAAATAAACAATTTATTTGGAGCATCAATGGTAACTTCTCTTACAATAGAAATAAAGTTAATAATCTATATGATGATAGACCAGACGCCATTGAAAGAGATTCTGGGAATAGAATTCGTGCAATCTCGAAAGGGAGAGAGTTCTTAGAATATTATGTGCCACTATGGGCAGGAGTAGATCCAGAAACCGGAGCAGGTATGTGGTGGACAGATGGTACCAAAACGCAAACAACAACCGACCGTAAAGAAGCGAAAAGTGTTTGGTTAGGTAAATCAGGTTTCCCTAAATATTTAGCAGGTTTCAAAAATGATTTCTCTTACAAAGGAGTAACCTTATCGGTATTCTTTACAGGTCAGTTCGATTATTATGTACACAACATGTGGCAAAACTTTATCTTGAGTGATGGATCTAAAATGGGGAATAACCAAATTAAAGCGGCGCTCTATGATTCATGGACTCCTGATAATAGAAATGCTTCGAATCCAAGACAGGAAGCAAATCATGGAAACGAAACAGAATTGTTGTCTGATCGTTGGGTGAGAAAAGGGGATCATATCCGTTTAAAAGAAGTTAAATTAGCGTACACGTTTAATGATATCTTCAAGAAAAATACAGGTTTAGAAAACTTAACCGTATATGTAAAAGGAGTGAACTTGTGGATGCATGCGTTCGATGATAAGTTAGACTTTGATCCAGAATCAAACTCAAACGCTTATGAAGGAGCAGCAGGAAAAGGATTGTATGATTATACATCTCCAATCTTGAGAACGATTTCATTAGGAGTATCGTTAGATTTTTAATTTTTTTAATTTGAATTCATTATGAAAAAAATACTATTAGGATTATTTACAGTTGGAGCTGCTTTGTCATTTACAGCTTGTAGTGATGATCGATTAGACTTAGACCCAGTTATCGAAGATGTATATACGGGGATAATCAAGAATGAAGAGCAAATGTCTTGGTACGTAAATAAGATATATAATTCTCTTGCCTCTGGAGATAACTTCGGGGCTGCTATCATGTTGTACGGAGATATGCTCTCAGAAAATGCTTTTGTGAGTGCTTCTCATACAGCAGGATATAATCAAAATTTGAATAATATTTCGTGGTCAGGAGATGCAGGATTTGGGGTATGGCGTGGTTTATACGATGTTGTACAAAAAGCCAATATCGTGATCTTGGATGAAAATGTGCCGGTAACCGACAATGTGGTAAGTTTTAAAGGAGAAGCAAAAATCGCAAGAGGAATGGCTTACTTCTATTTATTACAACTTTATGCTTCTAACCCAACAAGTGGTCAATACCAAGAAGCAGGAGTGCCATTAGTGTTAGATTATTATTACCCTAACAATTTTCCAACTAGAAGTACAGTGGCTCAAGGATATGATCAAGTTATCAAGGATTTGACTGAAGGAATTGCAGAAATGAATGATAATTCTAGAAAAAATAAAGTATTCTTATCACCAACTGCAGGACGTTTATTGTTGGCTAAAGCATATCTTACTCGTGGACAAGCAGGAGATTATGATAAAGCTATTCAATTGGCTGATGAAACAATCAACCTAGCGCCAGCGAACTTTGAACTTCTAAAGAGCAAAGATGTGAAAGATTATTTCACTTCGACCAAAGGAAGTTTATATGAAAATCGTCCAGAAACCGTTTTTGAAATCGAACAAAGTGCTAAATATACTTTAGATGTTAATGATCACCTTGCTTCTTTCTACTCGGTACAAGGAGGACATAGAAGTTTGATGATCAGAGAATGGGTAAGTAAATTGTATGATCCTTCTGATATCAGATACAAAGAAACTCTTTCTGCTGCAGGAGCTTTTACACAAGATGAACCAAAAGGTGTTTGGACTAAAAAGTATCCACGTGCTATGGACGGGAATAGCTATTACGGAAACGTAAAAGTTCTTCGATTGAGTGAGGCTCTATTTGTAAAAATGGAAGCTTTGGCTAAAAAAGGAGACAATGCTCAAGCACTTGCCTTAGTAAATGAATTTGCTCAAGAAAGAGGAGCAACCACTACTTATTCAGGAGATGCACTTACAGCTGTATTGTTAGAAAAACAAAAAGAGTTCTTAGCAGAAGGACAACGTTTCTTTGACCTAAAAAGAAATAATTTAGGATTTGATAAGAAAACGAACTGTTACCAAAACTGTTCATTCGATGCAAACTCACCTTATATGGTATTCCCAATTTCGCTTTCAGAGCGTTTATTGAACACCAATTTATCTCAACACCCACTTTGGCAATAAGATAAACCAAGTAAGGAATAATAAAAAAACCCATTCATTTGAATGGGTTTTTTTGTGCCTAAAAAAAATCATTTACATTTGCATCAAGTTATTATTGGCTATGAAGCATTCCCTTAGTCTGTTGATCGGTATTTTCACCATCCCTTTGTTGGCCCAAATAGATAGAAATCAAACCTCCGATTCTTCTCCCTATTCGGTAATACAGCAAGATACCTTGCGTAGAAGACCTTTGCAAAGCGACTCCAAAGACGATTCTATTGTCTATGTAAAAAGAGTGATCTCAGATTATCAGTTTTGGCGAAATAACCAAAAACGAGATATCGTGGATACGACCTTAACAATCGATTCGTACTACAAACAAAATTTTGTAGAGAAAGATCTCTTTGGTAAAATGCCTTTCCCCAATATCGGTAGACCTTTCACAGCTTTAGAAGTAGCCAATAAACCGTTTGGTGCTGCCTTGTTGCCGGCAGGTAAACGAGAGAATTATCTCTTTGCAGAAGATATTCGCTATTTTGATGTGAAAACTCCGATGACGCAATTTGTGTATGAAAATGGCGTACGCGAAGGAAATTATTTGTCGTCCCTTTTTACTCATAATCTTAATTCTCAATTCAACTATGCACTGCAATATAGAGGTTTGCGTTCGCAAGGTTTGTATCGTCGAGAGTTGGCTGCCAATAACGCATTGGTGATAAGTTCTAACTATCATACCAAAGATAAACGCTTGTCGGTTTGGGGACATTTCTCAAGACAAAATATCGATAACCAAGAGAATAACGGTTTGCAAGATATTCATGATTTTATAGATGGGAAAGAACGAAACCTTACCAATGTTCGCAATATCGAAGTGAACATGAACGAAACCCAATCCAAATACGATTCTAGACGATATTTTTTGGGCGCTTCGTATGGCATCCTACCTAAATATACCGCAGATTCTACTTTCTATCATGCCGTGAAGTTGAGCAATCAATTGACGTTCGAGGATCAGATCTACAAACTAAACTCATCGCAAACCGATTTAGCGCCTTGGATTGCAGAAGAAAATAATTTGGTAGGATTGATGTTTCTGAACGAGAAAAAATTAAAATCCTTTACCAATGTTACTACAGCCGAGTTCAAATGGTCGGATCGATTAACGATTGATGCAGGCCTCAAATACCAAAATTTGCGTCTTTTTGGTCGAGAAGATTATCCATATTATCCGACTTCAATACCGAATATTCCGTACAAATGGTCGCAAAATCTGATCGGTTTGGTAGGGCAATTACAGTTTGATTGGTCTGATCGCTTATCGCTCAACGGACATTTAGAGTTTTTGCAAAGCGAAGATTACGGAAGCTTATACAACATAGATGCAGCCCTGAAGATAGCGCCGATAGAAGGTTATTCGATTACAGCAGGAGTTTTGGCTCAGTCAGATTTACCTGCGATAAATGCAATGTATAACCAAAGTCCGATCGAGCAATTCAATTATTTTTATGATGATTTCAATACTGTAAAAACGAGAAAGTTGTATGGAGTTTTATCTTTAGAAAAAATCAAAACTCAAATAGAAGCAGCATATTTTACATTGGACGATTGGATTTATTTTGGGTCTGATTTATTACCAGCACAATTGGATGATGCGATTCAGACTTTTAAAATCAAAGGGCGTAATCATTTGTCATACAATGGCTTTAATTTAGTTTCGACTCTTCAATACCAAAAAACGACCAAGAATGAAGAATATATGCCTTTGCCTGATTTTTTGGTTAGAGAAACTTTGTATTGGCAAGGAAAAGTATTTAATCGAAAAGCAGAAATACAAACTGGTGTCAATGCGTATTATTTCTCTTCGTTTGATGCACAAGGCTTTTCGCCGATTTTCAACGAGTTTTATCTACAAGATCCAACGCAGCTTCAGTCGATCGGCAATTATCCGATGATCGATTTGTTTATCAATGCAAAAATTCGCAACATGCGTCTTTTTATTCGAGGCGATCATTTTAATGCTATTTTCGGAAAACGAGGTTATTTCTCTTCGCCTGGAACACCATATCGTGGCTTCAAGTTCCAAATAGGAATTAAATGGGATTTATTTACCTAAAAAAACAAAAGTCAGAAAGAGGCCAATCCTGATAAAATTTATTAGTTTCGTAGAAAGACCCTTCCATGAAAAAAATATTTTTTATCACCACTCTACTTTCTATCTCTTCATTTGCGCAAGAATTACATCTCGAACAAGCACAAAAGATTTTCGAATTACCTACGCATTGCATGACGATAGAATATCCCAACAAATTAGGAAATGTTTTAGGAAGCGATGCAGATTTAAAAACGCCGAAACAATTACGTCCTATATTTTATGGATGTTTTGACTGGCATTCTTCGGTGCATGGATTTTGGTCGATCGTGAAACTGATGAAAGATTTTCCTGAATTGGATGAGAAAAATTTGGTTAGAAATCAACTCAATGAACTGATAACGCCCGAAAATGTGCGGATAGAAAAAGCTTTTTTCGAGGACAAAAACAATCGGAATTTCGAGCGAACTTATGGTTGGGCTTGGTTACTGCAATTGCAAATGGAACTGAATACTTGGCAAGATGCCGATGCGCAAAAATGGGCGAAAAACTTAGAACCGTTATCGGAGCTGATTGTTGCTAAATACAAAGAATATTTACCGAAATTGGTTTATCCTGTTCGTACAGGAACACATGATAACTCTGCTTTTGGATTGAGTTTAGCCATCGATTATGCGACTTCGGTGAAAGATGAAGCGTTTAAAAAGTTAATGATCGAACATGCGAATCGTTTGTATGCAAAAGATACGAATTGTGCTATTGCGTATGAGCCTGGCGGAAGCGATTTTTTATCACCTTGTTTAGAAGAAGCGTTGATCATGGCAAAGATTACTCCTGATGAGGTATACAAAAAATGGTTCAAGAATTTCTTACCAGACTTATACAACAATCGCTTTCAATTGCAACCAGGAATCGTTTCCGATCGAACAGATGGACAATTGGTGCATTTGGACGGAGTGAATTTTTCTCGCGCTACAGCTTTGTATATTATTGGTGATAAGTTAGGAAAACCTCATTTTAGACAACTCGCCGATCAGCATCTTCGCTATTCGTTGAACAATATTAGCAACGACGATTATATGGGAAGTCATTGGTTGGGAACGTTTGCCTTGTATGCCCTCAAAATGAAAAATACGACAACTCGGTAGAACCGTAAAGTATTCATCAAATATCTAAATCAGAAAAATAGCTACAATCAGGGAGAAAAATAGAAAATAGGTTTTCTACTTTTGGGTTAAACAAAATCCAATAATTCATCAAAAACTAAACCTATGAAAAAGTATTATTATATCGCCTTTTTTGTTCTTGCTGCAGCTGCGTTTGGATACAGTCAATATGCCAAAAATAAGTTAGATACTCAATTGGCAAAAACAGGGAAATGTGTCTAAGGAGTTGTGATAGAAACTGGCGGAACTTTCCGTCGTCCTTCTGCAACTATCGCCTACGAAGTGGGGGAAGATGTGTATGCGGTGAAGCTGCGTTCTCGTGCCGATGTAGATGATGTTGTTTTGATGAAATACGACACGTTACAGCCCGAAGATGTACAAATAATAGACAATTGTCACTAAGGAGTTAATTGTTTTGTTAATGAAAAAAATCCATCGTTTAGAAGATGGATTTTTTTGTTTTGATATTGTTTTTGTGATGATTATTGATCGTTGTTCAAGACGAAAGATTGTTCGATTTCTTTGAAGGTAGCTTCTAAATCTTCGACCGAATCTAAGGTAACTAAGCGTGTTTTGAACGGTTTGAAATTCGGAATTCCTTTGAAATAATTGGTATAATGCATTCTGGTTTCTAGAATTCCGGTGCGCTCACCTTTCCATTCCATAGCCCAATGCAAATGATTTCTAGCCGCTTCTACTCGTTCTTGTAAAGTAGGTTCTGGTAAGAATTCGCCCGTTTCTCGGTAATGTTTTATTTTATTAAAAATCCATGGATGTCCGATTGCGGCTCGTCCGATCATGATTCCGTCAACGCCATATTTTTCTTTAAATTCAATCGCTTTTTGTGGCGAATCAATATCGCCGTTTCCGAAAATCGGAATCTCGATATTGGGGTTGGCTTTTACGCGAGCAATATGCGACCAATCTGAATGACCTTTGTACATCTGCGCTCTTGTTCGCCCATGAATTGCTAATGCTTTGATGCCGGTTTCTTGTAGGCGTTCGGCAACTTCATCAATATTAATCGAATCGTGATCCCATCCTAAACGGGTTTTTACAGTTACCGGTAAATGGGTACTTTCGACCACCGATTTGGTTAATCGAACCATCAGATCAATATCCTTTAAAACACCTGCGCCTGCGCCTTTGCATACTACTTTTTTTACCGGACAACCAAAATTGATGTCCACCAAATCGGGCTGAACGGTTTCGACAATTCTTGCCGACATCGCCATTGCTTCTTCGTCACCACCAAAAATCTGAATACCAATTGGCCTTTCTTCCTCGAAAATATCTAATTTTTTTCTACTTTTGATGGCGTCACGAATGAGGCCTTCAGAAGATATAAATTCAGTGTACATGAGGTCGGCGCCGTTCATTTTACATAACCGACGAAATGGAGGATCGCTAACGTCTTCCATAGGAGCCAATAACAAAGGGAAATTGGGTAAACTAATGTTGCCTATCTTTACCACAGATTTTTTTTGCAAAATTACAAAATATTATGAAACCAAAACCAAAGTTGGAGAATGTGAATCAATACCTGAAATTTTCTGCGATGGGAATTCAGATGGCCGCTGTGATTGCGATTTTTACCTTGGCCGGTCGTTGGCTCGATAAGAAATTTCTGACCGAAACACCTTATTTTACAGCAGGATTGGCGCTTGTAGGGGTTTTGGCTTCGATGTATCTCATGATAAAACAATTACCCAAATCGGATAAAGAAAATGAAAAATAAACTTGCCCCCATTCTTTGGTTTCTGATTCTTGCTTTGATTTTTTTTGGCTTACAGTACTTTATTTCAGATTGGCTTTTACCCAATTCGCCCAAAGAGTTGATCATAAAATGTTATTTAGTTATTGGTCTAATAACGCTGGTTATTCTTTTCAATGCTTTGATAATTCAGCGATTGTATCCCGTCCATGTAGGATCTGTTTTTTTAGGTGGGATGATAGCCAAAATGGCTGTAGTTTTGGCTTGGGTGTTTGTAAATCAGGAAATTAAAGACAATATCTATCAATTAATTCTGGCTTATTTCTTACTTTTGTTTGCGGAGGTAATTGGGTTTGTTAAATTATTATCAGACAAGCGTTAACATAAATTAATGATTTTTAGCATTAACCTTTGGTAAGTAGGTAATAATATTATAATTTTGCACCCAATTTAGAATCATAAACTTAGAAGATGAAATTTTCGACTTTATTCACCTTACTGTTTTTCTTCGTATTTAGTTTTACGAAGGCGGAAGATGTTTCGGTACAACAACCTTCGGAATCTACCTTTCAAGAATTAGTGGCTAAGGAAAAGCAAGCACATGCAGAACAAGCCGCAAAAGTAAAAACGGGCGAAAGCAAGTATAACCCAGTTCCGGTGATCATGAGTCACCTTGCCGACGGGCACGATTGGCACTTTTGGGGTGAAGGAGAAAACAGTTTTACAATTCCATTACCAGTAATTTTATGGGATAATGGACTGAAAGTTTTCATGTCTTCTAAATTTCACCACAACGAAGAAGTTGCAGAAGTAGATGGAGTGCATTATTTCAACTACAACGAAAAAATCTATAAAACCAATGCGCAAGGCGCAGTATCATTCAAAGCAAATGAAAAAGGGGAGATGAAAATCGCCAATGAAATGCCTTTGGATTTTTCGATTACTAAAAACGTGGCGTCTATGCTATTGTCTGTGGTAATCATGGTATTACTTTTCGGAGCGGTTGCTGCGAATTATAAAAAGAAAGGCAACGAAGGTTACGTGCCAAGAGGTGTTGCTGGTTTCATCGAGCCAATCATTATTTTTATCCGCGACGAAGTTGCTATCCCCAATATCGGTGAGAAAAAATATGCGCGCTATATGCCTTATTTATTAACCCTTTTCTTCTTTATTTGGATCAATAACTTATTAGGATTATTGCCAGGAGCAACGAATCTTACCGGAAACATTGCCGTTACTTTAGTGTTGGCTGTGATTGCTTTGATTGTGATCAACGTATCAGGAAACAAACACTATTGGGGACATATGTTATGGATGCCAGGCGTTCCGGTTCCTGTAAAATTATTGTTAGCACCAATCGAGTTGATTGGAATTATCACAAAACCTTTCGCCTTGATGATTCGTTTATTTGCGAATATCACAGCAGGACATATCATCATTATGTCGTTGATCTCGATTATCTTTATTTTCCAGACAGAAGCTGTTGCGTTAGGAGCTTTGCCGTTGACTTTATTTATTGATTTCTTAGAGTTATTAGTGGCAGTGTTACAAGCCTTTATTTTCACCATGTTAGTGTCGTTGTTTATCGGAGCGGCAGTAGCAGAACCAGAAGAAGGACATTAATCAAATTAGAAATAAAAAAATTAAAATAATTTATTAATATTAAATATAATTATCATGACAGGAAGTATTGCAGCAATCGGAGCTGGTTTAGCAGTTTTAGGAGTTGGTTTAGGAATCGGTAAAATCGGTGGATCAGCTATGGAAGGAATCGCTAGACAACCAGAAGCAGCATCAAAAATTCAAACAGCTATGATTATCGCAGCGGCTCTTATCGAGGGTGCTGGATTATTCGGTATCGTAGTTGCGTTATTAGGTAACGGATAAGAATTAAAACGAAAATTGGCTTCTGTAACGGTTGGTTGTAGAAGCTAATTTTTCTTTGAAAAACGTGTAGAGGTAAAAATTATAAATATTAAATAAAAATATACAATGGATTTATTAACTCCTTCGATTGGTCTGATTTTTTGGACAGCTATAGTTTTCATTATCCTATTAGTTATTTTACGTGCGTATGCTTGGAAACCAATTTTAAGCGCTGTAAAAGAACGTGAGAAATCGATAGAAGATAGTTTGAATGCTGCCAAAAAAGCAGAAGAACGTATGGCAAGCCTAAACGCTGAAAACGAAAAGTTGATGAAAGAAGCCAAAATCGAACGTGATGCATTATTGAAGCAAGCACGCGAAATGAAAGATTCGATCATTAACCAAGCAAAAGAGACAGCGACAGTCGAGGCCAACCGTTTAATCGAGTCTGCTCGTGAAGCTATCCAGAATGAGAAAACTGCTGCGATGAGTGATATCAAAAATCAAGTAGCTCAGTTATCGATTGAGGTTGCAGAAAAAATTATGGCAAAAGAATTGTCACAACCAGGCGCACAAGAAGACTTGGTAAATCAAGTTATTGATCAAGTAAAACTTAACTCATAATGGCAGGGATTAGAGCAGCGAGCAGATATGCAAAAGGCTTAACTCAATATGCACAAGAGGTAGGGCAAACACAAGCTTTGTATGCCGAAATGTTGGATTTGAAAACCACGCTTGCCAATAGTCATGATTTACGCACTTTTCTTCAATCACCGATTTTTGATGAGAAAAAGAAACAGAGCGTTTTAGCAGAAGTTTTCAAAAGCTTTTCACCTTTAATGCAAAAGTTTATTGCCTTAACCGTGAACCAAGGTCGAGAAAATATTCTAGACCAAATTGCCGATCAATTCATTCGTTTGTACGATGCAGCTCATAAAATAGTAACTGCAGAAGTAACTTCAGCGGTAGAATTGGATCAAGCTACATTAGATAAAATCGTAGCCAAAGCAAAAGAATCTTTACCAGCAGATGCGCAGGTAAAAGTAGAAAACAAAGTAGACAGTAGCCTAATTGGTGGTTTTGTATTGCGTGTGGGGAACCAACAAATCGATACAAGTATCAAAACAAAAGTTGCTAACTTGAAAAAAGAATTCAGTAAAAACGATTACATTCCTAAATATTAAATATTTCAAAGATGCCAGAAATAAAACCAGCTGAAATTTCAGCAATATTAAAACAACAACTTTCTAGCTTCGATTCTACAGTAGAATTAGCTGAAGTAGGAACCGTTCTAAGTGTAGGGGATGGTATTGCACGAGTATACGGATTAGACAATGCACAATATGGTGAGTTAGTAGAATTCGCGAATGGTTCGGAAGGAATGGTACAAAACTTAGAAGAAGATAACGTAGGTATTGTATTATTCGGGCCATCAACGGCCATTAAAGAAGGAGATACAGTAAAACGTACCAACCGTATTGCTTCCATCAATGTTGGGGAAGGAATGCTTGGGCGTGTTGTAGATATGTTAGGAAATCCTATCGATGGGAAAGGTCCTATCGAAGGTCAATTATATGAAATGCCTATCGAGCGTAAAGCGCCAGGGGTAATCTACCGTCAACCTGTAAACGAACCAATGCAAACCGGTATCGTGTCGATTGACTCGATGATTCCGATTGGACGTGGACAACGTGAGTTGATTATTGGTGACCGTCAGACCGGTAAAACTTCAGTTGCTTTGGATGCTATCCTTAACCAGAAAGAGTTTTACGATCGTGGCGAACCAGTTTTCTGTATCTATGTTGCAGTAGGACAAAAAGGTTCTACCGTAGCAGGAATCATGAAAACTTTACAAGAACACGGAGCGGATAAATATACAGTGATTGTTGCAGCAAACGCATCAGATCCTGCACCAATGCAAGTTTACGCGCCAATGGCCGGAGCTGCAATTGGAGAATTTTTCCGTGATTCTGGTCGTCCTGCACTTATCGTGTATGATGATTTAACAAAACAAGCCGTAGCTTACCGCGAGGTGTCTTTATTGTTACGTCGCCCACCAGGACGCGAAGCGTATCCAGGGGACGTGTTCTACTTACACTCTCGTTTATTAGAGCGTGCTGCGAAAATCATTAAAGATGATACCATTGCTGCACAAATGAATGATTTACCAGAATCTATGCGTCCGATCGTTAAAGGAGGTGGTTCTTTAACTGCCCTTCCGATTATCGAAACGCAAGCAGGTGACGTTTCTGCCTATATTCCTACCAACGTAATTTCGATTACCGACGGACAGATTTTCTTAGAGTCAGATTTATTCAACTCAGGGATCCGTCCAGCGATCAACGTAGGTATTTCGGTTTCACGTGTAGGAGGATCTGCACAAACCAAACCAATGAAAAAAGTATCTGGTACCCTAAAATTAGACCAAGCTCAATACCGCGAATTAGAAGCTTTCGCAAAATTTGGGTCTGATTTGGATGCTGCTACAATGGGAGTTATCGGGAAAGGTGAACGTAACGTTGAGTTATTGAAACAAGGAGTAAACTCTCCAATTCCGGTAGAAGAACAAGTAGCTGTAATCTTTGCAGGAACAAACGGTCTTTTGAGAAACGTTCCGGTAAACAAAGTAAAAGAATGGCAAACCGATTATATCGACGTTATGCGTTCTCAACATGCAGATACATTAACAGCTATTCGTAACGGTAAATGGGACGATACCATTATCGATACTCTGAAAGCAGTTGTAGCTGATACAACAGGAAAATTTAATTAATAATAGTACAAGCAGGGAAACTTGTTTCCCTGTTTTAGTCCATCTAAATTAGATTATGGCAAACCTAAAAGAAATACGTAACAGGATTACTTCGGTAGGATCTACCATGCAGATTACTTCTGCAATGAAGCTCGTTTCGGCTGCTAAGCTAAAAAAAGCTCAAGATTCTATTATAGCACTCCGTCCTTACGCCAATAAATTGCGCGAATTGGTACAAAACATTAGTTCGAACTTGGATTCTGAAGTGGGAACTGCTTTGACCGAACAACGTGAAGTGAAAAATGTTCTCTTGGTTGTAATCAATTCAAATCGTGGACTTTGTGGTGGATACAACTCAAGCATCATCAAAAAAGTCAATGCCCTTTTGCAAACTGATTTGAAAGGTAAAAACGTAGAAATGATTACCATTGGTAAAAAAGCGTTCGATACCTATAAAAATACAGGGCATGTTAGCCAAAACGCTTCATCGATTTGGGATAACCTCAACTTCAATGATGTGGCCGACGTTGCAACTGCCATGACCAATGATTTTGTAGAAGGAAAGTACGACCAAATTCGCATTATCTACAATAAGTTTGTCAATGCTGCGCTACAAGAAGTACAAAACGAGCAATTCTTGCCCGTACAACTCGAGCAAGCAGACGAAACCAATAAAGAGGAAGAACTCGATTATATCTTCGAGCCAGGAAAAGCAGAAATCGTAACCGATCTCATTCCACTTAGCCTGAAAACGCAATTGTACAAAGCTGTGTTAGATGCTAACGCTTCAGAACATGGTGCGCGAATGACCGCAATGCACAAAGCAACTGATAACGCAGATGAACTGAGACGTAATTTAGTTATCCAATATAACAAAGCACGTCAGGCGGCAATTACCAACGAAATTCTAGAAATTGTTTCGGGAGCAGAAGCCCTCAATTCATAATGCATAGAGAAGAATCTCACAAGATTATATCCAACAAAAACCACTCAACCTTTGGGTGGTTTTTTTATGCTTTTATTTTTCGGTAGGATGAAATACATAGAAACTCCTACCTTTGACCAAAACAAAAAGGATGAAACAAGTTGATTATATCGTGGTCGGATTAGGAGTTGCTGCAACGGCTTTTGTAAAATATTTACTAGAACATCAGCATTCTTTTATCGTGATTAATCAAGATTTGCATCGCGCATCTACTGTTGCGGCAGGTTTGTATAATCCGGTAGTCTTAAAACGTTTTTCTTTGGTTTGGGATGCTCCGCAGCAATTAGAAAAAATGCACGAACTTTTCTCGTGGTACGAACAGCTTTTGGATAAAAACTTTATCGAAGAAATGCCAGTTTATCGAGTTTTTAATGATGAGCAAGAACAAAAGACTTGGTACAAAAAAGCTACAACGCATCCAGACCTTATTCCTTTTCTTTCGACCGATTTTCAACAATTAAATTCATACAACGACATCAAAAATCCGTATGGTTCGGGCGAAGTTTTAGCGACTGGCCGTATCGATTTGCGTTCGTTGATACCAACCTTAGAACAATATCTTTCACAGAAAGGAAACCTTCTCCAAGAAGAATTTCGGTATGAGGATTTACAATTCACAGCCGATGGCCTATCCTACCAAAATCTACAAGCGAAACACATTGTTTTTTGCGAAGGGTATCATATTTTGTCCAATCCATATTTCAGAAACTTACCGATTATTGGTGTAAAAGGCGAAGTTTTGTCTGTGAAAACCGACGCCATTTTGCCTAAAGCCGTCGTGAAAGGAAAAGAGTTTTTGTTTCCATTACAAGTCGATGAGTAT
The DNA here is from genome assembly GCA_000751595.1 of Weeksella massiliensis. Classification (GTDB taxonomy): domain Bacteria; phylum Bacteroidota; class Bacteroidia; order Flavobacteriales; family Weeksellaceae; genus Weeksella; species Weeksella massiliensis. Next base: position 63,349 of record CCMH01000006.1, on the reverse strand, counting down.
TTTATTGGCGCAACGTATGATCGTGAACATCTCGATTACGAAATTACAGAATCAGCCAAAGTAGAATTGTTGGCTGGGGTAGAAAAAGTGGTCGATTCATCGTTTACGGTTATGCATCAACAAGCTTCGATTCGACCAACCGTAAAAGATCGTCGTCCGATTATTGGCGCGCATCCTACCTATAAAAATCTATATTGTTTCAACGGAATGGGAACGCGCGGAACCATGCTTGCACCCAAAATGGCAGAAGCGTTGTATCGGCATATAGAAGAAAGGCAGGATATCGATGCACAAGCGGATATTGCTCGTTTCTATGAGGAATATTTTGAGTAGAATTTCCTTCTTTTACCGAAAAAAGAAGCAATCATATTAGGTTCTCTTTCTATTTATAATCTTTTGGATAGGATAGAAATATAATTGTTGGTAGAAATGTAAAAACAGGATTACCACTACTTCGATGAAATCTCTTATTTTTGCAAAATGTTATTAGTTCAAAACTTAGGAGTTTATTTTTCGGGTAAATATTTATTCGAAGATGTTTCTTTCCGGATCAATAAAGGAAATCGTGTTGGATTGGTTGGAAAAAATGGTGCCGGTAAATCGACCTTATTAAAGATTTTAGCCAAAGATCAACCAGCTTCTGAAGGAGAAGTTGTGTACGAAGGCGAAGTAACCGTTGGTTATTTGTCGCAAGATATCGACTTCATTCAAGGAAGAACGGTTTGGCAAGAAGCAGATTCTGCATTCGAACAATTAACAGAAATTCAAGAAAGAATCGATTTTGTAAATAAAGAATTGGCCGAACGCACCGATTACGAATCGGATGAATATGCCAAACTGATCGAAGATATTTCTAGTCTAACAGAGCGTTTCGGACTTCTGGGTGGTTATACCAAAGATGCCGAGATCGAACGAATTTTGATTGGTTTAGGATTCAAAGCTTCAGATTTTCATCGTTCTACCGACGAATTTTCGGGCGGATGGCGTATGCGAATCGAATTGGCTAAACTTCTATTGCAACAACACGATGTAATGCTCCTCGATGAGCCGACGAATCACTTGGATATCGATTCGATTATTTGGTTAGAAGAATTCTTAAAAGATTATGCAGGAGCCGTGGTATTGGTATCTCACGACCGTCAGTTTTTAGACAATGTTACCAATCGAACCTTAGAAATTGCCAATCGACAAATTGCAGATTATAAAGCCAATTATTCTAAATATTTAACCTTACGAGAAGATCGGAAAGTAAAATTAGAGCAAGCACAGAAAAATCAGGAGCAAATGATCAAACATACCGAAGATCTGATTGCAAAGTTCCGTGCGAAAGCCAATAAAGCGTCTATGGCGCAATCGCTTATCAAGAAATTGGATAAAATAGAACGCATCGAGATAGAAAATGAAGACGTTACCAAAATGAATATTCGTTTTGTAGATGCGGTACAACCCGGAAAAATTATTTTCGAACTCGAAAATGTAGGAGTTTCATTCGGGGAACATTCGGTGTTCGAAGATGTTTCTTTCTACGTCAACCGAGGAGAAAAAGTTGCATTTGTTGGACAGAATGGGCAAGGAAAAACAACGCTTTCACGTGCCATTATTGGCGATTTAGAGCATAGTGGAACGATTCGTCACGGACACAATGTAGAGATTGGATATTTTGCGCAAAACCAAGCGCATGTCCTCAATGATAAATATACGGTACTCGAAGAAGCTGAAAATTCGGCAACCGAAGAAACAAGAAAGCATGTTCGCGATTATTTGGGTGCTTTTATGTTTGGAGGAGATGCAGTTGAGAAAAAAGTTTCGGTTTTATCTGGAGGTGAAAGGAACCGTTTGGCACTTTGTAAGTTGTTGCTTCGTCCTTTTAATGTGTTGATTATGGATGAGCCGACGAATCACTTGGATATTCAATCGAAAGAAATCCTGAAAAAAGCCTTGAAAAAATACCACGGAACATTGATTCTTGTTTCGCATGATCGTGAGTTCTTAGAAGGTTTGGTCGATAAGGTATACGATTTCAGAAATGGGAAAGTAAAAGAATACCTAAGCAGTATCGATGATTATTTGGCAGAAGTGAAAGCTGGGAATTTCCGTGAAGTAGAAAAAGGATTTGAACCTGAAACTATCCTACCAAAAAAAGAGGAACCCAAAAAAGAAGAGCCTAAAGTAGAATTGTCTTTTGAAGAGGTGAAAGAACAAAAAAGATTGAAAAATCGCTTGTCGAAAGTAGAATCGGATATTACCGAATTAGAATCCAGAATCGAGCAATTAGAAGCGAAAATGGCGGCAGGAAATCAGAGTCAGAAAGAGTTGGATGATTATCATCAAGCACAAACTGATCTTGATGCTCGAATGGAAGAGTGGGAAGAAGTTTCTGAGCAAATCATCGAATAATTCATTGATTTTTTTTCGTTACGATTTTCATTCAATCAAACTATAAAAAATAAAAACGCCCGAAGAAACTTCGGGCGTTTTTTATTGTTATTATTCGAGAATTATTTTCCTAAAGGGAGATTGTACGCAACTCCAGCGCCAACAGTTCCCGCATTGAATTTATCGTTTCCAACTTTTCCTTCATTGCCTACAAAAACTTTTGTGTAGTGTACAAAGAAATTCCAATCGCGGTTGTGATAGCCAATTTCTGGACGTAAATACAAACCACCATCCGGCATATCGGCATTGTAAAGCGATTCGCTTGGGTAATGATTATTGGCTACTTTTTCTTTGCCAACGATAAATCCATATCCGATATCGGTACCGCCGTAGAAACCAGATTTCCCTGGATATACTTTGATTAATGCGGCAACAGGAATTACCCCAAAGTCATTGTTGTCAATCGTTACACCATCAAAATTTCTTTCTTTCCCGAAGAAATGATTGTATCCGGTAGAAATTCCTAATCCGAAACCTGGTACAACTAGATTTTGATAAGAAATATCCAAACCAGCATTTGCACTTGTATTTTGACCGGTTGAAGCACCTGCATTTACTCCAATTTTCAACATATTTTTCATGTTAGAACTTTGGGCGAAAGCCATATTTGCTGCAAAAACACCAACAAATAATAAAAGGATTTTCTTTTTTAACATCGTTATAAATTATTTAGGTTTTAATTGTTGATGCTATCCTTATCAAAATCTTAGCCACAAATTATTGGAAGGTTTTATTTTGATGATTAAGTACTTTTTGAGTATTATTTATTCATCGAAATTAAAAATTCTTCGTTGTTTCTTGTATCCTTGATTCTATTGTACAAGAAATCCATCGCTTCTACAGGATTCATATCGGCTAAATGGTTGCGCATAATCCACATACGTTGTTGCGTAACTTCATCAAGTAATAAATCGTCTCGTCGGGTACTCGACGAAACCAAGTCGATTGCTGGGAAAATACGTTTGTTAGAAATTTTTCTATCCAATTGTAACTCCATATTTCCTGTTCCTTTGAATTCCTCGAAAATTACTTCGTCCATTTTCGATCCTGTATCGATAAGAGCCGTTGCAATAATGGTCAATGAACCACCATTTTCGATATTTCTAGCAGCACCAAAAAAGCGTTTTGGTTTGTGAAGCGCATTGGCATCTACACCCCCCGAAAGAACTTTCCCTGAAGCTGGTGAAACGGTATTATAAGCGCGTGCAAGGCGGGTTATCGAATCGAGAAGAATCACCACATCGTGTCCACATTCTACCATTCGTTTTGCTTTTTCGAGTACGATGTTCGCAACTTTTACGTGTCTGTCTGCCGATTCGTCGAAGGTAGAAGCAATCACTTCTCCGTTCACCGACCGCTTCATATCTGTAACCTCTTCTGGTCGTTCGTCGATTAATAAAACCAATAAATAGACCTCTGGATGATTTTGAGCGATTCCGTTGGCAATATCTTTTAGTAATGATGTTTTACCAGTTTTCGGTGGTGCGACAATCATACCGCGTTGTCCTTTCCCGATTGGTGCGAATAAATCTAAAACACGATTAGACAATAAGCGAGAATTGCTCAGGTTGAATTTCTCATTAGGGAAAAGTGGCGTCAAATGTTCGAAGGCAATTCGATCGCGAACAAAGTCTGGTGTGCGACCATTGATTTCGATAATTTTGATCAATGGGAAATATTTTTCTCCTTCTTTTGGTGGACGAACTTCTCCAGTAATCGTATCCCCAGTTTTCAAACCAAACAAACGAATCTGAGACTGAGAAACATAGACATCATCTGGTGAAGAAAGATAATTGAAGTCGGATGAGCGTAGGAAACCGTAGTTGTTATCGGGTAAAATTTCTAAAACTCCTTCGGTTCTAATAATCCCATCAAACTCATAATTTGCCGCACGGTATTTATTTTTCTGAGGTTGCTCGTGATGAGGATGTTCTTGGTTGCGGTTATTTTTTTGTTTCTGAAAATCCCGCTGTTTATTTTGTGGAGTTTGTCTGCGGTTTTGTTTTTCTTGTGGTTGAGCTGCTTGTTGATCTTCATTGGCAACGGGCTCAGGTTTTTTAGAGGCGGTAGTTTCGGTGGTTTTTACTTCTTCATTCGAAGCATCTTCTTTTTCCGAATCGTTTTTGTGCACTCTTTTTCGCTTAGATTTCTCTTGTTTTGGGAGATTTTCTTCAACTTTCGGTTCATTGTTTTCTTTGATCGACTCGTTGGCTTCTCCTAAAACATTGATAATAGCATCACTAAGCTCTGCTTTTTTCATTTTCTTAAACCCTTCAATTTTCAATTGTTCTGCAATTTGTTGCAGCTCAGGGAGTTTGCTTTTTTTGATTTGAGATAATTCGAACATAATTCCTCTTACGGGTAAAATTATTTAAGTTTGAAATTGTTTTTATAAAAGATGTAAAGTGGTTGGAAATCAAAACAAAGTTTGTGTTTTGATGCGGTTATAATAAGATTTATACCTTGCAATAGTACGAATAATTAGGTAAACTAAAAAAAAATCACCTAATTTTGTAGAGAAAATTTATGTAATGATTCAACGAAAACAAAGTCTCTTTTTATTTCTTAGTGGGATATTTTCTTGTATATTTGCCATCAATGCAGATTATATGTACGATTTGATCGTCGATTGGCTTTCTAATCCAGCAAACGGAGATGCAATTGCCATGTTTGCTTTTTTTGCCTCTGCATTTTTGTCGTTCTTAACCATCATGCTTTTTAAGAATAGAAAGCTACAACTAACGTTAGGATGGTTAAATATTGTATTGAATTTATTAATTTTAGGTTTTTTATTATATTATCTATTAATCTTACCTGGAGAAAATTTTTCTGAGAAAGGTATTTGGGTTTTCGTACCGATCATTCCGATTGTGCTTCTGCTATTAGCGAATCGATTCATTAAAAAGGACGAAAAACTTGTGAAATCTATAGATCGATTTAGATAAAATCCTACAACTTTTTTAATATGCGTGCGAAAACGGTCTTTTTTATTAAAGACCGTTTTTTTTATGCCTTTACTTTTCTGTTTTAAACAATCTTGAGAAATTTCACAAAAAAGCTTAATGTTAAATTTTTATCAACACCCCTATTTTTTTATGGGGTAATGTAATTGGTTTTATACTTTTTTATAATTTTGCCCTATAAAACTTACTCAAATTAGAGAATTATGTCAACATTTCGATTCGAAGCCCTAAAAGCGGCTAGCTCAAGACAACCGGTAGAAGTAGAAGAACTTCCGAGAAAGTCACAAATATTTGGCGAAAATGTCTTCAACGACAAAGCGATGCGCCAATTTCTAACACCCGAGTCATACAAAGCAGTTAGAGCCGCTATCGATCAGGGCGTGAAAATCGATCGTCGTTTGGCCGATAATATTGCACAAGGCATGAAAGATTGGGCCATGAGCAAAGGAGTAACGCATTATACGCATTGGTTTCAACCTTTGACAGGTACGACTGCCGAAAAACACGACGCTTTTTTCGAAACGGATGTGGAAGGTGGAGATCCGGTAGAAAAATTCGGAGGAACACAATTGGTACAACAAGAACCTGATGCGTCTTCTTTCCCGAATGGCGGAATTAGAAACACCTTCGAAGCAAGAGGATATACCGCTTGGGATCCTACATCTCCGGCTTTTGTTTTTGGAACAACGTTGTGTATTCCGACCGTTTTTGTATCCTACACAGGTGAAGCGTTAGACAACAAAGCTCCTTTGTTACGCGCTTTGTCGGTAATCGATACGGCGGCAACAGAAGTGGCGCGTTATTTTGATAAGAATGTGAAAAAGGTAACCGCAACCTTGGGTTGGGAACAAGAATATTTTTTGATTGATAGTGCATTGGCAAGTTCTCGTCCAGATATTTTACAAACTGGTAGAACGTTGTTGGGGCATGTTTCGGCAAAAGGACAACAGTTGGAGGATCATTATTTTGGATCGATTCCGACGCGAGTGCTCAATTATATGCGCGATTTAGAAAACGAATGTATGTTGTTGGGAATTCCGGTGAAAACACGTCATAACGAAGTCGCTCCGAATCAGTTCGAGTTGGCACCAATTTTCGAGGAAACCAATTTGGCTGTTGACCACAATTCTTTGTTGATGGATGTGATGCAAAAAGTAGCCGAACGTCATTATTTTAAAGTGTTGTTTCACGAAAAACCTTTCAAAGGTGTTAACGGATCAGGGAAACACAACAACTGGTCGTTGGCAACCGATACCGGTGTTAACCTATTATCGCCAGGAAAAACTCCGATGAGCAATTTGCAATTCCTGACCTTTTTTATCAATACCATTAAAGCGGTTTCTGAATATGAAGAATTGATGAGAGCTTCGATTGCTTCTGCGTCGAACGATCATCGTTTGGGAGCAAATGAAGCGCCTCCGGCTATTATTTCGATTTTTATCGGACAACAATTGACCAAAGTTTTGGAAGAATTAGAAGGCGTTTCGACCGGAAAATTATCACCAGCAGAAAAAACAGATCTTAAACTAAACGTCGTTGGAAAAATTCCGGACGTGTTGTTGGATAATACGGATCGAAATCGAACATCGCCTTTTGCTTTTACGGGCAATAAATTTGAGTTCCGCGCGGTGGGTTCTACCGCCAATTGTGCCAATGCGATGACCACTCTCAATACGATTATGGCAAAGCAGTTAACGGTTTTCAAACAACAAGTAGATGCTTTGATCGAAAAAGAAGGACTGAAAAAAGACGAGGCTATCTTTAATGTTTTGAGAGAATACATCAAAGAAACCAAAAATATCCTGTTTGAAGGCGACGGATATAGTGAAGCATGGGAAAAAGAAGCTGAGAAAAGAGGCTTATCCAACCATAAAACTACGCCAGAAGCATTGCAAGCAAAGATTTCTGAAAAATCGTATGAGGTTTTTGAGTCGATGAATGTGATGAATCGGACCGAAGTTCATGCGCGATACGAAATAGAATTAGAAGATTATATCAAAAAAATTCAGATCGAAGGACGTGTGTTAGGCGATATTGCTCGAAACCATGTAATTCCGACAGCATTGCGTTATCAGAATTTATTGGTAGAAAATGTGAAAGGATTAAAAGAAATTTTTGGAGAAGAGTTTGAGGAAATTGCCAAAGAACAAATCATTATTTTGAAGAAAATTTCGGGACATATTTCTGCGATCAACGAGAACGTCCATTTGATGATTGATGAGCGCAAGAAGGCCAATGCTCTAGAAGATTTAGAAGCTGTGGCGCATGCATATTGCTATGTCGTGAAACCATATTTTGACATAATTCGTCATCATGCTGATAAATTAGAATTGATGGTAGACAATGAATTATGGACTTTGACCAAGTACAGAGAATTGTTATTTACACGATAAGAATTTTTTTATAAAATTGTAATCAAAGAGGCTGTATCACAACACGTGAAACAGCCTTTTTTTATTTAAAATATTCCACTCCGGAAATGGAGTTCTTTTCAAATATGAAAACCACAAAGGGTTAATGTGTCTTGTGAGACTCTTTCTTTGATTGCATAAAAACTTGTTTTTACTATCTATTTTATGTGAAAATCTTTAAAAAACACCTGATTTTTGCTTAAATAAGATATATTTTGTATATTTGCAAAGTCAACATCAGAATTTTAATATTTTATTTCAAGATTTTAGATGTTATTTTAAAGAGGCCGATTGGCCAAACCTCTTTCAATATTTTAGGACTGAAAGGTTCTTCTTTTGGGAGCATAAGTTCTCCTCAGTTTCATCCTTAGTTTTTTAATTAAAAAAGGATGTCTTTGTGAATCGAAATATAGATTCAGTTAATCGATATTATTAAATCACTTGTTTTTCTAATCAGGAAAACAGGAAAAAAATTTTTATACAGTTATGACAAATTTTAAAGTTGGAATTATTGGTGCTGGTCCAAGTGGATTAGCTATGTTAAGAGCATTCGAATCGGAACAGAAAAAAGGTAATCCCATCCCAGAAATTAAGTGTTATGAAAAGCAAGATAATTGGGGCGGAATGTGGAACTACACGTGGCGTACAGGTGTAGGGAAATATGGTGAGCCGTTGCATGGAAGTATGTACAAATATCTTTGGTCGAACGGACCGAAAGAATGTTTAGAGTTTGCTGATTATACCTTTATGGAGCACTTTAAACAACCAATTTCTTCTTATCCTCCACGCGAAGTTTTGTTCGATTATATCCAAGGTCGCATCAAAAAAAGTAAAGCGCGCGATTTTATCAAATTCAATACCGTTGCCCGTTGGGTAGATTATATCGAAGATAAAAAACAATTTCGGGTGATTTTTGATGATTTAAAAAACAACGAAACATTCGAAGAGTTTTTTGATTATTTAGTAGTGGGTACCGGGCATTTCTCAACTCCCAACATGCCTTTCTTTAAAGGGATTGATGATTATACCGGAAGCGTGATGCATGCACACGATTTTAGAGGAGCCGATCAATTCATCGGGAAAGATATTTTATTGATTGGTAGTAGTTATTCTGCCGAAGATATTGGAGTTCAATGCTTCAAGCACGGAAGTAATTCGGTAACCATTTCGTACAGAACCAATCCGATTGGTGCAAAATGGCCTCAAGGAATCGAAGAGAAACCTTTGGTTACGCATTTCGAGGGCGATACCGCTTATTTTAAAGATGGAACGTCAAAAAAATATGATGCTGTCATTTTGTGTACCGGATACCAACACAAATTCCCGTTCTTACCAGACAATTTACGTCTGAAAACCAAAAACTGTTTGTACCCTGATAATTTGTACAAAGGTGTTGTTTTCAATGAAAATGAACGTTTGATTTTCTTAGGAATGCAAGATCAATACTATACCTTTAATATGTTTGATGCGCAAGCGTGGTTTGCTAGAGATTATATGTTAGGTAGAATAGAATTGCCTGCAAAAGAAGAGCGAAACGAAGATATCAAGAAATGGGTAGATGCAGAAGCGAAAACCGAAACGGGTGATGACCATGTAGATTTCCAAACGGCTTATATCAAAGAATTGATTGAAATGACGGATTATCCGACCTTTAATATTGATAAAGTTGGAGAAATGTTTAAAAGTTGGTTGAATGATAAAGAAACCAATATCCTAAATTACCGAGACAAAGTCTACACTTCTGTGATGGACGGTACGCAAGCTGAAGAACATCATACGCCTTGGATGAAAGAGATGGATGATAGTTTAGAGCGCTACTTAGACGAAGAAGTGGAAGCGGACGAAAAAGAATTAAGTCGCGTAAACTATTATTAATTTAGTTTATACAAACAAGATATAGAGTATAAAAAAACCGGCATTTGCCGGTTTTTTTATTATTGAGCAGCTTTCAAAGCTTGTTCGTAATTGGGTTCTTGTTCAATTTTCGGTAACAATTCTTCGTACACAACTTTGCCTTCGGGCGAAATAACGACAACGCTTCTTGCGAAAAGTCCTTTCAATGGCCCTTCGGTCATCAAAACGCCATATTCTTTTTCGAAATTCTGATCTTCAGCCGCCGAAAGCGTTACCACATTATCGATTCCTTCTGCAGCGCAAAATTCAGCGATATCTTCTTTCGAATCTTTCGAAATGCACAAAACAACCGTATTTGGTAAATCGGCCGCGGATTGATTGAATTTTCTTACCGAAGCACTACAAACTGGTGTTTTGATTTTTGGAAAAATATTGAGGACAACGAATTTTTTCTCGTAATCGGTTAATGCATGCTGATTTCCTTTCGCATCTGGAAGGTTAAAGTTAGGGGCTTGTTGATCTACAGCAGGTAAATTTCCTTGCGTAGAAATTTTTTCTCCTTGGAAAGTTGTTGTTTGCATAATTTTTTTGTTTTATTTTGATATGATTTTATCCTATACTGCATAAGAATTCAATTATCTTTGTAGGATATTATAAAGTTAAGAATTAATTTTTTTATTCCATGCAACTTTCAGAACGTTTACAAAAGCTTAAACCATCGGCTACCATTGCCATGACCCAAAAAGCACGTGATTTACGTAGCCAAGGACTCGACATTATTAGTTTGAGTATTGGTGAACCCGATTTTCATACACCCGATTTTATAAAAGATGCAGCCAAGAAAGCATTGGACGAAAATTGGACTGCCTATCCGCCTATTTCTGGTTATCCAGAGCTGAAAGAAGCGATTATAAAAAAATTCAAACGTGATAATGGTATCGATTATACTGCCTCGCAGATTGTGGTTTCTACCGGAGCAAAACAATCGATTTATAATGTAATTCAATCATTGGTGAGCGATGGAGATGAGGTATTGATCCCGACTCCTTATTGGGTGAGTTATTCGGATATTGTCGAATTATCAGGCGGTAAACCTGTTTTTATTCCGGCAAGTATCGAGAATGATTTCAAGGTTACAGCTGCCCAAATCGAGGAACACATCACACCAAAAACCAAAGCATTGATCTATAGTTCTCCTTGCAATCCTTCTGGGAGTGTATACACCGAACAAGAACTGAAAGCAATTGCAACCGTAATGGCAAAATATCCGGAAGTAATTATTATTTCTGATGAGATTTATGAGCATATAACGTACGGAGATAAAATGGTAAGTATTGCTTCTTTCCCAGAAGTGTACGAACAAACGGTTACAATTAATGGGTTGGCCAAAGGTTTTGCGATGACAGGTTGGAGAATAGGATTTATTGGTGCACCAGAAAAGTTGGCCAAAGCATGCGAAACCCTTCAGGGACAAGTAACTTCTGGCGCAAATTCTATAGCGCAAAGAGCGGCGATTACTGCATTGGAGGCTGATCCGTCTGCGGTTCATTATATGGTAGATTCTTTTGCAGAACGTAGAAATTTAATGATTCAATGGGCAAATGAAATCAATGGATTTAGAGTGAATGAACCCAATGGAGCTTTTTATATTTTTCCGGATGTTTCGGAGCTTTTCGGACAGACTTTTCAAGGAGTAACGATAGAATCTGCCGATGATTTGGCGATGTTTTTATTAGAAAAAGCCTTGGTTGCTGTAGTGTCGGGAACTGCTTTTGGTTCGCCAAATTGTATTCGAATTTCGTATGCTGCCTCAACAGAGCAGTTGAAAGAAGCGATGTATAGAATTAAAGAAGCATTGAAATAGAATAGATTAGAAAGTCGATAGACTGAAAACTAAAAAATAATTATATTTTTTCTGGAGAAAGTTTGCAAATATTAGAAAAATCCTTTTATATTTGCACTCCAATTGGCGAGGTAGCTCAGATGGTTAGAGCGCAGGATTCATAACCCTGAGGTCGGCAGTTCGATTCTGCTCTTCGCTACAAAAAGCTTGAAGTTAATAATTATCAAGTTTAGTGGACTAAAATGGACGAAGTATTGTACTTACGTCCATTTTTTTATTGTTATAGGTAGGATATTATTCTACTCATTATTCCTCATCGTATGAATGATTCACCAAACTTCCTTAACACTTCATGATGCTCTCAGAATTAAAGAAAATAGAAAATATACTATTTAGAAATTCTCCAATCGAAATCTTTGATCTTGTAGAAGATAAAGAAGCAAAAGATTATGAAGGATGTGATTTTAAGGCTGCTCACTTCAATATCAAGTTTAGAAAAGCTAAAATAACGCCCAAAAAGAATGGGCAATTTGTTACGTTATGGAAACGAAATTCGAACAACGAAACTCAGCCATTAGACGAATCGGATAATGTTGATTTTTTGATTATTGTTACGGAAGAAAATAACAATTATGGGTTTTTCTTATTTCCTAAAAATGAATTGTTGAAAAGGCACATTCTTTCTACCCAACAGAAAGAAGGCAAAAGGGGATTCAGAGTTTATCCGAGTTGGACGAAAACCGAAAGTAAACAAGCCGAAAAAACACAATCTTGGCAAACTCATTATTTTGTCGAGGTAACAAGTGAAATTATAGATCATCAGAAACAAATTTATTTATTTTAGACATCTCTAAATAATTGAAATTTAACACAATGATAATATCATAACTTTAGATATTTGGATAATTAACCTAAGCTTTATAGAAAATAATTTTAACTCAACTTCCTTTTATCTTGTTAAAGATGGAAAGTAAAATAATTATAGTATGAAACGATTAGGATTAATTTATTTACTGTCAGTTGTTATTTTTACCTTCACTTCATGCGACTATGTGAAAGAAGCAGTCGAAGACACCTTTAAAAGTAAAGATGATTCTCAAGAGAATGTAAAAGATACTTTTAAGAATCCATTTAACTCTAAAAATAAAGCTAAAAATCAAACGATTGAGAAATACCGAGAACTTATCCGGGAGTTGTATCCAACTCTTGATAGTCTCAAGTTGGAGTACACCATCGCAATGGTAACGAATGATATAGAAAAATGGAATAGAACCGATATATCCTTACTTTTCCAACCCAATAAATTAGATGAAATACAAGCTGAATTGTTTACAGTATTAAATACAAAAGATATAATGCTCTATTCTACTATCTTCTTTGTAGAGCATCAAAGGGTACGGTTACCAATTGTTAATCCATCAAACCACGAAGAAGCTGATTGGTATTGGTATGAAACCAAAACTGGAAAATGGGAAAAAAAAGAACCTGTAAGACTAACCAAAAGGGATTTGCAGAATATAGAGAAAGATAGCTATCCACTTGCTTCTATAAAATTGCGTACCGCCCATCAAGTTCTAAGTGAGGTTATTAATCGATTTGATGAGATAGGTTTTATAGAGTTTCCTTCTTCGGTAACCTATCATCCGTACAAGCAGTTTTGGACTATTTCATTGAGAGGGGAACGTGTTGACTACACCTTAGAAACAGATCGAGAAGGGAAGTTTAAGAAGCTTGATATTAGATAACAGAGAACGTCATTAATAGTGAATAAAAAAAGATATGAGTAGAAGTTTTTGGCAATGGTATATGTTCTTTTTCCTATACATTTTCCCTTTGTTTTTTTCTTATGTAGGAGAATGGAGTTGGGGTGCGTGGCCGGCAACAATTTCTTTATTGATGGGATTAATTGGTTGGATTTTTTTTATCACCGTACAATTTAGACAGTATGTCCTTAAACCAAAACGCTTATTAAAAGAAGCACAAGAACTACAGAGAAGCGGAAAGATCGTAGAAGCTAAAATCAAAGAGATTATTACTAAAAAAGAAACCAAAGAAGGAAGTTTTATTACCGAAATACTAGTTACCTTTCCCAATTTGGTGGGGTCTGAAATCACAACGACTTTTGATTTTATTGATAGCAAACCACAACTAAAGAGATATGAAGTTGGAAAAAAACTTCCTTTACGACTTAACACTCAAAAAAGAGCAGAAATTCCATGGATTCTAGGAGAAGGAGATTATTTTGCTACACAATCGAAAAAGCGTTGGTTATTTCTATTTTCCTTTCTATATGCTGTAGCGGTTTTCATAGGAAATTATATGTTCTTTAATGATGGAAATGGATGGCGTTGGGTTTCACCTTGGCATCCTTGGGTTTGGACACCGTATTTCGGGCTACTTATAGAGTTATTTATTAACAAATTTTTGAGCCGTTTAGGAGGTGGACTTAATCATAAAAACTCCTATGAGTTATTTCTACATGGATTGGAAACTAAAGGATATATAACAAAAGTTGCTCAGACAGGAACATACATCAATGAGCAACCAGAAATGCGTATCAATATCAACTTTACCGATAAAGACGGCAAGACTCATTATATAGAAAAAAAGATAGTAGTTTTACTCTCAGATATGCACGCTTACCAAGTAGGAGAAGTAAAGTTACTCTATCTCCCAGATAAACCAGATATTATAGAGTTTATATGATTAAGTGGTTGACGATTTTTAGATTTATGTGCAAAATTCCAAAAATATCCAGCTGTATTTGAGAATGCTGGATCGACTGATTTTTTTTCCGAAATGCCAATCATACTCAAAACAATATTGCCGTTAATAGTAAGTCCGATGTTCAGAAACTAGATGTGCCGCGCTTCGGGAAATCCTGATTTACCAACTGAATTAGCCTGGTTTAGTAATCCCAAGTTAGAAGCTTCTAGTAAAATTTGAAGAATAATTAATTTTTCATAATTAACAGTATTTAATTATTAATTATCAAAAACTGATATTCTGTAATTCTTCTAGGATTAATAAGCTTTTCTTTGGGTTTTATTCAAATTGATAGAACTAGCTCGAGTATATGTTCTATTTAGTTAATAACGAAGAAGCAGAAATGTATAAACTTAATTTTTGCTTTCTAAAAATTTATTAAGGGATAATAAAGAACTACTTTTTGAAGAAAAAATCACGAAAATAATTTAAGTTTTTATTTAGATAAGACAAAAAATTAGTAATTATTTATAATTATTTAAAACATTATAAAATAAAGTAATACCTTCACCGCAACTACTAAAACTACTTATTATGAATAAACTTAAATTAAGCTATATTATAGCTTTTTTGTTGTTTCTATCAACCTCGTCCCAAGCACAAGTCGGACAAGTAATCAGTTTAGCGAGTCGTTATGTGACGCTACTAAAATCCAACCAAAATGATGTGGTCTATGCAAGTGAAGCTTCAGAAGCAGAGTTTTCTGAGCATCTCAACATTGCAATTCTACCATTCGCAGCGCATGTTTCCTACCTCAATCCTAAAGAAATTAATGAGCAAGAAGCGTTAGAACAGTTCGAAACCGAACAAATGTTAGGGAAAATGTTGCAAGAACAATTTTGGGATGTTTTTGATAATTACGAGTCAGATGTGTATTTGCAAGATGTTCGGATTACCAACAAAATCTTAGAAGATATTGGATATTTTACCCGAAAAGATCAATTTCCACCATCGTATCTTGCGCAGATTCTTCAGGTTGATGCCGTGATTCTTTGTACGTTCGACATCCAAATTGATAATACGCGAACCGGTTGGCAAAATCTTACCAAAGCATTAGGAAGCTTAGCAATGTCGCAAGTTACGGGTTTTATTCCTGGTTTAGATGCGGTAGGATTTATCAAAGATCCGAAAGCTATTATCAAGATTGTAACCAATCCGGGAGAATTTTATAACAAGCTGAAAACTGGTGATATTACCGCCCTTACTGATATTGCCGGAAGTTTGTTGCCAGAAGGTGAATGGAAAAAAGTCGCCAATTTGGTAGCGAAAAATTCGCAAACGGTTGTCAAGGCAATTCAGGGTGATAAACAAAATTTGTTTAGTGATCTGATTTCTAATAATATCTCATTGCTTTCGAGCGAGTTGAATCTCAATCCTACCGTTTCTCGGCTGATAACCAATAATGTAGGCGTGGTCGATAAAGTGATTTCGGGGAATACGCAAGGGCTGATGTTTGATATCATTTCGAATAATGTGAGTTCGTTTACAGCAGGTTTTGTCGATAATAAAAACACCTTGTTGTCGAATGCAATCAATAATAATTCTACCATCATTGCCAAATTGGCTTCGGGCGACACATCGAACCTTTTACAAGACGTTGTGAGCAATAACTTGACGCAAGTTACCGGACTTTTGGGCGAAGGCGATCACAGTTTTTATACCAATATGTTGGTTAATAACAAAGACCTTATCACCAAAGTAATCAATAGTGATTTCGAGAATCTAACAACCGAATTATTAAGCAATAATCTCGATTTGGTGAGTGGTTTATTGCCTGATGGCGACCTGAATAAAGTGACCGATTTATTGGCGAAAAAAGATTTGGTAAAAAGTCTATTAGACCAAGATATGGACGGTATCGTGCAGACGCTTACCGAGAATGGCGTAGAGCTTTTGGGCGAATCTTTGCAAGGCGTGAACGTCGAAAAATTTGCCGAAACTTTTACGCAAAACAAAGCTTTATTAAACACCTTGGTTTCGGGCGATAAAAATGAGTTGTTGAATTTTGCGCTTCAGAATTCGAATTCTTTTCTCGATCAGAAACTAAATGCAGAACAAGCTGGCAATTTGTTGACCATTCTTTCTGAAAAAGGAGATGTGCTGAAAAATGCAATCAACGGTGATAAATCGAATCTTTTAAGTGGTTTTTTGGTAGGATTTGATGCAAATCTGAACCTCGATTCTGCCAATAAAATTTCGTCTTTATTGTTGAATAATCAAGAAGTTTTACCTGCTGTTCTGAAAGGAAATAAAGAACAATTAACCTCTTTGGTAAACGATTCTTCACTGGTAGATTATCTGATGAATAACAAGGGGAACCTCAATCAATTGATCGGAATGGCAAAGGAAGAAGACTTTTCTATTTTAGGAAAATCAGCCGAAGATATTCAGATGTTGTCTTTTCAATTGATGGAAAATCAAGATGTGTTGAGTGGAATTATCAGTGGTGATTCTTCTAAAATTATTACTTCGTTGGCTGGCGATCAATTCAAAGAAAAAATGAATGTTAGTCACGATTTCTTCAACGAATTGTCGGGAAGTTTAGTCGCCGAAAAAGCAAACATTTCTAATGTTATCGTCAACTCGAAAGTCAACCAAATGTTGCTCAATAAAACCATCGATATTCAGTTTTTCGATTTCGGAATTGATGCTTTGTTAGAAGAGTACGAAAATGTGTATTTACGGGACAAAACGGTTACCCAAACCATTGCATCTATTCTCGATCCTACCACAGATCCTAAAGATCAAACCAAAGTTACCATCAATATTTTTAGCAATAAAAACGATGAGATTCTTTGGCAATATATCAACCAACACGATAAAGCTCGTCTGTATGATATGGACAAAACCGTAACCAAAATCATCAAACGAGTAAACAAGAGATTTCCTTATTTCTCGAAATAATCATTCACTACATAGTTTATAAATTCTAATTTTTATGAAACAATTATTTATTATTTCTACCATTCTTTTTGGTACAATGACTTTCGCTCAGAATGTCAAGTTTTCTAAGAAAACAAAGAAAAAGTACGATCAATTGATCGATACCGGAATGAAAAGCGGTTTGTCGAAAGACGAATCGATAAAAGCGGCCTTGCAAGATGCAGAGTATAAAGCAATGTCGCATAAGGATTTAGCCGATGCAAATAAGAAAGCATCGAAAAAAGGAATCATGTTTTCAAAAGATTTTAATCGGATTGTCTTGCACAAAAATGTCGCGATAATACCTTTTGTATCAAGCTTTAAAGATAATGTGACTAAAAAGCAAAGTAAAAAACAAAACCTAAAAGAAGAAGAAGCTTTAGCCGAAAAAGCACAGAAGTTTTTGTATGATTATTTGATGAAAAATCAGTTCAAATATTCGGTTCAATTTCAAGATATCAACCGAACCAATCAATTGCTGAAAGCTTCGGGAATCCTCAATACATTGAGCAGTACAACTGACGAGCAATTGGCTCAAATTCTGGGCGTTGATGGAGTGATAAGAGGTGATTTCGAGCAAAATATTGATCGAAGTGCTAGCTTGGGAGTGATACCAGGAAAATCCTCAACCGGTATCATTCGGTTAACTATCGCAGATGGTGAAACAGGTGAAGTTTTATGGAGAATTCAATCGCAAGATTCTAAAGGTGGAAAAGATAATATCGACGATGTGATTTCTAAAATCATGAATAACATTTCGAGTTATTTTCCATATTCGGTAGAATTTTCAAGATAATTTTTTCAGTTTTTTATAACCTGAAAGAGATCAATTTTTTTAGATAAAAGTCATTGTTCGTCGAGCAATGACTTTTTGTTTTTGGGCAAGTGGGCTTCAGAAATCAACAAATTGGTTTAAAATATTCAGTAGAAAAACGATGTTTTTTTGGCTAAATTATTCTTAAATTCTTGTCTACGATGATGATAATCATTCATTTTTTGGTTCAAAATTGTTAAATTTGTAAACATCAGAAACGAAAAAAAATAAAATATATCTAACCATGATAGAAACAGATATCATCATTATAGGTGCTGGACCAACGGGCTTATTTGCCGTTTTCGAGGCCGGATTATTAAAACTTAGATGTCATATAATCGATGCTCTTCCACAACCGGGTGGTCAATTGGCTGAATTGTATCCTAAAAAACCAATTTTCGATATTCCAGGATTTCCAAGCGTTGGTGCAGGTGAATTAATCGATAATTTGATGGAACAAATCAAACAATTCGAACCAGGATTTTCGCTCAACGAAATTGCAACAACGGTAGAAAAACAGGAAGATGAAACTTTTATTGTAACGACCAATCGTGGAACCAAAGTACACGGAAAAGCAGTGGCGATTGCTGGAGGTTTAGGATCTTTTGAACCAAGAAAACCACTGATCGACAACATTGCCGATTACGAAGAAAAAGGAGTAGAATATTTTGTTCGTCAACCGGAAATGTTCCGTGATAAAAAAATTGTGATTGCTGGTGGAGGAGATTCTGCTTTGGATTGGACGATTTTCTTATCGGATGTTGCCGAAGAAGTTACCCTTATTCACCGTAGAAATGAGTTCCGTGGAGCTTTGGATTCGGTGGATAAAGTTATCGAACTGAAAAAATTAGGAAAAGTAAATCTTATTACACCTGCAGAAATTACTGCGATTCATGGAGATGGAATGGTGGAACGATTAGAAATAGAAAAAGAAGGTGAAAAATTCCATATAGAAACCGATTATTTTATTCCGCTTTTTGGTTTGTCACCAAAATTAGGTCCGATTGCCAATTGGGGATTAGAAATCGAGAAAAATGCCATCAAAGTGAACAATGCATTGGATTATCAAACCAATATAGATGGTATTTATGCGATTGGCGATATCAATACCTATCCAGGGAAATTGAAGTTGATTCTTTGTGGTTTCCACGAAGCAACGTTGATGTGTCAATCGGTGTATAATCGTCTAAATCCTGGTAAGAAATTCATCCTGAAATATACAACAGTTGCAGGAGTAGATGGTTTCGATGGAACCCGAAAAGAAGCAGAAAAAGCAGTGGTGAAAGCCATAGAATAATTTTTTGGTCTAATAAATTTATCAGAAAAACCTTGTTGTACGCAGCGAGGTTTTTTTGTTTTGGGTAGGAAAGCCTCAAAACTCGAACCGAGAAATCAAATAAAAAGATCCCGTTCTGCGAATCATCCTACCGAAAAGAGCTTATGTAGATTGAGTTTTTTTAGCCGAAACCTGATTGATGTAGTTTCGTAAAGGAGAATAAAATCGTATTTTTGTTAGCAACACAAATTCTTATAAACAATGTCTGATATAAAAGTTACGATCATCGATCGCGAAGGAGTTAGCCACGAAGTAGATGCGCCAACCGATATGAATATGAATATGATGGAAGTCGTGCGCGTGTACGAATTGGTAGAGGAAGGATCCTTTGGGGTTTGTGGCGGAATGGCAATGTGCGCTTCTTGTCAATGTTATGTAGAATCTACAGACGTTCCGTTACCAGAGATGAATCCGGATGAAGATGCAATGTTGGCAGAAGCTTTTCATGTGAAAGAAAATAGCCGTTTGAGTTGTCAATTGGCCGTGACTCCAGAAATAGAAGGTTTGGTGTTGCAAATAGCACCGGAACAATAAATAACGATCATCATTACAAAAAAATATAGATAAAAACTGAATGAATCAATCCGATAAAAGATTATTTCTGTTGGATGCGTATGCGCTTATTTTCAGAGGCTATTACGCATTTATTAAGAACCCAAGAATCAATTCGAAAGGATTTAACACTTCGGCAATCATGGGGTTTCTCAATTCTTTGTTCGATGTGATCCGACGAGAACAACCAACGCATTTGGCTGTGGTTTTTGATGTAGGAGAAGCAACCGTAAGAACTGTCGATTTTCCTGAATATAAAGCAAACAGAGATGAAACGCCCGAAGCTATTCGAGAAGGTGTTCCGTATATCCAAGAAATCCTAAAAGCATTGAAAATTCCTGTTTTGTACGCACAAGGTTACGAAGCAGATGATGTGATCGGAACTTTGGCGAAAAAAGCAGAACAAAGAGGTTACACAACTTATATGGTGACACCCGATAAAGATTTTGCACAATTGGTCAGCGAGCATATCAAGATGTATAAACCGCCTGCCTATGGGCGTGGAGCTGAGATTTTGGGTGTAGAAGAAGTAAAAGAAAAATACCAAATAGAAGATCCTTTACAAGTAATCGATTTGTTGGGGATGATGGGCGATGCGGTGGATAATATTCCTGGAATTCCGGGGGTTGGTGAAAAAACGGCGATAAAATTTATCAAAGCGTACGGATCTTTAGAAGGATTATTGGCCAATACCGATCAATTAAAAGGAAAACAAAAAGAGAAGGTCATCGAAAATAAAGAGTTAGCAATTTTGTCTAAGAAATTAGCAACGATTCTTACCGATGCGCCCGTAGAATTTGATGAAGAAAACCTTACGGTTTGTCCGCCCGATATAGAGAAAGTAACCGATTTGTTTACCGAACTCGAGTTTCGTCGAATGCTCGAAACGGTTTATCGAATTTATAATATCGATGCCTCGGGAGTCATCAAAGAAGCACAAACTGAGATTTCTCAAGCATCACAAAAAACTACAGAAACTGCACAACAATCGTTGTTCGATTTCACATCAGACGAAGAAATCGTTCCTCTTAATTCCAATTTTACCAACATCGGCAATACCGATCATTTTTATCAATTGGTCGAAACGCCAGTTGCGCGTAAGTTGTTGATTGATAAGTTGAAATCATTGAAAAGTTTTGCGTTTGATACCGAAACAACCAGTTTAGATCCGTTAGAGGCTAAGTTGGTCGGAATTTCTTTTTCGTGGGAAAAAGGCAAAGGCTATTATCTTCCTTTCCCGGAGGATTTTGAGGCTGCAAAAAATATTATTCTCGAGTTTGCCGAACTTTTTAGTAATCCTGCAATAGAAAAAGTGGGGCAGAATATAAAATACGACCTCAAGGTTTTGTATAAATATGGAATCCGAATTGCTGGTGAAAATTTCGATACGATGATTGCACATTATCTAATCAATCCTGATATGCGGCATAATCTCGATGTTTTGTCTGAAACCTATTTAGGATATGAGCCAGTTCCTATCGAAAATTTGATAGGAAAGAAAGGAAAAAATCAGAAAAATTTCCGAGAAGTTGATTTGATGGAGCAAACCGAATACGGAACAGAAGATTCGGATGTGACTTTTCAACTGAAAAATATCTTCGAACCCGAATTGGATAAAGTGTCGCTCACGAAACTCTTCAGGAATATAGAAATGCCTTTGATGAATGTTTTGGCTGCTATGGAAATTGAAGGAATTCGCTTGGATGTGGATTTCCTCCAACAATTATCGAAAAAACATGAAGAGAAAATCAGAGAGTTAGAACAAAAAATATTTGAAGAAGCAGGAGAAGAATTCAATCTAAATTCTCCAAAACAATTGGGAGATATTCTTTTTGATAAACTAAAATTAGAACCCAAAAGTAAAAAAACCAAAACCGGACAATATGCAACGGGCGAAGAGGTGCTTTCTAAGTTGACGGATTATCCAGTGATCAAAGATATTTTGCACTATCGTCAGTTACAAAAACTGAAATCAACCTATATCGATGCCTTGCCAGAGTTAGTGAATCCTGTGACACAACGCGTTCATACGACTTTTGCACAAACGGTTGCTGCTACGGGGAGATTGTCTTCGGTGAATCCAAATTTGCAAAATATCCCAATTCGCACAGAAGAAGGACAGCAAATCAGAAAAGCATTTATCGCACGCGATGCCGAACATAAAATAATTTCTGCTGACTATTCTCAGATAGAACTTCGGTTGATTGCTCAAATGGCGCAAGATCCGGTGATGGTGAAGGCTTTCCAAGACGGAGAAGATATTCACGCATCTACGGCAGCCAAGGTTTTTGGAGTTCCGTTGGATGAGGTAACAAGAGAACAACGTTCGCAAGCCAAAACCGTGAATTTTGGAATTATTTATGGGGTTTCTGCTTTCGGATTGGCTCAACAAACAGGGCTTTCGAATGGTGAAGCCAAAAAGCTAATCGATGCGTATTACGAAACATATCCTACCTTGAAAAAATACATGGATCAACAAATTGCTTCTGCACGAGAAAACGGATTTGTAGAGACCTTGATGGGACGAAGACGTTACCTGAAAGACATCAATTCTAGAAATAATACGGTTCGTTCACATGCAGAGCGCAATGCTGTAAATGCACCAATCCAAGGATCTGCGGCAGATATTGTGAAGTTGGCGATGATTCAAATACAGAAAGAGTTGGATAAGAATTTTGAAACAAAAATGCTCCTTCAGGTGCATGATGAGTTGGTGTTTGATGCGCCAATTACCGAAGTAGAAGAAGTGAGTAAAATGATAAAAACCACGATGGAATCGGTGATGCAAATGGAAGTTCCTTTGGTTGCTGAAGTTGGCGTGGGAGATAATTGGTTAGAAGCGCATTAGACTTTTGTGGTTTCTAATCGATACAAAGATTCGAAAATAAAAAGAGCAGAAAGTCTATTTCTGCTCTTTTTTTATTTAGGTTAAATGTTTTTATTCTTTAATAGAAAATATCCTAACAAAAACGTTCGCCTTTGTTCAGTTTCAGGTCGTTGACGTAAGTCTTAATTTCTTGATCATTTTCTTTCGGACAAATTAGCAAGCCTTCTTTGGTATCGACAACGATATAATCATCAAGCCCATCGATAATCATCGCTTTTTTTGTCGTGTTGTAGATAATGCTATTGGTCGTATTGTACACTTGCACGTGTTTTCCTTTGATGATGTTTTCTTCCTCGTTTTTCTTTCCGTATTCGAACAAAGAATTCCACGTTCCAAGATCCGTCCAACCAAATTCTGCAGGCACTACATAGACATCTTTAGATTTTTCGAGCACCCCAACATCAATCGAAACCATTGGTAAGGTTGAGTAAACTGAACGCAAAATAACTTCGTTATTGGTTCCGTTCTCGAAATAGGTGTTGAGCGTTTTGTACATGCTCGGTAATAATTCTTTGAAAGCATGCAAAATAGCATGAACCGACCAAATAAAAATTCCAGAATTCCATAAAAATTCACCACTTTTCAGTAAAGTTTCGGCAATTTCTAAACTTGGTTTTTCTGTGAAAGTCAATACTTTAGAAATTGGCTCGTTCGAAAAATTATCATACTGAATATAGCCATAACCGGTTTCTGGTCGAGTTGGTTTTATACCTAAAGTAATTAATTTCTCATTATCAACTTGTTCGAAAGCGTAATTTACTTTGTGCATAAATTCTTCTTCGTCTAAAATAAGATGATCCGAAGGAGCGACAATAATTTTTGCTTTTTTATTGATTTCTCGAATGATGAGCGACGATAAAAGATTACAAGCAGCCGTATTGATGGCTTGTGGTTCGCGAATAATATTGAAGGGATGTAGCTCGCTCAATTGTTCCATCGTAATATCAACATATTGCTGACTGGTAACAACAAAAATATTTTCTACCGGAACAACTTTTTTTAGGCGTTCATAAGTAATCTGAATAAACGTTTTTCCGGTTCCTAAAATATCATGAAATTGTTTCGGTTTTCGGGTTGTACTCAACGGCCAAAAGCGCGTACCAATTCCCCCCGCCATAATAACAGCGTAGCGATCATTTTGTTTCATTCTTCACTCTATTTACTTGGGCAAGCCCATTTACCAAATACTTCTTACCTGTATTTTTCTCTTGGCAAAGATACCTTATTTTTCTCTTTTTTCCTTTTTGTAAAAGTTTATTTCCTATGTAGAAGAGGCTTCCTTCGGGCAAATCTTCTAAATATGGTAGATCGTTCTCGTTTCTCAAAAGATTTTTTGCAATGCCTGGATCGGCCGTAACAGAAGCCTTTGGTTTGCGTGCATGTTGCAAAATATAGGGTTGAATTTCGGTAGGATATAGGTGAACCGAATCGAGTAAAAGCTCAGAAAAAGTATGTTTCCATTCCTTTCCGTGCACCAAAATCATCTTCCCGCGAAAATCGTGGTAAGCTTTTAGATGAGCAAACTCGTGCGTGAGAACAAAAAAGAAAGCTTCGGCTGATAAATTACCGTTAACCGAAATAGAATGCAAAGCTCCATCCTTTCGGTAATCGCCTAATTTTGTTTTGCGATCGGGCGTTATTCTTAATTGAATTTTAAAGGGCGAAAACCATGTTTCTATAAGCGGTAAAGCATCTTTAGGAACATATTTTTCAAGTTGTTGATAGTGCACTTTGTCGGATATTTTAAAAGAATATAATAATAAAAATACTATTTTTGTGGCAATGAAATTGTTTGAAAACTTAGGGAGATACGTTTTGTTAATGACAAAAGTATTTCAAAAACCCATCAAGTTTAAATATTTTTGGAAATTAATTGTCCGCGAAGTGATGGATCTCGGAATGAGTTCCTTAGGGATTGTGACGTTTATTTCTACGTTTATGGGCGCTGTTGTTGCGATACAAATGGCGCAAAATTTTCGTGGATCAGAAATTCCTGTGCCCGATGCTTATATCGGTTACGCGACAAAAGTAGTGTTAATTTTAGAATTCTCTCCGACCATTGTTTCACTTATTTTAGCAGGAAAAGTCGGCTCTTATATCGCGTCGAGTATCGGAACAATGAGAGTGACCGAACAAATCGATGCGTTGGATGTGATGGGGATTAATTCTCCCAATTTTCTCATCCTACCGAAAATTATTGCCTGTGTGTTTTTCTTCCCTTTCTTGATTGCCATTAGTATCGGTTTCGGGATTTTGGGTGGTCATCTCATCGGCGTTTTTACCAAAATGTGGGCGCCAGTAGATTTTGTTCAAGGACTACAAATGGGCATGGCCGTGAAACTCTATGTCTATACATTCTTCAAAACCATGGTGTTTGCATTTGTTATTGCTACAGTGCCAGCTTATTATGGTTATTATGTAAACGGAGGATCTTTAGAAGTAGGACGATCGAGTACGACAGCCGTTGTTTGGACATCAATTTGTATCATCATCCTCAACTTAATATTAACCCAAACCATTTTAAGCTAATGATAGAAGTAAGAAATATAAAAAAATCGTTTGATGATATTGAGGTATTAAAAGGTTTTTCGGTCGATTTTCACGAAGGGAAAACAAACCTCATTATTGGGCAAAGTGGTTCTGGTAAAACGGTTTTCTTAAAGTGTTTGATAGGATTATTGATGCCAACATCTGGTGAAATCTATTTCAATGGTGAAAATACAGTTGAGTTTGATTTTAAACGCAGACAACAATTACGAGAAGAAATTGGCGTTGTATTCCAAGGGAGTGCCCTTTTCGATTCGATGAATATCCTAGAAAATGTTCGTTTCCCTTTAGAGATGTTTTCTAATCTTTCTCGACAAGAAGCAACTGCAAGAGCAATGAAAATGCTCGATCGGGTAGAGATTGCCAAAGAAGCTTTGGTGAAATATCCTTCAGAAATTTCTGGTGGGATGCAAAAAAGGGTAGCTATTGCTCGGGCAATGATCAATGAACCAAAATTTCTTTTTGCCGATGAACCAAACTCAGGGCTTGACCCAAAAACAGCTTTGGTTATCGATAAATTGATTTACGAAATTACCCAGGAATACAATACGACAACCGTGGTCAATACCCACGATATGAATTCGGTGATGGAAATTGGAGATAAAATCGTATTCCTGAAACAAGGTTATCTTGAGTGGGAAGGAACGAAAGATGAAATCCTAACTGCAGATAACGAGTCGGTGATAGATTTTGTGTACTCGTCTGATCTTTTTACGAAATTGAGATCAGCATTACTAAAAGAAAAACAAAAATAAATACTATGAAAAAAAACTTATTTATCGCAATGACGGCATTAACTGCAGGATTTGCACAAGCTCAAAGCTTAGATTTTGGACTAAAGGCAGGCGTTGTTTTCAATGCAGATAACGGTAAATCGGTGGTAGAAAATACCGGAAGTATTTTTCGCGACAAAGGAAATGGATCAACAGGTTTCCAAGCAGGAGCCTTGATTCGTGCTAAGTTTGCCGGAATTTATATCCAACCAGAAGTATTGTACACACAATATAAGAATGAGTATGAAACGCAAGGAATCAATTACGATATTACCAAAAAAAGAATTGATATTCCTGTTGGGATCGGAAAAGAGTTTTTAGGATTGGCACACGTACAAATTGGTCCAACGTTTTCTTATTATTTCAATGACGATGTTTCTTTCAATGAAATTACCAAAGCAAAACAAGACGAATTCAATGTAGGAATGCATATCGGTGCAGGAGTAGAAATCTCTAGATTCTTATTCGATTTACGTTACGAATTTGGTTTTGGAAAAGTAACTTCTGAGTTTATAAAAGATAACTGGGATTACAAAACAGAGTCAACTCCGAAACTCCTAAATTTATCGGTAGCTTATTTGTTCTAAATAAGTTATAAAACTAAAGAATATTGTTGGAAATAAGCAAATAGAAGCCTATTTTTGCAATCGCATTAATAAAATTACATGGCAAAGAAAGTAAAAAACGAAGAATCTACAACAGAGGAATTGGTACAGAAATTAGACCGTACTGCCCTTAATATGGAACTCTTCTTAGAAAAAAATGCTAAAGTTTTAGGAATTGTTATCGGCGTTGTTGTACTCGCTGCTTTAGGCTATTTCGCTTATCTTAAATTGATTGTTGATCCAAAATCAGATCAAGCGCTTAAAGAAATGGTGACAGCAGAACGTCTTTTCGAACAAGATTCTATCGGTCAGGCACTCAACGGGAGCAAAGGAAGCTATATGGGTTTACAGCAAATCGTTGACGAATATGGCAATACAGATGCAGGTAATTTGGCTAAACTAAAGGCCGGCGCTGCGTATTACAAATTAGGTGACTACACGACTGCTATAAAAATGTTCGAAGATTTCTCGACCAAAGATCCAGTTCTTTTGGCTCAGAAATACGGAATGATCGGAAACTGCTTAGTACAAACCGGAAAAGTAGAAGAAGGTTTACCATACTATGTAAAAGCTGCAGAAGCAACGAAGGTTGTTACCATCGAACAAACCTATTATACCAAAGCAGGTAACATTGCGATGAGTTTAGGGAAGAACGAAGATGCACTAAAATATTTCCAGATTATTGTCGATAAATATCCAGGGGCAAATAACAACGAAGCAGAGAAATTTGTAGAACGTTTAACCTATGCATTAGGTCAGCAATAAGAAAATAAAAGGTAACAAATTACCATAAGAAAAGTCGGGTTGGATATTATTTTATTCGGCCCGACTTTTTTCTTGCCAAGAATCGCCGTAATTTTACCTACATTCAAAATATAAAAAATAGTACAATGGCAACCGAAAATAAAAATCTATCGCATTACGATAAAAATATCTTGCCTTCTGGCAAAGGAAAAACTTTTGCAATCGTAACCTCAGAATGGAATAATCACATCACATTCAACCTTAGAGATGGGGCAAAAGATACGTTGATAGATTTGGGAGTAGATGAAAAAGATATTATTCTAATGCACGTACCAGGTAGTTTCGAGTTGGTGTATGGAGCCGATAAAATCGCGCAAAAATATCCTTACCTCGACGGAATTATTACGGTAGGATGTGTCATAAGAGGGGAAACCGCTCATTTCGACTATGTATGTCAGGGCGTTACCCACGGGATTCAATCGCTAAATCAGAAACATCCGATGCCAATAATATTCTGTTTATTAACCGACGAAAATGAGCAACAATCGCTTGACCGTTCGGGCGGAAAACACGGAAACAAAGGCGTAGAAGCTGGAGTTGCAGCTGTAATTATGGCCGATTTCAAATCTCAATTATCGTAAGTATTGTTAATGAATCCTATCGATTATTATACCGAAAAATTTTACCTCGATTACAGTAGAGTTTATCCAAACCGGAAAATAAAATACCCCGAATTAGCCAATATCCTACAAATAACGGCAGCTAATCATGCCGATTTTGGTGGTTTAGGGTTTGATGATTTGCAACAAAATAATCAAGCTTGGGTAATGAATCGGATCCGTATTGAGATCGACACTTTACCCGAACTCAATGATGAGGTGTCGATTGATACTTGGTTAGAACTACTTCGCGGCCCGAAATCTATTCGGAATCTCGAAGTGAAAAAAGATGGTCGAAAATTGATTGGTGTGTCGAGTTTATGGGCTGTTTTCAATACCGAAAGAAGACGTCCAGAAGCGTTGAAAATTGCTTCTGATCACTTGCAGCGCTTCCCTGACTTGCATGCAACTTCGGTAGAAAATCAAAAAATTGAAGCCCCAGAAAATTTCGAGAAAGTAGCAGAATATCAAGTAAAATTGTCCGATTTAGACGTGGTAAATCATGTCAATAATATACAATATCTCACGTGGTGTCTCGATACTTTGCCCAAAGAAGAAGTGTTGGATCGCTCAATTACAGTGTTAGAAATGAATTTTCTCAAAGAACTTTCCTACCAAAAAACAATTCGTATCGAACAACATCGACAAGAGAAAGATCTCTATTTACGCATTTGCGATGATCAGTTTGTATATTTCATTGCCAAAATCACCTATAAATAAATTTCGAACTTCATTATACCAAAGCCCAAATAATCACGTTATTTAACCAGATTGATACTGAACATGCGTAAACTATATTTGCTTTTGTTGTTTATTGTAGGATTTTCTCAGCACCTTTTTGCTCAGGATGGAACAAGAGTGTATGAGTTTCTCAATATTTCGACTTCTGCAAGACAAGCTGCTTTGGGCGGAAATGCGCAAACTGCTTGGGATGCCGATCCGAATATGTCATTGTGGAATCCCGCGCTGATGAACCATAAGATGCATGGGCAACTTGCTATGAATTACGTGTCGTACATTGCCGATGTAAATTTTGCTACATTTTCGGGTGTTTATCAGTTAACCGATGTTGATTTTCTTTCTCTGCACGGACAATACGTAGATTACGGAAAGCTGATCGGCGCCGATGAAATCGGTAATCTAACCGGTGATTTCAAGGCGAATGATGCCGCAATTGTATTGGGTTATGGACGAGAAATAAGCGATTTTTTCTCGGTAGGAGTTAATCTAAAATATATCAATTCTCGGATAGAATCGTATACATCGTCGGCTGTCGCGGCGGATGTTGGAATATCTTATCATAATTTTGATGATAATTTTAATGCAACGTTGGTCGCTAGAAATTTCGGAAGTCAGATCAAATCCTACGATGGAAAAAAAGAAAAAATGCCCGTGCAAATCAATCTTGGGCTCACGCATCGTTTAGAGCATGTACCGATAGAATTGAATCTAACTTTGCACGATTTACAGAAATTCGATAATTCGATTCCAGAAAATAAAAACGGAAAAGAAACTTCTTTTGGTCGGAAATTTATAGATCACGTTTCGATCGGAGCTGAAATTTTACCAGAACAAGATTTCAATCTACGTATTGGCTACAACTTCAAAAGAGGAAACGAATTGGCAATCGATGATGTTCGTTCTTTTTCTGGACTTACTTACGGTTTTGGTTTTCGGGCCAATGCTTTTCGTATAGAATATGCACATGCCAATTACCACAAATCGGGAGGAGCCAACCATTTCGGAATCATTGTGAACCTCGATCGACTAATTCAAGGACGAGATTATTGGCGCAGTAATCCATGGCTATAATTTAAGTTTTCTTTCTTATTTTTACAACATGAAATCAACAATTGTTATTGCTATAGACGGTTATTCTTCTACGGGGAAAAGTTCAACTTCTAAACGAATTGCGCAAGCCTTAGGTTTTACGCATATCGATAGTGGTGCGATGTATCGAGCAGTAACTTTGTTTGCGTTACGCAAAGGTTTCATTACGCCAGATAATCAGGTTTCTACCCAAGATTTGATTCCTTTTTTGTCGTCGATTTCGATACAATTCAAACCCAATCCAAAAACTAGAAAACGAGAAACTTATCTCAATGATGAATTGGTTGAAGATGAAATTCGTTCGATGGAAATTTCTTCCCATGTCAGCGCCATTGCAACGATCAAAGAAGTGCGTGATTTGTGCGTGGAATTACAGCGTTCTATGGCGAAGGAAATGGATGTGGTGATGGATGGTCGTGATATCGGGACTGTTGTTTTCCCGGATGCGAATGTGAAACTTTTTATTACAGCTTCTGCCGAAGCGCGAGCAGAAAGAAGGTTTTTAGAATATCAGGCAGAAGGAAAACAAGTGCCTTTTGAAAAAGTTTTATCCAATGTTATCGAACGGGACAAGATTGATAGTACGCGTGCTATAGCGCCTCTAAAAGCTGCTGAAGATGCCATTATTATCGATAATTCTTGTATGGATTTGGAGCAAACAGTCGAAAAAGCTTTACACATTATCAGAGAGAAACTTTCTCTTTCTTAAAAATTTTCCATTATTTTTTGGTTGGATTGTATCCTGTCAAAACAAACTATTTACTTAATTTCTTGCCAATAACGAGGCTCTATTTCTTGTTTAGAAATTGGAGTAGTGGATTCTAAGAAACCCAAGAAAGGAGTTACTTTTACAGTGTCTGTACGGTTTTCTTGCGTGTCTAAACAAATGTTTTTTTGTAGGATGATCACCTGCTCTTGATTGAGTTTTGAGGTGTATAAGGTTTTGACGCTTTCTGATTTTTTCATCCAAAAAGGACAAGCTGTAACCGAAAAAACACCGTACAAAAGAAAGGGAATCGTCCCGAGAAAAATTGCAACGATAAACTTTATCACATTCGAAAAGTGCCACTTTTTCTTTATGTTGATTTGGATAATCACTAAAAGATAAGCCGAAACGGCTGCCATAAAAACCACCCATTTCGGGAAGGCTAAACGTAGATTTGGATTTGAAAAGGTGTAACTGAAATTTTCACCCAATAGGAAATACAACAAAAACCACACAATAAAGAAACTGCTGGCAAGGGTGATGATTATTTTTAAGGTTTTATTTTGCTGTAACATGGGTTAGTATCCATAACAAATATAAGAAGATTTATGCATTTTACCATGTTTCTTGAGTAGACGGTATAAAAAAAGCCACCTCAATTGAGGTGGCTTTTTATTTATCTAAAGAAAGGATTATTTCTTTTTAGAAGGTTTTACAACTTTCGTTTCGATAACTTCTGCGTTTTTAGGTAATACCTCAACACGTCTGTTTCTTTGGTAACACTCTTCAGTGTTTTCAGTACATAACAATTGAGATTTTCCTAATCCTCGAGCTGTTAAACGTTTTCTATCAACATTTCCTCTTTCTACTAAGATGTTAACTAATGCTTGAGCACGTTTCAATGATAACGTTTTGTTATAAGCATCTTTACCTCTTTGGTCAGCGTGACCGTCGATGTAGTAAGAGTTAGCTAATAATTCGTCTGAGTTCAAGATCTGAGCCGCAACACGTACGTCTTCGTAAGAAGAAGGAACGATTTTATCTGAGTTGTACTCGAATAAGATGTTCGATAAACGTTTTGCTACTTCAACTTCAGTCCATGGACATCCGTTGTTTTCTTTCGGACCTTTTACTGTAGGACAAGCGTCTAAATGATCTGGAATACCGTCACCGTCTGTATCAGGACATCCGTTAAATTCTGGTAAACCTGGAACTGTAGGACACTCATCGTCTTTGTCTAATACTCCGTCACCGTCAGTATCTGGCCAAGGACATCCGTTGTTTTCTGCAGGACCCGCAACTTCTGGACATTCGTCTTCGTTGTCTGGAATACCATCACCATCTGTGTCAGGACATCCGTTGAATTCTGCTAAACCTGGTAAATCTGGACATGCATCTAAATGATCTGGGATACCGTCACCATCTCTATCTGGACATCCGTTAGTTGTAGGATCATCTGTTGCGATACCGAAATCATCTGGACAAGCATCTTCTTCGTCTGGAATACCGTCACCATCTCTATCTTGTTTTCCGAAACGGAAAGTTACACCAACTGTATGTTGGAAGAAATCGAAATAGTCAGTTTTTGCAGAAGGAACCCAGTTGTAATCTGAAGCAACATTCAAACCGAAGTTTTTCGTAAACCAGAAGTTAATACCAGCACCTCCCGAAAGTCCAAAATGGTTTTTCTCAGCTTCTACGTCCTTCCCTGCAACGTGTGTGTAAGGGTTGTTCGATGAACCTAAAGTAGTTGATTGACCTTGTGCATTAGTAAATGCAGTTGTGTAATCGTAGTAGTGGTAGTTAGCACCAATTCTTAAATACGGATCAAACCATGAATCTGATTTAAAGATGTAATCATTCGCAAATTTATAGCGTAAACCTAAACCTGCATTGATGAATAATTCGTCTTTAATGTTGAAACGTTTGTTATCAATCTCACCAACTGAAGCCGTTAAATCAACGTCGAAAGAACGGTTTAAGTTACGGATAACTGATAATTTAGATAGTGGAGGAACAATGCTCCAGTTATCTGTATCAAAGAAGTGGTCAAATGCACCACGAACAGATCGGTGATCCGTTGCATGCGCTCCTACTGTAATGGCCCAAGGATTCTGTGAATTCTGAGCATCTACAAATGTGCTACCCGCAACGAATAACATAACTGTAGATAATAATAGATTAAACTTTTTCATTATCAAATATTTAGTATTTTGTATTATTCAAATATAATTAAAATAATATGCAAATTTAAGAATTCTTTATGATTCTTTCCAAATCTCTTTTCAAATCTTTTCCTTTGAGTGCCTCACGTTTATCGTACAATTTCTTTCCTTTGGCAAGATAGATTCTTAGTTTTGCCAATCCTTTGTTGTTGATATACAGTGTGGTAGGAACGATTGTGAGACCTGTTTCTTTGGTTTTACGCTCTAGTTTTTTTAATTCTTTTTTTTGCAATAATAATTTTCTTTCTCTTTTTGGTAGATGATTGTAATGCGTTCCCCATGCATATTCATCGATAAACATGTTCACAATATACAATTCACCATTTTTCATCTGACAGAAACTGTCTACAATAGACGCTTTCCCAAGACGAATGGATTTTATTTCGGTGCCAAACAATTGTATGCCCGCATCAAATCCTTCTAATAACTCATATTCAAACCGAGCTCGTTTGTTTTTTATACTAATCTCTTTTAACACCTTAGAATATTTTCCAATTAAAAATTCGTAACTTTGCACAAATTTAAACAAACATTATACCAAAAATTATGTTAAATGTTTCTAATTTGTCGCTACAGTTCGGCAAGCGCGTACTTTTCGACGAAGTTAATATAAAATTTACAAATGGCAATTGCTATGGAATTATTGGCGCAAATGGCGCTGGTAAATCTACTTTCCTGAAAATATTATCGGGTGAAATCGATCCTACTTCAGGACAAGTTTCATTAGAGAAAGGAAAAAGAATGTCGGTTTTGGAGCAAAACCACTTTAAATATGATGATTATACAGTATTGGACACCGTTTTGCGTGGAAATAAAGTTTTGTATGATATCAAAGAAAAAATGGATGCGCTCTATGCTAAACCCGATTTCTCAGAAGAAGATGGAATAAAAGCCGGTGAACTCGGAGTAGAATACGAGGAAATGGGCGGATGGAATGCAGAATCTGATGCTGCAACTCTTCTATCGAATGTAGGAATTGAGTCGGATATGCATTATACCTTGATGGGAGATTTGGATAACAAAGCAAAAGTGAGAATCTTGATCGCTCAAGCTTTATTCGGAAATCCAGATGTTCTTATTCTCGATGAGCCTACCAACGAATTAGACGTGCAAACGATTTCTTGGTTAGAAGATTTCTTGGCCAATTACGAGAATACCGTAATAGTTGTTTCGCACGACCGCCACTTTTTAGATGCTGTTTGTACGCATATTTGTGACTTAGATTTCTCTAAGCTCAACTTATATTCTGGGAATTATACTTTCTGGTATCAATCTTCTCAGTTGGCAGCAAAACAACGTGCACAACAAAACAAGAAAGCAGAAGAGAAGAAAAAAGAATTGCAAGAATTTATTGCTCGTTTCTCTTCCAATGTTGCCAAAGCTAAACAAGCAACTGCTCGTAAGAAAATGATCGAAAAGTTGGATATCGAAGATATCAAACCTTCTTCTCGTCGTTACCCAGCGATTATTTGGGAACAATCTCGTGAGGCAGGTGATCAGATCTTAGAAGTTAATAACCTTTCGGCTTCGGTAGATGGTGAAGTTTTGTTTAAGGACGTTACTCTGAACTTGAAAAAAGGAGATAAAATTGGTGTTTTCTCTAGAAACTCGAAAGCTGTAACTCAATTTTTCGAGATTATTTCTGGAAATGCACAAGCCGATAGCGGCGATTATACGTGGGGAATTACCACAACGCAAGCTTATTTGCCATTAGACAATACCAATTTCTTCAAAGAAGATATTAATTTGGTCGATTGGTTGCGTCAATACACCGAAAACGACGAAGAAAGACACGAAGAATATATGCGTGGATTTTTAGGTAAAATGTTGTTCTCGGGTGACGAAGCACTAAAAAAATCTTCCGTTCTATCGGGAGGAGAAAAAATGCGTTGTATGTTTTCTCGTATGATGTTGTTGCGTGCCAATGTGTTGATCATGGACGAACCAACAGCTCACTTAGACCTAGAATCGATTACTGCGCTGAATAATTCTCTACAGAACTTTAAAGGTACAGTTTTGATGGGATCTCATGACCACGAGTTGGTAGAAACAACTTGTAACCGAATTATCGAACTTACACCAAACGGAATCATCGATCGTTATATGACCTATGATGAATTCTTGGAAGACGATAAAGTAAAAGAATTGAAACAAAAATATTATTCAAAATAAAGAAAGAAACCTCTAACTATGTTTAGGGGTTTTTTTATTTTTAGGATGAAAATAACTCGTAAACCGATAAATTTTATCCAACCAAAAGAAACTATTGGCTGATAATTGGATTTTTTTAATCATAAGCCTTAAATTTGCTCAAACATTACACAAATGAATCCACGCGAAGATTTTTTATTAAAAGCGTTCGAATTAGGAATCATCAAATTCGGAAACTTTACCCTAAAAAGCGGAATAGAATCACCTTTTTATGTTGATTTAAGACCCTTAGCTTCCAGTCCACAATTGTTAAAAACTTTATCGAATAATCTATTAGAATTGGTCGATGACAAAGATTTTGAACTGATTTGCGGTGTGCCTTATGCGGCCTTGCCTATGGCAACAGCAATGAGTCTTACGTCGAATATTCCATTGATTATCAAACGAAAAGAAAACAAAGGTTACGGAACCAAACGAATGGTAGAAGGCGTTTTCCACGAAGGACAAACTTGTCTTTTGGTAGAAGATGTTATTACGTCGGGTAAGAGTTTGCTCGAAACCATCGACCAAGTTGAGCGCGAAGGATTGATCGTTGAAGATCTTGTTGTCGTACTCGATCGCGAACAAGGTGGTGTAGATAAATTGCGCGAACGTGGGTATCATGTGCAAACGCTTTTTACGATAAACGAAGTCATCGACATTCTGCATAAATACCACCGTTTAACAGATGCAGAGAAAGTAAAAATCAAAGAGTTTCTTAATAATCCACCCGAAGAAGTTGCACAAAAACGTCTTCCGTTAGAAGAAAAAAAAGTTACGCATCCTATCGGGAAACGATTGGTAGAATTGGCTCTGAAAAAACAATCGAACCTTATCGCATCAGCAGATCTCATAACTTCTGCAGAAGTGTTACGCTTTGCAAACGAAGTAGCCGACCATATCGTAGCACTAAAATTACATTCGGATATCATCCAAGATTTCTCTGACGATTTGATTCATCAATTGAAAAAATTGGCAAAAGAAAAAGAATTTTTATTGTTCGAGGATAGAAAATTTGCCGATATCGGAAATACACAAGAAATGCAGTTTAAGAAATCGATTTATAAAATTGCAGATTGGGCAGATTTGGTAACGGTTCATCCGATTGGTGGAGCAGAAAGTTTGAAGGTTTTCGATAATACCGGAGTAATTACTTTGGCCGAAATGTCATCGAAAGGTGCCTTAAC
This sequence comes from Weeksella massiliensis, assembly GCA_000751595.1. Classification (GTDB taxonomy): domain Bacteria; phylum Bacteroidota; class Bacteroidia; order Flavobacteriales; family Weeksellaceae; genus Weeksella; species Weeksella massiliensis. The sequence continues at coordinate 27,099 of CCMH01000006.1, read as the reverse complement.
AGACGATTATTATTTCAGTAAAGCAATCAATGTATCCGAAAACGAACCCAACGTTCTAGGCTGTGTAGCGCAACGCAAAATTGGCGATCATTTGTTGTTGTTTACTCCAGGGGTAAATATCAATGTGAGTGGCGATAACAAAGGACAACAATACAATACACCAGAAGTTGTTTTCAATAATTATCATACTGATTTTATGATTGTTGGTCGAGGATTGTATAAATCTGCCGACGTGAAAACAGCTGCCAAAGAATACCAAACTTTGGGTTGGATAGCTTATTTACAAAGCTTGAATTAATTCAATAATTCGTTTCATTATACAATAAAAAAATCCGCAATTTCTTGCGGATTTTTTTTGTGTCTATTTCATTTTATCCAAAGCTGCTTGAATTTCTTTTACTTGATTTTCGAGCTTTTTATTTTCTTTGGCTGCATTCGATTTTATCGATAATGCATTTTGCGCCATTTGTTTTATAAGCGCTCCAGCTTGCGGATTTTCATTTTTCAGAAAAGTATAATACGAACTATACAATTGAGCAATTTGTTTGGTTGCTGTTGGCGTATCATTTTTCATCACCCATTCGAAGCCTTTCGCAATAATTTTCGCATTTTGCGGATCTTGGAAAGGTGCAAACGCATAGAAAGCTACAGTTTCGGCTGCTAATTTTGTTTTTGATAGTTCGTTTTTGGCAATCCATTCGGGAAGCAAATTGGCGATAAGTGCAGGACTTCCGCTGATTACTTCATCGTCAACTGTGTTGATATAAGCCGAAGCTTTGCTCGGGTCTGTCTTTAGGATTCCGTTAATAGCCGCAGCTTGTACCGAAAAAGATGGACTTTTGGCTAAAGTTTCATAAAGAGGAAGATCAACTTGTTGCGTGAAATTTAACCAAGAAATTGCCGCTGCTTGCACTCTTGTTTTTGGATCATTTTGCGCCAAATTCTTTATGGTTGCACTCGCTTTCTGCACAACTTTTTGCGAGCTTGGGTCTAATTTATTAATCGCCAAAACTCGTAAACCTTCATACGGATCTTGCGTAGCTTTGATCAAAGCATCTAATGCTTTTTCGTTCGTTGCTTGCGCATCTACAAAGGCATCAATCGCTCTTTTTCTTACTCCATAATTACCTTCCCCTGCTTGGTATTGCGCGATAAAATCGTCAATGGTTTTATTGTCTTTCAGGTCGCAAAGTAAAACTTCGTCGGCGTTTGGTATGATGACTTCTGGTTTTTGTGCCGCATCAAAACTAAAAGTGTTGATAACTTTTTTTCCTACCCAAACCATTTCACGATGCATTTTTCCATTCACACGATAATCGATTGCAAACGGAAACTCAAAAAGTTTATCTCCTTCTTGTTTTATTGTTACAATGATTTTTTTGTTTTGGGTTTGATAATCATACGCAACGTTGAGTTTTGGATGATTGTTGCCGAAATACCATTGATCGAAAAACCAATTGAGGTCTTTGCCCGAAACTTCTTCCAAGGCCAAACGGAGTTCTACCGCTTCGGCTTTTCCGAATTTGTGTTTGTTGAGAAAATGATTCAAACCGGTGAAAAAAGCATCATCGCCCAAATAATTTCTTAGCATGTGCGTAATTGCTCCACCTTTGTTATAGGTAACTGCATCGAAAACATCTTCGCGAGAATTGTAATGCATCCGAACCAAATCTTTGTTGAGATTGTCGCCCATTTTATAACCTTCGATATCATTGAGTCGATGTTCGTCTGCTTTCTCTTTTCCGAATTTATGTTCGAACCATAAATATTCAGAATAATTAGCAAACGCTTCATTGATCAAAAGATTCGACCAGCTTTCGGCGGTTACTAAATCTCCAAACCAATGGTGGAATAATTCATGTGCAATAATCGATTCGGCAATATTTTCGTCGATTAATTGTCCTGGTTTTTGTTGTGCTTTCTCGAAAAACAAGACAGCACCGGTATTTTCCATCGCACCAGAAATATAGTCGCGCCCGGTAATTTGCGAAAATTTATCCCACGGATATGGATAGTTGAGCAAATCCGAGAAGTATTGCAACATTTCGGGTGTATTGCCAAAAATATCTTTTGCGTAATCCTTGTAGGCAGGCTCCACATAATAATCTACATCGATATTTTTCCATTTATCTTTGATGATGGCATAATCACCAATTCCTACAAAAAATAAATAAGGCGCATGTTGAAAATCGAATTTCCAATAATCGGTTTTTGTTCCGTCGTTATTTTTTTTAGATGATTTTAATAAACCATTCGATAATGAAACGTATTTTTCGGGATAGGTAAGATAAATTTCTTGCGACGTTTTTTGGTTCGGTTTGTCTATTGTCGGAAACCAACAAGACGAAGATTCACTTTCTCCTTGGGTCCAAATTTGCGTCGGTTTATCGGGATCGCTTCCGTCTGCATTGATAAAATATAATCCTTTTGCATCAGTAATTGCGTCGCTTCCGGCTTGTTTCACTTCATTCGGACGAGCCGTATATTTGATGTAGATTTTGTATGGTTGATCGCGCGTATAAGTTTTGTCTAAATCGATAAATAGTTGATTTTCATCGTTATGAAATTTCAACTTCTTTTGTTTGTTTCCTTCGACCAAAGCAACTTCGTGGATTAGCATTGCTTTTGCATCCAAAACCAATTGTTTGCTTGGGTAAAAATGAGGTTTCAAATCTAACCAAGCTTCGCCCAAAACATGCTCGTTTTTATAGTCGAATTTCAGATCGAGTTTCGTATGGATTAGCGTATGAACGCGTTCGGCTTCTGCTCTATAAATGGCCATTTTATCGGTTTGTTGTTCAACATAACTCGGAGGCGTTCCGGGCATTTGAGCCGATGTAAAATGAAAACCAAAGCAAAGACTTGCCAATAAGAATAGTTTTTTATTCATTTTTTGTATTTTTTGGTAGGATGTAGGTTTTGATAGGATATAATTTGGTTTGTTATTATCCTAATGATAAAAATAAAAAGCGACTAAACTGCCACAATTCCTTTGATGTGTGGATGTGATTGATAGTCTATTAATTCGAAATCCGAAAATTGAAAATCGAAAATATCTTTTACATCCGGATTAATTTTCATCGTTGGCAAAGGATAGGGTTCGCGAGATAATTGGAGTTCTATTTGCTCGAAATGATTTTTATAAATATGTGCATCTCCAAAAGTATGAACAAAATCTCCCAACTTTAGATTACAAACTTGTGCAACCATCATTTGCAACAAAGCGTACGAAGCAATATTGAACGGAACACCCAAAAAGATATCCGCGCTTCTTTGGTAAAGTTGTAACGACAATTTTCCATCGGCAACATAAAACTGAAAAAAAGCATGACAAGGAGCAAGCGCCATTTCGTCTAGTTCGCCAACATTCCACGCAGATACAATCAATCGTCTAGAATCTGGATTGGTTTTTATTTGTCCAATAACTTCTTTTATCTGATCTATCGTTTCGCCATTTGGTTTTGCCCAACTTCGCCATTGTTTTCCATAAACAGGTCCCAATTCTCCATTTTCATCGGCCCATTCGTTCCAGATTCTCACGCCATTTTCGGTAAGATAAGCAATGTTTGTTTCTCCTTTCAGAAACCATAACAATTCGTGAATTATCGACTTTAGATGTACTTTTTTCGTGGTTACAAGAGGAAAGCCTTCCTTGAGGTCGAAGCGCATCTGATAGCCAAAAATACTTTTTGTTCCGGTACCCGTTCGGTCTTCTTTCATTGCGCCTTCTTGCATTACTTTTTTACATAAGTCCAAGTATTGTTTCATGGTAAACGATTGTTTTTTACAAATTAACGGATATCTTTTGACTATGAAAATTTGTAAACCTTAATTTTTTTTAAAAAAACCTTATCTTTACCCCATGAAGAACGAAGGAGGTATTTTTGGGTTGAGACCCATTATCGAAGCGATAGAATCGGGAAAAACAATTGATAAATTGTTTATTCAGAAAGGTTTGCAAGGTGAAATTTTTTCGCAACTAAGAAAGTTGATTACCCAATACGAGATTCCGACAAGTTATGTTCCTGTTGAGAAACTGAACCGACTGACTGGTAAAAATCACCAAGGAGTCTATGCTTTTTTATCGCCTATCGAATTTGATTCTATCGAAAATGTTCTTCCACAAATTTACGAAAGAGGAAAAACGCCTTTCCTTTTGGTGCTCGATCGAGTGAGTGATGTTCGTAATTTTGGTGCTATTGCGCGTACAGCCGAATGTGTTGGGATAGACGCGATCATTATCCCAAATAAAGGTTCTGCTTCTGTGAATGCCGATGCAGTGAAAACTTCTGCGGGTGCTTTGTACAATATTCCGATTTGTAAAGAAAATAATCTGAAAAAAACAGTTGAATATTTACAACAGTCTGGAATAGTTTTAGCAGCTGCATCTGAAAAGGCGGATACGTATTTATACGATGTAGATTTCACGACGCCTTTGGCGATTATCATGGGAAGTGAAGAAGACGGTGTGTCGGATGCTTTACTGAAAATTGCAGATAATATTATAAAATTACCAATGGCAGGGCAAACAGCGTCCCTCAACGTTTCGGTTGCATGTGGTGCAATTTTGTACGAAGCGGTTCGTCAGCGCCTGAAAGTAGATTTGTTCTAAAAACCAAACAACTATGAAATACACAACTATTATCGGAATCTTGCTTTTCGCAATCGGAATCGGTTTATTTTCGTTCGCTGATTTACAATTCGATCGCTTATTTATCAACAAAGAATTTATTGTCGGAATTTTTCTTGGCAGTGGATTGGGTTTCTTTTTAGGTGGAATTGTAGGATGGGCTTACAAACGTAAAAAAATAAAAAGAGAAGAGGCAATCCAAAAAGCAGCCGAAGCTATCGTTATCTCCGAACAAAAACCTGAAGAGAATAATTAATTCTCGCGGTTGTTTTTGTTGAGATAATTTTGATAGAAAAAAGCAGGAATCAAAATAAGAACATACATCGGTTGAATGAGAAATCGACGAATGTAAAAACCTATGTTGGCACCTAGCTGAAATTCTTGTTTGATAGCGTAATTGTACAAAGGCAACAAAACAAACAAACTAATAATCAAGACCAAAACAGTAAAACGAGTATATTTCTTGTTCTGAAAAAGGACCGCTACAATGGCTGTGGTGAGTAAAGCGTTTAAGGCATACCGAAAGAGAATGCTTGCATTTATCCGCGATAATTCATAGTAAGGAAATGTTTGTTCGCTTGCTTCTCGTTGAAAATATTGTAGAAAAGGATCGTAGAATAAATCTTTTTCAAAAACGCGAATCATTATTAATCCTACCAAAAATAAGGCTGCCCATAAAAATCTAAGCCATTTCTTCATTGTTGTGTTTATTTTTTTTCATCACAAAATAGCGGATCCAAACAATCCAAAGAATCACAATCGAACCATAGATTAGCGCCGGAAATAGATAATCATGCGCCATTTTTCCGTAAGAAGAATGGTAGCGGAAAATCCAATTCAGCAAAACGATTCGTCCGATATTCATCAGAAATAAAAAAAACAATCCTACCAAAATATAGAGAAAAGTAGTTTTGAAATTCGTACTAAAAGCCACAATAAAAGCCACGAAAATAATCATAATCGATAGAGCATTACAGCCTTCATTCACAATAGAAGTTGAAATGCCGTTGATGGCAATACGGTAATAAGGTTCGTTTTCGATATGATAACTCTCTGCCGGAAAACCAATAAAATTGAGTACAGAACTCGTCGTATTCGACGTGAAAGCCGTGTAAGGATCGGGTTCGTGCGCAGGTAAATAATTTTCGAGATATAGATTATAGAGCAAAATCAACAAAACATAGGTTCCGAGAAATTTTAGGAGAAAAAGAAAAAGGGATTTATATTCTTTCATTATGTTGCTGTAAAAAACAAATATAGAAGAAAAAATAGCAATTTGTTTGACTTGCATGTTAAGTTGCAACTATTTTTTTAGGAGTTTGTACAATCGAGAAGTTCGGAAAGAGAATCTTTACTTAACTTTGTTGTTCAATACGCTTGCTATGGAAGATTTACAAAAAAGAATAGATGTTTTGCTTGATGCGCATCATGAGTTAGAAGATAAATTGCAAAAAGTTTGTACGCTTTTGCATACAGAAATTGACTATTACAATTGGGTAGGATTTTATTTCAAGAATGGAGATAAAAACGAATTGAAACTCGGGCCATACGCTGGTGCAGCCACCGAACACACGATTATTCCGTTCGGGAAAGGAATTTGTGGACAAGTGGCAGAAAGCAATGAGTTGTTTTTGGTGCCTGATGTACAAAAAGAAAGCAATTATCTGAGTTGTAGTATCGAAACAAAAGCAGAAATTGTAGTTCCGATAATCAAAAATGGAGAAAATATTGGTCAAATCGATATCGATTCTCATACCATTGATCCATTTACCGAAAAAGATGTTCAACTTTTGGAGCATATTTGTCAACAAATAGCAGAAATTATAGAATAATACAATGGTAGAAGTAATTACACGATACTTTCCGACCTTAACAGAGAAACAAATCGAACAATTTTCGCGTTTAGGCGATTTGTATAAAGAATGGAATGAACAAATAAATGTAGTATCGCGAAAAGATATAGACGAATTATATGTCAATCATATTTTGCACTCGCTTGCGATTGCCAAAGTGATGGAGTTTTCAGACGGGTCGAAAGTATTAGATGTTGGGACTGGAGGTGGTTTACCCGGAATTCCTTTGGCGATTCTTTTCCCGAAAGTTCACTTTCATTTGGTCGATTCTATCGGTAAAAAAATAAAAGTGGTAAATGGAATTACGACTTCTTTAGGATTAGAAAATGTAAAAGCTGAACAAAAAAGAGCAGAAGAACTTACCGAGCAATATGATTTTGTGGTCTCACGAGCAGTGACTGCGATGCCAAGATTTGTAGAATGGATTCGTGGTAAATTTGCTAAACAAAACAATAACCCTTTACCCAACGGATTGCTGTACCTGAAAGGTGGAGATCTTACCGAGGAATTAGCCGATTTTCCTAAGGCAGAATTGCATTCGATTTCTGATTTTTTTGATGAAGATTTTTTCGAAACTAAAAAAGTTGTTTATCTCAATAAAAAAGATTTATAAAACCATACCAATCAAGCGGTTTATAGAATAAAAGTTCGAGGATAATATGAGTTTTCTATCATGGAAAACTCATATTTTTTTCGTATATTTGAAAGTTATATTTAAACAAATAGAAGAAAAAAGAAGTATGAGTCAAAACACCTATACAGCGGACAATATCCAAGCCCTAGAGGGGATGGAACACGTTCGTCTTCGTCCTTCGATGTACATTGGTGACGTAGGAACACGTGGTTTACACCACTTGGTTTATGAAGTTGTGGATAACTCGATAGACGAGGCCCTTGCTGGATTTTGTGATACCATTTCTGTAAAAATATTAGAAGGAAATTCGATTTCAGTTTCCGATAACGGTCGTGGTATCCCGGTAGATATTCACAAAAAAGAAGGTAAATCTGCATTAGAAGTTGTCATGACGAAAATTGGTGCAGGTGGGAAGTTCGATAAAGACACGTATAAAGTTTCTGGAGGACTTCACGGAGTTGGGGTTTCGTGTGTGAATGCACTTTCTAATCACCTCTCTGCAGAAGTTTTCAAGAACGGAAAACAATATATCCAAGAGTACGAAAAAGGGAAACCTTTGTACGATGTGAAACAAGTTGGGGAAACTGATAAAAGTGGTACAACCGTAACGTTTACGCCAGATGACACGATTTTTAATGAGTTGGTGTATAATTTCAACACACTTGCAAATCGTTTACGAGAATTATCATACTTAAATAAAGGAATAACTATTACGCTAACCGATGAACGTGTAAAAGATGAAAATGGTGAGCCGTTATTAGAAGTTTTTCATTCGGATGGTGGTTTGAAAGAATTCGTGGAATTTATTGATGGAAACCGCGAATCGATCATGGATAATGTTATTTGTATGGAAGGTGAACGCGATGGTATTCCTGTTGAGGTTGCGATGCGATATAATACTTCTTATAACGAAAATTTGCATTCGTATGTTAATAATATCAATACACACGAAGGTGGAACGCACTTGGCCGGATTCCGTCGTGCATTAACACGTACCTTGAAAAAATATGCCGATGAAAACTTTAATCTTGCAAAAGAAAAAGTAGAAATCGTGGGAGATGATTTCCGTGAAGGATTAACCGCGATTATTTCGGTAAAAGTGATGGAGCCTCAATTCGAAGGGCAAACCAAAACCAAATTAGGAAACTCAGAAGTGAGTGGTGCGGTGGATAAAATCGTATCAGAAATGTTGACTAATTTCTTAGAAGAAAATCCTAACGAAGCAAAAATTATTGTAGACAAAGTTATTTTGGCTGCAAAAGCTCGTCAGGCTGCTAAGAAAGCAAGAGAGATGGTTCAGCGAAAAAGCCCTATGGGTGGAAGTGGCTTGCCTGGTAAATTGGCCGATTGTTCTTCTCGTAACCCTGAAGAATCTGAGATCTTCTTAGTCGAAGGGGACTCGGCAGGTGGAACAGCCAAACAAGGTCGCGATCGTCATTTCCAAGCTATTCTTCCATTACGAGGTAAAATTCTGAATGTTGAAAAAGCAATGGCGCATAAAGTTTTGGATAATGAAGAGATTAAAAATATTTATACAGCTTTAGGAGTTTCAATCGGAACAGAAGAGGATTCTAAAGCATTGAACATTTCAAAACTTCGTTACCATAAAGTTGTGATCATGACGGATGCCGATGTCGATGGTTCGCACATTGCTACCTTAATTCTTACTTTCTTCTTCCGTTATATGAAAGAATTGATTGAGAATGGTCATATCTATATTGCAACTCCACCGCTTTATTTAGTGAAAAAAGGAAACAAAGCAGAATATGCTTGGGGTGAAGAGGAACGAGAAGCGTTAACTGCCGAATTTGCACCAGATGGAAAAGGGGTTACGATTCAACGTTACAAAGGTCTTGGGGAAATGAACGCTGAACAACTTTGGGATACAACCCTTAATCCGCAACACAGAACTTTGAGAAAAGTAACGATTGACAATGCTGCAGAAGCTGATCGTGTTTTTTCTATGTTGATGGGTGATGATGTTCCGCCACGTAGAGAGTTTATCGAGAGAAATGCAGAATATGCTAAGATTGATGCATAATATAATTGTGCATTAGAATTAATAAAACCTTAAAAGCCGCTTTGTATAGAAGTGGCTTTTTTTGTAAGCATCTCTACTTAGCAAATCTTTATTGATTGCATTCAATCTTTTGAAACGAAAATAGGAAGCATAAAAAAACCGTCTCATTGAGACGGTTTTTTTATTCTATTAAATCAGTAATTATTTTACTTATTTAGCAGCTTCTTCTACTTTATCAGCACCTTCTTGAGCAGCAGCTTGAACTTTGTCAGCACCTTCTTGAGCAGCACCTTCGATAGTAGCAGCAGCATCAACTGCAGCAGAATCAATTTCCGCAGCTCCTTCAGTAGCAACAGAATCTAATTCAGCAGCTTGCTCTTCTACAACTGGTTCAGTTGCAACTTCTTCTTTTTTCTCACATGAAATAGCTCCGAATGCTAAAGCAGCAACTGCTGCAGATAAAAATAATTTTTTCATTTTCTTAAATTTTATTTATTAAACTTTTTTCGTTGTCTCATTTTGACATAGCAAATATACGCTGGCTATCTAGTTTTGTTTTGAATATCCATTGTAGTCTCGTTGTAGATTGGTTTTTATTTTACAAAACATTGTAAACGTGGTATTTGTAAATCTATTTTACAAATTATTGCTAGTTTATTATAGAGCTATTAAGTTCAAATGCTTTGATTTTTTTGTCCAATTCTTCTAAACCAATATTATGAATGCTGCCTAAATGAGAAGTTTTAAAGTTTTTGTGGGGTTGATAAGTTCCATTTTCAACTTGTTTTCCAATTATTTTATACGCATCTCTAAAAGGAGTGCCTTCTTGTATGAGCTGATTAATGCTTTCTACCGTATAAATAAGATCAAATTTCGATTGATCGATGAAATCATTTTTTATTTTAATCTCAGGAATTGCAAATATTAGAATATCTAAAATGTCAACATATTGCATCAAGGGCTCGAATAGAATTTCTTTTAGAATCTGAAAATCTCGATGATATCCGCTTGGTAGATTATTTATTAATAAAGTAAGATTATTTGGTACAGCTTGAATTTTGTTGCAATGTGCTCTAGTGAGCTCAAAAACATCTGGATTTTTTTTATGAGGCATAATCGACGAACCTGTTGTCATCTCTTTTGGTAAATCGACAAAACCAAGATCTTGTGAATTATAGATCACCAAGTCATAAGCGAATTTGCTGAGAATTCCGGCAGACATTGCTACGGCATTTGCAGTTGCTTTCTCTGTATTTCCACGTAAAATTTGTGCACTCACCGAGCTAATAAGTAAATTGTCAAACCCTAAATCTTCTGTTGTTTGTTGTCGGTTTATGGGAAAAGAAGTTCCGAAGCCTGCTGCAGAACCTAATGGATTTTGATTTGCATAGGTGTAAGCTGCTTCGGTAAATGATAGACTGAGTAAAAGGTTTTCTGCGTACGCTGCAAACCATAATCCAAAACTACTTGGCATTGCTGCCTGAAAATGCGTGTAACCAGGTAGTAAAAAATCTTTGTACTCTTCTGCTTTTTGACGCATTATTTGGATGAGTTGCAGTGTTTTTTCGGTAACAGTTTGCAAGTAATCTTTTAAGAATAATTGAATTGCAACCAAAACCTGATCATTTCTAGAACGAGCAGTGTGTATTTTTTTACCTGCATCTCCACATTTCTCGGTTAGGTAAAATTCTAATTTAGAGTGTATATCTTCGAAATCATCTTCGATACAGAAAGTATCTTTCTCGCAAAGTTCTAAGAATTCATCCAAAGCATTGGCTAGTTTTTCAGCTTCTTCGTCTGTTAATAAACCAGCTTGATGCAACATTTCCATATGAGCTTTTGTGGCTTTCGCATCGTATGTTGCGAGAAAAGTATCGTAGAATCTGTCTTTTCCGATAGTGAAATTCTCTATTTTTTTATTGATGGAATATCCTTTTTCCCAAATTTTCATTTCAATTATAATTTTAAAAGGCAAATTTAAGAACTAAAAGTATAATTATACAAGAAAAAGTATAAATATACATGATAGATAAAGTAAATAGTATCATATCAAAAAATAATATAAAAGAAGGTGAATTATCAAATTCTCAATTTGCAGTATAGATGATTTTGAAGTGTTAAAAATTCAGTGCAAAAAATTAGTAATTAAGTATTTAGGTGTTTTTTATAATTATTCTAAATTGTAAAAACCCTCTTCATATCGTATCAAACCCTTTGAATAATACGTAACTAAGGCCTATTTTTGTAATTCAAATTTTTAAAAAAGTAAAAACTAATTTTTTGTTTTATGGCATTTGATATAGAAATGATCAAAGGAGTTTATGCAAGAATGCAAGAACGCGTTGATCAGGCAAGAAAAATTGTAGGAAGACCTTTGACGTATTCTGAGAAAATTTTATACGCTCACCTTTATAACGGTGAACCTACGCAAGCATATACACGTGGAGAGTCTTATGTAGATTTTGCTCCGGACCGTGTAGCAATGCAAGATGCAACAGCTCAGATGGCTTTGTTGCAGTTTATGCAAGCAGGAAAAGTGAAAACAGCTGTCCCTTCGACAGTGCATTGCGATCACTTGATTCAAGCCAAAGTTGGCGCAAAAGCAGATTTACAAGACGCAATCAATAAATCATCTGAAGTATTTAACTTCTTAGAATCAGTTTCGAATAAATATGGAATTGGATTCTGGAAACCAGGAGCTGGAATTATTCACCAAGTGGTTTTAGAAAACTATGCTTTCCCTGGAGGAATGATGATTGGTACGGATTCTCATACGCCAAATGCAGGTGGATTAGGAATGGTCGCTATTGGTGTTGGTGGAGCTGATGCTGTTGACGTAATGGCAGGAATGGCTTGGGAATTGAAAATGCCAAAATTAATCGGTATCAAATTAACAGGTAAATTGAACGGTTGGGCTTCTGCAAAAGATGTAATCTTAGAAGTTGCTGGTCGTTTAACTGTAAAAGGAGGAACTGGTGCAATTGTAGAATATTTCGGTGATGGAGCAGAAGCTTTATCGGCTACAGGAAAAGGAACAATTTGTAATATGGGTGCAGAAATCGGAGCAACTACGTCTATTTTTGCATATGATGATTCTTCTGAGCGTTATTTACGTGCAACAGATCGTAATGATGTGGCTGATTTAGCAAATGAAAATAGAGCTTATTTACGTTCTGATGATGAAGTATATGCTAATCCAGAAAACTTCTATGACGAATTGATCGAAATTAATTTATCTGAATTAGAGCCAAGATTAAACGGACCATTTACGCCAGATTTGATGACGCCAATTTCTAAAATGAAAGAAACGGCAGCTGCAAACGATTGGCCATTAACAGTGGAATGGGGATTAATCGGTTCTTGTACAAACTCATCGTATGAAGATTTGTCTCGTGCTGCATCAATCGCTAAACAAGCTGTTGAAAAAGGTTTAGAAACAAAAGCTTCTTTCGGAATTAATCCTGGTTCTGAGCAAGTTCGTTACACAGCAGATCGTGATGGAATTTTACAACCTTTCAACGATCTAGATGCTGTAATTTTCACCAACGCTTGTGGTCCTTGTATCGGACAATGGGATCGTGAAGGTGCGGATAAAGAAGAGAAAAATACGATTGTTCACTCGTTCAACCGTAACTTCAAAAAACGTGCAGACGGTAATCCAAACACTTATGCATTTGTAACTTCACCAGAGATGGTTGCGGCAATTGCGATTTCAGGTCGTTTAGATTTCAATCCAATCACTGATACGTTAACCAATAAAAATGGAGAAGAAGTAAAATTAGATCCACCAGTAGGAGAAGAATTACCAGAAAAAGGTTTCTCTTATGAGGATAACGGATATCAAGCGCCTGTAGCAGATGGTTCTTCGGTACAAGTTGAAGTAAACCCAGACTCAGAACGTTTACAATTGTTAGAAAGCTTCAAGCCGTGGGATGGGCAAAATATCACAGGAGCTAAATTATTAATCAAAGCATACGGTAAATGTACCACCGACCATATTTCAATGGCTGGTCCTTGGTTACGTTTCCGTGGTCACTTAGATAATATCTCAAACAACACATTGATTGGAGCTGTAAATGCGTTTACACAAGAAACAAATTCAGTGAAAAATCAATTGACAGGAGAATATGGACCAGTTCCAGATACTGCACGTGCTTATAAAGCAGCAGGAATTCCTTCTGTAATCGTAGGTGATGAAAATTATGGTGAAGGATCTTCTCGTGAGCATGCCGCTATGCAACCACGTCATTTAGGTGCTGTTGCTGTGTTGGTGCGTTCATTCGCTCGTATCCACGAAACAAACCTTAAAAAACAAGGAATGTTAGCGTTGACTTTTGCTAATAAAGAAGATTACGATAAAATCCAAGAAGACGATACTTTCAACTTTATCGACTTAAAAGATTTTGCACCAAACAAACCATTAACAATAGAGTTGGTTCATAAAGATGGTTCTAAAGATACAATTCTTGCAAACCATACTTATAATGATGCACAAATCGAATGGTTCAAGGCTGGTTCTGCTTTGAATTTGATTAAAAAGCAACAACAACAAAACTAATTAGACGTCCTAATTAATACTAAAGCCTCATCAAACGATGAGGCTTTTTATTTTTAGTCAATTATTTATTAGGGTATTTAATTTGTTGATATGTAGGGTTTTGTAAAATAAATTAGGGATGTTTGTTCGGTTTTCGTGTAGGTAAAATATTGCGAAAACTTGTTTTTGATTTTACATTTGTACCAACAAAATGCAAGGAATTTAATTTAACACTTGAGCCTATCAACGAAACATTTACATTCTAAACCAAATACGTTGACTCCTATTAACCAACTTGAGAAGCGTAAGAAAAAGACTAACCAACTTAAACCTTATAATTTTAAATTAAATTGCATTTTTATTAAAAGCCAACTACTATACTAGTTGGCTTTTTGTTTCTATACTTATAGCTTATTGTACAATAAATTTTGAGGTAAGGATTTCTCCTGTTTTAAGTTTGAAAATTGCTAAATATAAACCCGAGTTCAAAGAAGCAATAGATAGTTCGCCAGAAGCTTTTATAGCAGTTTCTAAAACTACTCTTCCACTAAGGTCAATAATTTGAACTACGCCAACAGATGTTTTATTAGGCAAGTAATAGATCAAATTTTTATTGTTGACAACAGTTTCAAACTTTGTTGCGCTAGAATTTGTTGTGCTCATATCTTTGGCACTTTTGGCAACTTCTACCAAAAATTGTAAACCTAATTTTGCGAATTTCTCAGCCTGAAAACTATTCCCAGTCACGCTATATCGATCATTTATCGAATGAATATTTTTGTTGTAATCATTAAATTTAGATTCGATTGGGAAAGCTGCTGCATATCCGTTACGCGCCCAACTTTCATGGTCAGAGCAAGCATAATTACATTTGGTGTACCCAAAACTGATTGGGTGCGAAGAGGTAGAAGAATTGTAGTTTTCTAACAATTCTACCAGAAAAAGATTAAGATTATTATCGATATAAGAATCGGTTGTGAGGTACAAATCATTCGCAGAACCTTGGTAATTGGTCATGTCAAATTGTACATAACCCAAAACATTTTTACCTTGTTCTTTGTAATCAGCAGCAATTTCTTTCGATCCTACCAAGCCAACTTCTTCTGCGCTATACGCCATAATTTGGATGGTTTTTTTGGGTTGAAAATTACTTTCTACCAAAACCCGTAAAACTTCGGTAATTGTCGCAATTCCGCTCGCATTATCATCTGCACCCGGAGCCGGAGTATTCGGGTTGCTGTAACTGTTAGGCGTAATACTGTCTGCATGTCCGCCAATAATTACCAATTCATTGCTATCGTCATTTCCGTCAATCGTTAAAATTACAGACGGCATAGGTGTATTAGTGTGTTGGTATAATGATAGATGAATGTCGGATCTTCCGCTTTCGTTAATGATTGATTGCCATTTGTTTAGAATGAATTCCATTGCGGGAATTGCTTGGTCTGAAGTATGAAATCGAGTGCCAAAATTTTCTAATTCTAAGATTGTTTCTTCTATTTTGGTAGGATTTGTTTTCGATAAAAGTTGGTTGACAATGGCTTGCTCGGTAATCGTGAACGAAGCAACTTGTTGACGAGTTTCTGTATTTTTATACAAATAATCTTGTGCTTCTGAACTTGAAAAATGACGAACATATGCTGGCCCGTGCAAATGCAATTCATTTTCTAAAGCGCTCGTCATCGATTCTGGCAAGTAAACTGCCGATACATTTTGATGTGTTTGTAAGATTTGTACCGAGTGTGGATACATCTTATGCAAGTCACTGGCATGCTTAGCATCCATTGTAGCGAAAAGATAATCGCTTGAGGTTGAATGAAAAACCGTCGTTTCTTGAGCGTTAACAAAAGAAGCGACGGTTATTAGTGAAGCGAGTAAACCGTTTCTTAATTTCATATTTTATTTAATTTCAATGTGTTAATTGAAATCGAATATAGGTAATTTTTTTATTTTCTTCAAGAAATTTAGATTCGTAAAAAGTTTGTACTTCCGTAACAATTGCTGGAATATCCGCATGATCAGGGTGATATACATCATGCGAAGATTGCAAAACTTTATGTCCTTCTGCTTGCAAAATCCCGTGTGTGTAACCGTGCAAAAATTCTGAATCAGTCTTTAGGTTAACCGTTCCGTCTTTGGCTAGAATTGATGCGTATTTGGCTAAAAAAGACGGATGAGTAAGGCGATGTTTGGTACGTCTGAATTTGATTTGTGGATCGGGAAAAGTAATCCAAATTTCATTCACTTCTCCTTTGTCAAACAAATAATCAATTAGTTCTATTTGGGTGCGAATAAAACCGACATTTTCTAAATTTTCTTGTTCGGCAGTTTTAGCACCACGCCAAAAACGCGCCCCTTTTATATCAATACCAATAAAATTTTTATTCGGCTCTCGTCTTGCCATTGCTACTGTATATTCCCCTTTGCCACAGCCTAATTCTAAGACAATTGGATGATCGTTTTTGAAGAAATCTTCTCGCCATTTTCCTTTCAATGGAAAATTGTTAATCACTTCATCACGTGTTGGTTGTACAACATGTTCAAACGTTTTATTCTCCTCGAATCTTCTGATTTTATCTTTCCCCATTGGATTAATTTTTTGCGAAATTAGAGCTTTTTTATCAACTATAAAACTAACAAATAATAATCCTTCTCCTTTGAAATCAGAAAAGGTTTTCTATTTTTGTAACATTAAACAATCGTTATTATGGATTTTATAAAACAATTACACAGTGGCTGGGCATACCTTGTCTTGCTTATGGGAGTCGTATTTTTGGTAAGTACGTTAGTATACGCAATCTCGAAAAAACCAACCGATAATGCAATTCGAAAAATAGGACTTATTACTACTATTGTCTTTCATGTTCAATTATTGATAGGTTTTGTTACTTTCTTTATAACAGGAAGATACAAGCTTTTTGCAGATATGGGAAATGTCATGAAAGATGAAAATACTAGACTACTCACGGTAGAACATCCAATGATGATGATTGCCGGAATTATTTTTATGACAATTGCTAATGCAAAACTAAAACGCTCTTCAGCGGTTGGGTTTAATGTGGTTGTATTGGCTTTGATAGCTTTGGCTGTTATCGTATCGAGAATTCCTTGGCAGATGTGGCACGGATAAAACTCAAATCGTTAAATGCAAGGCAAGTTCTTTGTTTGGCATCAGATTTGAATTTAGACCCATCATACCAATACAATTATAAAGATGAAAGCATTATACCAAATATTTATTTTCTTTAGCTTGCTTGGTTTCTCTAAGGCTGTACAAGCGCAGAATTTCCACTCGTCAACAACCAAAGTAGAGTACGATCATCAATCGAGTGTACTCAATGTTACTTCGCGTTTTCTGACAAGTGACTTAGAGCAAGTTGTAGGTGAAAAAACAAATAACAAAGCTAATTTCGAATCAAAATTGAAAAATTATATCGGGAGTAGAATCGTTTTGTCTGTCAATGGTGCAACCATTCGTGTTTCTTATATCGGTTTCCAAACCAATGATAAAATGACGCGAGTTTACCTAAAAGCTGAAAATGTTTCTAAACCGACCAATATTTCGCTAAAGATGTCGATGTTGACCGATGTGTTTGCAGATCAGCAAAACATGATTTCGTTTGATATTAATGGCGTTCGGAAAAGCTTTACAACAAGTCGTGGAAATGAAACGGCTAGTTTTAGTTTGTAGAAAATATAGATTAAAAAAAGCAAGGCCTTCAGATTTTTGAAGGCTTTTTTTATGTTTTTTTATTGATGATAATCAATGATTCGTACGGATAAGATTGAGTAATTTTTCGTGTTCATTTCGGATTTGCGTCAAAGGTCGAATGCTATTGTTGCTCATCAAACTAAAAATATATGTCTTACCAGAGTTCGATTTTAGATAGCCACTCAAGGTAACGGTATTCGAAAACGTTCCCGTTTTTCCGAAAATATAAGCTTCTTTGCTTCGGTAACGAGATTTTAGGGTGCCCGATTTCCCGCCAACAGCCATCAAATCTATAAGCGCTTCTTCGGGTAGTTTTTGATATAATTTATCTAAAATCTGCACAAGCGATTTCGGACTGAATAAATTATACCGAGAAAGTCCTGAGCCATCATTCCAGCGAGGAGGTTGACTTAGGTTTTGTAATTCGTTTTTGAGGAGCGTAGAAATTAACTTTTCACTCCCAATTGTTTTAGAACGTTCGGCAGAAGCCGCAAGCAATAATTGTTCTGCCAAAAAATTATCACTTTCTTCCATCATATATTTCGCAACCGCATGCCAAGGTTGGCTGTAGAGAATTTTGGCATTTTGTGGAATTTCGGTAAAGGCCAACGAAACTTGTTTACCAACAACCGCTGATAAAATCTCTTGTGTGAGTTCGGGCGAAGTGATGTACGGAATTTTTACTTTTGATTTATTCGGATCGAAATAAAACATATTCTGGTGAAAATCTCGTGCAAAATATCTTTTTTCAGAAGTTACTTTATTGTCGAAATAATTCGGTGATGCAGAGATCGTTTTCCCTTTCCTACCGAAATAAACCAAATTCTCTTGTATTGGGAAAGGTGAACGTTCTGGCGCATAATCACTTGCATAATCGTCCCACGACCAACCGTTGCCAAAAGGCGAATCCTCGAAAGTTGGTGCGTGATAAATAAGTTTTTTGGAAGAATTCTTTAGAAAATTTAGCACGCGTTGATTGTCGAATTTCGGATGTAAAAATGTAGGATCCCCAGTGCCCTGAAAATGCAATTCATCTTCGGTTTCATAGTAAAAAATGCCTGGAATGGAATCCTTCATAACAGTTGCAACTGCATATAAAGTGGCAATTTTGGTGTTGGATGCCGGTAGAAAATAAGAATTTCCGTTGTACGAAAAAACTTCTTTTTGGGCATCGACATCATACAAATAAAACCCCACTTGCTGATCATCATAAAAAGAAGATTGCAAACTGCGCTCGAGAAATTCATTTTGTGCAAACGCAAAATGACAAGCGAAAATAAGCAGTAAACGACCGAAATTTTTCACCTTAATCTTTTGGGTTTTCTGGGTTTGGGGTTGGATGATGAACAATCATTTCGGTATGTGGATACGGAATAGAAATATTGTTTTGGTCTAAAGCATATTTCACATTGCGATGCAACTCCCAATAGGCCGTCCAATAATCAGAACTTCTCACGTAACAACGCACCGCAAGATCGACACTACTTGCACCAAACTTTAAAATTTCTACTGTTTTGGTTTGATTTTGATCGACAAGTGGATAAGATTCTAACACGTTAAGTAATACTTTTTTGGCCTCATCGAAATCATCATCGTAAGAAATACCAACTTCGATATCAAGTCGTCTATATTCTTTTACTGAATAATTGATAATCGGATTGTTGAAAACATTGGCGTTGGGCAATGTAATTACCTGACCTTTTGCTGTATGTAAAATAGTATATAGAATACTGATAGAATCAACTGTTCCTTCGTTATTTTGAGAAACTATATAATCACCGACCTTGAAAGGCTTGAAAAGTATAATTAATATTCCGCCAGCAAAATTGGCCAATGAACCTTGTAAAGCTAAACCGATTGCCAAACCAACCCCACCCAAAGCAGCAATAAAAGCCGAAACATTGAGACCTAGTCGGTTGATGACAAAGATTATGACAATAGTTTTTAGGAGGATATTGATGATGGGAATGGCAAACAAACGAATTGAAATATCTACATTTCTGGCAATCATTTGTCTTTCGATAAAGTTTTTTATTTTTTTCGATATCCAAAATCCTACAATGAGAATGAAAATGGCCGAAAGCAATGCCCAGCTGATTTCTCCACCTTTATCGATTAAGAAATCTGTAACTTTTTCCATGACTTTTATGGGGCGTGTAATCGCTTCTTCAAGGCTGTGTGGTGGGTCTTGTAAGGGTTGTGGTGTTTGTGTAAGAAAAGGAACCATTTTTTTCGTTTATAGTATTAAAGGTCAAAAATATAATCTAAGCCTTATTTTTCCACGCTTTTTTGATAGATTAAACTTATTTTAACATTTTTATAATGTGAATAGTGTAAAAAAGTCACTCATTCTCATGATGTTATGAAAAAAAATCCTACCTTTATTATCAATAACAAATATTAACCTAATAAACAGTAAAAATTATGTCAGTGAATATTTTCGACCTTATAAAAGGATATGTAACACCTGAATTGGTGAACAATGCTGCAACTTCTTTTGGTGAAAGCGAATCAGGAATTTCTAAAGCGCTTTCTGCTTTTTTGCCTTTGGTTTTGGGAGGATTGATTAGTAAACGCAACGAATCGCCTAATCTTTTGGATCAAGTAAAACAATTAGGAAGTCAGTTTTCTTCGACAACCGATGTTAGTCAATTGACCAATGTACCACTTGCTCAATCGCTTTTAGGAAATGTTTTTGGAGATAAACAAAACGGAATTGTTTCTAAGATTGCCGAATTTGCAGGGATTTCTGATACATCATCTAATCAATTGCTCAATTTAGCTGCTACGCTAGGTTTTGGTGGACTTGGTAAATATGCCAACGATCAAAATCTAAGTACAAAACAGTTTTCTGATTTGCTTGGTTCATCGAGTACAAAATTGGCTTCTTTGTTGCCTGCAGGTTTAAGTTTAGGAGCTTTAGGTTTGGGAGGATTAGGAAATATCTTCGATAGTGCAAAAGAAACTATTTCTACCCAAGCACAAAATGTGCAAGAAAGTGTAACCTCACAAGTTCATAAAACTTCAGAAGAAGTGAAAGAAAAATACAACCAAGTTCGGGATCAGGTAAGAGAAGAAGCTCCTTATCGTGGGGGCGAAACTACCCAAGAGAAAAGTGGAGGAGGATTCCTAAAATGGTTTATTCCACTTGTGATCTTATTATTGATTGGATACTTGTTGTACAATTGGTTAGGAAAAAAAGATGAAAAAACCGTTGTTGAAGAACCCGCTCATGTAGAGAATACCGAGGGGACAACTACGCCAGCAGCAAGAGAAGAAGCAACGTTCGATTTGGATGGGCTTACAATCAAAGGATACAAAGGAGGTTTAGAAGATCAGTTAGTGAATTTTATCAAATCGGATGAATATAAAAATTCTACCGAAGAATCTCTAAAAGATAAATGGTTCAACTTTGATAATGTTAATTTCGAATTCAATTCAACAGATCAATTAGAAGCTGGTTCATCTGTACAATTAGAGAATTTGGCGGCAATCCTAAAAAAATATCCAGAATCGAAAATAAAAATCGGTGCATATTCTGATAAAAAAGGAGATGATAATACCAATAAAGAAGTTTCGCAAAAACGTGCAGATTTCTTGAAAGCCGAATTAACCAAATTAGGAGTTGGTGCACAAGTGGTTTCTGCAGAAGGGTATGGTGAAGAGTTTGCAACTGTACCTGAAACAGCAACCGACGAAGAAAGAGCCGTAGATAGAAAAATGGCTTTGCGTTTAACTAAATAGTAACTCCAAAAAATATCAAGAATCAAAAGGCAGCTTTTTTAGGCTGTCTTTTTTTGTACATAAAACAGAAACTTCAATTATCTTTGCAACCTATGAAATTTTCGATCGAACAAATAGATCCGTTGTCTAAGGCACGCGCTGCAGTGGTTACCACGGATCATGGAGAAATTCAGACGCCTATTTTTATGCCAGTCGGGACCGTGGGAACGGTGAAGGCTGTGCAACAAAAAGAATTGGTAGACGATATCAATGCACAAATAATTTTAGGAAATACGTATCATCTGTATTTGAGACCAGGAACTGAAATCCTTCACAAAGCAGGTGGATTGCATCAATTCATGAACTGGGAAAAACCGATTCTTACCGATAGTGGAGGATTTCAGGTTTTCTCTTTGGCATCGAGCAGAAAAAAATCAGAAAATGGCGTTCGATTCAAGTCGCATATCGACGGATCCTACCATTTATTTACGCCAGAAAAATCAATGGAAATTCAACGCTTTATTGGTGCTGATATAATGATGGCTTTTGATGAGCTGACCGGAATTCCGGCAGAATATCACGATGCAAAACGCGCCATGAATGTTACTCATCGTTGGTTAGAACGTTGTAGAGTTTGGTTGGATGATAATCCAGAGTTTTATGGACATAAGCAAACGTTGTTTCCGATTGTTCAAGGAAATGATTTCAAAGATTTGCGTCAAGAATCAGCAAAATATATTTCAGATTTCAATGCAGAAGGAAACGCAATCGGTGGGTTGTCGGTTGGTGAACCCGAGGAAGTAATGTACGAAATGACAGATCTGGTAACCGATATCCTACCAAAAGAAAAACCACGCTATTTGATGGGCGTTGGGACTCCTTGGAATATTTTAGAAGGAATTGCTTTGGGCGTAGATATGTTCGATTGTGTGATGCCAACCCGAAATGCTCGAAACGGAATGCTCTTTACTTGGAAAGGAGTAATGAATATGAAGAATGCAAAATGGAAAGATAATTTCGAAGCATTAGATGAAGACGGAACAAGTTTTGTCGATCAATATTATTCGAAAGCCTATGTTCGACATCTGTTCAATGCACAAGAATTTTTAGGGAAACAAATTGCTTCTTTGCATAATTTGGCTTTCTATCTCGATTTGGTGCGTGTGGCAAGAGAACATATCTTAGCAGGAGATTTTACCGAATGGAAAAATCAAATTGTACCGCAACTAAAAACACGACTGTAAGTTGAAAATATTAGATAAATATATTGTAAAGAATTTTTTGGGCACCTTCTTTTTCATGGTGCTCATCCTGACTTCTATTGCAATTATTATCGATTTCACTCAAAAGTTGGATCGTATAGATAGCACCGGATCTACGGTAGCAGAAGCTCTCACACAATTTTATCCCTATTGGGGAATTTGGATTGTGAATACGTTTTTGCCCGTCGCAGTTTTCATTTCGGTAATCTATTTCACGTCGAGGCTTACGGCGCAAACAGAAATCGTCGGGATGCTTTCGGGTGGGATAAGCTTCTATCGATTAACGCGCCCTTATGTTATTGTGGCTGCCGGATTAGCTTTTACGGCTATGATGGTGAACAACGTCGTTTTACCGTGGGCGAACATCAAAAAAAATAAATATCAGTACGAGCATTTGTTGAGTATGCGTGCTCGAAAAGAATATTATAAACAACAAGTAATTTCTGCACAAATTTCATCCAATGAATATGTTTTTGTAGAAAGTTATGATCGGATAGAAAAGCGAAGCGATTCTTATTTTTTATACCAAAAATTTGATTCTGTTCAACTGAAAGAACAAATTATGGCTTCGTCTTTCACGTGGGATGATAAAGATTCTACCTATGTTTTGCAGAATGTTTTCGAGAGAAAAGTTCTCAGTCCGAAAAAAGATTCCATTGCTTATTTATCATCCAAAAAAATAAAACTCAAAGCCACGCCCGATGAAATTCTACCAGAAGGTTATGTGGCCGAAACGATGAATTCTTTCGAGTTAGAGAAATTTATAGAATCCCAAAAAAGCAAAGGTTCTGCCAATGTGGTCGTTTATGAGAATGAGCTACAACAACGTATAAGTTCACCTTTTTCTACTTTTATTCTGACCATTCTGGCGCTAAGTTTATCGTCTAAAAAAAGAAGAGGAGGAATAGGGGTGAATCTCGCTGTAGGAATTACGCTTGCTTTTGTGTACATCTTTTTCAGTCAAATCACAAAAACATTTTCAGAACAAGGCTATGTTACGCCTTTTGTAGCCGCTTGGATTCCGAATGTCGTGTTCGGATTGTTGACTACATTTTTATATTTCAGAAGAGCACGATCTTAGGCTTTTATATAAAAAAAATATATCGTATTTTTGTAGCTTAAAAACCCTTTAAGAATGATCAATATTACTCTTCCAGATGGAAGCGTCAAGCAGTATCCACAAAATGTTACTCCATTAGAAGTAGCAAAAAGCATTAGCGAAGGTTTAGCGCGTAATGTTCTTTCGGCTTTGGTAAATGATAAACAGGTAGAAGTCACCACCCCGATAACCGAAGATGCTACATTGCAGTTGCTAACGTGGAACGATGATTTAGGGAAAAAAGCTTTTTGGCATTCATCAGCACACTTACTTGCGCAAGCAATTTTACAATACTATCCAAATGCAAAACTTACAATAGGACCTGCAATTGAGAAAGGTTTTTATTATGATGTAGATTTTGGTGAGGAGAGTTTTGGTGAGAAAGATTTCGAGAAAATAGAAAAAGCTATGCTCGAAAATGCAAAGAAAAAAGCAGAATTTACACTTTATCCTGTTTCTAAAGCAAAAGCCTTAGAAGAATATAAAGATAACGAATACAAAACAGAACTTATTAGCAATCTAGAAGACGGCGAAATAACGTTTTGTGCGCATGATAATTTTACAGATTTGTGTCGTGGTGGTCATTTACCAAACACAGGATTTGTGAAAGCCGCAAAAATTCTTAACGTTGCCGGTGCTTATTGGCGTGGTGATGAAAAGAATAAAATGCTAACACGTGTTTATGGAATTACATTCCCGAAACAAAAAGATCTTACAGAATACCTGGAACTTTTAGAAGAAGCAAAGAAAAGAGATCACCGAAAGTTGGGTAGAGAACTTGGACTGTTTGCTTTCTCAGAAAAAGTAGGGCAAGGTTTGCCGTTATGGTTGCCAAAAGGAGCAGCTTTGCGCAGAAAACTAGAAAACTTCTTGCTTAAACAACAACAGAAGTTAGGCTACGAAATGGTGATTACGCCACATATAGGGCAAAAAGAATTGTATGTTACTTCTGGGCACTATGCAAAATATGGTGCAGATAGTTTCCAGCCAATTCATACGCCAAACGAAGGTGAAGAGTTTTTATTGAAACCGATGAACTGTCCTCACCATTGCGAGATTTATAAAACTTCTCAATGGTCGTACCGCGATTTACCAAAACGCTATGCCGAATTCGGTACCGTTTATCGTTACGAACAATCGGGAGAGTTACATGGGCTTACGCGTGTACGAGGATTTACGCAAGATGATGCACATATTTTCTGTACACCAGACCAATTGTTAGAAGAATTTAAAAAAGTAATAGACTTAGTTCTATTTGTTTTTAAAAGTTTAGGGTTTGATAATTATTCGGCTCAAATTTCGTTACGAGATCCTAACAATAAAGAAAAATATATCGGTACGGATGAAAATTGGGAGAAAGCAGAAAATGCAATTATTACAGCAGCCAAAGAAAAAAATCTTCCGACTATTGTAGAATATGGCGAAGCCGCTTTCTACGGTCCGAAACTCGATTTTATGGTTAAAGACGCTTTGGGACGTCAGTGGCAATTAGGGACAATTCAGGTCGATTATAATTTACCAGAAAGGTTCGAGCTTTCTTATATCGGGTCGGATAATCAAGCGCATCGTCCGGTGATGATTCACCGCGCACCGTTTGGTTCTATGGAGCGTTTTATCGCTATATTATTAGAGAATACCGCCGGAAATTTACCATTATGGTTAACTCCAGATGTCTTTACAATTTTACCAATTAGTGAAAAATATGTAGAATTTGGAGAAAAAGTATTAAATTTGCTCGCCGAAGAAGAAATTAACGGATTGATAGACAACAGAAACGAGAAAACTGGAAAGAAAATTCGCGACGCTGAGGTTAAGAAAATCCCGTATATGCTTATTGTCGGAGAAAAAGAAGAAGAAAATGGTACGGTTTCTGTACGTAAGCACGGAGAAGGCGATTTGGGTGAAATGAAAATTGAAGAATTTATCCAATTCGTGAAAAATGAAATGAAATTAATTTAAAATTACAATACTATCGCAATCAGAAGAAAAGGGGGCAGAGGTCCTGCTCGCATTATTAAAGAGGATCAACATAAGATCAATAATAAAATAGATGTGCCAGAAGTTCGCGTTGTGGGCGACGGCATAGAGTCTGGAATTTATCCTATCGCCAAAGCTTTGGAGCTAGCACAAGAACAAGGCTTGGACTTGGTAATGATTAGTGAAAAAGCAGTTCCGCCTGTTTGTCGTGTTGTTGAATACAAAAAATTTCTTTACGAACAGAAAAAGAAAGAAAAAGAGTTAAAAGCAAAACAACAAAAGGTAGTCGTAAAAGAAATTCGATTTGGTCCGCAAACAGATGATCACGATTATGATTTTAAAAAGAAACACGCTCGTTCTTTCCTAGAAGAAGGATCGAAACTAAAAGCTTATGTTTTTTTCAAAGGTCGTTCGATTATCTTTAAAGATCAAGGAGAAATCTTGTTGTTGAGATTAGCTCAAGAATTAGAAGATGTTGGGAAAGTAGAACAATTACCAAAACTCGAAGGAAAAAGAATGATTATGATGATGGCACCTAAAAAATAAAGGCAATCATCTCATCATACTATAAAAGAAACGTTTTAATTATAATAAAAAAGTAATCATGCCAAAATTAAAAACAAAATCAGGAGCTAAAAAGCGCTTTAAATTAACCGGAACAGGTAAAATTAAAAGAAAACACGCTTTCAAAAGCCACATCCTTACAAAAAAGGAAACAAAACAAAAACGTAATTTAACACAAACAGGTCTTGTTGACAAAGCAGACGAAAAAAGTGTTAAAAGACAATTAAGATTAATCTAAGGATTATCTAATTGGTTTCTTAATTAAATTATTAACCCTGTAGTAGGCCAATAAGTAATCCGAAAGAAGATTCGCCTCCTACAAAAAAATTAAAAAATTATGCCAAGATCAGTAAATTCAGTTGCTTCAAGAGCACGAAGAAAAAAAGTTTTAAAATTAGCTAAAGGATATTACGGAAGAAGAAAAAACGTTTGGACTGTTGCTAAAAATGCAGTAGAAAAAGGTTTACAATATGCTTACCGTGATAGACGTCAGAAAAAAAGAAACTTCCGCGCATTGTGGATTCAACGTATCAATGCAGGTGCACGATTACATGGAATGTCTTATTCGCAATTCATGGGGGCAACTAAAAAAGCAGGAATCGAATTGAATCGTAAAGTTTTAGCTGACTTAGCGATGAATCATCCAGAAGCTTTCAAAGCCATCGTAGAAAAAGTAAAATAAACATCGTCAATTAAAACGTTCTATAACCCATCTCTATAAGAGGTGGGTTTTTTTGTTCAGAATACTTTTCTAGGTAGGATGAAAAAAGGGTTTAGTAAAAAATATTTTAGGATGTAAGTATTTGATGTTTAGGGAAGATGAATAAAACTTTAAAAAAAGGTTATTTTTTATTTGTTTAATTGGAAATAGAGTACTTATATTTGCACTCCCAATACGAAAGAAGAGTAGTGTTTATGGGATTTGAAATAGAGGATTAGGAATTAAGAGAAGGAAGTTAAGGCTTCCGAAAAAATTTCAAAAAAAAAGTTTAAAAAACATTTTGCAGTTTAAAATTAATTCTTACCTTTGCACTCGCTTACAAAAACAACGAAAGTTTGTTTGAAGTGAAGGGAAAAACAGAGAAGTT
>CCMH01000005.1 GCA_000751595.1 Weeksella massiliensis | reverse complement strand
TTCAAACTAACTCTCGTTGGTTTTGTAAGCGAGCGCAAAGGTAAGAATTAATTTTAAACTGCAAAATGTTTTTTAAACTTTTTTTGAATTTTTTTTCGGAAGCCTTAACTTCCTTCTCTTAATTCCTAATCCTTTATTTCAAATCCCATAAACACTACTCTTCTTTCGTATTGGGAGTGCAAATATAAGTACTCTATTTCTAATTAAACAAATAAAATCTCAAGAAACTTTTTGTTTTATCTTTAAATCACTGAAAACGTGTGCAATAAATTTTAAATCTTTTTGGGTTTTATTCTTTCAGGACATATAAAGCATCAAAAAAGGAAGCTTCCTTCCGGTTTCTTTTGGATTTGTTTCTTCAGTTCTGTGGCTCATCCTACCGAAATTATCATCCTTACTATCCGAAAAAAGATGGGAATCTTTCGTAAAAATTATTTTCATAGCTTAATAAATATCTAATCCTACAGAGAAAAACTAAATTTTGTATCTTATATAATATATAGGTCATCAATAAAATTTAATAAACATAGCTTATCAATCAATATTCAAAATCGAGAGTATTTGAAATACGAAACAAATTACAACTGAGAATTATCTTGGTAATTATTTATGAAGAATACTTCTCCGTTACCTTTCATATATATATTCATATTTTCACGATGAATGAATGTTGTTGCTTTATCTAAGTCAATAAATTCAAATTACGTTAACCAAGTCAATGCACAGAAAGCAAAGAGTTATTTCCACAGTAAATACATTTCACCAAAGACTGTTCTATAAAAAACGTAATATATTTTGTATAAACAAGAAAAACAATCAATTACCCTAAATTATATAACATTATGTTAAATCAAATCATGCGTAAAAAATATCTTCTACATATAATTCAGGAATATGAAAAAGAAAAAACTATCGAAGAAGTGGAAAAACTTGACAAAGGGCTATCGGATGTTGTATATTTGTAAAAATTTTTGGTTATGAAAATGAAAACGTCTGATTTCGACTTTAAACTTCCGGAGGAATTATTAGCAGAACGTCCGTCTGAACACCGTGACGAGGCGCGCCTAATGGTCGTTCATCGAGATACAGGAGAAATAGAGCATCGATTATTTAAAGATTTAATTGATTATTTTGATGAGGGCGATGTAATGATTCGCAACAACACCAAAGTATTTCCTGCAAGATTGATGGGAAATAAAGAAAAAACAGGTGCAAAAATCGAAGTATTTTTATTGCGAGAATTAGACCCTGAAACTCGTTTATGGGATGTGTTGGTGGATCCTGCAAGAAAAATCCGTATCGGAAATAAATTATTTTTTGACGATGATGATACGTTGGTTGCAGAAGTAGTTGACAATACAACTTCTCGAGGAAGAACTTTGCGTTTTCTTTTTGATGGTTCTTATGAAGAATTTAGAAGCAAACTGAAAGAAATTGGAGATACTCCTCTACCTAAATATATAAAACGTGAAGCAGATGAAGAAGATGCTGAGCGTTACCAAACAATCTATGCAAAAGAAGAAGGCGCAGTTGCTGCACCTACAGCGGGATTGCACTTTTCTAAACATTTACTAAAACGTCTAGAAATCAAAGGAGTAGATTTTGCAGAAGTAACTTTACATATTGGTTTAGGAACTTTTATGCCGGTAGAAGTTGAAGATTTGTCTAAACACAAAATGGAATCTGAGCAAGTTATCATACCGCAAGAAACAGCTGATTTGGTGAATAGAGCAATCGATGCGAAGAAAAGAGTTTGTGCGATTGGGACAACGTCTATGCGATCAATCGAAAGTTCTGTTTCGGCCGATGGACATCTAAATGCATTTGATGGTTGGACAAATAAATTTATTTATCCTCCGTACGATTTTAGTATTGCCAATTGTATGGTAACGAATTTCCATACTCCAAAATCGACTTTATTAATGATGATTTCGGCTTTTGCCGGACACGATTTAACCATGAAAGCCTACGACGAAGCTGTAAAAGAAGGTTACAAATTCTATTCGTACGGTGATGCCATGTTAATTTTATAAGCTAAGTAGTGAATCCTACCAAAAAAGATATCCGAAAATTATCTCAACAGGATTTGGAAGTCTATTTCCAATCGATTGGAGAAAAAGCCTTTCGTGGCAAACAAGTTTACGAATGGTTATGGAAAAAGAATGCGCATGACTTTAATGACATGACGAATCTTTCGAAAAACCTACGTGAAGCTTTGGACGAAGCTTTTCATATTCAGCCGGTGGAAGTAGACTTGCTACAAAAGAGTAATGACGGAACCATAAAAAATGCAGTGAAATTACACGACGGTAATGTTGTAGAATCTGTACTGATTCCTACCGAAAGCCGCACCACTGCTTGTATTTCTTCGCAAGTTGGTTGTAGTTTAGACTGTACTTTCTGTGCCACGGCCCAACTGAAAAGAATGCGCAATCTTACCGCAGCAGAAATTGTAGATCAAGTGGTAATTATCGATCAAGAAAGTAGAGAATATTTCGATCGACCACTGAGCAATATTGTGTTTATGGGTATGGGCGAACCTTTGCTCAACTATAACGAAGTTGTAGGAGCGATTAAGAAAATTACGTTACCTGAAGGTTTGGGAATGTCGCCTAGACGAATTACGCTTTCAACTTCTGGAATTCCGAAAATGATAGAAAAATTAGCTGATGAAGATTTAAAAATCGGATTGGCAGTTTCTCTTCATTCGGCACGTGAAGAAGTTCGAAACAAAATCATGCCTTTTTCGGTGAAATTTCCACTTACCGAATTACTAGAAAGTTTACAATATTGGTACGAAACAACCAGAAGTAGAATTACTTTCGAGTATATTATTTGGAAAGATATCAATGATAAAAAAGAAGACATAGACGCTTTAGTCCGCTTCTGTAAACGTGTACCGTCTAAAGTAAATATTATCGAATACAATACAATAGACGATGGACCGTATCAGCAAGCAAGTCAACAAGCATTAAATGCGTATATTGATGCCTTGGAAAAAAATGGTATAATTGTTAACGTGCGTCGAAGTCGAGGAAAAGATATTGATGCTGCTTGTGGGCAATTGGCCAATAAAACCATCGATTAATCCACGAAAAGCACAGAGATGAAGAAAATTTGCTTTCTCCTTTTGGCTCAGATAAGTATTTTTACATGGGCTCAAAAAGTAGATACTATACAACTACCGACCGAAAAAATTCGAAGTATTGAATTGCCAAACACATTAAGAGAAATTTCTGCATTAGAATTTGACAAACGTTCTTCCAAAACACAACCTCTTTTTTGGGGTTTGAATGACAGTCAGAATAAAAATGAAATTTATTTGTTCGATGGAAATAATGGTAAAATAGTACAAACCTTAATTCTTGAAGGTGCTGATAATTTCGATTGGGAAGAAATAACCCAAGACGAAAACTATCTGTATGTCGGTGAATTTGGTAACAATTTGGGATCTAGACAAAATTTATCGGTTTTTATGATTGATAAAAAACAAATCGATCCGAAAAAAGAAATTCAGAAAGTAAACTACTCTACCCTATCTTTTTATTATCCAGAACAAACGTCCTACCAAATAAAAAATCGAGCAAATGATTTCGATTTAGAAGCTTTTTTTGCGTACAAAGGAAAATTGCATCTTTTTACCAAAGAATGGAAAAGTTTGCAAACCACACATTACACCATCGATCCTACAATCACCACAAAACAAGCTGCAAAGAAAATAGAAACTTTTCCTACTAATTACCTTGTAACAGCAGCTTTTATTAGCGAACAACAAGAAACAGCCGGAATATATTTGCTTGGATACACCAAAGAAGGAATTGCATTTCTCAATTGGTTTTCGATTCCAGAGAATTCAGAAAGATTCTTTTCTACAGATAAAATAATTAATATACCTTTGGGCTTTGTTGCCGATTGGGGACAATTAGAAGGTGTTTCGGTGAATCCGCAACGCAAAGAAATTTGTGTTAGTGGAGAAGAAATAGATTACAGAGGAATGAATGCGAAACAACAATTGCATTGTTTTCCTGCAGAATTAGTGATAAAATAAATAATTTTGAGTAAAAAAAGTGATTTAATTAAGGCGCCAATTGCCAACGAAATGAAGCTCTTCGAAGATAAATTCTTCGAATCGATGAAAAGTAACGTTTCTTTATTAGATCGCATTACCTATTATATCGTACGACGAAAAGGGAAACAAATGCGACCGATGTTTGTTTTTCTCATTGCCAAAATGCTCGGCGAAGTTAACGAAAAAACTTATCGCGCAGCCTCATTCATCGAGCTTATACATACGGCAACTTTAGTACACGACGACGTGGTTGATGACAGCCATATGCGCCGTGGTTTCTTTTCTCTCAATGCACTTTGGAAAAATAAAATTGCGGTATTGGTAGGAGATTATTTCCTATCGAAAACGTTGATTATTTCTACTCAAAACAAAGATTTTGATCTTTTAGAAACCGTTTCAGTTGCCATACAAGAATTGTCTGAAGGCGAATTGTTACAAATAGAAAAAGCGCGAAAACTCGATATTACCGAAGAAGTTTATTTCGAAATTATACGAATGAAAACCGCAACATTGATTGCTGCTTGTTGCAAAGCTGGTGCACTTTCGGTTAGTTCGGATGAAGCTGTTGCAGCGCGTTTGCATAAATTTGGAGAGTTAGTCGGGATTGCTTTTCAGATTAAAGATGATTTGTTTGATTATACACAATCGAATCTGATTGGTAAACCGGTCGGAATTGATATCAAGGAGCAAAAAATGACGCTTCCATTGATTTATACCTTGAATACAACCACAACAGAAAACAAAAAATGGTTGATTCAATCGGTAAAAAAACACAACAACAACAAGAAACGCGTCCGAGAAATCATCGAATTTGTAAAACAAAATGGAGGGATAGAGTACACCAAAAAAATGATGCATCAATATGCCGAAGAAGCAATTGCTATTCTACATGAATTTCCGCAGAACGAATGCCGTGATGCTCTAGAATTGATGGTGCACTACGTGATGGAGAGAGATCACTAAAACAATTTTTCTTAACTTTTTTATAAAAAATTTGGTAGGATAATTAGCACAACTTTTCTTCCTACCGAAATATAAATTCTTATTATTTACTTCGATTTTCTCAGTTCGATAACTGTAATTTCTGGCCAAATTCCTATCCTACCCGGAAAAAAATGATAGCCAAAACCACGATTCACATAAATATATCGTTTTTGATGCTCATATAAACCTGCCCATTGTTTGTAGATATATTGAGAAGGCGACCATTTGATTCCTAAACTCGGCACCTCGATTCCCATTTGCATTCCGTGTGTATGACCCGAAAAAGTTAACTGAAAATTGAGTGGATGTTCTTTAATTTTCAGATCCCAATGCGAGGGATCATGGGTAAGAAAAATTTTGAAATCGGTAGGATGAACTCCTTTCGTAGCTTTTGGGATATCCGCTTTTTGCATGAATCTACTTCCCCAATTTTCTACTCCAATCAATTGAATTTTATCGTTTCCTTTTTCTAAAGTCACATGATCGTTAAGCAACAACTGAAAACCAATTTTGCCGTAAGCAGCCTGAATATCCTTTACGTTTTGTTGTTTTGCTTGTTCAGAATCCCAACGTGTATATTCGCCATAATCATGATTGCCCATAATTGCAAAATTACCCAATGGAGCCCGATTTATTTTTTTCAAAACCTCAATCCATGGCGTCGTTTCTTCTGCAAAATTATTAACCAAATCACCGGTAAAAACAATTAAATCTGCTTGTTGATCATTAATCATTTTTACAGCATCTTCTATTTTTTCTTTATCTCTTGGTAGAATACTTCCGGTATGAACATCCGAAATTTGTAAAATCCTCAAACCATCAAAAGCGTCAGGAAGATCATCAAAAAATAATCGATGAAAATGTTTTTTGAAATTAAATTTCCCCAATGTTACCCCATGTATTACCGCCAAAAAAGGAATTGCAGCCAATGCCAAAGCCGAACGAGCAATAAACGTTTTACGGGCGGGCGAATAAGGCGTTGTGTTTTTGGGTTGGAAAATGCGTCTTACTAATCGAGCAAAAAAACTGAGAACATCTTGCCCAAAAACCAAAATAAAAATAAAGAGTTTTGGTAAATACATAAAAACAAATAAGCCGACCATCAATTGAAAACCAAAGGTTTGTCCGTCATCAATTTTCAGGGTAATCAGTTCATAAGCTATAATTGCCCATGCGATTACTGTGGTAATTATATATCCGTATCGGACTTTTTTGTTGGTAAAAGCTAAACTAAAAGCGCGATAAGTATAGAATTCTATCAATGCGGCAATAAAAAAGAAAGGAATAAGTCGTTGTAACAAAATTGTAATTCTTAATCTTCAAAAATATAAAAAAAATAAGCTGAAATCTACTTTTCTCGATTGTTCTTAACAATATTTTATCAAACCAAAGAAAAGTAAAATGCATAGAAACTTCCTACCTTTGTTCTATAAGACAATCTAATAAAAATATGGACTCAAGATTACCTGTCACCGTTTTATCGGGCTTTTTAGGAAGCGGTAAAACCACCTTGCTCAACAATATTCTCCACAACCAAGAAGGACTGAAAATTGCACTTATCGTAAACGATATGGGCGAAATAAATATCGATGCAAAAATGATTTCTCAAGAATCTTCTTTTTTGCAAACGGAAGATAAATTGGTCGAATTATCCAATGGTTGTGTTTGTTGCGAGTTGCGAGAAGACCTTATTGTTGCTATTGATAAATTGGCAAAAGAAAAGAAATATGATTATTTGATTATCGAATCTTCTGGGATTTCCGATCCGGCTCCGATTGCGCAATCGCTCGATTTTGCAAGTCCAGATGGTCGTATAAATCTCAATGCGCAAGTTCGATTAGATACGTTGGTGACTGTTGTAGATGCTTTTAATTTCTTTGGAAATTTTGGTACTGATGATGTGGTTTTTGATCGAGGATTAACAGAAAATCAAGAAGATCAACGTCCTATCGTCAATTTATTGTTGGATCAGATAGAGTTTTCTAATGTTATCGTTCTCAATAAAATGGATTTGGTTTCGGAAGAAGAATTGATTAAAATCGAAGGTTTGATTCGAAAATTAAATCCTACTGCAACTATCCTACCTGCAACTTTTAGCAGAATCGATATCCAATCTATCCTCAATACCGGACGATTCAACTTCGAAGATGCTCAAGATATGGATGCTTGGGTAAAAGCTTTGGAAGAGGAAGAAACTCATCAACACCACGCGCATGAACACGATTGTGAGGGCGCTCATTGTCATCATCCTTCTCATTTACAAGAAAAATATGATGTGCGCTCATTCGTTTTTCGATCACAAATTCCGTTTCATGCAGAACGTTTTTTAACGTTCCTGAACGACAATTATCCTACCACTATTTACAGAAGTAAAGGGTTATTTTGGTTGGCTAATCGACCAGATGACGCAATTTTTCTCAGCCAAGCCGGAGGTAGTATTCGGATCGATGCGGCAGGAGCTTGGTGGAGTGCAATCCCGAAAGAAGAACGAGTGCAATATGCTGCCTATCAAGAAAATAAAAAAATGATTGAAGAAAAATGGTCGCCTGAATGGGGAGATCGAGTAATTGAATTGGTTTTTATTGGTTTTGATATGGATCAGAAAGCGATCGAAAACAGTCTGAAAGCTTGTCAATTAACCGAAGAAGAAATCGACGAATGGAAAAGAAAAAATTTATAAATCTTTTTTCTTATCAATTCTCTACTCCTTTGGGTAAAATGATGGCCATTTCATCGGATGAAGCATTGGTTTTATTGGCTTTTTCTGATCAAAAAGATTTATCAAAAGAAATCGGAACCTTTCAAAAAATCACTGAAAATCCTTTGATAAAAAAAAAGATTACTCTTCTTGAACATACCGAAAAAGAAGTTCTTGACTATTTTTCAGGTCAACGAAAAGAGTTTACTTTGCCAATAGAAATGCTTGGAACAAGTTTCCAGCAATCTGTTTGGAATACTTTATTAACGATTCCGTACGGAACAACAATTTCCTACAAAGAACAAGCGAAAAAAATGCAGAATGAATTAGGAATTCGAGCCATTGCAAATGCCAATGGAAAAAATAAATTTGCAATCCTTGTGCCCTGTCATCGTGTGTTAGGAAGTGATGGCAGTTTTACAGGTTATGCAGGAGGAATACATCGTAAAAAATTTTTGTATGAACTAGAAAATAACCATCAACAATTAGAAATATTTTAAAAAAAGAAAATGAATTGGATCATTTTGATTATCGCAGGATTATGCGAAGTCGGCTTCACATTTAGTTTAGGAAAAGCAAAGGAAGCAGCAACCAAATCGGATGCGTACCTCTGGTACACAGCGTTTGGTGTATTTTTGCTCATCAGTATGACACTGTTAGTGAAAGCAACACAACAGCTTCCATTGGGAACTGCCTACGCGGTCTGGACAGGTATTGGTGCTGTGGGAACAGTTTTGGTAGGAATTTTATTTTTTAAAGAACCAACCAATTTTTGGAGAATTTTCTTCATTTTCACCCTGATTGCTTCAATCGTTGGATTAAAGTATGTTTCAAGCAATTAACAAATATTTAACTCAAAAAAGTTTATATACAATTTGGATAAAACATGATTTTTATCATATCTTTACAATAAGAAATTAATTTATCACCCCTCGTGATAATTTTTCTAAAAACGATAGTTTATCTATCAAGAGAGTCTGAAGAGATTTGGACTCTCTTTTATCAAGAAGAGTCGTTCAATTTATATATTTTAAAATTGTGAGATGAAACCAATTGTTAAGCTTTTGTAGGTCTTATTTTTATAAAATTTGTAAAAATACGTTTCTATACCTACAATTTATTTAGGTAGAGCGTAACGAAATTCGTTACATAGCGTTTCATTTCTGTGAAACGGATAGATATCATCTATTTAGTTTCAAGAGAATCCTACTTAAACCTAGGATTCTCTTTTTTAAAAATATTTTTTTGAAATAGTTTGTTCTATTTAATGAATTATTTCATCTCGATAAATTCTTTATCAGGAGAGCGTTTAGTAACTAAACGCTCTTTTTTTATACCAAAAAAAGCAACCGGATCGATTGCTTTTCTCTTATTATTTCTTTCAATTAAATAAATTATTCTAGCTTAAACAGCTACTTGGAAATCTCTCAACGCATTGTTTAGAGACGTTTTAAGATCGGTAGATTCTTTTCGTTGTCCAATAATCAACGCACAAGGAACTTGATATTCTCCTGCGGCAAACTTCTTGGTATAAGAACCCGGAATCACAACGGAACGTTCTGGTACGTAACCTTTGATTTCTTTCGGTTGATCACCTGAAACGTCTATAATTTTAGTAGAAGCTGTTAGAACTACATTTGCCCCCAAAACGGCTTCTTTTCCTACCCGAACACCTTCTACAACAATACAACGAGAACCGATGAAAGCACCGTCTTCTATGATCACTGGCGCCGCTTGTAACGGCTCGAGAACGCCACCAATACCTACTCCACCCGATAAGTGAACATTTTTACCAATTTGTGCACAAGAGCCCACTGTTGCCCAAGTATCGACCATGGTTCCTTCGTCTACATAAGCGCCAATATTTACGTAAGAAGGCATCAGAATAACACCCGAAGAAATGTATGCGCCATGTCTTGCTACCGCATTTGGAACAACACGAATTCCTTTCGAAGCATAATCTTTTTTCAGAGGAATTTTATCATGAAATTCGAAAATACCAACTTCTTGCGTTTCCATCGTTTGGATTGGGAAATACATTACTACCGCTTTTTTTACCCATTCATTCACCAACCATCCATCATTTGTCGGTTCGGCAACACGTAGAGTTCCTTGATCTAGAAGTTCAACAACCTGACGGATAGCGTCTTGATATTCTGTTTTCTGTAACAAATCTTTGTTTTCCCAAGCTTGTTCGATGAGCTTTTGTAGATTTTCCATGTTATTTTTGTTTTATTTTTTTATGAAACTTTCCTACAAATATAAGTTGTTTCTTAGGTATTCTACTTCTGATGAAATAACTTTGCTTTTTTATACACGATTATGGGAAGAATAATGGCCTTGGATTTTGGTGGGAAAAGAACCGGAATTGCTGTAACTGATGAAATGCAAATCATTGCTACACCAATAGATACAATTGATACAAAAGAATTATTCAATTTTCTGGAAACGTATTTTGCCCAAGAAAAGGTATCGGAAATAGTGATTGGTTTACCTGTAAAGTTATCAGGTGAATTGAATCCTATCGAAGACGAAATCCAGAAATTCATCGTAAAATTCAAACAAACATATCCTCAGATACCGATTCATCGCGAGAATGAAATGTTTACCAGCAAGATGGCCTCTCAAACCCAAATAAGTGGTGGTATGAAGAAGAAAGATCGTCAAGCAAAAGGCTCTTTGGATAAAATAAGTGCAACAATTATTCTCCAATCATTTTTATCAAAAAAATAAGATTGTATCTTTGCACAAATTTCTTAGTACAACAACATGGTTTTACCAATTATCGCTTATGGCGACCCAATATTACGCAAAAAGACTGCTTTAATCGAGCAAGATTATCCTCATTTACCCGAATTAATCGACAATATGTTTGATACGATGTACGATTCGAGTGGTGTAGGATTAGCCGCACCACAAATTGGGAAGAGTATCCGATTGTTTGTTGTGGATTGTCGTCCGTTTGCCGAAGATGAAGACAATGCAGAGGAGAAA
Source organism: Weeksella massiliensis (assembly GCA_000751595.1). GTDB lineage: Bacteria > Bacteroidota > Bacteroidia > Flavobacteriales > Weeksellaceae > Weeksella > Weeksella massiliensis. The sequence continues at coordinate 119,103 of CCMH01000005.1, read as the reverse complement.
GAAACCTTAGAAAATTTCAAAAAAGTTTTCATAAATCCAAAAAAAATCGAAACCTTTGGCGACGAATGGAAATTTACAGAAGGTTGTCTAAGTATCCCAAACATCCATGAAGATGTAGCTCGCCCAGAAGGCATTACACTAACCTATCTCGATGAGAATTTTGTAGAACATACCGAAAGTTTTACAGGTTTGCCGGCAAGAGTTATTCAACATGAATATGATCATTTGGATGGAAAGTTATTTATTGATTATCTTTCGAGTTTCAAAAAAAAATTAATTAGTAACAAATTAAAAAACATAACAAAAGGGAATGTTTCTATACATTATAAAATGAAATTCCCTTCATAGAGCCCTAAAACATAACATAGTATGGATTTATCAAGAGTTATAGCTATTTCAGGAAAACCAGGTTTATACAAATTAATTTCACAAACCCGTAATGGTTTCGTAGTAGAAGATTTAGAAAAAGGAAAGAAAATGAATATTGCAGCAAACTACAACGTTAGTTTGTTAGACAATGTTGCGATTTATGGTGTATCACAAGAACATCCTTTAGCAGAAGTTTTCTTCAGAATCTACAAAAAAGAAAACGGCGGACAAGCGATTAATCACAAAGAATCTGGAGCCAATTTACGTGCTTACATGGAAGAAGTTTTACCAGAATATGATGCAGAACGCGTTTATGATTCTGACCTTAAAAAACTTTTCCAATGGTATAATTTATTACAATCGAAAGGTTTATTAAACATCGATGTAGAAGCAGTCGAAAAAGCAATTGCTGAACATAAAGCACAAGTAGAAGCTGCAGAAAATGGCGAAACTCCTCAAGTAGAAGAAGCTAAAGAAGAGCCAAAAGAGGAAGTGAAAAAAGAAGAAAAGGCTGAGAAAAAACCGGCGGCTAAAAAAACAACTGCTAAAAAGGAAACAACAACAAAAAAGGCTTCTGATTCTAAAAAAGAAGACAAAGCAGAAAAAAAACCTGCGGCTAAAAAAGCAACTAAAAAAGACAAAGAGTAAGGAACAATGAAAACACTGCGCAAAAAGCAACTAGAAGCTTTTAATCATCTTTTAGATGTAATGGATGAATTGCGCGAAAAATGTCCTTGGGATCGCAAACAAACTATGGAAAGTTTGCGCACCTTAACGATAGAAGAGGTGTACGAATTATCTGATGCGATTCTTTCTCACGACTTACAAGAAATAAAAAAAGAACTAGGTGATGTAATGCTTCACCTGGTTTTTTATTCTAAAATTGCGTCTGAAACCAATGATTTTGACATTGCAGACGTCCTACAACAACTTACCGAAAAATTAATTTTCCGACATCCACATATTTACGGAAATACAAAAGCCGAAACGCAAGAAGAAGTTCTCGAAAATTGGGAAAAAATAAAACTGAAAGAAGGTAATACTTCTGTTCTTTCAGGCGTTCCTACTTCTTTGCCAGCGATGATAAAAGCTTATCGAATCCAAGATAAAGTAAAAGGAATTGGTTTTGATTTTGAAAATGCCAAACAAGTTTGGGATAAAGTAAAAGAAGAAATTAATGAATACGAAACCGAACAAAATCCACAATTGAAAGAAGAAGAATTCGGTGATGTTTTATTTTCGATGATCAACTATGCGCGTTTTGTTGGGATCAATCCTGATGATGCCTTGAGTAAAACCAATCAAAAATTCATACTTCGATTTCAGAAATTAGAAGAATTGGCTCGACAAAAAAACTTAGGCTTGGGCGAAATTGATCTTTCGACACTTGATCAACTTTGGAACGAAGCGAAAAATTCATCGGTGTAACTCATACACTACTTACCCTATTTAATCAAACTAAAACACTAACTATCTGCCACTTACATAAACACATAGATAGCATCTATCAACGACAAAGATAAATACTATTAAATTTATTACAATCCGACAAAAAGTGTTTTTATATTTGCAACCGATTAGCGCAGACAACTTGTTTGCCTAATTATTTGTAGGAAGTTTGTTTAAATAAAAGTAAACAGTTTTCTCATTTTTTTGTGGTTTTGATGAAAAGGTGACTCATAAGTCGCCTTTTTATTTTTTATATTTCTTTGTAATTTTGTAGAATGCAATTCGAAATAAAATCGGCTTTTGAACCAACAGGAGATCAGCCACAAGCAATAAAAAGTTTAGCCCAAGGAATTCTCAATGGGGATAAATACCAAACACTTTTAGGAGTAACCGGTTCCGGAAAAACTTTTACCGTCGCCAATGTGGTCAAAGAAATTCAGCGACCGACCTTGGTTCTTGCGCACAACAAAACGTTGGCTGCACAGCTGTATATGGAATTCAAAGAATTTTTTCCGAATAATGCAGTAGAATATTTTGTATCTTACTACGATTATTATCAACCGGAAGCATATTTACCTACTTCGGGAACGTACATCGAAAAAGATTTATCAATCAATGAAGAAATAGAGAAATTACGTCTTAGCACAACTTCTTCTTTGTTGTCGGGTCGTCGCGATATTTTGGTGGTTGCTTCAGTTTCTTGTTTGTACGGTATCGGTAATCCTACCGAATTTCATAAAAACGTTATTTCTTTAGAGCAAGGTCAAATTATTTCGCGAACTCATTTGTTGCATAAATTGGTTCAATCATTGTACGCACGTACCGAAGGCGCATTTCTTCGCGGAAATTTTCGTATAAAAGGTGATACTATTGATGTTTATCCGGCTTATGCGGATGATGGAATTCGCCTTAGTTTTTTTGGAGATGAAGTAGAAGAAATTTCAATTTTTGATATTGAAACAGGAAAAACATTATCCAACCTAGAAAAAATAAATATTTATCCAGCCAATTTATTTGTTACTTCGAAGGAAACACTTAATGGTGCGATTCAAAATATTCAAATAGATTTAGGAAAACAAGTTGAATATTTTAGTGAAATTGGAAAATCGTTAGAAGCTAAACGCCTAAAAGAAAGAACCGAATTTGATTTGGAAATGATCAAAGAATTAGGCTATTGTTCTGGGATCGAAAATTATTCTCGCTATCTAGACGGACGAGAACCGGGTACTCGGCCCTTCTGTTTGCTCGATTATTTTCCTGAAGATTATCTTATGGTGATTGATGAATCTCACGTAACCGTTTCTCAAGTGCATGCGATGTATGGTGGTGACCGATCTAGAAAAGAAAATTTGGTAGAATATGGTTTTCGCTTACCTGCAGCAATGGACAATAGACCATTAAAGTTTGAGGAATTCGAATCGTTGCAAAACCAAGTTATTTATGTTTCTGCGACACCTGCGAAATATGAATTAGAAAAATCGGAAGGAGTTGTTGTTGAACAAGTTATTCGTCCGACAGGTTTATTAGATCCGATAATAGAAGTTCGTCCTACTCAAAATCAAATGGATGATTTAATGGAAGAAATCCAAAAAAGAGTAGAACTCGATGAACGAGTTTTGGTTACTACCTTAACCAAAAGAATGGCGGAAGAATTAACGAAATTCTTGATAAAATACGGAATTCGTACAAATTATATTCACTCCGACGTGGATACCTTAGAACGGGTAAAAATTATGGCCGATCTTCGCGCTGGTCTTTTTGATGTTTTGGTGGGTGTAAATCTTTTGCGAGAAGGACTCGATTTACCAGAAGTTTCATTGGTTGCAATTTTAGACGCAGATAAAGAAGGTTTTTTACGTAGTAATCGTTCCCTCACCCAAACTGTTGGTCGTGCTGCTAGAAATATTAATGGTTTAGCCATTATGTATGCGGACAAAATAACGGATAGTATGCAACAAACTATTGACGAAACAAATAGAAGAAGAGAAATTCAGCATAAATACAATGTAGAACATGGTAAAACGCCACAACCATTGCACAAAAAAATCGTATCGCTTAATCAACAGGCAGAGAGTTTTGAGGTTAATCCGTACGAACAAAAACATTTAACCGCTGTGGCTGCCGAAAGTAGCGAACCGTATACTGCCGAAGAAAAACAACAAAGGATAGACGAATTGACTACTGCGATGGAAAAGGCAGCAAAAAATTTAGATTTTATCCAAGCTGCATCTTTACGAGATCAAATTAATGCATTAAAAGATTAATTCAACCGAAATTGGTATACAATTTGATGACTCTATTTACTTGAAAAAATGAAGAAGATTTTTTTTTATATTGTCGCTGTTTCCCTATTGAATATTGGATGTTCTGCTTTGAATGAGGTTTCGTTTGAGAATTTATTAAGTTCTTCAACGAATAAAAATAACACAGCAGATTTTGTTCACATTAATAACAATGCAAGTGTTCTTTCTAACCGAATAGAAACGCCAGATGGTTTTGTCCGTGTGATGGATGAACACGACTTTTCTAACTTCCTAAGAAATTTAACCTTCAAACCACATGGCACGAAAGTGAAAAATTTCGATGGAAGCATCAAAGAAAATTCAAATCTTTATGCGGCCGTTCTCAATCTTCCTATCACAAATAAAAATAAACAAGTTTATAGCAATGCAGTTTTTCGTTTGAGAAATGAATATTTCTTTCAATCGAAAAAATTCAATAGAATACGTTTTGATCGTGAAGAAAAAGATATAAAAAACTTCAATTCTTATAGTAACTCCAAAGAATATTCTGTTTTTTTATCCTACCTAGATTATGCGTATGATCATCTAAAACCTTCTTCCCTGTCGAACTACACCTCGCCTATCGGGCTAAAAGATATACAAATTGGAGATGTCTTTTTCCAGAATAGTGGAGCAAAAAGTCATGCTGTCATGGTGCTCGATATGGCAGAAAACATGAAAGGTGCACGAATTGTCTTGTTGGCGCAAAGCTTTTATCCCTCTCAAGAAATTCATATTCTTAATAATACAGAAAATCCAGAACTTTCCCCTTGGTTCGAGATAAAAAAAGGAACACTTCTTACTCCCGAATGGCGTTTCATGAGTTCAGATTTGGTACGATTTGATGAAAATCGTTAAAATCGATTAATTATCCTTATATTTTTTTAAATTTGTAGAACACAAAAAAGTAAAACAATGCAAAAAGTATATTTGGACAATGCGGCTACTACTCAATTGGATCCTGCGGTAATAGACGAAATGGTTCACGCCATGAAAAATGTTTACGGAAATCCTTCTTCTACCCATATTTTTGGGAGAGAAGCAAAAGCATTACTCGAATTGGCCCGAAAGAAAATTGCTTCTTTTGTCAATGTGAGTCCAGCCGAAATATACTTTACTTCATCGGGTACAGAATCCAATAATACAGTGATTCGTTCTTGTGTGAAAGATTTGGGAGTCGAAAGAATTATCACTACTTCTCTTGAGCATAAATGCGTCCAAGAAACCATAAAAGAATTAGAATCTACAAAAAAGGTTGAAGTTATTCGTCTTAATTTAGATGAAGATGGTTGTATTGATTATGATCAGTTTTCTGAATTAATTAAAGATCAATCCAAAAAAACTTTGGTTTCGTTGATGCATGCAAACAATGAAATTGGAAATCTTCTGAACATTGAATTTATCAGTAAATTATGCCAAGAAAACAATGCTCTTTTTCATACCGATACAGTTCAGACTGTTGGTCATTATCCTTTGGATTTTGAAGCATTAGGAATTGATTTTGCTTCATGTTCGGCGCATAAAATTCATGGTCCTAAAGGAAGTGGATTTTTGTATGCCAAAAAATCTACGCACATCAAACCTCTTATTACCGGAGGCGGACAAGAAAGAAATATGCGTTCGGGGACCGAAAATGTTTATGGAATTGTAGGTTTGGCAAAAGCGTTGGAATTGTGTGTTGAAAACATGGATCATTATCAGAAAACGATCAAAGGTCTAAAAGCTTATGCAATAGATGAATTGAGAAAAGAAATTCCTGAAATCGAATTCAATGGTTTGAGTGATGATTTGGAGAAAAGTCTTTATACCGTTTTGAGTCTGAAATTACCTTTTCAAGATGCGTTGATAGGTTTCGAACTTGAGTTGGCTGGCATTGCCGTTTCTCAAGGAAGTGCGTGTAGTTCTGGTGCTGCAACGGTTTCTAACGTAATGTCGGCAATTTATAGTCAAGATGATTTACAAAATTTCACTCCGCTTCGAGTATCATTTAGCCATTTCAATACCAAAGAAGATATCGATGTTTTGGTGCAAAAAATAAAATCTATTGCCGAAAAACATCTCAATGTAGAAGCTTAAATTTTTCAGTTGAATCAACTCAATACCTTAGATCTCTTTTTGGGATTCTTTTTAATTATCGGAGCTGTTAGAGGTTATTCTCGAGGTTTTATTGCGCAATTGGTAGGATTTTTCGGATTTCTTATCGCGCTTTTTATCAGCTTAAAAGCCTATCATTGGATGGAAGTTTTCTTACATTCGGTAGAATGGATTTCCGAAAGTTTCATTTCCTTAATCGCTATCTTGCTTACTTTTGCGCTAATTTTTATTACCATAAAAGTATTGTCAACATTGGTACAAAAATCTATTCAAACCATTGGCTTAGGTTTTGTTAATCGACTTGCTGGTGCAGCTTTAGGAATTGCAATTTTTCTTATGATTAGCTCTTCGGTTTTGCATATTATCAGTCCGATTGGGAGTTTATTTTTTCCAGAGCTCAAAGAAAATAGTCTTTTGTTAGATCCTTTGACGCAAGCAAGTGAACAAATCAAAACTCTTTGGTCCGATCATAAAGATAGTTTGGTAAACTTACCGAAAAATCAAGAGTTATTCGATCAAACGACGGTGGATAAAAAATAAATCCTCCCAATAAAATTGCTCAACAAACAGGACAATTATGTGGACAATCGTATCAAAATATTTGCTTAGCAAAAATGTCGTTGCGATGACAATTTTCCCATTTATCATTGTCCGCGAAGCGAAAACTAAAAACAATTTACGAACAATGAACCACGAAACAATTCATCTCGTGCAACAGGTGGAATTGCTTTGGTTTATTTTTTTTATTTGGTATTTGATAGAATTTTTGATTCGATTATGCATCACTCGAAATGCTTCTGAAGCTTATAGAAATATTTGTTTCGAAAGAGAAGCTTACGAAAATGATGATAATTTGGATTATCTGAAAACAAGAAAATTTTATTCTTTTATAAAATATTTATAATGCATTGGCCCGAACAAAAAGCCGAAATTGAAACTATCAATCTTCCGATTTTAACAGAAAAAAACATACGTTTGTCCATCTTACGAGAAGATACGTTGCATCCGACTATTTCGGGAAATAAATACCGAAAACTAAAATACAATCTACTAGAAGCTAATCGTTTAAATTATAAAAGAATCATAACTTTTGGTGGAGCTTTTTCCAACCATATAGCCGCAACAGCCGCAGCTGGAGCTGAATTTGGTTTTGAAACTATCGGAATTATTCGAGGTGATGAATTGGCAACGAAAAAAGACCTCAATCCTACTTTGCAATTGGCACAAGAAAATGGCATGACGTTAAAATTTATCGACCGTACTTCCTACCGAAATAAAACAGCCCAATCCTTTTTAGAAGCATTGCAACAAGAATTTGGTGAAGCATTCATCATTCCAGAAGGTGGTACAAATTCGCTCGCTGTCAAAGGCTGCGAAGAAATAATCGACGAACGCATGCAAGATTTTCAGTATATCTGTTGCCCTGTCGGAACGGCCGGAACGATTAGTGGAATCATCAAAAGTCTACAAAACAATCAGATAGCTTTGGGTTTTCCTGCACTAAAAAATTCTGACTTTTTACACAATGAAATCAAAAAATTTACGTTATTTACTAATTATGAGTTAATTAACGACTTTCATTTTAATGGATACGCAAAAGTTTCGGAAGAATTAATTAATTTTGTAAAAACATTTTATCATCAAACCAAAATTCCTTTAGATTTGGTGTATACAGGAAAAATGTTATTTGGATTAATTTCGATGATCGAAAATGATTATTTCCTACCCAACACCACTATTCTTGCAATCCATACAGGAGGTTTGCAAGGGAACAAAGGAATGGGTTTGGATTTTGTTGAATCAAAAATAAATGCATGAAAAAACTTATAATCTATTTTGGTTTACTGACCGCCTCTACGACCTACGCACAAAATGCTCGCGACATAGACTATATTCGTAAACATGCGCTCTTAGCGGTAAAAGAACAAGCGTTGTATAATATTCCTGCGAGTATTACCCTTTCGCAAGGTTTGATAGAAACCGGTGGCGGACAAAGCAGATTAGCAGAACAAGCCTACAATCATTTCGGGATAAAATGCAAGACCGAATGGACAGGAGATAAAATTTATCATGATGATGATGCCAAAGGAGAATGTTTCCGGGTGTATGCAACGGTAGAAGATAGTTACCGCGATCACTCGAAATTTTTGGCAGAACGACCTTATTATAAAAATCTTTTTACCTTATCGGTTACCGATTACAAAGGTTGGGCGAATGGTCTGAAAAAGGCAGGATATGCAACTAACCCAAAATATCCTAACATGCTTATTTCTAAAATAGAACAATATAATTTACATCAATTTGATCGGATAAAAGAAGAAGAAGTATACACACAATTGGTAAGTTTATATGGCCAATTTGATGCTCCCGAAGGAGGGTATTGGGTAAGTAGCAAAACCTTTCCCAGTAAAAGCACGGAAACAAAAATTATCCAAAAAGAAAAAAGAGAAGAAAAAACGCATCAAATCGAAAAAGACGAAACGACTCAAGTTATTTTAGCTTCGAATGTTCATTCAATTAAAGAAAAAAAGAACTATGCTTCTACTCCAATTCAAGAATCAAAAGAAGAATTGAATCAAAGAGAACGCAGTATTATTTTCAATAGTCAGCCCGAATTGCCTTCGTTACGCATGAAAAATCATCCGAACAATATACAATATGTTGTGGTAAAAAATGGAGAAACACTCGGTTCTTTGGCAAAAATGTACAATACCGCTCCCTCTAAATTAGCTCAATACAACGAAATTACTTTAGGATCTACTCTACAAGAAGGACAGATTATTTTCTTTGGTATGAAAAAAGCAAAAGGTACCCAAGAAGCTTACCGAGTGCGAGAAGGTGAAGATATGTATTCGATTTCTCAAAAATTTGGGATAAAAGTGAATAATCTCTACAAAATGAATCGCATGGAACCTGGAACACAACCAAAAGTTGGACAGTTTCTAAATCTGAAAAAAAGAATTAAAGCATAATCGATCAACCTTCCTTTTCGGAAGGTTTTTTTTGTGCCTTAAATTCACGAAATTTGTCTTCAAAATACATAAATATGATTTATCAAAGAAGTAGTGCTTTGTTTCAAGAAGCGCAAAACTATATTCCAGGCGGCGTAAATTCTCCTGTAAGAGCTTTTAAATCGGTAGGTGGAACGCCTCTTTTCATCAAAAAAGCAATCGGGGCTTATCTTACCGATGAAGATGACAGAAACTATATCGACTATATCAACTCGTGGGGACCAATGATTTTGGGACATACACATCCCGAAGTGCTTGCCGCTACGACCGAACAATTGAAGTCTGGTTTTTCTTTTGGGACGCCTACTGAATTAGAAACCGAAATCGCCAAACTAATCATTAGTTTGGTTCCGAACATCGATCAAATCAGAATGGTGAACTCTGGTACAGAGGCTTGTATGTCGGCGATTCGCTTGGCAAGAGGTTATACCAATCGAGATAAAATCATCAAATTCGAAGGATGTTATCATGGCCATTCAGATTCGTTTCTAATCAAAGCTGGATCAGGTGCAATTACCTTTGGGAATCCGAATTCGCCTGGAGTTACACAAGGAACTGCGAAAGATACCTTATTAGCGAAATACAATAATTTGGCATCGGTAGAACAAATTTTCGAAGAAAATAAAGATCAGATTGCAGCCATTATTATCGAGCCAGTTGCAGGAAACATGGGCTGTATTCTACCTGACCCTGAATTCTTAAAAGGTCTGAAATCTTTGTGCGAAAAAAATAAAACTTTGTTAATTTTTGATGAAGTGATGACAGGATTCCGTCTTGATATCGCCGGAGCGCAAAAAAGATTAGGCATCGATGCGGATATTGTAACTTTCGGAAAAGTAATCGGTGGAGGTTTTCCGGTGGGAGCTTTTGCGGCGCGTAAAGAAATTATGGATTTCCTTGCACCAAATGGACCTGTTTATCAGGCTGGAACGTTGAGTGGTAACCCAATTGCGATGCGTGCTGGTTTTACAACTCTCAATCTCCTGAAAAATGATTTGGATTTGTATAAACGTATCGATCAAACAACCGAAACTTTAACCCGAGAAATAAAATCTATTTTTACCGAAAAAGGCATTGCTCATCAGATCAACCAATTAGGATCTATGATGTCTGTTTTCTTTGCAGATCACGAAGTGGTTGATTTTGATACAGCACAAAAAGCCGATCATTCAATCTTCAATAAATTCTTTCATCATATGTTAGAAAATGGAGTTTATTTAGCGCCTTCTGGTTATGAAACTTGGTTTATTTCTGATGCAATCAAGCAACAAGAAATCGACAAAACATTAGAAGCAGTACGCTCTTTTTCCTTATAAAAAAAATAAGAAACACAAGAATAAAAAAATCGTTTCGGTATAGAAACGATTTTTTTTCATTTTCAATTTAATTTATAAAATAGGAACAGGTCGCTTATTTTCATTGATTGCAACCAAGGTAAAAGTCCCTGTAATAGCCAATTCAGAGCCTTCTCGGTACATACTTTCGGTAAAAACTTCAATCAAAACCTTCATACTTGTTCTCCCGATTTCGGCAACTTTACCAACAACTTTCACAATCGTACCACTCGGAATAGAATGTTCGAAATTAATTTTATCACTCGAAACCGTAACAATTGGTTTTCTACTAAAACGGGTCGCTGTAAGGAAAGCTACTTCATCCATATAACTCAAAACTGTCCCACCAAACATGGTATTATGGTGATTTGTGTCTCCCGGGAAAACAGCTTTGTACACGACAGTTTCAGCATTTTTTATTCTATTGTTCAATGCATTATCTTCTACCCATTCTTCAGATGCTAATTGATTTTTACGCTGTTTATCTTGCTCGTATTTTTGTTCGATCAACAAAAAAATATCTTGGGTAATTTTCCCATCTTGCAAAGACTCTTTTGCTTGCAGGTATTCTTCTTTGGTTATCATAATCTTTTACTTTTTTCTAACGAATTAGGCAGGATGAACTCTACAAAACAATACTGCCCAAACGGATTTCCGTTGAGAAGCAAAAGAAATAGAATGAAGACATAAATTTTGCATAGTATTGATTTTCAATATCCTACCATGCTTCGATGAATGAAGGTTTGGCCTCAATCGCGAAAGCATTTACTACTTAAAAAAGACCTGACTTAGAAAAAAATTCATCACAGTTGCGCGACAGTTCAGGATTTCCACCCGATTCCATTTTAAGCTCTGCAAAATTACAACTATTCTTTTCATCCTACCAATACTATCCTACAAATCTTTTTTACTCCTTGGCAAAAGAATTGATAAGTTTCATTATCTTGTCTTTACTAATGTTTGATTTATGTTGAAAAAACTTCTTCGCTTTGTCTTAGTTTTCTTAGGGTTTTTGATAGGATTTACCTTTATCTATTTGGCGGTAGAATATACTTTGTCGAGAAAAACAGTCTTGCCCAAAGAAGATGTTCACCCCACAAAACTAATTTTCATTCGATCGAACAAGGTGCATACAGATTTGGTGCTTCCGGTAGAAACTTCTCAAATCAATTGGGCAAAATTATTCCCCTATACAGATACAAAAGGAAAAGATACACATTTCGAATATGTTGGAATTGGCTGGGGAGATAAGGGATTTTACCTCGATACTCCCGAGTGGAAAGACCTAAAACCTTCTACAGCTTTCGTTGCGGCGACGGGTTTAGGAAAAGCGGCTTTGCATGTTACTTATTATAAGGCGGTAAATGAAGACGAATTAACACGCCCAATTTGGATTTCTGATGCGCAATATCAATCCATTATCAACTCGATAAAAGAAACGATAATTTGGCAAAATAATCAACCCATAAACATCAAAACAGATGCACAATATGGTGATGATGATGCATTCTATGAAGCAAATGGGAAATATAGTATTTTTCATACGTGCAATACTTGGACCAATAATGTTCTAAAAAAAGCTGGATTAAAAGCTTCGTATTGGACTGCTTTTGATAATGGTTTGATGAGTCAATACCAATAAACTATTCATCATACAACAATTCGCCGTTGGCATTTGTCGTCAACACTTCGGTCATATACTGAAAAATTGGTTGCAATTCTTGATAAGCCTCCGCAACAAAAGTTATAAAATCTTTGCTCAGAACCATTTCATCTGAAATGTCTTTCTTGAAAAGAAATTGTTTGTATCGCAATAGATTTTCGCGTTCATGATCGGCAGAAAAATCTCTTGGAATTCGTTTCAATTGCTCACCGCTCATCACAAAACCGTTATCTTTTGCATGCAAAGAATTGATTAATTTCTGCAAAGAATCCTCATAAGCAATTGCTTGTCTAATTCTGAGTAAATCTTCTTTTTCTGGTCGCCAAAAACCACCTGCAATGAAAGAATTTCCTGGTTCTATATGCACATAAAAACTTCCTCGATTTCTCGGTTGTTGCCGTTTATAGATGACAGAAAAATTGGTTTTATAAGGTGTTTTATCTTTTGAAAAGCGAACATCACGATAAATTCTAAAAATATGAGGAACATCAAACTCATCAAATTGCGACAAAGCAAGATGCAGTGCTTCGGCTTGTTGATCAAAACTTGCTTTTGCTCCTTCATAAACCGATTTATGTTCCTGAAACCATTCGCGATTATTATTCTTTTTTAGGTGTTCTAAAAATGTAAAAACTTGTTTCTCCATTGCTTGTATATAATCAATATAAATATAAGGAAATCAAGACGATTCCCTACCAAAATTCTATTATTTTTAGGATATAAATTGTATCTTGATATCAAGAATTTAATCTAAATTTTATTCTAAAAAAGACCAAAAGGCACAACTTTTGGATATAACCCTTAAACACAAAAATAAAAATTATGCAAACAAACAGATTATCAAAAACACTTCAAAAAGCGTTGAATGATCAAGTTACAACTGAAGCATTTTCATCTCAAATGTACTTAATGTTGGCTTGTTGGGCGGATGAACATCAATTAGATGGCGTAAAAGATTTTATGATGAAACATTCGCAAGAAGAGCGTGTTCATATGGCAAAAATCATAGAATATATTCAAGAAAGAGGTGGAACGGTTACGATTGACGCTATCGAAAAACCAGGACCACAACCTAAAAATATTTTGGAATGTTTCGAGGCTGTTCTCAAACAAGAAATAAACAATACAACCGCTATTTATAAAATTGTAAAAATGAGTATGGAAGAAGAAGATTGGGCTACTTGGAATTTTATGCAATGGTTGGTAAATGAACAAAGAGAAGAAGAAAAATTAGCGCTTGATTTACTCGACAAAGTAAAATTAGCAGGTGGTGCAAATATGACGGATACTGCTCGATTCGAACTTAACAAAGTTGTAGGAAATACCGGTCAAGAATTCCCGGTTGCTGATGAAGTAAATCCATTGGAGTAAACTAACTTCCAAATAGAAATTAGCAAAGGTTGGTGAGAAATCGCCTACCTTTGTTTTTATGGATAAAAAGAAAGTCTTTTTTATCGGTTTGGTTTGGCCCGAACCGACTTCTTCTGCTGCTGGTTGGCGAATTATACAATTGGTACAGCTTTTTCAGCGTTTCGATTATCAAGTTCTATTTGGGTCAAGTGCTCAAAAATCTGAGTTTTCTTTTCCGTTGAATTCTCTTTCGGTTGAAGAAGTACAACTTACCCTAAACGATTCTAGTTTTGATGATTATATCCAAGAACTTTCGCCTGATATTGTGGTGTATGATCGATTTATGATCGAAGAGCAATTTGGTTGGCGAGTAAAAGAATTTAGTCCGAAAAGCATTCAAATTTTAGATACTGAAGATTTACATTTTCTTCGCGAAGCTCGAACCGAAGCATACAAAAAAAACACATCAGTATCCCTTTTTCCTTTATCCACTCTTGCAAAAAGAGAATTGAGCAGTATTTATCGATCTGATCTAAGTTTGATTATCTCCGAAAATGAAGAAAAACTTTTGATTGAACAATTCAATATTCCAACTGCACAACTTTTTTACCTTCCATTTGTAGAACAGCTCGCAAAACCAGAAACATTACCAAATTTCGCTGAACGAAAAAACTTTTGCTTTATCGGGAATTTTATGCACTTGCCAAATTACGAAACCGCACGAATAATAAAGCAAATTTGGCCAACTATTAGAAAACAACTTCCTCAAGTAGAAATGCATATTTATGGAGCGTATTGCACTGAGAAAGTTCAACAATTGCAACAACCAAAAGAAGGTTTTTATGTTTTAGGGAGAGCTGAAAATGCACAAAAAATGATGCAAAATTACCGAGTTCTCTTTGCTCCTATTCCTTTTGGCGCCGGACTTAAAGGTAAATTTATTGATGCAATGCACGCCGGGACACCTTCGGTGACAAGCCCAATCGGGACAGAAGGAATAATAGATGAGCAATGGCCAGGTTATGTTTTGGACGAAAATGATTCTTATCAAAATCTAATAGATTTGTATCAAAATGAAGAAGTTTGGACTGAAAAACAAACATTCGGCTTTCAACTTTTGCGACGAAAATTTGATTTGACTATTTGGAGTATTAAATTTAAACAAAAAATTGACGATATTTCTAACAATATTTCCTCCTACCGAAATCAAAATATTGTTGGAACCTTGATGCAACAACAAGGTTTGATGGCAACAAAATATCTTTCGAAATGGATCGAAGAAAAAAATAAATAAACGAAATCTATTCCTATGAAAACCCTTGAAATAATTTTATTTATCTTAATTCTATGTTCAATTTTCGTATTCGTTTGGATGTTTTTTACTTGGAAAAAAAACTATTTATCACCAAAAGAATATCAAACTCTGAAAGATGATATAAAAGCTTTTGAGCTTGAAAATTCGCATCTGAAAGAAAAATTCATTGAATTGGAAAATGCAAAAAATAGTTTAAATAACCTTCATAATGAATTGATTAATAAAAACATCGAAAACAAAATCCAAACAGAAAATCTTAAAACTAAAGTAGAAAATTATCTAGAACAAATTGATCGATTGCAAATTGATTTGTATGAAAAAGAAGAACAATTGCAGTTGTTGAAGCAAGAAAAATTGCAATGGGTGACAGAAAAATCAACTTTAGAAACGGAGAAAAAAAGCTTGCATGAAAAGCAGATTGAGCAACAAAAATATTTTGAAGAATTACAACAAAAAGCTAAGTTGGAATTTGAGCAATTGGCACAAAAAATATTAGAAGAGAAAAGTGTGAAATTCAAAAATGAAAATTTTCAATCTTTAGAAACTTTACTAAAACCATTTCAGGAAGAAATTAGTTCGTTCAAACAAAAAGTGAATGAAACCTATGATAAGGAATCAAAGGAACGATTTTCACTATCTGACCGAATCAAAGAATTGGTGCAACAAACCAATTTGGTAAGCGAACAAGCCAATAATTTGGCCAATGCACTAAAAGGACAAACAAAACAACAAGGTAATTGGGGAGAAATGATTCTAGAAAGAATCTTGGAGCAATCTGGTTTGGTGCGTGATCGAGAATATTTTGTACAACAAACGATAAAAGATGAGTACGGGAAACAACTTCGTCCAGATGTTTTGATTCAATTGCCCGATGAGCGAATTATCATTGTCGATTCTAAAGTTTCTCTCAACGCGTACGAACGTTTTTGTTCTACTGCAGATGTGGAAGAACAACAAAAACAATTGAATTTACATGTCTTGGCAGTCAAAAAACACATACAAGATTTGAGTGAAAAATCGTACGATGATTTGGCTCAATCGTTGGATTTTGTGATGATGTTTTTACCGATAGAACCTGCATATTTACTAGCAATGCAAGCCGATCATGAGCTTTGGAGTTATGCTTATGAAAAACGAATACTTTTGGTAAGTCCAACAAATTTGATCGCGAGTCTAAAATTAATTGCCGATTTATGGAAAAAAGATTTACAAAATAAAAATGCAATTGAAATTGTGAATCAAGGAACAAAATTGCACGATAAGTTTGTGAATTTTATCCAAGATTTAGAAGATATTGGTAAAGCCTTAGGCGCCTCACAAAATGCGTATGAAAATGCCTTTAAAAAACTAAGTACTGGTCGTGGAAATCTAATCAATCAAGTAGATAAGATGCGAAAATTAGGAGTAAAAACTAAGAAACAACTTCCCGAATATTTGTTAGAAGATGATGAAGACTTCAATGAAATAGAACAAAAAAACTCATAAAAAAATGGCTCAAAAAACCAATGCAATACGCTTATTAGATGCACACAAAATATCGTATGAGCTGCGAGAATATCCTACCAATATTCCCGACATTAGCGCAAAAGGGGTTGCCGACTACTTATCGATTCCATTAGAAACTATTTACAAAACTTTGGTGCTCGAAGATGATAAAAAAGAATATTTGGTTGTGGTGGTTGCCGGGAATGCACAAGTTGATTTTAAGAAAATTGCCAAACTTATCGGACGAAAAAAAATAGAACTTCTCCCACAAAAAAAACTTTTTGGTTTGACAGGTTATGTTCATGGAGGTTGCTCCCCAATTGGAATGAAAAAAAAATTGCCGACTTTGATTGATCAATCGGCAAAAGATTTAGAAACGATTACAATAAGTGGTGGAAAAATTGGCCTTCAGTTGCTTATTAACCCAACCGATTTGGCCAATTTTTTGGATGCACCTTTTGTAGATATTGCCGTTTAATTGACGGAATCTTCTACATATTTATTGGTTGCAGCACGCAGTCCGAAAAAGAACATGATCACAATACAAATGGCTAAAAAGTAAAATGACATTCGCCAAGAAGGATCCCAATCGTGTAGTTTCCCAAAAATTGGTGGTCCAAATGCAGCGACTAAATATCCTACCGATTGTGCTAATCCTGAAACTTTGATGGCGACAGAACTTGATCTGGTTCTCATAGAAAAGAACAAAATTGATAAACTGAACGATAATCCATTTGATAAACCAAGCAACACCGCCGAAACGTAAATATATTTATCTTGTAAAAAGGTAAACATCAAAACGCTCAATAACATCACGACACTTAAAAATACAATCATGCTTTTTTGATTCGACATTTTATGGGCGATAATTGGACCGACAAATGTGATTGGAATCATGGCGAATTGGATAACAAATAATACCCAACCTGGCTGATTTCCTACCATTCCATAATCGGTAAGAACAGCTGGTAACCAAGAAATTAAACTATAATAAACCAACGACTGGATTCCCATAAAAATACTAATATTCCACGCTTGAGAAGAGCGAAACAGATTTAGGTTTGAGTGTTGCGCGGGCAATTCACCCGAAAGATCTTTGGTTTTGGTAAAAAGCAACTCTAACCCGATAACTAATAATGCTAATAAACCTAAAATCAACCAAATACCCAACGAACCTTTCCAACCATAACCAGTCCATTCGCCAATCTTAATACTATAACCTGACGCAAAAGCGGCTGTAAGATTCATTGCCACGGCGAAAATACCGGTCATTAAACCAATATGTTTAGGAAAATTATTTTTGATATAACCTGGTGTTATCACATTTCCGATACAAATTCCTAATCCTATCAAAATAGAACCGATATACAAAGTACTTACCGTTCCAAAAACGCGTAGAAAAAGTCCAAAACTCAGAATAATTAACGCATAAAACAAGAAACGATTGATACCTAATTTTTGAGAAAATCGACTAACTAAAACCGAAAAACCAGCAAACATAATTAGCGGAATCGACGTTAGTAAACTTCCTTGGAAATTATCCAAATGCAAAGCTTCACTTACTTCTGTAAGCACCGGACCTACTGCAGTAATCGGCGATCGCAAGTTACTAGACACTAAAATCACCACTAAAACATTGAGAATTACAAGCACAATTGAAGGTTGTGCAGACTGACTATTTTTCATAAAAATTGAATACTTTTTTTAATCGGTACAAAAGTAGACCGAATAATTTAGTTAATTTTGCCAAATACTTAATATAGAACGACAGATGTCTAAACCAATCAATATCGATCAATTAGAGAAACCTTACTTTGTTTGGTATGAGGATCATTGGGTACACGACGATATTTTGCATCAACACAACAAGGCTCAGTTGGTGTATGTACAAAGTGGTTTTCAATACCTTACGATCGAAAATAGAGTATTTTTACTTCCACAGAATCATGCCGCTTGGATTCCGCCCAATACGTTGCACAAGACCAACACGCATTCTGACAAAATAAAATTGATGGTTATATTTTTCGATGTAGAATCAACTTTGCCTTTTTACCAACATGCCGATGTGTTTTCTGTACCTCCGGTGCTGAAAGAGATGATACAATATGCAGAAAAATGGTCGAAACAACTCAACCGAAATGCCGATGAAGAAGTTTTTCTAAAAGCAATGCTCAATGAATTGCCCAACTTTGTGGCGCAAGCTTTGCATTTGCACATGCCTTTGCCTAGCGATCCAAGACTACAAGCGGTTTTGTTGCATATTCATCAACATTATTCAGAGTCGTTAAAAATCGAAGATTTGGTAAAATACATTCCACTTTCTCAACGAAGTCTAGAACGAATCTTCAAGAAAGAAACCGGACTAACACTCAATAAATATTTACAAATGGTACGGATTATCAAAAGTATTGAGTTGTTGAGCAGCAATGAATTTTCGATTTCAGAAATTGCCTATTTGGTTGGTTATCGCAGTTTACAAGCTTTTACCAACAGTTTTTTATCTGTGATGCAAATGCGACCGACCGATTTTGCCAAAACAACTGTACTCTAAATTGCAGATTTTTATGTAATTTTGACTTCTCATGATTGCAGAAAAAATCTATTCTTTCGTAGAAGAAAATTATGGTCTGAAAGCCGCAAACTCTTTGCAAAAATTAGCAGAAAGTGGCTCGAATAGAAGTTATTATCGTTTTTGGGATGAGCACGATTCTAAAATTCTTACATATTCTTCGGATGTTGTTGAGAATGAAACCTTTTTCTATTTCACTCAATTGCTCGATCAAGTGCATCCAGAAATTACGCCAACAATTTATCAAATCAATACAGAAAAAGATCTCTATATCCAAGAAGATTTAGGGACAACTTCTTTGATGGATTTGGTGAAAGAAAACTCGCCTCATGTCGATGATTTATATCGAAAAGTTATCACCAAACTAATTGAATGCCAGCTTGGTTTACATCAACTAATCGATTATGATCGTTGTTATAGTTACCAAAAATTCGATCAAGTTTTGGCATTGCGCGATTTATTTCAGTTTAAGTTTTATTTTCTAGATGCATTATCTATTCCATTTGTGCCCAATGCTTTACTGCACGATTTCAAGGAATTTTCTCTTGATTTCGAAAAGCTCGAACCCAAAGGTTTTGTGTTCAGAGATTTCCAATCGAGAAACATTATGATTTACCAAAATTCTCCTTCGTTTATCGATTATCAAGGAGGTTTAGAAGGTCCGATGTTGTACGATTTGGTATCGTTAATTTGGCAAGCGAAAGCTAATTTTCCCGATCATAAAAAAACAGATTTTCTACACGAATATTTGCAACAACTGAAAATCTATCTTCCAGATTATACCAACGAAATGCTATACGATACGTATCATTATTGTGTGGTAATTCGTATTTTACAAACCTTAGGAACGTATGGATTGCGTGGACTTATCGAACGAAAACCTCACTTTTTAGACAGTATACTGTTCGGAATAGAAAATCTGAAAAAGATTATCGATTTTCCATTATTACAAAAATACCCGGCACTTTTATCAATAATTCATCAATTGATTTTGCCCGAAACCATTCATCAAATTAAACAAAAAATTCATGGTCACACCGCTCAACATTAACGTAAGAAGCTTTTCCTATAAACGAGAAATTCCGCAAGATCCTTCCGGAAACGGCGGAGGATTTGTGTTCGACTGTCGAGGAATCCTTAATCCAGGTCGATTCGATCAATACAAAACTTTGACTGGTCGCGATCAGGAAGTAATCACTTTTTTAGAAGAAAAAACCAAAGCTCCTTTATTTTTAGAAGGCGTAAAAAAAGTTATTTGTATTTCTATCGAAGATTATATCGAGCGTAATTTTGCCAATTTAGAGATTAATTTTGGCTGCACCGGCGGACAACATCGTTCGGTTTATTGTGCCGATCAGATTGCACAATTTATCAAAACTCATTATCCTGCGGTAAAAGTAAATGTACAGCATGTGATACAAGAGGAAAAAAACTGGATCAATCTTCCTTATTAATTTTCTAAATATTTTTTTGATATGAAAGCCATGTTATTTGCTGCCGGTCTGGGCACGCGTTTACAACCTTTTACTTTATCGCACCCGAAAGCGTTGGCGGTTGTCAATCATCAAACCCTTTTACAGCGAAATTTAGCCTATCTACAACAAAACGGAATTAATGAAGTCGTGATCAATACACATCATTTTGCTGATCAGATCGAAAAATATCTTGAAGAAAATGATTGTTTTGGTATGAAAATCCAATTGATTTACGAAAAAGATATTTTAGAAACAGGCGGTGGATTGCTCAATGCGCGCGAATATTTTACTGAAGATTTTGTCGTGATGAATGTGGATATTCTGACAAATTTCCCACTGAAAAAATTGATAGATTTTCATCAAAAATACGAACCAATTGCAAGTTTGGCAGTGAGTAAAAGAACCTCATCACGGAAATTGCTTTTTACTGATGGTATGCGTTTGCAAGGTTGGCATAATCTAACAACGGAAGAAGAAATCATCGCCAATCCAAAACTAAAATTGTACGAATATGCGTTTAGCGGAATTCATGTTTTACGGGCTGATATTTTTGATAAAATAACCGAAGAAGGAAAATTTTCGATCATGAAAACGTATATGCGTTTGATGAAAGAAAACTATATTTTGGGGTACGATCATTCCGGAAATTATCTAATAGATGTTGGGAAACCAGAAAGCATTATCGAAGCTGAAAATTATTTTAAATAGATTATTCTAAATATACTTTTCTTATTGGTTTGATAAAGACTGCGATTAGGATAACGGTTAGTATTGTCATGCTTCCACCGAAAATTATTGCCGGAACCAATCCTAAAATTGTTGCGGCTAAACCACTCTCTAATGCGCCTAATTCGTTGGACGAACTTACGAAAATAGAATTGACCGAAGATACTCTCCCTTTTAGATTTTCGGGAGTTTTGAGTTGAAGAATGCTTTGTCTAATAACCATGGAAATAGCATCGAAACAACCGGCCAACATCAAAACGATAAAACATAACACAACGCTTCTCATCAGACCAAAAGCAATAATCGATAAGCCAAATAAACCGACGGCGCCTAATAATTTTGGCCCAACATTACCTTTGAGCAAAGACGGAATGAAGGACAAAAGCAACAACATAATGAGCGAGCCAATTCCGTGCGCTGAGCGTAGTAAACCGAAAGTTTCAGAACCTTGATTCAATACTTTATTTACAAAAGCCGGCAATAAAGATTCTGCACCACCAAAGAAAACGGCGAACATATCTAAACTAAGAACGGCTAAAATAATGGGAGAAGCCCAAATAAATTTCAGACCTTCTTTGATACGTTGCCAAGGACTTTCTTCTGATAATTCTTCTGATTTTTGAGGAGGTTTTGCCGAAATTAATATACACATGATCATGGAAAGTACCATCATCGAAAAGGCAGAAATCAGGGTAATTTCTATTCCGAAATGTGCCAAAATAACGCCACCTGCTAATGGACCTAGAACGGAACCAATCATGAAAGCGGAAGACGAAATCGGAATTGCTTTGGTGTAATTTTCTTTGCGTACGACCAAAGCTAATAAAGCAAACAAGGCTGGTCCGCTGAAAGCTCTCGTAAGTCCTAACACAAAAAAACAAAAATAACAAAGAGCCAAATAATATTTGATTCCGAGATAGTTACGGACGGTTGGAAAATGAATTATCATCAACAAAAAAGAAATCAGCATGTAGGTGGCAATGGAGAGCATGAGGATTTTTCGTTTATCGATTTTATCGACCAATTGACCTGCGTAGAAAGCGGTAAGCAAAATTGGGGCAAATTCGAATAAGCCTATTAAACCTAAAAATATTTCTTTTCTAGTTACCTCGAAAATTTCATAAGCCACTGAAGTACTTTGCATAAAAAGGGCAAATATGAGGGCGAAACGCAAAAAGATAAACGGAATAAATTCTTTATTTTTCCAAACGGAACCACTATTCTCTTGAGCTGTCATTCTATTTTTTTAAAGAGTCAAAGGTACATTGAAATTCCTCAAAAACGAGTAATGCGATGAGTAAAAGAATTGTTCTATTGATTTGTTCACTCGTTATAACTAGAATTGACTTCTAAAAAAAGGATAATCATATAGGTAATTCATTCAATACTTTCTTTTGTAATCTCCAAGTAGGCATGTAATGATCCATTAACAATACAAATCGTTTATTATGATTTCTCTCTAACAAATGGGTTAATTCGTGAACCACAATGTACTCTATACATTCTAAAGGTTTTTTAGCCAGCTCTATATTAAACCAAACGCGCTGATTACTTATAGCACAACTTCCCCATTTTGTTTTCATATAACGAATTTTAAAGGAGGGTGCGTCAATTTTCATTTGTTGGGCATAATTATCAATCATTATCGACACCCGCTTTCTCAATTCTTTTCTATAGAAAGTATACAATTGCTTTTCTAAACTTGCTTTATCATCAATATCTTTAGAATACAAAACAAGATATTTACCTTCTATCTGCACTGTATTTTTTGTAGATTCTACTAATTTCAGTAGATATCTTGTCCCTAAAAAATAATGACTCTCCTGATTTAGATACATTCTTTTTTCTTCCCTTTTTTGGGCTAAAAACTTACGTTGTTCTTTCTTTATCCAACCTAATTTCGAAGCAGCATAAATTTTTATTTTCTCTAAATCATAAGAATTGGGAGAGGCAATCGTCACACGGCCTTTAGGTGGATGTACACTTAAATGTAGATTCTTAATATCTTTGAACGTGACCTCTATCTCCACTTCGCCAATCTTTATACGTTCTGTCATCTATTAATATTCTTCTTTGTGCGCTTCTATTATTTTATAAACTTCTTCTACTTTATTGATATCTTTAACAATGTCATAAAGGGCTTTTTTTACTAATTTTTGTTTAGCTAAATTCTCTCTAAAGCCTTCTTGCTTCACATATTGTACAGCATCTTCGCAAGCCAATGCTAAATTCTCATCACCTAAGGTATGATAAAGAGCTACTTTTCCCTTTGTATTCAACGATGCCGGAACGTCGTCTTTTTTACCATGATTAACTTGGCTAACTAAGTTTGCCATTTCAACTAAATATTCTTGGTAAGAAATGGTTTCTATTTTTCTTCTTTCAATTATTTCTTGTAATAAAACTGACATCTGATCGAAGTATTTCGGGTCGAGTAAATGATCTTCTACAATTTTACTACGAACATTATTTTCAATGGTTTCGGCAACAGCTTCCTTATTTCCTTGTATTGACTTAGGTAAAGTTTCAATCGCTTCAGACATATTGGTTTCTATTAAATCCAATAAAGAAATATCATCAAATGGGGATACTTTTTCCGATTCCTCAGCTTTGATATAGGTGTCAATCAAAAAACGCATATCTGCCTCATACGATTTCAAATCAATGGTCTCTCCAGAGGCAATTCTAATGACTTCGCGTAAATTCAAATAATCTTCCATTTTTTTATGGAAACCTTGTATTTCAGTTTCTGTAAAACTCGTATTTACAAAGTCTGCTTTCAAATTGGAGTAAGCTCTAATGTATTCTACAATTGCTTTGTATAATGCTACGCGCTTGAATTCGTTGGATTTTAAATCTTCTGGATTTTCTGTATTTCCGCAGAAATATCGAATGTAATTTATATCATTCCTTGGATATTCTACTGACTCACAAATCGTTTCTACAGTTTCTACAGCCGTAAGTAACCGATCGACGGCAATTTTTAATCGATCTTTTAAATTGATTTCAACTTCTTCTTTTGTAAATTCTTCGCAATCTAACTCGGTTGTGTACACATTAATCGCATCGGTTACATTCCCAAACAATTCCATATAATCAATAATGTAACCGTAGTCCTTATCATCAGTATCCAATCGATTCACTCGACAAATTGCCTGAAACAAAGTATGGTCTTGCATCTTTTTATCAATATAGATATAGGAACAAGGTGGCGCATCAAACCCAGTTAATAATTTAGAAACCACAATTAACAGCTTCATTCTGGCTGGCTCTTTTCTAAAGCGTACTTTACAATCAGATTCGTAAGTTTCTGTTTTGGATTTATTACCCGTCGACTGAACCTCTTTTAAAAGTTCTGTATAGGTGTTAAAAATATATTCTTTATCTGTTTCGGTATCAGCGCCCGTGTCTTCTTTTGATACATCTCCTGTATGTGGATTGTATGATGTGATAATCGCACATTTATTTTTTAATTCTGTCTGAAGAAACAAGTTATAATACTTACAAGCCTCATAAATACTTGAAGCCACTAAAATAGCATTTCCTCTTTCTGATTTTAAGCGTGGTTTGGTGGCGAAATCAAGAAGAATATCCGAAACGATTTTCTCCATCCGACTTTTAGAACTCAATATTTTTTGCATGGTTCCCCACTTTTTCTTTAACTCTTTTTTTTGGAAATCGTTTAGTCCTGCCGTTTTAGAATCAAACCATTGATCGATTTTAGCTTGCGAAGTTAAATTTTGTTCTATATTTCTACCTTCATACATCAAATCTTTTACTACACCATCTTCTACTGCCTCGTTGAATTTATAAGTATGAATGTATCGTCCAAATACATCCATTGTGGTTTTCTTGTCTTGTTTCAGTAAGGGTGTCCCAGTAAAACCAATAAAAACAGCATTTTGCAGTACAGCTTTCATCGCTTGGTTCAATTTACCACTTTGTGTTCGGTGACATTCATCGATAAATACAAAGATTTCACCTTGTGTCTTTACCGGATTTTCTTGCAATTCTTTGATAAAAGCATCAAAATCTGTTTCGGTTTTGTTCCCGAATTTGTGTATCAACGAACACACCAAGCGAGGCCTTGGCGAGGTCAAGAAATGCATCAATTCTTTACCTGATTTGGTTTTGGCTATATCGGTTTCACCTACATCATTAAATACGCGTTCTATCTGGTCGTCTAACTCTGTTCTATCGGTTAAGATAACGATTCGTGAATTGGCTACATTCTCTAAAATCCATTTACCGAGCATTACCATCAATAGCGATTTACCCGAACCTTGGGTATGCCAAATAATTCCTCCTTCTCTGCGATTTATAAAAGGCTGCGCTTCTTTTAGGGCAAAATACTGATGCGGACGCGGCAATTTCTTAACTCCTGCATCATACACGACTCCGTTATAAATAATATCCAAGAAGCGATCTTTCTTGCATATTTTCTTGAGGTATTTATCTAATTTATAGTCAACATTTTCTTGTTCATCTTCCTTCCAAGACAAATAATATTTTGCTGGTGTTTCTATGGTTCCGTATTTTAAACCTTGTGTATTGTTTCCCGCAAAAAGAAATTGCACCGTACTGTAAAACCATTCGTTAAATAGTTCTTTTTGATTAGAGATCGATTGGCTGACACTTTCTGCAATGTCTGTGGTTCCTCTTTTCAACTCCAAGACTCCTAAAGCAATACCATTCACATACACTACAATATCTGGTCGACGTACGTTTTGTCCATTGGTTAAAGTAACTTCCTCTGCAATACCAAACTCATTACTATCCCAATTATTCCAATCTATCGGGAAAATGGTTTCAAAATTCTCTCCCAATTCCGGTCGCGCTTTCACTCCATAACGCAGCAAAGAGTACATGGCTTTGTTCCGATCGTATAAACTTCCTGCATTGGTATTTGCTGCATCATACACTTCTTTTACGGCCTTATTGGCCAAAGTGTCCGAATAGCCACGCTTGAGTAGATTTCGTTTTAAGATTTCTTGTTCTACATTGCTATTGTTTTCACGTTTCTCCCAATTACCATAAAAGATATACCCCAACTGTTCCTGGAACAATTGGATAATACGGTTTTGGGTGATGCGTTCGAGGTGGTTAATCATAGTGTTAATAGTTTTTTTTTGGTTCCAATTGGAAATCTTGTTGCTAATATAATTTTTTATTTATTGATATGCAGCAGCAGCACGAATGATTTGATTATTGAAACGGGATTGTCATCCATTTTCTAATCCTAAACGATTGGCGCGTTTGGTGACCGCAGATTTGTATCCACTAATAACGGTTGAAACGGTGTTTTTACCTGGATTTTCGAAATCGTGGATGATAATTTTTATTATTTAAAAAAATCACGGTTGGGTCAATACGTTCGTGTTTATTGGGTGGTTCAATAGGTGAATCGATTGGTAAACAATTCCCCATCATCCATTACACCAACCTCGTTCTCCCCGTCAACAATTCCTGCATCATGCCTTGTTTGATTTGTCGCGCTTTGCCCAATTGCCTTTCTAAAGCTTCTAACTCTGCATCCATATCCGATAAAATTGTCGCAATACGCTCTTGCTCGGAAAGGGATGGGAATTTTATAACAAATTCTTCAAGAGTTGGAAGTCTAATTGAATCAACTGTAGCTTTCACAGTATTTTGCATTGCATGAGCTCCGAAATACATTCTAAAATAGAAATATAAATATTTACCATGAAGCCCATTAAAATCACTTATTTTATATACTCTTTGATGGAAATCAAACTTTCCATTTATATAATGAACTATACTACCTAAATTACCTTCACCAGGAATTAATATTGCTTCACCATCATATGAATAAGAGTTAATTCTTTCTACAGTTTGCGACCTAACGAAAAATGGATATTTCCCATTTTCTATTTTATCTTGGTTATTTTTCTTACCCGTATAAATCACACTCATGTCCCCCAACTTTTTCACTTCCCATGCTTCGACAGGCTCAGCATGACTGGGCGGTGTCAGCAAGGTTTGCATAGCGCCTTGTTTGATGAGGCGTTTTTTGGCGATGAGTTGTTCTAAATTCTCAATCCACGCATCCGCATCCGACAATGCCGTAGCAATCGCTTCTTGCTCCGTTAATGGAGGTAGGGGGATTAAACAATTTAATACTTCATTTTTCCTTAAATTAGTTTGACCACTTCCGCTATCAAACGATAAGTAATATTTATTTCTATTCAATTCATAAAACAAAAATCGAGGATTTTCATTTTTAGATGATATTCTACCTATCCTTTGATTCAAAGTATAAATATTATCTTTCTCAATCAAGTAGCATTTTGCTAAAGCTTTCCCGTTTGGGATATCGCTCATTACAATGCAAATATCATTTTTTACTAAAGGCTTTAATTGTTTAGTAACTTTTCTAATAACTTTTCCTTCAGTTGAAATAAATTTTGAATTTACAACTATAAAATCTCCAGCTTCACTTTCAATTCCTTCATGAGCTAAGCCATTATCAAAATCAACAACACTAGCGATTTTAACCACCTCCCAATCCTCGGGTATCACACCAATTTCGGTTTGTTTGTAGCCTTGCTTTACCATATCCATCCCATTTTTTGTAGGTGTGCCAATACTTTCTCTTCTGCTTCTTTCAGGGACCTTTGCAGTTCTCCTAAGGTCGTACTATAGCGTTCGGCCAGTTCCTTAATGCGTTGCGTAAGGTTTTGGCTAATGCGTTCTTGCTCTTGTGTGAGAGCGTTTTGCAAATAGGCTTGCCATTTGTGTTCCAACACCAAGGTTTTTAGGTC
The DNA here is from genome assembly GCA_000751595.1 of Weeksella massiliensis. Taxonomy (GTDB): domain Bacteria; phylum Bacteroidota; class Bacteroidia; order Flavobacteriales; family Weeksellaceae; genus Weeksella; species Weeksella massiliensis. The sequence continues at coordinate 91,199 of CCMH01000005.1, read as the reverse complement.
GGCTTCGCTCAACGTTGGGTATTTCGCTACGACAGCTTGTTCCATGGTTGCGTTTAGCTTTTTTATTTCGGCATTCGCTTTCTTGATGTTGTCGGCTTGCGCGATGTAGTCTTTTAGTATGCTTATTTCAGCACTTCGACTTCGCTCTGTGTCCGAAATAGCTGATCGCTCCGTGTCCGAATTCGAACTGATTGGTGGCTGAGCGGAGCCGAAGCCACGCAATAATTTATTTACTTCTGTGGCATTCACTTTTTCCAAATCGGCAAACAAACCATCTTCGTTGCTTTGCTCTTCTTCTATTTCTGTCATACGCGCTTGTGCGGTTTCTACCTTCGCTTCTTCGGCACGGATTGCGGCTTGCATCTCTTGGAAATACACCTCGATCAATAGTTGTGGCGAAAGCATACGACCTTCAATCCCTGCCAAACCAGCCACTTCTTTATCGCCTTTGGTTTTGCCATTCTTGTCGGCTTTCCCTTTGATCACCAAACGTTGGTATTCGTTTCCGGCTTTCCAACCATCCAAACGGATGCTGTACACATCGTCTTGCATGGTTTCGTTCCAATACGTCATCAAATGTTGATACATATCGTACGCATCAATCAAGGGATTGTCTTGAAATGCTTGTAGCAACGATTGACTGGCTTCGCTAATTATCTTTTTGGTATCAACCCCTTGATGCAAAGCTTGCCATTTTTCCATTTCTACCGACAACCACGCTCGGAAGGTTTGGTTCACGTTTTCATTAAACGCTACAAATTCGGCATGCGAATAGATTGCCGTTTTCAATTCGGTAATCGGAACGCTAAGTTCATAAAAACCATCCCGTATTGCTGTAAACAAGTCTTTATTTACTTGCGGAAAAACCTTCCAGTAATTATCTAACGCCTCAATATCGGCACTCGGAATGCCTCCTTTTAGGTGCGCTTCTATATTCTGAATATCTTCTGCTTCTTGGGTATCAATGTAGCGTGGGATATTCAGGTTGTAATCATTTTTCGGATCGGCAATTTCTGTCATCGACACCATTCGGCTGTATTTAGGTATTTCTTGTTCGGATGCAAATACATCTGTTATTTTTCGGATATCTTGTTCGCGCAAACGGTTTTTGTTGCCATCTTTCAGAAAGCCTTTGCTCGCATCAATCATGAAAATACCTTTTCGAAGTTCAGCATTTTCTTTATCCAAAATAATAATACAAGCCGGAATACCGGTACCGTAAAATAAGTTGGCAGGCAAACCAACAATCCCTTTGATGTAGCCTTTCTTCAAAATATTTTTACGGATTTCGCCTTCTGCATTTCCACGAAACAATACGCCGTGTGGCAAGACCACCGCGGCTTTTCCTGTCGATTTCAGCGATTGTAAAATGTGTAATAAAAAGGCATAATCACCATTCTTTTCGGGTGGAATGCCCAATGTAAAACGGTTGTATTCGTCGCTATCCACATTCACACCGTTGCTCCAATTTTTCAACGAAAACGGAGGATTGGCTACGACATAGTCAAAACGTTTTAGGCTCCCATCTGCTTCCTTGTAGGCAGGACGCGTCAAGGTATTATCTGCCACAATTTCTGCCGTAGGGCTATTGTGCAAAATCATATTCATACGCGCCAAGTTGGCGGTGGTGGTTTCTTTTTCTTGTCCGTAGAGCGTAATGTCCCTGCCCGATTCGTTGGCTACTTTTAATAAAAGGGAACCCGAGCCACAAGTTGGGTCATATGCGGTGGTCTGATTTGTGGCATTGTCGGGATGAATCCCAATCACTTTTGCCAACACACGCGAAACCTCTGCCGGTGTATAGAATTGTCCTTTGGATTTACCTGAATCTACGGCAAAATGTTGCATCAAAAATTCATAAGCATCGCCTAAGATATCATCTTCATCGGCTGAATTTTTAGAAAAATTTAATTTTTCATCATTAAAAATGCGCACTAAATTCGATACTGTATCGACCAAATCTTTTCCTTTTCCTAACTTGGTTTCGTCATTAAAATCGGGAAATTCATTGAGTTTATTGGCTTCTTTAATCGGATTGAGAATCTCTTTATTGATTTTATCGCCGATTTCTGCATTCCCAATCAAAGCCACCATATCGTCAAAGGTTGCACCTTCGGGTACGGTAATCGCCCCAAACGGATCATTTTTATATTTGTCTGAAATGTACTTTATAAACAACATGGTGAGTACATAATCTTTGTATTGAGAGGCATCCATTCCGCCACGCAATTCGTTACAAGACGCCCAAAGTGAGCTATATAATTCGGATTTTTTTATTGCCATAATTTTCTCTAAAAAATTGTTCTAAAATACTAATAAAGTCTGATTAAACATCTGTTAAACCTCATCAAAAGTAAAAATCCTATAAGCCGTATTGTGTCGTGATAATTTTATATTTTGAATGTTAATTTATTCTCTCGTTTTAAATGGTAACTTTTTTGGGAAGCTTAGCCCAAACTTCTCTCAGAACCGTACGTGAAAGTTTCCTCTCATACGGCTCTTGATACGTATGAAGCGATTAGATACCTACTCTTGAAAGTCAATACCGATAAACCTACCATCATCTTCTATATAGCTCAGATAAAGCTAAGTTTTATCCCTCACAGCAAGTATGACGTATTGCGAGGTTAAATGCACAATTCAACTTCTTGTCTTTTTTTCACTAAAAGCTGGTTGCATTTGTTTTTTAATAAATTTACACAAAGGCTCATTGCTTTAACTTCGTTCTGTTTTGAATTGAACTTTCGCTCAATTCAAGTCAAAACTTTGCTAAGCCACGGCTCGTTAGCAATAAACCAAAAAGAAAGCTGCGAAATTAAAATGATTATTAAAAAATAAAATAATAACAAAATGAAAAAATTTCATCCATTTTTTACCATTGAAACAATAGGAATGATTTTAACTGCTTGCATTCATATGTTTTTAGCGTTAAGCTTATCACTGACATCAATCCACTCTACTTTTTTCACTCTTTATCCAGTTTTCTTGACTTTTAATATATTAGGAGTTGTACTCACAGTTAAAAAACAAAAGACTATTATGTAAGGTTAAAAACAAACGTATTTTATAGCTGAAACTTAATATTACTACATTAAGCAGTTGTTAGGTTTTTATTATTATCCATTTTATTTTCCGATGCAGCATGTTTAAAATCATTGATAAATAATGATTTATATATTTTAAGGTGTAGTTTTGACGAAGTGATTTTATTGAAATTTTAACATTTTAGTTATTTAATCATTAAACGTTAAAGTGCAATATGTCGCACTATTATTTTTATTCTTTATTAAAAAGTAATATTATTCTTCAAAAAGTGCAATTTATCACACTTTTCTTGTTTTGTATCTAATTTCTTTCTAAATTCACATTAAAAGTGCATTATATGACACTATCAATAATTAATCAAATCAAAGAAAGACGTAAGGTTTTAGCGATATCACAAGAAACATTAGCTGAGATTTCAGGTGTTGGTTTGCGTACATTAAAACAATTTGAAAGTGGTAAAGGTAATCCAACGTTTGAAACGCTTCAAAAGTTGTGTGATGCCTTAGGATTAGAAATTAAATTAGAGGTTAAATCTATCGAATCATGAGAATTGCTCAAATTTTATACAAAGGAGAAAGGGCTGGGATTTTAACGCAATTGGATAATGGTAATTTTCATTTTATCTATAATGAAGATTGGTTGTCTGATGATTCAAAACCGTCGATAAGTTTAACGCTGCCTAAAAGTCAAATTGAATTCAAATCAGAAGCTTTATTTCCTTTTTTCTATCATTTATTACCAGAAGGGGTAAACAAACGTATGATTTGTAAAACATATAAGATTGATGAAGATGATGCTTTTGGAATATTATTACAAGTATCGAAAGTAGATACAGTGGGTGCAGTAACAATAGAAAGAGTTTAGCATGAAGTTTGAAATAAAAAATTGTCCAGGTTCTTTAAAAGAAAATTTTAATACCTACAGTTCTACTGTAGTAAAGAAGATGTTTAATGGAAAAAAAGTCGATCCAATTTTAAATTACACTTCGCCAACTGATCGTAAAGATAAAAGTAGTTTTAACCAAAATCAAACACATATTTCAATCTCAGGATTTCAAGAAAAATATTCATTAATTCTTGATGGAAAAGAACTAAGATTAACCAATGAAAACGAAAGTGGTCAATATATTCTGAAACCAATTTCTGATTTACCTAAAAATAGTGAATTTGCACCAGCAAATGAACATTTAACGATGCAAATCGCGAAACAAATTTTTAAAATAGAAACAGCAGAAAATGCGTTAGTTTTTTTTGAAGATGGAAGTCCAGCTTATCTTACGAAGCGTTTTGATTACAATGAAAATGGTGAAAAATTAGCCGTAGAGGATTTTGCTTCTTTATTAGGAAAATCACCTGCAACAAATGGCGAACAATATAAATACGAAGGAAATTATTTGGAGTTATTTGATGCCTTGAAAAAATATGTTCCAGCTTGGAAAGTAGAAGCGCCTAAGTTATTTGCATTAATCGTTTTCAATTACCTGTTTTCTAATGGAGATGCACATCTGAAGAATTTTTCTTTAATAGAAACTCAACAAGGCGATTTTAAATTAAGTCCAACTTATGATCTACTAAATACCAAAATTCATATTGAGGATACTGACTTTGCTTTAAAAGATGGATTATTACCGAAATCTATCTCGAAAGGAAAAGTTATTGATCAATTGATGGTATTGGGAGAGAATGCAGAAATGACAGAAAAATCAATTATAAAAGTTTTTCAAAATTTAACTGCGAAAGAAGATCAAGTGGTAGATTTAATTGAAAAATCTTATTTATCAGAAAAATTAAAACGTAATTATTTGCAAAGTTATCAGCTTCGACTGAAGAAAGTAAAATAACTAAAGTTAAATACACATGTTCGTTATTTCATACATTTTAATATGTTTTGTGTGAAATAACGGAAGTATTAAACTAAAAATTCTTTTATTTGAAGAACTATGTTATCTTGCCAAATCTTAATATCTGAATTTGTTGCAATTTGCATTATGCTACATTCTTTAACGGACATTTGACTGTGTAATTCTGAACTGTAATAATTTCCCTTTTGAATAGAATGTTTGTCTGAAGGATAAACAAGAGCTACTTTTTTAGCTTGATAAAATCGATGGTAAACATACATTTGTCTAAGGTCGTCCGGTGAAGGGTTGTAACCGTTTAGATTTTTCCATTTCGTATCTAAAACAATGTTTTCTCCAGTATCTCTACAACTTAGGATAATATCAGGTCGCATTTTAGATGAATAACCTGAATTAGGTTTCCAAAAATTCTTGGTTACTTGTGAGAAAACATGATGAGATTTCAGCTTTCTTTTTAAAGTCACCAAAATAAATTGCTCCCATAAACTATTCATGTCAAACATTAAAGCCAAAACATTATTTCTACCTTTTGAAATATCAGGATGATAATTCAGCAACAATAGTTTAGCAATTTCTAAAGCTGTTTGATACTGCTGATTTTTTCGATCGAAAACCAATTTATCAAAAGTAGAAGCATTCACTTTTATCTCTTTCATTTCAGGAAAGTTCAAACACAAAGCCCCTATTCTACCCTTTAATAACGGATTTGAATTGATTTGAGCTAACAATTTTATTGTTTTGAATAAGATTTCGTGTATTGCATGTTCGTTCGAATATTGTGTATATTTTACATAGAATCGTTCTTTGTGAACCAAGTTCTGCGAAATATGTTTTGAGAATTGTAAAGCGCCTTTTAATGAATTTTGATTACCTTCAGTTTTACGGTATCTTTTAATCAATCCTCTGTGCAATAGGTATTCTACTTCAGATAAAAACAATTCAAAATAGAGTTCTAGGATTGAATTTGATTTTAACTTAAGCGAACTCGATCCAGTTGATTTTACATCAAATCCCCAGACTGTTTTTATCATTCCAACTAATAACTTACGCCATTTATCTTCCCCCGACTTATCCGCTTTTGGTAAAACTTCAATCGTTGTTTTACCTATTTGAATAATTCCGACATGTTCATTGAATTGCACACCATTCCTAATCAATTTAAAAAATGGTGTTTGATTTCCATGATAAATTTCTAAAGCATCGTGTAATTGCTTTTCTTTTTCATCTTTTAGATTAAAGATTAACTTTTCATGCTCAAAAACAGTGATAAGATTTGCTAAACTTTGCATACTAACGATTCATTAGTAATTGTACTGCTTCAGAAAAACCTGTACGATCTTTTTTATGGTTGATAATTTCGTATGATTCTTTTTCTTCGAATTGAGAATAATCCAAATGTTCAAAATTAGCAAACACAGAATTTTGCTCTATTTTCTTAATAAAACCACTACCTAAAACCAACCCAATTTTACCGTAATCACCAAAGAAATATTCTTGTAGCAAAGGAATAATGTTTTTGTAAAATGAGTCGATAATCGTTGATTCATTTTTATTAATGAAATAAGCATGTCCAATTTGATGATCACGATCCAATAACTTTTCGATACGTTGATTAATCGTTTTAAGAATCTCCCCTGCTTTAAAACCAAATAATTCTTGCTGTAATTCCTCTAGATCATATTTTGGAGGCATTTCTTCAAAAACAAAACGACGTCTTAAAGCAGTATCCAAAGCTTCCACGCTTCGGTCTGCGGTATTCATTGTTCCAATGATGTATAAGTTTGATGGTACGCCAAATTTTTCTTTACTGTAAGGTAAAGTCACTTCTAAAGCTTCCTTATTTCCTAAACGCTTATCTTCTTCGATCAAGGTTATTAATTCCCCAAAAATCTGAGAAACATTTCCACGGTTGATTTCGTCGATAATTAAAACATGATTTTTTGAATCTTGTTTCTGATAACTTTTATTATAATTATAATTATCTAAAATATATTGAGCAACTGCTTTAGTATATGATGACCAATCAAGAGTTTCTCCAGTTCTCAAATAATGTTCAAGTATTTCTTTTCTTATTACTCCTTCATTAGCTTTTTCTGTATTTGCATGGAATCTCAGATTATTTTTAGAATTTTTATAAATCGTAAATTCTTTTGAATAAACTAACGTTTCTAAAACTAAACTTTTAGATTCAGAATTGTCAATATCATTTAATAATTTATTATAAACATTTTCGAAATTGTCATTAGAGATTTCTTCTGAAGATGTTTCAATAGCAATAGTCTTAAAAACTCCATTTTGAACATCATATTTTACAAATTCATCATCTGCCTCAGGTTTTAAAGGCTTTATTCCTTCAATAAAATCTTCATAGGTCATACTTTGATGAAACGTTGTAAAAACAATTTGACCTTCATTAACCAATCTTTCATACTCTGATTTAATTAAACTTCTATCTTGTTTCAAATCAAATTTAGGATTAGCAATAGCTATTGCCTTATTAATTGTATGATACGTTTTACCTGTACCTGGAGGGCCGTATAAGATTTGGTTGAGAGGTATTTTATTCATGGATAAATGTTTATTTAACATATAGGATGAACTGAGCTTATTTTTAACTTCCCTGACTTTATTACCAATATTTTCTTCTAAATAGAGTAAAGATTTAGCTAAATTTACTACTAAATTTTCATCATTTATATCAAAAGCTGTATTATATCTTATACTTTTTGAATTTTGCCATTTGAACCATTCAATATTTTCAGGTAATTTATCTAATTGATTATAAAAAAAATCTTTTGATTTTTGGTCACCTTCAAAATGTATTTCGGTATAAACTTTATTCTTTCTAGTAATAATCTCATAATGAGCAACCGTATCTCCAATTCCATTTTGATTATCTGTTATCCATACCCATCTAGAATTATCTTTTACTTCAGAAATTTTAAAATTATTAAGAATATTATTTTCGCCTAATAAATAAACTTTTAATTCATTAATAATTTGACAAAACTTTAATGTCATATTTTTTATATCTATAGTTAAATATTCATTTAATAATTCATCATCCATAGCAATTTTATATAACTCTTTAATATTATATTTTCGGTATTGTGATTTTTCTTGGCTAGGTAGATATTCTTTACAGCATTTTAACCAATATTTTGTAAATAAATCTATATTATCAATTAGATTATCAAATGAAAATGAAACAAGAAATGCATTAGGGTCGTGTTTTTCAAACGATTCTTTTTTTAGATAAGGAATATTTTTAAAATTACTCCAGTCTTCTTGATTGATCATAAAACCAAACTCATATCCATCTTTTACATAAAGAATCAGTCGACTATTCAAATTAACAGAAAACCTCTTTCTGTAATCATTTCTTACATTTAATACAAATCTTTCATCATCTTCAGAGATAGAATTGTCTTTAATAAACTTATTGATAAAATTAAAAAATACTTTAATAGCTTCAGGATGTGCTATAGAATCTATACGTTTTTTAATATCTAAATTCATCATCTATTCTTCTTAAAATTTTCTGCTTGTTCTAATACATTCTTGTACACATCATCTTGTGTAATTGGTGGATATCCGTATTGATGCAATTTCACAATAATATCCATTTTCAATTGCGCCTTGATATCATCCCGGTCACTCCAATCTGGATATTTCGCTGTATTATCTACAATCTTTTTGATTTCTTTAGCCAACTCTAAAAGCTTTTCTTTATCAAACTCAAAACCGTATTGTTTGCAGATTACATCTAAAATATCGTAGAAGGCTTTTTCTTCGTAATCAATACCCAAGTCTTCAAATGAAGCCATTTCTGTACGAAGCATGATAATCAAATCCAACATCTGTTCGGCTGTTACATCTGAAATTTCTTGCTTTAAAGCCTCATCTTCGCTTCTTTCGTTGTATCTATTAACGATACTTTGCAAACGCTCTGAGAAGTCTTGACCTTTTACCTTATTAATCTTTTTAAAATCGTTGATGGTCTGCTTCAATAAGCGTTCTAAAATTTTGATTTTGGTATTTGGTAATTCTAAATTGGATATTTTTTCGATAAACTTGTCGTTAAACAAATCAATGGCATTGGCTTTATTATCATCCAATTTAAAGATCTCTTCCACACCTTCAGAAACAATCGCTTCTTCCACCATTTTAGCTACTTTAGCGTTCATTTGTTCAGTATCTGGAGCTTCACCTTTGGTCAATTTTACTACAATAGATTTTACTGCAAAATAGAAATGTATTTCATCTACTTCTTCGTAAGTAAACAGCTCTGAACCACTCACCAGGTTGTAAGACGATTTCAATTTTTTGGTTACATTCACAAAGAATTTTTCTGATTCTTCCGTCAATAACACAAATTCTGATGCTTTTTGTAAACATTGCAAACGTTCCACAGGATTACCTTCATAATATCCTTTGGCATCAAACGTATGGAAATACTGACGTAACAAATCCATTTGATCTCGAACCAGTATTTCAGCTTGTTTTAAATCTTCAAAATCATCATCGGCCGTTTGGTTATTAAACATGCCCAACGCTTTGTTCAAGTTCTTTTTGATTCCGATATAATCCACAACCAAACCGCGATGTTTCCCTTCGTATTTACGATTGACACGAGAAATGGTTTGTATTAAATTGTGCGTTTGTAACGGTTTATCAATATAAATGGTATCTAAGAAGGGAACATCGAATCCTGTCAACCACATATCTACGACAATCGCAATTTTAAAGTTGGATTTGATTTGTTTAAACTGTCGATCCAATTCTTTTCGATCATCTTTATTGCCTAATAAATGCCATAATTTTTCTTCATCATCCTTATTACGTGTCATTACCATTTTCACACGTTCAATAGGTTTGATTTCCTTGCGTTCTTTATCTGATAAATCTTCCGCCAATTGCAATTCGCCCCATTCCGGACGCAACGCTAAAATTTCTTGGTACAATTTATATGCAATGGTGCGAGAAGCACAAACAAACATCACTTTTCCTGCTACCGTAGCTTTTTCTGCGATACGCTTTTCGTAATGATCAATAAAATCTTGTGCAATAGCTTTGATTCGGTCGGTATCTCCTAATACCACTTCCATTTTTGCAATCGCTTTCTGACTGGCTTCTACATGATATTCAGAAGCGCCTTCGGCTACTGCATTTTCGTAATATTGTTCAATTTCTTGAACTTTATTGTAATCTAAATTGACTTTAGCTGCTCTTCCTTCATAAACCAAACGAACTGTAATTTCATCATTTACCGATTCAAACATCGTATATTGATCCACCACATCTCCAAACACTTCTAAGGTTTTGTCGATAGGGGTTCCTGTAAATCCTACATAAGTTGCATTCGGTAACGAATCGTGCAAATATTTAGCAAAACCATACGATTTGTTTACCGTTTTTTTCTCGTGATCAATAGTCACTTTTAGATCCAAATTGACTTGCGATCGATGCGCTTCATCCGAAATACAAATAATATTGGTGCGATTGGATAAGATTTCAGCATCTTCGGCAAATTTCTGAACCGTAGTTAAAAACACACCACCACTTTCTCTACCACGCAAACGTGCGCGCAAATCGGCTCTCGATTCAATATTGATAATGGTTTCATCGCCAATAAAATCTTTTGCATTGGTAAAATCTTTAGACAATTGATCGTCTAAATCGGTACGATCGGAAATGATAATAATCGTTGGACTTGCAAAATCGGTGGAACGCATCAACAAACGAGAAAGATACAACATGGTATAACTTTTCCCACAACCTGTTGCGCCAAAATACGTTCCTCCTTTACCATCGCCTTGTGGTTTACGGTGGACTAAGATGTTTTGATACAACTTATTGGCCGCATAATATTGCGGATAGCGACACAGAATTTTATCTTCTCTTTTAGAATTGTCAGGAAACAATACAAAATGATGAATAATATCAACCAATCGTGTTTGATTCAACATGCCTTGCACCAAAGAAGTCGTAGTTTCAATTCCTGTTAAGGCTTTCTTTTCTACTCCAGTAATTTTATTCCAACCGTAGTAAAATTCGTAAGGAGAAAATACTGTTCCGGCTTTGTTATTCACCCCATCACTAATCACACAAAACACATTGTATTTCAATAGTTCGGGGATATCTCTTTTGTAACGTGTCGTTAATTGCTTGTACGCATCATGAATGGTAATTTCCTCTTCAATAGCGGTTTTAAATTCAAAAACCACGACAGGAATTCCATTGATGTATAAAATCAAATCAGGAATTCGCAATTCGATTCCTTGAATTTCGAGTTGATTGACAATTTTAAATGTGTTATTGTCTACCGAATCACAATCGATATATCGTATATGTAAATCCTTTTTTTGTGGGTTGTTACGTTTAAAAATAAATCCATCGGCCAATAATTTACAAATGTATTTATTAGATTCGTACAGATTCGAAGTCGATTGAAACGCCAATTCATTAGTAATGCTTTCCAATTCTATTTCTTCTAAATCTTCATAACGATTTTGTAAAAACGCGCGCAAATCTTCCTTAATCAATACTTCTTGATTTGAACTTCTTTGCAACTGTTTTCCATCAATATAGGTATAGCCTTCTGTTTCCAAAAGGCTAATAAAAGCTTGTTCTAATTGTGATTCGCTGTATTTCATAATAACTTTTTCAAGTTGTGTTTTTTGCTTTTGTAATTGAAATAGTAGAACGTGTTACATTTTTCGACTTTTTGTAACATGAAAAAATAACGTGTTACAATTTTTTGCTTTTTGTAACATGAAAAAATAACATGTTACAATTTTTGACTTTTTGTAACATAATAAAAAACATGTTGCAATTTTAAAGCAACCTAAATAAAGTGATTAATCCTCATTTAATTTATGTAATTGTGTCGCTTCATTTAGAAATTTGTATAATGCTACATTAATATAAAAATTTTCTTTTCCTATTCTTTGAAGATGTAGTAAATCTAGTTCTACTAATTGCTCTAAATATCTAGAAGCTGTTTGTCTTGATACATTTAAATCAGTTACAACAAATTCAATTTTAGTATAAGGATGCTTAAATAAATTATTGATTAAGTCTTGCGAATAAATCTTAGGTAATTCGGAACGGATTTTCTCTTTATACTGTTGCATCAATGCTTTTATTCCCTTAATAATCTGAATAGTCTGGATAGAGGTTTTTTCAATAGCGTCAAGCATAAAAAGAATCCAATCTTCCCATTCATTAGTATCTCTTGTATGTTGAAGTAAACGATAATATTCTGCCTTATTTTGATTAATATATCGACTTAAATATAATATAGGAAGATGGAGTAGATTTTCCTTTACCATATACAAAATATTGATAATTCTTCCTGTCCTTCCATTACCATCGTAAAAGGGATGAATACTTTCAAACTGATGATGAATGATAGCAAGTTTTACTAAAGGATCCAAATCGGATAATTCAGAATCATTAATAAATGTTTCCAAATTATTCATGTGTTCGTTAATCTCTCGAAAACTTTGTGGAGGGGTGTATATTATTTCTTGGGTTTGATCATTTTTAAGAGATGTTCCAGGAACTTTTCTAAATCCAGTCCTAGTTTCCTCTAAAACAGAGTGAATTTCAATTATATTATTAGAGGTTAACAAACCCGTTTTCCTAACTAATTCAAATCCAAACTTTAAAGAGCTAGAGTAATTATACACCTCTTTAGCAGCCACGCTTGTAAATTGTTTGGCTAAAGAATCACTACTAAAAAGTTCATCATGGGTAGTGATAATATTTTCTATAGCCGAACTATCTTTCGCTTCTTGTAACGAAAGCGTGTTTAATATAATCTGTTCATTAGGTATTGTTTCTGATACACCATTTAATTCCGCAAGTGCTTTATTGGCTGCAATCACCATTTTGAAAACTTTTTTAGTTTCCAAATCAATTGTTAATGGCAGTGTAGGAATAGTATAGTTACTCATGTTTCATTAAATTTTTTATTACTTTCTGAATCCAAACCGGTGCATATTTTACTTGCTTTTGGACCACTTGAGAATCGAGCTGCACTACAGAAGGCTTTATTTTTTCTATAAAATCTTCGGTTACTTTATTTTGGCCCACCTCTTTAAATGCTTGCACGATCAAATGCAACAATTCATCTTTTATGGCAAAACTTTTAGGAACCGTTTTTTTAAATTGAATGGTACGGTTTCCTATTTTAATTTCTCGTTGCGAACCATCGGACAGATACACCGCTTTTAGAGGAACTTGTGTGGTAAGCCCCAACAAATACAAAGCGAATACACCCGTTGGTGCAATACGTGCTTTGTCGCGTTGTGCTATTTGCTTGGCTATTTCTTCCGTAGTAGGATAAAGAGTACCTAACAACGGATCTCTTTTGGGTTTTAGATAAATGCCTTGAGCCAAGCGTTCTAATATGCCTTCATTCACCAAACGAAAAAGCGTTAAACGGATATTACCAGCTGAACCATACGTATAGAAATCTTCAGCGAAAAATATTTCGCCTAATGATGATTTTAAAATCTTTGTTTCTATTTGATTTTTAGAGGATTTCACTTAGTGTTATCTTTTTATTTTGTAACAAATTTAGTAAAAATTTGTTACAAAATTTATTTCTGTTTTCGTTCGTTTGAATGACTTATTAAAGCTTGTACTAATTGTGATTCGGTGTATTTATTTTAATAAATAAAATTTAATCTTTATAATTGTTTTCAAAATGATCTAACCGTTCATTTTTGTAATTTTCAGATAAATAATATCTCAATCTTTTTAATATTTCCCATCCTTTTTTCACTTTATCTTTATCAATAAAGTTACTTTTGATAAATTGAGCAATTAGTATTAAACAAACTATACAAATCCAAAATACCGTTGTTGTATTAAAAGATAGACCTTTAAGTAGATTTATTATATAATCAATTCTAAATACCACAACAGTTATTAGTATGATTATCAATTCTGGAATTAGTGATTTAGAAAAATATATTATATAATCAATATTTTCTTTTCTCTCTTTTGCAAATTCCTGTATAGCCCAATCATGTTTTCTTTTATCTAAAGCTAATTTTTCGGTACGCTCTTGTTCTTCTTGTTCTTTACGTGCCTTTTCTTCTAATTCTTTACGTTCTTTCTCTTCAAAAGCTAAAATTTTTGCTTCTTGCTCTTTTAATTTTAGATCTTTTAAAATCATTTCATCATATGCTTTTTCTAAGTAATTTTCGTTTTCCAAAAATTCTAAAGAAGTATCAATTATGTCAACTGCTATTTTTTCTGGGTTAGCAATTTTAGATTTTAACTCAAGATTTATTAACTTTATTTGTTCTTCTGATAATTCCTTATTCTTAACTTTTCGTGTGAATTCATCATATTTTTCAGAAACTGAATTTTGTAAATGAGATGATATAATAATTTTGGCTTTATTAATTAATGCTAATGATTTAGGCATTTCAATACTTTTACCTCCAAAACCTTTATTCAAATAAAACCAAAATTTAGTAGTTAAAAAGTCCATTTCTTTACAATAAGTAAAATCACCTTCCTTAACTTTTAATAATTCATTATGTCCTAAAAATCTAGCTAATGAATTTTCAGACAAATATAAATATCTACATTTTTCAAAGCTATTATTTGAATTACCTTTACGTAAGCAATTAATCTTAGTGAAAATATTAATTAATAGTCGAGTATCATCCTCTTTAAAATCTCTATTATTTTCAATACTTAATTTTTCTAAATCTTGTAGAATTTGTTGATCTTCTAAATTATATAATTTTAGATCGTCAATATTGCATTCATATGAATCCTCATGAATTCCTAAGTTCGATAAATTTTGAAAAAATAAAGCTTTTCTTAATGCTATATCAGAAACATCCTTAGCATTAGAAACAATATTTACCATTGCTGGTTTACTAACTCGTAAGCTAAACTTACCCGATTTAATATACTCAGCAGTAGAGAAAAATTTATTAATTTCTTCTTTTGTTTCTGAAAAATATTTTAATTCAATAATTTTTCCAGAACTATTATTTTTAGAATTAATCTCTCGAACCAAATTAAAAAAGTCATTGAAAATTTGATTAAATAACTCACCATTTAAGCCTTGAGAGTTAAACAAATATTCAGTACCCAAATAAATTGTTAATTTATTTTTCCATACACCTAATTCGTTCAAGTCAGGTGAATATTTTATTCCTTCATAAAGAATTAAACCTTCTTTAATGTTTTCTAATATATTTTGAAATCTTGTATTACCTTCATTTGCTATTATAAAAGCACTTATATAATTCGAATAGGTTTCTGAAAATCCATTATCTAATAAAAATTCATAAAAATTAGATTCAACCTTTCTAATTTCTACACTATCTAATTTATTTTGTTTTTTATCCTCAATGAATAGAATTAAATTATCAAACAGTTCATCTTGTTCACTAGTAATATTATCAAAATTGTATTTTAATTTTTCTTCTTGACTAATATTTGTTGAGTCAAAAAAATAATTTATCCCTTGTCTGGTAAGTCTTTTTGAAAGTCTATTGTTTAAAACTGTTTTTAAGACGGCTTCTGGTAGATCAAAACCGTAGTTGGTTTCCATTAACAGTTTTAATTCTGTAACTGTGAAATTAAATTTAGAATTGTGAATACAAACCCCCACAATAAACTCCCCGATTATTTCAAAAATATCTTCTTTAGAGTTATTATAAAGCTCACTAAAAAGAGCAGCAGAAGATAGTAATTTCGAGTTTTGCATAATTTAATTATAGTATTTCCTTTGGTTATTAATAGTTTATTTTACTTTACCCCTCCAACGTTGCCAAACGACTTAGCAATAACGATTGAAGTTGAGTCAGTTTTTGGTTTGTCAATGATTTAATTAAAATAAATGTTCTAATATCTTTAAATTTTGTATTTAATATCTCTAACTTATTTTTGTTAGGATAAACAACTTTATAAGACTTGATTAAATCAGGCGAAATATTTGCTTGATTAGCACTTCCAGTAGCTCCATTCATTAAATATTCACGAAATCCTTTATCTCTTACCAATTCGTAAATAACTGACTGATAATTTGAGTTTATTTTACTAAGTCGTTGATTTAATAAAGATGGAAAAGGATAATTATATATTGCCACTTTTCCTACTGCTGAGTTTATTTGTGTTTTATGACTACCTGTTAAGGTTATTAAAATATCTCCATAATTGATTTGATATTTAGTAATCTTTTTATGAATCTCTGCATACTGAACATTAACTACATCAACTTTAAAGTCATTTACATTTGAAATTTTCAAAACAGGTAAAGCTTTAAAACCAGTAAAATCGTCACTTGTAAATGCATACCCATTCGTAATTTCTATAAAATCTCCCAAACTCTTCACCTCCCAACCCTCAGGAATTTCCTTTTCTAATTCTTGGTTGTACACCATGGCACCGCCAGAATATTTGTATGGTTGTCCTTCTTCGTTCGGAAATTCAAAATCTACAAACCATTGCTTGTATAAAGTCTTAGCAGTAGCTTCCAGCTTCTCGCAGATTTGTTCGTTGACTTTTACTTTGTTTTCTACAGCGTGGTATTGGGCGACAATTTCGCGTTGTTTTTCGATGGATGGAACATTTACATCCATTTCTAAAAACATATCCCAAGAAATACCACCACGTACATCTCCACCACTAATATATCCTACCCATCTATCGGTTTCTTTCCGTCTAAACCACATATTCAGATAGTCTGGTAGAATCTCATTTTCATCTTTTACTTCAAAAACATAATAAGCTGATGATATTAATGCTAAATCATCTTCCTTATATAAATCAATTGGTAATTGTAGGTCACGACCTACACTCATTAACTTACAAGCAAACTGATTTTTCTTAATTAAATTATATTTAGTTAAATCAACACCGTTTAGATTGGCTACAGAAGGAATAAAGTTTTTAGTAATACTTACGCCAATGACTCTAGTTACTTTGCAATCTGTATTTTTAATATCAACTAAATGTACAAGTTCACTAAGTTTTCTATAACTCATATCCCAACGATTTAAATACGTTTGCTACTTCTTGTTTCAAGGCTTCTTCTTGCTGAAACAACTCTTTCAATTCGGTTTGCAACGCTTGCATTTGGGTATCGTAATCGATGTTTTCGTCACGGTTTACAAACTCAATGTATTTGCTTGGTACCAACGAATAATCTTTTTTACGGATTTCTTCTAAGGTTGCACTGTAACAATATTCGGGTTCGTTCGTATAAGTAGTTTCCACCTCTTTCTGTTGCCAATTATGATAGGTTAATGCAATATCATTTATTGATTGCTCAGAAAACTGAATGAATTTCTTTTCAAACGGTTCACCCTTTTGGCGTAAGTCCATAAACAACACTTCTCCTTCGCGGTTGCGATAGTTTTTAACCCCATCGTTTACCTCAACAGTGCGTTCTTTTTTATTACGATTGATAATCCATAGAGAAACACTAATAGTTGTAGAATAAAACATATTTTGTGGAAGAATCACAATCGCTTCTACCAAGTCGTTTTCTATAATTTGTTTACGGATTTTGTATTCTTCACCACCACCCGAAAGAGCGCCATTGGCTAAGATAAAACCAGCGACACCGTTTTGCGAAAGTTTCGAAATCATGTTCAAAATCCACGCATAATTGGCATTGGATTTTGGAGGGACTTCGTAACCTGTCCAACGTGGATCGTCGGTTAATTCGTTTTCGGCACGCCAATCTTTTAAGTTAAACGGAGGATTTGCCATGATGTAATCGGCTTTCAATTCCTTGTGCTGGTCATCGTGAAATGTATCGGCTGCTTTGTTTCCTAAATTGGCAGAAATTCCACGTATCGCCAAATTCATCTTCGCCAACTTAAACGTGGTATTGGTCAACTCTTGTCCGTAAATCGAAATGTCTTTTTTATTACCTTGATGCTTTTCAATAAACTTCAACGATTGCACAAACATACCACCCGAACCACAAGAAGGGTCATAGATTTTCCCTTTGTACGGTTCTATCATTTCGGCAATCAGATTTACAATCGACTTTGGGGTATAGAATTCTCCTTTCCCTTTTCCTTCGGCAATAGCAAACTTGCTCAAGAAATATTCGTACACACGCCCTACAATATCTTGAGATTCATCACGAAGCGTATCGATATTGTTGATGGTATCCAACAAAGCCGAAAACTTAGATTGATCTAATCCTAAGCGTGAGAAATAGTTGTCAGGTAACGCACCTTCTAAGGATTTATTGGTACGTTCTATGGTTTTAAGTGCGGTATCTACTTTTAGGGTAATATCTTCTTGTTTGGCATTTTCGATAATATACTCCCAACGCGATTCTTCAGGTAAATAGAATACATTTTCTGCCTGATAAAATTCGGGTATTTCTAAGAAGGCTTCTTTACCTTCTGCAATCAATTCTTCTCTTCGTTTGATGAATTTATCACTTGCAAATTTCAAGAAGATTAAACTCAATACCACGTGTTTATATTCGGATGGTTCGATCGAACCACGTAATTTATTTGCTGCATCCCAAAGGATTTCTTCTGTACTTTTAGTTTGTACTTTTTTAGCCATATTGTTATTCTGTACTTAAGTTGTAAATATACTAATCGTTTTACTGCTAATAAAATCATAACAAAAGATAATTATTTCCTATTAAACCTATTTGTAATGATAATAACAAACATAAATATTCATAACGTCAAAACAAGTCGTTTGGATAATAAATGTATAACAAAGAGATAGAATAGGATAGAAGCTGGAGAAAAGAAAATTGAAGTACGATTTAATCTAAAGAGATTGTGTAAATCCCACGTTTTTCCAACAATTCAAAACTAAATAAATTACGCACTTCTTTTTAATTTAAATTCGATCGGTGAACAATCTCCTAAACTTGAATGTGGGTGATTATGATTGTAATCCTCCATCCAGTCTTGGGCGATGGTTCTTGCCTGTTCTATATTTTCAAATAGGTAAGCATCTAGCACATCTTCTCTAAATGTTTTATTGAACCGTTCACAAAATCCGTTCTGCATGGGTTTTCCTTTTTGTATTCGGATATGTCGGATCGAGGAGTTGGAGCAAAAGCCCTCAAAAGCTTTTGCGATGAACTCCGTGCCGTTGTCCGTACGGATGTTGGTTGGTTTTCCATACCACTCAATGAGCTTTTGCACGAGTTTAACTACTTTCTCTGAAGGAAAATTATAGTCTATTTCGCACATTAATGCCTCCCGGTTGTAATCGTCTATCACGTTCAGTATCCGAATCTTTCTTCCGTTCTCCAACACATCACTCATAAAATCCATACTCCAGGTAATATTGAGTACAATCGGCTGCAATAAGTATTCTTTGTCCGGATTGGGGATGCGACGTTTGACTTTCCTTCTGCGTTTGTTTAGTCCTAATTTACGGTAAATCCTCTCAATACGTTTATGGTTCCACCCATAACCTTCCTTTCTGATGCGTTTGCTGTATTACGGATAACCTCTTGACGGAAGTTTTTCGGCATAATAAAGCAATCGACGCTCTACTTCTGTATCGTCCTTGATGCTTTGATAATAATATCCCGAACGTTCCAATCCGATGATGCGACATGCTCTGGTAGTACTGATTTGTTTGTGATCTTTTAACTCTTCTGCCAATTCTCTTTTCTGACAGAGCCCTAAAGCTTTTTTTCGATGTCCTCTTTTAAAATACTATGATCCAAACTCAAATCCGCATACATCTTCTTCAAGCGGGCATTTTCTCGCTCCAATTCCTTGAATTGAGGCAACATTTCTTGATCCATGCCACCATATTTGCGCTTCCAGAAATAAAAGGTATTTGGACTGATGGATAATTCTCGGCATATATCGGATGCCTTTTTTCCAGCTTCATGCTCCTTGAGTACTTGGCTGATTTATGTTTCTGTAAATCTTGACTTTTTCATCTCTAATAACAGTTTAAATTTATAAATTTTATAATATTTTAAACTGTCGGAGTTTTTCGGGGATTTACACATTTTCATCTTTATATGACCCTTTATAATATTCAAGGTAAAGACTAATTTTATTAGACTTTAATTTCTTTTGTTTTAAACTTATTTTCATATTTAACGGATTTGAGGTGTAGTTTACTACACCTTTTATAACATTTATTAAAACGAGGTGTAGTTTTGGTACAAAATACATACTAACAACCTCCTTTTAACTATCACCAAATATAAAAACAAAAAACCTAACAATCACTATATTAAGTAGTTGTTAGGTTTTTATTATCCGTTATTATCCATTTTATTTTCCGATACAAAACTTGCCAAATATTGTCCCAAGAATGTCTTCGTCTACATCAATTTCACCAGTAATAGTTCCTAAATAATCCAAGCCTTCACGTAAATCCATCGCCAATAAATCTGTCGGAATTCCTTGCTGCATGCCTTGTCGTATTTTATGTACTTGCGCCAAAGTTTTTTGTAACGCATCAAGATGTCGAGAGTTAGAAACAATCGTATCATCGGTGTTATTCAACATCTGAACTTGATCAAACAACTTGTCTTTCAATGTTTCTATATTGTACTTTTCTTTGGCAGAAATTTCTAAATGAATCACTTCCTTAAACTCATCTTTTATCGCTTGTGGTATCGCTTCTCTCCCCGACTCTACATCGATTTTATTGGCAATATTGAAGACTATTTTACCTTTCGAACTCAACTCTTCTAATTGATTCGCAATTTGATTATCTGCCATAATATTCGAATCGTACAAATACAAAACAATGCTGGCATTCTCTATTTTTTCGAAAGTTTTTTCAATTCCGATTTGCTCAATTTTATCACCAGCTTCTCGAATTCCGGCTGTGTCTATAAAACGAAATGCAATTCCATTGATATACAAAATTTCTTCTATCGTGTCGCGCGTTGTCCCTTCAACATCAGAGACTATCGCTCTTTCTTCATTAAGTAAAGCATTGAGCAAAGTCGATTTTCCAGCATTTGGCGCACCAACAATCGCTACAGGAACTCCATTTTTTATGACATTTCCATACACAAAAGAATCCGATAAACGCTTCAAAACTTCTTGCAATTCATCCAACAAAGCATACAATTTTGTGCGGTCTGCAAACTCCACATCTTCCTCAGAAAAATCCAATTCTAATTCAATCAGCGCAGCAAAATTCACCATTTGTTCGCGCAAATCTTTGATCTGATTAGAGAATCCTCCACGCATCTGTTTCATCGCAATCGCGTGCGAAGCTTTCGAATCAGAAGCAATTAAATCGGCAACCGCTTCGGCTTGTGTCAAATCCATTTTACCATTCCAAAAAGCTCGAAAAGTATATTCGCCTGGATTTGCATTTCTGATTCCATTTTTGTTCAAAACTTCCAAAACTTTCTGCTGAATATACATCGATCCATGCGTAGAAATTTCAACAACATCTTCTCCGGTATAAGAATTCGGCCCTTTGAAAACCGTAAAAAGCGCCTCATCAATAAGCACATCTTCATCGGTAAAATAACCTAAATGAACCGTATGAGAATCTACTTCGAGCAAAGATTTTTTACCAAATTTCGATCGGAATAAAGCATTTACTTTCTCGATTGCTTCTGGGCCAGAAACGCGAATCACCGCAATTGCACCCATCCCATTAGCCGAAGCTAAAGCACAAATTGTATCATTAGAAATCATATCGTTTGTTTGGAGTTTGTTCTACAAATTTACGCAATTTCGACCGAATCTACTCAGTTGTGTTTCGGTAGGATGTGTTTTTTCTTTCGGTAGGAAATTCTCTCGGCGATTCGAGTAAAATATTTCTGAAAAATTAATCGTAAATTGTCCTCAAATAAAAGTTTGGATGTTATGAAATTTCGACCAATAACCTGTCTTCTTTTTTTAGGATTTTTAGGATGCAAAGAAAGTACTTCTCAGAATCTTCCTATCCGATTTTCTTTTCATCAATCGCACAAAGAAATTTCTGGAATGGTTTGGCATTCTCCTACCGAAACTCTTTTTGCTTTGCAAGATAAAGGCAATAAACCCGAGATTTTGGTATATAATAAAGACGGAAAATTTCTACAATCGACCAAAGTCAATGATGTGAAAAACAATGATTGGGAAGCCATGACGCAAGACGAAAAAGGTCTATTGTATATCGGTGATTTTGGAAACAATAAAAACGATCGAACCAATTTGGCAATCTATCAATTCGATCCTGAATCAGCGAAAAATCAACCTGCAATTCATCCAACCCAAATCACTAATTTTTCATATGCCGAACAGCAAGAATTTCCACCCAAAAAAGGCAACTTACTTTTTGATAGTGAAGCTTTTATAGAAAAAGATGGTTATTTTTATTTATTCACTAAAAATCGTTCAAAAGGTTTTGATGGGACGTTTTATATTTATCAAATTCCGAATCAACCAGGTACATTTATTGCCAAAAAATTGGCCGAATTAAAGACCTGTGATAATTACAGAAAATGCGCTATAACCGATGCAACACTTACTTTGGATGGAGATAAAGTATTGTTATTGACGAATGAAAAGGTATTCGAAATTCCTTTTGGGCAATGGAAACAAGCTTCTCTCCAAGAAACATCTTTACAACATGTTTCTCAAAAAGAAGCCATCACTTTTTTTGCACCGAACACACTTTGGATTGCCGATGAAGTAAAAGAAAAAAATAATTTCGGGAATGTTTATGAAATACCTTGGCCTAAAAATTAAAACCAAATCCGAAATTGATCATTGGTTTTTCAGCCCCTTGAAAAACACCCACTTGCATAGAAAGCGACTCCAAAGCACTCAGCCATAATCCACCACCATAACTGTTGTGCCACTTGTCTGAGTGTTCATTTTCTTGCCAAACTCTACCCAAATCAAATCCAGCAAAAACACCAAAAGACATCGGAACAAAACCGCCCGGAAGTTGAGTTATTTTCCATCGTAGATCTTGCGAAGTAGCAAATGCCTTCTCTCCTACAAATCTATTTTGCTGATACCCGCGCAACAAATTATTTGCTCCTAAATTCGCAGCTTGATAAAAATGATAATCATTCCCGATCATGAATTTGGTATAATAAGCCGACGAAAACGAAAAGCGTTCTTGTCGATCAATCGGAAAAATAAGATTCATAAATGCTTCGATTGCTTGATGATTTTCTTTGAGCTGATCTAAATTTGCGCGAAACAAATAATTCAATTTGAAATCTAATCCCAAAGTCGGATAAGCAGCATCATTGAAATTCTTGAAATGATATCTCGCTGCAAAACCTCCATAATTTTGTTGATGATAATTTTCTTCTCCTAGCGCAACTTTTTGGTCAATTAATCGATCATCGGTTCGGTTTATTTTTACCGTTTCGAATTGTGGTCCTATTGAAAATTTCCCACCATTTCGTCCCCAATAATTATACGATGGATTGACGTAAAACTGAGTCTTACGAACACGATAAAAGCTTTTCGTTTGATCACCATCTACCTGTTCATTAATCGTTTCGTTCCCCCAACCAAAGAAATTATGCGTAAAATTGTTATTCGTTATCCCAGTTTCTAAAGCCCAATGCCAGTTTCTAGAATAATTCTTAAATCGCGCCGCATAATCAACCTGTAAACTAGAAGTTTCGAAAGCCACTTTTGCTTTTAAAGTATGTTGCTGAGCAAATGGATCATAGATAAAATTTTGTTTTGTCCATTTCATATCCATGCCCAATAAAATCCCATTATCTTTATTATAACCACCACTTGGCAATGTTTGTAAAATAGAAATGGGCGCTCGACGATAATCAAAATTATTGAGTTCATAATTATCTTTGGAAATTAGACGTGTCGAAGGACCTTTTTCTACCGAAATTTTATTGCTTTTATAATCATAAATCCGAGTTTTGGTAGGAGATTCCACTCGAAATTGATCATGATTTCGTCCACCAATTAATCGTAAAATGGTCGATGTTTTTTCTCCTTCAACAATAAATTCATCTTGATTATCCAAACCATAAATCCAAATTTCTTTGGTAATTGAAGGATCATAGGTGTACTGACGTTGCCATTCTTCACCGGTTTTTTTGATTCGAATTTCATCAACACGAATCTGATTTTTCGATGTATTCACTACAAATTTATCGCGTTTATTGGTACCGACAATCAAACCATATTTCAACAATTCATCATAATAATCGCCAACAAATTCAACCAATTTTGCTCTTCTTTCTAAGAGGATTTCTATGATTTCATTTTCATTCATCGATTGAATTTCTTTCGGTAACAAAGCAAAAGTTTCCTTTACTTTTTCCTCATTAATTCCTTCGACAACTTCTTGCGCAACCCTTTGCCAATCTTCCTTAGAAATGGTTTGTAAAAAATAACGATCCATCGGAAAAGCACTTTTATTGATCCATCTTGGATTTGCGAAATCCGACGAAAAATTTTGCATATGTCGCATCGAAGGAAGTTTTTTAATCAACGAAAGAAGATTTCCATCAATTTTTGCAAAAACTTGATCACGATCTCTCGGAAGTGGCTCATATACCACCTTCTCGCCTACAGTGTGTTTTCCCCAACGCCACTGATCTGCATGTCGATCCCAATCGCCAATCAATAAATCAAAAATACGAGCACGTAAATATCGCTCGCGATCGATGGAATATTTTTCATCTTTTTCTAAATTGAAAATCACTTCTTCTGTGCTGACAATATCTTCTGGATTTCCGAAATTATCGGCATCTAAAAAAGATTTGTGCGGACGTTCTTCTATCATATACAACTCATCGCCATACCACTTATTATACTGTCCGAGCGCATTTTGTTTAGGCACATAAAATAATTTTGGATTCGTATGGTAAACATCTACAGCGTCGGCTAAATGTCCAATCACAAACGGTAAATACGGATGAGAAGTTGTGTAATAATCATCGATAAAAGGCAAAACACCGGTTCCTTTCAAATCATTTTTGATGTATTTATCTCGTATCAAACCAGCTTGTAAAAAACGAGTAGAACTTTTTCGTAAACCTCTCATCACATATTGTTTGCCCGATTTGTCTTGCAAACGCAACGATAAACTTTGTTTTCCTCCACCCGAAATTATCGGCGTTAAACCACCATACAAAGTATCGAGTTGAGCAACTTTTGCTGTAATTTCTGTTCCATAAATAGGACGATAATGTTCTCCCCACAGAAATTGATACCACTTGCTTTTTTCGGTTTCTTTTTGATCATATACCGATGCTTTTATTTCGGTAGGAAATGACGTAGAATACTGATAAGTTGAATTTTCTTTTTGGATAATTGGTTGCTCGAAAACAGTTTCTAACGCATTGTTTTTCATTGCATCAAATCGTAACCAAACGTCACCATTTCCGTACGTCGTCAATACGCCATACCCCAACTCTCCGATGCTGAAACTTTTTGGCTGTCGTGCTTTTGCCGGTTCTGTTTTAGACGCAGATCCACTAATAATTTGTTTTACACCATCGCTATCGATGTATTGCAAATTATGATCATGTCCAGAAACGATCAGCACATTTTCGTAATCTTTTACCATCGTAGAGATACGATTAATCAAATTTCTATACGTAATGTTTTGAGTATCGGCCGGACTCGCTCCTGAAGTTTTCATCAAATAATTGATCACCGTTCCTAAACCCGGAAGAGGTACTTTTTTTATCGGTGCCAAATGTCCTCGAACCGAAAAATACCCACCATGAACACCATTGGTAAGCAACGGATGATGCATCGCTAAAATGGTTAATTTATTTTGACCTTTGTTCAGGGTACTTCGTAATTCCTCGAAAAAATCTTCACGAGATTGAATTTCACTTTCGCGATTTATATTGCTGTAAAGATTCCAATCTTGTAAAAACCATTCAGAATCTATCAAAATCAATTGAATATCATCGGTGAGTTTTACCTCTTTTATAGCCTCGTATGCTTTAGGTAGAAAGGTATTTTTACCAACCGCTTTATCCACCATTTCTTTCTGTTCTATCAAACCATCTAAACCACTGTACCAATCATGATTACCAGCGATGAAATACGATTTACCTGGAAAAGCTTTTGCTAAATCCGTTTGTACTTTCAACTTGCTTTCGGCATCGGCTCTATTTTTATGTTCTTTGGGAGGCATTCCTTTTTGATAAATATTATCCCCCAAAACCAATAAAGTTGACGCATTAGTATAGGTAGGAAAAGAATTTTCTATTTGGCTTAGAAGTTGCATAGATTCTGCTTCATTTGCATTTCCGGCATCGCCAATCAAAACAAATTGATGTTGAATCGAATCTTTGGGTGGAGTTTGCAAAGCAGAAGAATATTCTTTACCAATTTGTTGATGCAAGGTTGTACAAGCCGACAAAAAATTAGCAAAGAGAAGCAACGCAAAAAGACGTTTATACGATTTTATTTTAGTATTTTTAACCATATTTTATATTCAATGGACTTGTTAGATCAAATCGAGCAGTATATTTTTCAATTATTCAAAGATAGCTTATCTCCAACATTTGTGTACCATAATTTTTCTCATACACAGATGATGGTAACGGCTGTAAAAGAAATGATTGCAGAAGAAAACCTAACCGATATCGAACGAAATTCGATGTTGGTCGCAGCTTGGTTTCATGATAGTGGTTATATTTTCGGATGCGATAATCACGAAGAAAAAAGCAAAGAAATTGTATGCAAATACCTTTCAGATAATCAAATAACCGATTTAGACAAACAATTAATTGTTGATTTGATTGAGGTTACGAAACTGAAATCTGTACCAAAAACGAATTTAGAAAAGATTTTTAAAGATGCCGATTTCTATCATTTGGCTTCGCCTGAGTATCAAAATTATTGTAGTTTATTAAAAAAAGAATTTACATTAAATAGTCAGAATTGTCAAACGGATGAAAATTGGTGCAAATCGAACATAGAATTTTTCTCCAAACATCATCGATATTATAGTGATTACGCCAAGAAAAATTGGCAACCATTGAAGGATAAAAATTTTTATGGTTTGATGAAACAATTGACCAATCTTGAAGAGAAGGAGAAAGAAAAAAAAGAGAAAAATCCACTCAATCAAGAAATCAAAAAAAAGAAACTTGCTAAATTAGAACGCCCCGATCGCGGCGTGGATACACTTTTTAGGATAACCCTAAAAAACCATATGCAATTGAGTGCGATTGCCGATAGCAAAGCCAATATTTTGCTTTCGGTAAATTCGATTATTATCTCGATTGTGCTTACAGTTATCGTCCCAAAACTCGATAGCCCAAGCAATAGTCACCTAATTACACCAACGATAATTTTACTTCTAACTGGCTTACTTACAGTAACTTTTACGATTCTTAGTACGAAACCAAAAATTAGTTCGAATCAAGTCAGTGAAGATTTAGTGAATTTTAAAACTACCAATTTATTATTTTTCGGAAACTTCAAAAATTTAAGTTTAGAAACCTATACCGACGCATTAAATGAATTGATGCAACAGCGCGATTCGTTGTACGATTCTTTGATTAAGGATTTGTATTATTTAGGAAAAGTTCTCGACAGAAAATACCGATTACTCAGTGTTTCTTACATCATTTTCTTAGTCGGAATTATTGTGTCTGTTTTGTCGTTTATTTTCGCTTTCAAGAATCTATAGGTTTTTCTTTTTTACGGTATAAGCCTTCGTTTTTTTATTAACGCCTCGAAGAAAAAGATTATCCAATACAGAAAAATCATAGTTCTGTTTATTCTTGATTTGATGATAAAAAGAATCAGAAATAACCATGTCTGCATCATAATCTTTTGCCACATTTTCTAATCTTGAAGCCACATGCAAAACATTACCATGAAAAGCAATTTCTCGTTTGGTATCGCCAACAAAAGCAACCGACACTTCACCATCATTCAAAGAACATCTGAACCGAGGCGTCAATTGATAATGTTCTATAAAATAAGTATGATTATCGTTTAGGATTTTCTGAAATTCGAAAAACATTTCTAAACAATCATCGTACTCAAAATGACGTTCTTTCTTCCAATTGATTACCACTTCATCTCCTACATATTGATAAATGATACCGTTATATTTTATGACCACATCCGACAAAAACATAAAACAATCTTGGATAAACGAACTGAACCGAACTGCACCTAATTTTTCGACCGTCGGTGTAGAATTTACCAAATCGATAAACATAAATACACGATTTTCGGTCTTTGGTTTGCTGTATTTGCTTTTGATAAAATTTTGAAAAAAATCGACTCCTAAACTTCTCCGCAACTGTAAAAAAGTAGTTTGTAGAATATCAATCATCATCAAATACAAATAAAAACTATAAAAACTAAGATGAACATGATTGGATTTTAAGGTGAATAAAGACCAAAAATCATAGTCGTAGAAGTTTCTAAAAATAAAATAAAGAACGACTGTAGAAACACAAAAGAATAGAAACAAACGCGTGAGAACAATTTTGTAGTACGAAGCTTTGCGCATAATTCGGTTATAAATATAGGCATGCAAAAAAGCATTTATCAAGCCGAAAATCGAACTAATTATAAATCCATTTACATACAAATATCGTTTCGTGATATTGGGCGCTAAACCGTAAATTCTTTGTAAATCTTCTGAAGATAAATCGTCTATTTTGATAAACAAAAACAACATCGTGGTAAAAATCCATACGAAAAAAGAAAAAATGAATTCACCGAAATGATATCGTATAATGTTTATTTTGTACTTCATGATTCAAGTTGCTGTAATTTCACAAAGTTAATTTTTTTTAACGAAACTTACCATCAAAACCAACTTTCCTACCTTGTGCTTTTATCAAAAATGCTGTATTTTCTTACATTTCCTCTTCATATGGAAAAACAGAAGTAGGATGTGCTTCCTTATACCGAAGAATCAATTGCATGGCATAATAACTGCTTTCGCATCGATCGTTTGCTTGCACGATATCTTCTAACCTTTCTGTATAATTCATTGCAAAAAAACCTTTTGCATATAGTTGATTGTTTTTTACCAATATATACGATTGTTCTTCTGCGTTTCTACCTTTTCCTAGGATAAAAAATGAATTCATTTTATCGGTAAAACTTTCCTTCATTTCGGTAACTCTTTGGTTATATTCGGTAGGATTGTCTAAAGTTTGCGTTTTGAGTAGAGCATTTTTATCTTTTTTATCGAGCGGATCTTCATTATAAAAAGTACACAATAAATGATTAAGGTTAAATTCATTGATCTTATCCAACAAACCTTGCGTAGCATCATGCACACGATCAAAATATGCAAAACAAGTAGTTTGCGAAGTAACTTTCACGATTACAATTCGCTCATATCCAGCTTGATCAACGTAAGAAGTTATTCCAAACTTCGGGTTCGTTCCTTTCAATGCACGATTATGTTTTGGCCAATACCGCTTGATGTGTTCATGCTCTGTCAGTAAAGCCATCAACTCATTGCCCGTTTCCAGATAATCAATCGTATAGATATCATTCAGAAAATCTTGCCTTCTTTGCCCTGCATTGTTTCCGGCAAAATGATCGTTCACTCGTTTTTGAATATTGATGGCTTTTCCGATGTAAAGAAATTTATCATCCTTACTTTTAAAAAAATAAACCCCGGCAGTTGCAGGTAAATGTTCTAAGTTTTGATGCTTCAAATTACTTGGCAAACGAAGAATCTTCGCATTGGATTTGCTCATTTTCTCAATCCAACCTTCATAATCGTTTTCCAACAATTGCTCAAAAAGAATCGTCGTAGCTTTAGCATCTCCTGCCGCTCTATGTCGGTCGTACAAAGGAATCTGAAGATTTTCGCATAGCGTACCCAAACTATAACTTCTATAACCCGGGAAAATTTTCCTGGCTAGCCGAACGGTGCATAATTTATTGGGTTTCCAATCTATACCGACATCCGAAAATTGTTTATGCAAGAAAGAAAAATCAAAACTAACATTGTGCGCTACAAAAATGGCTTTCTCCAAATAACTATACACTTCTTGGGCAACTTCCTCGAAACGTGGAGCATCGACCAACATTTCGGGTGTAATTCCGGTTAGCGTTTGGATATGAAAAGGAATTGGTTTTCCGGGATTTACCAAAGTTTGGTATTCGTCTATAATCTCTTTTCCGTTGTGTAAAAAAATTGCGATTTCTGTAATTCCACCTTGCGCAGCAGCACTTCCGTTGGTTTCTATATCTACAATTGCATACAAGGGTTGTGATGATTGTTCTTTGAGCATAGGCAAATTTCGCAATTCGCTGAGAGAATTTTGGGTAATAAAACGTTAAAAATTACCTTAATAGAATCCTCCTTTTTTGATTTTTTGTTTGAAACCATACGCACAATGACGACAATTATTTCCACAACAACGCCCTTTCTCGTAATGATAAAACTCGGTAAAAACCCAATATTGTCCTTCTATATAATAGTGAATTTGCGGAATAAACATCGTGCGATCGTTAGGAAAAGGATATTGTTTTGCTAATTCTGCGTACTGATCTAATGCTTGTAAACAATTCGGACACAAACAATCGTAATAGGTTTTGGCAAGAAATTCTTTGGTTTCGACTTTCAATTCTATTGAAGAGCAATCACATACCGAAATATTACTCGCTTGACAAGAAAAATTTTCACCACACCGTTGACACTTTTTATTTTCCATTCGTTTCGTTTCAACTACAATTTTAGCGATAATTTTTCATTAGATAAGCGATTTCAGCAACAAAATGAAGCCCATTAAAGAGAGAATCCGTAAATTTATCGCAACAAAATTCTTGTAGGATTTGTTCATATCCTACCAATAGGAAAACAGAACTGAACAGAAATTTTGTTGATTTACTTCAAATACTAATCATTTAAAATTAAACATTCTAACAATGAATATTTACAAAGAACGTTTAGCGCTTCTCCGTGAAGAAATGAAAAAAAACGGCGTACACGCAACCATTATTCCAGGAACAGATCCACATATTAGCGAATATTTAGCCAAACATTGGCAAGAAAGAAATTGGATCGCAGGTTTCTCAGGTTCTGCCGGAACAGCGGTGGTTACATTGGATAAAGCAGCCCTTTGGACCGATTCTCGCTATTTTATTCAAGCCGAAAATCAATTAGCCGATACTTCTTTCACTTTAATGAAAGATCGCATGCCCGAAACGCCCGATATTATTTCTTGGTTGAAAAGTGAACTCAAAGAAGGTGAAAAACTCGGATTGAATCCTCAAATGTTTACACACCAACAATTTACATCCTACCAAAAAAGTTTATTAAACAAAAATATTTCTATACAATCTGTTGATTTAATCGATGCTATTTGGACCGAACGTCCGCCACTACCAAACAATCTTTTAGAAATATATGATGAAAAATATGCGGGTAAATCTGCACAAGAAAAACTGAAAAGTGTTCGAACCGAAATGCAAAAAGTAGACGCAAATGTCTATATTTTAGCAAGTTTGGATGAAATTGCGTGGTTGCTAAATATTCGCGGAAGCGATGTAAATTTCAACCCTTTGGTTATTTCGTATGTGGTGGTCGAAAACAATTCGGTCAATTTATTTATTGATGAACAAAAGTTAGACAGTAAAGCCAAAGAATATTTAGATTCGATTGGTGTTTCGGTAGAACCTTATTCATCAATCACAGAATTTTTATCTCAGCTTGACGCACAATCGAAAGTACTTTTTGATGCAAATCGATTGAATCAATCTTTGTTTGAAGCCCTTCCTACCACAGCAAAAATTATCGAAACGCTATCACCGGTTACTTTACAAAAAAGTATAAAAAACGAAATTGAAATCGAAGGCATTCGTCAAGCGATGATCAAAGACGGGGTTGCTTTAACGCAATTTTTCATGTGGTTAGAAAACAATATCGATCAGTCGATCACTGAATTTACGGCAGGTGAAGAGTTGTTAAAATTCAGAGCACAACAAGCCTTAGCCAAAGGACCAAGTTTCGGAACAATTTGTGGTTATGCGGCAAACGGCGCGATGAATCATTACAGTGCCAAAAAAGATACCGCAGCTGTTTTGGGCAGAGAAGCTTTGGTGTTGATTGATTCTGGTGGTCAATATTTAGACGGAACCACCGACATTACCCGAACCATGAAATTTAGTGAGCCGACCGAGAAAGAGAAAACAGATTACACCTTAGTTTTGAAAGGAATGATTGCGCTTTCTTCTGCCAAATTTCCACATCAAACACGAGGTTCGCAACTCGATATTTTGGCAAGACAATTTTTGTGGCAAAATGGTCTAAACTTCGGTCATGGAACAGGTCACGGAATTGGACATTATTTGTGTGTTCATGAAGGTCCGCAAAGTATCCGAACCGATGAAAATCCTACTGTTTTGCAAGAAGGTATGATTGTATCTAACGAACCGGGAATGTACCGTGATGGCGAATATGGAATCCGAATTGAGAATCTTATTTTGGTTCGAAAAACTGAAAAAACAGCTTTCGGAACTTTTTATGATTTCGAAACTCTGACTCTCTTCCCGATTGATACAAATTTGATTGATACAACATTATTAACCACAATGGAAAAAGATTGGATGAACAATTATCATCAAATGGTGTATGATCGTTTAAGTCCGAATCTTAGCGAAGATGAAAAATCTTGGTTAAAAGAAAAGTGTAAAGCTTTATAAAATACAATCTTATAATCATAAAAAAATCCGATTCAATTATGAATCGGATTTTTATTTATCATCGTTTTTCAAATGATTAGCGTGCGATGTTTACGGCACGAGTTTCACGAATTACAGTAACGCGAACTTGTCCTGGATACGTCATTTCATTTTGAATTTTATCCGAAATCAAAAACGATAATTCAGCTGCTTTAGCATCATCTACTTTTTCACTTTCGACCATTACCCGTAATTCTCTACCCGCTTGGATTGCGTAAGCTTTCTCAACACCATCAAAATTAAGTGCGGTAGTTTCTAAGTCTTTTAATCGTTGGATATACGACTCCAACACCTGACGACGAGCGCCTGGTCTAGCACCAGAAATAGCATCGGCTACTTGAACGATTGGCGAAATCAACGACGTCATTTCTATTTCATCGTGGTGAGCTCCAATTGCATTGACAACTTCTGGATTTTCACCAAATTTTTCTGCCCATTGCATTCCTAAAATTGCGTGAGGCAATTCTGATTCTTGCTCAGGCACTTTCCCTATATCGTGCAACAATCCGGCACGTTTTGCTAACTTCGCATTCAGACCTAATTCAGCGGCTAAAGTTCCAGCAATATGTGCAACTTCTCGCGAGTGCTGTAACAAGTTCTGACCATACGAAGAACGGTATTTCATCCTACCAATAATGCGAACCAAATCTTTATGCAAGCCATGAATACCTAGATCGAGAATGGTTTTCTTACCTACTTCGATGATTTCATCTTCGATATGTTTGGTTGTTTTCGCCACCACTTCTTCGATACGTGCAGGGTGAATACGACCATCGGTCACTAATCGGTGCAACGATAAACGAGCAATTTCTCGACGAACAGGATCAAAACATGATAAAATAATTGCCTCTGGCGTATCGTCTACAATAATTTCTACACCCGTTGCAGCTTCTAGAGCTCGAATGTTTCTACCTTCTCGACCAATGATTCTCCCTTTGATTTCGTCTGATTCTATGTTGAAGACAGACACAGCATTTTCGATTGCTTGCTCTGTACCGATTCTTTGAATGGCTTGAATTACAATTTTTCTTGCTTCATTTTTACCATTCAATTCGGCCTCTTCCATAATTTCTTGAATCTGAGCTTGTGCTTTGGTTTTGGCTTCGTCTTTCAGGATTTCCATCAATTCTGCACGTGCTTCATCAGCAGAAAAATGAGAGATTTTCTCTAATGTTTCTACTTGTTTTTTGTGCATGGTATCCACTTCACGTTGGCGAATATTTAGCTTTTCTGTGCGTGCTTTGATGTTTCCTTGTTCAGCTTTCAGTCCATCTTTGGCTTTTTGCACTTCGGCTAAATCGCTCTTTACACGGTCTTCGCGTTCTTTTAGTTTGAACTCTTGATCGGCAATTTTTCTTTCGCGTTGATTAACCGATTCTTCGTGTTTTGATTTTAATTCTAAAAATTTCTCTTTTGCTTGAAAAATCTTTTCTTTCTTGATGTTTTCTCCTTCTTTTTGTGCTTCTTTGATCAAAGCATCGGCTTGCTGTTTTGCTTGTTCGATGAGTAATTGATTCTCTTTATCGACAGATTTTTTCGATAAAAAGTATCCTATTGTAGCACCGACCAATAAAGCAATTACGCCAATTAATACTTCCATAGTTGTTTATAGTTTCTGATAAAAATAAAAAAACCTACATTAGTCATTTAATTGCGTTAACTCCTGAAAACAGGATTTGAGTTAGTCCGCCAGTCAATAATCCGCTGTCAATACAAGATTGTACCCTAAGGTTGCGGCCCGCTTTCCGGACGGTGTTCACTCGGTAACATTATAAGTGTTGAGTTAACCAAATAGCTAGAACTAATGTAGGAATATTGTGTTGCACCGCAGTGCAAAAAGAACTTCTCGTTTGTTTATTATTTTTTCGCCAAAGTTTCGTCTATTTTTTCTACCAACTCATTGATTCGTTGATACGGAATAGCTTCTACTTTATCTGCTTCTCGTCTTGTTTTAAAATCTTTTATCGCATATTGTATCAAGGCCATCGCCAATCCATCTTGCTTATCAGACACTGCATATTCTTCTTCAAACAATTTCAAAGTATCATTAATTTCTTTTGCAGCTAACCGTGCAATCTCTTCATCTTCTAAGAGAATTGTCAGTGGATATTGTCGTCCAGAAATGGTTAATTTTATACGCTGCGTACTCATGATTGTTTATTTTTTATTTGAGCAATACATGCATCTACTTCTTTTATCAATTTATTCATTCGGAGTTTCATCAGCTTTTTATACTCCTGATTTCCTCCCATGGCATTCATCATCTTTAGATGACTAACTTGGTCTGATAAGGCGATATTTTCTGTTCGTGTTTCTTTTAACTTCTCTTTCAATAAATCAATTTCTTCTTGCAAAGAATCACGTTCTGATCGTATATTTTCATAACGCTCAACAAGGGCTATAATTTTAGCATCTAAATCTCTGAATCCTAAAGTTTTGTTCCCCATTGAGAGTTTAATTTTTGTTCTAGCTCTGTATGCAAATTTAAACTTTTTTTAATATGAGTACAACTTTTCAACTGCGTTTTCTATAATTTCTTCTTATTTATTTCGATATAAAGCATTTGTATTTGTTTTTCTTTGTCCTTTCCTTCCAAAACTTTTTATCCTCCAACCTATATTTTCTTTTACTATTTTTATAGGATTGTATCCGATTTACCCGAATGTTTTAACAATATTTTTATATTTGCTTTCCGGCTAACAAATTTAGATAAACAACTATGAAGCTAAATTACAGAAAAGTATTTGTGTTAACAGCCCTATTTGGTTTAGGGTTTGTTTTCGGACAAAAAGAGGCTTTTCCACCTTCGGATTCCTATCCTAAAAATGATTTTATCAATCCATTAACCATTACCAATTACCTTTCGGGGAATTTTGGAGAATTACGTACGAATCATTTTCATTCTGGTTTAGATATAAAAACACAACAACGGGAAGGCTTAAAAGTTTTGGCCGTTGGAGATGGGTACATTTCGAGAGTCAATGTTTCGCCAACCGGTTACGGAAACGCACTATATATCGATCATCCGAACGGATACACAACCGTATATGCCCACTTGCAAGGCTTCAATTCGGATATTGATGAATTTGTCAGAAAACATCAATATCAACAAGAAAAATTTGCAGTAGAAATTTATCCAAAACCTAATGAACTTGTGGTGAAACAAGGAGATTTAATTGCTTTGAGTGGAAACACAGGAGGCTCTGGAGGACCGCATTTGCATTTCGAAATCCGAGATACAAAAACAGAAGAACCTATCAATCCTTTTTTATTTGGTTTTGATGTGCCCGATACGCAAAAACCGCAGCTTTCTGGCATGTATGTTTACCCTTTGGACGGCAACGTGAATGGCAAAAAAACTAGAGCTGTAGTAGCAGCTGGTTCCACGGTGAATGCAACCGGAAAAATTGGTTTTGGGTTAAAAACCTATGACCGACACAATGGCGCGCAAAACAACAATGGAACTTACAACATATCTATTTTTGTAGATGATGAGCAGATTTATGGTTTCACGGCGAATCGTTTAGCTTTTGATGAAACGAGAGCAATCAACTCGGTGTGCGATTATGAGGATATCCAAAAAAATAATAGTTGGGTGTATCAATCTGCGATAGAAAAAGGAAATCCGTTACGGTTATTTTCTAATGTAAAAGAGTACGGAACCTTGACTTTAGAAGATAAACTTTATACCATAAAAATGGTGGTTGCTGATTATGCAGGCAATCAAACAAGTCAAACTTTCAAGGTAAATGGTAAAATGCTTCTCAACGAAGAAAAACCAATCAAAGAAGGAGAAGCAATGTTTTGGAATCAGGAAAATGAACTGAAAACAGATGATTTAACTTTATTTTTTCCGAAAGGTGTTTTCTATAGCGACTTTCAGTTATCCTACCGAAAAGAAAACGAAAAACATATCGTAGGCGATTATTATATGCCTTTGCATGCGCATTATAAAATGAAAATGTTGCCACCTGCCTCTATTTCTGTAGGACAATTGGACAAAGCCGTGATTGTGCGCCAATATATGAGAAGAGGAAGTTGGCGAAAAGAATACCTTTCTACTGAACTGAAAAATGGACATTTGATTGCCGAACCAAGAGATTTTGGGAATTTCTCGGTAGAATTGGATCTTACAAAACCAACCATTACACCACTAAATATAAAAGAAGGTAGTACATTTAGCAACTCGAATAGCGTTATAAAATTTAGGATAAAAGACAACCAATCGGGGATAAAAGAATACAAAGCTTTTGTAGATGGGAAATGGATTTTAGCCGTTTATGATAAAAAAACTGATTTACTAAGTATAAATTTGAACAAAGAAAATGTGTCGATTGGCACTCATTATATAGAATTAACCGTGCAGGATGAAAAAAACAATATTGCAACTTACTCAGCTAACTTCTCTAAGAGCTCTTAGCACTTTAGGAGTTCTTCTTTTATCGGGCGCTCTGTATGCGCAAACAGCCAACATCAAAGGAAAAATAGTCGATGAAAATCGTTTGCCTTTAGAAGATGTTGTGATTATGGTTGGCGATCAAGAAGTGTATTCGGATATGGATGGAAACTTTCTTATCGAAATTCCGTCTAACACCGATGTCGTTTTTACGGTGACCGCAGACGGTCGTTTGCCGTATAAACAAACCCTAAAATTAGGCGATCATCTGACCAAAGAAATTTTTGTACAATTGGCCGAAGATCCAAAATCGAGAATCGAACTGCAAGGTGCAGAAATTACCTTTCAACGCAAAACAACGCCTTTGCAAAGTGTAGCCTTGAGTGCAAAACAAATGACCGAAGGCCCAAGCCTTACGGGCGGTGTAACCGATATTCTAAAAACCTTACCCTATGTAAGCTCTAACACAGAATTGAGTTCGCAATACATGGTCCGTGGAGGAAATTATGACGAAAATCTAATCTATGTAAACGGAATGGAAGTTTACCGTCCGCAACTTATTCGTTCAGGTGAACAAGAAGGTTTAGGTTTTGTGAATCCTACCATGACCCAAAATGTAAACTTTTCTGCCGGTGGTTGGGAAGCCAAATATGGCGACAAAATGTCTTCTGTTTTAGATATTATCTATAAACAACCTACCCAATTCGAGGGACAACTCGAAGCCAGTATGATGGGCGGAAGCTTAACGTTGGGACATGGAACCCGTGACCGAAAATTTTCGGCCATTGTTGGCGGACGTTATCAGAATAGAAATCTTATTCTCAACACCTTAGATGGTGATACAGATTTCAATCCTCAATACTATGATATTCAGACATTTCTCAACTATCAATTAAACAAGAAGTGGAATGTGAATTTTTTAGGAACTTTTTCTAAATCTCGGTATGAAATGGAACCTAATACGAGAAATACGTATTTTGGTAGTTTTGAAAATCCCCTCCTTCTTACCATTCATTATAACGGAAAAGAAGATGACAAATTCCAAACAGAAACCGGAAATTTACAATTCAATTACAAAGCGAATGAAAAACTCGATTTAGCCGTCGATTTATTCGCTTACCACTCAAAAGAACAAGAATATTTTGATATTCAAGGTGCCTATCTCATTTCTGAAGTTGACGGAAAAGGAAATCCGACACAAACCTATGATGTTGGTTCGCAAATAGATCACGCGCGTAACAATTTTGATGTGGTTGTTGCAGGAGTTCAGCACAAAGGAAAATACAAATTAACCCCGAACAATACCATTGAGTGGGGTGTGAAATATCAACAAGAAGATATTCGCGATTTATTAGGCGAATGGCAAGTTTTGGATTCGGTAGGATATTCTATTCCAAATCAACCCAATAATTTAGAACTAAACTATTCGGTGAATGCCAAAAATTACCTCAAAACAAATCGTATTTCTGGGTATGCGCAATATGCCACAAAATTTAATTGGAATGATGCCAAAGTAATGATCAATGCAGGTGTTCGCGCTACATATTGGGACTACAATGAAGAATTTAATATCAGTCCGCGTGCACAAATCGCTGTGAAACCAGATTGGGATACCGATATGCTTTTCCGTTTTGCAACCGGTATTTATTACCAACCTCCTTTTTATCGAGAAGTTCGTCGTTTAGATGGTACGCTGAATGATCAAGTGAAATCTCAACAATCGATTCATTTTATTTTAGGAAATGATTATGAGTTTAAGATGATGAATCGTCCATTCAAATTAACCACAGAAGTGTACTATAAAATGTTCAACGACCTCAATCCGTATTTTGTAGACAATGTTCGCATTCGTTATCAGGCCGACAACAATTCAGAAGGTTACGCTTACGGTATAGATGCGCGTTTGTTTGGTGAATTTGTTCCAGGAGTAGAATCGTGGTTCTCGGTTTCGTACGCAAGAGCATATCAAAACATCGATAATCGTGGCGATATTCCATTACCAACCGACCCAAGATTCAAGGTTTCGGCATTCTTCCAAGACTATATGCCTATCCTACCTTCTTTCAAGGTGAACGTAAATTTTGTGTATGCTGCTGGTTTACCAAAGAGTGCACCGCAATTTACTGATCCATACAAATATCAAGAAACGCTCAACGATTATAAACGAGTTGATATTGGTTTTGTAAAAGAATTTATCAACCAAAAAGACCTAAAACCAAGAAATGGTTTCTGGCAAAATTTCAAAGAAGTTTCGGTAGGATTAGATGTATTTAATATTTTCGATATCCGAAATGAAATAAGCAACACCTGGATTCGCGACGTTAATTCATCAAGCGTTTACTCGGTTCCGAATCGATTAACAGGTCGATTCTTCAATGCTAAATTGAATGTAAAATTTTAACATCAACCCGCAAATATGACATCCTTCTTCGGAAGGATGTTTTGTTTTATGACAAATCGACACGAAAAAAGAAATGGCAAACTATTTGAATTTTTGTTGAACATAAAAAATAAAATAATCATGTCAGAGCATACGAACCCTCAAGAATTTGAAGAAGAAGGTATCTTAGATCAAAATCAAGATAACCAAACAGAACAATCAACCGACCAGAATGCATCTGCAACAGAGCAGTTCAACGAATTGTTACAAAAAGAAAAAGATCAATATCTCCGTTTATTTGCTGAGTTTGATAATTATAAAAAACGTACGACCAAAGAACGTGTAGAAATTTTCAAGACTGCCAATAAAGAAGTCATTTTGGCATTATTACCAGTTTTAGATGATTTTCAGCGCGCATTGCCCACTATCGAGGAAACAGCCGATGAAACAACCTTTAAAGGTGTTGAACTTATTCACCTCAAAATGTTAGATATCCTTCGTCAGAAAGGTCTGAAACCAATGGAAGTTAACGTAGGCGATGATTTCAATACCGATATTCATGAGGCAGTAACTCAAATCCCTGCAGCATCAGAAGAAATGAAAGGTAAAATTGTCGATATCATCGAAACGGGCTACATGCTGAGCGATGTTGTGATTCGATACGCGAAAGTTGTAGTAGGAATGTAATTGACAAGAAATGAGTAAGAGAGATTATTACGAAATATTAGGCGTTGAAAAAACAGCCACATCAGACACCATCAAAAAGGCTTACCGAAAGTTAGCCATTCGATATCATCCAGACAAAAATCCTGGTGACCAAGAAGCCGAAGAGAAGTTTAAGGAAGCCGCTGAAGCATATGAAGTATTGAGCGACGATAATAAACGTTCTCGCTACGACCAATTTGGCCATGCTGGGATGAATGGTGCTGGCGGATTTGGCGGCGGAGGCGGAATGAACATGGAAGATATTTTCTCTCATTTCGGTGATATTTTTGGCGGCGGATTTGGTGGTTTTGGCGGACAATCGAGAGGACCGCGGAGAGTTCGTGGTACAGATTTGCGAATCCGTGTGAAACTCAACCTCGAAGAAATGGTCAATGGGGTTGATAAAAAAATTAAAGTAAAACGATTGAAGCAAGCCAAAGGTGCTACTTCTAAAACTTGTCCGTCTTGTAACGGTACAGGACAACAAGTTCGGGTTACCAACACAATTTTGGGTCAAATGCAAACCGCAACGACTTGTAGCACTTGTCAGGGAGTCGGGAAAGTTGCTGATCACATTCCACCAGGTGCCAACAATCAAGGTTTGATAAAAGTAGAAGAAACTCTCGATATCAAAATCCCGGCTGGTGCACGTGACGGAATTCAACTTCAAGTAAGAGGAAAAGGAAACGATGCTCCTTTTGATGGCATTCCGGGTGATTTGATTGTTGTGATTGAAGAAATCGAACATGAGAAACTAAAAAGAGATGGCAATAATTTACATTACGATTTGTACATTTCTATTCCAGATGCTGTTTTAGGAGGTTCTAAAGAAGTGCCTACCGTAAATGGAAAAGTCAAAATAAAAATTGATAAAGGAACACAATCCGGAAAAGTTTTACGTCTGAAAGGACAAGGTCTTCCAGATCTCAACGGTTACGGAAAAGGTGATTTATTTGTCCATGTAAATCTTTGGACACCCGAAAAAATAAGCAAAGAACAAGAACAATTTTTCGAGAATATGCGAGACGATAAGCATTTTTCTCCCGATCCAGAAAAACAAGACAAATCGTTTTTCGATCGTGTAAAAGAAATGTTTAATTAATATAAAAAATCCACTTCCTTGTTGGAAGTGGATTTTTTTATACGTGCTAAATATCGTACTACTCTACTTTTGGTTGGAGATATTAATGACTTGTAAATTTTGGTACAGTTAAATTATATTGAATTGCCAACATTCTTATTGCTACAATTACTCCACACGAAACAAAGAAATTTATATTTCTACTGACATCAAAAAATTCTAAAATCACATAAATAATTGCTCCGATTAGACAAGCAGATGCATAAATTTCTTTTCGGAAAACAACCGGGATTTCATTGATCATCATATCTCGAATAACACCTCCCATTATTGCAGTAAACATCCCCATAATAATTGCAACAATCGGACTTACACCTAAACTTAACGCCTTCTCTACACCAACAATGGTAAAAAGTGCGATTCCTAAAGTATCAAACAACATGAAGGTTTTACGCAATTTCATGAAGAACTTGTAAAAAAGCGCTGCCATAATAATTCCGACCATTACCGCATAAAGCATATTGACATCTTTTATCCAAGATATCGGAAAAGATCCCAGCAAAACATCTCGAATTGTTCCGCCACCAATTGCGGTAATAAAAGAAGTGAAAGTTACGCCGAACCAATCTTTCCCAGACTTTTCATCGGCTGCTAACGCACCTGAAATTCCGTAAAAAAATATCCCAAAAATCTCAAAATAGTACTGAATTCCCATCCCACTTCGTTTAGTATTTTCTTGAAAAATTGACCGACAAATATATCAATTTATCTTTCATATTAAATATTTTTTTAATCAAATCAATCGTTAGAAATCAAAAATCAAACTCATCTTAAAATTTCTTTAAACAACCATAACTACTTCAAATAAAGATAATTAAAATCATACAGAAAGTTAATTACATAATCGAATTAAAAAACTCTGCAGTTTTTTCTGCTACCAATTCTGGATTATCTTTATAAGAAGTATGCTTAGCATCGGGAACAACAAGAACAGAGCTTTTACCAGCAACATTGCCAATAATTTTATTTACCTGCTCCATCGAACCAAATTCGTCAAATTCACCTTGTATGACCAAAGTTGGACAAATAATTTTCTTCAGAAACGATTCGATATTCCAAGTTTGGAAATCTTCTCTTGTCCAAGTTTCTGTCCAAGCCCGAAACAAAGCGTCCGTTTTATTGCCGTGATATTTTTCTAATTTTTGTTTAAGATTCGTGGTTTTGTATAATTCTATCGCTGTATTCACAC
Source organism: Weeksella massiliensis (assembly GCA_000751595.1). GTDB lineage: Bacteria > Bacteroidota > Bacteroidia > Flavobacteriales > Weeksellaceae > Weeksella > Weeksella massiliensis. The sequence goes on along the minus strand of CCMH01000005.1, from coordinate 48,841 downwards.
CTTCTAAAGTAATTGGCTCTACAAAAACATGTGCACCAACAACCGCAATTCCTTTAATTCTTTCGGGATATTTTCCGGCTGCAATAAGCGAAATCGAAGATCCATCGCTATGGCCAAATAAATAAACCTGATCGAGTTGCCAATGATCCAAAAGCGAAATCAGCAAATCCGCTTCTTCTTCTAAATAATTTTGATCTCTTGTTTCTTTCAGAAATTCTGCCGATTGCCCATATCCGAAACGATCATACATCAAAACATTGCAATTGATCATCTCTCCTATTTTTTCTGGAAAATCACGCCATAAAGTAATACAACCTAAAGAATCGTGAAGAAAAATTATGGTAGGACGATTCGCGTCAATTTCTATTTTTTTTACTGCAATTTTATCCAAATCAATCTGTTGATTCATATTCTAAATAGTTTTTTATGAATATCAAAGCAGTAATGTATTAATTTTTTTAGGATTATGAAATTTTACTATATTCAACCTACCTATATAAAAAATTGATTTACAATTTAAAGATTTTCAAAACCCCAAATTTCAAATTTTTATAAAATTGACTAACAATTAGATAATCTACAAAACAAAGACTTAATCAGTTTTTTTCGTCCAATCATTCAGATCACCGAGCACAAAAGTATGTTTTCCATTTTCGGCAATTTTGGTGTAAGTTTCGAGAAGTTGAAAGAATTTTATATTCTCATGATCATTCATCAAATCTGCTGCATTTTTCAGTGCGCGAGCGGTTGCCACCGTTGTACGCGCATTTTCTAAATCGGATTTTGCACGAATTTTTGCTTCGAGATGTTTGGCAAATAATTGTTGAATATTTCTCGGAAAAGTTAGATCTCGCAAATTTGCTTGTTCTATTCGGATACCAAATTGTGCGATTTCTTCTTCCATTTCTTTGGTTTTGAAATCAGAAAAATCCATCCGATGTTCATTCACACTTTCGCTATCCAACGCAGCAATTCTATTGCGTAAATCGAGTTGTACAATGGTATGAATTTTATTTTCTGCTTCGTACCAAACTTCTTCTAAAGAACGATCGAGCGCAAAACTATCTAAAAATTTTTTCCCATCAGCAACTGCATACCACACATTGAAAGAAAACCGAAGCGCCACATTATCTTTTGTAAGCACCTCTTGATTAGTTATCGTTAATAATTTCGGCGTATTGGGCAAAATGTAAACGTGCGTTTCATTATTCATATCCCAAAACTTATAAATACCGGCTTGCAAAGTTTTTTCGTATTGATGATTTCGGTATAAAAAACCTGTTGTGTTCGGCTTTACTTCGTATTTTTTTCTAAAAAGTGACATCTCTTTTTCTGATTAATAAAATTAAAAAAATAAGGGAAGAAATCGAAATCAAGGGAAATTGTATTGAGTTGAGAAATCCAACGGTATCCTACAATTTGCAAACTTTTTCTCGATGAACGAACGTCCACTCTTCCCTTTTTACACATAATGGTACAAATGGCAAAATGCCGCGCGACCACGCAAATTGGGAATCGAACCCGCATAGAACCAAGCTCCGCAATACCCTGTTTTGTATGCTGGTTCTATTTAGATAAAACAGGTGGCGGTTATATTTTTAGATTTATTTTCTCTGTTTGATAAACAATTCTACCTAGCGAATGCTGTGCCAAATATAGTTATCTTTGTAAGCTTATCATAAAAAAAGCTCTACTAAAGTAGAGCTTTTCAATTATTTTCAGGTTGAAATTTTAGCTAATTATTTTGCTAACGGACCTTTAGAAACTTCTTTTCCTACTTTATAAACTGCATTTATTTTCTCAGAATTTTTGATATCATTTAACGGATTCGCATCCAAAACAATGAAATCTGCTACTTTTCCTGCTTCTAAAGTACCGTAATCTTTATCGATACCAATTACTTTTGCAGCATTTTTTGTCGCGATAGTAATCACTTGATTAGGCGTTAAACCCGCTTCTACCAAAAGTTGCATTTCGAGATGTTCACTAAAACCTTGCGCTCTTAAAAACATCGCACCAGAATCTGTACCAAAAGCCACTGGAATTCCGGCATCGTACACTCTTTTTACATTCGCCAAAGAGGTTTGAAAAGCTTTGACATTGGTTTCAAATAGCGGATTATTTTTCAACTCATCTTGGTAGGCTTGTGAGGTGATTTTATCATAAACTCCTGGTTCTAAAGATTTTTTGAAGAACTCATTGTTCATCCATTCTGGTTTTTTAGCATAGATGTAAGCAAACTCATCCAACGAAAGGGTTGGGATATAAGTTACGCCTTTTGCTTTCATTCCTTTAAGTGTGGCATCATCGATAATTTGATCTCGAATACTGTGTACCACAATATCAACACCATCTTTTACCAGCTGTTGCAAATCGCTCAAAATATTGCCTCTTGATCGGATAAGTTTTCACCTACTTTTACAATTTTTCCGTTTTCTACCAAAAAGTCAGTTACTTTAGCATCATCGCCGTTTCCGGAAATTAGGGTAGCATTTTTATACAACTGCTTTCCTGTTGTAGGTTTTTCTTGTGATGCCGTAGTTTTTTTGTCCTTATTTTTGGATTGACAACTCATCACAGTGGCCACCAAAAGCAGAACCCCTAAGGATTTTAATAATTTTTTCATGTTTTTATATTTAAGTTTGTTAAGTATTTCATTGTATCAATAATTTTTTACAATGTCCATTCGTTTGGTAATTCACCACTGAATCCCATTTCTGGAATTTGACATATTTTTTCGACTTCCTCATCATCCAACTGAAAATCGAACACTTCTAAATTTTCTAAAATACGTTCTTTGGTTGTTGATTTTGGAATTGGAACGGCGCCCATCTGAATAATCCAACGCAATGTAATCTGTGATACGGATTTTTGATGATGATCTGCAATAGACTGTAAAAGTTCGTTTCCGAAAACTTTTCCTCTTGCCAAAGGCGACCAAGCTTCTACCACAATATTGTGTTTTTTACAAAATTCGGTAACATCTTTTTGCCAATATCCTGGATGGAATTCTAGTTGATTGACAGCAGGAACAACTTTTGCGTTTTCTAAAAGCGCTTCTAAATGTTCAACCCAAAAATTACTTACTCCAATCGATTTCACTTTTCCTTCTTGCTGCATATCTTCTAGTGCCCGCCAAGTTTCGGCATTTACTTCTTGCCAATTATCGAAATTCTTTGCATTAGCCGGCCAATGAATCAAATACAAATCGATATAATCTAGTTGAAGTTTTTGAAGAGAATCTTCGCAAGCTTTTTTGGCTTTGTCATATCCTAAATTTTCTCGCCAAACTTTTGTAGTCAAAAAAATCTCTTTTCGGTCAACACCACTTTCCTTGATTCCTTTCCCTACAGCGGTTTCATTTTCATATTTTGCTGCTGTATCTAGTAATCGGTAGCCATTTTCTAATGCGAATTTCACGCTTTCTACCCCTTCTTGCTCAGTTGCTTTATAGGTGCCAAAACCTAATTTGGGCAACTTATTTCCATCATTTAACGTTAATTTATCAATCATATTCTTCTGTTTTTTATTGTTTTTTTAATCTTTGTTTACTTTTACTTTCATCACCAAATACGGAGGAACTCTTAGATCTTTTCCGTTATTGAAACTCGCCAAACGATTCCATTGTCCAAGGGTAACGTACAAATAACCATTTTTGTAAGCCAATCCATCTGGCCAGACATAATTTTGGGTATCCTACAAGCCTACGCAAAAAAGGAACAAAACGAATCTTTTATCTTTTTTCAATTGCTGGCTATCTTTGGTTTGATCATCGAAACGGCTAAAAAAATGAATATTGAGTTGCAAAATAGCAGTCTAAAAAAAGAAGATATTATCACGTATTTGCATCAAAATATTTACCACCCTAAAAGAATTCGAATCCAAAAAATGGCTTTGCATTTCAATATTTCTCCGCATTATTTTAGTCATTATTTCAAGCGGAATTTCGAAATATCGTTACGAGAATATATTGATGAATATCGACTAAAATTGATTGAAAAGCGAATGGAAATGGGAGAAAACACCATCAAACAAATCGCTTTTGAATTTGGTTTCACAGACGAAAGTCATCTTTCTCATTATTATAAAAAGAAACGAAATCGAGCTTTATCTTCCCTAAAAAAAGAATAATGCACTAAAAAAACTCATTTCTCAGTGCATTATCCAAACATTCTTAGGCTTTCAGAAAATCTTTTTGTTGCCACTTCGGATTCGGATATTGATAAAATCCTTCACCCGATTGTTGCCCCAATTTTCCTTTGTCTATAAATTCGGTTTTCAATTTATGCGCAAGATTTTGCATAAACTCGGCTGGACTATTTTTCAGTACATTATAATTGGTATTCATTCCGTTCATATCCAGAATTGCCATCGGACCAAATGTCGCACCGGTCGCAATCATCCACGTTTTATCAATCGTTTCCGGATCCGCCACGTCATTTGCCCACAACGAAAGGCCTGCAACCAAAAGAGGCACCAAAAGCGAATTGAGAACATAGCCTGCTTTTTCTTTTTTCAGTTCGATAGGCAACATATTGATAGCTTTTGCAAACGCTACTATTTCAGTAAATACTTCTGGATCTGTATCGCTTGAACCCATAATTTCTGCCATATTTCGGATCATGATATGATTGGCAAAATGCAAATGAATATAGCGATCGGCACGACCCGTAAAATCTTTGATTTGACTCGGCAACAAGGTCGAAGAATTACTCGCAAAAATGGTTTTCTCCGGTGCAAATTTTGCCGCTTCTTGCCAAAAACTTTCTTTAATTTCTAAACTTTCTGGAACCGATTCTATCAATAAATCGGCCTCTTGAAGAGCTTTTTCTAAGTCATGACTAAATTCTAAATGTGCACGTGTTTGTTCGATCTGATTTTCGGTTGCTTGCAAAAGTTCTTGATATTCTGACAATAAGGTTTCGAAACGAGTTTGTGCTTCCTTTAACGCCTCTTCTTTCAGATCGTAAATCACGGTATCAAACCCATAAAAAGCAGTTTGCGCCGCAATTTGCAATCCTAAAACGCCACTTCCGGCAACCACTACTTTTTGGATGTTTATTTTCGATAAATCGGCTTTCGGCACAGCTAAAAAATCTTTTTGTTGCCATGCAGCATTAGGATACGTATAAAAACCTTCTCCCGTAGAAACTCCTAATTTATGAGGTTTGATGAAAGTTGACTCGAGAATATCCACCACTTTTTGATCGTCTTTTTTTCCTTTTTCGACCTGTAGTTTGTAAATATTATATGGCGTGGTAAGCCCCACAACATCGTACAAAGCCATCGGACCATAAGGCGCACCGGTTCCTTTCATCCAAGTTTTATCGATAAAATCTGCCGTAGTAAATTTCCCTATCCACAACTGCAAAGCCGCATTCAGAAACGGATTGAGCATCGAATTGAGAATATAACCCGGCACTTCTTTTTTCACGATAATCGGAACCATACCAATGTTTTTGGCAAATTGTTCTATCGCTTTTTTTACCTCATCTTGAGTTGTAGGATGCGCCATAATTTCGGCTGTGTTGTGTAGCCAAATTTGATTTGCAAAATGGAGATTCAGAAACTTTTCGGGTCTTCCGGTAACTTTAGCGAAACGACTTGGTAATAATGTAGACGAGTTACTTACGAAAATGGTTTTCTCGGGCGCAACTTTTGCCAATTGCTGATAAAATTCTGTTTTGATTTGAATGTTTTCTGGAACCGCCTCGATGAGTAAATCGGCCTCTGCTACAGCTTTTTCCAAATCGGATGAATACGTTAAATTTTCCTTTGTTGCATTGATTTGGTCATCCGTCGCCTTCATATCCGTTCTATAACTTTGAGCCAGCTCCTCGAATTTGGCTTTTGCTTTATTCAAAACGTCCTCATTAATATCATACACCGTAACATGAAATCCATGAAAAGCAGTCTGAAAAGTAATTTGATAGCCCAAAACGCCACTGCCGGCAACGGTTACATTTTTAATATTTCCTAACATATTTTTGTTTTAAGTCTTTCTTATAGTGAAATCAAATTTTCTATCAATTTACTACTTTTTGGTAGGATAAAAGGTGTTTTAGGTGTTAAATAACCATTAAAATCAAGGGAAAAATATTCTACCGAAAACTTTCATTAATAAAAAAAATCGGAGCAAAAAGTTGCTTCCGATTTTCCATTTTAGTTGTTTTCTATTGAAACCCAACCTTTTTCTTATTCGCATTTTCCATCGATAGAACATTGCTCTCCGGTAGAAATTTCGAGTTTGGTTTCTGGATTTTTTTCTCGCCATTCAGCGAATGCTTTTTCTATGGTTTGTGTAAAAGCTTGTGATGGTTGAGCGCCTGAAATTCCGTATTTTCGATCTATTACAAAAAAAGGAACTCCATTAACACCCAAATTCTGAGCTTCTTGAATATCTTGATTCACCAAGTAAGCAAACCGATCATCGGACAAAGCTTCATCAATTTCGGCTTGCGACAATCCAATTTCTTTTCCTAATTGTGAAAGCACTTCAAGGTCTGCAATATTTTTAGAATCGATGAAAAAAGCCTGAAAGAAAACTTCTTCTGCTGTATCACCTGCATTTTTTTCTTTAGCTTTTTGGATCAATCGATGCGCTTTGAAAGAGTTTACCATAATCGCTTTATCCAACTGATAATCAAGACCAACAGCTTTTGCCGATTGGGTAATATGTTGCAACATTCCTTCGACTTGTTCTGCCGACATGCCTTTACGTTTTTCTAAATATTCGGCTTGTGAATCAACTGCAACGTCTGGCAAAGTGGGATCTAATTGAAAACTTTTCCATTCGATTTCTACATGATTTTTACCTTTAAAATCTTGCATTGCAAGCTCGAAATTGCGTTTTCCTATATAACAAAAAGGACACATGATGTCACTCCAAATTTCAATTTTCATAAATATTGATCTTAACTTTTTCTATTTATTTTATTTTTTGACTGATAAATTTACGAAAAATAAAAGGCAAATCTTCCCAATGAATCGTTAATCCCAACATTAACAATTACTAATTAATTTGTATTGAACCTATTAACCCGTACCCAAAATGATATTAAATCCAATATAATCTTCGGAAAAATCACTGATTATAGGGAGCATAAAAATCCTATACAAATTGTATTTTTAGCATTTCGAATAAAATCCAGCATTGAAAGAACTTTTTTCTTCCCTTTTTAAAAGAAAAACCTTCAAAATAAAAAATAATTTTTTTTTGGAGAAAACGTTCATTCTACCCAAATCGTTCTTACAGCTTTGCTTACAACATTTTCTATTGTTGATGTTTCTATTATTTTGTTGTCCGAGTGTTGTGAAAGCTCAAAATATAGAAATCGAAAATCAATATTATTCTACGAAAGCAGGAAGTATAGAAAGGCTGAATATAACAGGAAAATATGTGCAAATTCTCTTTTACAATCATCAGAAAGAGAAGGCTTTTTCGATTTTGAATGAAAATATACTTTCGGCTAAAAAACAATCCGACGGACAATACGCAACGATTTTGTATGCGGTGCAAGCGATGACTTTTCGGTTGGATAATCAGATAATCGAGTCGCAAAAAAGTTTAGAATCTGCAAAACATTATAGTCTTCTGACCAAAAACAACGAAGCAAAAGGATATGTAGAATATGCCAAAGGTTGGATTTTGACCAGAAATAACAAGATTACGGCTGCGGTTTCCGCTTATCTAAAAGCGATAGAATTTTTCGACAATTCTCCGACCTCGTCTATGCTATACAATCGCTATGCGGTAACAGTGAAAGAGTTATCGATAATTTACGGAAATTTACACGAATATCAACTCGAAGAAAAATACAGCAAACAATTTCTGTTATTAGCATCAAAACAAAACGATCCGAATTTAATTTTTGAGGCTTATATGCGCATGGGCTATGTCTATGAACAAAAATATATGCAACAACCAAATAACCTCGAATGGCGTGAAAAAACAGAGCATTATTATTTGTTGGCAATTTCGACTTACAATAAAAATTCTGATTCGATGTTCGACCAAAGCAATCTTTCGTTTGCCGCAATCAACTTGGCGAATTTGTATGTAAGTTTTGATCTTGATAAAGCCCGACATTATGCGTTATTGGCAAATGTAGAAAGTATAAAAACGGGCAATGCAATTCATATCGCGTCGTCCTTTGGGATTTTGGCAGAGTTGGCAATTCTCAATGATAATTATGATTTGGCAAAATCGTATTTCCTAAAAGCTTCGGTAGAATTAGGAAAAAGTCCTCTGAAAGATGAAAATGTAGAACTTTCGATTCTCGAATCTTTATCAAAAATAAGTGAAGCACAAGGCAATTATAAGGAAGCGTTGATGTACTATAAAAGTTATGTTGACAAATATAGAAGCGTTTATGATCAGGAAAAATTGGATATTACCAAACGATTAGAATCTCAGTTTGATCGAGAAAGACAAGAACAAAAATACATCAAACTACAATTAGAAAGTGATAAAAAAGCGCAACAAATTAAGCTGATAAATATTCTGCGAGAACAAAGAGAACAAGTGTATAACAACCTGAAATTGGTAGAAGAAAATCAGCGCGAAAAATTGAAGTTCACGGAGTTGCAATCCGAAAAGAAAGAGCAACAATTGCGTTTAGCAAAACTAGAAACCCTTCAAAAAAATAATGATCTCAATACTTATAAAAAGCTTTTAGCATTCAAAGAAAAAATCAATACCTATTATATCATTTTCATCCTCATCTTTATCGTGCTAATTTTGGCGTTACTATATGCTTATAAGCAACGTGCGAATTTGATGAAGCAACGCGATGAGTTGCATTCTTTGGCATTGGAAAAGGAAAAACAAAAACTCTAAAATTTCTACGCTTACTGCCCTTCTCGATGGTCAAGAACAAGAGCGAGGCCGCTTGGCGCGTGATTTACACGATGGTTTGGGTGGATTATTGTCGGGAACCAAACATCAATTGTCTTTTTTAGATTTTCAGAAACAAGATAAAGTTGAAGATGGAATTGCAAAATCGATCGAACAACTCGACGGTGCTGTTGAAGAATTGAGGAGAGTTGCCCATAATCTAATGCCCGATTTATTGATGAAATATGGATTAGAAGTGGCGATACAAGATTTTGCTTCACGCGTATCGAATAAAAGTTTAACGATCCATACAGAATTTATCAATTATCAAAATCCGTTGAGTGCGGAGCAAGAATTAATCGTGTATCGAATCATTCAAGAATTGGTAAATAATGCCATCAAACATGCGCAAACATCAGAAATCATCATACAAATAAGTCAAGAACAAAACACCTTGAACCTAACCGTTGAAGACAGTGGAAAAGGAATGGATCTTACCCAAATAGACATTAGAAACACAGCTGGTTTTCACAATATAGAAGTACGAATTCAGTTTCTGAAAGGTAAGATGAATATCACGTCCGAACCCAATATTGGTACAAGTATAGAAATCCAAATTCCGATAAATAAATTATGATAAAAGTAGCGATTACAGACGATCATCCTCTCTTGCTCGAAGGATTGAAAAATATTTTAGGCAACAATCCCAACATCGATGTGGTAGGTTGTTATAAGGATTTACAAGAAATGGATGAAGGTTTGGAGCAAAACGAAATAGACATTCTTTTGCTCGATATTAATTTGGTCGATCGAAATAGTATTGAGTTGATCAAACCGTTGAAAAAAAAGCATGATTTACTCGAAATTATCATGATTAGTTTCCATAACGAAATTCCGGTTATCAATAGTTCGCTTGCCGAGGGCGCTTTGGGCTATATTCAGAAAAACGCTTCGGTTGCTGAAATCGTCGAAGGAATAGAAACGGTGTACAGCGGGAAAAAATTTCTATGCCAGCAAACGCGTTATATTTTAGAAAAGAAATCTGCAGATGGCCTCAATCAAATTCCGAAACTTACACGTCGAGAAAAAGAAATTCTTGCCGAAGCCGCTAAAGGTTTAACCACCAATCAAATGGCAGAAAAACTGTTTATTACCCCGCATACAGTAGAAAGTCATCGCAAGAATCTCATCGAAAAATTTCAGACAACTAACCTCAGTTCGGTGATAAAATTAGCCATTGAATATGGTCTTATTATCGAATCGTAATTAACTGAAAATCTAAAAAAAGTCTGCTCACAAATTTGCGAGCAGACTTCATTAAAAGAATTGGGTAATATAGGATTTATTTAGGTTTAAGGTTTATTTGTTTTTGGTATTAAGGAGTCTAGAATTGTTTAGTCTTGAAAAGTTAAAATCCCTTGAAACAAATCTTTTTTATCAATCAAATTATAATTTTCGTTGTAAATCGGTTCATAAAACTAAACATGGTCAACAAGTTGTATAATTTTTCCGTTTTGTTTGATGGTTATCTGTAAAGATTGAGAAAATACAAGCATTCCTACCAAAGCAAAAACAAAAGTGAAGATTGTTTTATTTATCATTTTTTTATTGGCTTTTTATTTCTTCAAATATATCTCAGAATAGAAATCTTTTCTTAATTGTTTTCAGGGATATTTCGGTAGGATGATCGAATAGGCTCAACAAAAGTTCTCTCTTTGATTTGATAAAAAATCAACTATATTTGATAAAATTTCACTAAAAATCAATCATCATCATCAAAATATGACCGTTTACGACTTAGAGGGAACTTATTTTATAGAAGGAAGCAATCAAGATGATTCTGATGAACTCTATCACGGAACATTGCATTTACGCGTAGATGAAAACCAGCGAATTATTGCTAAATGGAAAATAGGAAATGCCGAACAAAACGGAACCGGTTTTTACAAAAATCAGATATTGGTCATCAATTTTAATTATGAAACAATAGAGCATAAACTCTACAAAGGAGTTGCGGTTTATCGGTGCATCAATCAAGATCAGCTCGATGGTTTTTGGTCAGAAAAACATGGCAATCCTCAATTTTTGGGCAGTGAATTTTGTACCCGAATCCGCTCAGAAGATTTGTTGAATTGAGCATGATTTTATCCCACCAAACTTATAACCCAATATGCATATCTTTGGTTGCTCGTTAGTAAATCTTACTCATTCCAAGTATGGGGAATTTGTACCAAATCCCAGTCGCCCCGAAAAAGGAAAGAAGAATTTGATGAGAATTGCTAAATGGACCTTTCTTGAAACTCCATTGATCATTGAACGGAATTACTTCTCGAGGCGAAACTAAAGAACTAGAAAAAAAGATCAATAATAAATATACAATCGATTTCATACGCATTTAGTTATGCTAATAAATCTATGAAATTCTTTGGTTTATCTGTACTTTTTAAACTTCAGAATACAAAAAAAGCTACCCAAAAGAGTAGCTTGTTCATCCTTAATGATGTTTTTTATGCTGTGGTTTACCTTTTTTATAAGGTTTACCTTTGTGCTTTTTTTGCTGACCAGGTGCATAAGGTTTAGCCGATTTTGTACCATAAACTTTTTTCTTTTGTCCTGGCGGCATTGGTTTGTGTTTTTTTGGTTTCGAGTGATGATGGTGATGAACGGTACAAGCCGAAAACATCGAAGCTATAAATACAATCCCAATAATTCTAATCCAATTTTTCATAGTACAACTATTTATAAATACTTATTATTGATAAGCCCTATACATAATCTATACCATTTTATTTTTCATAGAAAAAAGGAATATCAATTATCTAGAAAAATTACTTTTCGTCCGCCGATGGTCCGTAAATTCCAGGAACAGGAATATCCAACAAACGTAAATAAACAGAAAGTTGTCCGCGATGATGAATCAAATGATTCTGAATAATAAAGCGCATTGCTCCTATTTTAGGCATTTTCATAATTTCATGTTCGCCCGCAGTTAGCGCCCATTCAGTCATCCAATCTTCATCAGAAATAGTATCCAACTGAACTAAATTGGCTTGTAGATCTGCATCGAGTTGCGCAAGCATTTCTGCAACCGTTTCTTTATCGTTTGGATGATAATCTGTTTGGAAATCGAATTTATTTTTATCGATAGCTTTGTGCAACCAAGCATGCATTTCTACAATATGATTGGCCAATTCTTTGGCCGACATCGACTTTGGATGTGGTCTGAAATCGAGGTGTTCATCGGATAAACGTTCGATCATTTTTTTGGTGTTCGCCGTTTCTCTTTCGACTTCTATTTTAAATCCCTCACGAATACTCATAACTATAATTTTAGATTAATATTAAATTCCTAACCATGTAAAAATACATTTTTCATTAAATATTTCGGTAGGATTCTCTTTATAATCAAAACAAATTATCATAAAAAAATAGCGACATTCACACATCGCTATTTTATTTTCATCTTCTATCCTAAAAATGAAAAGTTATCTGAATTTAGAAAAATCACGTTTTCTTTTTTCTAAAAATGCATTTCTACCTTCTTCTGCTTCTTCTGTTCCGTATGCAAAACGTGTTGTTTCACCCGCGAAAATTTGTTGTCCAACCAAACCATCATCTACTAAGTTGAATGCATATTTCAACATTTTGATAGCTGTTGGCGATTTGGTTAGAATCTCTTGAGCCCAATCAAAAGCAACTTGTTCTAGCTCTGCGTGTGGCACAACCAAATTTACCATTCCCATATCGTAAGCTTCTTGCGCAGAATAATCCAAACCAAGGAAAAATATTTCGCGTGCTCTTTTTTGTCCGACTTGTTTAGCCAAATATGCTGACCCATAACCGGCATCAAAACTAGCTACATCTGCATCTGTTTGTTTAAAAATTCCATGCTCTTTAGAAGCCAATGTCATATCACAAACCACATGCAGCGAGTGTCCGCCACCTACAGCCCAACCATTTACAACAGCAACTACTACTTTGGTCGAAAACCGAATTAGGCGTTGAACTTCTAGAATATTCAAGCGACCTACTCCATCGCTTCCTTCGTAACCTTTTTTACCACGAACGCGCTGATCACCTCCCGAACAAAAAGCCCATCCACCATCTTTTGGCGAAGGTCCTTCACCGGTTAATAAAATAACGCCAACTTCTCGATCTTCTTCTGCCAATTGGAAAGCATCCAACAATTCGAAAACAGTTTTTGGTCGAAAAGCGTTTCGTACTTCAGGTCGGTTGAAAGCAATCCGCATCACGCCATCACATTTCATGAACGTGATATCTTCGTATTCTTTTACAGTTTGCCAATTTATTGTGCTCATATTTTTAGTTTATTTCTCAATTACACCAAGATTTCTTAAAATTTTCAGGTCGTAAGCATTCGCTTTGTATTTTGGTTTTTTGATAAAATGTTTGAAATTCTCCAAAGTTCCAAATTCATAATTGACACGTACCACCGGACGATCCCCGTCGAATTGCGTGATCGGAATTTCCGAAATACATCTACTAACAATTTTCCCGTCCAAATCCAGTAATCCAAATTTGATTAAATGATAATCCGAAGTCCCGAAATATGGATATCTCGATAAAATATCTGGTCGTTCTACTTTGATCTTGGTCTTGTCTCCCATCGTAAAATAACCATTCCCAATCGACAACATATAATACCAATCGAACGGAATAATGGTTTCATTTTGTTTGTTGATCGCTCCCCATTTTCCATCTTTGGCAACGCCTGCAAAACCACTATTGAAATCACTACATCCGTCATATTCGATCGGAATTACAACTTCGTTTTGCTCATTAATATATCCCCATTTTTCATTCAATCTCACGGCACATAAACCATCGAAAAAATCAGAGGTCAAATCGTATTCTAGCGGAATAACCGTATTTTCTTCTGTATCTACAAATCCCCATTTGCCATCTTTTACAACTCCGTATCGATTATTGCTTGCCGGAATAATTTTATCATAAACCAAATCGAAAATTACTTCTCCTTCGGGATTGATAAGTCCATATTTCTGATCTTTGCTTACTAAGCCATGTTGCAACTGATTGAAAACTGTAATCTGTGGCCATGCCGTTTGATCATTGTGAATCTCAGGATTGAATTGATCTACTTCACTTGGTACTAACTTCATTGTTTTTTCTTTCATTTATTGTAGCGTAAAGATATAATTATTTTATTTTTGATTGGATAATTGCGAGCTTCAATATAGAAACTATTTCTCGAATTTCATCTAAATTGATATGCCCGAAGCCCATACGCATTGCCGAAACTTGCTGATTCTGATACAGAATATGTTGCGGTATGAATAATTTCAATGCTTTTGCATTTTCTTTTAATTTCATCAAATTAATCGGATTGATAAATTCTATCCAAACTGCTAATCCACCACTTGGCAAGGTAAATCGGACTTCCGATGCTAATTCTTTTTCTAATATTTCGGCCAAAAAATCGCGCCTTTCTTTATAGATTTTGTTCGCTTTCTTCAGATAACGATGTATATTTCCTTCCTCTATCAATTCACCTAAAACTTGCTCCATCAATACATCTCCTTGTCGATCGAGAATATTTAGATATTTTTTAGTTTCGAGGATAAAATCTTCCGGTGCAACCAAAAATCCTGTCCGAAAACCAGGTGCCAATGATTTTCCAAAAGAACCAATATAAATCACTCGCCCATATTGGTCTGCACTTGCCAAGGGCAAAAGTGGATGACGATCGAAATGAAAATCATAATCAAAATCATCTTCTAAGATGACAAAACCATATTTTTCGGCCAACTCGAGCAAAGCAATTCTTCTTGCAGCGCTCAAGGTTACGGTTGTCGGATAATGATGATGCGGCGTTAAATACAACATTCTCACCGTTTGTTGTTCACAAATAATTCGCAATGCATCTACATCCAACCCTTCCTCATCGACAGGAATCGTCAATACTTTTGCTCCTTTTTGATTGAAAATCATATTCGGAACATAATAACTCAATGCAGCTACAACCACAACATCTTTTGGGCGAAGAATAATTTCGGTCGCAATATAAATGCACATTTCTAGACTTCGAGAAATTGTTATTTGGTTGGACGAAATATGTAAACCACGTGAAAGATTGAGATAATTACTCAAATTTTTCCGGAAGTATAGATTTCCATTAAGAGATGTTTGGGCAAAAGAAGATCGATTGGTTTTCCTATTCAGATTCGATGAATAAAGACGCGAACTCAGCGCAACTTCTGTTAAGCGAATATCGGGCAAACCATCGTTCAGACTCAAAAAATTTTCTTCATTTTCCGAAGGAAAATCCAACACGGTTGACTTCTCAAACCGAAAACCACATTGCGTAGGATAAAGTTGCAAGGAAGCATTTTTAGGCTGAAAACGAACTTTTTCATAACTCGATTTTGCCAAAACAAAACATCCAACATTTGGGATTTTTTCTATCCAACCTTGCGCCTCTAGTTCATCATATGCTTTTACGATGGTGTTTCGATGAACTTTGAGCATGCTACTCATCTGTCGAGTTCCGGGCAATTGATTCCCGTGCAACAAAAATTGACGTTGAATGGCATTGATTAATTGCGTTGCAATTTGCAAATAAATTGGCGATTTACTCGTAAAATCAAGTTGAACAAGGGATTGTATTGGGATTTCTACCGGACTACTCATATTCTATAAACTGGCACCTTCTTATGGTACGGCAAGATAGTATTTTTGCAGCGTAAATTAAAAATAGAACATGAGAAAAGTAGTTTGTACACTTACAACTCTTATGAGTGCTTGGGTATTTGCCCAAATTCCGCAAGATACCATTCAGGTAAATGAAGTGATTATTAGTAGCAATCGATTTCATACACCTTTGTCTAAAGAAAATCGCAACATCAACGTAATTACACGAGCAGAAATCGAAAAATTACCAGCAAAAACTTTACAAGAAGTTTTGCAATATGCCAATGGTGTAGATTTGCGTCAGCGTGGTGCTTTCGGTTCACAAGCCGATATTAGCATGGACGGAGGAAGTTTCGAGCAAACCTTGGTTTTGGTCAATGGAGTGAAAATATCCGACCATCAGACGGCTCATAATGCGCTAAATTTACCGATTCCGGTAGAAGCAATTGAGCAAATAGAAATCGTACGAGGTCCGGCTGCACGCGTGTATGGAAACAATAGTCTTACGGGGGTAATCAATATCATCACCCGAAAACCTAAAAAATCGGGTATATATGCCCAAACGTATTTCGGAACTAATTTTGAAGAAAATGTAGAAAAAACTTCAGAAAATTATAGTGTAAGAGGCGTACAATTAGGAGGAGCTTATTATCGAGAAAAGCATCAACATATGTTGTTTGCCTCGCACGATAAAAGCAATGGATACCGCTACAATACAGGTTTCGAAAACAACAAAATATATTATCAAAACCAAATCCAACTCAATGCCGACAACGATTTACAAACCAATTTAGGGTATGTGAAAAATGGGTTTGGTGCGAATGGTTTTTATGCAGCTCCGGGCGATAAAGATTCCAAAGAAATTGTAGAAACTTTTATCGGGGCGCTTCAATCCAACCATCGAATTAATGATCGATTAACGGTGAAACCTCAAGTAAATTATCGCTATAATTTTGATGATTATCGTTACCTGAAACATAGTTTAGACAAAGCGCGAAGCAAACATTATTCTAATGCTGTTGGCGCAGAGATCAACTCGACTTATCTTTTATCGAAAGGAATTTTAGGGTTTGGTGTTGAGTATAGACACGAGCAAATCAACTCGACAGCCATTGGAGATCATACCCGAAATAACGTTGGTTTTTATGGAGAATATAAAGTAGATTGGACCGAAAAGTTCAATACCAATGTAGGTTTTTACACCAATTATAATAGCAAATATGGTTGGCAATTTTTTCCAGGAATTGATATGAGTTATCAATTATTAGATGGCCTGAAATGGGTAGGAAATATTGGAAGCAGTCAACGCATTCCGTCTTTCACCGATCTCTATCTTGATCAACGACCTGGTAATATCGGAAATCCGAATGTGGAACCCGAAAAAGCATTTCAGACAGAAACAGGTTTCAAATGGTCTAAAAATAGATTTTCTGCAGAAGCCTTTTATTTTCATCGAAAAATTAATGACTTTATCGATTGGGTACGTTTAGATACGAGTGAACCTTGGCAAGCGAATAATTTTGGTAACCTAAAAACAAATGGAGTAAACATTAGAACCAATTATTTGTGGCGTTTCGATCAGAATAAATCGTTGAATTTTGGTTTGAGTTATGCTTATTTAGATAGTAATTTTACCCAAGTTGCCGATGAATATGCCTCAAAATATAAAATAGAAAGTCTAAAACATCAAGTGACAAATTTGCTAGGATTATCAATTGCCGATTTCTCTTTGGGTGTAACAAATCGTTTCCACGAGCGTTATTCGGGAGATTCTTATTGGGTAACGGATGCAAGATTGAGTTATCGTCTAAAGGAACATCTGACATTTTACCTGGACGGACAAAACATCTTCAAGGCCGAATACCGAGAAATAGGTGCAATTCCTCTCCCAACCCAATGGTTTACAATCGGAGTAAAGTTTCTTAATTTTTAATAGCCTAACGAAAAATGAGAAACAAAAAAACGTCTTAGCATTGCTAAGACGTTTTGTATTTGGATATAATTATAACTAATTATTTTTTATACAATACGGTAATTCCTTCTTGATTTGGTAAAGTTGGTCTTGTTGGCTCAGCCGTAACAATCCCTTTTTTTTCTTTTTTCAAGTTATCTAAAAAGAATGGTATCCAAGAAATTGCAAAGGTGGCTAAGAAAATAATTCCCCAAAATCCACAAATCGCAATCGTTAAAAAGAATAAGAATCCTAAAAATTGAATCATAGCTCCTAATGTTTTATAAGGACAAATGTATAAAAATAAATATTAATATAAAACTAATACTTATCACTTTCTTTAGCGCGAACAGTTTCTTAACTTTGTATCAACTCATTAAAAAAATCATAAAAAAACAAACAATGGAGTATAGAATAGAAAAAGACACCATGGGTGAAGTAAAAGTACCGGCTGATAAATATTGGGGTGCACAGACAGAACGTTCTCATAACAACTTCAAGATTGGAGCAGAAGGTTCTATGCCACATGAAATTATCGAAGGTTTTGCTTACCTAAAAAAAGCTGCTGCTTACGCAAATGCTGAATTGGGCGTTTTACCAGAAGAAAAACGAGATGCAATTGCTGCGGTTTGTGATGAAATCTTAGCGGGAAAATTAGACGATCAATTTCCGTTAGTTATTTGGCAAACCGGTTCGGGAACACAATCGAACATGAATGTGAACGAAGTGGTTGCTAACCGCGCACAAGTTTTGGCCGGACACAAAATTGGTGAAGGTGAACCAGTTCTCAAAGCCAATGATGATGTAAACAAATCTCAATCTTCGAACGATACCTTCCCGACTGGGATGCATATTGCCGCGTACAAAGCGGTTGTAGAAATTACAATTCCGGGGGTAGAAAAATTGCGTGATACTTTAGAAAAAAAATCTAAAGAATTTATGCACGTTGTGAAAATTGGTCGTACGCATTTAATGGATGCAACTCCGATTACCTTAGGTCAAGAAATTTCGGGCTATGTTGCTCAATTGAACCATGGTCTAAAAGCTTTAAGAAATACTCTTCCGCATTTGTCTGAATTGGCTTTAGGCGGAACAGCGGTAGGAACTGGTCTTAATACTCCAAAAGGATATGATGTGTTGGTTGCAAAATATATTGCCGATTTCACTGGTCATCCGTTTGTAACTGCCGAAAACAAATTCGAAGCTTTGGCTGCACACGATGCGATTGTAGAAACGCATGGCGCACTGAAACAACTTGCCGTTGCACTCAATAAAATTGCAAATGACATTCGTATGTTGGCTTCTGGACCGCGTTCGGGAATCGGAGAAATTCATATTCCAGAAAATGAGCCAGGATCTTCGATTATGCCAGGTAAAGTAAATCCTACCCAATGCGAGGCGCTTACCATGGTGGCTGCACAAGTTATGGGGAACGATGTTGCAATCACAATCGGTGGAACACAAGGTCATTATGAGTTGAATGTTTTCAAACCTATGATGGCTGCAAACTTCTTACAATCGGCAAGATTATTAGGAGATGCTTGTGTTTCTTTCGACTTGCATTGCGCTCAAGGAATAGAACCTAACTACACGAGAATCAAAGAATTGGTAGACAATTCACTCATGTTGGTTACGGCACTCAACACCAAAATTGGTTATTACAAGGCAGCAGAAATTGCGCAAACTGCACACAAAAACGGAACAACGCTCAAAGAAGAAGCGGTTCGTTTGGGCTACGTAACTCCAGAAGATTTCGATGCTTGGGTGAAACCAGAAGACATGGTTGGTACCTTGAAATAATTAGGACTAATTCCTTTCTATATAAAAATAGCTTCATATAAACATGAAGCTATTTTTTTTATTTATTTTCTTGATAATAAACCATTTCGGTAGGATATTCACTGATTTTTTGAGGTTCAGAAAGTCCTTGTCCACTTTTAGATGTATCGACTATTTTTTTAATCAAATCATTTTTCTTGATTCGCGGTTTCGAAATATTCTCTTTATAAATCTTCCTACCAATCTGATTGTTGTGCAAATCCATCAGCCGATCAAAATCTTCATTCCGAAAACACTCTTCGTGTAAATCGGTTATTTTTTTTGCCCAAGCAAGTGCCTTTTCGTGCGAAGTGAAATACGAACAATTATAGGCTATCAAGGCATTCCATGCGGCATGCCGAAAGGCATTGGCAACTCCTCTACCCGAGTGGTTTTCGGTATAATTAAGCTCGGAAAAAGCAACCGATTCTACCGTTCCCCAAACCGTTGGCAACAACAATAACGGATTCGATAACATGGTTTTGACCATCTCTCGACATAAATTGAAAGATAAATTTTTTAGGATAAAAAATATTGATTTCATGGTTTGATATTCCGCTATCCGAAGATATCATTTTCTACTAATTCTTCTACAAAAAATCCATTTCTTTTTTTAGGTTGTATGATTGATTAAAACAAAAAGCACCTTGAAATTCTCAAAGTGCTTTTCTACTCAGTTATGAAAAATGGAAATTAATATTCCGTACAAATTTTCTATTTTTCGATTGGTTTATTCAGGGTTTGCCACTGACTCATTCCTTCTGTATAGCTTTCTACATCGAATCCTTTTTGCAACAAGAAACTTTGCGCAATCGTCGATCGATCCCCGGATTGACAATACAAAGCGATTTTTTTGTTCGTATCCAATGTTTGCCATTTTTGCGGTAAATGTCCTACAAAAATATGTTTGGCTCCTGGCAAATGTCCTGCAGCAAATTCGGTTTCGTTTCTCACATCTAAAATTTGCACATCCTCCTTACCAAAATACGACTCGATGGTTGCGGCATCAATTACTTTGGTCGATTTTACTGCACATTCTTCGGTAAACAATTGTTCTGGAGTGAAATATCCGTACACATTATCCAAACCAATTCTCATCAATTTTCGGGTAACATCGTCTAATTCTTCTTCGCGAACAATCAAAACAAATTGCTCTTCGTAATTCAACATCCAACCCATCCATGTATTGAAACTTTTATTATTTTGGATATTGATCGTGTCTGGCAAATAAGCTTTTGCATAATCCGCTTTCAATCGAGTATCAATTATTTTCAGATTATGAGCGCGAATAGACGAAAGGTCAGCTGTCGATAATTGAGGAATTTTAGGAACTTCTACCAATAACGGACGCAATTGCTTGTTCAATTGTTTCATCTTTGCAAAATAATACGGCGCTTCGGGCTGATCTGTCAAAAGATATTGAATGAAATCTTCTTTATTATCTTTTAGTTTAAACGCCCAATTTCGTATTTTTTCGTATCCGATAGTTGTGTTTGCCACGGCTCCAAGCGCTTTTCCGCAAGAAGAACCTGCACCATGCGCTGGCCAAACTTGTACATAATCTGGAAGCGCATAAAACTTCTTCAACGACTCGAACATTTGTTGCGCACCAACTTCTTTTGTACCAACCAAACCGGCAGCTTCTTCTAATAAATCTGGACGTCCGATATCACCTACAAAAACAAAATCTCCGGTAAATAACATCACCGGCTCTTCAGCTGCTGCATGATCGGTCAACAAGAAACTCAAACTTTCTGGTGTATGTCCTGGTGTATGCATCACCTCGAAAGTAAGATTTCCTAACTTTATCACATCACCATCTTTTAATCCTACATGATCAAAAGCATATTGCCAATCTGGCCCGCCTTCGTCTGACAGATACATTTTAGCTCCGGTAACATGTGCCAACTCTAAACTTCCCGAAAGATAATCGGCATGAATATGGGTTTCTGCAATATGGGTTATGGTGAGATTTTGCTCAGCGGCAATTTCTAAATATGTATCAATATCACGTTTCGGGTCGATTACCATTGCGGTTCCTTCTACTTGACATCCGATTAAATAACTCGAATGAGCCAAAGATTTTTCGTAAATGTGTTGGAAAAACATAGTCTTCTATTTTTTATAATTTCTGATACAAATTTAAGGTACTAAATATTCTTGGACAGTTACCAAAGTTACACAAGAAAAAAATCCATCGTTTCGGATGGATTTTTTAGGTTATTGATACACTATTATAAACTTGCTAATTGTTCTTCTATTTGTGCAATTTTCTCTAAGGCATCGCTTTCTTTTTTCTTTTCGGCATTCACAACCGCTTCGGGAGCACCTTGAACAAATTTTTCATTGCTCAACTTTTTTCTCACCGATTGCAAGAAATCTTGGAAATACGTTAATTCTTTGGTCAATTTTTCACGCTCAGCATCCAAATCGATATTCTCTGTTACTGGCACCAAAAACTCAACCGTTCCTACGCGGAAAGCAAATCCTTTTTCTGGTTTCTGATCGTGTAAAAACCCTTGTACATTTCCTAATTTTTTAAACACATCTACAAAAATCAAATCATCTGCTTTGTTTTCTGTAAACACATCCAACGCTTCTTTTGGCGACATTCCCTTTTCTGATCGCAATCCACGAATCGCTGTTACCGCTTCTTGGGTGTTGGCAAATCGTTTGGTGATTGCTTCATCAAATGGTTTCACGGTAGGATAGGTTGCAATGATCAACGCTTCGTCTGTTGTTCTTGATTGGATATTTTGCCACAATTCTTCTGTTAAGAAAGGCATGAATGGATGCAAAATTTTCAAAACTTCTTCTAAAAATCCGATGGTAGAATGATACGTTTTCGCATCGATTGGATCACCAAAATTAGGTTTGATCGCTTCTAAATACCACGAACAGAAATCGTCCCAAATCAATTTATAAATCGTCATCAACGCATCAGACAAACGATATTGCTCGTAATTATGTTCGATATCGGCCAAAGCTTGTTGAAAACGATGTCCAAACCACTCTACTGCAGTTGCTTGCGCAGAAGATTGTTGAGCATTTTCATCAATTTCCCAACCTTTGATCAATCGGAAAGCATTCCAAATTTTATTGGCAAAATTTCTACCTTGTACACACAATTCTACATCAAACGGTAAATCGTTCCCCGCAGGCGCAGTCAATAACATTCCCATTCGCGTAGCATCGGCACCATATTCTTTCATCAATTCTACAGGATCTGGAGAATTTCCTAAAGATTTCGACATTTTTCTACCTAATTTATCGCGAACGATTCCAGTGAAATAAACATTTTCGAAAGGTTTTTCGTCTAAATATTCGTATCCTGCCATGATCATTCTCGCTACCCAAAAGAAAATAATATCGGGTCCTGTTACCAAATCTTGGGTAGGATAATAATAGTTGATTTCTTCGTTTTTCGGATTATTAATTCCATCAAAAACCGAAATTGGCCATATCCAAGACGAGAACCATGTATCCAAGGCATCTTCTGATTGTTTCAGATCAGCTTGCGTTAAATTCGGATTGTTGGTTTTTTCTTGCGCCAATGTCAATGCTTCTTCGATTGTCATCGCTACCACAAAATCTTCGCTACCTTCGCCGTAGAAATAGGCCGGAATTTGATGTCCCCACCATAATTGTCGAGAAATATTCCAATCGGTAATATTTTCCATCCAATTTCGGTAGGTATTTTTAAATTTAGGTGGATGAAATTTTATCGTATCATTCATCACATTATCCAAAGCAGGTTTGGCTAAATCGGCCATTTTCAGGAACCATTGATCCGAAATTTTGGGTTCGATAATTACTCCTGTACGTTCAGAAGTTCCAACATTATTGGTATAATTTTCTACCTTTTCTAAAAGGCCTTTTTCTTCTAATTCTTTTTCGATTTCTTTTCGAACTTTGAATCGATCCATCCCTTGATAATGCAAACCGTTTTCGTTGAGTTTGGCATCATCGGTAAAAATATCGATAAAATCGAGGTTATGTTTTGTCCCTAAGTTATAATCATTCAGATCATGCGCTGGGGTTACTTTTAGGCAACCAGTTCCAAATTCTAAATCGACATAATCGTCTTGAATAATTTTTATTTTTCGGTTAACAATCGGAACAATTACTTCTTTATCCTTCAACCATTGGTAACGTTCATCTTCTGGGTGAATACACACAGCGGTATCACCAAAAATAGTTTCGGGACGCGTTGTTGCGACAACAATATATTGATCGGTTCCATCGACTTGATATTTCAGATGGTATAATTTTCCGTTCTTTTCTTTGTAAATAACTTCCTCATCAGAAATATTCGTTTTGGCTTCTGGATCCCAGTTTACCATACGGTATCCACGATAAATGAGTCCTTTATTATACAAATCAACAAAAACTTGTTGCACTGCTTTCGATAAGCTTTCGTTCATCGTAAACTGCGTTCGATCCCAATCACAAGAAGCACCGAGTGTTTTTAATTGATCCAATATAACTCCACCATATTCGTGCGTCCATTCCCAAGCATGTTCCAAGAATTTTTCTCGACCGATTTCGTCTTTAGAAATTCCTTGTTCTTTTAATTTTGCCACAACCTTTGCCTCTGTTGCAATAGAAGCATGATCGGTTCCGGGTACCCAACACGCATTATAACCACGCATTCGCGCTCTACGAATCAACACATCTTGAATAGTATTGTTTAGCATATGCCCCATGTGCAAGACACCAGTAACGTTTGGTGGCGGAATGACAATGGTATAAGGCTCTCTTTCGTCTGGTGTAGAACGAAAATATTGGTTCTCTAACCAATAGGCATACCATTTTTCTTCAACGGCTTGCGGAGTATATTTTGATGCTATTTCCATGTATTTATTTTTCTTTCTATATGTTTGATTGCAAATTTACTAATCTGCTAGATTATTTAAGGGCTTATCTGTTTTTTATTCACTAACCAATAATTTAGAAGTAACTTGTTCACTCAGCACTTCTATTTCATTGTTTTTTAGCATTTTTATGGTCATTGTACCATCGAAATCTTCTACCTGCAAAACTTCTATTCGATCATTGAGTTGTAGATTTTTCGAGTTTAAGAAAACTAAAAAATCATCAGAAGAATTAGTAACCGCGCAGATTTCTACAATAGTATTGATCGGAATGATTGATAATTTTTTATAATTCAATTGAATTAAATTACCTTGCTTATCGGGAATTGGCGAACCGTGCGGATCAAATTTTGGGTAATTTAACATCTGATCCATTTTATCAAAAAACAAAGGACTTTGTATATGTTCTATTTGTTCGGCAACTTCATGTACTTCTTCCCACCCAAAATCCATTTTTTCTACCAAAAACATTTCAGTCAATCGATGTTTGCGTACAATTAATGCCGCTTTTATCAATCCTTTTGGGGTCAACCTCAAAGGTTTATAACTGGTATAATGCACCAATTCTTTTTCGGCTAACTTTTTCATCATACTATTTACCGTTGGCATTTTGATTTTGAGCCGCTCACTCAAATCTTTTACAGCCACCTCCTCTTCTCCATTCTTCGACAAATGAAATAAGGCTTTCAGGTAATTTTCTTCGATTAATGAATTCATGAAACAAAGATAAAAATAACAATTTGCATTTACCATTATTAGTTTATTAAATAATAATTGTTAGATTTGTCTAACAATTTAATTTTACAATAATAAATATGAAGTTTTACTCAATTCCGATTTCTTTACTTTTCGGCGCTTTTGTTTTTGCACAAGAGCCGATTATGGATACGATTCCAGAAAACGACAACAATAATCTCGATGAAGTAGTGATTACCGGAACCATGAAACCGATGAAAAAATCGGATAGTCCGGTGCCAATTGAAATTTATACACCAGCTTTTTTCAAAAAAAATCCTACCCCTTCTCTTTTCGATGCTGTTCAGCTAATCAATGGTGTGCAACCACAACTCAATTGCAATGTTTGTAACACGGGCGACATCCACATCAACGGTATGGAGGGACCATACACGATGGTACTAATCGACGGAATGCCAATTGTTTCTTCACTCTCTACGGTTTATGGGTTGAGTGGAATTCCGAATAGTTTAGTCGATAGAATAGAAGTTGTCAAAGGTCCTGCTTCTTCCTTGTACGGTACAGAGGCGATGGGTGGGATAATAAACGTTATTACCAAAAACCCAAGCACAGCACCAACGCTTAGTCTTGATGCCTTTACCACAACTTGGTTAGAAACCAATATTGACGGAGGTTTCAAAGCGAATATTGGCGAAAAAGCTCATAGTTTATTGGGTTTTAATTATTTCAAATTCGGAGAAAGAAAAGACAATAACCACGACGGTTTCACCGATGTCACACTACAAGATCGCATTTCGGTTTTCAATAAATGGACGTTACAAAGACCCGAAAACAAAACAGCAAGTTTGGCTTTGCGCTATTTGTATGAGGATCGTTGGGGCGGTGAAACAAATTGGAAAAGAAAACTTCATCGTGGAGGCGAAGAAGTATATGGCGAAAGTATTATGACAAACCGCGTAGAAGCAATTGGGATGTATCAATGGCCAACCAAGGAAAAAATATTTTCACAATTTTCTTACAACTGGCATCAGCAGAATTCTTTTTACGGACCCGAATCTTATCAAGCTAAACAACAAGTTGTTTTCGGACAAACCTATTGGGACAAAACCATCAATCAACACAGTTTACTCTTGGGTGCATCCTACAAATACACCTATTATGACGATGATACACGCGGTACCGGTTGGTATGATGAGCAGGATAATCTCCTAAAAAACAACCCAAATAAAACCCCGATTTTCGGAATTTTTATACAAGATGAATGGACTTTGAACCCTGAAAATAAATTGCTTTTAGGTTATCGGTATGATTATGATCAAACCCACAAAAGTATTCATTCTCCGCGAGTGGCTTATAAATTCTCACCCAATCCACACCACACTTTGCGCGCGAGTTTTGGTACAGGATTCCGTGTTGTTAACGTCTTCACAGAAGATCACCGAGCATTAACAGGCGCAAGAACTGTGGTTTTTGAAAACGAACTGAAACCTGAAAAATCATACAATGGGAACCTAAATTATGTATTCAAACTACCAACAAATTTTGCTGGGTTGAATTTTGATTTAACTGCTTTCTATTCATATTTCACCAATAAAATTATTGCCGATACCGACACCGATCAGACCAAAATTATATACGATAATTTAGACGGGCATGCTATCTCGCAAGGTATTTCTCTGAATGTTGAAGCAGCCTTCGAATTTCCCCTCAAATTAATGCTTGGCGGAACTTACATGGATGTTTTTGCTAAAGAAGAAGGTGAAAAAGAAGTACAATATCATGCGCCAAAATGGTCGGGAAATTTCTTGGCTTCTTACACTTTCCGAAAAGGATTTTCAGTTGATTTCACCGGCGTTTTCAATGGTCCGATGAGATTACCACGTGTAGAAAATGATTATAGACCCGAATATTCTCCTAGCACGTTGATAGCTAATTTACAGATTACCAAAAAAATGGCTTCAGGCTTAGAAATTTATTTCGGAGCTAAAAACCTCTTCAATGTATTACCGAAAAATGATGCGATTGCTCGTTGGTGGGATCCATTCGGAGAACCCGGAAATGGCGTAACTCCTCCTCCAGGCAGAACCGATGTCATCTTCGAACCGAACGATTATAGCTATACGCCAATGCAGGGAATTAGAGGCTTTGCAGGAATTCGTTATACAATATTTTAGTTATTTTGTAGGATGAAAAACATCACTTTCCTCATTACTCTATTTGGGATGATTTGGGCAAATGCACAACAAGATTTAGCACAATTGAACGCTGCCTTTGCTCAAAATCCTAAACCTATTCTAATCGAATTTACAACTGATTGGTGCGGATACTGTTTGTTGCAAAACAAAAAAATCCATCAAGACCAAAAATTATTGGCTATTTTAGAAAACGATTTTTATTTCATCGAATTGGATGCCGAAAGCGAAAAATCCTATCATTTTCTACAAAGAGAATTTCTACCAAACCCAGATTTTCCTCATCAAAAAACACATACTTTGGTAGAAGCTTTTGTACAAGAAAACGAAACAGTCGCTTATCCTTTTTGGGTTTTATTATACACAGATTTAATGATCGAATGGAGTTATTCGGGCTATATTGCACCAAATAATTTGTCTAAAATGCTAAATATCAACACGAAAGATTAATATCATTTCAATATAAAATATTTTTTTGGAACGGAATTTGAATTTAACATCAATAATAAAAATGTTGTGAGAAACTTTTTTATATTTGATTAAGAAAAAATAAACTGATGAAGAAATTATTAATCGTTGCGGGATTTGCTTTGGGTATTGCCAACGTTTCTGCGCAACAAATAGGCTTAGCCAGCGAAAATGTAGAATTAGGGAATGTTGCTGCTGGATCTAAAACCAATGCAGTAATGACCATTAAAAACGAAGGAAATAAACCTTTGATCATCCAAAAAGTACAACCTTCTTGCGGATGCACCGTTCCATCGTTTCCTACAGAACCTATTGCACCTGGAAAATCGGGAGAAATTAAAATAGAATATACAGCAGGAGCTGTGGAAGGAGATTTCAATAAAACCGTTACAATTTATAGTAATGATGAAAAAACTCCACGAAAAATTTTCCGTGTAAAAGGGAAAACAGTGAAATAAATTTTTATCTTTTACCGAAAGTAAATAAAAATCCTATCATCTAATTTATGGTAGGATTTCTTTATATTCACACTTTTTAGCTCACTACCTATGACCAAAAAAATCACACTTTGGCTACTTGCTATTTTTACGACTATCTTAATTCTTTTTGCAGCGTATCGAGTGATAAAAAAACCATTCAATTGGAATAATAAAGAGCTGACGAAATTCGACAAACGCAATATCGAGTTGATGAAAAATCATCGAGACAAGTCTTTTGGAATAGATATTTCTCAATATCAAGGAGATATTCATTGGAAATCGGTGGAAACTATCAACGAACTTTATCCAATCAATTTTGTCTTAATCCGCGCCTCAATGGGAAAAGATGGAGCCGATAAAAAATTTTCTTCCAATTGGAAAAAAGCTAAACAAAAAAATATCCTTCGAGGCGCTTATCATTACTATCGCCCAGATGAAGAATCAAAATTACAAGCCCTCAATTTTATAGCTAAGGTTAGTCTTTCGCCAGGAGATTTGCCGCCGGTTTTAGATATCGAAGAGCATCCAACAACGCAAACCAAAGAAAATTTAATTAAAGGTTTGAAAAATTGGTTGAAAATTATCGAAGAATATTATGGTGTGAAACCAATTCTGTATTCGTATGATAAATATTACGAACATATTCTGAATGAGCACTTTATTGATTATCCACTTTGGATTGCGAATTATAATTTTGATGTAACACAACCCAAAGAAAATTGGCTTTTTTGGCAATTCTCCGAAAATGGTTCGGTTGAAGGAATAAAAGGCCCTGTAGATCTTAACATTTTCAATGGAAATATTTTCGACCTACAAAACCTTACAGCTAAAAAAATGGTTTATTAAAAACCTTTTACTAAATTATTTTTTCTTCAATTATTCAACCTCATCTAAAAAAGCAACAATCGAGAGATGTTCATTTTCTATCCATTTCGGATTTTTTAATTCAGACAAACGAACAATGCCAACCAAATGATTGTAGTTTTTACTGTAATAACGCTCTTCAATTTTTTCGAATAAAGAATTTACTTCCTCGTTTTCATCTTTAAATCCAACATAAATTCTACACAAACCAGTCTGATTAACCACAACTTCCCCATCTTTTCTTTTACGAATTGCATACTGATAATTGTATTTCAGTGCAGAAATATCACTTAAAACCGCAGAAGAAGTTGGGAATCTTCCGGCTCCTTTTCCGTATAAAAATTGTTCGTCCGACAAAGAACTTCCTATCAAAACACCATTATATTCATTGTTTACCAATGCCAAAGTATTGTCCAAAGCCAGGAAAGTTGGCAAGACCGTAGCACTAATTTCACCGCTTGGATATTGCACACTCGATTTCGCTATAAGCTTTATTGTAAAACCTTTTTCTTTTGCATAAACAAAATCCTCTACCTGTAGAGATGTAATTCCCTTCCGCACAATTTCGTTGGTTTCCACTTTCTTACCAAAAGCATGTAACGTGGTAATAGACAACTTACTAGCCGCATCAAAACCCTCCACATCATCGGTCGGATCTGCTTCTGCAAACCCATTTTCCTGGGCAGCTTTTAGTGCATCATTATAGGATTGCCCCTCGTTTGCCATTTTAGTTAGGATATAATTTGTCGTTCCGTTTACAATTCCACAAACGTAATTCAATAAATCATTATCGAAATATTCTTCTAAATTTCTAATGATCGGGACAGAGCCACAAACAGCAGCTTCATACAAAAAAGACACCTCATTTTTATTTTGGAGATTCAATAACTCAGTATGGTTTTTGGCTATAATTTTTTTATTGGCACTGACTACATGTTTCTTATTTTCAAAGGCTTTTTCGATAATCGAAAGTGCGGCAACTGCATCAGAAATAAGTTCGACAACGACATTAATTTCAGGATCCAAAAGAATATCTTCGGCATTGGTAGAAAACAATTCTGTAGGGGCATTTCTTTTTTTAGTAGGATCTTTTATCACGATTTTCTTAATTTCTGCATTCAATTGTGGTTTGTCTTTCAAGACCTGATAAATCCCCTCTCCTACAACTCCAAAGCCAAATAGGCCGATTGATAATTTTTGCATTTCTATATATTTTTAACTGGTCTTTTTATCGAGAAGAGAAAAGGTAAACAAGCGTCAAAAAAAGATAAAAAAAATTGGTTCTATTGCACTTCTTAAATTTGCAACAGAACCAATGGTTAAACAACTACTTTGTTATTTATCCACTTATCTTTCCTTTGCCTGTAAGCAAAAGATGGAATTAGCACCTTAGTCATATAAAAATATTTCCAGGTTGCTAAAGCTTCGTTGGGCCATGTCCCTCCACTTTTCACGATAAAAAGATATTTAATGAACTTGTTGGTACAAATATACAGTAAACTCATTGAAAAAATCAAATCCAAAAACTTAAAAAGTTTAACATTATTCTATTGCATGATGTTTTTCTATCAGTAAACAGAATAATATTCTATTATATTGTAAATACACAAAACAATTTTAACACAACCTAAGAATCTTTAAAAAACAATTATTTGTTAAAATTTAAAAAAAATGCACTTCCTATTCAGCTGTTTTTTAATCGCCTAGAACTACTTACATTTGATTACCTTATGAAGAATAGATGGAGGGAATAGGCCCGAAGATATCTTAGCAACCCAAGTCTTGTTGGGTGCTACATCCTACTCAATTTCTGAGAAAAATAAGGCTTGCATTCTTCGTAAGGTGCAAGTAGAACAATAAAAACATGACCCTAACAGACCTTTTACAACAACGCATTGCCATTCTAGATGGAGCAATGGGGACGATGATACAGAAACATCAATTAACAGAAGAAGATTATCGCGGAGATCGTTTTTCGGATTTCCCTAAATCGCTCAAAGGCAACAATGATCTTTTGGTACTGACACAGCCCGAGATTATCCTCAATATTCATCGTGAATATCTAGAAGCTGGAGCAGATCTTATCGAAACAAATACTTTCAACGCCAATGAAATTTCGATGCTCGATTATCAGATGGTAGATTTGGTAGAAGAGTTGAATCGAGAAGCAGTTCGTTTAGCTAAACAAGCAGCAAAAGAGTATTCTACTTCAGAAAAACCTCGTTTTGTTGTAGGCGCTTTAGGACCTACCAACAAGACTGCTTCTATTTCGCCTAAAGTGAACGATCCGAGTTATCGAGATATTGATTTTGATACTTTAGCCAAAACCTATTTCAACCAAGCCAAAGCAATGTTAGAAGCTGGAGCTGATGCTCTTTTGGTCGAAACTATATTTGATACACTAAATGCCAAAGCTGCATTTTTCGGAATTCTAGAAGCTATGGATCAAACCAAAATCCATGTTCCCTATATGGCTTCTGGTACAATTACCGACAAGTCGGGACGTACATTATCGGGACAAACTACCGAAGCTTTTTTGATTTCTTTAGAACATCTCGATTTATTATCAATCGGTCTTAATTGTGCTTTGGGCGCATCAGACCTTATCCCGTATGTCGAAACTTTAGCGCAACACGCTCCGTACTATATCAGTGTTTATCCTAATGCAGGCTTACCTAACGCTTTTGGCGGCTACGATGAAACCCCCGAAACCATGACCCAAAACTTACGTCCATTATTAGAAAAGCAATGTATAAATATAGTCGGTGGCTGCTGCGGAACAACTCCAGAACACATCCGACAAATTGCAGAACTCACCGCACATTATCAACCAAGACCACAACCAATTCATGCCAAAAATTAAACTAAAGCTCTCAGGCTTAGAGCCTTTGATAGGATACACTAATTCTAACTTTATCAATATCGGCGAACGAACCAATGTAACTGGTTCCAAACGCTTTTTGCGGTTAATAAAAAATAATCTTTTCGAGGAAGCATTGCAAGTAGCTCGCGATCAAGTCGAAGGTGGTGCTCAGATTATTGATATTAATATGGATGAAGGAATGATTGATGGCAAAGCGTCTATGATAAAATTTCTTCGTCTTATTGCATCAGAACCCGACATTTCTAGAGTACCTATTATGATAGATTCTTCTAAATGGGAAATTTTAGAAGCAGGACTAAAAAACATACAAGGCAAAGCAATCGTCAATTCGATTTCATTAAAAGAAGGCGAAGAACTTTTTCTCTCCCATGCCAAAACAATTCAGCGTTATGGCGCCGCCGTAGTCGTGATGGCTTTTGACGAGCAAGGACAAGCAGACACTTTCGAAAGACGTATAGAAATTGCCAAAAGATCCTATCTTTTATTGACCGAAAAAATTGGCTTCAGAGCCGAAAACATCATTTTCGACGTCAATATTTTCCCAGTTGCAACAGGCATGGAAGAGCATCGAAAAAATGCTTTAGACTTTTTTGCAGCAACCAAATGGGTCAAAGAAAATCTACCACAAGCATTGGTTTCAGGTGGTATTTCGAATGTTTCGTTCTCTTTTCGCGGAAACGATACGGTTCGAGAAGCGATGCATTCTGCTTTTTTATACCATGCAGTAGCCAATGGTTTGGATATGGGAATTGTCAATCCCGAAATGTTAGAAATCTACGATTCAATTCCGACAGAACTCCTCCAAAAAGTAGAAGATGTTTTGCTCGATCGTACCGATGATGCAACAGAACAACTTATCGAATATGCCGAACAATTAAAAGGCATTACCAAAGAAAAGAAAAAAGACGAAAGTTGGCGAGAACTTCCTTTAGATAAAAGAATAGAAATCGCTCTTGTAAAGGGAATTACTGAGTATATCAACCAAGACACAGCCGAAGCGCTACAAGAAATCGGCTCGCCTCTTCGTGTTATAGAAGGTCCTTTGATGGACGGAATGAATGTGGTAGGAGATCTGTTTGGTAGCGGAAAAATGTTTCTTCCGCAGGTTGTGAAATCGGCTCGAGTGATGAAAAAAGCTGTCGCTTATCTCACTCCTTTTCTCGAAGAAGAAAAAAAGAAAAACAAAAGCTCGAAAAGCGCTTCTAAAGTTCTCATGGCCACTGTAAAAGGTGATGTTCATGATATCGGAAAAAATATTGTTTCGGTAGTTTTAAGTTGCAATGGTTTTGAGATTATTGATTTAGGGGTGATGGTTCCGGCAGAAACTATTCTCGAAGAAGCCAAAAAAAATAAAGTAGATGCAATCGGACTTTCGGGACTCATTACGCCATCGCTCGACGAAATGGTGTATGTAGCCAAAGAAATGCAACGGCTTCACCTTTCTATTCCTTTATTGATAGGAGGCGCAACAACTTCTAAGGCGCATACTGCGGTGAAAATTTCCCCCGAATATCCAGAAGCTGTCCATGTGATTGATGCTTCTCGATCGGTTAATATTTGTTCGAAACTGATTGGCGAACACAAAAAAGAATTCTTAGAAGAAACCCAAAAAGATTACAATAAATTACGAGAAGGATTTCTCAACCGTGCTGTAAATAAAGATTATCTTAATATTGAAGAAGCAAGAAAAAATAAATTGGTTTTGGATTTTTCGAATCCAAAACCGAAAGTTCCGAAACAATTCGGCGTGTACCAGCACCAAGCAAATGTAGAAGATTTGATTCCATATATCGATTGGACACCTTTTTTTAGAACATGGGATTTACATGGGAAATTTCCTGAATTGTTACAAGATGATTTGATTGGCGAACAAGCACAGATTCTTTTTAAAGATGCACAAAAAATGTTGACTAAAATTGCCACAGAAAAACTCGCCCGACCGAAAGGTGTTTATGGTTTTTTCAAAGCCAATACAGTTGATGATGATACGATAGAAGTTTCGGATGAAAACGGAAAAAAATTAGCCGAATTTATTTGTCTTCGCCAACAAAGTAAGAAAAGCAAAAACGCTCCTAACCTTTCTATTGCCGACTTCATAGCTCCCAAAGATGCTGCTATCCAAGATTATATTGGCGCATTTGCAGTAACTGCCGGAAAAGAAATTGAAACGTTTGCCAAGAGTTTCGAACTGGCTTTGGATGATTACAATTCTATTTTGGTAAAAGCATTGGCAGACCGTTTGGCGGAAGCTTATGCAGAGTATTTGCATTTTTTGGTTCGAACCGATTTTTGGGGATATGATGCACACGAAAATTTAAGCAATGAAGCTCTTATCGCTGAAGAATACAAAGGAATTCGACCTGCGCCGGGCTATCCTGCTTGTCCGGATCATCTTGAGAAAACGACGATTTTCGATCTTTTGGAGGTTGAAAAAAATGCAGGAATAGCCTTGACAAGTTCACTTGCCATGTATCCAGTTTCGTCGGTTTCGGGATATTATTTTGCCAATCCGAAAGCACAGTATTTCGGGGTCGGAAAAATAAAAGAAGATCAAGTAGAAGATTTTGCATGCAAAAAAAACCTCTCTTTAGAAGAAGCAAACAGATGGCTAAGTCCAAATCTTGCCTAAAAAAAAAGTAAAAATCTTAGGGTGAGTTTGCGTTAGGGATTGACGTGGAAATCCTTTGCGATTGAGCAAAGATTGCAACAGAAAGCCCGCCCGAAGGGAACGCCCAAAAAAAGAATCAACAAGCCTAAAATGAAAAGAAATGAAAGTTACTGAACATATAGAAAAAGCGAACGGAAAACCTTTATTCTCGGTCGAAATTTTACCTCCACTCAAAGGTCGAGATGTGCAATGCACATTTGCGACATTGGATCCGTTAGTCGAAATAAAACCTGCATTTATCGATGTTACGTATCATCGGCAAGAATTTGTGTACAAACAGCAAGGCGATGGTTTGCTCAAAAGGCATCAGGTGCGGAAAAGACCTGGGACAGTGGCGATTTGTGCGGCCATCCAAAATCATTATAAAATTGACGCAATCCCGCATTTGATTTGTGGTGGTTTTACCAAAGAAGACACCGAAGATGCTTTAATCGATTTAAGTTTTTTGGGTATTGATAATGTTTTGGTTCTGAGAGGCGACCCGATCAAATCGGAGAAAAAATTTGTCCCCGAAATTGGCGGACATGCGCATGCATCTGAGTTAGTGAGACAGGTACAGTCGATGAACAAAGGAGTGTATTTGGATGATGAATTGCAAGAAACACATGCGACGGATTTTTGCGTGGGAGTGGCGGCGTATCCCGAGAAACATTTCGAGTCGCCTAATCTTTCGATGGATTTGCATTACCTGAAAAACAAAGTCGATTTGGGAGCGGATTATATTGTGACACAGATGTTTTTTGACAATGAGAAATATTTTGAGTTTGTACGAAAATGCCGAGAAATGGAAATTAATGTTCCGATAATTCCGGGTGTGAAACCGTTGACAAGCCTTAATCAGTTGACGACAATTCCTCAGAATTTTTACATCGATTTGCCCGAAACTTTATCGATAGAAGTTATGAGAGCCAAAAACAAAGAACAAGTCAACGAAATTGGTCGAGAATGGTGCATTGCACAATGCAAAGAATTGATTGATTTTGGCGTTGCTGGCTTGCATTTTTACACGATGAGCAACTCAGAAAATACATTATCAATTGCACGAGCACTTTTTTAATTTAGGATTGACTCTGTTTGTTTTAAGAAATAGTTAAATATTTATTGATAGGATTTACTAAAACACTTAAGATGAGCAATTAGGATTTTTTATGATCGAGACATCAAGGCGGAGTTAGATAAATTTTTAGTAATTTTACGTATTGATTTTTTTAGGATTGTTTTTCATCCTACCGAAAGAAAAAAAGAATAGATAATCGAAAAAATAATAAATAAAATACCATGTTGAATACTAAAAAAGCCTTGATTACTGGAGGCAGCAGAGGTTTGGGAAAAGCAGTTGCTTTGGCTTTTGCAAAAGAAGGAATTGATGTAGCGATTACAGGAAGAAACGAAGATTTACTGAAAGGAGTGGTGACAGAATTGCAAGGACTCGGTGTACAAGCGACTTATGTAGTTTTTGATGTGAAAAATCGGGAAGAAGTCCATACAGCACTTACGAAATTAAGCCAAGAATTTGGACCATTTGATATTTTAGTAAACAATGCCGGAATTTCTAAGTTTGGTACTTTCATGGAAATGGAAGAAAGTGATTGGGAAAATATTTTACTCACCAACGTACTCGGAATGTATTATGTAACGCGTGAAATTCTCCCACAAATGATCGAGAAAAATGAAGGCGATATTTTCAATGTTTCGTCAACGGCTGGTTTGGCTGGCAACCCAACAACATCGGCATATTCTGCCTCTAAGTTTGCGGTAATTGGGATGAGCGAATCTCTGATGAAAGAAGTACGAAAAAACAATGTTCGTGTTACAACCCTTACTCCATCGACGATTGCTTCTGACATGAGCAAAGAATTAGGGCTAACGGACGGAAACCCAGAAAGTGTTTTACAGCCAGAAGATTTTGCAGAATTAATTGTTGCAACCCTCAAATTTCCAAGAAGAGCTTTACTAAAATCAGCTTCTTTGTGGAGTACTAATCCTTAATATAAAGTATAAAAAAACATCTTCTTCGGAAGATGTTTTTTTATACTTTATATTTTCTTCCTACCAATTGATTTTTTCTTTTTTATGTTTTTCTAAATACGTATTGGTCTGAGAAAAGTGATGATTTCCAAACCATTTCCCTTGATTGGCACTCATCGGCGATGGATGTCCAGATTTGAGGATTAAATGTTTTGAAGGATCAATTAATTTTTCTTTTTTTTGTGCATGATTTCCCCAAAGTAAAAAAACAACATGTTCTTTTTCGGTCGAAATTTCTTGTACAATGGTTTGGGTAAAAATTTCCCAACCATGGTTTTTATGACTTCCTGCCGACGCTTCACGAACTGACAAAACATCGTTCAGTAGAAAAACTCCTTGTTGTGCCCAAGATAATAAATCGCCAGAAGTTGGAATTGTTTTTTGTACATCTGTTTCCAATTCTTTAAAAATATTCCGTAAACTCGGCGGAATTTTCGCAGATGGAGAAACCGAAAATGCTAAACCATTCGCCTGTCCTTTTCCGTGATAAGGATCTTGCCCAAGAATCACAACTTTTATTGCCTCGAATGGCGTTTGGGTGAAAGCCGAAAACAACTCATTTTTGGGCGGATAAATCGTTTGTTCGGCATATTCTTTTTCGATGAAAGCAGTTAAATTTCTGAAATAATCTTTTTGAGCTTCTCGATGAAGAATTTCCAACCACTTTTCATCCTGTATATTATCGAACATAGATTTGATTTTTGAATCGTAAAATTATCGCTAATTTTGCATGGATGCAAGTAAGTAAACAGACTTTAAAAGATTTAGAATTTCCGGCCGTATTAGCCGAAATCATCCAATATATTTATACCGAAAAAGTTGCCGAAAGAACAGAAAACCTTGTTCCTTACAGCGATCGGGACGAGTTATTGAATGATTTACATACGACAAACGAATACTTATCGACATTGGAAAGCGGAAATAGTTTACCGTTTTCTGAATATTTTATTTTGGATGATTATCTGAAACGCCTTTCGATTGAAAATTATTATCTGCCAGCGGAAGAATTTTTCAAGATAAAATCGAATACCTTACAGATAAAAGAAATAAAAAAATATACGCAAACTTTTATAGAATACTTTCCGCATTTGCATGCAAAAACTGAGCAAATTGGGTACGAGAAAGAGATTGTGAAAATTATCGATCAAGTATTCAATAAATTCGGAGAAATAAAAGATGATGCAAGTCCAGAATTGAGAATTGTTCGACAACAAATTCGTGATATCAGTTCTCGAATCACAGAATTATTCAACAAATCGATGAGTTATCATTCGGATGTTTTGGACGAAATTCGAGAATCTGTGGTAGGAAATCGTCGCGTTTTGGCTGTGAAATCGGCTTTGAGAAAACGTGTAAAAGGTCAATTTTTAGGGACATCTAAAACTGGATCTATTTCTTATATCGAACCTGAAAGCGTACTGAATCCGAGAAGACAACTCGATGAATTGCGCGAAGAAGAAAAGCATCTTATCATCCAAATTCTATTGCAATTAACATCTGAGATTGCTGTTTATCAACCGCTTTTAGAAGAATATCAAGCCTTTTTAGAGTATTTAGATCTTACGCAAGCTAAAGCAAAATATGCCCAAAATATACAGGCAGTTTTACCGATCTTGAAAGAGGATTTGCAACTCCAATTAATCGATGCATACCATCCTGTTTTGTATTTGAATAATTTACGAAAAGACCGCAAAACAATTCCACAAACGCTTTCTTTGACAAAAAAACAGCGCATCATTATTATTTCTGGGCCG
This sequence comes from Weeksella massiliensis, assembly GCA_000751595.1. GTDB lineage: Bacteria > Bacteroidota > Bacteroidia > Flavobacteriales > Weeksellaceae > Weeksella > Weeksella massiliensis. The sequence continues at coordinate 10,660 of CCMH01000005.1, read as the reverse complement.
AATGCTGGAGGAAAATCAATTACCCTGAAAACAGTCGGACTTAATCAGTTAATGTTGCAAGCCGGAATTTTGATTCCGGTTCATCCGAAGAGTGAAATTGGTTTTTTTGATAAAATTTTTACCGATATTGGTGACAATCAATCGATAGAAAATCACCTTTCTACCTATAGTTACCGCCTGAAACAAATGGCCTATTTTCTGAAAAATGCTGATGAAAAATCTCTGTTGTTGGTCGATGAATTTGGGACTGGATCTGACCCAGAATTAGGAGGCGCGTTGGCGGAAGTATTTTTTGAAGAATTTTATGAAAGAAATGCTTTTGGGATTTTTACAACGCATTATACCAACATCAAACTAAGTGCAGAACGATTGGAAGAAGCGTTGAATGCGAGCATGCTTTTTGACAAAAAAAGTTTAGAACCGATGTATAAATTAGAACTCGGACAAGCCGGAAGTTCGTTTACATTTGAGGTTGCCGAAAAAAATAAAATTCCGTTTCGATTGATCAATCGTGCAAAAAAGAAAGTAGAAAATGACAAAGTTCGTTTGGATAAAACGATTCTTAAATTACAACAAGAAAAATTCGAAATCCAAAAAACAAAAGATCAGGTTGTAGAACTCAAAGAAACGCATGAAGTTCATCAAGAAAAGTTGGAAGAAATGCAAGATAAAATCCAACAAAAACTTTATGATTTCCAACAATTATACGATAATGAACAGAAAGTTTTGATGATGGGAAAACGCATCAATGAAATGGCTGATTCTTATCTGAAAAGTAAAAATAAAAAGCAATTGATTAGCAATTTCCTCAAAATAATTGAAATGGAAAATGCGAAAAAAACCAAAGAAATTCAACAACAAAAAAAGATTCAGAAAATTGTTGCCAAAGAAGTTCAGCGCGAATTAAAAACCAATGCTACTGAAATAAAAGAGCAACAACACAAAAAAGAACAACGAGAAAAAGAAGCAGTCCAAAAGAAAATTCAGGCTCTGAAAGTTGGTGATCGTGTAAAAATAAATGGATCGACAAGCGTTGGGACAATTGATAAAATAAAAGATGATATTATTTTTATCAACTACGGACTTTTCACTACACAAATCTCTGTAGATGAAGTATATAAAGTGTAATTTTTCTTTTAGATTTTTATTAAAATAACAGGCGAATGTGTTTTCATGTAAAGGTGAGTAAAACGAAAAAGGAATTAGAAAAGAAAACTAAAATTCCTTTTCTATCCAACCAAAATTTCGAACCTAGTGAGCAATTCAATGGGTTTGCACATCCGTATTTACCGATTATCAAAACAGAACAAGAATCTATAGAACTTTTGCAATGGGGACTTTTGCCAAGTTGGGCGCAGGAAGATTTTGACACCAATAACACCCTCAATGCACGTGTAGAAACCTTAGAAGAAAAGCCGTCTTTCCGCGAATCTTTCAACAATCGTTGTGTTTTGGTGGTCGATGGATTTTATGAGTGGCGACATGAAGGTCGAAACAAAATAAAATATGAAATCGGACAAGAAAATGGACTCCTTTTTTTGGCAGCTTTATACCAAAATGACACATTTTCTGTTGTGACTACCGAAGCTTTAGGAGTGATGAAATACATCCATAACCGTAAACAAAGAATGCCAATTGCTTTTGATTCTTTGCAAAATTGTGAGCATTGGTTGCGTGGGGAAAATTTTGTTCCGTTTATCGATTTTTCTACGCAAAGAGAAGACAACCAAATTAGTTTATTTTAAGTTGCGCTGCTCTCCTACTCTTTTTTACGATAATTAACCGCCTCTAAGGTTCCGTCTTTTTTAGCCACAAAAGTTTCCATTCCTTTCTGGATTTCTGTGTTTTGTGCGGCAACACAAATCCAAGAATTTTCTATTTTTTGGACCACAAACGTAAAAATCGTTTGCCTTTCTTGTGGAGTTTCTTGCTCACGAAAAGAAGTCTGTTCCGTCAGAGCAATTTTGGTATGTACCACCGCAATTTCATCGGTAAGATAATCGACGGTTTGCTTTTTTATTTGCAAAGTGGACGAACCAAAAATCACACGCAATCCATATTCATGCGCGCGATAAATCGCCTCTCTATTTCTCCACCACAAACCCGTAACATTGACAAAGTTTGCATTCTCAGAAAAAAGTTGGGCTAATTTCTGCGCATCATAGCGGTTCCATGCTGCCACAAATTCTTCTCCGATTTGTTCGGGTTTTTCAATTCTCATCGACAATCGATTCATCGTGTCATGCGAAATTATTTACTAACCACATCTTGCCATTCGGTCACTTTCTCGAAAACACTTTTGGCAAAAGGACAAAGCGGAATAATTTTTATATTTTTTTCTCGGGCAAAATCTACAGCGGCTTTCACCATTTCTTTTCCGACTCCTTTGCCTTTGAAATCAGCATTTACCTCTGTATGATCGATAATAATTTTGTCGTCACCTGCCCAAGAATACGTCATCAGACCTGCTCGAATTTCTTCTTCTTTTGCTTCGAAATGTCCTTTATTTTCTTGATTGTTTTGTTCTATTTTCATCCTATCAATATGTTTTACTATTCTTTTTCAAGATACAGTTTTATTTTTTTATATTAATAAACTTCTTATTTTTTTGGTTGGATGGATTACTTCCACAACGACTTAGTTCAACTTATTTCCGGAAACGTTTCAGTTCTCGAATAATCGTCGAAACCACTCCTAAACAAACTACTACATCCTCTGGTTGAATGATTAAACAATCTTTGAAATCTGGATTTAGCGCATAAAACATTTTTTTATTTGCATCCCATCTTTTTAGGGTGAAATCTGAATTATTGATCGATACCACAGCATCATCGCCATGCATCAATTGATAATCTGATCGATTGACCAAAACATCATTAATTTGGTAATAAGGATGCATCGAAAGCCCGACTACCCGAACCAAAAAAGTGCTTTCTGGTTTATTGAGAAACCGTTCGTCTAAGGAGATTCTTTCTTGTCGAAAATCTTCTGCAGGAGAAGGAAATCCCGCCGATACATCGCCATAATAATTGGCATAATACCGAGAATCTATTTTTTCTATCGTTAAGTATTCAAGTTCATTTCCGAACTGTATATTTTGGATTAATTTCATTGTACCGTTAATATTTCTTGCCAATTTGTGGTGTAATTAGGCGAAAGTCGTTCTTGTTTCATTTTCCATTTTCGTTGTAAATCTTGTGATCCTAACAACAATTTATGCCCTCCATATCGTGCATTTATTTTATCCATTACCTGCATCAAAGCTTTATGTTTAGGCGATTCTTCACAGAAAAGATTCAGCTGTTTTTGATTGTTGGGTGTAATCCCAGAAACAATAACTCCTGCTTTTTTATAGGCCGGCACCTTTCCTTCTGACGGGACTAATTTGTCGAGCAAAAACAAAGCCGCTTTGGATAGAATGATGCTCGAATTAGAATCAAACTCTAAAGTTGTACTCAAGGTTTCGGAGACAAAAGACAAACGTTCATCAAAACGATTGGTCATCACAAACACCGTAATAATCTTACAATTCGATTGTTCTTGCCATAATTTTTCTGCACAAGAAATGGCAAAAGTTGCTACACGTTCTTTGAGTTCTTCGTAATTATCAATCGTATGCTCGAAACTTCGCGTGGTGGCGATACTTTTTTTACGTTCTACCTCATCCAATTGCAAAACACTCTCTCCTAACAATTCTTTTTTCAGACGAAGTTCTACCACCGAGAAATTTCGGCGAATATACGCATCATCCAACCGAGAAAAATCGTAGGCTGTTCGACAACCGATATAGTTGAGCCGTTTAGAAAGTCGTCGCCCAATCCCCCAAATATCCTCACATTTCAGCCATTTCAAAGCCTTGTTTTTTTTGATTTCTGTATCGATGATATACACTCCTTGGTGATGATTCGGAAATTTTTTCGCTATTCTATTTGCTGCTTTTGCCAATGTCTTGGTAGGAGCAATTCCGACACAAACCGGAAGTTTAGTCAATTGATAAATTGTGTCTTTTATTTGTTGTGCATAGCTTTCTAAATCAATCGAATCGAAGCCCTTTAAACACAAAAAAGATTCATCGATAGAATAAATTTCTACAGCGGAAGAAAATGTTTTTAGAATCTTCACTACTCGATTACTCATATCGGCATACAAGACATAATTAGAGGAAAAGACCTGCACTTTATGAAGTCTAAAAATTCCATCATACTCAAAAGCCGGTGCTCCCATAGGCACCCCTAAGGCTTTTGCTTCCTCGGATCTTGCTATTACACAACCATCGTTATTAGACAAAACAACAATTGGTTTACCTCTTAGTTTCGGATTGAAAACTCGTTCGCAAGAAGCATAAAAATTATTACAATCAATCAGCGCATACATCTTACAAATTTGGAAAATATAAACGCTATAAGGTGTCGTGGTAAATGTTAAATCTTATGATTTTGAAGAAGTATAAAAAAGAAAAAACCTCCTGATTCTGGACAAGAGGTAACCCAAATGTTTTCACAACGGAATAATCCTTATTGTGAATTCCTTTCGAAGCCCAATATATTGAAAAAATTATATAATATCCAAATTTTTACTTATGTTTAACATTTAGACTAAAACTTATTCATTATGAAAACGATATTAGGACTAGATTTAGGCACCAACTCTATTGGGTGGGCCTATGTGAAAGAAGCAGAAAATAATCTAGAAATGTCTTCGATTGAAAAAATCGGGGTTAGAGTAAATCCACTAACAACGGATGAGCAAACCAATTTTGAGAAAGGTAAACCAATCACGACAAACGCTGGTCGAACTTTAGCTCGTTCGGCTCGTCGTAATCTTCAACGCTTCAAATTACGTCGGGAAAATCTGATTCAAATTCTTAAAACTCATCAATGGATTTCTGATGAAACTATCTTGGCCGAAGATGGCAACAAAACCACGTTTGAAACCTTTCGATTACGTGCTGATGCAGCAGAGAGAACATTAGAACTCCACGAACTGGCACGGGTATTACTTCAAATCAATAAAAAGAGAGGATATAAAAGTTCCAGAAAAGTGAACAATACAGAAGAAGGTTCTTTGATTGACGGAATGGACATTGCAAAAAAGTTATACCACGATAACCTTACTCCTGGTCAGTATGTGTTGAATTTATTAGAGTCGGGAACTAAAAAAACACCTGACTTTTATCGTTCGGATTTACAATCTGAGTTTGATAAAATATGGCATTTTCAACAGCAATTTTACCCAGAATTGATGACCGAAACCCTAAAAGAAGAACTTATCGGTAAGGGAAAAGTAGCCACTTGGGCTGTGCTTAAAACTCCTTTCAATTTAGTAGGCATCAAACGAAATGGAAAGCGTGATGACATCAAGCTAGAAAATTATCAATGGAGAAACCTTGCTTTGTCTGTCCAAATGGATTTGGAACAAATAGCGATTGTTTTGCAAGAAATTAACGGACAGCTGGCCAATTCTTCAGGATATTTAGGTGCCATTTCTGACAGAAGTAAAGAATTGTACTTCAATCAACAAACAGTAGGTCAATACCAATATGCACAGCTCAAAAAAAATCCGCATGCACGATTAAAGAATCAAGTCTTTTACCGTCAGGATTATATGGATGAGTTTGAAAAAATATGGGAAGTACAATCGAAAGGTCGAGAAGCTATTTTCAGTAATGCTTTAAAAGAAGAATTACGCGATGTGATTATCTTCTACCAAAGAAAATTAAAATCTCAAAAAGGCTTGATTTCTTTTTGTGAGTTTGAGCAAAGAGAAATTGAAGTGAATGGAAAAAAGAAAACAGTTGGCTTACGTGTTATTCCAAAATCTTCCCCTCTATTTCAAGAATTCAAAATTTGGCAAATTCTTCATAATGTAAAGCTGAAGAATAAAGAAACGAAGGAAATCTATATTTTATCTCAAGAAGAGAAACAAATGCTTTTTGATGAGCTGAATGTAAAAGGAAATCTTTCTGCTTCCGAAGTTTTGAAACTATTAGTTGATAAACCAAAAAATTGGGAAATCAATTATAAAACATTCGAAGGCAATCGAACAAATCAATCTTTATACAATGCATACTTAACAATTTTAGAAAATGAAGGTTATGATGTGCGAGAAGAACTAAAATTAAAGATGAATAAAGACGATATCACTTTGGCTGATATTGATAAATCTGCAACTGAAATTACAGAAATGGTTCGAATCATTTTTAAGGATTTAGGGATAAAAACTGAACTATTAGATTTTAATGCAGAATTAGAAGGAAAAGCATTTGAGCAGCAATTATCCTACCAATTATGGCACTTATTATACGCTTACGAAGAAGATAATTCGCCAACAGGTATGGAAACTTTGTATCATTTACTCGAACAAAAATTCGGCTTCAAAAAAGAGCAAGCGAAAGTGATTGGGAGTATTGCCTTGCAAGATGATTATGGAAGTTTGAGTAGCAAAGCCCTCCGAAAAATCTATCCTTTTATTAAAGAGAATGAATATTCTGTAGCCTGTGATTTGGCTGGTTATCGCCATTCTAAGCATTCTTTGACCAAAGAAGAATTAGACAATAGAGAACTGAAATCTCGTTTGGATATTCTTCCCAAAAACAGTTTGCGAAATCCTGTGGTAGAAAAGATTCTAAATCAAATGGTGAATGTTGTCAATACGATTATTGACACAGAAAACGATCAACTCGAAAAAGAAGGGAAACCTAGAAACTTCAAATTTGATGAAATTCGTATTGAATTAGCACGTGAATTAAAGAAGAATGCCAAAGAACGTGCAAAAATGACAAGTGAAATTAATCGTGCAACAATTGAAAATGAAAAAATAAAAACTATAATAAGTAGAGATTTTTCTCATATTCAAAATCCAACTAGAAACGATGTTATAAGATATAAACTGTATCAAGAACTTTCGTCTAATGCGTATAAAGATCTGTATACAGATACCAAGATTGATTATCATAAATTATATAGTAAAGAATACGATATAGATCATATTATCCCGCAATCTCGTTTATTTGATGATAGCTTATCCAATAAAGTTTTAGTGCCAAGACAATCTAATTTAGATAAAAGTAACAACACTGCGTATGACTATATAAGTTCTAAAGGAGAAAATAGTCTTATAAAGTTTCAAGCAGTCATAGATTCTTTATTGAAGGAAAACAAAATCTCCAAAGCAAAATATAAAAAACTATTGATGAAAGGCTCTGAAATTGGCGAAGGATTTATAGAAAGAGATTTGAGAGATTCGCAATACATTGCCAAAAAAGCCAAAGAAATATTGTTTCAAATTACCAAGTCTGTGCTTTCTACATCGGGATCAGTAACCGATCGTTTGCGCGAAGATTGGGGATTGATCAATGTAATGAAAGAACTGAATTTGGAAAAATATCGTTTGGCTGGTTTAACAGAAATGCGAACGACAAAAGAAGGAAATCCGAAAGAGATTATTATAGATTGGACGAAAAGAAATGATCATCGCCATCACGCTATGGATGCGCTAACAGTTGCTTTTACCAAGCATTCTCATATTCAATATTTGAATAATTTGAATGCGCGTAGAAATGAACAATCCGATAAAAAGAAAAATATCGAAGGAATTGAGTTAAAGGAAACGCATGTCGTAAAAGATGGGAAAGGAAATTCGAAACGAATTTTTAATGAACCGATTCCGAATTTTAGACAGATTGCTAAACAACATTTAGAAGGAGTTTTGGTTTCTCATAAAGCAAAAAACAAAGTCGTAACAAAAAACATCAATCGCATCAAAGGAAGCGATAAAGTGCAAATAGCGTTAACTCCTCGTGGACAAATGCACAAAGAAACGGTATATGGAAAAATCAAACAATACACTTTTAAAGAAGAAAAAATAGGCGCTAAATTTGACGAAGCTACAATTGCAAAAGTTTCTAACCCACAGTTCCGTACTCTGTTATTGAAGAGATTGGCAGAAAACAATAATGATCCTAAAAAGGCTTTTACGGGCAAGAATGCCTTATCCAAAAATCCTATTTTACTAAAAAACGGAAACGAATTACCAGAAAAAGTAAGATTGATGTGGCTGGAAGATGATTATACCATTCGCAAAGATATTGGTCCTGACCTGAAAATTGACAAGGTAATTGATGAAGGCATTAAACGAATTTTACAAGCTCGTTTGCAAGAATTTGGAGGCGATGCCAAAAAAGCATTTTCAGATTTGGAGCAAAACCCTATTTGGTTGAATAAAGAAAAAGGAATTTCAATAAAGCGAGTAACAATTTCGGGCGTTAAAAATGCGGAAGCATTGCACACAAAGAAAAACCATTTAGGCAACCCTATTTTGGATGAAAGTGGCCAGGAAATTCCGGTAGATTTTGTAAGCACAGGTAACAATCATCACGTGGCTATTTATGAAGATGAAAAAGGAAACTTACAAGAAAAAGTAGTGTCATTCTATGAAGCTGTAGCAAGAGTCAATGAAGGATTACCAATTATAGATCAAACCTATAATGCGCATTTGGGTTGGACTTTCAAGTTTACCATGAAACAAAATGAAATGTTTATTTTTCCATCAGATGACTTTAATCCACAAGAAATCGATTTATTAGACCGAAAAAATCAAACCCTAATAAGTAAACATTTGTTTAGGGTGCAGAAGATTTCATCAAAAGATTATATGTTTAATCACCATTTAGAAACAAAGGCTATTGATGGAGAAATTTTGAAAACAAAAAAAAGTTTAATCGGAGTTACACATTATTATATCCAAACACCGAGTAAATTAAAAAATATTATTAAAGTCCGAACCAATCATTTAGGAGAAATTATTCACATCGGTGAATATTAAATTTGAATTATCATGCTCAAACGAACTATTTATATTGGCAATCCGGCTTATTTGAAGTTCAAAGATCATCAACTTAAAATTGAAGATCCCGAAACCAAGCAGGAGAAGGCTTCTATACCGATAGAAGATTTAGGTTTTTTGGTCCTCGATCATTATCAAATCACCATCAGTCACCCACTCATTGTTGCTTTGCAACAAAACAATGTAGCCATTATCAGTTGCGACGAGAGTCATTTGCCTTTAGGTTTGATGCTGCCCATAAGTGGACATGTAGAACATAGCGAACGATTGAAACATCAGCTCAACGTTTCGGAACCCTTGCGAAAACAATTGTGGAAACAAACCGTAGAAGCAAAAATTTTTCAACAAAAAGAAGTGTTGCGGCTGAACAATTTACCACACGACCGTATGATTACGTATATGAATTCGGTAAAATCTGGCGATAGTACCAATATGGAAGGCATTGCTGCACAATATTATTGGTCTACCTTGTTTGATGATTTTATTCGTGATCGAAAAGGTGATGCCCCTAATAATTTCCTAAATTTCGGCTACGCTGTTTTACGAAGTATGGTAGCTCGAGCGATTGTCAGTAGTGGATTGCATCCAACAATAGGCATCTTTCACAAAAACAAATACAATGCCTACTGTTTAGCAGATGATTTGATGGAGCCTTATCGTCCGTATGTTGATCTTTTAGTGGTCGAATGGATGCAAAAACCTTTTTCACCCTACCAATTGGATAAGAATGCCAAAGCTCATTTGCTACAGATTGCCACCCGAGATGTAACCATCAACGGCTTACAACGTCCTTTGATGACTGCCTTAAGCATTAAGTAGTTCTTTGTATAAATGCTTTACGGGCGAAAATAGAGTCCTTAGTTATCCGATGTTATCGTGAGTTTTAGTCGATATAATGCATATAGAATTATGTGGGTATTAGTTTTTTTTGATTTACCAACCGAAACCAAAAAACATCGAGCAATTGCATCTCGATTTAGAAAAAAATTGTTGGATGATGGATTTGCCATGTTTCAGTTTTCGATTTATATCCGACATTGTCCGAGTAGAGAAAATGCAGATGTACATATAAAAAGAGTGAAAAAAGGTTTACCTCCGGAAGGAAAAGTAGGAATCTTGTGCATCACCGATAAACAATTTGGACAAATGGAATTATTTTTTGCCAAAAAAGAAACCGATTTACCCCAGGTTCCCCAACAATTAGAATTGTTTTAGAAAATAAAAAAATGCTTGCAGAAAAATATCTTCAAGCATTTTTTAAGTTTTTTTCATTTGTAGAATCTCTTATACCCTATTCATAATCAACCTCTTAAATGAGGCTGTAATTCTACTGAGTAAATCTACAAAAATTTGAAAGGAATTCACAACGCATATCCCATTAACTTTGCTAATTCTTTAGCTGTAATTCTACTGAGTAAATCTACAAAAATTTGAAAGGAATTCACAACAAGTTCAAAGTGAATCTTTTGTTAGACAACGCTGTAATTCTACTGAGTAAATCTACAAAAATTTGAAAGGAATTCACAACGATGTAATGGTCCAACTAAGAAATGTAATCGCTGTAATTCTACTGAGTAAATCTACAAAAATTTGAAAGGAATTCACAACGATGGAGCTGTATTATCTTCAATACCTACTGCTGTAATTCTACTGAGTAAATCTACAAAAATTTGAAAGGAATTCACAACACAGTCGTCGCACATCATCTCATCTGCTTCGCTGTAATTCTACTGAGTAAATCTACAAAAATTTGAAAGGAATTCACAACATTCCGCCTTTCATCAAATAAAATGATCAAGCTGTAATTCTACTGAGT
>CCMH01000004.1 GCA_000751595.1 Weeksella massiliensis | reverse complement strand
TTTGTGCCTTACTTTTCTGAAATATCAGATACTCTACCAATCCATCCATCCATCAATCAATCAATCAATCAACACTTTCTTAACGAAATCAGTCCAGATCTTCATCCTACCGAAAGAATAATCTTATCCTATTTAAAATATAATCTTATCTTACCTATAAAAACAAAAAAAATCATTGCCTTGCGACAATGATTTAGTGATTTATATAATTAATTTATTTTTTATAACTTAATATTTTTGGGGCAGTTACGGCTTTTAGTCCTTCGATACCAAATTCAACGCCATAGCCTGATTGTTTAATTCCGCCAAAAGGAACATACGGATGCACGACTTCGTGTTGATTAATCCAAACCGTTCCGGCTTCCATTTGATGGGCAACTAGCTCTAATTTTTCTGCATCCTCTCCCTAAACAGATGCGCCAAGTCCGACTTCTAAACCATTTGCTTTTTCTATCGCTTCATCTAAATTTTTATAGGTAACAATAGGCAAAACAGTACCAAATTGCTCTTCATCTACGAGTGGATCTCCATTGTCTAGCCCAGTGATATAGGTAATAGGAATGAGTAAACCTTCGTTTGGATACGACGGATAGGGAACAATTATTTTTGTATTTGGATTGATTTGGATTGTTCGATAAGCTGTTGGATTTTATTAAATAGCATATTATTTTGGATAGGTCCTAACAAAATATCTTCTTCTAAACCATTGACCATTTTTAGTAAAATTAGATAAAGCTTCGACAGCATTATCTAAGTCATCTTTATGAACATAAAGTCTTTTGAGAGCGGCACAAGTTTGCCACATATTTAGGAAACACCCCCCCCCAAAAAAAAAAGTCCTTCTGCAATTGCATTGAAATTAGTTTTGGGTAAAACAATACCCGCATCATTTCTACCACATTCGAGTTTCAATTGTGCCATATTGTGGGTAGAAGCTTCGATAATTCTTCGTCCAGTATTGATTGAACCGGTAAACATAATTTTACTAATATCTTGATGTTGTGTAAGTTGACTACCTATTTTTCCATCACCGGTAATAGCATTTAAAACGCCAGCCGGGAGAACTTAATTGATGATTCTAAACATTTCGAGCGAAGCAATCGTTGTATATTCTGATGGTTTTATGACCACGGTATTACCTACTTTTATCGCAGGAATTATTTGCCAAATGGCAATCATCAAAGGCCAATTCCAAGGTGTAATTGCAGCAACAACCCCAAGAGGCATACGTTTTAGCACATCTTTTCTTGTATCATCTTCAAAAACTATTTCGTCTTCTAATTGTAAACTTGTCGGAACTTGTGTCCAAGCGATACAGGCATCAATCTCGAAGTTTGACCCAGGTCCATTAAGAGGTTTTCCTTCCTCTTTCGTGACTAATTCGGCCAAGTATTGTTTATTTTCGGTTAAAGCAGCCACCACTTTTTCTAGGTAGTGATCTCGTTCGGCTTGAGTAATTTTTTTCCAATTTTTTTGTTCTGCTTTTGCATTGGCCACCGCTTCATCAACATCTTCTATAGTCGACGTAAAATATGATCCAATTATTTCGTTAGTTGCAGGATTTTTAACTTCTATTTTAGTGGCAGAAGTTCTTGGTTGTCCATTGATAATAAAAGAATATTCTTTCTTGTTCAGTATTTTTTGTTTGAGTTGTTCTCTACAAGTTACGTAAAATCTTTCGGAAAGGGTAGGTGAAATAGGCCTAAAATTTTTTGGTAGGATGATATACAGGAGTTTATTGATCGGATAAAATATTTATTCAAGAAAAAACCTCAAACCAAAACGATTTGTCTGATTTGAGGTTTATATAATTTATTTTATCTCATTATAAAGCCATCGAATAATTCCGTCGGATAAACCAATTTTCGGAACGTAGATCTTTTTTGCATGCGACCATTTGGCAACTTTATTATAGATTTCTAAAGCATAAACCACGACATCTGCTCGGTCGGGTTTCATGTTATACGTTTGCATACGTTCTTCTGGAGTAAGCTTCAATAAAGTTTTCTGATGCCGATTGGTATAGAGAACGCTCATCGGTAAACCCAATTTCACGCCCGAATATTTGTACACGTGGTTGATGTTTCCTCCGGCACCAATGAGGTCTATACTTTCTTCTTCGATAGTATCTTCTATCCATTGTTGCATTTCTGGAAAAACATTGCTTTTTTCTCGGTGTTCTAAAAGTCGAACCGTACCAACTTCAAACGATCTAGACGTAATAACTTTGCTGTTTTTTAGATAGGTTAATTCACTAGAACCACCCCCAACATCGACATATAAAAAGGCTTTATCTTGTAATAAGAATTGATTTAGGCCGGCAGAGAATAGCATTTCGGCTTCGGTTTTTCCATCGATAATATCTACGCGGATACCTGATTTTTTTTCAATGGCTTGTAATATTTTTTTACCGTTTTTAGCTTCACGCATCGCAGAAGTAGCACAAGCTTTGTAGGCTTCCACTCCATAAACCTTCATCATTAGGGCGTAAGATTTCATCGCATCAATCATCCGATCAATATTTTCTTCTGAAATTTTACCTTCTGTAAAAACGTCATGTCCCAACCGAATTGGCATCCGAACCAAACTTGTTTTATTGAAAACAGGATCTTTCCCTGGTTCTTCGTAAATATAATTTATCAATAATCGTATTGCGTTAGACCCAATATCTATCGCGGCAAGTTTTCTAATCTTCATCTGCTTCTTCTAATTGTTGTAAATAATCGTAGGTCGTAAATTGCGAACGATTAAGAGGTAAATCATTTATTTGGTAGGATAGACTCGTCGTTTTATCATGCACTCGACCTTTCACATTATCAGTAAAACTAAGATCGAAAGTATCCATGACAATCTGTTTCAATTTTGGATCTTCGATCGGACAAGCAACTTCTATTCGGAAATCTAAATTGCGCTCCATAATATCTGCCGAAGAAATATAAATCGCGTTTTCTCCTTCATTACAAAACCAATAAACCCGCGGATGTTCTAAAAATTTATCGACAACACTGATGCTATGAATATTTTCTGACAAACCTTTTTCCTGTGGAACCAAACAATGAATTCCTCGAACGACTAATCGTACCGGAACGCCTTTGTTAGAGGCTTTATAGAGTAGATCGATAATTTTTTTATCGCTTAGACTATTTAGTTTTAGATTGATTCCGGCGGGTAAACCTTTTTGTTTATTCTTGATTTCTCGTTTGATAAATTTCACCAATCTTTTTCGAGTCTGAAAAGGAGAAACCATTAATTTTTTGTAGGAATGCGAAAGATAATTTGCTCCGAAAAAATTGAATAATCGTTCGATTTCATTCGTAATTTCTGGTTTCGAGGTAAAAAATGTATAATCCGTATAAACGTTTGCTGTGCCAGCATGGAAATTCCCTGTACTGATAAAGGCGTATTTCTCCGAAAATCCTTCTTCAGCTTCTCGCTCGATATATCCAATTTTCGAATGTACTTTTAGACCCGGAACGCCAAAAATAACTTTTACTCCTGCGTCTTGTAAACGTTTCGACCAATTGACATTATTGGCTTCATCAAATCGGGCGCGCAATTCTAAAACAGTTGTGACATCTTTACCGTTGATCGCTGCATTGATCAACGATTTCAGCACTTGAGAATCTTTGGCAACACGATAAATAGTAATCTTTATTTTTTTTACTTTCGGATCGATTGCGGCTTCGCGAAGATATTTCAGAAACAAAGAATAATCATGATACGGCGCATACATCAAATGATCGTTGTCGCTAAAATATTTGAAAAATGATTTTTCTGCAAAAGCCTTTTTTTGTTGAATTGGAGTGATTTTGGGATAGGTGAGATCCTTTCTACCAAACGTCGGAAACTTCATCAAATCGCTTTTGTTGTGGTATTTTCCTCCTGGATTGATACTGTCAAACTCATCTAAATTTAATTTCTTTAGGATATAATTCAACGTATCATCTGCAATTTCTCGATCATAAACCATGCGAACAGGTTCACCTTTTTTTCGACCTTCGAGTCCGATAGAAATTTTTTCTAAGATGGTATGTTCCAAATCATTATCGATATCCAACTCAGAATCACGGGTAATTTTGATTGAATGAGCTTCGATTTCATCAAAATCAAAAATCTTAAAAATATCCTTCAAATGATAACGAATAATATCTTCGTTGTAGATAACGTATTGGATATCATCGAATTTCGGTAAAAGAATGAAACGCGAAAATAAATCGGTAGGTACAGAAACAATTGCATATTTAGGTTGCCCTTTGATCATCATTTTCACCGCCAAATAAAAATTTCCGTCACGCAATTGTGGTGCTTTCAGGTGATCATCTAAAATCATCACACCAATTGTATGGTCGAAATCGCGGTAGAAGATGTGTTTCATGAAATCGATCAATTCGTTTGGAATATTGAGATGATTAACCACGTGAATTTTTTCTTCTTTGAGTTTTTCGAACAAAATTTCATACAAATCATCATACAAAACTCGTTGTTCGCTAACCACTTTGTTGATCTGTTCGATCAGTTCTTCATCGGTTTGTTTATCACAAATATTTTTATAAACTTTTTCTACATTTTTCAGTTGTATCGAGCGTAAAATTGCCGAATAGCGCACCGAATAAAACTCATCTAAATTATTAGAATAAATTCCTAAAAAACGGATGCGTTCTAAAAGTGGCACCGTTGGGTCGGCTGCTTCTTGCAAAACTCGTGCGTTGAAACGTAACCAACTTATTTCTCGGTTGATGTATTTTATCATACTAAAATTTCTTTAGGATTAACGAGTTGTATCAATTTTCCTTTTCTTAGTTTCGACCATTCATCTTGCTCAAACTGCATAATCGCCACACCCGATGTCCATAAATTATCCAAATAATCATCGGTAAACGTATTGATAAAATGAGTGAAACAAGGGTTGTGACCAAAGAGAATAATTTTGTTTTCGGTCGGCGTTGTTTTCAACCATTTTACTAATTCTGCAGTTGAGAAAGTGTATAGTTTTTCATCGTATATAATTTCTTTTTTAGCCCATTTTGCAGCGGCAATTTCGGCGGTCTGTTTTGCTCGTTTTGCTGTGCTGCTGTAGAGAGTAAAATCATTTAGATTTTGAATGTTCAGGACATGTTCTGCCATGGAAATTGTTCGTTCTATTCCCCGATTATTTAACGATCGAAGATGGTCTTCTACATGTTCGTCCCAGCGACTTTTACCATGTCTAAAAAGAATTAATTCTATCATGTTTTAGTAGGATGTAAATTTTCCTACTAAGATAAAAATTCTTAGCTTAGTTTCTCTGAAAAATTGTTTACAATGCTGGTTCGTATTCGATCATATTGGTACGCAACCATGCCGGAATTTCGATTGATTTATTGGCCATCGTATCAATCAAAACTTGGGTAGAATAACCAACGGCATGAACAATCGGCAATCCGGTTTCTTCATTGTCGCTTATGATAACGTATTGAAAATCAAAACTTTTTGTGCCAATATTAGACGTTCTCATCCCAAGACGTACATTTTTTGCAGTCATGCGAATTTCTCGTAAATAGTTGCAAGAGATTTTTGCGATAACAAACATATGTTTGCTCCAATCCCATTTTTGCGACATTTCGGTCATATAACTTCCACGCCCAATCTGAAAATATTCTATATAATAAACATTATTTACGTGTCCGATAGGATCCAAATCATTCCAACGAATTTCTAAAGGTCTAAAAAATTTAAAATCCTCTAACTCAACGCGTTCTCTTGCTATCATAATTTTTTACTTTTTATGAGGGTAATATACAAATGTTTTTCTTCTGTTGGTCTGTTGTGGCGTACGTTTTAACATAGGTTTAATAGGTTTCTTCGAAAGATTTTGGTCGGATGAAGAACAGTAGGTGAATAAATATTTTTAAATACTTAATACTTAGATAACATAGACTCGATAGAAAGTAATTATATTTGTCGCCTTTGTGAATAAATCAGCTTTCACAAAGTAAATTGAAATGACTCGAAAAAAGGGACAGATAGTCGAAATACCGGCTAACTCGATGCTTTATACTAAAGAAATGCCAAGATTTGATTCGGAAATCGAAACGATAAAATGGAACTGTGAAAAAAGAAATTATTCTCTTTTTGATGGAATTTTGGTAGGAGAGCACGAGGGTTTAGAAAACTATCAATACGGACAGCGAAAGCAATTAACTTCTGGAGGTTTTCAGTTGCCACTGTATGTGATTGGATTTGATTTTGCAGAAAATAGACTTTTTGTTGGTGCAGGAAAAAATCATCCAGGTTTGAAAACTTCCTTCTTTTGCCTACCAAATAATCGATTATCGATAGAAGAAAAGAAGAAAGATCTCTTATCGCAACACGTTTCTTTTCAATTGAAAAATGCCTTTACTTCCAACTTTATTCCTACAAAAATTTATTGTTCTCAAGACACTATTTATTTATGGTTTGATGAAGAAATCTCTTTGCAGTTTTTCAATTATCCTACCGAAATATACCTTGATAAACAATTGATTGGCATAATAACGACAACAAATTAAATGTTTATATGAAGTTTAAAATTTCTATTCTTGCAAGTGCTTTTGCGTTCTTAGCTTATGGACAAACGGCACCTTCTTATTATAATTCTGTAGATTTTAATAAGACCAAAAACGACCTAAAAAATAATTTAGCTTCTCTAATTACAACCACACACACGAAAGTAATTAGTTATAATGAATTATTGAATTTACTGAAAAAAAGTGATGTAGATCCTAAAAATCCTTCGAATTTATTGTTGATTTATGGCTCTCAAAGTTCTGGTGTTCACCAAAGAAGTAGAAGTATTGGAGGTTCTTGGAATCGCGAACACGTGTACGCAAAATCAAAAGGGACACCGAATTTAGGTACTTCAGGACCAGGTGCAGACGGACATCATTTGCGCCCGGCAGATATTACGTTGAATAGCACACGAGGAAATTTATCTTTCGATGATGGACAAGGAAGTTTAGCATATAAAACACCGCGCGGGGGATGGTTCCCTGGCGATGAATGGAAGGGGGATGTTGCAAGGATTTTGATGTATATGTATGTGCGTTACAATTCCCGTGCATTGCCGTTGAATATTACTTTTACTCCTGCAACATATTCTAAAGATTTTCCAGATATTTTATTAAAATGGAATGTAGAAGATCCTGTCTCTGATTTCGAAATTCAACACAATAATATCGTAGCGCAAACGCAAGGAAATAGAAATCCATTTATCGATAATCCATATTTGGCAACCGTTATTTGGGGTGGACCAAATGCGCAAAATACATGGCCAGACACTTTGAATGGTGGAAATACTTCTACCGATACCGAAGCGCCAACGGCTCCGACCAACCTAAAAGTTACCGAAACGCATGAAAATAGCATTTCACTTGCTTGGGATGCTTCAACCGATAACGTTGCTGTAAACCGTTACGATGTTTATGTGGATGGAACTTACAATGCTACCGTTTATTCGAACGAAGCTAAAATTACAGGTTTAGATGCCGGACGAACTTATTCTTTTTATGTTATAGCAAAAGATGCTGCCGGAAACAAATCAGAAAATAGTCAGACTATTCAGGCTAAAACAAACGGAATTAGTGGTGGTGGAAATAACGAAGGAACTTCTTGCGGAATCGAAGATTTTTCTAATGTAGTTTCTACTGGTAGTACACCGCCTGCGTCAAGTTATACCGATCGTACATGGAGTAATAATGGAATAGTTTGGACAGCGACTAACGCGCGTACCGACCGTCAAATCTATATCGATGGTGACGACAATAAAGCAATTTGTATCCGTAAAGGTTCGTTGATTTCTTCAACGATTTCTGGTGGGATTGGTTCTTTATCAGTTAAAACTTATTTACCATTCAACGATTCAGAAGGTACTTATACGTTATTGATCAATGGAGAAGAAAAAGGACAAATTCCTTATTCTAAAAATCCTAAAACACATACCATTTCAGATATCAATGTAGAAGGTGATATTGTGATCGAATTGGTTGATAATAAGTCGAATAATCGTGTTTCGTTTGATAATTTATCTTGGACTTGCTACTCGAAAATGGATACGAATGATGAAGGTTCTGTTACAAATTCAATCGTGATTTATCCGAATCCAGTTTTGCAAAATGAAATTTTTGTAGACGGATTATCTACAGAAACTTCTATGCAAATTTTCGATATAAACGGTCGTTTGATGCAAACAGTTGATAAGGTGAAAAATCGCACGAAAATTCACTTATACAATTTACCAAAAGGGGTTTACATTGTGAAGGTTAGCAATGAATACAAAAAGATTATTGTGAAATAATTTTGGTAGGAAATCCTAAAAATATAAAAGGTCTGAATTTTTTCAGACCTTTTTTTTATGCTTCATTTTTATTAATGAGTTCGAGAAACTCAATTTCTGTGAGCACCTTAATTTTTAGTTCTTCAGCTTTTTTTAGTTTACTTCCTGCTTTTTCTCCGGCAATTAAATAATCGAGATTTTTACTCACAGCCGAAAGGTTTTTTCCGCCATGTTCTTCGACCATTTTTTGGGCTTGTGCTCGCGTAAATTGTGTTAAGCTTCCGGTAAATAGAAATGTTTTTCCGGTTAATTTATCCGATATTGGCATTTCTTCTTCGCCTAATTCTAAGGGTAAGCCGTAGGATTTTAGACGATCAATCAATTCGAGATGTTCTGCTTTTTCGAAGTAAGCAATAATCGATTGTGCAATTTTTTCACCAATATCATCAACCAAAATCAATTCATCAAACGAAGCTTCCATTATTTTTTCCATGGTTCTGAAATGCAAAGCCAATTTTTTTGCCACAGTATTGCCCACATGTCGAATCCCCAATCCATACAATAATCGTTCGAAAGATTGTTGTTTAGAATTTTCAATCGCATCTATAATATTTTGCGCAGATTTTTCTGCCATTCGTTCGAGGGGTAAAATCATTTCTTTGGTCAATCCATAAAAATCGGCCACATTATTCACTAATCCAGCTTCGTGTAAAAGAATCGCTGTTTCGCTTCCGATGCTTTCGATATCCATGGCTTTTCTCGAAACAAAATGTTCTAATCGTCCAATGATTTGTGGCGGACAACCGTCTTCGTTCGGACAATAATGCAAAGCTTCGCCTTCGGCTCTCACCAATTTGGTTCCGCAAGATGGACAATTCTCGATGTACTTAATTTCTTCTGTTCCGGTAGGACGAACATCGGTATTGACGCCCACAATTTTAGGAATAATTTCTCCACCTTTTTCTACATAAACCTGATCGCCAATTCGGACATCTAATTTTTTGATGATATCTTCATTGTGCAACGAAGCTCTTTTCACCGTGGTTCCGGCCAATTGTACTGGATGCAAATTTGCCACAGGCGTAATAGCACCTGTCCGACCGACTTGGTAAGTAATACTTTCTAAAGTTGTTTCGGCAGCTTCGGCTTTAAATTTATAAGCAACCGCCCAACGAGGTGATTTTGCGGTGTAGCCCAATTCTTCTTGTTGTGCAAAAGAATTAACTTTTATCACGATTCCATCAATCTCAAAAGGTAGTTGATGCCGTTCGGTTTCCCATCTTTCTATGTAAGCAATAATTTCATCTACATTCGAGCAAAGTTTTGCAGTTTCAGGAATTTTAAATCCAAATTCTTTGGCTTTTTCCAGCATCGACCATTGCTCATCAAACCCTAAATTTTCTCCAACAAAAGCATAAGGAAAACATTGTAAACCACGTTTGGCAACTTCGGTACTGTCTTGTAATTTTAGCGAACCCGACGCAGTATTTCTTGGGTTGGCATACAAAAGTAAACCTTCTTCTTCTCGCTGTTTATTTATTTTATCGAAGGTATCAATCGGTATGGTAATCTCGCCACGCATATAGAATTTGGTAGGATAGGAGCCGTGCAAAACAAGCGGCAAAGACGGAATTGTTTTCACATTTGCGGTAATTTCATCGCCTTGTGTACCATCGCCACGCGTAACCGCTTGCGTCAATTTTCCATTTTCGTATAAAATACTGATCGATGCACCATCGTATTTCAGTTCACAAACAAAAGTAGGCGATTCTATATTTTTTTCTACGCGAGCAATCCATTGTTGCAATTCATCAATCGAATACGAATTGTCGAGGGAATACATTTGATATTCGTGTCGTATGGTAGGGAAATTTTTGGTAATATCACCACCAACGCGAACAGTTGGAGAATTTGGATCGGAAAATTCTGGATGTTCTTTTTCTAATTTCTGAAGTTCTTTTAGTTTCAAATCAAACTCAAAATCAGAAATAGTTGGCTGATCCAAAACATAATATCGATAATTGTGTTGATGCAATTCTTCTCGCAAGGCAAGAATTCTCTGATGCGTATCCATAAATATAAAATTCTACAAACAAAGATAAAAACTAAGCTCAGAATTAGAGTCTTTTTCAGTGTCTTTTCTAGAGAATATTCGGTAGGATGAATTTTTGGCGAAGTATTTGCAAAAAATACTTAAATTTACATGAACATAAACGCGAATAAACTATATTGATATGAATAATATTTTAGATGTATTAGACACCAAATCGAAAGAATTCGAAAATACTGTTTCGATCACTACTACAGGTGCAGCGGTCGGGATTGCGGTTGCCAAAGCGATAGATAAAAACCAAAAAGTAGGAGCACTTGTTGGGATTGGTCTAGGGTTATTGACCTATGCATTGTTCAAGCCACATGAAAAGAAAGCTGCAATTGTTTTAGACGATTTCGAAGAAGAATTAGCCTAAAAAAAATACGCTTGAACATCTAAATTTTCAAGCGTATTTTTTTTTGTTATACTTTCTACTTTCTTCACATATTTCTTTCTTATTACTTCACTTGTTTTGCCATAAGCCAACTAACAAACGACCCGATTGCTAAGACGGTTGCGCTAACCACAAGAAAATTACTCAGGGTAAAAGTAAACGGAAAAGCGACATACGGAGCAGCATAAACCAAAGGATAATGTATTTGCAAATACCCCAAAATACTGGCGATAATTAGGCCGAGAATCATGGCGGTAACTGTGATAATTAATCCAGTAAAGAAAAAGATTTTACGAATATTTTTTCGGGTCATCCCAAAACTATACATGGTTTTTATTTCTTCTTTTTTATCCAAAATAATAATGATAATTGTACCAGCAAGGTTAAAACAAGCAATGATAATGACCAAAGTGAAAATCATATAAATAATTAGATTTTCGACATTCATTACTTTGAGAAAAGCAGCATCCAAATCTTGTCTTGTTTGGATGGTGTATTCGGGTCCAACTTGTTTTGCAATTTCTTTTTTGATTTGATTCAGGCTCTTCTTTCCATTGGTTTTTAGTTCTAAGGAATAAGCATCTTTCGGTGAAAGATTTAGCATTTCTTGTCCTAAAGCAAGTGGCGCAAAAAGATATTTATCGTACTGATCATTCAAGAAAAAAATACCCGAATTGAAAGCTTCTTGCATCGCAAAACCATCTTCTGCTTGTTTAATGAGTTTTGTTCCTGCTTTGGGCATTATTAGCCGAATCGGTAACTCGTTATCGACGTATATTTTTAGGCGGCTCCCAATTCCTTCCGAAGCAATAATTTCGTACGGTCGCTGAGAAGAATCGAAAAGTCGTCCGGCAATAATCGTTGTATCTAATTGATTATTCGTTAGAAATTGATTATCAACACTTTTTAAGTAAGCAATGTCTTCTAATCCATTATATTGGATATAAACTTTTTCTTCGATTACTTTTGCGTAGGAAACAATATCCGCTTGGTTTTTGATTTCATTTTCGAGTTGATCTATATTCGGCAAACGTTTCCCGCTTGCCGGTGAGATTTTTAGCTCCGGATTTACATCGCTCAAAAAACGAAGATTCATTTTTTCTAATCCAGAAAATACTGATAAAATCACCAATAGAGCAGCGGTAGCCACCATAATAGCAATCACTGCAATCGAGGTAATAATGTTGACTGCATTGGTATTGGTTTTCGAAAAAAAGTAGCGTTTTGCAATATAAAACGGAATATTCCTCATCGCAAAAATCTATAAAATAGGGTTGTTTCCTTTGCCAGAAAGCGCGCGATCGATTTTGTCCATTTCATCTAATGTCGGATCGAGTTTGAAAATAAGTTCTGGCGTAAGACGCATGTTTTTAGCAGCTCCTTTGGATAAGATTCCTCTGAAATAGGGAGTCTGAACGTTGATTTCTTGTAAGATTTCGTCTTTTTTATCGGTAGGAAAAATACTGACAAAAACTTTTGCAATACTCAAATCAGAAGTAACTTTAACTTCTGTTACACTAATTAAATTACCTGGAAAAAGATCCGAAGCCCATTTTCTGAAAGCTTCTGCTAATTCTTCTTGAAATAATTTTCCTACTTTTTGTTGTCTATTACTATCCAAAATCTACGTTTTTATTATCGAGCAAAGGTACATATTTTTGGTACAAAACATCAATACCCAAAGGCATAAGTTATTTGCGAAAAAATATTCATACAATGCAAGGTGTATTTATAATCACTTTTATTGAGGTTGAGTTCGAATTTCGGAATAGCATTGTAAAAACTAATTCGTAAATTATCTTGTCGATCGAAATTGAAATAAATAGATGAGATTCTCGGGCGTATCTCGTTCATCCACTTTACGATAGATGCTCTACTTTCGTCTAAGTTCTGAAACTTTTTGTACATGTTTTCGAAGTAGTTTTCATGCCGTTGAATTTGTGTGCACCGATCCAATTCGCGGTACAAATCGATAAACTCACAAAGCTTTTCTTTCTTTGCGCAAAGGCAAGGATAAGGGTTAATGTCGTGGAAAAACCATTGACGCCATTTCTCACATTTTGTTTCTTTTATGGCGCTTTCAAATTCATTTTCGTACTTCATCAACCACCAATTCATGCGGCAAATACGCAAGTTGTCTTTTGAGAGATGAATCAATTCTTCTATATAGGCAACAGGGTCTAACATGGTAAAGGACAATTTGTCGAATCATCTCAAATATAAAGAAATTTTCTTAAAAGGACAGTTTTTTCACCTCAAAAATTTCAAAATCTTTTGTCAATTTTACTTCTACCAATTCCTGTTTCTCAACCACTTTATTGTTTTTTACCTCTATTTTTTTGGTAGGAAGATATACAGTACTGATATGATCATATTGCTGAAGATATTTTTTTTCGTTCAGATGAAGGATAAGCGAATACCAAGAATCCAAGGGCTGATACACAAAATAATACACCGAGTACAAATCATCATACCCAGGATGCGTGATGATCGATAACTGAAAAGAATCGAGATCTATTTTGTCTTTGCAATAAATGGCTGTTTTGTGTTCGCAGTAAGTTTCATCCTTTAGTAAAATGCCTTTTTTAGGTTGAAGGCCAAATTCATTCATTTCGATATTTTCGAACTGATAGGTAAGGGGATCAATCCAAATTTCATAAGGAGATTTAGAAGAAATAGAAGTGGTAAAATCTTGAATCAAGCGATCGTAGATGGTTTTTTTTAGACTAAAAAGATTGGTTTCTTGCGCCAAAATTGTCGAACACATCAGACTAAGAAAAAGCAAAGCTATTCGTTGTAACATTTGGAAAAGGTTAAATTTCAAAAATACATTTTTCTGTTGAAAATTGTCTATTATCTTTACATAATCAACTTATTAAAATTATCGAACAAATAACAAAATGAATCAAACCGAAATCCTTTTTTTAGATGTCAATAAACTAATCGAAAAAAACGATTTGAGTAAAGCGTATGTCCTTTTGTACGAAATTTTATCGATTGATCCGGGGTATGCAAGAGCGCATAATTATTTAGGTTGGATTTATGAAACGCAGTTCAAAGATTTTACCAAAGCGCAACGGCATTATGAGTTAGCCATAAAATTCTGTCCAGATGAATACCCTACTTCCTATGTCAATTATATTTATTTATTATTACGGTTTGATGCATTGGGCGAAGCAGAAAATATGATCAATCGAGCTTTGTCTTTGCCAGGTGTGGATTATGCAACGCTTTTCTACCAAAAAGGGCGGGTGATGGAAGATCGGTTTAAGTTTCGCAAGGCTCATTTTTATTACCGATCGGCTAAAATGAGAGCAACCGATGCGGATTTTATTCGGATGATGGAGTTAGAAATGGATCGTATTAGCCATAAAATGAGTAAAATAGAGAGATTGATGTCTTGGTTCAATATTTACTAAATGTTAAATAAATAATAAAATTGTAAACTTTTCGTGATTTTGTGCTCAAAGTTTGAAAAAAAGTTTACATTTGCATCACAAATAATTTATTCATAGTAGTATTTATGTTGATCCAATCTACTTATGGTTGGAAGGCTAAATACTTTAAGAGTTTTTTATAGTAGTTTAGGTTGGTTAGATAATCCCCAAGATTTTGGGGATTATTTTTTTACCTAAATTTTCTGCTCTTAATTCTGGTATTCTAATCGAATATTTCTCCATCAAATCTTTCTTTTTATTGTTAAGTAAAAGACAGAGAGTCTTTTTCATCCTACCAAAAAATCTGTCTTTTCCATAAGAAATTCTACATGTAGAAATAAAGAAAAAAGAGTATATTGCGAAACATATTTTTAACAGAAATAAATCACAAAATAATGAAAGAAGTAGTAATTGTCTCTGCGGTAAGAACGCCGATGGGATCTTTTTTAGGAAGTTTATCAACGGTTCCCGCAACAAAATTAGGAAGTGTTGCTATAAAAGGAGCCTTAGACAAAATCAACTTATCAGCAGAGCATGTAGACGAAGTATATATGGGGAATGTTTTGCAAGCCGGTGAAGGACAAGCGCCTGCAAGACAAGCCATGATGGGCGCTGGGATTCCTAATACAGTTCCTGCAACCACTGTGAACAAAGTTTGTGCTTCAGGGATGAAAGCGGTTATGTTTGCTGCGCAAGCGATTCGTTTGGGTGATGCAGATGTCGTTGTTGCTGGTGGAATGGAAAACATGTCGATGACTCCGTTCTATTCTGCTACTGCACGTGTAGGAAATAAATATGGCAATACCACTCTAAATGATGGGATTGTACAAGATGGTTTACAAGATGCTTACTCAAAAGAAATGATGGGAGCTTTTGGAGATACCACTGCTGCGAAATACGGAATTACAAGAGAGCAACAAGATGCTTTTGCTATAGAGTCTTATAAAAAATCAGCTGCTGCTTGGGAAGCTGGAAGATTTGATAATGAAGTTGTTCCGGTAGAAATTCCGCAACGACGTGGAGATGCAATCGTTTTCAAAGAAGATGAAGAATACAAAAATGTACGTTTCGAGAAAATTCCAGAATTGCGTGCAGTGTTCTCAAAAGATGGAACGGTAACAGCAGCCAATGCTTCGACAATCAACGACGGTGCTTCTGCTTTGGTATTGATGTCTGCCGAAAAAGCTCAAGAATTAGGATTGAAACCTTTGGCAAAAATTACAGCTTATGCCGATGCGGCTCACGAGCCAGAATGGTTTACAACAGCTCCTACCAAAGCGGTAGAAAAATTATTGAAAAAAGCATCAATCAGCGTAGATGATGTAGATTATTGGGAGTTTAACGAAGCTTTTTCTGTTGTAGGATTAGTGAATACTCAATTATTAAACATCGATGCATCGAAAGTAAATGTGAACGGTGGTGCGGTTTCTTTAGGCCATCCACTAGGGAATTCTGGTTCGAGAATTTTGGTTACTTTACTGAATGTTTTAGAACAAAATAATGCCAAGAAAGGAGTTGCTGCAATCTGTAATGGAGGAGGTGGAGCTTCGGCAATGTTAATCGAAAAATTATAAAACCTTGATAAAAAGCATTTTTCATGTCCTGAGAAATGCTTTTTTGTTTAATAGAATTTCTATCCTAATTTCAAGATAAACTCGTTATCTTTGTCGGATAGAATGCTAATAAGTCATTATGGAATACTTAGAATTTGAACAACCCATAAAAGATTTGATGGAGCAATTACAAAGCTGTCAAGTCGTTGGGGAAGAAAGTGGAGTAAATATTAAACAAGCTTGTGTAGAAATAGAGATTGCGATAGAAAATAAAAAGAAAGAAATCTACGGAAATCTTACTCCTTGGCAACGTGTACAATTGTCACGTCATCCTTCTCGACCTTACACTTTAGATTATCTTTATGCCATTACCAATAACAACTTTGTAGAAATTCACGGTGACCGAAACTTTGCCGATGATAAAGCAATGGTGGGTGGTTTAGGAAAAATTGGCGATCAAACCTATATGTTTGTCGGACAACAAAAAGGTAAAAATACCAAAGAAAGACAATACCGAAGATTCGGAATGGCCAATCCAGAAGGGTATCGAAAAGCATTACGCTTGATGAAATTAGCCGAAAAATTCAATATTCCTGTGGTGACTTTTGTCGATACTCCAGGTGCATATCCAGGATTAGAAGCTGAAGAAAGAGGACAAGGAGAAGCTATTGCTAAAAATATCTACGAAATGCTAAAACTTACCGTGCCTATCATTACCATTGTTATTGGTGAAGGAGCAAGTGGTGGAGCTTTAGGGATAGGAGTAGGAAACAAAGTATTCATGCTAGAAAATACATGGTATTCTGTAATTTCTCCAGAAAACTGTTCTACAATTTTGTGGCGCTCTTGGGACTATAAAGAACAAGCAGCTTCGCAGATGAAATTAACAGGTCCAGATATGTTAGAATTAGGATTGATCGAAGATATTATCAAAGAACCACTTGGTGGCGCTCATTACGATCCGAAAACAACCTACGATAGTGTACGCGACAAAATCGTGGAAACATATAACGAACTGAAAAAACTTTCAGCCGAAAAACTTACCAAACAACGCCAAGATCGTTTTATCGCATTTGGTGAATTCAAAGGGTAAGTTATTAACAAGTCATTAATACTTTGATCTTAATAAATTGCGAGATAATTAACTTTAATTATCTCGTTTTTTGATTAATTTTGACCAACTATGGAACAACTAAAACAGTCATATTCTAAAACCAATCCATCAGGTGCCATTGTCAATCTAGAGAAAGGTAAATTACCTCCTCAGGCAGTAGAACTCGAACAAGCCGTTCTTGGGGCAATGATGATCGATAAAAAAGGTTTAGATGATGTTATCGATATTCTATCTCCCGAAATTTTCTATCGTCCAGAACATCAAGCGATTTATGCTGCGATACAAAAACTCTTTAATGACTCTCAACCAATAGATTTATTGACGGTTGCTAATGAATTGAAAATCAGCGGAAAGTTAGATTTGATTGGAGGAGATTATTTCTTGATACAATTAACCCAAAAAGTATCTTCTTCTGCGCATATCGAATACTATGCTAGAGCCATACAAGAAAATTATATCAAAAGAAAACTAATCGAAATCTCGTCAGAAGTCATCAGAAAATCATACGATGACACTTCGGATGTTTTCGATTTACTTGATTTTACCGAAAGTAAACTTTTCGAAATTACAGAAGGCGGAATCAAAAGAAGTTACAGCGAAGCTGGAGATTTGGTAAAAGAAGCACTCGAAAAAATTAAAGATATGTCAACCAAAGAAGGGATGAGTGGTCTGCCTTCTGGTTTCACAGAAATTGATAAAATTACTTCGGGGTGGCAAGAATCAGATCTTATTATTTTAGCTGCTCGTCCAGGGATGGGGAAAACAGCTTTTATCCTTTCTATGGCCAAAAATATGACCATCGACCACAATATTCCGGTTGCCGTTTTTTCGCTCGAGATGTCATCAGTACAGCTCATTACCCGTATGATTTCTGGTGAAACAGGTATTTCTGGGGAGAAATTGAGAAAAGCAACTTTAGCCGATTACGAATGGAAACAATTGTACACCAAAGTAAAAGGTTTAGAAGAAGCTCCTTTGTATATCGACGACACACCGGCTTTATCGATTTTCGATTTACGCGCCAAAGCTCGTCGTTTGGTTTCCCAACATGGCGTGCGCATGATTCTTATCGATTACTTACAGCTGATGACGGCCGGCGGAAAAGCAAATGGAAATCGTGAACAAGAAATTTCCATGATCTCTCGTTCCCTAAAAGCCATTGCCAAAGAATTGAATATTCCGGTAATTGCCCTTTCTCAGTTATCGCGTTCGGTCGAAACACGGGGTGGAAGCAAACGCCCTCTCTTATCCGACCTTCGTGAGTCGGGAGCAATTGAGCAGGATGCTGATATCGTTTCGTTTATTTATCGTCCAGAATATTATAAATTAGAAGTTTGGGATGATGAAATAGAATCTCCTTGTGCAGGTCAGGCCGAGTTTATCATTGCAAAACACCGTAATGGTGCATTAGAAAATATACGTTTACGTTTTATTGGCGAACAAGCAAAGTTCACCGATCTTGATAATAATGGTTTTGATGATGAATACACAATACCAAGTTCGATGAATAAAAATAAACAATTCGGTAGCGATAGCGATTTCACTTTCGATAGTTCAATAAATTTACCGACCGGAAATCCGATGGATTCCTTCACCGGATTAGATTCTTACAAACCGTTCAGTAAAGAAAATGAAGATGATGACTTAGGTTTTTAAACCAAGTTTTGATAGGATAAAGTAGAGAATTTTATGAAAAATATTTGTGTCTTTTGCGGATCCAGTTCCGGAAATCAATCCATTTTCGAAGAGAAAGCATTTGAATTAGGTCAATTTTTGGCTCAAAAAAATATCGGACTCGTTTACGGTGGTGCCAAAGTTGGTTTGATGGGCGCCGTGGCCAATGGAGCATTACAAAACAACGGGAAAGTGTATGGCGTTTTACCTATCTTTCTTCAAGAAAAAGAATTAGCTCATCCCGAGCTTACCGAACTTTTTCTTACCGAAAATATGCACGAACGCAAAACCAAAATGCATGATTTGTCAGACGGAATTATTGCGCTTCCAGGTGGTTTTGGTACTTTAGAAGAACTCTTCGAAATGTTGACTTGGGGACAACTTGGTTTGCATAAAAAACCAATAGCACTCTATAATATTGATGGTTTTTATGATAAACTCATAGAGTTTGTTGAAGTAACGATCCAACAAGGATTCCTAAAACCTGTGTACCGAGATATGTTGCTGGTAAGTGATTCTGCCGAAGAGTTAATACATTTGATGAACAATTATCAAGCTCCTCAAGTAGGAAAATGGATTGCTAAAAATCAAACTTAATTTTGAAGTTACGGTAGGATATATTTCAGAATTATAATCCTCATTTCCTATCCACCAAAAATAAAGCCTATCTTTGTTTTATGCACATCCTCATCATAGAAGACGATCAGCGTGTGGCGCAGCTCATACAGCGTGGTTTAGAAGAAAATGGTTACCAAACAACCCTCGCTTACGATGGCGAAATGGGCAAGAAATTGGCACTGCGTCAGCCATTTGATTTGTTGATTTCGGATATCATCCTACCGAAAATAAACGGATTGGATCTTTGCAAAGAAATCCGACAAATAAAACCCGAACTTCCTATCATCATGCTCACGGCTTTGGGGACGACAGACGATAAAGTAGAAGGATTTGATGCCGGTGCTGATGACTATTTGGTGAAACCTTTCGAAATGCGCGAACTGATTGCTCGAATTGGAGTATTGCTGAAACGGAATAAAACCAATGCGCCACAAACTTTTGTGCTGAAATATGCCGATCTCGAAATGAATTTGCATACCAAAATTGTCAAACGTCAAGACCAAGAAATCAGTCTAACCCCAAAAGAATACAAGCTTTTAGAGTTTCTATTGCTCAATCCCGAACGGGTATTGTCGCGCGCCGAAATTGCCGAAAAAGTTTGGGATACCCATTTTGATACCGGCACCAATTTCATAGATGTTTATATCAATTATTTACGAAAAAAAATAGATAAACAATTTGATAAACCGCTTATTCATACCAAATCTGGGCAAGGATTTATACTGAAAACCGATGAAAATTAGAACACAACTTACCTTACTTTTTACGCTGCTTACCGCAACAATTCTCTTGTTTTTTGCATCGGTGATGTACATAACAGCCAAAAATGATCGAGAAAAAGAGTTTTATTCGTTGCTGAAAAAAGAAGCGATAACCAAGGTAAATTTGTTTCTCAATACCAATATTGATGCGCAAACACTGCAAAATATTTACCACAACAACCGACAAACGATCAACGAAGTAGAAGTCGCTATTTACGATGACGCTTTCCATTTGTTGTATCACGATGCGGTGGATATCGATTTTGTCAAAGAAAATCAACCGATGTTTGATGCTATTGTCCAAAACAAACAAGTCTATTTCTATCAAGATAAATGGCAAGTGGTTGGTTTGCAGTATGTTTTTAACGGGAAGAAGTATATCGTAACGGCGGCTGCTTATGATCAATATGGGTATAATAAATTAGAAAATTTCCTCAGAAATAGCATCATTATTTTTGTCGTTTCTTTACTTCTCATTGTGCTTTCGGCTTTGTTTTTTACCAAAAAAGCTTTGCGTCCGGTGCAAGAAATGACCCGAAAAGCAAAATTGATTTCGGCTTCCAATTTAGATTTACGCATCGAAACGCAAAATAAAAATGACGAATTAGCTGAGTTAGCGACCACTTTTAATGAAATGTTGCAACGCATCGAAAATTCATTTGAGTCGCAAAAAAGTTTCGTGTCCAATATTTCTCATGAGCTCAGAACGCCGCTTGCCGCAATGATTGCCGAACTCGAACTCACCCTTTCGCAAGCCAAAACGGAGGAAGAATACCAAAAAGCTTTGCGCAATGTAATGGGCGACGCCAAGAAAATTGTACGTCTATCGAACAGTTTGCTCGATTTGGCAAAAGCCAATTACGATCCGTCAGAAATCATGTTCAAACCTATTCGTTTAGACGAAGTTTTGCTCAATGCGGCACATCAAATACAACATACCAATAAGGCCTATAAAGTAGATATGCAATTTGA
Organism: Weeksella massiliensis; assembly: GCA_000751595.1. GTDB lineage: Bacteria > Bacteroidota > Bacteroidia > Flavobacteriales > Weeksellaceae > Weeksella > Weeksella massiliensis. The sequence goes on along the minus strand of CCMH01000004.1, from coordinate 314,684 downwards.
TCAAATGCCCGATGACGAGCGAGATATGCAAACTTTTGGAAACGAATATTTGTTGCAAGTTGCTTTTGTAAACCTCATCGAAAATGCCTGTAAATTCTCAGAAGATAAAACCTGTTGGGTTCGAATCAATTTCTCTGCTTCCGACATTTTTATCCGTTTTCAAGACCATGGAATTGGCATCAAACCAGAAGATTTAGAACATATTTTCACCTCATTTTACCGAGGAAATAACCAAAACTTTACCGATGGACATGGGATTGGTTTAGCTTTGACCCAAAAAATTATTCAATTGCATCAGGCTAAAATTTACGTCGATTCTACCTACGGAAAAGGAACGCGCATCGAATTGCAATTCCCGAAAAAAGATTGAGATTAGGGCAGCCCCTTCGGGCCGGGCTTTCGCTACTCGCTTTTGTTTTTTGAAATCCAAAAAACAAAGAGCTCAAACAAACCGCTCTATCCCTGCTGCATTGCATCCTACCAAAATATTCTGGATTCTAATAAAATTCTAATATTTTTCTAAAAGGTCTCTAACGCCTTTCTACACGTGGCTTCTGTACTTTTGTCCTATAAAAAAAGAACAAATGGAGCCTGATTCCGCCAAGTCTCATTTGGCACATTAATTCAACGTTTCTGCTTTGGGGTAGAAACTTTGAGTTTTGCCTAGAAAAGTTAGAACCATGACTATTATCAATTTCACCCTTTCCTTAGGATTAGCCTTTATTCTCGGAGCCGCTATCGGTTTCGAGCGCGAATGGCGCCAAAAAAGTGCCGGTTTGCGCACCAATACTTTGGTAAGCATTGGTTCGGCCGCTTTTATCTTGATGTCGTATTCGATTGGTGGTTCGGCTACAGGGCGCATGGCTTCGTATGTTATTAGCGGAATAGGATTTTTGGGCGCTGGTGTTATCATGAAAGATGGTCTCACTGTTCGGGGACTCAACACAGCGGCAACCATCTGGTGTTCGGCAGCAGTTGGATCTTTGGTCGGTACCGGTTTGTGGTCGGAGGCGGTGGTGATGGCCATTTTTGTAACGTTTTCGCACATTCTTTTGCGTCCGGTCAGCAATCAGGTACATCGATATTCTTTCAAAAAATCAGTGAATACCGAAACAGATTATCTCATCAAAATAAAATGCCGAGAAGCAGAAGAAAACCGTTTGCGGGTTTTGTTGATGCAATATATCGGTAGCAATGATCAAGTATTGCTGAAATCTCTTTCTAGTGATGATTATGAAAATGAGCCTCAATTTGTTTTGATTACGGCTGAAATAATTTCGGCAACGCAACAAGATCATTTGATGGAAAAAATTGCGAGTCGATTGACTATCGAACAAAATGTACAGAAAGTGAGTTGGGAAATGATCGGTAGCCGACACGATGGCTAAAATCAAATCCAAACCAAAAAATAAAAACGAAATAGACAACGAAAAAAACAACCCACGATGAAAAAAACATTCAGAAATACCAATGTTACTTCACGTAGCTCGCTTTTGCAGCCCAATGGAATGAATGGTGCGAGCGCTACTCGTTTGCATCAAGCAGCCAAACAAGACATTAAAATGGTCTATGCGATGCTCGAGAGCAATGAAGAAGGTTTGTCTACACAAACGGTAGAAACACGCCTCGAACAATTTGGACCCAACGAGGTGCAGACTGACAAAGCTCCTTCTTGGTTCCGACAATTGCTTTCGGCTTTTATCAATCCTTTCATTTTTATTCTCTTAATCATCGTGGCGATTTCTTTTGTCATTGATGTGGTTTTAGCGCCTTCGGGTGAAAAAGATTACACAACTGTTTTGGTGATTTCGATCATGATTGTGGTGAGCGCCATGATGCGTTTTGTGCAAGAATTCCGAAGCAATCGCGCAGCCGAGCAACTGAAAAAAATGGTGAAAACTACGGCTACCGTGAAACGAAAATACACAGATCGAGAAGAAGTCAATATCAGTGATTTGGTACCGGGCGATGTGGTCTATTTGTCTGCAGGCGATATGATTCCGGCCGATTGTCGCATTCTGCATAGCAAAGATTTATTTGTGAGCGAAAGTATGCTAACAGGAGAAGCCTTACCAGTCGAAAAAAACTATTTACCTATTCGCAATGCCGAAGAAAAATCGCCTTTAGAGCTAGAGAATCTATGTTTTATGGGGACCAATGTGGTGAGTGGTTCTGCAACGGCAATTGTCGTAAATACCGGGAATTTATCATATTTCGGATCCATCAGTAAAAGCATTGTGGGCGATCGTCCCGAAACAGCTTTTGATATTGGTGTGAATAAAGTGAGCTTTCTTCTTATCCGATTTATGTTGGTGATGGTGCCGATAATTTTCGTAGTCAACGGATTGGTGAAAAACGATTGGATGGAAGCCTTGCTTTTTGCCATTGCAGTGGCGGTAGGACTTACACCCGAAATGCTTCCGATGATTGTAACGGCAAATTTGGCCAAAGGCGCTGTGAACATGAGCAAACGAAAAGTGATTGTAAAACGTCTCAATGCGATTCAAAATATTGGTGCAATGGATGTGTTGTGTACGGATAAAACAGGGACTTTGACCTTGGATAAAATTGTGTTAGAAAAACATCTCAACGTATACGGAGTGGATGATGACGAGGTACTGAAATGGGCGTATTTGAACAGTTATCATCAAACCGGATTGAAAAATTTATTGGATGTAGCGGTGCTCGAGCATGTGAAACTTCACGATTATCTTAAAGTGGAAGAATTGTACACCAAAGTAGATGAAATTCCTTTCGATTTTCAACGTCGTCGAATGTCGGTGATCCTAAAAAAAGCAGACGGAAAACATTTGCTTATTTGTAAAGGAGCGGTAGAAGAAATTTTAGATTTATGTGCCTATTCTTTCGATCCGGGAGAAGACAGAAGTTTGCATATCGAGCAAGATGCTGTGGTTCCGATGGATGAAAAAATGCGACAAACCGTACTCGAAACTTCTCAACGTATGAACCGAGAAGGATTGCGCGTTTTGTTGGTGGCTATTCGCGAATTTGATGGCAATCACCCTTTGGATTATGGGGTGCAAGACGAAAATCAATTAACCCTTACAGGATTTATCGGGTTTTTAGATCCTGCCAAACCAAGCGCCAAACCAAGTATAGAAGCCCTACAAAAATTGGGTATTTCGGTAAAAGTATTAACCGGCGACAACGAAACGGTGACCCAAAAAATATGTCAAGATGTGGGAATTCCGATTGGGCATATTGTATTAGGATCCGAATTAGAACAAATGTCGGACGAAACGTTAACCGAAAGTTTAGATCATACCACGATTTACGCAAAGCTTAATCCGTTACAAAAAGTACGTGTCGTAAAAGCGCTTCGTGCCAAAGGACATACGGTTGGTTTTATGGGAGATGGTATCAATGATGCTGCGGCGCTCAAAGAAGCCGATGTCGGAATTAGTGTAGATACTGCCGTGGATATCGCCAAAGAAAGTGCCGATATTATCTTGTTAGAAAAAGATCTGACTGTGCTTCGAAAAGGGGTCATTTACGGACGACGCACTTTTGGAAACATCATCAAATACATCAAAATGACGGTGAGCAGTAATTTCGGAAACATGTTTAGCATGTTGGGCGCAAGTGCTTTTCTGCCGTTTTTACCGATGTTACCTGTGCAATTATTGGTTCAGAATTTATTGTATGATATTTCGCAAACCACCATTCCTTGGGATCGAATGGATGAAGATTTTATAAAAGAACCCAAAAAATGGGATGCGTCAGACATCAAACGATTCACGCTTTACATCGGACCTACCAGTTCTATTTTCGATTTTGTAACGTTTGCTGTCATGTTTTACGTGTTCAAAGCCAATTCGCCCGAACATCAAGCTTTGTTTCAGACCGGATGGTTTGTAGAAGGATTATTGTCTCAAACCTTAATTATCCACATGATCCGAACCAAAAAAATTCCATTCATCCAAAGTTGGGCAACAGCACCGGTTGTCGCATTAACTTCTTTGATTATCATGATTGGTATCTTGATTCCGTTCACGCCATTTGCAGAAGTTCTCAAAATGCAACCACTTCCATTGAGCTATTTCCCATGGTTATTTGCGATTTTGTTTGCGTATTGTTTGCTCACACAAGCGGTGAAAACATGGTACATCAAAAAATTTAATCAATGGTTATAATCCATTCTTAGTTTCTCTAATTCTAATCTATCATCATAAAAGTTCAACGATATACTAAAATTTTATACATGAAAATCTGGCAAAAACAAGGATTTATTTACGTTAGTGCAAGTTTACTCGCGGCAAGTACTTGGTCGTGCGATAGCAAGGCCGAAGCAGCAGTTGTAAAAGATTACTGCGTAAAAAATGGCGTTATTTCGCTTACCCAAGATTCGCAATTGCATTCGCGTTTAACCATTGCAGAAGTCGGTAGCGAAATGACACAACTCGATCAGTTAAGCAGCGGTTTGGTTCGTGCCATTCCCACTCATTTTGCAGAAATTGCTTCGCCTTTTGCAGGCAGAATTACCAAATCTTTTGTTCGGTTGGGACAAAATGTACAAAAAGGAACGCCCATTTTCGAGATTTCGTCGTCTGATTTTTTTGCGGCGCAACAAGGTTATTTTACGGCCGTACAAGAAATGAAACAAGCAGAACTCAACTGGAAACGGCAAAAAGATTTGGTGCAACATGGCGTAGGGGTGCAGCGCGAATTAGAAGAAGCACAAACCGATTATCAGATCAAGAAAATTGCGGTGGATAACGAAAAAGCAGCGCTGAAAATTTTCAATGTCAATCCCAATCAGTTGCGTATCGGGCAATCATTGGTGGTTACTTCGCCCATTGCCGGTAAAATTGTCAGTAATCATTTGGTTTTAGGGCAATATCTACGAGAAGATAGCGAGGCTTTGGTACAAGTTGCCGAACTGTCGAAAGTGTGGGTGGCTGCAAAAGTGAAAGAAAATAACTTGAGCGTGCTGAAAAATCTGACCGAAATTCAGTTTACGATCGAAGCTTATCCCAACCAAACTTTTACAGGGAAAATTCTTCATATTGGCGATTTGCTCGATGAGGAAAGTCGAAGTGTGGAAGTGTTGATTGAGGTGGAAAATCCGAACCGAATCCTAAAGCCGGGCATGTACGTGAATGTTACGCTTAAACAAGGCGAACAAACCATGGTGGTGATTCCTACCAAAGCCGTTTTCTTAGAAAATGATACGCAATATGTGTATGTGCAAAAAGATAAAAATCAATTCGAAAAAAGAAAAATCACTACCTCAACACTCGATCCTGCCAAAGTAATTGTTTTGGAAGGTTTATCGGTAGGAGAAAAAATTGTAGTGGATGGTGGAACCTATTTATTGCAAGCAAAATAAGACTTTACGATGAAAAATTTAATCAATATAGCCATTGCGAAACGATGGGTAATGGTCGCGCTATTTTTCTTGTTAGCGGTTTTTGGCTATTATTCTTGGAAACAATTGGCCATAGAAGCTTATCCTGATATTGCCGACGTTACCTCGCAAGTGGTTACTCAAATTCCAGGTTTGGCGGCCGAAGAAGTAGAACAGCAAATCACCATCCCGATCGAACGCGCCTTGAATGGTTTGCCGGGCATGCACGTGATGCGTAGCAAAAGTACTTTTGGTTTGTCTATTATTACCATTGTTTTTAATGATGGTGTGGATGATTACTGGGCTCGAATGCGCATCGAAGAACGATTGAAAGAAGTCGAATTGCCATACGATGCTGTTCCTGGACTCGATCCGTTGACTTCCCCAATTGGCGAAGTGTACCGCTATATTCTCGAAAGTGACCATCATGATTTACGGGAGTTAACCGATTTGCAAAACTTTGTGATCATCCCTAGAATCAATCAGGTTTCGGGAGTGGCCGAAGTAACCAATTTTGGTGGGATTACCACGCAATATCAAATCGAACTCGATCCTAACAAATTAGAACAACACAACCTCAGCTTGTCTGAAGTGGTCGAAACCATCGAAGAAAACAATATCAATGCTGGTGGAAGTGTGTTGCCTCGTGGCGATTTGGGGTATGTGATTCGCGGAATTGGATTGGTAAAAGACTTGGATGATTTCGGTAAAATAGTGGTGAAATCCGATCAAGGTGTACCGGTTTTGCTCACCGATATTGGTCATTTGAAATATGGAAACCTCGAACGAAAAGGTGTTTTAGGTTATACCGATCGCGAACGCAATTACTCAGACGGAATCGAAGGAATTGTTTTGTTGCTCAAAGGCGAAGATCCATCAACCGTTTTGGCCAATATTCATGAGGCGGTAGACGAACTCAATACAGAAATCCTACCAAAAGGCGTTAAGATTCATCCGTTCCTCGATCGTACCGAATTGGTCGACACCACACTCAATACCGTTTCGCATACGCTGATCGAAGGAATTGGTTTGGTGATTGTGGTTTTGATTGTCTTTTTGGGTAATTGGCGCGGCGCTTTGTTGGTGGCAATCACCATTCCGTTGTCGTTGCTCATCGCTTTTATTTTGATGCATTTTACTGATATTCCTGCCAATTTATTATCGTTGGGTGCCATCGATTTCGGAATTATTGTAGATGGAGCCATTGTGATGATGGAGTCGATTCTGAAAAAACGCGAAGAACGCCCGAACGAAGAACTCAAAGAAAAAACCATTGCGTCGGTGGCCAAACAAGTGGCTAAACCTATTTTCTTTGCAACCCTCATTATTATTACGGCCTATTTGCCGTTGTTTGCTTTTGAGCGAGTAGAGAAAAAATTGTTTACACCGATGGCTTTCACAGTCAGCTATGCCTTGATTGGCGCTCTTTCGGTAGCTTTGTTATTGATTCCTGGTTTGGCGTATATGGTGTATCGAAAACCCAAGAAGTTGTATCATAATAAATGGTTAGAAAAATTAACCAACGCCTACGGTCATCGAATCCAAAAAGTGGTGCAAAACCCGAAGCGTGTTTTCTTGCCTTTGTCGTTGGTGTTAGTAGCAGCAATCGGCCTAACCATGCACGTTGGGAAAGATTTCTTACCCGAATTAGACGAAGGTTCGATTTGGTTGCAGGTAGAATTACCACCAGGTATTTCGGTAGAAAAATCGAAAGAAATGAGCGATTCGCTACGTGCCCGAACCATGAAGTTTGATGAGGTAACCTACGTGATGGTGCAAGCCGGAAGAAATGACGATGGTACCGATCCTTGGACGGCCTCACATTTCGAAGTTTCGGTAGGAATCAAACCCTACAAAGAATGGCCAAGAGGCAAAACAAAATCAGATCTCATAGACGAATTGGCGGCAGAATATGCCACAATGCCTGGGTATTCGGTAGGATTTTCACAACCGATGATCGATGGTGTGATGGATAAAATTTCGGGTGCGCACAGTGAGCTGACCGTAAAAGTATATGGAAATGATTTTGATGAAACCCGACGCATTGCCGAAGAAGTCATGAATGAACTGAAAACTGTTGACGGGGCAGTAGATCTTGGGATAGATCAAGAACCTCCTTTGCCTCAAATGCAAATTCAGGCCAATCGAGATAAAATTGCGCAATATGGTCTAAACGTTTCGGATGTTGCCGAATTGATAGAAGTTGCCATAGGCGGAAAAGCGATTTCTCAGATTTTTATTGGCGATAAAGTGTACGATATTATTTGTCGTTATACCGAAAGGAGCAGAGATACGCCCGAGAAAATTGGGCATCTGATGTTGACCAATGCCGATGGTGTGAAGATTCCGTTATCTCAAGTTACCGATATCAAATTATCGACCGGCGAAAGTACCATTACCCGCGAAATGAACAAACGTCATCTGACCGTGAAACTGAATCTACGCAGCCGCGATTTAGGTTCGTTCCTCAAAGAAGCACAACAAAAAATTGAGCAAAACGTCGAGTACAATCACGAAACGGTGCATCTGAAATGGGGTGGACAATTCGAAAATCAAAACCGTGCGTATTCGCGTTTGGCTGTCATTATTCCGTTGGCTTTGGCGCTCATGTTCATGTTGCTGTACGCCACTTTTGGCAAACTCCGTCAAGCTTTGTTGTTGATCGGTATAGTGCCGTTGGCGGTTTTTGGTGGGATGCTTGCCCTCAATGTTCGCGGAATGACGCTGAATGTTTCGTCGGTGGTAGGATTCATCGCGCTATTTGGGGTGGCGATCCAAAACGGAATTATCATGATTTCGCATATTAATGATTTGCGCAAACAAGGCGAACCGCTGAAAGAGGCTGTTTTGCATGGTGCACAACATCGATTCCGTCCGGTATTGATGACTGCTACGGTTGCGGTTTTAGGATTGTTGCCTGCTTCTTTGGCTACCGGAATTGGTTCGGATGTGCAACGCCCGTTGGCTACCGTAATTGTTTATGGTTTGTTGTTTTCTACCATTCTTACCTTATATGCGTTGTCTGCTTTGTATTATTTGGTTGAAAAAAAATGGGGAAAAGACGAAGAGTTTAATACCAAAAAAATTGTAGAAGAAAATTCATTATGAAAAAATATATAGGAAGTTTTGCCTTGGTTTTGATGACATACACGCTGTCGGCACAAGAATATAGCAGTTCATTATCGTACCAAAATTATATGCAAAAAGTACAATCTAGCAATATTGCGTATGCGGCAGAAAAATACAACATTGCCATTGCCGACGCCGAAACGCAAAGTGCATATGTGTTTGAGGATCCGGAAGTGAATCTTGAATATTTTGACAATGGGGAAGCTAAAAATCAAATGGGATACGGATTTGCTGCTGGTTTGGGTTGGACGCTCGAATTGGGTGGGAAACGTAAAGCTCGAATCAATTTGGCTAAAAGCGAAGCTGAACTCACCAAAATTTTACTGCGCGATTATTTCAGAAATTTACAAGCCGACGCCACACTCGATTATTTACAAGCGTTGCATCATCAGAAAATGTTGCAACTGAAACAAGAATCGTATCAAATGATTCGGAAACTGGCCGAATCGGATAGTATTCGGTTCCGATTAGGTGAAATTTCGCAAGTTGATGCCGACCAAAGTTTGTTGGAAGCAAGAAGCATGTTAAATGAAATTTTTCAGGCAGAAGCAGAAGCGAATGCGGCAACAGACGGACTTTTTTTATGGATGGGAAATGAAAATTGGGAAGATGAAATGGCCGTTTCGGGAGAATTTCATTCGTTTACACGTCAATTTTTATTGGAGGATTTGGTCAGAAAAGCACAAGAAAATCGTACCGATTTGATGGCGGCTTTACAAAGCAAAGAAATTTCTCAGAAAAATATTGCGTTAGCCAAAGCCAACAGAGCGATCGATTTAGGGTTGTCGGTCGGCATTGAGCACAACGCAGAAGTACGAAACTTGGATGCGGGTTCGCCTAAATTTACCCAAATCAATGGGGGAATTACCATTCCGCTTAAGTTTTCGAATCGTCGAAATAATGAATTAAATATTGCTCAAATCGAAAAACAACAAGTCGAAAAAGCATACGATCAATTGGCGTTAGAAATCAAAACGCAAGTGCAACAAGCTTATCGATTGTACCAAGGTTTGGCCAAACAAGTGCAACAATTTGATGCGAATTTATTGCAGGAAGCACAACGCATTTTAGAGGCCAAAACCTATAGTTACCAACGCGGAAATACGTCTTTGCTAGAAGTGCTAGATGCGCAACGAACGTACAACGAATTGCAAGAAAACTACCTAGAAACGATGCTGAATTATGCAGAAGCTTTGGTAGAATTAGAGCGAGCTGTTGGAATTTGGGATATCGATTTCTAAAATGTTAGCAGAAACCGTTGAACAAAAAATCAGTTCGAGAAATCGAACTGATTTTTTTTATTTTCTAAAATTGGCATGTTGCGTAGCTGTAAAAAAATCTCGAAATATTTGGTGCAAAACCTCATCTTCTTTTGCGGCCTTCATACCTAAAATCAAATATACATCCAGCATCAAATGGGTTAAATGATGTAGAGCATCGGTGCAAAATTGATGTACTTCTTCTATAAATTCTACCGAAATAATTTTCTTATTCATCAAACTATTTTCGCTCTGTTGTGCATAATTCAACAGCTTTTCTGAAGTCTGATCTACAAAATCTTTCAGAACCTGAATCTCTTCATTGGATTTGTATTTCGCTGCTTCTTCGGCAAAATGCGCAGACATGCCCAAATAATTTACCATCAAAGTCGCATCAGCAAACAAACGAAACGGCAAGTGACTGACTAAATCTTGGGTGTAAAACACATCATACACAAACGAATCTTCTGGAGAAATAACCGCATTTTTTACTTCAAAAGCGTAAGTGTGCGTGGCGCGCATTCCCATAAAAGGCCAAGACGGATGAAGGATTACTTTTTCTTTTGGGACGATAAACGAGCGAATTATCGGCTGCTGATTGTCATCCACGCAAGGTTGTCCGTTTTCGGTAAGTTGCGCATTCAGGGTAAAATGCGATAGATAACTAGCGCCCGTAGCGTGCGTCCATTGGCCATTTAGGATAAATCCAGAAGACGTTTTTTCGGCCGTTCCACCTACCAAACCACTTCCGCCCACAAAAATATCAGGAGAAGAAAAAAGCTCCTTGGCTTTGGCGGGTAAAAGGTTTCGGGCAAAATAATGAGCGCCAGAACATAAGGTAATCGTCCAACCGAAACTTCCGTCGATCTTGGCTAAAGATTGTAAAAGTTGTAAGCCATCAACAAAAGAAAGCTCTCGTCCGCCATAGATTTTTGGCACCCAAATTTGCAAATATTTTTGTTGATGAATGTCGGATATCATCCTATCGGATAAAGTTTCGGCAAGAAACAATTCGTTGCGCATTTCATTCACGGATAGCATGAGGCGAGTTTTTGAGAAGTTTTAACCATTTGAAATAAGCCGAAGTAGCCACCAAAAATAAAAAAGCACTCAAAACGGCATAGAGATAAAGATCTTTATGAATCATGAGCGGAATAGAGATGAGGTTGCTGATGTTGAGTAAAATCCAATTTTCTATTTTGCGTTTCGCCATCAACCACATACCGGCCCAAGCGAATGCGCTCACGAGCGAATCCCACAAAGGCACATCAGAATTGGTAAAATGCGTCAGTGCGAAATAGAAAATCAGAAAGCTGATGCCGACGATGCCGACTACTTTGGTCCAATCGTTTTTTGTAGAAGCCGAGATGGGCGCTTCGTGTTGTTGTTTGCCAAATTTCCAGAAAAGCCAACCGTAAATACTCATCACCAAATAATAAATATTGAGGGTGAATTCGGCATAGAGTTTTGCGGAAAACATGACCCAAAGGGTGAGTGAAATTCCGCCAATTCCGAACAAATAATTGATTGGTTTGTTGAGTCGTGCCAAAAGAACTTGGGCAACAGAAAAGGCCACTCCGAGCCATTCCATCCATGTGATTTTTGATAAAATTTCCTGCATGATACTATTTTTAGAACAGGAGATGATAAGTTTTCAATCCCTCCGCCGGCATTATCCGGATCAGGTGTTGCACTCGGTGCATGGGTATCATCTCAGCCAACGAATTGGCACCCCATTGAACAGGCAAAAGTCGGATAATTTTTAGGAATAAAAAAATAGAATTGTAGATGAGAAAGGTCATCATCGTATCAGAAATAAAAAAAATCCGTATCTTTGTAATCGAAATGAAAAGAATGCATAACATATTGCGCGTACCATTTTTTAGTGAGTATTATTCTACCGACCTCCATGTTCGGTAAGCGTGTGTATGTTTTAGATTTTACGAAATAGACAACCTCATAGACAACCCGAACAGCAATGTTTGGGTTTTTTTATAGAAATAAAATAAGCAAAAAGGAAATCGACATGATAGAAAAATTAAAAGAAAATGTAGAGATTATTCTACCCGAAAATGGATTAGATCAGAAACTGAAACAAGCCAAAGAAGAAAACCGTCAATTGATTATCAAATTAGGATTCGACCCGACGGCACCTGATTTGCATTTGGGGCATGCGGTGGTTTTGAAGAAGTTGAAACAGTTTCAAGATTTAGGACATCAAGTGGTGATTTTGGTAGGAAGTTTCACCGCGCGTATTGGTGATCCGACCGGAAAAAACAAAGCAAGAAAACCCTTGAGTGCAGAACAAGTGCAGCATAATGCACAAACCTATATCGATCAGTTGTCTAAAATTATCGATGTAGAGAAAACAAAAATTGTGTACAATTCTACTTGGTTAGATGCGTTGAGTTTTTCGGCTATTATCGAGTTGTTATCTCGTGTAACGGTTGCACAATTGATGCATAGAAATGATTTTAATAAACGTTTTACCGAAAATACACCAATTGCAATGCACGAGTTGGTTTACCCGATTTTGCAGGGGTATGATTCTACCCAAATTGAAGCGGATATCGAGATGGGTGGAACCGATCAATTATTCAATTGTACTATGGGACGTCAATTGCAAGAATCTTATGAGGTTTCGCCGCAAATTGTGATGTGTATGCCGTTGTTACGTGGTTTAGATGGGAAAGAAAAAATGAGTAAATCGATGAATAACATTATCGGACTTACTGATGAACCAAACGAAATGTTCGGTAAAACCATGTCGATTCCAGATGATTTGTTAGAAGAATATATCAACTTGGCTACAGACTTTTCTATCGAAGAAAAAGAACAATTGAAAATTAGAATTGCTTCGGGAGAAAATCCGATGGAAATCAAGAAATTGGTAGCGAAAAATATTATTACTCAATACCATGATGCACAAGCAGCAGAAGGAGCAGAGGAGTTTTTCAGTACACAATTTCAGAACAAAAACTTTGATGAGAAAGTGTTCGAACCTGTGACCATCAATTCATTACAAAACATAGAAAACAATCAGTTGAGTTTGTTGGATTTGTGTCATCAACTAAAAAGTGATAGTTCTCGTTCGGCAGTTCGTCGATTGATCGAAGGTGGTGGAGTCCAAATTGACAACGAAAAGAAAGAAGATGCCAATGAAGCAATTGTTTTGCAAACAGGAATGAAAATAAAAATCGGGAAAAGAACATTTTACGAATTAACCAATTCATAGAAAAAGGATTTTCGGAACGAAAAAAGATAATTTATCCATGCTTTTTTTATAAGTTTGGATAAATTTTTTGAGAAAAATAAACTCAAACTTTTTAAACAAATTTTTACCATGGATATACAAGTTAGACGCTTAACGATTGAGGATTACGAAGATCTTTTGCAATCGGAACAAGAAGCTTATAAAAACATCGATGAAGAAGATTGGCAACGCGAAGATATACTCGAATTGTTGCGTATTTTCCCAGAAGGACAATTTTGTGTAGAAGTTGATGGGAAAGTAGTGGCTTCTGCTTTGGCTATAATCGTGAACTCGAAAAAAGTAAATCTCAATACATCAAATTATGATGAAATAACTTCGAATGGTAAGTTTACGAAACACGATCCCGATGGTGATATCTTGTATGGAATAGAAATTTTTGTGCATCCACAATATCGTCAATTGCGTTTAGGTAGGAGGTTATACGACGTACGAAAAGAATTGTGTGAGGAATTGAATTTGAAATCAATCATTGCTGGAGGAAGAATTCCGAATTATCATAAATATGCAGCTGAATTTACTCCAAGAGAATACGTTGACAAAGTAAAAAGAAAAGAAATCATCGATTCTACTTTGACGTTTCAATTGGCGAATGATTTTCATGTAAAGAAAATATTAAAAAACTATCTGAAAGATGATACCGAATCGATGGAGTATGCCACGCTTCTCGAATGGAATAATATCTATTACGAGCCCCACTTGAAATCGAGTTCTCCTACCAAGAGAATTACACGCTTGGGCTTGGTACAATGGCAGATGCGTTCTTTTAGAGATTTACAAGATTTCTACGAACAGGTAGAATTTTTCGTGCAGACGGTGAGTGATTATGGAGCCGATTTCCTTTTGTTTCCAGAGTTTTTCAATACGCCACTCATGAGTCCGTACAATCACCTGAAAGAAGTTGAAGCCATGAACCGTTTGGCCGAGTTGACGGATGAAATTGTGAAGAAAATTCAAGAATTTGCCATCTCATACAACGTTAATATTATTGCAGGTTCTATGCCGACGATCGAAAATGAATTGTTGTACAACACTTCGTTTTTGTGTCATCGAAACGGGCAACTCGATTCGTACAGCAAAATGCACATCACGCCTAATGAATTCCGTTATTATGGAATGGTAGGAGGAAATGATATAAAAGTTTTTGATACCGATTGCGGCAAGATTGGATTATTGATTTGTTATGATGTCGAATTTCCTGAAGCAGCTCGTATTTTAGCTGATCAAGGAATGCAAATATTGTTTGTCCCTTTCATGACCGATACCCAAAACGGTTATACACGCGTAAGAAGTTGTGCCCAAGCACGCGCGATCGAAAACGAATGTTATGTGGCGATTGCTGGTTCGGTAGGAAACCTACCGCGCGTGAATAATATGGATATTCAGTTTTCTCAATCGGCTGTTTTCACGCCATCGGATTTTGCTTTTCCTACCAATGGAGTAAAATCAGAAGCAACCCCAAATACAGAAATGGTTTTGATTACCGATGTTGATTTGTACGCGCTGAAAGATTTGCACGAATACGGAACTGTAAAAACTCTGAAAGATCGCCGACATGATATGTATCGTGTAGTGCAGCCTAATATTTCAGAAGTAGGAAAGAAAAAAGATTCTTAAAAATTTATTCCCTTTGACTTCCCTTCGGCTACCCTTCGACTACCCTTCGACTTCGCTCAGGGGACGGCTCAGGGGACGGCTCAGGGGGTCAAGGTGGTTGAGCGGAGTCGAAACCCAGTGACCGCACTTCGACTTCGTTTTTTTAGGTGGTTGCACTTCGACCACGCTCAGGGTTATAACAATTTCTTTATATCGTTATTTCAAAGGAAGTAGAAGCGATTAAATTTAGCTTATCCATTGCCAATACAGATGATTTTATTGTGGTATTAAGCGATGCTGTTGGCAATGCAATAGAAATCGTACAGAATCATTGGGGCTTAGAAAATTTAGATTAATGGGTTTTGTATGAAACACATAAATAATTTACTTTTCTTAATTTTGCTCTGTGGATATTCGTGATAAGTTAAGACAGATTGTGCGTACGATACCCGATAATTTATGTGGTGTGTATTATTTGCATAATCAAAATGATGATATAATTTACATTGGTAAAAGTATAAACATTAAGAAAAGACTTCTTCAACATTTTACATCAAAAGTTACGAAAGAAGTTAAACTTCAAATGTTCACATATCGTGTAACTTATGAAAACACAGGAAATGAATTGATTGCCTTGCTGAGGGAGTCTGAATTGATCAAAGAATTTTTACCGATTTTTAATCGTGCACAGCGAAAAGTTAAGTTTTCGTATTCCATTTATAAAGAAAAGAATTTACAAGGTTATGATTCTCTCCTTGTTAGAAAATTATCGAATACAGGCAAAGAAGTAATTGTTTTTTCGACTTTGCAAGAAGCTAAAAATTATCTCTTTACTATTACCGAAAAATATAATTTATGTCAGAAAATAAATGGTTTGTATTCTTCAAAATCTAGTTGTTTTCAGTATAGTTTAAAGGAGTGTAAAGGAGCCTGTATTTCCTTAGAAGATGTAAAAACTTATAATTTAAGAGTAGAACAATATTTACGTACGATAAATTTACCTAAAAAAGATATTTTAATTGAATTGAAAGGAAGGACATCGCAAGAAAAAGGACTTGTTTTCATTAAAAATGGTATCTACCAAGGATTTGGATATTGTCCTATCGAGCTTTCTATTCCCGAAGAAATGCATTCTTATATTGATCCAAAACAAGATAATAAAGATGTTAGAAAAATATTATTTCGCTTCTTAAAATCAGAATAATTTAGATCAATTATCGATATTTTAGAGTAAATATTTCCTGCTGTTTTTCGTTGGTAGAAACTCTAATTTAGTTTGTTTTTTTACAATCTACTATTCTCGAAAAACCAAAGGTATTCATTCGATCATCTTTTTTGTTTAAAATACTATTTTTCAACACTTGTGCTGCAATCATCGAAAAGGTAATGCCATTTCCTCCATATCCCAAAGCATATAAGATTCGACTATTTTTTTTCCATGGTCCCATAAAAGGCAAACCATCTTCTGTAGAACTAAAAGTTCCGCACCATGCCATCTCTGTCTTGAACTCAATTGTTGGGTAAAGTTTTTTGAATTTTTGTTCTAAAGTTTTTATTTTTTCTCGAAGCAAATCGTCTCGTTTTACTGGGTTCTGGAAATCTTCATCTTCACCACCAACAATCAGGCGGTTATCTTTTGTAGTCCTCATATACAGATACGGATCTGCACTTTCCCAAATCAGACTTCGGTGTGGCCAAATATTTTTTTCGGGCATTGGCGACGAAATAATAACGTAGGTGGAAATTAAATTCATTACTTTTTTAGGCAAGAATTCACCAGCTTCAAAACCCGCTGCAACGATAACATATTTACATTTGATTTTTTTACCTTTACTTGTAAAGAGTTCGCAACCATCATTGGTTTCCATTATTTTGTCAACCTTAGTATGGGTAAATATTTGTAGCGAATGTTTTTTTTGATGATGTTTCAAGAGTTTAATTGCTCCTTTGTAAGCGTCCATTTGTGCAGATGTATCATTCTGTAATGCAGCATATCCGTCAATATTTTGATACAATTTTAATTCATTCGAATCTAAAAAATTAATCGGTAAGCCGACTTTAGTTCTCATTGCATATTCATCTTCTAAAAGTTTGATATCTTGCTTTGTACTCGCTAAAAAAACAGTAGGTACGTTTAGGAAGTCAGTTTGAATATTGTTATTTTTAAAAACATTTTCTAAATCTTTTATCGATTGCAAACAATTATGATAGGCATCAATAGCTCTTTTTTCTGATACTTTCTCCACTAATTTACACAAAGGTATATCTATTTCGTATTGCAATTGAGCAGTACTTGCGGCAGAACTTCCGGTAACAAGTGTCCGTTTATCTATTATTGCACACTCAATACCGGCTTCGCACAGTTCATGGGCAACCAACGCACCGGTTATCCCAGAACCAATAATGGCAACATCGATCGAATAATCGTCTTCCAGAGGATGGAAATAATCGAAAAGTTCATTTTTAACAATCCAAAAAGGTAGTCCAGAATGTAAATCCATATAATTCTTTTGTAAATGTTTCTTAATTCTTTAATAAAGTATTATTGGTAAAAATCGGGCCAATTTTAAGATCTTAAGAAAAGATTCGCGAATTAATTATAGTTTGTATAGAATTGGCTCAATGCTTGTTGTTTAAAGATTATTATTAACCTTTCAAAACACAAAAATGAGTAAACTAACAAGAAAAGAGTATCGATTAAATTATATCGATTATGGTAATAAAGATGCGCAACCAGTAATTTTGATTCATGGTTGGCCGCTTAGTTTAGAATCTTGGGAATATCAAATACCGGCTATTGTAGAAGCAGGCTTCCGATGTATTGCATATGATAGGAAAGGTTTTGGTGGGTCTTGCGCTCCATGGGAAAAGTATGATTATGATGCTTTGGCAGAAGACGTTCATGCTCTAATAGACGAACTACAATTGACGAATGTGGTCTTGGTAGGCTTTTCGATGGGAGGTGGTGAAGTGGTGCGTTATATTACGAATTACGGTCATCATTCTATTTCAAAAATAGCTCTCATTAGCTCTATTATTCCGTTGGTTAAACAAAAGCAAGACAATGAAAAGGGGGTGCCTAAAGAAAACTTAGAAGAAATTATACGTCAATTGAAAGATGATAGGGTAGGTTTTCTAAAACAATTCCATAAAGATTTTTATAACTATTCGCCTCTAAATAAAACGGTAAGCAAACAACAATTGGCTTATGATTTTACTATTTCATCTCATGCTTCACCTAATGCAACTATAAAAACTGCAGAAGCTTGGATGAATACAGATTTTAGAGAAGAGTGTAAAATGATAAAAGTTCCAACATTAATCATCCACGGGAAAGAAGATAAAACAGTACCTATAGAAACGGCAGGAGATTTAGCTTCCAAGTTAATCACACCTTCTACTTATTTGGTATATGAAGATGCGCCTCATGGTCTAAATATTACTCATAAAGATCAATTGAATGGTGATTTAATTGATTTTCTTTTGGATATAGAAATAAACAATACGAAGTAAATGAAAAATTTGAAGATAAAATTAATTTCTGGTTTAGCCGTTGCTCTCATTGGTACATTGATTTACGAATGGTTAGACAATAGAAAAGTACAGATACCCGATTATGTTGAGCTTATTGATGGGTTTGATGTGCAACAATATATGGGAAAATGGTATGAAATCGCCCGATTAGATTTCAAATACGAAAAAGACTTGAGTCATGTTTCAGCTACCTATTTTTTAAATAAAAAAGGAATGATTGAAGTTTTTAATCGAGGCTATAACTATAAGGAAAAAGAATGGAAAGAAGCTAAAGGAAAAGCAACTTTTAATGACCAAAAAGATAGAAGTGCCCTGAAAGTATCATTTTTTGGTCCATTTTACTCAGGGTATAATGTAGTAATGATGGATCCAGATTATGAAACAGCTTTGATTTTTGGTGAAAAACATGACTATATGTGGATTTTATCAAGAAATAAAACAATACCACAACATGTGAAACAAAAGTTCCTTGATTATGCTCAGCAAAAGGGATACAATATTTCTCAGCTTGTATGGACAAATCATGAGTAATAACTTCGACTCCCCCTTCGACTACGCTCAGGGTTATAACCTTCGGCTACGCTCAGGGGGCAAGGTGGTTGAGCGAAGTCGAAACCCAGTGACCGCACTTCGACTACGTTTTTTAGGTGGTTGCACTTCGACTAAGCTCAGTGACCGCACTTCGACTCCGCTCAGTGACCACAATACGATTTCCCCTTCGACTCCGCTCAGGGGACGGCTCAGGGGACGGCTCAGGGAACAGGGGGGTTGAGCGAAGTCGAAACCCAGTGAACAAGATACAAAAACTCCGTTAAACGTTTTGTTTAACGGAGTTTTTGTATGCTGATTAATGGAAAAAATAGCGTTTATTTTTTAATGAATTTTGTCGAAATTCTTTGTCCATTTTTGGTGGTAATAACACCTAAATATACACCTGAAGGAAGAAATCCTACTTGGTTAATTTTTTTATCAGAAGTCATTATATTTTTACCATTCAAATCAAAAATTGTCAAAGACTGAAAATAAGTAGTTTTTACTTCTAATACATCTGTAATCACGGTTGCAGCCAATGGAGCAGAGGCACTATTGTAAATTTGCGTTGTTCCTAAAACATTTTCTCCTTCGATCGAGAACGTTAGACCAGTAGGCTGTTGCGTCCAACTATCATTGGTATATACTTTTGCTAAACTTGTACCAGTCTTGTTATTGGCTGGGAAGAAATGCCAATCGGTCAGACTCGACGGATATTCAGCATTGATGTAGGCACTAAAAACTATCCAATATTTTCGGTCTGCTTTTAATTGAATTTCGTGCTTACTTAAATCAATTTCGAAATTTTGTTCAACCCCTTGAGAAATCAAGTTTACACCCTCCATTGTCTGTAGCGATTGGAAGATAATCGCGTTTTGTGTACCTGGTTTTGTGGTGAGGTCATCTTCTTCAATGATATAGAAATCAGTTGATTGCAAAATCGAAGAAAGATTTTGTCTTAATTGTGCTCCTTGCAAAACCACTTTTGTTAATGTTGCGTCAGACGATAAAATAAAATCATCTGCTGCATGAATGGTTCTTGAAGATGAAGAGGCGCTAATGGCACTTCCGTTAGAAGCTTGTTCTTGGGTAAACAAGACTTTGGTTTGGGCAGTTAATGATTGAGCGCCGAGCATCAATCCGAATAAAATAAGAGAGTAAAATTTTTTGTTCATATTGTATTAATTTCCGCTAAGATAATGGTAAGAAGTTTTAAAGAAAAATTAAAATATTAACATTTTTTCAGAGTTATTTGTATGATAAAGGTTGTTTTTAATAAGATTATGCAATTTTTATCTTTTTTAATATAAAATAATTGAATTGATATTGTACACTGAATCGAAGTTTATTAGATGAGGTAGATTGTATTTTTTTTAAGGAAAACCTATATTTTTCTATATCTTTCTTCGGAGTTTGTTCGGTGTTCCTTCGGAGCTCCTATATTTTTCTTCGGTGCTTGTTCGGTGTTCCTTCGGTACTCCTATATCCTTTCTTCGGTGTTTCTATATCCTTCTTCGGTGCTTCTATATCCTTTGTTCGGTGTTCGTTCGGTGCTTGTTCGGTGTTCCTATATCGGGAAGAGGATAAAAGAGGGAAATTTTAGATTTTCCTTTATATGATAATTTATTTGATAAGTAAAAATCTCTTAGATAGAAATTATGTTTGACTGTCAAATTAATTTATACCTATTAAAAAATTAACCACCTACCATTTTGGCGCTTTCCTTCCATAAATAATTCGGAATAGGTTCGTTTAGTTCCCATTTAATTGACATTGGCTTAGCACCTTCATATTCTACAAAATTAGCTGGACCTAAAAAAACATATCCTTGAGTAAATTTATGTGCATCTTCTTTTGATTCTCTTACAAACAATAAAATTACTTTTCCACTTTTTTCTTGTTCTATATAAGATTTACCTTTATCTGAAGTTGGCGTAGTTGAATTTTGAGATTGCCAGTGGAATAAAGTTTCATTAATTGCATAATCATCATACATTGTTGTAGGGGAAAAATCTTCTTCACTTTTCTTTAAATTAATAAATAATGCTTCTGTATTTGTTTCTTTATTTAAAGCAACACCTTCTCGATTGCTACTTTGTTTTTCATAACTTGATAATCCCAAAGCAACCAATATTTGATCTCTTGTATAACGAGCATGTATAAACAATGGAAAATGATCAGGTATCTCACAAGGAATTTCCTCAAACGACAATTGGTCAATTTTTACTTCAATAAACTCGAGCATCTCTGCAACCATATCTTTATTGTGACCTATTTTTATTAATGCATCATCCAATGATTCATCAATACCTGCTTTTTGGTAAAAATCGTAATAGAACATTAATGCATATGTTTTTTCCTGTGTAGATAAATTGATACGATTCACATCAAAATCGACTTGTTGAAATTTTATTATAAATTGGAAATATGATAAAGATTCGGTAACTATCCATTTCTTTCCCAACATACTTTTATAACGCTCGACATTGTTATTATCAATGGTTATGTTTAATGCTTCTGCTTTCAATTCAGAAAAAGTATTGTTTTTATAAATATCTGCAAGTTTCAGATTGTAGATTGATAAGAAGTTTTTTAAAGTAAGAGGATTATCGGTATGATTTTTAAATTGATGAATTCTTTTAATCAACTGTCGCTTATCTAATTTTGTTGCTTTATGAATATTTTTTAAAATGTATTCTTTTGCTTTTTTCTCTAAGACAATTGATGAACCTAAGGGGAGGTTCGGAAAATCTCGCTCAATTTCATGTGCTACTGTCGTTGTAGTTTTACCTATTAGTGCTCTAAATTTATTTTCGAAATCATACTCATCTCGTGCCTGTCCAACAAAATCTAAAACTGTTAATACATCTTTGCTTTCATGTAAGCGTAGGCCACGACCTAATTGTTGTAAGAATATTGTTAAACTTTCTGTGGGTCTTAAAAACAAAACAGTATCAATTTGTGGAATATCAACCCCTTCATTAAACATATCTACTACGAATAAATAATTGATATGCTTCTTTTTAAAAGCGTCTAATATCTCAGACCTACGGATTGAATTATCAGATGTTAACCATTCAGATTTCAATCCAACTTTATTAAATTTATCAGACATAAAAACAGCATGTTCTTTACTCGCACAGAAACCAATACACGAAACTTCTTGCAGATCTTTGGTGTATTTATCTAAGTTATTGATTATATCATTTACACGAAAATCATTTGCAGTAAAAATATTCGTTAACTCAACAGTATCATAACGTCCATTTACCCATTTAATTTTAGAGTAATCAATTTGATCTGAAATACCAAAATATTGGAACGGACAAAGTAATTTGTTATTTAATGCATCAGGGAGTCTAATTTCTGCTGCAATTCGATAATTAAAATCAGCTAAAATATCTTTACCATCCATTCTTTCTGGTGTAGCTGTTAAGCCTAATAAGAGTTGAGGTTCAAAATATTCAATCACTTTTTGATAGGATTTTGCTTGCGCATGATGAACTTCATCAATCACGATATAATCGTAATAAGTAGGCGTGCTAAAAGAAGGTAAATCCAAATTGTTAAATGTTTGAATTGTTGCAAAAACTGCATTTTTTTCACCTGGTTGATAACCATCACCCATTAATTCCCCAAAATTTTGCTCTTTTAGTACATTTCTAAACGTATGCATTGCTTGTTGCAAAATTTCGATTCGATGTGCTAAAAAAAGAAATTTTACGTTTGGATTCAATGTTATATAATTCTTAAAATCAAAAGCTGCAAGCATCGTTTTACCTGTTCCTGTAGCAGCAACAACTAAATTTCGAGTGGATTGATGTACCTTTCTTTCTACTTGTAGTTTTTCAAGAATCTCGAGCTGATAATGGTAAGGTTTAAGATCAAAGAACTGGGTAAAATCTATCATTTTTTTACCAAATTTACTTTGACTTAAAGCTTTTGATAAGTGTTCATATTGCCCTGGTTGATATGGTTCAAATTCACTACTTGCCCAATATGATTCAAAAGTTTTTTTAAACTTATCAATAATATGTGGAATTTCTTTGGTTGTAATCTTTACATTCCACTCCAAACCATCTGTTAAAGCAGATCGAGAAAAGTTAGAGGATCCAACATACCCCGTATGAAATCCTGTGTTTCTATAAAACAAATATGCTTTAGCATGTAAACGTTCATTTGCAGTATTATAAGAAACTTTTATTTCAGTATTTGGTAATTTGCTTAATTCTTCTATCGCTTTCGCATCCGTCGCACCCATATAAGTGGTTGTGAGAATACGCAATTTTCCACCTCGATTGGTAAACTCCTCGAAGGCATCTTTTAATATTACAATAGCTTTCCATTTGATAAATGAAACCAATAAATCCACTCGGTCTGACGAACGTATTTCTTTTTTTAGTTCAGATTCTAGGGATATTCCTACATTGCCTCCTGTAAATAACTCACTTTGAGTTAATCGTGTACTTGGCATTATTTCATTTAGATGTAGTTTCAAATCAACATAATCACTATTTAATTTATCAAAAACTCCTTCTAAAATATGTCCCGTTGCATCCAATAAATCGTGATCAAATTGATATTGCTCTATTTCTTGAGATAAAAAAATTAAAATTTTATTCGTAATTTCAATCTGTCGCTCAACAATAGATGTTACTTCTTTCGTTGACTTTACCATTTTAAGAGCAGCCATAATTACAGAACTTAAATGTTTTCCTAAAAATTGACTGGCTTCTTCGGCGTCTATTTTTTTATTATCAACAATATAATATTGATTTTTATCTAATTGATTTAGTTTTTGTTGTAAAGAATTTGTAATTAAGGTTTCATAGATTCCAAGTTCCATATCAAGATAAGTGTATATTGAAAAAGTTAGTGTGAAGTAATTAATTGATTGACGATGGGTATATCTGCTGCTGCCCAATCTAATGATTCGAGATGTTCTACTCTCAACCACTGATGATTAATATGCTCGTTTAAAGTTAATTTTTTCGTATCTGCTTGGCAAAAATAACTATGCATAGTCAATTCGAAATCTGGATAAGCATGAACAACTGTCATAAAGAAATCATCAACCTTAACAGCAAGGTTTAACTCTTCTGCTATTTCACGTACAAGAGCTTGTTCATGCGATTCTCCAATTTCTATTTTACCTCCTGCAAATTCATATTTATAAGAAATATAATCGTATTTATTTATAGGTCTTTGTACACATAGAATTTCATCATTGTACTTTATTATTGCAGCAACAACTTCAACTTTTTTCAAAATCAATAATTATTAATTGTTAAAATTATTGAAAATATTATACTGTTGCAACTGCAAATTATATAATAACTACAACCAATACATGTTTTTATTGAAGTAATGTAAAAAAATAGAGTGTAGAATTAAAACAATTACGGTTAGATTAATCAAAAATGATGATAGCCAATATAATTGAACAAATTTAGGCAACATTCAAAACCAATACAATCACAAAGAAATCTAAATAAAAGAATAGGGAAGTGTCCTTTTTTTTATCTTTGTCAACACACAAAAAGTTGAATGATGAGTTTTTATTTGCTTTTTTGTGCTTGCATAATCATGGAATACTAATAGACGATAATAATAAAATGGATTTACAAGATCAGTTGAAAAATCTCTTTCCTCAACACGAATTTCAAGAAGAAGAGAAAGAAGAACAAACCGGACTATGGTTACAAGACGAACCGCTTCTTTGTAAATACGAAAAAAGAAATGGGAAAGTCAATACCGTAATCGAAGGATATACGGGTGCAGATAGTGATTTCAAATCTCTGACCAAAGAAATAAAAACTTTGCTTGGCGTAGGAGGAACTTTTAAGGACGAATTAATCGTTATTCAGGGCGATTATCGCGACCGTATTATGGAGTTTCTCAAAGAAAAAGGCTTTAAAGTAAAACGTGTCGGCGGATAATTTACTATCTTAGCTCCTTATTTTTTAAAATAAATAGTTATGAGTAAAGCATCATCAGAATTGGTACTTAATCCCGATGGGAGTATTTATCACTGCAATATAAAACCAGAACATTTGGCCGATTTAGTAATCACGGTGGGCGATCCGAATCGAGTAGAAAGAGTTTCTCGACATTTTGATCAGATCGAACACAAAGCTGCTAAACGCGAAATTATTTCTCATACCGGAAGCCTGAACGGAAAAAGAATTACTGTGATTTCTACAGGGATGGGAACTGATAATATCGATATTGTCTTGACCGAATTAGACGCCTTGGCCAATATCAATTTAGAAACCGGTGAAGAGAATCCGACCAAACGTCAATTAACGATTGTCCGTTTCGGGACTTCGGGCGCTTTGCAAGGTGATATTCCGGTAGATTCTATTTGTTTAGGTTCGCATGGACTTGGGTTAGATGGTTTGATGCATCATTATGTCGGAAGCGAAAAAGTTTTTGATATTGCGATGGGAGAAGCTTTTACCAAACACAGCAATTGGTCGCCTAAAAAAGCTGATCCTTACATTGTAAAAGGTTCTGAACGATTATTCGATTTGTTGTCGTCTGAACAAACCCATCACGGAATTACGGCTACTGCTTGTGGTTTCTATGGTCCGCAAGGTCGTTATTTGCGCTTAGAGCCCAATCCGGTAAATATCAATGAACTATTAACTGATTTTGAGTATGATGGTCATCGTATTTCTAATTTCGAGATGGAAACGTCGGCGATTTATGGACTTTGTGCAATGATGGGACACGAAGCTTTGTCGGTAAATACCATTGTTGCGAATCGTATTCAAGGGCAATTCAGTAAGAATCCGTACGAGTCGGTAGATCGAATGATTGAATATGCCTTAGAACGCTTAACCAAATAAATCTATCGTTTTTATAGCGAAGATAGAGCATAAAAAAAAACCGGCATTTGCCGGTTTTCTTCTGGTTAGGCTTTCACTAACCAAAGAATTTGTAAAAAAAGAATAGAGAAATTAATCCATATAGTTAATTTGATTTAAGCTTTGCACTTTGTTATTATGCCTAGCTATTAGGAAATAGGTTAAGATCAAAAAAACTGGCCATAAAATAAGCAAGCCAATCCCACTTGTAAAGTAAGCCACTGCAGCTGTTACGATCAACATAACAATTCCCCAGGTTACAGAACAATACATCAATCCGAAAGGACCAAAGATTAGGGTAAAAACCAAACCAATCCACATGCTTCTCCGTTCTAAAATAGGTTTTTCCGTTTGTGTGTTTTTCATGATAAATAGATTTTCCATAAAGACGATTTTATTGTTTTAATCATGATTTAGTTCTAAATATAGCATATAATATTTAATTTTCCAAATAATATTAAATATTTTTCAGTGTTTTAATCATTTTTATAGATAAATCATAATTGATTATTCTTTGTTGTCGATTTGTCTTTTTTTGTTTCCTAAAATTCTCATTTTACCAATATTGATTTTTTCCTGCCCAAAACAGAACGATGAAAATGCCTCTCATTTGTCGGAAATCTTAAAAAAACGTACCTTTCTCACGTGAAAAATAATGCAACTTATCCTACAGAATTGTTTATAAAAAACATGGTTTGTTTTCGATGCAAAGTCGTTATAGAAACTATTCTGCAACAACTTGATATTCCTTATGATCGGATAGAGTTGGGGAAAGTTTATTTAACCTCTCCCTTAGATGATGCAACTTTAGAAAAATTAAAAAAAGATTTAGAGGCCGTAGGTTTCGAGTTGGTGAACGATCAACGAAGTAAATATATCGAACAAATAAAGCAAGAAATAATACATTTGGTTCATCATCAAGACAATGAATTGCAGGTCAATTTATCAACCTATCTCAGCGAAAAAATTGGTGTAGATTATAAATATCTATCAAATCTTTTCTCGATGACCGAAGGGCATACCATCGAGAAGTATTTCATCCTACAGAAAATAGAAAAGGTAAAAGAATTGATGGTGTACAATGAGTTGTCGTTGAGCGAAATAGCAGCGAAACTCAACTATTCGAGCATTGCTCATTTGAGTGCGCAATTCAAAAAAGTTACCGGTTTCACGCCCAGTCATTTCCGTCAAATGCAAGAGAAAAGTAGAAAATCGATCGATAAAATATAAGTATGACATTATCCGAAGAATTACAACATAAAATAGATTTCAAAACCAAGCCATTAGGAGCTTTGGGCGATTTAGAAAGCCTTGCTAAAAAAATTGGTTGCGTACAAAAAACAACTTCTCCCGAACTGAAAGATCCACATATCGTTGTGTTTGCAGCAGATCACGGATTGGCCAAAGCGGGTGTTAGCGCTTATCCGCCAGAAGTTACCTTTCAGATGGTGGATAATTTCTTGAATGAAGGAGCCGCGATCAATGTGTTTTGTAAGCAAAACGGAATCCAATTGAAATTTGTTGATGCAGGAGTCGATTACGATTTTCCTAAGCATCCACAACTCATCGATCTCAAGGTAAGAAAGTCGAGCCGAAATATGTTAGAAGAACCGGCAATGACCAAGGAAGAATATGAAACCTGCCTCAGCAACGGACAAAAGATTGTGCGTGCTATTGTAGAAGAATCTTCGTGTAATGTTATCGGTTTCGGAGAGATGGGCATTGGAAATACTTCTGCATCTTCGTTGCTATTGAGTAAAATTTTCGATTTGCCGATAGAACAATGTGTCGGACGAGGAACGGGCGTTGATGATGTAAAATTACAAGCTAAAATCAAAATCCTGAAACAAGTTTTGTCGCTTTATCCTAAGGTGAAAACTGTAGACGAAATAGCGCAAACTTTTGGTGGATTAGAGATTGTACAAATGATGGGTGCGATGCAAGAAGCTTACGAACAGCAAATGTTGTTGCTGATTGATGGTTTTATTGCCACCGCAGCAATTAGCCTTTTGTGGATGAAAAATCCTGCAATTTTAGAACATTGTGTTTTTTGTCATGCAAGCGATGAACAAGCGCATAGTAATATCTTAGAAATATTAAACCAAAAACCCTTGTTGCAGCTGAGTATGCGCGTGGGCGAAGGGACGGGCTGTGCGATTGCTTATCCGATTATCGAAAGTGCAGTGCGTTTTCTTAATGATATGGCAAGTTTCGAGCAAGCCAATGTGTCGAATAAAAAAGAGTAAATTGTGCTGAAAAGAGAATTGATTTATTTAGCGACGGCGATCATGTTTTTCACCCGAATTCCGATTCTGGCAAAGCTTCCGTATTCGGAACAAATCATGAATCAATCCCAAAAATACTTTTCATGGGTCGGGGTTATCGTTGGGGTTTGCAACGCCCTTTTTCTGTATCTCGGTTGGCAATTGTTCGATCCTTCGATTGCGATAATTCTAATGATGATCGGTAATGTTTTGCTGACCGGTGCTTTTCATGAAGATGGTTTTATCGATGTGTGCGATAATTTTGGAGGCGGATATGGCAAGGAGAAAATCCTAACCATCATGAAAGATAGTCGAGTAGGAGCTTATGGTGCGATTGGTATTATTCTCCTTTTTGGACTTAAATTTTTTGCAATTTCTGCCTTGCTTGATCATCATTTTTCTACTGTTTTTTTGGTCCTTATTTTTGCTCATACTGCGAGCCGATTTTTATCGGGTACGATGATTTACACGCATCAATATGTACGAGATATCGATCAGAGCAAATCGAAACCGTTGGCGAATAAACCTCTGGATAAGAAAGCCTTATTCATTAGCTTTTTACCTGTTCTATTGTTGTTGATTTTCTTCAAAAACCCTGCATTTATAGGTGTTTTTTTTCTTGCTTTTTTGGGTAAAATCTATTTAGGCTGGTATTTCAAAAAGCATATCGGTGGCTACACAGGCGATTGTTTAGGAACCGTTCAGCAGGTTTGTGAAGTATTAATTTATTTAGGAACACTATTGGTATGGAAGTTCATTTCTTGAGGCATACAGCCGTTTATAATCCTGAAAATAGATGTTATGGTAAGTCGGATATTTCTTTGTCTGATGATTATTTAGATGATTTCGGTAGGATACAATTGGATACAGATTATGATTGTATTGTGTCGAGTCCGTCGGAACGTTGTACGAAAATTGCCGAGCATTTTAAGCTTGAATACAAAGTTGATGAACGCATTATGGAACTGAATTTTGGGGATTGGGAAGGAAAGAAATGGACAGAAATTCCGAACGATGAAATCGATCCTTGGTATGAGGATTTTGTTTTTCATCCTACCAAAAATGGTGAAAGTTTATACGATTTGTATCTTCGTGTAAAAGATTTTATTTCAAATTTGAAAGAAGAAAAACACAAGAAAGTCTTGGTTATAACGCATGCCGGCGTGATTCGTTGCGCGGTTCAGCTCGTTTTAGAATTTCCATTGAAAAACATTTTCTTGGTCGATTGTCAGTTTGGTAAAAAAACAATCATTGCTTATCAGGAATTTGGTGCGAAACTTATCGGCATCAACTTAGATTGATTTATACCACTCGATTGAGGAAGTGATTTAGGTAGTTTTTTAGTTTCGTTAGGTGCATAATTTTCTCTAAAATTTCGATTCTCACTTCACCTTCAAAATCAGAACTTTGGGTTAGTGGAAGTAGTTTTTTTATTTCGTTTTGCACATACAAACTTTTGAAATTTAAGAGTGTGTCTTTTACCTCTTTATCAATATTGTATTCGATATCTTTGATGAAAATCTGTTGTTTTTCTTTCCAGTTTTTACTCACATGGTAGGGAGAAATCAATGCTTGAGAAGTGAAATTGGTAATTTCTTCATCCATAATTTTTATAAAAAAATCACTCGTTCTTAATTCATCTTTTTCATATCCAACGATTACATCATCTAATATTTTTTGATAGAACTGATTCTGAAAGTGTAAGTTATCCGTCTCTAATTGATCAATTACTTCTTCTATAACCGTGGTTTCATATTGCTCATTATCTTCATCTTGTAGATGAATTACTTTGTCGCCAAATTGTAAAATAAGCTGAATGATTTTTTCTTCGACAGCAGCAATCGGATCAACTACTTCGGTGAGATCTGCTTTTTTTACCTTGAGTTCGGGCGTGCCTTTTTTCTCTTCTTTAGCTTGTTGTTGATTGATTTTTTGAGTGTGTTGAGCAAGTTCTTTGAAGAGAACTTTATTGCTCACTTGCATCAATTTTGCCGTTTCTTCGATGTAAATCTCTTGTTGAATCAGATTCGGAATTAAGGCAATACTTTCGACAATATTTCGGGTTAGTTCTGCTTTCTTGATCGGATCATTTTCGGCATCTTCCATCAAAATTTTAGCCTTGAACTGAATGAAATCGGTTGCGTTTTCGTCTATAAACGTTTTGATTTCTTCTTCGGTATGATTTTTTGCAAACGAATCGGGGTCTTGACCATCAGGAAAAAGTAAAACCCGAACATTCATTTCTTGTTCCAAAATCAAATCAATTCCTCGGAAAGAAGCTTTGATCCCCGCTGCATCACCATCATATAAAATCGTAATGTTGGGTGTTAAACGCTTGATCAGAAGAATTTGCTCTTTCGTAAGAGCTGTTCCAGAACTGGCCACAACGTTTTCTATCCCTGCCTGATGAAGCGCCAAAACATCGGTATAGCCTTCTACCAACAAACATTGGTTTTGTCTAATGATGCTTTGTTTGGATTGGAAAAGTCCGTATAGTATTTTACTTTTATGATAAATTTCGTTCTCAGGAGAATTGAGATATTTTGCTGCATTTTTGCGATCGTTTCTCAATATTCGACCTCCAAAACCCAATGTTCTACCCGAATAACTGAAAATAGGAAAAATAACCCGTTCTCGGAATCGGTCGAACTTTTTATCTTCTTTATAAATTACCAATCCAGATTGCTCGATGATGGTTTTGGCATATCCTTTTTCTTCGGCAAAATTTGCAAAAGCATCCCAAGTAGAAGGCGAATAGCCCAATTGAAATTTTTCGATGGTTTGTGTAGTAAAACCTCTTTCTTTAAAATAACTCAAACCAATATTTTTACCTTCATCGGTTTGTAGTAGCTGTTGCTGAAAGAACTGATTGGCCGCTTCGGTAATAAGAAAAAGACTTTCTTTATTTTTTAAGGCTTCGTTGTCTTCTGGCGTATAACTTCGGTCTTCTTCAATCTCAATATTGTATTTTTTGGCCAACCAACGCAAAGCTTCCGGATAGGTAAACTGCTCGATTTCCATGATAAAAGTAACGACATTGCCCCCTCGGCCCGAAGAAAAGCACTTCCAGATTTGCTTCCCCGGAGAAACTACAAAAGATGGTGTTTTTTCATTGGCAAAGGGTGAAAGTCCTTTGAGATTTGCACCCGCTCTCTTGAGTTGGACAAAATCGCCAATGACTTCTTCTACACGCGCGGTATCAAAAATTTCATCAATTGTTTTCTGGGTAATCAAAATAGACAACTTTTAGAACGTACAAAATTAACAAATCTTCGACAGATAAATTTATTTTTTTAGAAGGTAATGTTTTATTCAATATTTTTGCGAAATGAATCATCAGAAAATTTTGATCATCCAAGAAAAAATGATCGGCGACGTATTAATCAGTTCTTTGATTTGCAATAACCTGAAAAGGAAGTTCCCAAATGCTAAGATCCATTATCTCGTTGCACCGAATACGCTTCCTGTTTTACAGGGAAATCCGAACATCGATCAATTGGTGATTTATGGTGATTTGCAAAAAAATAATGTGCTAGAATTTTATGATTTTATCCGAAGTATTCGCGCATCTAAATATGATGTTGTGATTGATGCTTACGGGAAAATCGGCAGTAATTTGATAACTTATTTTTCGGGAGCTAAAAAAAGAATTGGTTATAAAGAGAAAAATAGGCTAGGGGTATATACCGTAAAATTGCCCTACGTAGAGCATATAAAATCTTTCAAGGGCTTGGCAATCGAACGAAGATTAGAGTTGCTAAAACCTTTTATGGACGAATCGGAAATGGATTATTTACCCAAAATTTACTTCAATGAACGGGAGTTAGAAATCGGTAAAAATATGGTGGAGCCCATTGCAGATACCACAATTTGTATGGTGAGTTTGTTTGGGAGCTCGCCGAATAAATCCTATCCGTCGGCCTATATGGTGAAAGTTTTGGATACGATAGCTAAGCAAAAGAACATCACGATTTTGTTTAATATTCTACCGAATCAACAAGAACAAGCCCAACAAATTTTAGAAGCTTGTTTACCCGAAACTCAAGCGAAAATCAATACGACAATTAGTGGCAAAGGATTACGCGATTTTATTGTATTGATGAATTTTTGTGATGTTTTGGTAGGAAATGATGGTGGCGCGGTGAATATTTCTAAAGCGCTAAATAAGCCAACTTTTACGATTTTTTCGCCTTGGGTACCGAAAGAAATTTGGAGTATTTTGGATGATGGTAGTCAACATGTTGGCGTTCATCTCAATGATTATCAACCGAATTTGATTGCTGGTAAAAGTGAACAAAGCTTGAAAAACGAAACCGATGAATTGTACCAAGAATTTCGTCCTGAGTTTTTTACCGAACAGTTGACCGAATTTTTAGAAAGACATCAAGAAGCCAAATAAAATCTAATCAAAAAAAAAAAGAAAAACCGATTACGATTTTTCTTTTATTCCATGATTGGTCCATGTTACTTTTTCTGAAACTGTCTTTTCTCGGATGTCGTTATTTTCTTTCCAACCCGAAGGTTTCTCATAATTTCGGTCGTGATCGAGGTGTATGCAGATAGCTGAAAATCGTATTTGTTTCGCTCGGATTCCGTTATTGCTCAATCGTTCGCCAAGTTCTCGATCTTCGCCACCATAAACCATGCGCTCATCAAAGCCATTGACTTCTAAAATATCTTTTTTCCAACCAGAAGAGTTGTGACCATTCCAGGTTGGTGCAGTTGTCGTTACACGATTCATGATACTTTTGAGCAAAGTACTACGCAGGAGCTTGGCAAGTTTGAAGTTGTCTTTTTGTCCTTTTTCTACCAACCAATTCTTATCAAAACATAATTGATTTTCGATATCACTTTTTTCTATTGCATTGGAAACTTCTCGTGTAAGTTTTATGTAACCGCCCGAGAGGTAATGTTTGTGCGTTCTGTAGGCAATATGGGTAGTGATGAAATCTTTTCTAGGA
This sequence comes from Weeksella massiliensis, assembly GCA_000751595.1. Lineage (GTDB taxonomy): Bacteria > Bacteroidota > Bacteroidia > Flavobacteriales > Weeksellaceae > Weeksella > Weeksella massiliensis. Next base: position 281,902 of record CCMH01000004.1, on the reverse strand, counting down.
ATGCAATCGCCATCGGTAAAAATAAGATAATCGGAGTTACTTGATAAAATTGCTTTGTTGAGAATTAATGTTTTTCTGAAACCTAAATCTTCTTGCCAGACATGTTTTATCGGGAAAAAAGTTTTGTTTCTATATTTATTGATAAGTTTTTTGGTTTCTTCGGTAGAGCCATCATCAGCTATAATGACTTCAAAATCCCTAAAATCTTGTTGCATATAGCCAAGTAAAACTTTTTCTAGCCACAGAGGTTGATTATAGGTGCTGATTATGACACTAGTTGAGAATTTCTTCATGTGGTTTTGTGTTTTAAACTTGATAAATATAAATTAATTTTCTTAATAATTTTAACAATATTCCATAATATTGCATCTGTAATGGTGAAAATTTCCGCGTTACTCATCGCATACAATGAGGCTCAATGGATTAAGGATTATCTACAACAATTGGATTTTGTAGACGAAATTATCATTGTTGATTCCTACAGTACCGATCAAACTCAAAAAATTGCTTTACAAAATCCGAAAGTTCGGTTTTATAAGCGTGCATTCGATAATTTTGCTAATCAAAGAAATTATGCCCTTTCGCTTGCGAAGCATTCTTGGGTTCTTTTTCTTGATGCTGATGAATTTATTCATCCGGCGCTCGAAGAAGAAATCAAACACAAGGTCGGTTTAGATGATGGAGTAGTCGCGTATAAAATAAAACGTAAATTTTATTTTTTAGGAAAACCAATACATTTTTCAGGACTCAATCTCGATCAGGCTTATCGTTTATTCGATAAACGTTTTTGTCGGTATGATGACAAAACCTATGTGCACGAACGTTTATTGGTCGATGGAAAATCTGAAGTACTCAAAGGAACCTTAAAACATTATTCGGTTACCAATATCAATACCTATAAAGTAAAACTCGATTATTATTCGAGATTGAAAGCAGCGCAATTGCACAAAGAAAACAAAAAGCCAACAGCATTCCATTATTATATAAAACCAAGCGCAAGATTTATTACCCAATATTTTATCAAGCTTGGTATTCTCGATGGTGTCGCGGGATTACAGTTGGCAATTCTCAATGCAAAAGCTGTATATTTACGATATTATTATCTCAATAAATTAATAAAAAATATAAAATAAATGAAAGCTTATATTTTTCCAGGTCAAGGAGCTCAATTCAGCGGAATGGGGAAAGATTTGTACGATAATCATGCAGAAGCCAAAGCACTTTTCGACAAAGCAGATGAACTGTTAGGATTTTCTATTTCTAAAATCATGTTCGGAGGAAGTGCCGACGATCTAAAACAAACCAAAGTTACTCAGCCGGCTGTTTTTTTACATTCGGTAATTTTGGCTCAGACCATTCAAGATTTTGCACCTTCGATGGTTGCGGGACATTCGTTGGGTGAAATTTCTGCTTTGGTAGCAGCGAAAGTTCTCGATTTCGAAGCTGGACTTCAGTTGGTGTACAAAAGAGCAATGGCTATGCAAGCAGCTTGTGAAAAAACACCTTCTACCATGGCTGCAATTTTAGGATTAGATGATTTTATTGTAGAAAATATTTGCAAAGAAACACCTGGGATTGTTGTTGCTGCTAACTATAATTGTCCTGGACAATTGGTTATTTCGGGCGAGATTCCGGCTGTAGAAAAAGCATGTGAATTCTTAAAAGATGCTGGTGCTAGACGTGCATTGATTTTGCCTGTTGGTGGAGCTTTCCATTCACCTTTGATGAAACCCGCAGAAGAAGAGTTGGCTAAAGCGATAGAAGAAACAACTTTCAATACGCCTATTTGTCCAGTTTATCAGAATGTTACAACCACTGCGGTGACAGAACCGGCAGAACTGAAAAAGAATCTGATTGCTCAATTGACTGCTCCTGTAAAATGGACACAATCGGTACAAAATATGATTGCAGATGGTGCGACAGAATTTATAGAAGTTGGCCCAGGAAACACGCTGCAAGGTTTGGTGAAAAAAATCAACCGTGAGGTTGCAACTTCGTCTGCAAGCTAACATGGAACAATCTTTTTTAGCGAACGGAAAATTATTATTGATAGGAGAGTACATCGTTTTAGATGGTGCTCAATCGTTGGCTTTGCCTGCAAAATTTGGGCAAAATATGCATGTATCTTCTTTTGATGCTGAGGAAGAAGAAATTATTTGGAATGCCTTTTTGGTCGATCAGTCTTCTTGGTTCAATGCGATTTTTGATGCTAAAACCTTGGATATAAAAGGAACGACTAATCCGAAACTTGCTTTCGGTTTGCAACAAATTTTGATGCAAGCAATTGATCAAAATCCTACTTTTTTTCTCGCTAAAAAATCCTACCAAATCACCACAAAACTCACTTATCCCCAGCAATGGGGATTGGGGAGTAGCTCTACTTTGGTTGCTCTTTTGGCAAAATGGATGAAAATAGATCCGTATATATTAAACCAAAAAACCTTTGCAACAAGTGGGTATGATGTGGCTTGTGCTTACGAAAACAAACCAATTCTTTTTCGTAATACACCAGAAATTACCGTGACTTATCCTCAACTAAAGTGGAATTTTTTTGATGAATTGTATTTTGTTTATCTCAATCAAAAACAAGATACGCAAGCTGCTGTTGGGCAACACTACCGAGATCGACCTAAAAATTGGGCAATGATTCGGGATTTGTCTGACTTGGTAGAACGTTTACCTTCGGTTGAAAAGCTTAATGATTTCGAAACTATTTTAGATGAATACCAAGCAATTTTAGGAGATTTCATGCAATTACCCAACGTAAAAGAGGAACGTTTCCCTGAGTATGCGGGTTGTGTGAAGAGTCTTGGCACTTGGGGTGGTGATTTTGTTTTGATGACGTATCGCGACGGAATGCATGCTTATTTAGAAGAAAAAGGTTATTCGACTATTCTTCCTTATAATGAATTGGTGTTTTGATCGTTTAAGGCGTTATTTTTTTCCGATTATTTTTTTCAATCGTTTTTTACGAGCTTGTTTCTGATGAAATTTATGTTGGAATTCTTCTGTTCCGGCCCACATTTTATCCACTACTTCTGCTGGCGGTAACTGCATCAATCGTGCATATTCTTTGGCCATGATTTCTACTGATTCTCGATGCGGCGTCAATCGAACAAAGTTATTAATGCGTTGATCCAAACTCATCGAATCGTGAAATTTCATCCGATTCAAATCAACCAAATAAAAGTCATACGTGCCATCATTTTTATCGATAATCAACGTGTTTCCAGGTGAATGATCTAAAAATTCTATTCCGGCTTCATGCAATGCAAATGTAAATTGTGTAAACTGTCGAAGCACATTTTCGAAATCAGGAAAATTGGGCGTATGCACCACTTCTCTGTAGGTGAAATCATCTTTGATAAACGCACAAAAGTAATAAGAATCTAAAAAAGAAAAAGCAGTTTTATGTTCGACATACGCAATCGGTGTGGGCGTTTTGAAACCTTTTTCGATCAGTATTTTAGCATAATTGTAAGAGCGTTTCGCTTTGGATTCTCTAAAAAAACGATAAGCAATTTTATTGATGAAATTCGGAATCTTAAACGCTTTGATTGTGCAAGTTTCCCCATTTTCTAAGCGTAACTTTTTGATAGAGTTCCGACTACCTTTTACTAAATAATCTTGGTTATTCGAAAAATTATTGATTGCATTTTCAATCTCATTTTTATCAGTTCTATAGGTAGGATTTACTACAATTTCTCTGCTCATGCTCTTGGCTCTTGGACTCTTTTTACGCAAATGTAAAAACTTTAGTCGGCAGTGTCAAAGATATGTTTATTTTTGTTGGTATGAAGATGAGTACAAGCTTAGTTTTGTCGACCTATAATTGGGCTGAAGCCTTAGAATTGGTGCTGAAAAGTATTCAGACCCAAACACGTTTACCCGATGAAGTAATCATTGCAGATGATGGCTCAAAAGAAGAAACTAGACAAATAATCGGAAAATTTATCGAGAATTTTCCTAATCCAGTTGTGCATGTTTGGCATGAAGATCTTGGAAATAGAAAAGCGATAATCATGAATAAAGCGATTGCTAAAGCTACATCCGATTATATTATTAGCATCGACGGAGATGTGATATTGCATCCTAATTTTGTAGAAGATCATTTGGCAATGGCTGAAAAGAATACTTATCTCTACGGTTCTCGGGTGAATATTCAGCAATCGAAATTGCAGGAACTATTTCAGAATAAAACCATTCATTTTCATTTTTTTTCGAAAGGAATTAAAAAAAGAGGTCGCACACTTCGCATTCCTTTTTTGGCGAAGAACCAAAAAAAACATACAGATTATTCATCGAAAATGAGAGGATGTAATTTTTCTTTTTGGCGAAACGATTTTATAAAAGTCAATGGCTATAACGAAGAGTTTTCGGGCTGGGGAAGAGAAGATTCTGAATTGGTTTTGAGAATGCACAATGCTGGTATTTTTGCTAAACGACTAAAATTTGCTGGAATAGTTTACCATATTTATCATCGAGAACAAAGCAAAGAATTCTTGGATAGAAATGACCAAATTCAACAAAGTACCATCGAACAAAAATTAATATTTGCCCCAAAAGGCATCAATCAATATTTGGAATGTTAGACCTCAGTATCGTTACAATAAATTACAATACAAGCGATGCAACGATTGCTTTAGTAAAAAGTATTGTAGAAAAAACAACCAATGTTAAGTACGAAATTGTCATCATCGATAATGCTTCAGAAAAGGAAGATTTTTTTCATTTACAACAATTGGTAAAAGAACAAAATTTATCCAATCTAAAACTTGTCAGAAGCAATATCAATACAGGGTTTGGACAAGGAAATAGAATTGGGTATGAAGCGACTTCTGAGAGCAAATATGTTGCGTTTGTCAATAGCGATGTCGAACTGATTGACGATTGTTTTCCGGTTCTGAAAGCCTATTTGGATCAGCATTCGGAGGTCGGAATTATCTCTCCGCAGTCGGTGAATGAGCATTTTGATTTCGTACCGACTATTGATCATTTTGCCTCTTGGCAGCGGGAGATATTGAGTAGGAAATGTTTAGAAATGGTCAATCCGAAAAGATTTCCGAAACGTAAAAAAGTTTATTCTCAACCCATTGAAGCGGATTTTGTTGCGGGCTCTTTTATGTTCATGCGTCGTGCAGATTTTGATAAAATAGGAGGTTTTGATGAAAATATCTTCTTGTATTATGAAGAAACAGATCTGTCTAGACGAATGAAAGCGATTGGTAAAAAAACAGTGCTAATTCCGACCATTCGATACAAACATATTCATGGGCTGAGTACCAAAAAATCTATCGCAATCAAGTTAGAACAAAAACTATCTTTGATCTATATCATCAACAAACATCAAGGTTGGCTTGCTTCTCGATTGGTTTTGGTATTTTTCGGAACGAAATATTTCTTTTCTACCCTCATACAACCCAAAAAATGGCCTTTGCTCCGAGCAAGTTTACAAGGAATGCCGCTATCGTTATCCTTAAAACATCAACAAAAAAAGAAAGAGCTTGATTAAAATAAAAAGGTTTTTTTAGTTTATAATCTTGATAATATTTGAGAAATTTGCCCAACAATACAACTAAAATGACGATACAAGAAATTACCGAACGTTTGTTGAAAGGGGAAACGATGATTTATCCTACCGATACAATTTTGGGTTTAGGCTGCAATGCTTTGGATGAAAAAGCAATCGAAAAAATATATTCGATAAAACATCGTCCTGAAACTAAATCGCTCATTCTTTTGGTCGATTCTCCTGCGCGTTTACAGTCTATTGTTGATGTGCCAGAATTAGCTTGGGATTTAATCGATCTCAACGAAAAACCTTTGACAATAATCTATGATGAGCCGCGTGGTTTGCCAAAATCATTGGTTTCGAAAGACAATACTATCGGGATTCGCTTGACGCAAGATCCTTTTTGTTGCCGAATAATTCAGCATATAAAAGCACCTTTGGTTTCGACCTCGGTTAATATATCGGGTGAAAAAGCTGCGCAAGTCTATGCAGATATTTCTCCATCGATTTTAGAAAAAGTTGATTTTGTGGTAGACGAAGTTAAAACCTTCATACCCAAAAACGAAGCTTCGACCATTATTCAACTCACAAAAGATTTACAAGTAAAAGTTATTCGTGAATAGGACAAAAGTTCTAAAAACTTTTACCTTTGCGGTATGAATTTGAAAAAAGCGATCAACGACCCACTATTTGCAACGATAGGAGAAACTGCTGAAGAACTGAAGCAAAAATCTTACGTTGTCGGAGGCTTTGTGCGAGATTTCTTATTAGAACGACCGGGGAAACAAGATATTGATTTTGTGACGGTTGGCAATGGAATTATTTTGGCAGAGAAAGCTGCTAAAAAATTAGGAAACACTTCTAAAGTCTCTGTTTTTAAACGTTTTGGGACTGCGATGTTCAAATATCAAAACAAAGAATTAGAGTTTGTGGGTGCTCGTAAAGAAAGTTATTCAGAAGATAGCCGAAAACCTTTTGTAGAAAATGGCACTTTAGAAGACGATCAGAAAAGACGAGATTTTACCATTAATGCTTTAGCCATTTCATTGAATCATGAAGATTTTGGTCAATTAATCGATCCGTTTGAAGGAATACAAGATTTAGAAGCCAAAATAATTCGCACTCCATTGGATCCGAATATTACGTATTCTGATGATCCTTTGCGCATGATGAGAGCGATTCGTTTCGCTGCTCAATTGAATTTTTCTATCGAAGAAAAATCCTTTCGTGCAATTCAAGAAAATGCGCATCGATTAGAGATTGTTTCCAAAGAGCGCGTAATGGATGAGTTTAATAAAATAATGCTTACGCCACAACCTTCTAAAGGTTTACTTTTGTTGGATGAAGCCAATTTATTGCCCCAAATATTACCCGAACTTTGTGCGCTAAAAGGGGTGGAAGATATCGACGGACAAAAACACAAAGATAATTTCTACCATACTCTAGAAGTGGTGGATAACATTGCCGAAAAAACCGATAATTTGTGGTTGCGTTGGGCAGCTTTATTGCACGATATCGGAAAAGCGGTAACGAAAAAATTCGACCCAAAAGTAGGATGGACTTTTCATTCGCACGAATATGTTGGGTCTAAAATGACCTATAAATTATTCAAACGATTAAAACTTCCTTTAGGGCAAGACCTAAAATATGTTCAGAAATTGGTAATGATGAGTTCTCGTCCGATTGCTGTAATTTCTGAGGAAGCAACCGATTCTGCACTGCGTAGATTACTGTTTGATGCCTCGGATGATTTAGAAGATTTATTGGTTTTATGCAAAGCAGATATCACAACTAAAAACGAAAAGAAACAAAAAAGATACATTCGTAATTTCGAGTTGGTCGAACAAAAGATAAAAGACGTTGAAGAACGCGATCGAATCAGAAATTTTCAACCGCCAATTTCGGGTGAAGAAATCATGGAAGTTTTTGATTTGCAACCTTGTAAAGAAATTGGTATTATCAAAACCGCTATCAAAGATGCCATCTTAGAAGGAGAGATAGAAAATAATTATAATTCTGCCTATAACTTTATGGTAGATTTAGGAAAAAAGCTAAATTTGAAACCGATAAAACAATAAAAAGTGATATACAAAATTCGTGTTATCCTTGACACAAAGGAAGATGTTTTTAGGGATATTGAGATCAAAGAAAAACAAACATTATTCACACTCTACAAAGGAATAATAAGTGCATTTAGTTTGCAAGGAGATGAGTTAGCTTCATTCTATGAGTCTAACGATGATTGGGAACAAGGAAAAGAAATTCCCTTAGAAGACATGTCAGATGATGGAACCGACGAAACAATGGCCGATTTCTACATCAAAGAAGTTTTCCAAGAGGTAGGTGATCGCATGATTTTCGTGTATGATTATTTAGATCTTTGGACTTTCTTTGTAGAACTGATCTCGGTAGAAGATAAGCCTGCGGTACTCAATTACCCATTGACGGTTTATCGTTTTGGTTCGATGCCCCTCAAAGCTCCGAAAAAAGATATGGAAATTATCGATTTGGATGAAGATGAAGACATGATGTCGGATGAAGAAGATTTTGATGATTTAGAAATAGATAGCGAAATCGATATCGATGATATGTAGTCCAAATTAATCAATATATAAAAGCCTCTCTTGTTGAGGCTTTTTTTATTAACTTACAAAAATTTTTTAATTTAAATGGCTTAGCCTCATGAACAAAATTTCTATTTATCTTGGTTTATTCATCCTGCTTTTTAGCCAAAATGTTGCCGCCCAACAGGAATCGGATACGATAAAGAAACCAAAAAAAATTGTATCTGATGAAAATTACGATACTTCGATGTTGCCTTTTTATAGCTACGGAAAAGGTTTGGGAATGACTTCTCCCGACAGCTTGTACCAAGTCAATATTCGATTCAGAATGCAAAACCGTGCAACTTTCTATGCAAATCAGGGCGAAAAGAAAACCTTAGACGGACAAATTCGTCGTTTGCGTTTGCGTTTAGACGGATATGTGGGTTCACCAAAATTTCAGTATAGTTTACAATTGTCTTTTGCACCCGAAGATGTAGGAGAAGTACAAGATGGTGAAAACATCAATATTATTCGAGATGCGATGATCAATTATACCCCAAATTCTAATTGGAGTATTGGTTTCGGTCAAACGAAATTACCTGGTAACCGTCAGCGATTTAACTCTTCTGGAGCTTTGCAATTAACCGATCGTTCGATCAATAACTCAGAGTTTAATATCGATCGTGATTTTGGTGCGCAAGTACAATACAATAAACGTTCGGGTGATGAGTTTTCGTACACATTGCGTGGTGCAGTTTCTACAGGAGAAGGGCGGAATTGGACTGATTTCGAAGGTACTGGTTTAGCCTATACTGGTAAAGCAGAAATTTTTCCGCTCGGAGCTTTCAAAAGTGATGGTTCTAATTTCGAGGGAGATATCAAACGAGAATCCAAACCAAAATTAATGCTTTCTGCAGCCTATAGTTATAACGCAGATGCAAAGAGAACTCAAGGTCAACGTGGAGATTTATTATTTGCTTCGCGCGATATTCAATCCCTTTTCTTTGATTTGATGTTCAAGTACAACGGCTGGGCTTTTCAGTCTGCTTATATGAATCGTTCTGCAAAAGATCTAATTACCGTGAATCCGGAAGATGAAAATGAGTTGAGATATGTTCGAGCTGGGCAAGGTTTAGATTTTCAGGGGAGTTATACATTTCCGAGTAATTACGAGTTGATTGGTCGTTTTTCTACCCTAAAAATGAATAAAGAAATCGAACAATATATGCCAAAAGTAAATCAGTTCAGTCTTGGACTTACGAAGTATATTTGGGAACATGCGTTTAAACTTCAGGCAGAAGTTACGTATGAAAATAAAAAATATTTCGATAATCGCAACAAAGACAATTGGTATGCACGTTTGCAAATAGAAATCGGAATATAAAATAAGAAATTTTAGAATAAAATCGATTGTTTTTTCTTCAATTCGTCGTATTATTGTAATCAAATTGCAATAAGTGATCAAGCGAAGAAATACGCCTCAAAAAAATACAATCCTCAGTCTGTTTCGGCAAGAGACAGACTGTTTGTGTTTAGAAGAAATTGAGCAGCGTTTGGCTTTTAAACTAGATCGTGTTACAATTTACCGAATCGTCAATCGCTTTTGCGAAGACGGTTTAATGCATAAAATTTCGGGTAAAAATGGAATCACTCATTTTGCTTTATCCAAAAAGAATCAAACAGAACATTATCATTTTCAGTGCGATAAATGTCAGAAAATGATTTGTTTAGATGAGAGTATTCCAGCCTGTTTACCGCAAAATTTTATCCAAACCAAAACCAATTGTGTAATCATAGGAATTTGTCCAAAATGCCAAACGTAGAAAAAGAGTGGTTCGCCACATGGTTCAATACACCATATTATCATTTATTATACAACAACCGAAACTTCGAAGAAGCGGAAGATTTTATTCGTCATCTGACCGATTATTTGCAGCTGCCTTTATCGACCAAAGTGATGGATTTGGCGTGTGGAAAAGGACGTCATTCCGTTTTTCTAAATAAATTAGGGTATGATGTTACTGGCTTAGATTTGTCAGAAAACAGCATAGAATACGCTAAGCAATTCAGCAATGATCGTTTACATTTTGATGTGCACGATATGCGAGAAGTTTACAAAAAGAATGCTTTTGGACTGATTGTCAATCTCTTTACAAGTTTTGGTTATTTTCTGAACAATGATGATCATCTTCGGGTTTTTCAGTCGGTGTATGATCAGTTAGAAGAGAATGGAGTTTTTGTGTTGGATTATCTCAACGTAGAAAAAGCTATTCACGAGCTTGTACCTTACGAAAAGAAAGAAATTAAAGGAATTTCGTTTGATATTCACAAACAAATAAAAGATAATTTTATCCAAAAAGATATCAATTTTACAATAGAAAATGAACCTTATCATTACCAAGAATTTGTGAAAATTATTCGATTGGATGATTTCAAGAAAGTTGCCGATAAAGTTGGATTTCAGCTTGTTGCATATTTTGGTGATTATCAATTGAATGCTTTCGAAGCTAAAAAATCTCCACGCTTAATTTTAATTTTCAAAAAATAATGCAAATACTTGTCCTTGTTGCAAGTGTCGCTATTGGTGTTGGCATTTCGTCCTTTTTCTCTATTCCTACCAAAAAGATTAAACTTTTACTTGCATTTAGTGGAGCCTTCTTTTTGGGTATCACTGTTTTAGAGATTCTGCCGCATGTCTATATGCACTCGATCGAAACGCACAATATGCACCAAATCGGTTTATGGATATTGTTTGGTGTAATGATTCAATACATTCTAGAAACCGTTAGCAAAGGCGTAGAACACGGGCATGTGCATTTGGACGATAGTGGATTTCCAGTAGGAGTTTTTCTAGGTTTATTTTTGCACTCTCTGATCGAAGGCATTCCGGTAGCCAACGAAGAATCTCAACATTTTTTGTGGGCAATTTTTGCACATAATATTCCGGTTTCTATTATCTTATACCAAGCTCTCAAAACCAAAATCGAAAAGAAAAGTCAGATGTGGTTGCTCATCATTTTATTTGCACTTGCCGCGCCAATGGGCTTTTTCTTAGGGAAATACACGTTTATTAGTCAATATGCCAACAGCATGAGTGCAATAGTTTGCGGTATATTTTTACATATTTCTACTGTAATTCTATTCGAAGCCAATGCTGGACATAAATTTAATAGCATGAAGTTTTTGATGATGGTAGGAGGCTTTTTATTGGCCTATTTTTCGGTCAATCTAATCGGACATCACGGGTAAAGAGGTAATTCTGGTAAGAAAAAATATTGTTGTTTTTCGTAATCGATTTGACAATAATAATGTTCTAAACCATTCGAAACCATTAAATATTTTGCTTTTGTCAGAAGATTATACCGAGCAATTTGATCGAATGTATCTTGAGTAATTTTGATATGAGGAGCTTTGCATTCGACCATCAAAAAAGGATTTTCTTGTCGGAAACAAACAATATCCGAACGTTTTTGCATACCCGAAATCGAAATTATCTTTTCTAAAGCAATATTCGACGAGGAATATTTTTTTTCCTCGATCAGAAAATGCAAAATATGTTGTCTAACCCATTCTTCAGGGGTATAAACCAACCATTTTTTTCGAATTAAACAAAAGATAAACCATTTTCCTTCGGCTTGTTTCAATCTTATTTGGTAATTTTCGGGAAAATTTAATTGTATAAGTTCCAACGATGAGTGCGACTGATTCATTGCTCAAAGATATTAAAAACAAAAACTTCTTACCGATCTATTTTTTGGCCGGTGAAGAACCGTATTATATCGATGAGCTAACCGAAGCTTTAGAGAAAAATGTCCTGACCGAAGATGAGAAAGCGTTCAATCAGACCATAGTTTATGGACAAGATGTGGATATGGATCAATTGATTGGTTTGGCAAAACAGTTCCCGATGGGAGCAGACAAACAGTTGATTATCGTAAAAGAAGCACAACATTTAGCAAGAGAAATAGATAAACTTTTGCCGTATGCAGAAAACCCTCAACCTTCGACAGTTTTGGTTTTTAATTTCAAAGGAAAAACAATTGATAAACGACTGAAGATTGCGAAAGTTCTCCAAAAACTAAATGCTTACCATGAATTTAAAAAAATTTATGATTCGAAAATTCCGGATTGGATTGATCAACGCGTTCTAAAAAGTGGAGTGAAAATCGACATGAAAGCCAAAATGCTTTTGGCAGAATTTGTAGGTGCAAATTTATCTCGACTCGATAATGAAATCGATAAATTAGCGGTGATTATCGGTAAAGGAAACACCATAACTCCTGTACAAATCGAACGCAATATTGGGATAAGTAAAGATTATAATAATTTTGAGTTGCGCACGGCAATCATCAATAAAGACATGCCAAAGATTGCGTCTATTATTCATTATTTTGAGAAAAATCCGAAAGAAAATCCAATTATTGTTACGATTTCGGCTATTTTTAGTTTGTTTCAGAGTTTAGTGATTTTGCATACATTAGAAGATAAATCACCCCCAAATGCAGCGAAAAATTTAGGAGTTCATCCTTATTTTGTGAATGAATATTTTACTGGAGCCAAAAATTATCCCTTGAAATCTACCACGCAAATCATTTCTTTGATTCGAGAATACGATATGAAAAGCAAAGGAGTAGGATCGACCGGAAATGTTTCTCATGCCGATTTATTAAAGGAATTAGCGATAAAAATAATACATTCATAAGAAATTTCAATAGAAAAATAACCATTTTAACCCAAAACAGCGTTAAATTAACCCATATTAAAAAAAAATAAAAAATGAGCGAAGAAATTATGCAATACGACACCGTAATTATTGGTTCTGGACCTGCAGGTTATACGGCAGCAATTTATGCAGCACGAGCAAATCTTAATCCTGTTGTTTTTACAGGAATGGAGCCTGGTGGACAGTTGACAACAACAACCGATGTCGATAATTTCCCTGGTTATCCCGAAGGAATCACTGGCCCAGATATGATGGCAGATTTGCAAAAACAAGCAGAACGTTTTGGTACAAAAGTTTTTTACGAATACATTACAGAAGCTAATTTATCGACTGAGGTTGGGAAAGTTCATGTCCTAAAATCGAGTAGTGGAAAAGAAATACATGCTAAAACTGTTATTATTTCGACAGGTGCAACTGCTAAATATTTAGGTTTAGATGATGAAAAGAAATATGCCGGAAGCGGCGTTTCTGCATGTGCAACCTGTGATGGGTTTTTCTACAAAGGCAAAGATGTTGCGGTTATCGGTGGTGGAGATACTGCTGCTGAAGAGGCAACGTATTTATCGAAACTTTGTAACAAAGTCTATTTGTTGATTAGAAAAGATGAAATGCGTGCTTCTAAAGTTATGCAAGAAGAAGTTTTCAAAACTCAAAATATCGAAGTCATGTTCAATCACGAATTGCTTGGATTAGAAGGAGATATGGTGGTACAAAAAGCCAATATCATCAATAATAAAACCGATGAAAAATCTTCTTTAGAAGTTGATGGAGTTTTCATAGCAATTGGTCACACTCCGAACACAGACCTTTTCAAAACGCAATTGAACATGGACGAAACAGGTTATTTAATCACCGAAGGTAAATCAACCAAAACCAATTTACCGGGAGTTTTCGCTGCAGGAGATGTGCAAGATAGCGTCTATAGACAGGCGATTACTGCTGCAGGAACAGGTTGTATGGCTGCTTTAGATGCAGAAAAATATATCCTACAAAACTTTTAATAAATTATACTATTTATAGATCTTTATAGAAACATGCTTTTTTTAGAGAAGGCATGTTTTTTTGTATAAAATGAATCTTAGTTCTTGTTCGTTATGGTAGGATAAAATCGTATTTTTACCAAAATTTATAAATTATAGAATGAATTCTCCTTTTAAATTATATTTCGATCAAGTGCTTTCTCTTTGTGGTTTTGATGAAGATTTGCGCAAAGGTTTTTTGTTTTTTATGGGCTGCTCAATGGTTAACAATAATGTGAATGAGATCATGAGTTTGCATAAAAATGAAAACGAAATTCAGCAAGCACTCAATCAGTTGGTTTTTTTATATGAACAACCGAGTTCGGCAGATAATCACTTGTTCGAGCTGGATTATCAGTCGATAAATAATCTTTTGTATTCGGTAAATGTGTTGTATTTAGATCATATTCAACCTCAAAATACCGATTGGAAAAAACAATTGCAAGCCCTGCAAACCTATTCGGTGGTAGAGGATTTTGTGAATAAGTATATTGATCAGAAATTTACAATTGCAACGAATCATCGAGTGATAACTGATTTTTTCAAGAAAATCGGTGCTTATTTATCACTTTTGCAATACGATGATGCAATGTCGTACAAAGCAGGAATTGCATACAATAAGGTTTATCAAGAAAAAGATTTCGAAGGTTTCAATTTTCTTCAAGCGACGATATTACGTGTTTTTCCGCCGATGTATCGCGCCTTATATAAGTTCCCGCTTTTCTTTGTGTACGACCCAAATAGGTTGAATGCCAATCATTTATTTTCTACGATTTTGCAATTTTTCTATTTAGATACCAATCGTTCGATTGCCAAACATATTCATGCTTTTCATAATTATTTATTCCTCAAACCAAACTCTACAAACTTGCGAAAAGAATGGAGTTTCGAAACTGAAAATCGTGGACAAATGGTTTCTCAATTAATGTTCAATACTTTGTCGATTAGAAATTCACCTTTATTTCAATTTCGAAATGAATTTTTAGGATCAAATGATTTTATTTATTCAGACCTGAAAAATCAAACCATTTCTCAAGAAGATTTCATTTTGCGTTTGCAAAATTTATTCGAAAATTATTATGAAATTAATATCGACGACATGGTACATGAAGAATACAATCATGCCGAATATTTACAGTTTTTGGCGATTCTGTTTTATGAAGTTGCAGCACACGCCATGTTGCCAGAGAAAATAAATAGTTAATATTGCTAAAATTATATAAAATTAAAAAGCCTTTTCATGTTATGAAAAGGCTTTTTGATTTCTGATTATTTCAATCTTTTATTTAATCAATTTTACGGTATTCAATCGAGCCGAATTCAGAATTACCGAAACCGAACTTAAACTCATCGCTGCTGCTGCAATCATTGGCGACATTAAAATTCCAAAAAATGGATATAAAATTCCGGCAGCAATCGGAATTCCCAATAGGTTATAAATAAACGCAAAAGTTAAGTTTTCTTTGATGTTTTTCATCATCGCTTTACTAAGGTTGATACTTTTCGTAACCCCCAATAAATCTCCTTTCAGCAAAGTAATATCGGCACTTTCTATCGCTACATCCGTTCCAGAATCCATGGCAATTGCCACATTTGCTTGTGCCAATGCCGGCGCATCATTAATTCCGTCACCTGCCATCGCAACAATTTTACCTTTTTGCTGCAAATCTTTTATAATCGATAATTTATCAGCCGGTAAAACTTCTGCTTGATAATGAGAAATTCCAACTTCTTCTGCTACTTTTGCCGCTGTATTTTTATTGTCACCCGTAAGCATTATCAAATCAATATTTTCATCTTTCAATTGTTTGATTGCTTCTTTGGTTGTAGGTTTCAAAGGATCAGAAAGCTCGAAAACGGCAACAACTTTATCCTCTATAATAAGGTAAGAAGTCGTGTTAGATGGTGTTTCGGTAGGATGAAAAGCGGGCGATAATTCTTCGGCCAAACGCAGATTTCCTAAAGCAACTTTTTGATTATCTATTGTACCTGAAACTCCTTTTCCTGAAAGATTCGAAAAATCATTTACTTTCAGATACTCAATATTTTCTTTTTTGGCTAATTCGGCAAACGCCAAAGCAAGCGGATGCGTACTATTTTGGTTGAGACTTGCCGCAATTTGAATTGCATTTTCTCGATTTGTTTGATCCAAAAGATCAACTTTCACGATGCTTGGTCGACCTTCTGTCAAGGTTCCTGTTTTGTCAATGGTCAAAGTATCCACCTGATTGAGGCGTTCTAAGGCTTCTGCATTTTTAACTAAAATTCCATTTTTTGCTCCTTTTCCTACCGCAACCATTACCGACATTGGCGTAGCCAAACCAAGTGCGCAAGGACAGGCAACAATTAACACTGCGATAGCGTTAGCAATGGCATAAGCTACTCGATTTTCGCCACCAAAAATCCACCAAGCAAAAAACGTAAGAATGGAAATTGCGATCACTGTTGGAACAAATATTTTAGAAATTTTATCTACCGAACGTTGAATTGGCGCTTGCGTTCTACTTGCCGAATTCACCATCTGAATGATGTGCGACAACATGGTGTCTTGCCCGATTTTTTCGGTTTCCATGATAAAGCTTCCCGAACCATTTATACTCCCTCCAATCACTTTATAGTCTATACTTTTTGCGACCGGAATAGGTTCTCCTGTAATCATAGATTCGTCGATATCACTATTTCCATCGATTATTTTACCATCTATCGGAATTTTATCGCCTGGTCGAACCCGTAATTGATCTCCAATTTTTAGGGTATCAACCAATACTTTTTTATCTCCATCTTGGGTAATTAAAGTTGCTTCATTAGGAGTAAGTTTGATCAGTTCTTTTAATGCTTTGTTGGTTTTAGAATGCGCTTTGGCTTCCATCAATTGTCCTAAAATAACCAATGTAATAATTACGGCTACCGATTCGAAATACAATCCAATTTGTCCGTGATGTGATTTGAATTCAGCAGGAAATATTTGTGGGAAAAACAAGGCAACAAGACTGTACAAAAATGCAGCTGTTGTTCCTAATCCAATCAAACTAAACATATTGAGATTCCAAGTTTTGTATGAGTTATAAGCTCGAACAAAATACGTCCAACCACAATAAAAAATAACTGGTAAACATAATATAAACTGAAGGTAGGCTGAAGTTTTGGGTGAAATAATTTTCCCGATCGGATTACCTGGAATCATTTCGCCCATGGCCAAAATAAATACAGGTATGGTGAAAATAACCGAAAGCAAAAACTTTTTACGAATGCCAAGATACACTTCATCAACTTCGTCTGTGGGTTCTATCGGCACCAAATCCATTCCACAAATCGGACAATTCCCTGGTTCATCCGAAATAATCTCCGGATGCATCGGACAGGTATATTGTATTTTTGGTTTGAGGGGAGTGATTTTTTCTAAGTTCATTCCACAAACCGGACAACTGCCCATTTCATCATACACTTTATCGCCTTCGCACATCATAGGACAATAATATTTCCCCATTTGTTCATCGCTAAAACTTGGAGGAGGATAAATTCCGGTATGACCCGAACAGCAACTTGTGCCAGCTGTTTGTTCGGTTTTGTTCTGTAATGGACTCTTATCGACTTGCTCAACCGGCAATAAAAACATATTACAAACTGGGCAACGACCAGGTTCGTCATATTCTTTATCGCCTTCGCAAAACATCGGACAAATATATTTTCCACTTTCGGATTGGTTGGCCAAAATATGATCCGGCAAAGAGTCGCCAGGAATTACTAAATGATAATCACCAGCTTGTGTAAGGTATTGCTGAAGTTCTTCTGGCGAAAGTTCATTTTCGCTTTCAATGAAAAACTGATCGGGTAAAAAAACTTTGGCTTTTACGCCAGGAATTGTATTGAGGACAGCTTCAACTTCTTTTTTACTTTGATAGTTTTGCAAGCCATGAATAGTATATTGTTGTGTAGTTGACATTGTATAATTATTTATCTTATACAAATATCCGAAATATTATGGTGCAAAGTTTTATATCAAATTCAGAAAGATTTATATGTTTGGTAGGATAAAATAGAAGGCGTAACCAACACGAAATAAGATAGGAAAATTTCCAATCGAAAACCAACTAAAGAAGTATTAGAAAATTTTAGAAATAAAAAACAAAATTACGCAAATCTTTTTAGATAATCGGCATCATTTCGGTTAAGAAAAGCCATAAAAGCGTAGTATTTTTGCATCCAAACAAAAACAAACAAAAAACAAAAAATGAACGCTAACAATTACAATCCAATCGAAGAAGTTTTAGAAAAAGTACAAGCCAAAGGAGGTTGGGTGAATGCACATTCTCACTTGGATAGAGCGTATTCTTTGACACAAGATACGTTTGCTTTATCTAATTCTTATCTGAAAGAAAAATGGCATTTGGTCGATGATATGAAAAGAAATTCTTCGGTCGATGATATTTATTTCCGAATGGAAAAAGCCATTACCTACATGCTCGAGCAAGGCGTACAAGCGATTGGCTCTTTTATAGATTGTGATGAAGTGATCGAAGATCGGTCTATTTTAGCGGCTCAACGTTTACGAGAAAATTACGGAAACGATTTACAAATTCGTTTTGCAAATCAGGTTCTCAAAGGAGTTATCGACCCGAAAGCAAGAGAATGGTTTGATCTTTCTTCTCAGTTCGTGGACATTATTGGTGGTTTACCAGCCAAAGATTTTGGTAAAGAAGACGAACATCTCGATGTTTTGCTTTCGACCGCCAAAGAAAAAAATCTTTTGGTTCATGTGCATGTCGATCAGTTCAATACCGATGAAGAAAAAGAAACAGAACAATTGGCGCGTAAAGTTATCGAACATGGAATGCAAGGAAAAGTTTCGGCAGTGCATTCGATTTCGGTTGCAGCTCATCCAAAAAAATATCGTTTCGAGTTGTATGATTTGATAAAAGAAGCAGATTTACACGTGATTTCTTGTCCTACCGCTTGGATTGATCATAACCGAACAGAGCGTTTAGCGCCATCACACAATTCGGTGACGCCGGTTGATGAAATGGTGCCGAGAGGAATTAATGTTGCCTTTGGTACGGATAATATCAATGATATTTACAAACCTTTTTCTGACGGACATTTGCTTACCGAGCTGAGAGTGATGCTAGAATCTTGCCATTATTATGATGTAGAAAGTCTTTCTGATATAGCTACCGTAAACGGTCTCAAAGTTTTAGGTTTAGCTAAATAAACCAAAACTTAAACATATAATTGCCACACAAAAAAATGAAATAAACTATGCAACTACACGTAAATAACGAGAGTGATCGCTTGAAAACGGTGGTGTTAGGTATTGCCAATGATTTGGGAAAAGAACCTACACTAGAAGATGTTTTTGATGCGAAATCGTATGAAAGTGTTTTGGAGAAAACGTATCCGAAAGAAAAAGATTTGGTCAATGAAATGGCCGAATTCGAAGCTGTACTAAAAAAACATGAAGTAGAAGTTCTTCGCCCGAAAGATTTAGTAGGTGTCAATCAAGTTTTCGCTCGAGATATTGCTTTTGTGATCGAAGATAAATTTTTCGTATCCAATATTATTCCTGATCGTTTGCCCGAATTAGAAGCGATTAATTTTATCGAAAAAAGTATTCCATCACATCAATACATAAAAATTCCGGAAGATGTCTATGTCGAAGGAGGCGATGTTTTGCTGTGGAATGATTATATTTTTGTCGGAACATATTTGGGTGATGATTTTAAACAATACAAAACCGCTCGGACCAATATGCAAGCGGTAGAATTCCTTAAAAATCAATTTCCTAACAAAAAAGTGATTGCTTTTGATTTGCACAAAAATGATGAAGATCCGTACAAAGGAATCTTGCATTTGGATTGTACTTTTCAGCCCGTAGGCAAAGACAAAGCGATTATCTATAAAAATGGTTTTAGGAAAGAAGAAGAATATCAGTTTCTTGTAGATTTATTTGGAGAAGAAAATCTTTTTCAGGTAACCGAAGAAGAAATGTATTGGATGACGCCAAATGTGTTTTCTATTTCACCAACTGTTATTGTTTCTGAAAAGAATTTTACACGACTCAATGCGCATTTGCAAGAGAAATGGGGAATAGAAGTAGAAGAAATTCATTACCGAGAAGTATCTAAAATGGGGGGATTACTCCGTTGTTCAACATTACCATTATACCGTACAGATGAAAAATAAACAATATACCCAAACCATTTTAATGGTTGAGCCTGTTGCGTTTCATTACAATGCGCAAACGGCTGTGAATAATTATTTTCAGCAGAAACCAGAAAGTTCAGCTGATGAAATTCAAGCCTTGGCGCTTCAAGAATTTCAACAAATGGTGAATGCTTTGCGCGAAAAAGGCGTAAATGTACTTACGATAAAAGATACACCAAATCCCCACACTCCCGATTCGATTTTCCCGAATAATTGGATCAGTTTTCATGAGAATGGCGATTGTGTTTTGTATCCTATGTTTGCCGAAAATAGACGTCAAGAAAGACGAGAAGAAGATATTTTCGAGTTGTTAGAAAGCAAAGGTTTTTTGATCAAAGATATTATTGATTATACGGAAGCCGAAGAAGATAATATTTTTTTAGAAGGGACAGGAAGTATCATTCTCGATCGCGAAAATAAATTGGCTTATGCCGCAATTTCACCAAGAACAGACGAAGATTTGTTCATAGAATTTTGCGAAGATTTAGAATATACGCCAGTTTATTTCACTGCTTATCAAACAGTTAACAACGAACGTTTACCAATTTATCATACCAACGTAATGATGTGTGTTGCAGATCGTTATGCGGTTATTTGTTTGGATAGTTTGGATGATGTACAAGAGAAAAAACATGTTTGTGATGTTTTGTTGGATTCAGGGAAAGAAATCATTTCGATTACCGAAGAACAAATGCATCAATTTGCCGGAAACATGTTGCAGGTAGGCGGTTTAGGACAAGCTTATTTGGTGATGTCGCAATCGGCTTATAATTCTCTCACAACCGAACAAATAGAAGCAATCGAAAAATACAATCCGATTATTTCTGTGGACATTGAAACCATTGAAAATCTGGGAGGTGGAAGTGCACGTTGCATGATGGCAGAAGTTTTCTTACCGAAAGAATAAGTTGAAAATCAATAAGTTATATCATCTTTAAATGGTTAGATAAAATATTTTTATCTAACCATTTGATATTCAGACTTTTTTAGTATATTTGAGTATGCATGACTTGAATATCATAGAACCCAATGAAGCTTTTAGAGATTTCTCTAAAATAAGTCATGTGCATGATTTTACCCGTCGATTCATACTATATAAGAAAGATAAGCGATATTCTTTGCATATTTCCGAATATGATTTTAAAGGTTTTGCTTATCTTTTTTCTTCTTATACAATCGATGATCTTTTTCTAGAAACTACAATAGGCGAGAAGTCGTCAGTTTTTCAGAAGCGAACAATGAAATTTGCAGATTTGTTTCGCGATCAGGAATTTATACAACAGCATAGATTTCAGAATTTACGTGGATATTTCACAGAACTCGATTTTTACTTTTATAATGAAGGAAATCGACTAATTTTCGATTATATCGATCGAAATCAATTGCAAGATGTTTTTGATTTGATTTTATTCGAAACCGAATGTCAATTTCGTGGTCGTTTGATGACAGAATTATTGATGAACCTTCGGTTTCCCGAAGAATTAGAAGATTCTACTTCGAACTAACAATTACTTTATTGGATTATTCATTTATTGCACCATATTATCAGTTTTTGAGTAGATTGGTGTTTGGCAATCATTTGATTCGAGCACAAGAATTCGCATTGAAACAAGCCACTTCTACCGATAAAGTATTGATTTTAGGAGTTGGAGATGGGAAATTTCTAGATAAATTTTCTACACAAAAATTTTCTCGTTTCGTTTTGATTGATCAATCTTTCAATATGCTAGAGATTTGTAAGAAAAGAAAATTGCCGCAGAATACAGAAATTTATTGTTTAGACGTACTTCGTGATGATTTACCGAAAGGTTTTGAGGTAATTATTTTACCATTTTTATTAGACAATTTTACCGATAATCAAGTAGCAACACTCATACAAAAATTAATAGAAGCTAATGATAATCCTAAAATTATGGTGGTCGATTATACTGAGAATCCGAACAATTGGCAAAAAATATTGTTGTGTTGTATGTATTTCTTTTTCGGATTAGTAGCTAAAGTAAAAGTGACAAAATTACCCCATATCGAAACTATTATCCATAAAAAAGGATTGCGCAAAGTGCAACAATCCTTCTTTTATTATCAATTTATTCAGTGTACTATTTATCAAAAAAGATAAATTATTTCAGTTCGGTGATAAATTTTTCTTTTGGTTGACGAACTTTTTTCAAGCCTTGTAACCAATCACCTTCAGTAGCACGATGCCCTAAAGTAAGAATGGTTTGCGATTTCAAACCTTTTTTATCCAATCCTAAAAACGTATCCAATGCTGCATTATCAAAACCTTCCATTGGCGTTGCATCTACGCGTAATTCAGCAGCAGCAGCAATCGCCACCCCGAAAGAAAGATAAGCTTGTTTGGCTGTATGACAAGCTTGTTGCTCTTTGCTCAAAGCAAAAAGTGTTTTCTTCAAGCCGTTTTTATAATCGTTAGAATTGTTTTCTGGTAAATCTCTTTCGCGATCCATGTGATCAAAAATAAAATCGATTCGCTCATCGGTATATTGATCCCACGATGCGAAAATTAGCAAATGAGAACCATCTACAATTTGAGATTGATTGTATGCGATGGGTTGAATTTGTTTTTTCAATTCTTCGTTCGACACGACAATAATTTCAAAAGGTTGAACACCCGAAGATGATGGAGCCAAATGAGCAGCTTCTACAATTTGATCGACCAACGCTTGTTCTACTTTTTCTCCATTCATTTTTTTAGTTGCATATCGCCACTTTAAACTATCTATTAGATTCATTTTTTTATAATTATTTAGAAGACAAATTTACGAGATAGACCAAAATTTCATCTTGATCTGTGGTAATTTATTTCTTATTTCGTTAAGTGATCGAGTAACATTTCTGCTGTAGCAGGATTGGTTGCAAGCGGAACATTGTGTACATCACACAAACGCAACAACATATTGACATCGGGTTCGTGCGGATGTTTTCCCATCGGATCGCGGAAAAAGAAAACCATATTGGTGATTCCTTCGGCAACACGGGCAGCAATTTGTGCATCCCCTCCCAAAGGACCAGAAAGCATTGGTGTAACTTCTAATCCAACTTGTTCTACATATTTTCCTGTTGTTCCTGTGGCAATAAGATGAATGTTATTGGCGGCAAGAACTTCTCGATGTTTCATGATGAAATTAACCATTTCTGCTTTTTTCCCATCATGGGCTATAAGTGCTATTTCCATATATTTTATGTTTTCTTTTGTGCACAAGATACCTTAAATTTGCACGGTGTTATAAAACAAAGGTAATACCAATTATAAGCAAAAACGCAAAGAAAGAATAGAAATGAATTTTAATTTACTCACCATAAAAGATAAAAAGCAATTAACCGATGATTCGGTGCAATTGTTTTTCGATGTTCCTGCCGATTTACAAGAAGCTTATTCTTACCAAGCAGGGCAATATATAACCTTAGAAATTAACGGAGAACGCAGAGATTACTCACTTTGCAGCTCGCCTAACAACCAAGAATGGTCGATTGCTGTAAAGGCAACTGAAAAAGGAAAAGTGTCTAACTTTTTGGTCAATGAAATCAAAATCGGAGATCAATTGAATGTTTCCACTCCAAATGGTCGTTTTGTCATTCCTTCCAAACCCAATGAAAAAAGAACTCTTTTGGCTTTTGCGGCAGGAAGTGGAATAACGCCGATTATGAGTATTTTAGAATACACTTTGCAAACCGAAGAATGGGTAAATTTCTATTTATTCTACGGGAATCGTTCGGCAAATTCGGTGATGTTTAATGAGCGGCTCAATGAACTGAAACTGAAATATCCTTCTCAACTCCATGTTTTCCATTTTTACACAAACGATACGCAAGAAGATTGGTTGTTTAATGGTCGGATTGATGCAGCGAAGTTTGATTTGATTTTGAATCAATTGGTTGATATCGACGAAGTTGATGAAGCCTTGGTTTGTGGTCCAGAGGAAATGATTTTTGAGTTGGCAAAATCGATTAAAAATGCTGGAATTATTGAACGACATATTCATTTCGAACTCTTCAATCCATTGACCAATCCGAAAATGATTTTTGGGGAAGATGATTCGAATGTCGATACAGTAGAAGTTACCGTAATCCTCGATAATGAGCAGCATACAGTAACTTGGCACAAAGAAAAAAATCTAATTGATACATTGTTAGATGAAGATATCGATGCGCCTTATTCTTGTAAAGGTGGGATTTGCAGCAGCTGTTTGTGTAAAGTGAAAGAAGGCGAAGTAAATATTGGAGAAAACTTTGTGTTGACCGATTCTGATTATGAAGATGGTTTGACTTTGGCTTGTATTTCTCGTCCGAAATCTGCAAAATTAACCATCGATTTTGATGCTGTCTAAAACATGAATTTTGATAGAAAATAAAAAATCCTACCATTATATTTTCGGTAGGATTTTTTTTATTCTTCTAATAAATCAGGTCGTCGAGCTTTAGTTCTTTCAACTGCCTGATCGTGTAACCATTGTTCTATTTTTGGGAAATTTCCTGACAATAATATCTCAGGAACTTTATGCCCTTTGTATTCTGCAGGGCGTGTATAAACGGGTGGAGCCAATAAATTGTCTTGAAAAGAATCGGAGAGAGCAGAAGTTTCATCGCCCAAAACACCCGGAATCAATCGAATGATGCTGTCGGCCAAAATAATGGCACCGAATTCTCCACCACTCAACACATAATCACCAATCGAGATTTCTTTGGTTACCCACATATCGCGAATTCGTTGATCGATTCCCTTGTAATGCCCACAAATCATCATCAAATTTCCTTTCAATGAAAAACTATTTGCCATCGTCTGATTCAGCGTTTCACCATCGGGTGTAAGGTAAATAATGTCATCGTAGGTTCGTTGAGTCGTCAACTTTTCGATACATTGATCAAGCGGTTCGCACATCAAAACCATACCCGAACTTCCGCCATACGGATAGTCGTCCACATGTCTATATTTTCCTTTTCCAAATTCCCGTAAATCATGAACATGAATTTCGACCAATCCTTTGTCTTGAGCGCGTTTCATGATCGAAGCGCTAAAAGGACTGGTTAATAATTCTGGTAAAACGGTGATGATATCTATTCGCATGCTGCAAAATTAAACTTTTCTTAGTGAATTCAAAACCTCTTGTTAAAGCTTTTTATCCTACCCAAAATTCCATCAAATTAGCGTATATTTGGCGCATTAAAAAAAACAAAACAACATGGAAATTCCAATTCGTCATAGAAGATTAAGAGTCAACGAATCGGTTCGTTCGCTAATCCGAGAAAATCATTTAAGTACCAAGGATTTCATCCTACCAATATTTGTTAATGAAGGCGTAAACAGCAAAGAAGCAATTCCTTCTATGCCAGGCGTTTATCGTTTATCGTTGGATTTATTGAAAGAGGAAATAAAATTGATTTGGCAGTTAGGAATTCGTGCAGTAAATATTTATGTAAAAGTCGATCAATCGCTAAAAGATAACACCGGTAAAGAAGCTTGGAATCCCGATGGTTTGATGCAAAGAGCCATCAAAACAGTAAAAGAAGTTGCTCCTGAAATGGTAGTTATGCCCGATGTAGCGTTGGATCCTTATTCGATGTTTGGTCATGATGGAATTGTGAAAAACGGAATAGTTCTGAATGATGAAACGGTAGAAGCTTTGGTAAAAATGTCTATTTCACATGCAGAAAGTGGGGCAGATTTCGTGGCTCCGTCGGATATGATGGATGGTCGTGTTGCTGCTATACGAGAAGGTTTGGATCAAAACGGATTTACCAATGTTGGGATTATGTCGTATGCTGCAAAATATGCGAGTAATTTCTATGGACCTTTCCGAGATGCATTGGATAGTGCTCCGGTAGAAAATCAGGAAATTCCGAAAGATAAAAAAACCTATCAAATGGATTACCACAATAGCATGGAAGCTTTGCGTGAAGCAGAAGCAGACGTATTAGAAGGTGCCGATATTTTGATGGTAAAACCTGGAATGGCTTATTTAGATATTGTTCGTTTAGTGAAAGATCATCTGCAAGTTCCGGTTTCTGTTTATCAGGTTTCGGGTGAATACGCCATGATTAAAGCAGCCTCAGAAAAAGGATGGCTCGATCATGACCAAGTCATGTTAGAATCTTTAACCGCTTTTAAAAGAGCAGGAGCAGACCTTATTTCTACATATTTTGCAAAAGAAGCTGCGGTATTATTAAACAACGAAGGATAAAACAGTTTGTTTTATTTTTACATTTTATAGGATAAAATTTGTTAGCGCATACATTATATACACATCCAACATCGACCGAATGGGTAACGTTTGTTCACGGAGCAGGCGGAAGTTCGACAATATGGTTTAAGCAGATCAGGGCATTCAAAAAACATTTCAATGTTTTGTTGCTCGATTTGCGTGGTCATGGGAGATCAAAAGCCAACTTACGTTCGTTATTCGAAAAGCGTTACTCGTTCGAATCGATTGCCAAAGATATTATAGAGGTTCTGGATCATCTCAAGATTCAGAAATCTCATTTTGTAGGCATGTCTCTCGGGACGATTATTATTCGTCAATTGGCAGAATTACAACCTAATCGGTTGGCGTCTATGGTGATGGGCGGAGCAGTAATGAAGCTTAATTTTCGTGGAAAAGTTCTGATTACCGTTGGGAATCTTTTCAAGAATATTATGCCTTATTTATTGTTATACAAGATTTTGGCATTTGTCATTATGCCCAAAAATACGCACAAAGAATCACGTTCTCTTTTTATTCGAGAAGCTAAAAAATTGTATCAAAAAGAATTCTTAAAATGGTTCAAATTAACGGCTGATGTTTTTCCATTACTCAGAATTTTTAGAGAGGTAGAATGCGATATCCCAACGTTTTATATTATGGGAGAAGAAGATCATATGTTTTTACCGAGCATCAAAAAAATAGCTGAAAAACATCAACGTACGGCCGAAATTTATATTGTACCAAATTCGGGGCATGTTGTTAATGTTGATCAGCCTGCTGTTTTCAATGAAAAGGTGATTGATTATCTCAATAAAATCACCTCCTAAATACCGATTATTTCATCGAATAATATTGTTCGAAATAGGTTTTGGCATCTTGATCAAAAGTTGGAGTTTTAAGCAACTCTAATGTTTTGGTACTGATGAGATTAAACTCTTGTTGTGTGAAATTATCGCGAAAATTTTCATAACAAAAATTACCGATTGTTCCCATTACCAATTGCATTTCGTCCTCAGAAATATGCCCTTCTTGGACATGACGTTGACGAATGACAAAAGCGCTCACCCAAGCTGCAATTTCCATCACTTTCGATAAAGTAATTTGATTATCTTGATTGATCGCTTTTCCTAAAAAATGATCCATCTGCTGATAAATCATATCCTTCACAGTAATATTTTGCATAGTAGTATAAAATTAAAAATTTGGCTCTTTGATAAATGTAAGTTTTTTATTTGAAATAGGATGAAAAAATTCTAATCGTTCTGCATGTAAAAATAAACGAGAGGCTTTCTGTCCATACAAATCATCTCCCAAAATTGGTGTGTCAAGCCCCAAAGAATGCGCAGCATGCACGCGTAATTGATGGGTTCTTCCTGTTATTGGGTAAAATAAAATTCTTGTAATTCCATCTGATATAGATTCAACTTCGTAAATAGTTTTTGCATTTTTACCAAATTGATAACAAACTAATTGTCGAGGACGATCTTCTAAATCTACCCGCAAAGGCAAATTAATTTCACCAGATTTTGAGGTTATTTCCCCATTCAATAAAGCTACATATCGTTTATTTACTTTCTTTTTCAGAAACTGTTTCTGTAACTTTTCGTGGGCAATTTTCGATTTAGCAATAACCATCAAACCAGAAGTTTGCATATCTAGTCGGTGTACAATCATCGGAGATAAAATATGAGGGTAATGCTGTTGTAATCGCGTTTGTACAGAATCTTTTCTTTCTATTCCAGGGACAGAAAGAAAATTTTCGGGTTTATTAATGATAATAATCGCTTCGTCTTCATACAAAAATTCGATTTCCTTATCTTTATTTGTGTCAAGCAAAAAAGGGTTATCATCAACCAGTGTAGCGCTCAACATATGCCCTAAAATTGGTTGGCATTTTTGAGTGCATGACGGGTAATAATTTGCATGTTTTCTTACGGCTGATTTGGGTGAAGCTCCCCACCAAAATTCGGCCATACAAATCGGTTGCAAATCATGAGAAAATGCATAATGCAATAGTTTGGGTGCTGCACATTCTCCAGCTGCTGCCGGTGGATTTTTTCCAAAAATTGCTAATAAACTTTTAGATTTTTTGTCTTGATTTAAGAATTGATATTGCTGAAATAAATAAGCTTGCAATTGATTGGATAAAGCTTTTCGTTCGCTTTTCAATGCTTCTATTTTGTTTACGAATTCAGCTTCTTGATTTTCTAATTTTTGTAAGGTCAAAGTTTGTTCTTCCTTCAAATCTCGCAAGACTCTTTTTTCAGCTAAACTTTCATTGATGAGTAAAGCGTTTTGAAGTTCAAATTCTTCTGCTGTAAGTTTTTCTTGTAATTGTTTACGCATTTCATCTCGTTGAGTTTTTTGCCGTTTCATTTTCTGTTTCTGATCGGCAATTTGTTCAACGAAATACGTTTTTCTATTTTTTATTTTTGTCTGTAAATCAATTAAATAACTTTCTTTTTCTAAAGTATCAATAGAACTATTTAAAGCGTTTAGAATTTCTTCTTTCTGAAGAAAATAACTGTCTTTTTGGAGCATATCAAAAACCGGTGGAACAAAATAATCCCAGTGATTTTCATTGGCTAATTTTCCTGAAAAAGCAGCTAAAAATCCTAAAGAATTTTCTTTAGTTTTCACTACCAAAACACCAAACATTTTACCAATTTCCAAATCTTGTCGATCATTTTCCAAACCAAAATTATGATCAAAATCGGAAGTCGTATTGAGATAATTTTGTAAAATTTCCGAAGCTTCGATTGCCAAAGGATGTGGATCGTAATAGAACGGAAAAGTAAATTTTTCGGGTAAAGAAACCTTCTTTTTATTGGGTAGTGGATGAACTTTGCACATCGGTTTTATTGCATTAAAGTTTCTGCTTGCTCCAAAGCAGAAGGAGTCACCGTAGAGCCAGAAATCATTTGTGCAATTTCGTTTAAACGCTCTTGATGATTGAGTTTTTTGATTTGAGTTGATGTCGAATTTTCACTCGTTGTCTTGTACACTTTGTATTGCTGATTTCCTTTCGAAGCTACTTGCGGCAAATGGGTAATGACCAAAAGCTGCATATTTTTAGCCATTTCTTTCATAACCAATCCTGTATCATTTGCTACTTTCCCTGAAATACCTGTGTCAATTTCATCTAAAATCAAGGTAGGAAGATGCAAATGTTCTGCCAATAACTTTTTGATTGCCAGCATCAAGCGAGATCTTTCTCCACCAGAAACTGCTTTTTCTATATTTTTTGGTTCTAAACCTTTATTGGCACTAAAAAGAAATTCAACTTTACTTTTTCCTGTCGATGTAAAACGAGTTAAGGTTTGTAAATGAATCGTTAATACCGCATTTGGCATTCCTAATTGTTGCAAAGTATTCATTAAATATTTCTCAACTTTCGGAATCGATTTTTCTCTTGTCGTATGAAGTTTTTGAGCTTTTTCTTCTAATAAATTTTCAAGTGCAATAAGTTCTTTTTCTTTCTTGGCTATGGATTCTTCTATATTTTCTAATCCAAAACTTTGTTGTGCTAAATTTTCTTCGATTGCCAAGAGCTCATCAATTGTTTGTACTTGATGTTTTCGCAATAAATTTTGTAGCAAATCCAAACGCTCATTAATTTCGTTTAATCGCTCTGGATTAGCTTCTAAACTGCTCAATTCTTCTTCCAATTCTTGTTGCACATCTTCCAACTCAATTCGAACAGAAATCAATCGTTTGTGTAACGTAGAAAAATCTTCTGAAAAACTACTTATTTTATCCAACTTTTGTTCAGCTTCACGCAAAACAGCCAAAAGTCCAAATTCATCTCCCTCAAAACGCTGCGTAATTTCTGCTAAATTCAGGAGAATATCTTCAGCATGATTCAAGGTTTTTGCTTCGGCTTCTAAACTTTCTAACTCATCTTTCTTCAACTCTGCTTGCGAAAGTTCCTCCAACAAATACACATTATAGTCATGGTTGTTCGCCATTTCTTGTCGTTGAGATTTTAATCGTTCTAGCTCATTTTGTAAAGAGCTATACGTTGTAAAATCTTTTTGGTAGGATTTGATTTCTTTCTGATCTTGCGCATATGCATCTAGGATGTGAAGTTGATAATCATTTTCGATTATTTTAGCTGTATTGAATTGGGAATGGATATCAATTAATTGTTCTGATAACTTTTGTAATGTATTGATATTAACTGGAGTATCGTTGATAAAAGCACGTGATTTACCAGACGGTAATAATTCTCTTCGGATGATTGTTTCCGGATCATAATCCAACTCATATTCAGAAAAAAAAGTTTGAAGGTCCAATTCTATTATCTGAAAAGTTGCTTCAATAATTCCTTTATTTTCTTGATTTTTGAGTGATTTCATATCAGCTCTATCGCCTAAAACTAATTTTAGAGCGCCTAATAGAATCGATTTACCAGCACCAGTTTCACCGGTAATGGTCGTTAAACCTTTTTCAAACTCAACTTCGAGTTCGTCGATAATTGCGAAATTTGTGACACGTAAACTTTGTAACATCTTATTTTTTCAAGTTGTTCCAGGTCTCCATATTTTTTGGAGAAAGCGTATTTAATATTTCTTTTAATTGCGGAAGATTGACCGTTGAAACAGGACCACCACCAAAAATTTTAGTAAGCTCATCTTTTTTGGCCGTGATAAATAAATCTACCGGATAGAATTGCTGAAAATTTCCTTTTGCATAAAAATCCAACTGTAACAATGCATTCCCAATATTGTTTTTGGCGCGCATATCACTTTCGGCCATCAAATCTAAACCGTTTCTGTGGTATTGATAAATGGTTGTGCGTAAGTTGTTTGCATCACTTTTCAGGAAATTACTCGCCAATAAACTTCTCGCTTGTAAACCATCTAAATCACTCCAACCACTAAACTTAGAACCTTGTCCTAATTGGGCAATTTTCTGTGCAGTTTTGTAATAATCTGTTCCGCCATTTCTCGCAAAAGAATCCGCATCATACCCTAAAATCATGTAGATATAAAAAGCCACCACATCGGTAAGATTCTTATTGCTAAACTTTCTGTCATTGAAAACCAATTGTTCATTCTCAGAATACTCGAAGGTAAAATTATTATCATTTAGATTCAACATCGGTGTATAATACGTAGAATTGAAAACCGGTCTTCTCGATTGAACCAAAAGCGATGCTTTGTATTCGTTACCGGTTTTATTTATGATAATAATATTGAAATTCGCTTCGATTCTTTCGTGAGGTTTCAATCGGGTAGAAGTCCAATTCGTATTATTGATAAAATCTTTTAAAGATCTCTGCAAAGTTTGATACACTTGTGTATTAGAACCTTGAACTTGCGAATAATCTATATTGACGTCTGCTACAAAGGTTTGCGCCCAACTAAACGTAGAAACCAGCGCAAAACAAGCAATTGAGAATAACTTATGCATTATGATAATTTTTGGGTGATAAGATAGGATAAAATATCGAAAGCAACTTCTTTTTTCGATTTTGCTTCGAAGTTTTTTTGTTCACCGTTTCGATCTAAAATAGTAATTTTATTGGTGTCTTTCTGAAAACAAGCT
This sequence comes from Weeksella massiliensis, assembly GCA_000751595.1. Taxonomy (GTDB): domain Bacteria; phylum Bacteroidota; class Bacteroidia; order Flavobacteriales; family Weeksellaceae; genus Weeksella; species Weeksella massiliensis. Next base: position 250,151 of record CCMH01000004.1, on the reverse strand, counting down.
TCTTTATCTCTCATCGAATTTAGAACAATAAAATCTAAGTTTTTCTTTTTCAATTTTCCTTCAGCAAAAGCAATTTCATTGTTGGTTTCTAAGGCAAATCCTACCAAAACTTGATCGGAAGTTTTTATTTCTCCTAAAGATTTCAGAATATCAGGATTTTTCACCAATTCGATAATCATCGTATCTTCATCTTTTTTGATCTTTTGTTCGGCTTTATTTTTCGGACGATAATCCGCTACAGCGGCTGCCATTATAGTAATATCTGCTTCTTGAAAATTGTTGTGCATCGCAGAATACATGTCAAGCGCAGAAGTAACTTTCTCGACAATAATTTCGTTATGAGAAACTTTTTCGGCACTTGGACCAGAAACCAAGGTTACTTTTGCGCCAAGCAAATAAGCAGCTTCGACCAAAGAATAGCCCATTTTTCCTGAAGAGTAATTTCCGATAAATCGAACCGGATCGATATTTTCGTACGTTGGACCAGCAGAAATCAAGACATGTTTCCCCAAAAGTGGTAAATCTTTTTCGATAAATTTATCTAAGAAATCGACAATATGTTCGGGTTCAGCCATTCGACCTTCACCGACTAAACCACTTGCTAATTCACCGCTTTCTGACGGAATGATGTGAACATTATTTTTCTCAAGAATTTCGAAATTCGACTTAGTCGTTGGATGTTGATACATATCCAAATCCATTGCCGGTGCAATAATCACAGGGCATTTTGCCGACAAATACGTTGCAAGCACAAGATTATTACAAGTGCCATCTGCCATCGCAGAAAGCGTATTTGCGGTACAAGGCGCAATGACCATATAATCGGCCCAAAGACCAAATTCTACATGGTTGTTCCAATCGCCATGCTCGCCAAAAAATTCCCATTCTACCGAATTTTTAGAAAGAGTAGAAAGGGTGAGAGGCGTTACAAAATTTCGGGCATCAGGCGTCATTATGACTTTCACCTGCGCTTCTTGTTTGATGAGTAATCTAACTAAAATAGCGACCTTGTAGGCCGCTATTCCGGCAGTTACTGCCACAAGTATATTTTTATTTTTCAGTCTTGACATTAATCCTCGTTTGGATTTCTGAAATAAATATCATTATCTACCCATTCTTTGATAGCGATAGAAGTAGGTTTTGGTAAGCGTTCGTAGAATTTTGATACTTCGATTTGCTCACGGTTTTCGAATACTTCTTCTAAAGAATCGGTATGAGAAGCAAACTCATCTAATTTCTGGATAAGTTCTTGTTTCATCTCTTGATTGATTTGCTCAGAACGTTTTCCCATAATCACGATGGCTTCGTAGATGTTCCCTGTTTTGGCCTCAATTTGGTTACGGTTATACGTTACAGTTGTTGTTGCAGCGTCTATATCTTTAAAGTTCATAATGATTTCGTTTAATTTACAGTTTGATTATCTAAGTTATATTGTACGTTTCTATCTTTCGCTTTTTGTGCCTCTTTTTGCAAATCGACTTGTGCTTTCACTTTATCAAAATCGATGACTGCTTTGGCTAAGCTAGTGTTTATTTTTTCTGCTTCTCCTTTGAAAGATGATTCAGGATATAGGCGAGAAAATACTTTATACTGGGTTAGTGCTTCTTGTAAACGGAGTTCTTTGTTTTCTAATCGGCTAAAATTCATGGCCAATTCAGCTTTCGAACGAAGTGAATACAACATTGCTTCTTCTCGGTATTTAGAATCCGGAAAATCGTCCGCCATATTATCAAAAGCAACTCCTGCAGCTTTGTACTTCATTGTTTTATAATATACTCGTGCAATTTCGAATGCTTTTTTCTCTAACTTACCACGAAGTTCGTCTATATACTCATTTGCTTGTGCAACGTGTTCAGACTCTGGATAAGTATTGATGAAATTTTGCATTTCATCAATCGCACTATATGTACTAGTCTGATCGAGATTATAGCGAGGAGAATCTTTGTAATATGAAAAAGCCGATAAATAAAGGGCATCTTCTGCACGATGATCCAATGGATAGGTACCTGCAAAATTCTTGAACAAATGCCCCGCTAAACGATAATTTTCATCGTTATAGTTGGCTTGTGCGATATTATAGGCAATGTCTGCCGCTTTTTCTGTTCCAACAAATGAGGTAGAAATTCGATTATACAACTCAAGTGCTAAATCGTATTTACCTTGTTCGAACAATGTATTGGCAATAGAAAAAATCTCATCTTTATCAGAGCTTTTCATTGCTTTGTTGTACTGCGTATTACACGAAGTAAGCATCGCGGCTACAAGTAAGGTTAAACTAACTTTTTTAAACATTCTGCAAATTTACTAAAAATAAACTATTTGTTGAATAAAAAAATATCCAACCATTCTTTTTTCTATCAACTGTTATTCAGCTGTTTGTCCTTGATCCATATTTACCACATCGCGATCGAATAGATAAAGCCCTCCTTTGTCTTCACCAATCATTTCTAATTTATCGAGAATGGTGCGCGCAAGTCGCTCTTCTTCAATCTGTTCTGATACATACCATTGTAAAAAGTTATGGGTAGTATAATCGCGTTCATCCAAGGTAAGTCCTACAATTTCATTGATGCTTTCTGATACAAAAATCTCATGTTTCAAGATAGCTTTGAAAACATCTTTAAGACTTGTAAAGCTTTGATCTGGCTCCTCAATTTGTGGAACATGTGCTTTTCCTCCGCGTTCGTTGATGAATTTAATCAATTTTAGCATATGCATTCTTTCTTCGTCTGCATGCGCATATAAAAAGTTTGCCGAACCTTCTAATCCTTTTACTTCAGCCCAAGAGGCCATTGCTAAGTAGAGTTGAGAAGAATCCCCTTCTAATTTTATTTGCTTGTTCAGCGCATCGAGAATAACTTGTGATATCATATTTTCTTTTTTTTACTTAATATTGTTTAATAATTCTTTTATCGTCTTCGAAAGACTTTCTGTGGCTGGCATCAACGGTAAACGTGTGTAAGGTGAACAGATTCCTTGATGAGTCAATACAGATTTTATACCAGCAGGATTACCTTCTGCAAAAATAGCTCGGGTAATTTCTACCATTTTATAATGAGCATCATACGCTTGATCTACTTTTCTGTCTAATCCTAAACGAATCATAGACGAAAATTGTTGTGGTATTCCTTGCGCAATAACAGAAATTACTCCTTTTCCTCCCGCCAAAGTCATGGGCAAAGCAAACTCATCATCACCCGATAAAACAAAAAAATCGTTTCTTGTATTTAGTCGTAGGATGTCGGTTGATTGCAAAAAATTTGGTGACGCTTCTTTTACCGCAATAATATTGTCAAACTCATTGGCCAAACGAATGGTCGTTTCAGCTTCAATGTTCGAGCCAGTTCTGCTTGGTACATTATACAAAATTATTTTAGCATCGGTTTGGGACGCAATCGTTTTATAGTGTTGATAAATTCCTTCTTGGCTTGGTCGATTGTAATAAGGAGAAACAGTCAACACCGCTTCAAACGCTCCTAAATCTGTTGTTTTATATGCATTAACAACGGCAGCTGTATTATTACCACCAATACCTAAAACCAATGGAACTCGTTGTTTATTTGCCCGAATTACTGTATTTATTACAGCTTGTTGTTCTTCTGCAGTCAGCGTAGCAGCTTCGGCAGTTGTACCTAACACAACTAAAAATTCTACACCGCCTTCTATGGTATAATCAACCAATTTTTCCAATGCAGGAAAATCAATACTTTTATCTTCTTTGAAGGGAGTGATAAGGGCAACTCCGGTTCCAATTAATTTTTTCATGAATGGTATTAAATATGTAAATTTCCTAATAATCTTTTGTAAACACAAATCTAAACTTAACTTTAGAATTTGTTTAAAAAAAAATAATGATTTTTAGTCGTGATTCCCAATTAAAATAAAGAATTTTGCAAGTATGATAGTACCTATTAAAAAACTAAAATATCTTGGTTTGTTTGGTTTGATGACCTTCACGTTGTCTTGCGCTACACAAACTCTGCATCAAGAAAAGGTTGATTTTCAAGCAAATCAGCCGATAGATTCTTCATTGAAAGATGATTCTGCGACGGTTTCTTTTATCCAACCGTATAAACAAAAACTCGATGCAGAAATGAATCGTGTGATTACTTATACGCCAGTGGATCTTACCAAAGACGGTTTTAGCTGTACTTTGTGCAACCTGACAGCCGATATGACTTTGACATACATTAATCAGCATTTTGCAAACGACCCGAAACTACAAGCAGACGCAGTTGTTTTGAATTATGGTGGATTGCGTAGAAGTTTCAACAAAGGACCATTTACCGTTGGGAATGTTTACGAATTGATGCCGTTTGAGAACGAAATGATGTTATTAACTCTTTCAGGACAAACTGTTAGAGAAATGATGGAGTACCTAAGAACTTTTAGTGTTGGACATCCAGTAGCGAATATTCAGATAAAATCTGCCACTGATTATACCATAAAAGGAGAACCAATATCCGACCAAAAAACATACCGTATTGCAACCACCGATTACTTATACAATGGAGGTGACCGAATGTTCTTTTTTGCTAAAGCGACCGATGCCAAAGTACTCAACTTGAAATTACGCGATTTGCTGATGGTCGAATTTCAGAAAACGGATACTTTACATGTAGATACCAACCAAAGAATTTTTGCCAAATGAAAAGAAGAGATTTTATCCTACAAACCGCAGCGGCTTCTGCTTTCACCTTATTGCCTTCTATAGATTTGTTGGCCAACGAACCGTCTGTAAAGAAAATTACCATTTTGCACACCAACGATCAACACTCGAGAATAGAGCCTTTCGAAGAATCGAAAGATCCGAAATACTCGAACAAAGGTGGTTTTGCGCGTCGAGCAACTTTGTTGCATCAAATCAGAAAAGAAGAGAAAAATGTTCTTTTATTAGATGCAGGCGATGTTTTTCAAGGAACGCCTTATTTTAATATGTTTGGTGGTGAATTGGAGTATAAACTGATGTCGAAAATGGGTTATGATGCCGGAACGATAGGAAATCATGAGTTTGATAATCATTTAGAAGGATTAAAAAAACAACTTCCAAACGCTAATTTTGATATCCTAAATGCCAATTACGATTTTAGCAATACGATTTTAGAAGGTCTGATAAAACCTTATAAAATTATTGTGAAAGATGGTGTAAAAATCGGAATTTTCGGACTAGGTGTTGGACTCAAAGGTCTTGTTGATCCACGTGCTTATGCGGAAACTGTTTATTTGGATCCGATAGAAATTGCACAAGATATGACCCGAATTTTACGAGAAGAACAAAAATGCGATTTGGTAATTTGTCTTTCTCATTTGGGGTACGAATATCCAAGCGATCAGGTGAGTGATGTTGTATTGGCAAAATCGACCAAAAATATAGATCTGATTATCGGAGGACATACACATACTTTTTTGCCTGAGCCGCAAGTTTACACAAATTCGGTAGGAGAAAAAGTATTGATAAACCAAGTCGGATGGTCAGGATTATTTTTAGGTAGGATAGATTTTTTCTTCCAAAAAGGAAAACAAAAACAGTTTGCAACCTATCCGATTGATCAATACGAAATCAATCAATACGTATAAGATTTTCATCCTATCAAAACCAAAATATAAAAGCAGTTATTAAATAATATAACTGCTTTTTGTTTTTAAAACACAAAATATCAAACCCTTATACAAAAGCACTAAAACCAGTAATTGAACGACCGACAATCAACGAGTTAATTTCTTTAGTGCCTTCATACGAATAAATTGCTTCTGCATCGGCTACAAAACGCGCGACATTATAATCGAGTAAAATTCCGTTTCCGCCCATCACTTCGCGCGCATGAGCCACGATATCTCGAGTTCTAAGGGTACAAAAAACTTTTGCCAACGACGCATGTTCGTCTTTCAATTTACCTTCATCTTGAATTTCAGATAAGCGATAAACCATGGTTTGCATTGCTGTAAGATTCGATAACATCTCGACCAAATGCCCTTGAATCATCTGAAAAGAAGCAATCGGTTTACCAAATTGTTCTCTTTTTCGGGTATAATCTAACGCATTTTCATAAGCACCGCGCGCACATCCGGTAGCCATCCAAGCAACGCCAGCACGCGTCATTCGCAATACATTTGCGGTATCTTTGAAGGTGTTGGCTTTTTCTAATTTATCGGCATCAGGAACGAAACAGTTATTCAAGGTAATTTGTCCGTTTTGCACAATTCGAAGCGCCATTTTACCTTTAATTTTTTCTACCGAAAAACCAGGATTATCTTTTTCTACCAAAAATCCTTTCACCTGATCGTCGGCAATATCACGCGCCCAAATAATGATAACGTCTGCAAAAGGAGCATTCCCAATCCATTTTTTTTCACCGTTGAGAAGCCAACCATTTTCAGTTTTTTCACAAGTAGTGGTTAAGCCACCTGCAGCACCCGAACCAACTTCGGGTTCGGTAAGACCAAAAGCGCCAATTTTGTTGAGTTTTTGCAATTCTGGTAACCATTTATTTTTTTGTTCATCCGATCCACAAAGATAAATTGATCCCATAACTAAACCAGATTGTACACCGAAAAAGGTAGCTATAGAAGCGTCTATTCTTGCCATTTCGTGAGCGATAACTCCTTCCATAAGAAAAGGAAGATTAGGGCAACCGTATCCTTCGAAGGTAACGCCACAAATATTGAGTTCTTGAAAAATCGGAATTATTTCGAAGGGGAATTCGTCTCGCAACCAATAATCATTGACCAAAGGTTGAATTTTTGTTTCCATTACTTCCCGAACTTTTAGTTGTATAGCACGTAATTCTGGAGATAATTCGTGGTACACATCATAAAAATCACCATCAATCGGAGGAAGTTCTTTTTTCTTGCGAGAAGGATCGATCATTTTTTCCAAAGCTTTCATTTTATTTTTGTCGAGATGCGACAAAGCATTCAGCATTTTAGGAAGATCGACTTGTTGAGAGATTTTATTAACTTGTTCGATATCAATTGTAGAAGCTAACTGATAAAGACCTTTTAACTTTGAAATGAAATTTGCCATGTTGTTTGTGTTTTGATACACAGAAAACTGCAAAGAACATTCCGAAAGTTAAAAGGATAAAAATTCTTATTTATTGAATGTTTAATTTTTTTCTTAGATGTTGCAACATCGTTTCGGTCATCCGATCAAGATCATATTTGGGCTGATATTGCCAATCTTTTCGGGCAACTTCATCATCAATACTCGAAGGCCAAGAATCGGCAATTGCTTGTCGAAAATCGGGTTCGTAATCGATCGTGAAATCTGGCAAATGTTTTCTAATTTCTGCGGCCAGTTCTTCAGGCTCAAAACTCAAACCACCTAAATTATAAGACGTATGAATACTTAAATTCTCTAAAGGCGCATTCATCAATTGGATAATAGCTTCGATAGCATCATCCATATACAACATTGGTAAATAGGTTCCTTTATTTAGGAAAGAAGTGTAATGATTATTTTCTAAGGCTTTGTAAAAAATATCTACTGCATAATCGGTTGTTCCACCGCCAGCCAAAGTTTTCCAGCTGATAAGTCCAGGGAAACGAACGCTTCTTACATCAACTCCAAATTTTTCGTGGTAATAATTACACCAATATTCACCCGATAATTTAGAGATTCCATACACGGTAGAAGGCGTATGAACGGTGTTTTGTGGCGTATTATTTTTTGGTGTATCCGGACCAAAAATCCCGATAGATGAAGGCCAAAAAATTTGATTGATTTTTTTCTCTTTTGCCAATTCTAGAAAAGTCAACAACGAATCCATATTCAGTTTCCATGCAAAAAGTGGATTTTTTTCTGCAGTTCCGGATAACAAGGCAGCTAAATGGTAAACAATTTTCACCTGGTATTTTTCTACGATTTCGTGGATTCGTTCGGCATCGAGAACGTTTAATTCTTCATATATAAAATCTTGTTCGATAGAAGATTTTGGTTGAATATCGGTAACAATTACCTTGTCTTTACCGTAAATAGAAATTAATTTTTCCGCTAATTCAGAACCAATTTGCCCTAAAGCACCGGTAATGAGAACTGTGTCATTTTGCATGATGAATAAAATAATTTGTTTGCGCACCAAATATACTATTTTATATAAATATTTTTCTAGCTAAAATCACTAAGTTTGTAACAAATAAGCGTGTAAAGACGACTTATACTAGCGAAAATTTATATTATGAAAAAACAACTAATGGTAGCAAGTTTTGCTTGCGCCTCTATAATGGGTATGGCGCAAGAAGCGCATCAAGCTATTCGTTTAGATTTTATGGATAAATCGGTTCGTCCGCAAGATGATTTCTATAATTATGTGAATGGAAATTGGATGAAAACAACACAAATTCCTGCTGATAAGAGCCGTTGGGGAAGTTTTGATGAGTTACGTGAAAATACAGACAAAGTGAGTCTTGATCTTTTGCACGAGCTTTTGCAATCTAAACATGCCAAAGGTAGCAGCGAACAAAAAATTGCCGACTTATACAATGCTTATACCAATTTAGATGTTCGTAATAAAGTAGGTTTAGCGCCGTTGCAATCTTTGTTGAAACAGATTGATGACATCAAAAACCTAAACGATTTACAAGCTTATTTATTAGATGTTACTCCGATAGGTGAAAATCCTTTTTATGGTGTTTATGTTTACGCAGACCTAAAAAACAGTCATCAAAACACAGTTTATATGGGCGATGCGAATTTAGGTTTAGGGAAAACTTATTACCAAAAAGAAGATGCTAAAAACACCGAAACACTTGGTAAATATGCGCAGTTCATCGATCAGTTAATGCCTTTTACTGGTCAGAAAACAAAAGATCTTAAAGGTCCGAAAATTGTGGCTTTCGAAAAGATGATTTCTCAATACATTAAAACCGTAGAAGAAGATCGCGACCCGAATAAATCATACAATCCTGTGAAATTGAGTGAGATAAAAAATCTTACTAAAAATATCGATTTCGAAAAATATGTAACTTCACTTGGGATAAATCCTGATGTTGTTGTGATTGGTGAATTGGATTATTATAAAAATTTAGACAAAATCCTTAATCAAGAAAATCTTCCAATTATCAAAGATTATCTAAAATTTCATTTGATGAATTCTTTTGCTGGTTACACCACAACCGAATTAGATCAAATTAATTTCAATTTCTACGGGAAAACTCTTTCTGGCCAAAAAGAACAACGCGCTCTAGAAAAAAGAGGTTTGTCGTACGTTAACGGAACCACAGGAGAATTGTTAGGACAAATTTATGTGAAAGATAATTTTCCGCCAGAAGCAAAAGAAAAAGCAGAAGAAATGATTTCGTATTTATTCAAATCATTCGATATGCACATCAAAAATTTAGCTTGGATGTCGCCTGCAACGAAAGAAAAAGCTTTAGAAAAATTGAATAAATTCACCGTGAAAATTGGTTATCCAGACAAATGGAGAGATTATTCTGATCTAAAAATCACCTCTTTAGAAGATGGCGGAAATTTAGTTCAAGCCAATATGGCGGTTAGCGAGTGGGCTTTTAAACAAAACTTAAAAGATTTCGGTCAACCAGTAGATAAATCTCGTTGGGGAATGGCACCACAAACGGTAAATGCTTATTTTAATCCAGTGAACAACGAAATTGTTTTCCCTGCCGCAATATTACAACCTCCTTTCTATGATTACAAAGCAGATCCTGCAGTAAATTTTGGTGGAATTGGTGCTGTTATCGGTCACGAAATTTCTCATGGTTTTGATGATTCAGGAGCAAAATTCGATGGAGATGGAAATTTGGTAAATTGGTGGACAGAAGAAGATGAAGCTAAATTTGCAAAAGCAACCGAAAAATTAGCAAAACAATACGACAAATACGAGCCTGTAAAAGGAGTTTTTGTCAACGGAATATTTACTTCTGGTGAAAATATTGGAGATTTAGGAGGTGCTTCGGTAGCGTATGATGCGTTGATGATGTATCTAAAAGACAAAGGAACCTTGCCAAAAATTGATGGTTATACCCAACAACAACGATTCTTCTTGTCTTGGGCAACGATTTGGCGTACCAAAACAACCGATGAAGCGGTAATCAATCAAGTGAAAACCGATCCACATTCACCAGGATATTTCCGTTCATTCGGTCCATTGGTTAATATTGATGCTTTTTATGACGCATTCAATGTGAAAAAAGGAGATAAATTATACCTTCCTAAAAAAGATCGTGTTTATATTTGGTAAACTATGTTCAGAAAAATTATTAATTGGTATAAAGAACGAAAGAAAATTATAAAAATGACAACAACAGAAGCAATAAAAAATCCAAATGCAACCCTTATCGATGTACGCGAACCATATGAATTAGAAATGGATGGGGTAGTTGAAGGAGCAATCAATATTCCATTAGGAGAAGTTCCGCAAAAAGTAGAAGAAATAAAAGAAATGGCAAAACCATTGGTTTTCTTTTGCCGAAGTGGAAATCGTTCTGCAACTGCTGCACAATTTATGCAACAAAATGGAGTGGAAGATGTGTACAATGGAGGAGGAGCCGATGATGTAAATGAAATCCTGAAGGCGTAAGATCGCTTCCAGATAGCCGATAAAAAACTCTACCCAAAAGGTAGAGTTTTTTTGTTTATATTAGCAAAAATAGATTCTATTTAGGAGTTGAAAAATCAGCTAGAATTAGTTTCCATTATTGATAGAAAAGTATAATAATTTCAAAATCATATATCAAAAAAAGAAAGCTATGAAAAAACAGCTCATGTTAGGAGGTGCCTTATTCACGGCGCTTACAGCAACTGCGCAAGAAACAAACCAATTTATTCGGTTGGATTATATGGACACTTCGGTTCGTCCACAAGATGATTTCTATAATTACGTGAACGGAAATTGGATGAAAAAAGCCGAAATTCCGGCCGATCGTAGCCGTTGGGGAAGTTTTGATGAATTGCGTGATGCAACTGATAAAGTTACTTTGCAATTGTTAAAAGATTTAGACGGTAAAAAACATCTTGCAGGTTCTGATGAACAAAAAATCACCGATCTTTATCATAGTTATATCGATCTTGAAACGCGAAACAAAGTTGGTTTACAGCCTATTGCCCCTTATATCGAGCAAATAAATAATCTGAAATCTATCGCAGATTTAGAAGCTTATCTTACCAAAGTTACGCCACTCGGCCTTAATCCTTTTTATAGCTTTTTTGCTTCTGCTGATATGAAAAATTCAGACATCAATGCAGTATATTTAGGTGGAGGAAGCCTTGGTTTGGGAAGAACTTATTATCAGGTAGAGGACGAAAGAAACAAAGAAACTTTAGATCAATATATCACTTATATCAATCAACTTTATCCGTATAGCGGTTCTAAAACAAAAGATCTAAAAGGGCCACGTGTTTTGGCTTTTGAGAAACAAATTGCAAACAATCTAAAAACGGTTGTTGAAGCTCGTGATCCCGATAAACGGTACAATGTTTATAAAACAAAAGACCTTAAGAATTTAGTAAAAGTTGTTGATTTAGAAAAGTTTATGAAAACTTACGGAGTCAATGTTGATGAAGTTATTATTTCTGAGGTTAAATATTTCGAAGGCTTAAATCAATTGTTGATACAAGAAAACCTGACTGATATCAAAGCGTATTTGACGTTTCAATTATTGGATCGTTTTTCATCACTTTCAACCACAGATTTAGATGCATTGAACTTCTCTTTTTATGGACAAAAATTGGCTGGACAAAAAGAACAACGCCCATTAGATAAACGTGGTTTAGCTTATGTAAACAATAATGTTGGCGAGTTGTTAGGGAAAATTTATGTGAAGGATAATTTCCCGGCAGAGGCAAAAGCCAATGCAGAAGAAATGATTTCGTATATATTCAAATCATTTGATATGCACATCAAAAATTTAGCTTGGATGTCACCTGCAACGAAAGAAAAAGCATTAGAAAAACTGAATAAATTTACCGTAAAAATTGGTTATCCAGACAAATGGAGAGATTATTCTGGTCTACAAATAACCGGTAAAAACTTGATTGAAAATGCCTTATTAATCCGTCAATGGTCTTTCCAAGAAAACCTAAAAGATGTGGGGCAACCGGTAGATAAATCACGTTGGGGAATGTCGCCACAAACTGTGAATGCCTATTTCCGTCCGTCGGCAAACGAAATTGTTTTCCCGGCTGCGATTCTACAATCTCCTTTCTATAATTACAAAGCTGATCCTGCGGTAAATTTTGGTGGAATTGGAGCGGTTATTGGACACGAAATTTCTCATGGTTTTGACGATTCTGGTGCCAAATACAATGGTGATGGTAACTTGGAAAATTGGTGGACTCCGCAAGATGAAGAAAAATTCAAAGCGGCCTCTGCAGCTCTGGCAGCACAATACGACAAGTACGAACCAGTGAAAGGAACTTTTGTAAATGGTCAATTTACATTAGGTGAAAATATTGGCGATTTAGGAGGTGCAGCTGTGGCTTATGATGCGCTGATGATGTACCTGAAAGACAAAGGAACTTTACCGAAAATTGATGGTTTCACGCAACAACAACGTTTTTTCTTGTCTTGGGCAACGATTTGGCGAACCAAAACAACCGATGAAGCCGTGATCAATCAAGTTAAAACCGATCCGCATTCGCCTGGATATTTCCGTGCGTTTGGACCGTTGGTAAATATTGATGCTTTTTATGACGCATTCAATGTGAAAAAAGGAGATAAACTTTACGTGCCTAAAAAAGATCGAATTGTGATCTGGTAATGTTTTGTTGAATACTCAATTTTTAACCTGAAATTTTGGTAGGATGACGTACATTATTCTACCAAAATTTTTTGTATATTAAAGCAGTTTTTTTAAGTCTTTTTATTTAGAATGAGGGTAAGATAATTCTATAATCTTATTTTGTATATTTGCAAAACCGAACAAAATCAGTCTTTCGTAGATGATTGCTTATCAATTAGTTAATAACTTGTTGATAATGTTCGAAAATTTAATAAAAAGCATTCGTTCGAATTAAAATACTTATCCTAACTTTGGAAAAGTTGTAGAAAAAATAGCGAATAATCTTAACGAATTTAGTACGAATAGGTTATTCATTTTTAATGAAACAACGACCATTCAAAACACACGATTAAACAACAAAAAAACAAGAAACAAAATGTCAATATTTGATAAAAGAATAAATTATAAACCCTTCGAATATCCAGAGATTCTAACTTTTACCGAAGCCATTAATAAAGCTTTTTGGGTGCATAGTGAAGTAGATTTTACGGCGGACACACAAGATTTTCATTCTCATCTTAGTTTGGCAGAACGAACTGCAATCAAGCATAGTTTATTGGCGATTGCGCAGATAGAAGTTGCTGTTAAAACGTTTTGGGGAGATATTTATGATCATTTTCCGAAACCTGAATTCAATGGTTTAGGAGCTACTTTTGCGGAGTGTGAATTCCGTCATTCAGAAGCTTATTCTCGATTATTAGAAGTTTTGGGATACAATGATGATTTCCAAACTTTGTTAGATAATCCAGTGATCAAAGGGCGAGTGGACTATTTATCAAATGCCTTGAAAGATGCGAAATCATCGGATAGAAAATCGTATGTTATTTCGTTGATTTTGTTTAGTATTCTTATCGAAAACGTATCTTTATTCAGTCAGTTTGCGATTATTTTATCGTTTACTCGTTTCAAAGGTTACATGAAAAACGTATCGAATATTATTGCTTGGACGTCGGTTGATGAACAAATTCATGCCAATGCAGGAATTTATATCGTGAATAAAATCAAAGAAGAATTCCCTGATTTCTTTTCAGAAGAAACCAAACAAGAAATAAAAGAGGTCGTTTTACATTCGATCGAAGTGGAGGCGCAAATTTTGGATTGGATTTTCGAACAAGGTGAAATCGAAACGATTCAGAAAAAAGATTTATTAAATTTCATGAAATATCGTGTTGATGAAAGCATGTTGAAAATTGGTTTTGGTAAAATTTTCAATATTACCTCAGAAGAATACCAGCCTATGGCGTGGTTCGAAGAAGAAGTTTTTGCCAATAGTTTAGATGATTTCTTTGCAAAAAGACCAGTAGAATACACAAAACACGATAAGAGTATTACCGGAGAAGATTTATTTTAGATCAAAATATTTATATAAAAACTACATAACCTAACACATAATTACATCGCAATTACAATGGAGAATATATCACTCAGTTCATCAGACCATACTGAAGAAACCCCAAAACTTTGGTGGAAGAATTCAGAATCAGAACAGATCCTTAATCGCGGTTATCTTTTGAAAGGAGAAACCGTCGAAGGTGCAATTGACCGTATTACAGCGGCTGCTGCAAGAAGATTGTACAAACCAGAAATGCAAGAATCTTTTAAGGAGATGATCGAGCGTGGATGGATGAGTTTAAGTTCACCTATTTGGGCCAATATGGGAACTGAACGTGGTTTACCAATTTCATGTTTCAATGTGCATATTCCCGACAGTATAGAAGGAATTACCCATAAATTGGGCGAAGTGATTATGCAAACCAAAATCGGTGGCGGAACATCGGGTTATTTTGGTGAGTTACGCGAACGTGGTTCTGCGGTTACCGATAACGGAAAGAGTAGTGGAGCGGTAAGTTTTATGAAACTTTTCGATACGGCGATGGATACCATTTCTCAAGGAGGGGTTCGTCGTGGTGCTTTTGCTGCTTATTTGGATATTGACCATTCGGATATTGAAGAGTTTTTGAAAATAAAATCTATCGGAAATCCGATTCAGAATTTATTCTACGGTGTTTGTGTACCCGATTATTGGATGCAAGAGATGGTTGATGGCGACATGGAAAAGCGCAATATTTGGGCAAAAGTTTTAGAATCGAGACAAGAAAAAGGTTTACCGTATATTTTCTTCTCAGATAACGTCAACAAAAATAAACCGCAAGTGTACAAAGATCTCAACATGAGAATCAATGCGAGTAATCTTTGTTCGGAAATTATGTTGCCTTCTTCTCGCGATGAATCGTTTATTTGTTGTTTATCTTCTATGAACTTGGAATTGTATGATGAATGGAAAGATACCGAAGCCGTTCGTTTGGCTATTTTCTTTTTGGATGCAGTTCTACAAGAATTTATAGAAAAAACAGAAGGAAATTATTACTTAACCGCAGCGAATCGCTTTGCAAAAAGACACCGCGCATTAGGTTTAGGCGTTTTAGGATGGCATTCTTACCTTCAGAAAAACATGATTCCTTTCGAGGGAATGGAAGCTAAATTAAGAACAACAGAAATTTTCAAACATATCCAATCAAAAGCAGATAAAGCCTCAGAAGAACTGGCACGTATTTATGGAGAACCTGAACTTCTGAAAGGGTATGGAAGAAGAAACACAACCACTTTGGCGATTGCCCCAACAACGTCGTCTTCGGCGATTTTAGGACAAACTTCTCCAGGTATCGAACCTTTTTCATCCAACTATTACAAAGCAGGTTTATCGAAAGGAAACTTTATGCGAAAAAATAAATACCTGAAAAAACTGTTAGAAGAAAAAGGCTTGGACAATGAAGATGTGTGGAGAGGAATTATGTTGAACGGAGGTTCTGTGCAGCATATTGCCGAATTGACAGAAAATGAAAAATCGGTTTTCAAAACCTTTAAAGAAATTTCTCAATTAGAAATTGTTCAACAAGCAGCTATTCGTCAGAAATTTGTGGATCAATCTCAATCATTGAACTTAAATATTCCTGCGAATTTACCAGTAAAAGAAGTAAATCGTTTAATGATCGAAGCTTGGCAATTAGGGGTGAAAACTTTATACTATCAGCGCTCACAATCGGTTGCTAAAGAATTAGTATCGAACTTAGTAAGCTGCGTTTCTTGTGAAGCTTAACCAATAAATATCAAAAGCTCTATAGTAAAGTATAGAGCTTTTTTTTATGATTTTATTTTTGATATTAAGAAGCTGTCTTTCAGAACAGCTAAGCCTTCTTATTTTACTTTCACCAATTCCACTCGGCGGTTTTTCGCTTTGTTTTCTTCAGAATCATTGGCTACTAAAGGATTTTCTGCACCAAAACCTTTTGCGGTTAATCGAGATTTATCAATTCCATTGGCGATCAGAGAATTCATAACGGCATTGGCACGTTCAGTTGATAATTTCTTGTTGTGCGCAGCATCTCCTGTGTTATCCGTATGACCTTCAATCGAAATTTTTACCGTGTTATCTCGTTGTAAAGCTTCGGTAATTTGGTTCACCACTTCTTTTCCTTCAGCTTTGATACTCGATTGATCGACATCAAAATTGATATATACAATTGACTTTCCTTTTTCAGTTAAATCTTTCGCAATTTCATCAGCTGTAACTTTGGTTATCGTTTGTTGAAACGCTTCTTCTTGTAATACATTAAGTTTTCCTCCAGCATTATTAGAGGTAAATTGAATGTAAATATTTCCTTTATCTTTCGTGCGAATCACATAGAATTTTATGTTTTCTCCAGGACCATATCCTATGTCGCCATCATTTCCTTTATTGGGATCTTGTTTATGATAACGATTGTATTCTTCTTTGGTAATCTCGCCGTCAAAAACTTTTACCGCTCCAACAGAACGTAAATAATCGTCCATACTTTTTTCGAAATAATGTTGAGAATATTCTTCGCCCCGTTCATTGGTCACGTTTATTTTATACAATCTTCCTTCAAAAGGCGTCATTTTACCATCGATCGGAAAAAAACAAATGTCAAATTTTCGCTCAAATGGTTTGTTCATCGAGCGCAATCCTTCTGGAAGCGTAATAAAAGGAAAATCTCCTATATCTGCGTTGGTAAACGGAATCTTTTCAATATCGAAATGAGAAGTCGTGTTTTCCTCTGAATTATTTTGTTCTAAATCGAGAGTAGTTTCCGTTGATTGACCAGAGTTTTCTTGTTGCTTGTCTGATGAATTGCACGAAACAAACAATGCAGCGATTGCAATAATAAGTAATGGTTTCTTCATATTTTGGATTTTTAGAAGCCTTAAAGATAAATTATTTTAACAATAAATTGATTACGTAACTGTTACTATATTCGAAATAAAAAAGCTCGCTAATATTAGTGAGCTTTTTATTTGATTTTATTAGTTTAATAAAAAAGTTTCTTATCGAAGCGCTTCTTTTACTTTAGGTGCAATTTTAGTTGCAAAAATTTCTATGGATTTCATCATATCAAGATGACTCGGACTCCCGACATCCATATGAGCTGAGAAACGCGTTAAACCAAAAGTTTTAACAATCTCTACAATTTTATCAATTGATTTATCGACATCGTCTACAACCAAATGTCCTTCCGGCGAACGACCATAATCGTAGTGCGGACGTTGGTAAGGAGGCCAATTTCTCGATTTTCCTACACGATCCATTTGTTCTGCATACAGAGTATAGTATTGATTAATCCAATCCGTGCCATCTTCTCCAAAAAAAGAATGCAAATGTACACCAATCTGATAGTTTTCTTTCGGATGTCCAGCTTCCTCATAAGCTTGCTGATACATTTCGACAAGTGGTAAGAAGCTTCGCCAATTTCCACCGATAATTGCCAACATTATTGGCAAACCAAGTTTTGCCGCACGAATAACCGACGACGTTGTGCCACCGACAGCAACCCAAATCGGAATTGGTTTTTGGATCGGTTGAGGATAAATGGTTTGATTGACAATAGGAGCTCTAAAATTTCCTTTCCAATTGATGACTTCTTTTGTAGAAAGTTTTAATAATAAGCGAAGTTTTTCATCAAATAACGCATCATAGTTTTGGAGATCATAGCCAAATAACGGAAACGATTCGATAAAAGAGCCACGACCTGCCATAATTTCTGCTCGTCCATTACTCAACAAATCTATGGTAGAAAAATCTTGAAATAATTTCACCGGATCAGCAGAACTTATAACCGAAACAGCACTCCCTAAACGAATATTTTTGGTAACAGTAGATAGGGCTGCCAAAAGAATTTCTGGTGCACTAACGGCATAATCCGAACGATGATGTTCGCCAATCCCAAAGAAATCGATTCCTGTTTCATCCATTAATTGCACTTCGCGTACTATTTCTTGTAAGCGTTGTTGTGGAGTTTGTTTATAGCCAGTTTTTTCATCAATCCGAAGATCACCAAACATGCCAATTCCAATTTCGAACTTTTGTTGTGCTGTTTTCATATTGTTCAGGTGGTTTTTGTATGATTCTTACCCGTGTATTGCTTCTTTATTTCCGTATGATTGAATCAATTCTCCTTCAAAATCCAACCATTCTTTCCAGCGTTTATCTACATCAACATCTTTCGAATATTGTTTAGCAAAATTCAAGAAAGTGGTATAATGATTCGCTTCAGAAACCATCAAATCATAATAAAACTTTTTCAGTTCTTCATCTTTTATATTCTGCGAAAGAACTCGGAAACGCTCACAACTTCTAGCTTCGATCATCGCTGCAAAAAGCAAACGATCGATAAATGCCTGATTGCGCGAGCCGTCTTTTTTCATGAACTTGAAAAGTTGATTAACATAATCATCGGCACGCTCTCTACCCAACGTATATCCACGTTCTTTGATGATGTCAACCACCATTTTGAAGTGTTCCATTTCCTCAATTGCAATCGCCGACAATTCGTGCACTAAATCTTCGTGCTCAGAATTATTGGTAATTAACGTAATGGCATTAGAAGCTGCTTTTTGCTCGCACCAAGCATGGTCGGTTAATATTTCTTCTAAATTAGATTCAGCGATATTGGCCCATCGCGGATCGGTCAATAATTTTAGTCCTAACATTTTATTGTATTTATTCTTACAAAGTTAAGCATAATCTTCTCATAAATCCATTGACCTATCTCAAGCCATTTATCGTTTTTCGTTTTCGAAAGGGAAAGTTTGTTTATTTCGGTAGGATGAAATACAGAACGTGACTAAAGATTTTTTTGATTTTAAACGTCCTAAAACTATCCAACCAAAACATTCTATAACTTGGAAATATCGTTATCTTTGCCAACATGAAAAAATGGATACACGCAGCACGTTTACGGACCTTACCACTTTCTCTAAGTGGATTAATATTAGCAGGTTTCATCGCTAAATTCGAAGGTATTTATCAAACAGATATATTTTTCTTATCACTTTTCACCGCGTTTTGCTTTCAGGTTTTATCCAATTATGCCAACGATTATGGAGATGCAGTACGCGGAACCGATACGCATCGTGTAGGAGAAAAAAGAGTAGTAGCCGCCGGGGAAGTTACGCCCAAACAAATGAAAATGGCGATTCTTATTATGTCGATCATTTCTATGATTTCTGTTTTGGCCTTGTTATATGTTGCTTTTGTACCATTGCATTGGAATTATTTTATCTTTTTTCTAGGTTTAGGAATTGCGAGTATTTTGGCTGCAATGCTCTATACTATGGGGAAAAAACCTTATGGTTATATTTGTTTAGGGGATGTTTTTGTTTTTATATTTTTCGGATTAGTTGCAGTACTTGGTGGCGAGTTTTTATATTCGAAATCTTTTCAATGGATCAACGTTTTGCCTGCGGCTGCAATTGGTTTTTGGAGTGTGGCAGTTCTCAACATGAACAATATGCGCGATGTCGAAAATGATGTGCGCAACAATAAAATCACGATTGCTTCTAAACTCGGCATGAAAAAAGGTAAAATTTACCAAATTATCTTGATGAACGTTCCATTTTTCTTAGCCTTAGCGTATGTTCTTCAGGTGAAACCAGGAAAATTAAGCGGAATTGTATTTATGATTGTTTTCTTTATGGCAAGTCAGATCAGAAGAAAAATCATGAATGTTGAAGATCCTAAAGATTTTGATAATTACCTAAAGCCCATTGCCATGATGGCGTTAATTTTCTCTTTGTTATTAGGCTATGGCTTGGTTGGCTTCGATTTTATAGATGTTTTAACACGCTAAAACATTTCAAAAATTGTACCTTTGGTTGGAACAAAAAACAAAATAATGAAAATTACTTTTTTAGGTCACGCTAGTTTATTAATCGAAACCAAAGATCAACGCATCGTGGTCGATCCGTTTATTACTCCGAACGAATTGGCAAAAAAAATTGATCTTCAATCATTAAAACCAAATTTCATTGTCCTCACGCATGCGCATGGCGATCACGTTTATGATGCAGAACAATTGGCAAAAGAAAACGATGCAACTATAATATCGAATGCAGAAATAGCAAGTTATTATGGGGCAAAAGGTTTGCGTTCGCATGGGCTAAACACCGGTGGTTCGTACGATTTTCCGTTTGGGAAACTGCATGCTACAATTGCATTCCACTCGAGTTCTTTTGATGATGGATCGAATGGTGGAAGTCCTAATGGTTATGTGATAGAAAGCGATGGAAAACGACTTTATATTGCAGGCGACACAGCGTTGACCTATGAAATGAAACTGATTCCAGAAACACTCGGTAAAGTAGATTTGGCTATTTTACCCATCGGAGGAAATTTCACGATGGGCTATCAACAAGCTACAAAAGCTGCAGAGTTCGTAGAAGTCGATAAGGTTCTTGGTTATCATTACGATACTTTCCCTCCAATCAAAATAAATCATGAAGAGGCTAAAAAAGCATTTGCTGAGCAAAACAAAGAATTGGTTCTTCTAGAAATTGGCGACTCTATCACGATTTAATTTTTTTATCATACTACTAAAATGCTCGATTATCGGGCATTTTTTCTTTTATAGAACATCCGTATATTTGAGAAATGAAAGTATCTTTTACACCATATACCTTACAATTTAAGCGTCCCGGCGGAACATCTCGTGGCGTATTAACAGAGAAATTAACCTACATCCTCAAAGCAGAGGAAAACAAACAAGTTTTTTTTGGCGAGTGCGGTCTTTTCAAAGGTTTAAGCGCAGATGATGTGCCAGAATATGAAACAAAATTACAATGGGCTTGTGATAATTTCGATAAAGGATTGGCTTTTCTTTGGGATGAATTACGGGCTTTTCCTTCTATCCAATTTGGATTAGAACAGCTTTTTCAATCCATTAGAATCAACCTCGATAATCCTGATTATACCGATCCATATAACCCAGATTTGTACGAATCTGCTTTTAAAAATGGCGAAAAAGGAATTCCGATCAATGGACTTATTTGGATGGGGGATGTCGATTTTATGAAAGAACAAATCGAAGAAAAATTAGCGCAAGGTTTTCATTGTCTTAAATTGAAAATTGGCGTAAATTGGAAAGATGAATATGAAATCCTGAAAGAATTACGGGCTAATTATCCAGCCGATAAATTAGAACTTCGGGTTGATGCTAACGGTGGTTTTAGTTTTGATGAAGCAAAAACAGTTTTGCATCAATTGAAAGAATTATCGATACATTCGATAGAGCAACCAATCAAAGCTGGTCAAATTAAAGAAATGAAAGCGCTTTGTGCCGAAACTCCAACACCAATTGCTTTGGACGAAGAATTGATTGGCGTTTTTCATCTAGAAGATAAATATGCGCTTTTACAAGAAATCCAACCGCAATATATTATCCTCAAACCAAGTTTGGTTGGTGGAGTTCGAGGATCGTTAGAATGGATAGATTGTTGCGATGCTTTAGGCATTGGTTTTTGGATTACTTCTGCACTCGAAAGTAATATCGGGCTCAATGCTATTGCTCAATGGACCGCGATTCTGTATCCAGAAATGCCTCAAGGTTTGGGAACTGGAAGTTTATTTACTAATAATTTTCGGTCTAGATTGCAAGTAGAAAAAGATCAAATATTTCGTAAAAAACCATAAAATGAAAAAGACTATCACAATAATTATTAGTGGTTTAATTATTTTTTCTTGTAGTGTTAGTTCACCTAAAAATGAATCCTATCAAAAAGGAATTGCTGATTATCAAACCGATTTGAATAAGCACTACCTCAATCCAAATACAACCCCACTGAAAGGAGATGAAATTGCGAAATTCAAAGGAATTCAATTTTTTCCTATACAAGAAAAATATCGAGTAAAAGCTAATTTTACATTTTTAACAAACGGTGAAATTGTAAAATTTCCTACATCAGCTCAAAAAATACAGACTTATAAAGAATATGGTACCATAGATTTCGAAATTGACAATCAGCCATTAACACTAACTTTATATCAGTTTTATCCTGTAAGTAAACAAAGTCAACATTCGCTTTTCTTGCCTTTTACAGACGAAACTTCAGGCGATACTTCATACGGAGGGGGTCGATATTTAGATATAAACATAACTGAAATCAACCTCGAAAATAATACTGTTTTTATAGATTTCAATAAAGCTTATAATCCTTATTGTGCTTACAGTTCACATTACAGTTGTCCAATTCCGCCTACCAATAATTTCTTACCAATCGAAATTAATGCTGGCGTTAGCTACTCGATGCCATGATGATTTTAGATTTTAGTTTGCCGAATTTTAGCTATAAAAATCTTCAGGCTAGTACAGCTTTCGAACAAGATGTTTTAGATTTTTTAGAAGTTTGGTACAACGAAGAGAATGAAGTTGAAGTGCAAACTTCTGGCTCTACGGGAGTTCCTAAAAAAATGATGTTGACCAAAAGCAACATGAAAAAAAGTGCCGAACATACAGCGAAATATCTTTCTTTAGAAAAAGGAAATACCGCACTTTTGGTAATGCCTGTGAATTATATAGCCGGAAAAATGATGCTTGTTCGTGCAATTGTTTTAGGTCTAAAATTGATTTGCACTACGCCACGTTCGGTTTTTTTGTGGGATGATTTTCAACAACTAAATCTGCCGAATGATTCGATAGATTTTGTTGCCTTAACTCCGATGCAAATAGAAAAATCACTTGATTTTGTAGCGCATTGTCGTTGTTTGATTATTGGTGGAGCACCACTTAATCAAAGCATTAAGGATAAATTGTATGTATTTCGAAATAGAATTTTCGAAACATATGCCATGACCGAAACTATTACGCATATCGCTTTTAAACAGGTGAGTAATGAACAATATCCTAATCAGAAAGAGAGTTTCGAAGTTTTTGATGAAGTCGAAATTAGTCAAGACGAACGCTCTTGTTTACAAATCAAAACACCTTATTCTGACGAAATTCTTACGACAAACGACGTGGTAGAAATTCATTCTACGAAAGAATTTATTTGGGTCGGACGAGCTGATAATATTATCAATTCGGGTGGAATAAAATTGTTTCCGGAAAAGATAGAAGAAAAATTAAAACCTTATCTTCAACGTGCATTTTACGTAAGCAGTAAAAAAGATGATCTTTTAGGTGAAAAGTTGATCTTGATGATTGAAGGAGAACCTATTGATTTTCAGATGGATAAAATTGAATTTAATCAATACGAAAAACCAAAAGAAATAATTTTCCAAACTCAATTTGAACGTACCGAATCGGGAAAAATCAAACGAAGAAAACTCTAAAAAGTTAACTAATATGTCATTCTATCAAAAGTTAGCCAATTCGCTAGAAAAAAGTCCAAACAAACATAAATATCTAAAATTTTTCTTTAATATTTCACCTATGTATCGTCGCTCTTGTGGGCGTTTGGTCGAAATTTCGAAGGATATGCATCGCATAAAAGGAAAAATCATTTTCTCGTATAAAAACATGAATTATATGGGCACTATGTTTGGCGGAAGTATGTTGTCGGCAACCGACCCAATTTACATGGTTCAATTGACTCAAATTTTAGGAAAGGAGTACGTAGTTTGGGATAAGTCTGTGAAAGCAAAATTCAAAAGACCAATAAAAAAAACGGTTTGGGTCGATTATATTTTTACGGAAAAAGAAATCGAACAAATAAAAAAAAGAGTTGAAGAAAAAAAAGAGATAACCTTCATTAAACCAATAGAAATCAAAGATAAAGAAGGAAACGTTTATGCGGAATTAGAAAAAGAACTTTATGTATGTACCCAAGTTTTTTACAAAGAAAAACTTCGACTACGTAAAATAAATAAAAAATAATTCTGACTATTTTTATACATTTATCTTATTGATTGTAAACAACTTTAGTTCGTATAGTCTTTTTTTCATAAAAACTATTGAAATTAATGTATATTAGCCATTATCAAAATGAACAAAATGTCTGAGATTACTACAGAAAAAGAAGAAAAAAAAGTTTCCCCTCATCAACCATCGCAACAACCCTATAATCCAAAGAACAAAGTGCGCATAGTTACTGCCGCGGCTTTGTTTGATGGTCACGATGCCGCTATCAATATCATGCGCCGCATCATTCAGTCTACCGGATGCGAAGTGATCCATTTGGGTCATGACAAATCAGTAGAAGACGTGGTGAACACAGCGATACAAGAAGATGCAAACGCAATTGCGATGACTTCTTATCAGGGTGGTCACAATGAATATTTTAAATATATGTATGATTTGCTTCAGGAAAAAGGAGCAGGACACATCAAAATTGTTGGTGGTGGAGGCGGAGTAATTCTTCCGACCGAAATCAAAGATCTTATGGATTACGGAATTACCCGTATTTATTCGCCCGATGATGGTCGTGAACTTGGTTTACAAGGGATGATCAACGATATGGTCGAGAAATCCGATTTCCCAACAGGTAATTTAGAGTTGCCCGAAGGTAAAGATGTGTACCAATCGTTACAAGACAAAGATGTTACAACCATTTCGCGTTTAATTTCTTTGGCAGAAAATAGAGAAGAAGACTTTCTGAAAGTTTTTGATTATGATAAAGTAACCGATAAATCGGCGCCAGTTCTCGGAATTACCGGAACCGGTGGAGCAGGAAAATCGTCGATGGTCGATGAAATTGTTCGCCGTTTTTTGATTGATTTTCCAGAAAAAACCATCGCTTTGGTTTCGGTAGATCCATCTAAAAAGAAAACAGGCGGTGCTTTATTGGGCGATCGTATTCGTATGAACTCGATCAATAATCCGCGTGTCTATATGCGTTCGTTGGCCACACGCCAATCCAATTTGGCTTTGTCTCGCTATGTAGAAGAAGCTTTGCAAGTTTTGAAAGCGGCTAATTTTGATTTGATCATTTTAGAAACTTCCGGAATCGGACAATCTGACACCGAAATTCTCGATCATTCAGATGCATCACTTTATATCATGACACCAGAATTTGGTGCGGCTACTCAATTAGAAAAAATTGATATGTTGGATTTTGCTGACATTGTAGCTATCAATAAATTCGATAAAAGAGGCGCTTTAGATGCTATTCGCGATGTGAAAAAGCAATACCAACGCAACCATAATCTTTGGGATGTAAATCCGGATGAAATGCCTGTTTTTGGTACGATTGCTTCTCAATTCAACGATCCAGGAACCAATCAACTCTACAAAGCCATCATAGATAAAGTGGTAGAAAAAACGGGTGCAGATTTGGCTTCATCATTTGAAATTACAAAAGAAATGTCGGAAAAAATATTTGTTATTCCTCCGGCAAGAACGCGTTATTTATCAGAGATTGCCGAGAATAATCGCGCATACGATGCCAAAGCATCCGCACAAAAAGAAGTGGCGCAAAAATTATACGGAATTTTCAAAACGATCGAAACTCTTTCGGGGAAAATGCCGCAACTGACACAACACGGAATCGAAATAACCGGAACCGAAAACGAAGAATTGTCAAAAGTTCTTTTGGCGGAATTCGATAAATTAAAACGGAATTTAGACCCTTTCAATTGGGAAGTGATCATCACTTGGGACGAAAAAGTAAATAAATACAAAAATCCAATTTATAGTTTCAAGGTTCGTGACAAAGAAATCAAAATAAAAACCCATTCAGAATCCTTATCACACTTACAAATTCCAAAAGTAGCTTTACCAAAATATGAAGCTTGGGGCGATTTGTTGCGTTGGGTTTTGCAAGAAAATGTACCGGGAGAATTTCCGTTCACTTCGGGCTTATATCCATTCAAGCGTGAAGGAGAAGATCCTACCCGAATGTTCGCCGGTGAAGGAGGACCAGAGCGTACAAACCGTCGTTTCCACTATGTTTCGAAAGGAATGCCTGCCAAACGATTGTCAACTGCGTTTGACTCGGTAACGCTTTATGGAAATGATCCGGGGCACCGACCAGATATTTACGGAAAGATCGGAAATGCAGGTGTGTCCATTTGTTGTTTGGATGATGCTAAAAAATTATATTCTGGTTTTGATTTGTCGCATCCGATGACGTCGGTTTCAATGACCATCAACGGACCTGCGCCGATGTTGTTAGGCTTTTTTATGAATGCTGCCATCGATCAGAATTGCGAAAAATACATCATAGAAAATGGATTAGAAGCTGAAGTAGAAGCCAAAATAAAAGCAATTTACGAAGACAAAGGCTTTGAAAGACCAAGATACAATGGCGACTTACCAGAAGGCAATGATGGTTTAGGACTGATGTTGTTGGGCGTAACCGGAGATCAAGTTTTGCCAAAAGAAGTGTACGAAGAAATCAAAAAACATACTTTGGCACAAGTGCGTGGAACCGTTCAGGCGGATATCCTAAAAGAAGATCAGGCGCAAAATACTTGTATTTTCTCTACCGAATTTGCTTTGCGTTTGATGGGAGATGTGCAAGAATATTTTATCGATCATAATGTTCGAAACTTTTATTCCGTATCTATTTCGGGTTATCACATTGCCGAAGCTGGGGCAAATCCGGTGACGCAATTGGCCTTTACATTGGCAAACGGCTTTACGTATGTAGAATATTATTTGTCGAGAGGAATGGATATCAATGCATTTGGACCAAACTTATCGTTCTTCTTTTCTAACGGAATCGATCCGGAATATTCGGTGATCGGACGAGTAGCAAGAAGAATTTGGGCGAAAGCATTGAAACAAAAATACGGCGCAAACGAAAGAGCACAAATGTTGAAATACCATATTCAAACATCTGGTCGATCGTTGCATGCGCAGGAAATTGATTTTAATGATATTCGAACCACTTTGCAAGCGCTTTATGCGATTTACGACAACTGTAACTCATTACATACCAACGCATACGATGAAGCGATTACGACGCCAACAGAAGAATCGGTGCGTAGAGCGATGGCCATTCAGTTGATTATTAATAAAGAATTAGGATTAGCGAAAAACGAAAATCCAATACAAGGTTCGTTTATTATCGAAGAATTGACCGATTTGGTAGAAGAAGCCGTTTTAGCTGAATTTGATCGAATTACGGAGCGTGGAGGCGTTTTAGGAGCAATGGAAACCATGTATCAACGTTCGAAAATTCAAGAAGAATCTTTGTATTATGAGACTTTGAAACACAACGGAGATTTTCCTATTATTGGTGTGAATACGTTCTTGAGTTCTACCGGATCAAAAACCGTAGTTCCGGCAGAAGTGATTCGTGCTACCGAGGAAGAAAAGCAATTCCAGATTCAGACCAAAGAAAAACTGCATCAAATAAAAGCAGCTGAAGAAAAAGAACAATTGGAAAAAATTCAGGAAATTGCCATCCAGAATGGAAACCTTTTCGAAGCGCTTATGGAAGCTACAAAAGTTTGTTCACTCGGTCAAATTACAGATTCGTTATTCAAGGTGGGAGGACAATACAGAAGAAATATGTAATTGTACCGTCAAAAGTATATAAGATAAAAGCCTCGAAATTTCGAGGCTTTATTTTTTTAGGAAATTTTAAAGTTTGAAATAACTTTTCGTTTATAAACTATTGTAAACCTGACAAATAGACTTTGGCACGGGCTTTGAAATTTAAATAATTAATCAAAACTATTTTAAGGAAATGAACAAAAGAAGATTTTTCAAATTAGCTGGAGCTGCAGCTACTAAAGCACAACAAGACAAATCGTTTACTTCAAAAGTAAAAACCGCTTTTCGTATGGTAAATGATATTGTTCGTGGCGTGTACAAACCAAATTGGAAAAATATTATACTTCCGATATTGGCACTTATTTATATTGTTTCTCCTTTAGATTTTATTCCAGCTTTTGTTTTCGGACCGATTGGTTTATTAGACGATTTTGGAATTCTAATGTTTGGACTAAAATTTTTAAATAAGGAAATAGAAAAGTATCTTGCGTGGGAAATTTCACAGCTCAAATATTCGTACGTAGAAGATGCAAAAATCATCGATTGAAACAAATAAAAAATACTTAATTAGCCTAGTCGGTCCCACTGCAATTGGCAAAACCGACTTGGCTATTTCTTTAGCTCAAAACATGCAAGCTGAAATTCTTTCTAATGATTCTCGGCAATTTTTCAAAGAACTTTCTATCGGCACGGCAGTCCCCTCAAAAGAGGAATTGGCTCAGGTTCCACATCATTTTATACAACATATTTCTATAGAAGATGACTATTCGGTAGGAGACTTCGAGCGTGATGCTTTGGCATTTTTAGCTAATTACTTCACAACTAAAAATATTGCCCTTTTGGTTGGTGGTTCTGGTTTATATGAAAAAGCCCTTACCCAAGGACTAGATTATTTTCCGGAAGTGGATCCTACAATTAGAGAAACGCTTAATGAAATTTTAGCAACTGAAGGCATAGAGGTTTTACAACAAGAATTAGCTGAAAAAGATCCTGAATATTTTGCGGAAGTGGATCAACAAAACGGAAAAAGAATTATTCGTGCTCTTGAAATTATTCGTGGAACTGGAAACAAATTTTCATCTTACCGAAGCAATTCTGTTACACAACGTCCGTTCGAAATCATCAAGATTGGACTTAGTTTGCCGCGTGAAGAATTGTATGATCGAATAAATCGACGAGTAGATTCTATGATGGACAATAATTTGTTGGAAGAAGTGAAAAGCGTTCATTATAAAAAAAACCTAAACGCCTTACAAACAGTTGGTTATCGCGAGTTGTTTCAATATTTAGATCAAGAAGTATCCTTAGAGCAAGCGGTCGAAGAAATTAAAAAAAACACACGACGTTTTGCCAAAAGGCAACTAACATGGTTCAGAAAAGATGAAGCTATTCATTGGTTCTCACCGAAGGAAGGTAAAAATATTTTAGCTTTTCTAAAAGAAAAAATAAACTAACTATTTTTAATTAGTATAAATTAATTTACTTTTGTGCGCAAATAACACACGCGCATGGCGAAACAGTCAAAATTTCGAAAATTAATCAACGATTTACACCTTTGGATAGGTCTACTATCAGGACTTTTCATTTTTATTATATGTTTTTCGGGAACAATGCTCACATTTAGTGATAGCATTCGTAAACATTTATCAACTCCGATTGTTTTAGAAAAAACGGATAAACCGCTATCATTAAACAAATTATCTCATAAAGTAAAAGATCTAAACAAAGGAAAAATAAATTCTTTTACCATTGCTGACGACAATTCTCCTTATGTGGTAAATCTGAAAAAAGGAAAAGAAGATCGACGCGGAACCAACTTTTCTTTGGATCAATATTCAGGGAAATTGTATGAAAATGAAAAAACATGGTACGATGACTTTTATCGTTTCAATTTCAAACTTCATCGATGGCTATTACTTGAAGACACGGTTGGTCGCCCTATTGTTGGTGTAGCCACCCTTTGCTTTGTTTTTCTTACTTTAAGTGGGTTGATTCTTTGGGTTCCTAAAAAAATGAAAGCAAGCTGGAGATGTTGGAAAGCAGGTTTTTGTATCAAAACCAAAGCACATTGGAAACGTCTTAATCAGGATCTACACAACGTTTTGGGTTTTTATACGTTTGTATTTATTTTGATTATGGGATTAACCGGTTTGTGTTGGTCTTTCGAATGGTACAAAGATGGCGCGAGCGAAGTTTTGCAAGCAAAAGTATTCGATCGTGGTGCTGATAAAAAATTCAAATCGGATACGATTCTACTCCTACCGAAAAAAAATATAGACGAAATCTATCTAAAATCGAATCAAGATTTTCCATACCAAGGAATTACAAAAATCAGTTTACCACAGAAAGAAAGCGATGCTTTTATCGTAACGAAATTTCCAATCAATAGCGTTGCTACATATAATACAGATAAAATTATTTATGATCAGAACGGTGAAATTCTTAAAAAAGAATTATTTGCTGATAAAACTTTCGGACAAAAAATAGCTTCCTTAATTCGACCTTTGCATACAGGCGAAATTTATGGCATTTGGTCGGAGATCATTTATTTTATCACCTGCCTAATTGGTACATCCTTGCCGATTACGGGAACTTTAATTTGGTGGAATAAACGAAGAAAAACTAACAAAAAATAAAAATCATCTAGATTAAGCCTCTATTTAAGAGGCTTTTCTTATTTTAGTAAAAAAATTAACATGATGAAGTTTTATAGACCATTACAATTGGCAACCGTTCTGTGTGCCACCATGACGCTTTCTGCGCAGAGCAATACGCAACAAGAAGCTTTTATCAATGCTTTTGCACAAGAAGCACAAAACAATTCTCAGCTCGAGCTTTTAGCAACTGAACTTTTGGATGGAATCGGTCCACGTTTGGTAGGATCGCCCGAAATGGAGAAAGCGAGTGATTGGGCCATTGCACAATTCAAACAATGGGGAATTGACGCTGAAAGACAAAATTGGGGCGAATGGAAAGCTTGGCAAAGAGGAACATCGACCATTACGATGACTTCGCCGCGTGTAGTTACGTTAAATGCTACGCAACTTGCTTGGAGTCCAGCAACCAAAAAAACAATCGAAGCAGAAGTTGTCGCTTTACCAAAAGATCCGAAAGATTTTGCGCAATGGAGTAATCAAATCAAAAATAAAGTTGTGCTTTTAGCTATGTATCAACCGGTTGGAAGACCCGATTATCAACTAAAAGAATTTGCTACGCCCGAAACGTATGAGAAATTAAAGAAAGAAAACGAAGAACGCCAAAATGAATATCAAGCTTTTTTACAAGCAATAGGATATACTCAAAACCAATTGGCTGAGTTTTTAGAACAAAAAGGTGCAGCAGCTATAGCGATTTCTAACTGGAGTGGAATTATGGGGGCAAATAGAATTTTTGATGCAAAAACTAAACAAATTCCGATGATCGACATCGAACTAGAACAATATGGAATGTTGTATAGATTAGCAGTTAATAATAAAAAACCTAAAATTTCGATCAATGTTCAATCAAAAGATTTAGGAAAAGCAAAAGCTTTCAATACTATTGCCAAAATAGAAGGAAAAGAAAAACCGAATGAATACGTTATTTTGTCGGCGCATTTCGATTCGTGGGATGGGGCACAAGGAGCTACGGATAACGGAACTGGCGTGATTACCATGATGGAAACTGCGAGGATTCTAAAGAAGCTTTATCCTAACCCAAAACGAACTATCCTTATTGGCCTTTGGGGAAGTGAGGAGCAAGGACTCAATGGATCTAGAGCATTCGTAAAAGATCATCCAGAAATTATCGCTAAAACGCAAGCAGTTTTCAACCAAGATAACGGAACTGGTAGAGTTGTTAGCATCAATGGTCAAGGTTTTGTAAATGCCTACGACTATGTTTCTCGTTGGTTGAGTCAAGTACCACGTGAGGTCAGTAAACATATCGAAACTTCATTTCCTGGTATGCCTAGTGGAGGAGGATCAGACCATTCTTCATTTGTAGCAGCAGGCGTTCCTGCATTTATGTTAGGATCACTCAATTGGGGATATTTCGGTTATACATGGCATACAAATAAAGATACGTACGATAAAATTATTTTTGATGAAGTGAAAAATAATGTCATTTTAACAGCTAGTTTGGCGTATTTAGCTTCAGAAGAAGAGGAGTTAGTTGATCGTACGAAAAGAGTTTTACCAACGCGCGATGGGAAAACTGCTCAATGGCCGGCAGTTGTTGATGCTAATCGCGCCGGAAGATTGGATTCAAAATAATTATTTAACATTAATTTATCAATTCATACTCAATGCTTTATTGTATTTTTAACTATCTTATAGATACGAAAAAAACAATAAAAACAAACCATTATGAAAGTAGATAAATTTAGAAAATTACATCAACAAGCAGATCCGCTATTTATTGCCAATGTTTGGGATGCAATAAGCGCGAAAGCTGCTGAAAAAGCAGGCTTCAAAGCAATGGGTACATCGAGTCATGCAATTGCAAACGTCTTAGGCTATGAAGATGGGGAGAATATGTCATTTTATGAAATGTTGTACATGATCGAACGCATTACTAAATCGACTCATTTGTTGGTTAGCGCTGATATAGAATCTGGTTTTACGAAAGACCTCAATTTATTGAATGAGAATATAGAAAAACTGGTAGATGTTGGAGTAGTGGGCATCAATATCGAAGATGGAGATACAAGTACTGATGAACGCAAGTTAGGTGATGTAAAAGAATTAGCCGATAAAATTCATTCTATCAAAACCTATCTGAAAGCTAAAGGCAAAGATATTTTCATCAATGCTCGGATTGATACTTATACCACCGAACATCCAAAAGCATTAGAAGAAACGCTTGTTCGGGCGAAAATTTATCAAGAGGTTGGCGCCGATGGAATTTTTGTTCCGTTGATAAATACCGAAGAAGACATCAAGAAAGTAGTAGAAACAATTGATTTACCACTCAATACGTTTGTTACTATAAAATCATTGGATTATGCTGCGCAGAAAAATTTAGGGGTAAAAAGAATTAGTAGTGGGAATGCGGTTCACTCAAAAGTTACAGATTTCACTTCTTACTTTTTTAAACACCTCAATGATTCGAAATCATTTTATTTCCTTTTCTAAATTTATCATTCAACCCAATAAAATAACCTCAAATTTTTGAGGTTATTTTTTTTTGTTTCTTTTTTCTAAGTATTAATACGTAGAACTTTCATTAGAAATCATTCATGGACTAAATTAATATAAGTTCAATAATAATTTATACTATTGAATCTAAACCAATTACACCTCCATATTTAATCTAATTCTAAACTACCTTTTCCTGACGTTCTGCCTGGTATTTTCTAGATAATCTTGCTATTTTTGTCGTATGAAAAGATGGTTGATCATAACGATTGCTTTTATGCAGTTGGCTTCTACAACTCAATTCTCGCAGCTGTACAAGATTCCTCTGTTCTTTTCGCACTTCATCGAACACAGTCAAAACAACTGGACATTTTCCGAACTCAAAACCTTTATTGTACATCATTATTATGGACATGAAATGGATGATGATTGGGAAACGGATCAAAAATTACCTTTTATGACAGTCGATCGCGTTCATCTCGATCCTTGTTTTGTACCCGATTTTCAGTTGTTTATTTACGAAAATAATATAGAAATTGATTCGCAAACCACGCGTTTGTGGACCGATCAATTCGTCCAATCTTCTTATCTCGATGCTATTTGGCAACCGCCAAAACAACAACACATTTTCGCATAATTTCGAATTCTATTTTCGGTAGAATTCAAGTTTCACTTAGTGGTTAATTCATCTAGAAATTTCATTATTCGGTTTGATTTATCTTACTGATAATGAGCCTATTTCTGGATTAATAAAGAAAATGATGTTAAATAAAATCATTGATTTTTCAATCAAAAATAAATTCATCATAGGTCTTTTTACGCTTGCTTTACTCGTTTTCGGAATTTACGAAGTAAAGAAGTTACCTATTGATGCTCAACCTGATATTACATCCAATCAGGTTCAAATTCTTACCGTTGCACCTTCTTTTGGAGCAGAAGACATCGAACGTTTGGTCACTTTCCCAATCGAGCAAGCAACGGCAAACATTGCAGGAATTACCGAATTGAGGAGTTTCTCTCGCTTTGGTTTGTCTTTGGTAACGATTGTTTTCAACGATCAGACCGATGTTTATTGGGCAAGACAGCAAGTGAGCGAACGTTTGCTGCAAGTACGAAACGAAATCCCGGACGGAATTGGTGAACCAGAATTAGGCCCGATTTCTACCGGTTTGGGAGAAATTTATCAATACGTTGTTCGTCCGAAAAAAGGATACGAAGATCGTTTTGATGCCACAGAATTGCGCACCATTCAAGATTGGATAGTTCGTCAACAATTGATAAGCGTTCCCGGTGTGGCCGATGTAAGTAGTTTTGGTGGGAAGTTAAAACAATACGAAATTGCCTTACAACCGAACCGTTTACAGGCGCATCATCTCACTATAAACGATGTTTTTGATGCCTTAGAAAAGAACAATCAAAATACTGGTGGCGCGTACATCGAAAAAGGTCCGACCTCCCTTTTTATTCGCTCCGAAGGATTGATTGGTTCCATTCAAGACATAGAAAATATTGCAGTAAAACGGGTTTCGGGTGGTTTGCCTTTATTGCTGAAAGACGTTGCCGAAGTTAGAATTGGCCACGCAACGCGTTATGGCGCCATGACTTATAATGATCAGGGCGAAGTTTCGGGTGCGGTGGTCATGATGCTCAAAGGAGAAAATAGTAATGAAGTGGTGCAACGGGTCAAAGATCGAATCGAAAGTATCCAAAACACATTGCCCGAAGGCGTGGTGATCGAAGCTTTTCTGGATCGTAAAAAAATGGTCGACAATACTATTCATACCGTTCAGGTGAATCTTTTAGAAGGCGCGCTGATTGTTGTTTTTGTGTTGGTTTTATTTTTAGGAAATCTTCGGGCCGGTTTCATCGTTGCCTCAGTCATTCCGCTGTCGTTGCTTTTCGCCATTATAATGATGAATATTTTAGGAATCGGTGGAAACTTAATGAGTTTAGGAGCGCTTGATTTTGGTTTGATCGTTGATGGCGCTGTGATTATTGTAGAAGCCGCGATGCATCAATTGGTGTTGAGTAAACATTTTGGGAAGAATCAACGACTTTCTACACAAAACATGAATGCTACGGTAGGATCGGCTGCTAAAAAAATGGTGAATTCTGCCGTTTTTGGACAAATCATTATCCTCATCGTGTATCTCCCGATTTTTTCTTTGCAAGGAATCGAAGGTAAAATGTTCAAACCCATGGCACAAACCGTTTCTTTGGCTTTGGTCGGAGCCTTTATTTTGTCTTTGACCTACGTGCCAATGATGACTTCTTTGGTGTTGAGTAAAAAGAAAAAAATCAAACCAAATCTTTCTGATCGAGTGATGAGTAGGATAGAGAACATTCATCATCATTGGTTGCTGAAAGCCATCAAACAAAGAAAAATCGTATTGTCTGCTGTGGTGCTGATGTTCGCTTTTGCTTTGTTTCTCTTAAGCCGATTAGGAGGCGAATTTATCCCATCTTTAGAAGAAGGCGACTTTGCCGTAGAAGCGCGCGTTTTGCCCGGTAGTAATTTATCTACCACAATAGAATACACCAACAAAGCCGCTAAAATCCTGAAAGATCGTTTTCCTGAAGTCGAAATGGTTGTGACCAAAATCGGAAGTGGCGAAATTCCGACCGATCCTATGCCAATGGATACCGGCGATATGATTGTGGTGCTGAAACCTAAAAAAGAATGGACATCTGCCAAAACTTTCCCCGAATTATCCGAAAAAATGAGCGCTGCTGTTGCCGAAGTTCCTGGTTTAAGTACCAGTTTTCAATATCCGGTACAAATGCGTTTCAATGAGTTGATGACGGGCGCGCGCCAAGATGTAGTAGTAAAAATCTTTGGAGAAAATTTGGACAGTTTGGCTCATTATGCGCAAAAATTGGGCAATGTTATTCAGCAAGTAGATGGTGCACATGAATTGTACATCGAACCCGTTAGCGGAACGCCTCAAGTGGTGATAGAATTCAACCGTGCGTTATTGGCTCAACATGGTCTGAGTATTGGCGATGCGAATAAAATCATCAACATGTCGTTTGCAGGTCAAACAACCGGAAATGTTTTCGAAGGACAAAGACGTTTTGATTTAACGGTTCGCTTGGATGAAAAAAGTAGAGCTTCCATAACCGATATTCAAAATCTGCTGCTTCCTACCGATACCGGGTTGCAAATTCCGCTTTCTCAAGTGGCTGAAGTGGCTTATAAAAACACGCCAAACCAAATTCAGCGAGAAGATGCCAAAAGAAGAATTATTGTAGGATTCAATGTGAAAGAGAAAGATGTACAAACCGTTGTAGAAGATTTACAAGCACAAGTGGCCGCAAAAATTCAATTTCCTTCTGGATATTATGCAACGTATGGCGGCGCTTTCGAAAACCTCAATCAAGCCAAAGAACGTTTAGGAATTGCAGTTCCGATTGCTTTGATGATGATTTTTCTGATGTTGTATTTTGCCTTCAAATCCATCAAATACAGTTTATTGATTTATACCGCTATTCCATTGTCTTCGATTGGCGGCATTTACTTTTTAGTTCTTCGAGGCATGCCTTTCAGCATCAGTGCGGGCGTTGGTTTTATTGCACTTTTCGGAGTGGCGGTACTCAACGGCATCGTGTTGGTGTCCGAGTATAATCGCCTCAAAGCACAAGGCATTCACAATATTCCGCGCGTTGTTCTGATGGGAACTCGTACCCGTTTACGTCCTGTCCTGATGACAGCTTCGGTTGCATCGCTTGGTTTTTTACCCATGGCGCTCAGTCAAGGTTCGGGTGCAGAAGTACAGCGTCCTTTGGCCACCGTGGTCATCGGAGGTTTATTGATTGCCACCTTTCTCACCCTTTTTGTTTTACCCATTTTATACATTTTATTCGAAAAAACACATATGAAATCCAAAGTATCCACACCGCTAAAAACGGTCAGTATTTTCTTGTTTCTTTTGGTAGGAAATTCGCTTAGCGCGCAACAAATTATGACGTATGACGAAATGATTTCGGTCGGAAAAAATCAGAATTTACAGTTGAAGCAAGCTCGTTTTGAAACCGCGTACCATCAAAAGAACAATCGTTCCAATTTAGGTTTAGCACCTACGGATTTTTCGGTTGAATTCGGAAAAATTAATAGTGATTTGTTTGATGAAAAAATTAGTGTCTCTCAGAAAATTCCGTTTCCAACTTATTTTCAGAAACAACGAAATGTGAATCAGCAACGAATCAAAACGGCGAAAATGCAAGAAAAATTAGGCGAGCAGGTTTTCGAAAAAAACATTGCAGTAGAATATGTTGCTTGGCAATATTGGCAATTGAAACAAGCTATTCTTACAAAAAACCTAAAGATATATGAAGATTTTTTAGCGAAGGCTTCTTTGCGTTTCCAAAAAGGAGAGAGCAATCGAGCAGAGGTTTCGATGGCTAAAATTCGTTTTCAAAACTTGAAAAATGAAGCTGTTTTTATCGAATCTCAATTGCAGTCTATTCGTTGGAATCTTCAGAATTTGTTGCAAATCGAAGAACCCATCGAACCCAAAACCGAGCAAGATTTTTTCCTACCCCAAAAGCAAATCGGTACAACATCGGCACAAATAGAAGTAGAAAAAGAGAAACTTCTTATCAATCAAATGCAAGTAGAGGTGGAGAAAACAAAGCGTTTGCCAGAGTTTTCGGTAGGGTATTTTAATCAGAGTTTTAAGGAACTTAATGACAAACGCTACCAAGGTTTGATGGTGGGCGTGGCGGTTCCGCTTTTTTCTGGAAGCATTCGATCGAACATCGAATCGGCAGAAGTTTTGGTGCAAATGCAAGAAAATCAAGTGCAAATCGAACAAAAAAACTGGTCGAATCAAGTGCAACAAATCAACAACGAAATTGACGCGTTAGACAAAGTGCTTACTTCATATCAATCGATTCAGTGGCCAGAAACGCAACTTTTACAACAAACCATTTCGCAACAATTGTTGAGTGGCGAAATCAATTATCTCGATTGGGTGGTGCAAAATGATCAGGTAATTCAGATTCAGAATCAATTTGCAGATCAGCTTTTGCAACGAAATCAATCGGTTATAACTTTTAATTTTTTAACAAACGAATAATGAAAAACTATATTTGGGCATTGATTAT
This sequence comes from Weeksella massiliensis, assembly GCA_000751595.1. GTDB lineage: Bacteria > Bacteroidota > Bacteroidia > Flavobacteriales > Weeksellaceae > Weeksella > Weeksella massiliensis. The sequence goes on along the minus strand of CCMH01000004.1, from coordinate 212,461 downwards.
CGGAATGAGTTTCAGTGCTTGTACACCTCAAAAAGAAGAAAACAAAACGCTTCTAGAAACCGAAAACACACAGGAAATAACATTAACCCAAGCGCAGCAAAAACAACTCACAATCGAAACCGTGAAAGTTGAAACGATAGACCTGAATGCTACGATGCAATTGAGCGCAAGAACTCAAGTGTTGCCGCAAGACCGAATTTCGGTAACGCATATGCTAGGTGGTTTTGTGAAGTCGATTCAGGTAATTCCGGGAACATATGTGAAAAAAGGACAGGTTTTGGCAGTGTTAGAAGACCCGATGTATGTGCAAATACAAGAAGATTATCTCACGACAAAAGCTTTGTTCGAGAAGGCGGAATCTAATTTTAAACGACAAAAAGAACTGAATGAAGCGCAGGCGGCAAGCACCAAAATTTTGGAAGAAGCACAAGCTGATCGAAAATTATTGTTGATCAAGAAAAGGGCTTTGGAAGAAAAATTACACTTGATGCATTTGTCACCCAATTCGGTCACTGTAAATGCTATTAAAAGAAGTTTGACGGTTGTTTCGCCGGTTTCGGGCGCTATAAATAAGGTTTCCGTAAATCGCGGTCAGTATGTTTCGGCTTCAGAACCATTGTTGGAAATTATCCAATCTTCAACACCATTATTGGAAATAAAAGCCTTTGAAAATCAATTAGCTGCATTGAAAATTGGTCAAAAAATTTTAGCATCAACCAATCAAAATCCAGAACAAAAATACGAAGCCAACGTGATTTCTATTGGTCAGGAAGTAAATCCTGATGGGTCAGTGAATGTGTTGGCTCGTCTGAATTCTGCTTTGCCACAACCCTTGATTTCGCAAATGTATTTTACGGTAGAATTAACGTTTGCCAATCAGGCTGTGCAAGCTTTGCCCGAAGAATCTGTGGTGCATTTTGAAGGAAAAGACTATGTGTACGAAGCGCTAAAAAACAATTCGTATCGGATGAAAGAAATAAAAATAGGGAAGGCAGAAAAAAATAAAATAGCGATTATTACGCCATTAGATCCTACCCAAAACTATGTTTCAAAAGGAGCATATGCCTTACTTATGGCGATGAAAAACACTGAAGAAGAGTAAAAGAAAAGAAGTTAACGAAAAGCTATCATGTAATATTGATAGCTTTTTTTGATAAAAAGCATAAGAATATTTAAGTTCAACTTCGGTGCAAGGTAAAATAGTTATTCGAGTAAAATAATAAAATTTATTAATTGTCAATATTTGATTGCAAACTAAAATATTCTAATATAGAGGATGAATTGATACATTCTATTTAACATAATATATATTATAGGAATGAATTAACGATTTAATAAATTCCATAATATCAATCAAATACAAAAAAATCCTGTATACAAAATATACAGGATTCTTAGTTAGACTATAAATAAAAGCTTATTTGGTAACAACTTTCATTTCTTTTATCAGATGATCTGCTTTACCATATTTTTCGATAACCCAAAGAATATATCGAGCATCGACCATAATATTTCTACAGATTTCTGGATCATAATTCAGATCAGACATAGTTCCTTCCCAAACACGGTCAAAATTCAATCCTACCAAATTTCCGTTTCCATCAATGGCTGGACTTCCAGAATTTCCACCTGTCGTATGATTGGTTGCAATAAAGTTCACTGGTAATTTTCCATCTTTATCCGCGTATTTTCCAAAATCTTTTTTGTTATACAAATCAATCAAAGGTTGTGGTAAATCGAACTCATAATCACCTGGAATATGTTTTTCCATCACACCATCTAAATGTGTTATTGGCTCATAATAAACGGCATCGCGCGGCTGATATCCATCAACTTTACCATACGTTACGCGTAAAGTTGAATTGGCATCTGGGAAAAGTTTTTGATCAGAAAATACTTCCATTTGGGCTTTCATATATGTACGCATCAACTGGTTCATTTTGTTTTGATTGGCTAAATATTGCGGAGCAACTTTATCTTGATAAGTCCCTAAATAACGCTGGACCAACTGAACCAAAGGATCTTGCTGAATAGCTTTTACAAATTCTGCATCATTTTTAGACAACTCTTCAAGAGACGCTAATAAAGTTTTTCCTTTTAACTTTGCTGTTCCATTGATCAACGTCTTGTCCAAAACTGCTTGAACTTCTTCGGCTGAAGCTACCTTTGTTGGCAATAAATCTTTAGGCATTGTAGAATTGAAATACGCAATTAATTCTGCAGAAATGGTTTGATCCAAGCGTGCATCATAATCTTTGTACATTCCACTTAATTGATTGATTACTCGAGCTTTAACGTTCTGATAATTATCAGTATTATAAGCATTCGCTAAGTTATTCAACGCCAAAGTCATTCGGAATGTTTCTGAGTTTGCCGAGAAAATTTCGCTGAATAAAGTAGTCGCAACTGCATATTTTTCATTCTCTTGGTTGAGTGTATTCAATTGTTGAATGATGTTTCCGTACGCATTTTTTTGTTGATTATTTTTGGCAATTCTCTTTGCAAAATCATTTTCTTTAGCCAAACGCAACTCAACAGCTTTACTCCTTTCTAATCCTAATTTCTCACCAATCCATTTTTTATGAGAATTCGAAATTCTAGCTTGTTTAGAGGCATATTTGATACGTGTAGCATCGTCTTGACGCATTTTCTTATCAATATATTCCAACGCAATCGTTCTCGCTCCTATCCTAGCCGGATTAATAACATCTTGAATTTGTTTCAATGATGATGCAGGTAAATACTCATCGGTTGTTCCTGGAAATCCATACACAAAGGTAAAATCCCCTTCTTTTATCCCACCAATATTCACCGGTAAGAAATGTTTTGGTTTGTATGGGACGTTGTTAGGAGAATAATCTGCTGGTTGATTATTTTTATCAGCATAGATTCTGAACAAGGCAAAATCTCCCGTATGTCTAGGCCAAACCCAGTTATCGGTATCGCTTCCGTATTTACCAATTGCCGAAGGTGGCGCACCAACTAAACGTACATCGCGAAAGGTTTCGGTGATGAATTGGTAATATTTATTTCCTTTGTAAAATGGTCGAACAAAATTATCTTGGTAGGATGCTGTTTTGGTTTGAGCAGTAAGATTTTTTGTGTTTTGTTTTACTAATTCCATCCGTTGTTCTTCAGGCATATTATCGGTAACACCTTGTAGAATTTTATCTGTAACATCGATAATATCAACAATAAATGTAGCTGTCAATCCTTCGTTTGGTAATTCAGCTTTCATATCCTTGGCCCAAAAACCATCTTTCAAATAATCGTTTTCTAATGACGAATGACTTTGGATTTCACCGTATCCACAGTGATGATTGGTCAACAATAATCCTTGAGGCGAAATAACTTCTGATGTACATCCACCGCCAAAATGGGCAACGGCATTGTTTATACTCTTTTTTCCGTTACTAAAAATATCGCTTGCAGAAATTTTTAGCCCCATTTCTTTCATCTCTTTTTCATTCAATTCTGTCGGAATCCACATTCCTCCTCCTTGTCCAAAAAGACTACTCCCTAAGGCCAAAAAGCTTAGAAGTAACGACGATTTAATCAATGTCTTTCTCATTTTATCCTATTATATTTTTTAACATTACCAAAGATAATTGTTCTCATCGTACAAAGCAAAAAAGCGTATCTTTACTTTTATTAAACCCTAATTTTCTTGTATGAAAAAAACCTCTATCCTTGGTTTATTTGTCTTCTTATTTAGTTTGTTTTCTTGTGCAATCAATGAAGAAGTTTTTGTAAAAAATTCTGGTGAAATCGATTACCGAATGAATCTTGATTTTACCCAATTCTTAGAAATGATTCCTGCAGAAGAACTCGATAGTCTGAAACAAATTTCAGAATTTACCAATAATCAATATATCCGTTTAGATGATTTGATGTTAAAAATGGCGAAAAATCAAACCGATAAAGACAGTATTCAATTATTAATTCAGGAAAATAAATCTTTTTTTGATAAAACGAAAAACCTAAAATGGCTTTTCCAATTCGATGATCAAGTCTTTCAGTTGGGATATGAAATCAAAGCCAAAAGTTTACAAGATTTTTCGAATGAACTGAAAACTATTCGCGAAGCTTATCTAGAATTTGCCGATAAAGAACCTTCTATGAATTTACAACAAAGTAAAGCGATGTTCAACGACCTTACTTTTTCGATGGATAAAAAACATTTCAGACGATCAGAGATTTCGAATGAATGGAGCAAATTGGCAGCAGAAGAAAAAAATGATTCAATGGATATGAATAGCGAAATTTTACAGCTATTTACGGTTAATCTAAAATATCATTTCGAGAAACCAATTCGCTCAGTGAACTTAGAAAATGCCGTAATCGCAGACGATAAAAAATCATTTACCTACTCGGTAAGCTTACAAGATATTACAGAAAACAGCAATCTTGATTTCGAAGTAGAATTCGAGTAATACTTTTTCTAATTGAATAAAAAAAACCAGCATGTGCTGGTTTTTTTTGTAAAATATCTTAGAATTATATTAAATCTCTTTGCGTAATCTCGCCACTGGAATACTCAATTGTTCACGGTATTTCGCAATAGTTCTTCGCGCAATCGGATATCCTTTTTCTTTCAGAATTTCAGTTAATTTTTCATCTGTAAGTGGCGTCCGTTTATTTTCTTCGTTGATGACATCTTGCAAAATTCGTTTAATTTCTCTGGTCGAAACTTCTTCTCCTTCGTCATTGGTCAAACTTTCAGAGAACAAATCTTTGATCAAGAAAGTACCGTAAGGCGTTTGAACGTATTTGCTATTTGCCACACGAGAAACTGTCGAAATATCCATTCCGATAAGATCAGAAATATCTTTCAGAATCATTGGTTTTATCTTGGTTTCGTCACCGGTAAGAAAATATTCTTTCTGAAACTTCATGATCGCTTGCATCGTAATCATCAACGTATTACGTCTTTGTTGTACGGCATCGATAAACCATTTGGCTGAATCTAATTTTTGTTTTACAAACAAAACTGCTTCTTTTTGCTCGTTCGATTTTTTCTCGGTTTTTTTATACGTATCGAGCATTTCTGCATAGGCAGATGAAATCCGTAACTCGGGAACGTTTCGTCCGTTCAGGGAAAGATTCAGTTCGCTATTATCAATCGTAATGGTAAAATCGGGAGTAATTTGCTCGATGATTTTACTGCTACTTGAAAAAGATTTGCCAGGTTTCGGATTCAATCTTTCGATTTCGCTAATCGCATCTCTCAATTCATCTTCGTTCACATCATACTTGGTCATTAATTTGGTATAATGTTTTTTCGTAAACGCATCAAACGATTCGGTAATCAACTTTTCTGCTAATTCGATCGATTCGTTTTGTGTTTTATTTTCGAGCTGAATCATCAAGCATTCTTGCAAGTCTCTTGCTCCTACACCAACCGGATCCATTCGTTGAATATAGTTTACGAGTAAATTTTCGACAACTTCTAGTTCGGTATAGATATTTTGCGAAAAAGCCAAATCGTCGACCAAAGCTTTCAATTCGCGACGGATGTAGCCATCTTCATCGATATTCCCAATAAGAAATTCAGCGATTTGATATTCATCTTCTGTCAAACGATTGGTGTACAATTGTTTTTCTAGATATTCGATAAACGAAACTCCTTGCGCATAAGGCACAGATTTTTCGTCATCATCATCGCTATAATTATTGGTGTATGTTTTATAGTTTGGAATATCATCATCACTCAAATACTCATCGATATTAATGTCGCTTGTATCGATAACATTTTCTTCTTGGTATTCATCTTGCGAATCCCAATCGTTATCATTCGACATCTCGAACTCATCTTCGTAATTAGGTGAATCTTCATCCAAAGCCGGATTTTCTTCTAACTCCTCCTTCACTCTTTGTTCAAAGGCAACAGTAGGCAATTGCACCAACTTCATCAACTGAATTTGTTGTGGCGATAACTTTTGTTGTAATTTTAGATTTAATTCCTGCTTTAACATATATTTTCTCTCTTCTTCTCGATTATTTTATTCTACTAAAATTCTGCATTGTTCGGTGTTCTAGGGAACGGAATTACATCGCGAATATTACCCATTCCAGTTACAAAAAGGACCAAACGTTCTAATCCTAATCCAAAACCTGCATGAGGCACTGTACCAAAACGACGTGTATCTCTGTACCACCAAATTTCTTCTTGGTCGATGCCGAATTGTTTTATTCTTTCATCCAACACATCCAAACGTTCTTCTCGCTGAGAACCTCCGATAATTTCACCAATTCCTGGAAATAATACGTCCATTGCACGAACAGTTTTACCATCTTCGTTAAGACGCATATAGAAGGCTTTAATTTCTTGAGGATAATCGAACAAAATTACTGGTGTTTTGAAATGTTTTTCTACCAAATAACGTTCGTGTTCAGATTGTAAATCCACACCCCAACCATCTACCGGATATTTGAATTTTCCTTTTTTGTTTGGCTTAGAATTTTTCAGAATATCAATAGCTTCGGTGTAAGATAAGCGAATAAAACGATTATTCAAAACATAATCTAAACGATCCATCAAACCTAACTCTGATCGCTCATCGGCAGGTTTCTGACTTTGTTCTTTGGCATAACGTTCGGCCAAGAAAGCTAAATCATCCGGACATTTATCTTTGGCATATTGGATAACATATTTCAAGAAATCTTCTGCCAAATCCATATTTTGATCCAAATCATAAAAAGCCATTTCGGGTTCGATCATCCAAAACTCAGCTAAATGACGAGTGGTATTCGAATTTTCTGCACGGAAAGTTGGTCCGAAAGTATAAATTTTCCCCAATCCCATTGCAGCTGCTTCTCCTTCTAATTGTCCTGAAACCGTAAGATTTGTCGCTTTCCCAAAGAAATCTTGGCTATAATCTACTTTGCCTTCTTCGGTACGTGGTAAATTTTCTAAATCGAAATTCGTCACATGAAACATCTCTCCTGCTCCTTCGGCATCAGATCCTGTAATAATTGGCGTATTTACATAGACAAACTCACGCTCATTGAAGTATTGATGAATCGCAAACATCAAGGCATTTCTCACGCGCATCACAGAACCAAACATATTGGTTCGAAAACGCAAATGCGCTTGTTCGCGTAACTTTTCTAATGAGTGTGCTTTTGGTTGAAGAATCGTTCCCTGAACATCTTCCGATGGCGCAACCCCCAACACTTTGATATCTTTGGCAATAATTTCTATATCTTGCCCTTTTCCTTGACTTTCGACTACTTCTCCTACAACTTTTAACGATGCTGCGGTAGATATTTGTTGAATAAGTTGATCATCAAAATTATCAAAATCAACTACGACTTGAATCGTATTTAAACAAGAACCATCATTGAGTGCGATGAATCGATTGCTACGAAAAGATCTCACCCATCCATGAATACTTACTTCCTGCAAGGCCAATTCTTTGCCTTTCTCCAACAATGTTTTTATACTGTATGATTGCATTTCTAAAATTCTATAGTGACACAAATTTAATACTTTTATTTACCTTAGGAAATTCGAGGGCATAATTTTTGCTAATCTGTAAGACTTCTCACAAATTTTCTCTTAATTTTCGGTAGGATAAGTCGATAGGTTTTGAATCGGAAAATCAATACAAATTAAGGCGTAACGTTAATTTCAAGAAGAAATTATCTTTGAATTTCGGGTATTGATATCCGCCAAATCGATAATACGTTCCGAGTCCGAAAGTATTAAAAATCAAATGATTAAACTCTACTCCCGCTTCCTGATAATAATGTTGCAATTGTTTGAAATCGAATTGAGTATGTTCTTGCGCATTTTTCATTTCACCTAAGGCTGCACGATAAATAAACAACGGGAAAACCGGTTTTCCGAACCATTCAAAACCACCAAAAGTATGTTTCACCTGAAAAGATAAAAATTGAGAAGAATAAAATTCTCCGGCACGCATCGTTTCGAAATTATTCAACCCGGCAAGCTGAAAATTCTTAGGAAAACCTCCGAGTTTCGCATTCCCTGACGATTCGAAATGATTCATAATCGGTGCATCACCAATCAACAAACCAGCATTAATATTGAGGTGAGTTTCGCCAAAATAATTCTCGAAAATATCATAATACGAAAAATTCATACGCAAAGGCTCGAAATCTGAGTTGAATAAATCCCAGTATTTTTGAATCGTAAAATAGAAAATCGTATTGCCTCTTTCTACCGTAACTTTCCCGTAAGGTGTGCGAATATATTGATCTTTCGGTGCCCAACGCAAAGCTAATTTAGAGTACAATGTATGGTAGGATTTATCTTCATTTCGGTATAAATAATCGAAATTCGCACTTTGTTTTTCGTAATTGGTCGAAACATTAAACGTGAAATTGTTAAAAATATCTTGTTCATACCCCAAAGTATAACGATGATAATGATAAAATTGATCGTTGTATAAATTTCCCAAAGTCTGATTCATAAAGCGATTGTAACCATTTTGCAACAAATTACTACTCTTACCAGACGGACTTACATCTTGCGCATAGTTGAGTTGAATCCTACCCGAATATGGTTTATTGACAAAAATATCCAAACCACTTCCCCATTTCCAGGCTCTGTCTTTCGTTCCGTACGCTGTATATGCATTGAGTGAATAGTTCTGACTCAATTTTTCGTTCGTATTTATAGCGGCTCCCAAACGAGTTCCTTCGTAATTGTTGAACGATAAAAATTTGGTTGCATCGACATCAATTTTTCCTACACTTATTTTTCGGCCCGTTGCAAGAAAACGCATCATTTTTTGTTTGGTCGCATAGGTATCGCCACTGATACTGTCGATAACCGGATAGGTGTTTTGTTCGATTTTATCGAGTTTTTGATTTCGATAATTCTGCATCACACGATCCCATGTACCGGCCCCCATATTCTGAAAAGCAATTTCGGTTTCGTATCCTGCAAACTCTTTTCTTTTGAACGGATGAGGCGATTGCAAATTGGAGATAGAAATTTCTACATGAATCCAGATTTTTTCTACCTGCTCTTTGTCTTCTTCATTTTCTTTATTGGCATTTGCATTATACCCAAAATTTCCAGCATCTAAAAGAAATTTCTGTTTGTACGGGAACCATAAACCATTGACCAACTTCCAATCGGCATCAATATCGGCAATATCATCACTAAGAAAATTTTCGGCTTTGAATTTGGTCAAACCTAAAGTTTCATCATCGATATACAACATTCCTTTGAACTGTTGCTCGCTTGTTCGCTTTGCCGGAACGAAAGAAACCAAAGTTGTCGGACGATTATTGTAGGTAATTTTTTCTTTGATGGTGTAACGATAATAGGCCAAACCTTCTGTAGAAATCGGATTGATAATATCGCGAAAAAAGAAATTGATCGTCGGTCGATTGAATTGCAATGCAACCGGCTGTATCGCTAAATATTCATGAATCGGAGAATTGATACCGGCAATTTTAGATGATTGCACAATGTTTTTACGGCCAAATCTTTTGGCGTATTTATGATCCATTGCGCGTTCACCCAAAAATAAATGACTTTTTTCTAAAATTGTTCGCCAATGATTGCTGATGACATCGCGTTCACTTTTGGGTTGTAAAATAAACGGAATAGAATCCTTGTTTACGGAACTCCAATATTTGGTATAACTTCTGAAAAAATAAGAATCAGCAGTATTTAGGTCATTTTTTTTGGTTCGATTGATAACTTGTTGCATGAAATTTCTCCCTGCTAAATATTGATCTTCTCGTCCAACACTCACCTGTTCTAACTCGATATACAAAGGTTCTAAGTACACATCGATAGGATTATCGGTTGGCGACAAACGCAAAACTTGTGTATCGTATCCATCTTGAAAAACGATAATCTTTGCATAGAATTTCGGAAGAAGAAATTCTCCTTTTTCATCGGTTAGACCAATCAGTTGATTATCGACATTAAGTATTTTTGCTTTAGACACTCGAAATTCATCTGTTGCATCAAAAACGCGAAGAAGTTGTTGCGCTTGCACAAAAGAAACAAGAAAGAAAGAAAAACAAAGTAAATATTTACCCATTTTTTGCAATTTGTGCAAAGTAAATGAAAAAAGCAGCATAATGCTGCTTTTAATTGATATTTTTTATCGATTTAGGTATAAGTAAATACTTGATTTAATTATACTTTCATGATTTCTGCTTCTTTTTTAGCAAAAGCTTCATCAATATTCTTGATGTATTTATCGGTTAATTCTTGCACATCATTTTCATAGCCTTTCACCACGTCTTCTGAAGCATCTTTCACACTTTTCAGATTGTTATTGGCATCTTTTCGTGCATTACGAATACTAACTTTTGCATGTTCAGCTTCTGCTTTGGCCATTTTCGATAATTCTTTACGACGCTCTTCTGTTAATGGTGGGATATTGATAATGATCATATCTCCATTGTTCGAAGGAGCAAACCCAAGATTCGAGTTGATGATTGCTTTTTCTATTTCACCAATCAAATTGCGCTCCCAAGGTTGTACACTAATGGTCATCGCGTCGGGTGTATTGATATTCGCTACCTGACTTAAGGGCGTAATACTACCGTAATAATCAATTTTTACAGTACTCAACATGGCTGGAGATGCTTTACCAGCTCTTAATTTTCCGAATGCATTATCCAAGTGTTCCAAGGTTTTTTGCATTTGTTCTTTTGCTTCTGCAATGATTAAATCTAATTCTTCCATTTCGGGATTTAATTATTTGTTACCAATGTTCCTACGTTTTCTCCTAAAACTAAATTCTTCAGATTACCTTTTGTATTCATATCAAATACGATAATCGGCAAATTGTTTTCATCACTTAAAGTAAAGGCCGTCATATCCATGATTTTCAAACCTTTATCATATACTTCTTCGTACGAAATCGTATCGAATTTTTGTGCGTTTTTATCTTTTTCAGGGTCTGCGGTATAGATTCCATCTACGCGAGTACCTTTCAGAATTACATCTGCATTAATTTCTATCGCGCGCAAAACTGCTGCGGTATCTGTTGTGAAATACGGATTACCTGTTCCGGCTCCAAAAATCACGACACGTCCTTTTTCTAAGTGTCTTGTTGCTCTTCTTTTGATAAAAGGTTCTGCAATTTGCTCCATACGGATTGCGGTTTGCAAACGTGTTTTCAGGTCAATATCTTCCAATGCACCTTGCAAAGCCATACTGTTTATCACGGTTGCAAGCATGCCCATATAATCACCTTGCACGCGATCCATCCCAGAGGCGACTCCTTGCACTCCTCTAAAAATATTTCCTCCACCAATAACTATGGCAACTTCACAGCCTAAATCTACGACTTCTTTTATTTGTTCTGCATATTGTTGTAAGACTGCAGGATCTATACCATATTGTAAATCACCCATTAAGGCTTCTCCACTTAGCTTGAGGAGTATTCTTTTGTATTTCATTTTTAAAGGATTTCTTTGCAAATATAATGGATTTGATGAATATTCGAACCTGAATTTTAGCTTCGTTCGAAAATTGATAAAGCATTCGCGGTTGTTTGTTCGGCAATTTCGGTAGGAGTTTTTCTATAAATATCAACCAATTTTTCTACTACTCGTGTAAGATAGCTGCTCTCGTTCCGCTTGCCTCGATATGGCGTAGGAGCCAAATATGGACTGTCTGTTTCTAACACAATTTTTTCTAATGGAATTTCTTGTAGAAACTGATCTATTTTTCCATTCTTAAAAGTTACAACTCCTCCAATCCCCAAATGTAAATTATAATCCAATGCACGTTTTGCATCGTCTAAAGTACCGGTGAAACAATGAAAAATTCCAAAAAGGGAATCATCTTTTTCATCTTCCAAAACTTCAAAAACCTCTTCGAAAGCATCTCTACAATGAATCACAATTGGCAACTGATAGTGTTTGGCTAATTGAATTTGCTCTTTAAAAGCATCTTGTTGAATCGCTAAATTTTCTTTTTCCCAATATAAATCTATTCCAATTTCTCCTATAGCTTTGAAAGTTCTTTTCTTCAACCAATCCTTTACATAATTCAATTCATCCTCCACTGTTTCAGGATTAACCGATGTAGGATGCAATCCTATCATGGCATGAATATTATTTGGATATTGCGTTTCTAATTGGAGCATAGCTTCCGTGTAAGACGAATCTATTGCTGGCAAATAAAATTGTTGTACACCAGCGTCAAAAGCTCGTTGAATCATTTCGTCTCGGTCTTCATCAAATTGTTCAGAATAGAGATGTGTATGGGTATCGATTAGCATTTTCTCAGTTTTGCTTCTAGTAATTCTATTTCTTTTTTATAATTGTTCACGGTTAGTTTTTCGTTCAATCTTTTCATTTCTTTAATCGTATTGTACAAAAAAGATTGATGCTGAACAGATTGTTCATTAAAAGCTCGATGCCCTAAGGCTTGATTTACTTTTTTTATATCGTTCAGCACATCATGTGTGCGAGGCTGCATCCACGTTTGGGTAAATTTATCCCAAATATAATCGGTTGCTAAATCGTTCGGATGCAGAAAATCATTTTTATAAAAACGATAATCACGCAAATCATCCATCATCAGTTCATAAGCCGGAAAATAAAACAGCTCATTATATTGTTGTTCTATTTCGTAAACCGCATCAATCAAGCGTCCTTTACTAACATGATTTTCCATCAAACCATCTTTGATATGCCGAACTGGACTTACCGTGAAAATAATTTTTGCATTCGGAGCCATATCCAAAATCAATTGCATTATCGACAACAGAGATTGATAAATTTCTTGCGTAGAAAGTAGTTTTTTTTCGAATTCTCGTTGGGGTAATTTATGACAATTGGCCACCACCAAATCCATACTTTTTATTTTATACACCCACGCCGTCCCAAGAGTAATCATAAAATAATCTGCATTTCTACAGAAATCGTTGTAAAACTCTATGGTTTGATTGATCTGATTGATGCATTCCACTTTCGATGGATTGCTGAAACTCGAATGATGATCCCACGAAAAAAACAAATTATTAAACTCGAAAATTTCGTTGGTGATGTAATGGATGCGCGAGTGAATCCTACCCAATGCATTTTCGATGGCCAAAGGATGAAACAATATCCCAAAAGGATTGGTCTGAATATTGAATTTTGCATTCGACATTCGATCTCCCATTTCTTGCGCAAAGCACGAACCAATCGAAACAATTTTATGTTTATGATGGATAGAAAAAGGAGGCTTTTTGGGTGTAATTTCGGTCCGAAATTGCATAGTTTATTCTTGACGATCGATTAACATTTCACTCAACTCTCGTAAATAATATTTATTTTCATCAGCAACTGCCACTTCATCAATAAGCTGTTTAGCTTTTTGAGTATATTCTTTGATCAGTTGCGATATTTGTTTATTGACTTTTAGTTTTCGGTATAATTTTTCTACAGCATAAACTTTGTCGATATTTTCTGCTTTTATATTATACCAATACAATAATTCGTCCCGTTCTTTGGCATCTGCATTTTGAAGAGCAGTAACAAAAAGAATGGTCTTTTTATTCTCGTAAATATCGCCAGCGTGTTTTTTACCAATTTTCACCGACGTCCCGAATACATCTAAATAATCATCTTTCAGTTGATAGGCAATCCCTAAATTCAGTCCAATTTCATACAATCGGTCGGCTTCTTCTTTAGGTGCGCCAGCAACAAGAGCGCCTAATTTGAGACAAGCTCCTACCAAAACAGCCGTTTTTCCTTTGATCATTTTATAATAATCTTCGTAGGAAATCTCTTTTTGGGTTTCGTAATTTACATCATACTGTTGCCCTTCGCACAGCTCGATTGCGGTTTTATTGAATAGTTTGATTGCTTCTTTGAAAACATCATTTGGCAAATCTTCTAACAGCTCATATGCCTGAATCAGCATGGTGTCGCCCGACAAAATTGCCGAATTAATATCATACTTCATATGCACCGATTCTTTACCGCGACGAAGCGGAGCAGAATCCATAATATCGTCGTGCATTAGGGTAAAATTATGAAAGTATTCCATTGCCAATGCAGGTTTCACCGCATCTTCTACTCGACCGTTGAACATTTGATTCCCCATAAGGACAATCAACGGACGAATTCTTTTTCCTCCGATTCCTAAAATATATTCGATCGGTTCATAGAGTTCACGTGGCGATTTAACAACTAGATTTTTCTCGATCGCTTGATCGATAATTTGATGTAGTTCTTCGATTGAATGCATGAGCTTTTAAAAATAAATTCTCACAAATATAGAGTTTATCATTCAAAGTAAATAACCTATTCAGCATTAAAAATATCAGCTGTTAATCGATACGAATGTAATTTATTTTCGAAGTTATAAATATTGGTCGATACAATAATTTCATCTACCGGATTCGGCGTCAAAAACGCTTCTAAATTTGTTCTCACTGTTTCTACATCTCCTATAAAACTAAAAGCAGTCATGTTTTGCACTACAGCTAATTGTTCTTTACTCAGATTTTCTAGGGTTGTTTCATCTGGTGAAACAATTGGTTTACGATGATCAGTGACAATATTGGCAAATCCTTGGTACATGGTTTTCGATAAATAATGTGCCTCTTCCACCGTATCTGCCAAAATAAAATTCGCACACAAAAGCATATACGGATTGGCTAATCGCTCTGACGGTTGAAAATTTTCATGGTATATTTTATGAGCTGCAAAGAACTGAGCGGGTGCAAAATGCCCTGCAAAAGCATAAGGCAATCCCAGCTTAGCTGATAAAAAAGCAGAATCGGTACTAGAACCCAACATATACAACGGTACATTAGCTCCTTCACCTGGCAGCGCTCTAACTTTAGAAGTGGCATTTTCGGACGAAAAATACAATTCTAATTCTTCTATATGCTGCTCGAAAGGATAATTAAAATCCAAACTTCCTCTTCTCAATCGCTGCGCGGTTAAGGCATCTGTGCCGGGTGCTCGACCCAACCCTAAATCTATTCTATTAGGATACATGGCATCTAGCGTCCCAAACTGTTCTGCAATCGACAAAGTGGTGTGATTCGGTAACATAATTCCGCCCGAACCAACACGAATTTTTTTTGTTTTACCAGCCAAATAACCAATAAAAATGCTGGTTGCCGAACTGATGACATTCTCCATATTATGATGCTCCGAAACCCAATAACGCGTGTAACCAAGCTCTTCAGCAATTTGGATCGATAAGGCAGACTTCTCGAAAGTTTCAGTAAACGAATCTCCTTTCATCACATAAGCCAAATCGAGTATTGAATAGTTCATTTTTTTAAATTTTTTCATCTTTCAAGTTACGAATTTTTTTCTGAAAAATATATTGATAGGATGCTGCTCTTAGCAAAAAAATAATTGTATTACCCATAAAAAAACAGCAAACCTTATCACAAAGTTTGCTGTTTTGATATGAAATGTTATTGATAACTATTTCGTTTAGTTGTTCATTCAATTAGAAACGAAATACTACCATTTTTAGTTTGGATTTACAAACTCTTCTACACTTAGGATTTCAATATCCATTTCTCCTTCGTCAAATGGCCATGTAAAACGATCTCCTGTTTTACGACCTAAAGTTGCCAAAGCCATTGCAGAAAGAATAGAATATTTATTTTTCTTAGGTTTCTCGCGGAAGTTGCTCGACAAGAAAATATAATCTTGTTCAGTTCCTTTTGTATGATTTTTCACACGAACTTTTCGGTTGATGTAAACAGCATCTTCCGGTAATTCTTTTCTAGAAACCAACTCCATGTTTCTGATTTCTTCTGTTAACAAAGCTTCAACTTGTGGGTTTACAAGTTTTCTTCTTAAATGTTCTCTGATCATATCACTGATCCCCGTCGTTAAAACAACATTGTACTCCATAATATTTTTTTTTGTAAGATGAACTTCCCTTTTTCAAACTCAAAAAACGTATTCAATAGATAGGTTTATAGGATCGAAAAAAAGAAAATCGATGATATAAATTAAACGTTAAATTTCGTAAGGTGTTTTTCCCTGCTTTTTAAGTTTCAGCAGGGCTTAGTTGATAAACTCTTTCGAGCATCGCATATAAGAATCATCATGCAAATAAGCCAAAGAAGAAACGAGACTTTTTGCACAAAATAAAAATTGATATGTTGAATAAATTAACTTCATGTATTCGCAACATAATTTGCTAATTTACGAAGATTTACTTGATAAAACAAATTTGCATTTCATTGATTGTTGTTTTGTAAAAAACTCATCTCTTCAAAACCAATCCTAACTACCGAATTTTTTAATGTTCACTTTTTTGGTGTTCACTTTTAGTTCGAAAATGGGTAATTGCGTGATTTTCCCGGCTTCTATCTGGAAGTTTTGTAGGGCTTCTGACACTTGTGTTTGGGCAGGAAGTGAGTTTTCATTGAGTTCTATTTGGTAATTTCCGGTGGGTAGAAACAAGATGAATTCTCCTTCTTCGTTGGTCGAAATACGCTGAATAAACCGTCCGTCTTGCGACACCTGAAATACGATTCCACTATATTGCGGATCTATTTCCATCGAAGCTTTTTCATCAAACCAATATTTGATTTGCCCACGAACCGTTCCACTTTGGTACAACGGAATGGCAAGTTGCGTTACAAATTGATCCACCACCACTTCTTGCGCCACACTAAACCAACCTTTTTGCGCACTTGGTTTCAATTTATAGGTGCCAAATGGCAACGATCTGTAAGAAAATTGTCCGTTGAGATCCGTCTTGAAAGTCGTGTTGTTTAGCGTTATCAAATAATCGGTTGCCACTTCATCCGCTTCATCAAACACCCCATTTTGGTTGTGATCATAATACACCAAAGCCGAAAGGGTTGCTTTTTTTCCGGGCGAAGGAGCTCTACCTTTAAAGCTATACGTAATGCCGCCTTCCACCATCAGCATATGGCTGCTATTGGCAAAATTTTGCGCCATTTGTCGATTCATATCATACCGATACCATGACGTATTGAGGTACAATTGCCAGTTTTCGGTAGGAAGATAACGAAGGTTGAGAAAAGCTGAAGGCGTTTGTCCGATATTGAAATCTTGCGTGTACGCCAAGCCCGAACTCATCATCAGTTTGTTGTGTGCAGCATTTTGTTCAAACGCCAAAGAAGCCGTAACACGCTGAAAAGTTTGGTTGCCGTACCAACGATAAAACGAACTTAAAAACTCCGACAAATAAAAACTCCCGTATTGATACATCGTATTGAAAGCGAAAGATTTAAAGCGATAGGTAGCATTCAGTTTAAATTGCGGTTGGATTTCATCTTCTAAAGAAACCGACGACAAACCTTCTTCGAAAGAAGCCGAAATCGAGTGTTTTGAATTGCCACTGAGCCATGTCATTTGTTGCAGCAAGCGATAGGTTTTCATGTCGAGTTCTTTCGATTCGGTCATACCATTTCCACCAAAACTTGTACTTTGTTCGCTTTGATAAAGCATACCCAATCGAAAAGAAAAATTCTTGTATTGCATGAAACTTATACCGCTTTCGAAACGCAAATTCGAGGCATCTAAGTTCATTAAATAGGTATAAGATTTAGGTGAAAAATCGGAATAGAAAAAACTTCCGTACACCATTTTTTTGTCGTTGATATTGCGATACGCATTTTGTTGAATTTGCAACATTCCGCGTCGATTTCCTGGAAAAAATCCAGAACTAAAAAAATAATTTCCCGTTAATTTGGTCTGACGCCAATCGCCATTGTATTGCGTTTCTACGGCAAAAGAAGGCTCGGTTCGGTTGTTGATTTCATACGTACTAAGTCCTCCAAAAAGACTCACACTTCCGTTCCAATCGCGTCCCCAGGCATAATGCTGATCCAAACTAAGCAAATGAGAATTGGCTTTTTCGTACACATCTTTTTTATACACATAAGAAGCCGATGTACGACGCGTTTCGTTCTTGGCGCCCAAAGTTCCTGCGGTATAAAAAGCGTATCCATGATCGAGAAAAGCGTTTCGTTCGATCAAATTAAAATTCTGATCAATAAAACCAATTTCCAATGATTTTGACTCATCTTTGCTTTGTCCACTCAACTGAATACCTCGCCCAAACAAAGCCATTTCCATCGATTTGTTGAGATTTCCTATCGTAAGTTGATAATTTTCATAATGATAGCCCACATACGTATTGCTCAACACCACATTCGGGTCGTTAATCGATTGGTACAAGTTTCCACTAAACGCCAAATATCCGGCCGATAGATTCACATTTCCGGCGCCGCGCAATTGGTACACGCCATTGTCTCTGCCCGACGTTCTATAACTTGCACTCAAACTATTATGTCGCAAAGCTGCTGATTGACGCGCCAATTCGATGTCTTGAAAACGTTTAACGGAGGTAATATTTTGCACCGGAATAATCAAATTACCAAACAATTCTTTGTCAGAACCTCGCATTCCGGCTACGTGAATATTGAACTGAGGTCGCTCGAGCAAAGCAGCCGAAGGAAGAAATTTAAATTGAAAAACAGAATCTTGTTCTACATGGATTCGACCTTTTACTTCGAAGAAATTTTTCTCGCCCACCATTCCCGGAATGCTAAAAACCAAACTCGTTTCTTGCGCACGATTTCCGAGATTCGACACGCCAACTTGCAAAACAAGCGAATCGTTTGGGTTGTGAATGTACACTATCGGTTGCTTGCTGTAGAGACGGAGCGTATTGTTTTCTTCGATCGATTGCTTCAGGACGAATTCTTGAATGGCTTTTTGGTTTTGATTTTCGAGATTGATTTTGATTTGAGAAGATCCAGCTTGTGCCGCGACTTGAACCAAAATTTTAATCGGAATGTATTGCGTTTCGTTTGCCTCTAATTGCACCTCGATATTTTGCCCCGAAATACTTCTGAAACCTTTCGGAAGCTGAACTTTCAATCGACCCGAAAAAGGAACATTGCTGTTGTTGCGCAATGTTACCACCATATCGATCAGATTTTTTTTGGCCGTTTCTTTGTCTTTTTTCACATCCATCGATACCGATTGTGCGCTGACAGGAGTGGCCAAGAACAACAGTCCAAAAAGTAAAATGATTTTTGGGAGGAGCAATCGAAACATAAAAAAATCTATTATTTAGGGGTAATTTCGTACTGAAGCGTTGTTTTGTATTGATCGGATTCTGCGATGATGATTTGCTGATCGTTGGGTTTGGTTGTGTACTGAATATCATAAAAAACAGATGTCCCTTGCGTTGCTTTTCCTGATGCAATTTGCTGAGAAACGGTACTAAGATTTATAGGATTCACCGTTGCATTCTGCCCCGAAACAGGCAATACTTTTACCTGCACGGTATTCAGAGGTAAGGTGTTATTTCTGTCGGACAAAAAAGTAGACTGCAAAGATTTCACCTTGATTACATATTCGGTAGAACTATTTACCTTAAGGCCGTTCGGGTAGGTTGCGCTAACGCCTTCTACATAATCTTTTTTGGTCTGAAATTGCAACAAGGCATTTACCGCACTTGCATCTACCACCAACGAATAATTCTGACTCGGTTGTGGCGGTGTTCCGGTAAGATATCCGATTTGTAACTTATAAAACGTTTCAAAAATTTGCATCTTGTTCTTCTCATCATAAAATCGAAAAACCAAAGGCACTAAAAATTCCGAATAGGGTTTTAGTTCGCCTAAATAACTTCCTCCTTCAACAACTAAATTCCAAACAACATGAAAATTATAGTAAGGATTTCCACCCGAAGCTTGGTTGTATATACCCGCTTGCGAGCGCGGAATAATAAAACATTCGCCCGAAGTGCGCAATGCTGTTTTCAGCGGCATCCCAATTTGCGGAATGGTAGGAATGGAATTTTGGTTCACAACTCCGTAGGTTCTTATGGGTTGAAGGCTGAGTTTTTCGGTCGGAAAAGTTTGACCGTATCCGTTCATGATTGGGCCTTTTACTTCTACCGACATCCGAAAAGTAGGCAACGAAACGGTTCCGTTTCCATCAAGGCGAAGGGTAAAAGCTTCAGGCGAAGTTACGCCTGCATAAGAGGTGATACTGAAATAGTTATTCGACCATCCGAAAAAGTTTTGAGCCCACACGCTGGTCGAGCATCCTATCCATAGAATCAGAAAAAATAATCTATTCATAAGTAAAAGTTAATTCGGCCATTTCTACGGCATTTTCATCTCCATAATCCAATAAAAACGTTGCCACATATTTGCCTTTTTCTAAATTGGCAGGCAAAGGAAAATCGGTGATACGATAATCTTTGGGCATGCTATAGAAAATGGTGTGATCTAATTTGGTTTTCTTTCCGGTTTGGGTGTTGAGCAATTCGGGATAAATGATTCCATCGCCCCAAATGTTTCCTAAATTCTCGAAATGCAATTCGATCTTTTTTTCTTGTGGAAGATATTTTAGATTCTGAATTTCGAGTTTTCTATTTTTTTTCTCTAATGTTCGGTGCAAAAGTTTGATTCCCGAACGAACCGACACTTTTATATTGGCTCCTCGACCATCAACATCATCAATAGGGTTCATTTGCGTTACGAACAACAAAGCGGTATGCACTGGATTTTCAGATGTCAGGGTATTGGGCGTGGTGATGGTAACGTCGAGTTCTTTTGACTCGCCGGGTTTCAGAGAAAAAAAGTTATCTTTCTGTTTGATGGTTACCCAACTACTACAAGAGGTGTCCAAACTATCCGAAGGAAACAAAATGTTTTCTCCGCGATTATCGTATTTCCAATCACTTAAACTAACGGCTAACTCGAGCGTATTGCTTTTGCTCACATTGGTCACCAAAACTTTTTGAGTATTACTCTGCCCCGGATCGGCCTCGAAATATAAACGAGGAGGCGAAACCGAAATTCCGGTTTGCGCTAATGCAAACTGCGAAAATATCAAAAGGAATAAAAAGAAAAGAGTGTGACGCATAGTCAAAATATTTAAGAGTTTATAACTGAATATATCAATATGAGTAAGCAAGTTACAAAAAGTTCAAAGAACAAGGTTTAAAAAAAGTGCTGCATGATTCATGCAACACTTTTGAAAGTTATTTTGATAACGACTACTTATTGTGCAACAATCGTGTACGTTAAAGTAGTGGTGTACGTTGTAGGATCTTGTCCGTCTACGTAGTAATCTACATATGCATTATCCAAAGCACCTTTATAGTCTACGTTGAACGTTCTGTCTACTGCTCCTTTTGTAGAAGAGATAATGGTTTGAGCTGTTTGAGCATCTAAAGCAACTTCATTGTACTGCGCTCCAGCCAATGCTTTAGAACCTGCTTCTGCTTTAATTTTGATTGAGTTAGCATTGATTAAACCGTTTACACCAGCTTGACTATTTTCCAACCATGCACCTGCAGCTTTTACAGATACTCTAAACCCACCTGTACTATATACTGAAATTTGATCATCTTTCTTAGAAGAAACACCTCCAGCATAATCTTCTTTCGTCGCATACGTTAAATCCACAACGTCTAAGTTAGGATTAACAGTTAAAGTTTGGATAGGTTTTAAGTGTACATTTAATGTAACGTTACCTGTATTAGAAGTTTGTGCTTGTGCAGCTACTCCGAAAACTAATGCGATAGATGATAAAATAATTTTTTTCATAATTTAATTGTCTGTTTTATAAAGTTGTTTATATTTTTTAATTATCTTTACTACGTGATAAGCATTCCTTTTCTCTGAATGCGGGTGCAAATATATATTCGATTTTGAACGAATAACTTATTAATAAATACTTAAAACTTGTAACTTTTTACAAGTTTAATCTATTTCCTACCCCTTTATTTCCTGGCAAAATAATCAAAAAAACCATCAAACATTTGTCATTTTATACTTTTAAGTTGTTAGTTTTTACAATATTAGATTAAACACTTAATCAGAATATAGTCAATTAAAAATATATTTTTATACCGAAAATTGTATTTACCTGTTTTGCGTAATTCGTTTAGCCTATCAATAAAAATATGTTATTTTTTAGGAGGACTCATACTGCTTCTCTCCTATCGAAATTCTCCTTAAAAACAAAAAACTTCAATATTGTCTACAAGGAATGTAAACCAATATTGAAGTTGTAGTTTATAGTAAGAAAAGTAAACTAAAAAATGAGATACTAATTTTTCATGACCACTTTATCCCGGAGTTCTCTTGGTGTTTTCTGAGTGTGTTTTTTAATGAATGTGCTAAAGTTACTTTCATCATTAAAACCTAAATCAAAAGCAATTTCGGCAATTGTCATAGTAGAGTGCTTGAGCATACGTAAACTTTCATTGACAATTTTTTCTATAATAACCTGTTTGGCTGTTTTTTTGAGCACCACTTCTGTCGTATCCGACAAACGTCTTGGCGTGATAAAAAGTTGATCGGCATAAAAAGCAACTTGTTTTTCTTTTTTGAAATTGCGTTGCAACAAAATCCGAAAACGATTCACGTAATCAATGGCGCTATATTTTTTGTTTCCGTCTAAGTTCTCATTCTGGCCCTCTACATACGATAAACCGTCGAGCAACAAGGCCTCAACACAATTGTGTGCAGCCGCCACATAAAAACCTGGAGTTTTTTTCTCTCGAAAACGCAAAAGCCGTTCGAAAAGTAAATCTTCTACATTCTCTAACGGTATCGTGATTGGCGTAATATGAATATCGGAAGTGTAACTAAAAAACAATTCAGAATTCAGCCAAATGCCATCGTTAACAGATTGTTCATAAAAAGACGACGAAAAAGTAATGAAATATGCATTACCTGCAGTGTGATATCCTTTGCCAAGCGTGACATTTTTACCCGGACTTATGAACACCAAACTCCCTTTGGGCACCGGATAGGTTTTATTTTCAACGGTTATTTGTGTTTCAGTTAAAACAATCTGTATCTGAAAAAATTCTAATGTATTGTAACTTCCACTTCCATTATTTCGTTCAATCAATCTATAAGTCGGATGTATACTAAATCCGTCAACATTTAATGCATCACTTATTTGGTACATTGCAGTTAAATTTAATTTTTATTGGTAGGAAAAACTCAAAACTCCTCTCACTTGTTTCGATAAATATACATAAATTATTTTTGATTTATTTCTCATTTACAATCGGATAATCAAATATTGATTAAAACTTTACGTTAAATCAATTTCATCATACCAATCATAAAACCAATCATACTATAAAAGAAATAGACCGAAATGATAACGGCTAAACTTCTCGCAAACAAAGCTATTTTAGAATAAGAATAAGCGCTGAAAAACTGATAATAAAACCAAATAGTATAGGCTATTGCAAGGATTTGGGTCAGAAGAAATATAATTTGGAGGATAGGAATCGATGAAAAAATAAAAGTTGCGAAACTAAAAATCAATGTCAAAAGAAATACGCCAGAGATAAGGTAGGCATTGAGGATGAAATGTTCTACGAAATTGAGTTTTGCTTTTCGAAACCACAAAAAACTAAACAAAGAATACACCGGAATAAAAAGTAATAATTGCAATTTCGGATATTCTTTTGAGAACTTTTCGATCGACGACATGGCCTTTTTGGTTTCTTCATCACCAAAAAGATCCGTGATTTTTATAGGAGAAGCTTCGTTCAAAAAATAACTCAACCCCATTATCAAAATCAATAATGTAATGACGTTAAAATAATTTACTCTTTTCCCTTGCAAAAATTCTCGAATACTATGGCCTGGTTGCAGAAGTAACTTTTTTATGGTAAAAAGAATTCCTTTGTCTAAATGCCAAATCCCATGCACCAAATCATGTTCGACAAAATGAGCAAAAGAATAGCGATGAATGGTCGTTTTTTGGCCACATTTCGGACAAAAATTGAGGGAAACTTCGGTTCCGCAATTCAAACAATTTTTGGATGTATTCATATAATTTAGACAACAAAAAGTAGAAGTCAAAGAATATTTTTTAATGAAATTATCATTTTATTCTACTTTATTTCTGAGCTCTAAAATAAAAAAAATCCAAAACGTATTCTATTTATTTTACGTTTTATAGGAAAAAATTATTTAACCTTTCTTGCTTGAATCCAATAAATAAGAATCGGTCCGAAAATAAAACCTAGAAATAGCGGTAAAAACCACTCTCCCAAACCGTTCGATTTCTCTAAAGCAACTGAAATAGTTTCGTAAATAATCACCAAAAAAGTAAGACTTATAAATAGGTTAAGCACCCGAATAAAACGACTTGCCAATTGATATTGTCGTACTTTATTTTCGTCAGTTATTGGTACAGGATAGTTATAGAGATGCGGTTTTTTACTCAGAAAATTGAGACCTACAAAAAGAATAATTTGTATCAACACCAAAATATAGAGCGTGTATTTTTCTCCAACACCATCAACTTCACCACGCGCATTGAAATGAATCGGAATTGTTGTTGGTAATTGTTGATAATTAACCATCAGCAAGATAACCGAAACAATCAAAACCAAATAGGTAGAAAAATCAATACATAAATCTAAAAATGTTTTCTTTAGCATCTTCATGTCAATCCATAAAATGAATCCAAATCTCCCTCCAAAACTCGGATATACTTATCAATATACGCTTTTTTTTCTTTCGATTTATATTGTTGTATATATCTTGGATGCTCTAACACTTGTAAACGCCCGAACAACTTTTCTTCTCGATTAATCTTATCTAAAAAGTGAGCATTTTTCTTCCCTAAAACATAAACTTCTTCGGTCAAAAGACCAAGTTCTATTTGCTTTTTCAACGAACCAATCATATACGATTTTAGGGCATTAAAGAGCTTCACGTCATCATAATAATTTGCATTTACCCATTGTTTATTTTTATTCATCCGGATGATTGCTAAAGGAAACGGAGAATTGATATAATATTGATGATAAAACGCATCGACACCGCAATAATCTCGAATCATCTCATACATAAAAACCGATGAAATCTCGTGTGTATGAGCCGATTTCATTTCGATTCCACAATCCGACAACAACCTTTTAGTATCGGTAAAAGGTACGCCGGTTACGCCCGCTCCTTTCCTACTCGGATTGATTCCGATAATAAATTTTCTTGGATTAGAATCGTTGTAAAACTTTGTATAAAACTCTTTCATCACCGACATCGTTTCGGGATTATCAAGGAAAGGATTCATCACCTGAAAACCTTCGGGCAAACGCAAATCGAATGATAAACTTTGATTGAATTCTATTATTTTATCTGCAAAAGTTTTAGACATTTTTAGTGTAATTATCGTTTTATATCGTATTTGTATAAGCTTACTTTTTCAGCAATGCTTCCTCATAGGTTTGTATCCAATCTTCAACTGTAATTTTTTGAGCTAACTCAGCAATTAAATCGTAAGGAATTTGTTCTATTTTTTTGAATCGAATACAGCTTTTTCCCATATCGAGTTTGGACGTACAATGTTTTGGATATTCTTCGACAAACCAATCATACAAAGCATTATTGGCATAAATCCCCATGTGGTAAAGGGCAATAAAGTTTTTCTGAGATGCTAGATTGATAAAAGGCAAAGGAGTTTGCGGATTGCAATGATATCCTTTCTCGTACAAAGAATGCGGAACAACATACGCAATCATCCCATAAGAAAGGGTTTCTTTAAAGTTTGGATCTAAATTATCTTTCAGAATAGTTCTCAATTTTTCGATGGCTTGTCGTCGATCAGCTGATAATTGCACCAAATATTCTTCTACCGTAGACGCTTCAATTTTCATACTTTAGTTATTTAACTTTTCTGCATTTTTAGCTAATGTTTTGAATCGAACTCCATTTTCTTGGGTAACAGTAATGGTAATTGCTCCCGTTTTACTTGTATTTTTATCACTCACAAAACCCGATTTTCCTTTGTGTGTTCCTTGAATAACTTGACAATAATCTCAATTTTGTATCATAGTTTTTGGCTTAAGTATGAGTATTCGTTTTAGAGAAAATATTAATAATGACAACGCCAACGATAATAAATAGAATACCTAAAATCGCTGGAAAATCTAATTTTTCTTTGTACACAAAAAATCCAACTATAGAGATAAAAACAATTCCAACGGCTGACCAAATTGCATACGCAATACCTATCGGAATCCCTTTGAGTGCCAATGAAAGCAAATAAAATGAAAGTCCCATACACACGACAAAAAAGATAGAGGGAATCGGTTTAGAGAAACTTTCTGTTTTTTTCAAAAGAGAAGTTCCAAATGTTTCGAACAAAATTGCAAAAGCAAGGTATAAATAGCTTTTCATAACATTAGTTTAATTTTACCAATTTAAATATACAAATCTTCAAATGACTTATTTAATATTAAAATCTAATTTTCTTTTATTAGTTTCTATCAATTTAAAGATTTTAGAATGTTTATATAGTTTAATCATTTCATAGAAATGAATATATTTACCAAATAAAATACAAATGTCTCGTAAAGTTTTTTATATATTTCTAATAATTTTATTCTACTCAAGTTGTTCTACAGAAGGTGAAAAGAATTTTAATTTTATTTTCGAATCATTCAAATCATCATTGCCGAAAGTAGAGAAAGAAAAAACTTTTGATAAATCACAATCCTATTTTGTTTTTAAGGTGGTCGATGGCGATACGTTTCATTGTCTTGATGAATATAATAACAAACTAAAAATCAGATTGATAGGAATTGATGCACCTGAAACACAAAATCGTTTCAAAAAGAAAAAAGGATATTACGGAATTGAAGCAAAGGAATATCTCACCGATTTGATTTTGGAAAAGGAAGTTTTTCTAGAATTTGATGTTGAGCGTTTTGATCGTTACGACCGAACTTTGGCGTATGTTTATGATGAAAACGGCGCGTTTATCAATGCCGAATTGGTGAAAAATGGCTTTGCAAGAATTATGACAATTCAACCGAATTCTTTGTACGCTGATTTGTTTTATCAGTTACAACAAGAAGCCAGAGAAAACAAAGTAGGTCTTTGGGAAGTAGAAGAATATTGAGTGATTTCTACTTTTAAAATTCCTAAAAAAACATTAATGTCATCAATGAATCAAACCCGATAAGATATTAATAGTCAACGCTATCACATACGTATTAAGTCCGAACGACAACAATCCATGAAAGAAAGCAACACGACGAATATTTTTGGCTTGTATCTCTACATCCGACACTTGAAAAGTTGTGCCTAAACCGAAAGAGAAATAAGCAAAATCAAGATAGTCTGGTTCTTCATTTCCAGGGAAAATCAAACCTTTTTTTAGTTTAGAGTTTTTATAATACAAACGCGCATAATGAAAAAGATAAGTCGTGTGAATGAGCAACCACGACGCAATCATGCTGGCCAAAGTAATACCGACCAATAAATTCTCTGAAATGCTCTGATCGTCTTGACCAACAACACTAAGAAAAATTCCGACAAAACAACCAAACGTTCCAAACAAAATAAAACCGAACACAAAAGCTCTACTCCCATCTTCCACACTTGCTTTTTTGGCAACTTGTTGGGCATTCATTTTACAAATAGTCTCCCAACAAATCAGCAAATACACAACAGCAAAAATCAACCAAGCGGCCAAGAGTTTAATGAGAAGATCCCACGAAACGGGAAGTAAAAAAAATACGATTATTGCCGACAATAATGCCAAAACTGCTCGGTGAATAGGACGTGTAATTAGAAAGAATGAAGTGTTTAGCATAGATCGTGTTTTCCTAAATCAAGGTACTATGAAATTTTCTATTAGACAAAAAATTCAACTTTCTATCTAAAATATTCTGGAGTCCAATTATTTTACATTCAGACAAATAAACTGAATATCATTCTATCGTAAAGAATGATAAATGAAAAATATTCTAAAATGAATAGCGAATAGTTAATTATTATTTTATTTTTGCGGCAATTAACATTAAAAAAATGAAAAAACATCTTTACTCTTTAGCCTTATTATTGGGCTCATTTGCTATGGGGCAAATCAATATCGGAAATGATACATATTCTACCAATCTTCCGATTTCTATTTCTTACAGCTATACGTATTCACAGTCGATTTACAAAGCTAGTGCGATTGGTACTGCCGGTAAAATTAACGCAATCGAATACACCATGAAAGCGGGAAGTAACTTGAATAATTCTGATGAGGTAGACGTATATTTGTCGCATAAAAAAGAAGATGGTTTTGGTTCGACAACCGATTGGTCGCCATATGCAGAATTAACGAAAGTATACTCGGGTACACTAACAATTGGAGCTAATAACAAAGTAAAAATCAATTTCGATCAAGAGTTTACTTACAACGGTGAAGATCATTTGGTGGTAACTTTTCACGAGAAGAAAAAAGGATATGGTAGCTTTTCGAGTTCGTTTATAGGAACCGTTGGCGCAAATAACTCTTCTTTGTATCATAGAGAGTTATTCGATTCTAATGTAATCAATCCTACCAATATTGGTGAAGGGAAATTGTACGATATTTTACCAAATATCACCTTGTACGGATTAGAAAGAGGTGCTGCAGTCCCAAGCTGTACCAAAGCTGTGCTTCCGACAGATGGTGCGACGAATCAGATCTTCTTACCAAAAATTGTTTATGATGCAGCAGCTGGAGCCGAAAAATATTTGGTTTCTGTAGGAGATGAAGAAGGAAATTGGAATATTGCTAATAAATATGATAATGAGGCCTATCTTGATTATTTCTTTACATTTGAATTAAAGCCTAATACTAAGCACTATGTACAAATTACTCCGGTAAATGCTGAAGGTGAGGCTGAAAATTGTCAAATTACCACTTTTACAACTGGAACGCCCGTTGCAAACGATAATTGTTCTACAGCCGAAATAGTGTCTAATTTACCATTCTCGAAAGATATTGATGGAAGATTTGCATCAGATTCAGAAGGTCCAGTGAAATGTAATGGCGAAGGAGTAGCAAATGATGGACTTTGGTATGTTGTAGAAGGAAATGGAAGCGATATTACTATAACCGTAACACCTACTTCTTTCTGGAACCCACAAATAGTTGTGAAAGAAGGTAGTTGTGGTGAAACTTCTTGTTTGGCTAACGTAGATGAACAATCTTTCTCTAAACCAGAAACGGTTACTTTACTTAATACTGTACAAGGAAAAAAATACTATGTTAATATAGGATCTTCAACTATTATTGATTTTACTGAAGGTACATTTAATTTAGAGATTACAACTAATCTAAACACTAATGATGTTTATACTTCATCATTAAAAGTTTATCCAAATCCGACCAATGATTTCTTACATGTAGAAAACAACCAACATGTTTTGGCTTACGAAATAAAAGATATGACAGGTCGTAGCATTGTTTCTCGAAAAATGAATGGGAAAAAAATCGATGTACAGAATCTTGCCAAAGGTGTGTACATTATAAAACTTCAAACTAAAAATAACCAAGAAGTTACAATGAAGTTTGTAAAGAATTAATTTCATCAAAACCTCAAATAATTTTTTTAAATGAAAAGCTCTGTAAATTTATTTTGCAGAGCTTTTATTTTAGTATTTTTAGTTCACTAAAATTTACAACATGAAGGTACTAAAAAAATTATTACTCGTCGTGGCTGCACTCCTTGTTGTTGCCGTGATTACGATGTTTGCCCTCGGGAAACACTATCATTTCGAAACCTCGATTTTGGTCAATGCTCCCATCGAAAAAGTGTATCATCAAGCAAGCTCTTCTAAAAACTTCAATCAATGGAATCCTTGGTTAGATTTGGATCCTAATTTACAACTTACCTATAAAGGTAACGAAGGAGAAGTTGGCGATGAATATTGTTGGGAAGGCAATGAAGATGTTGGGCAAGGTTGTCATCAAATTACAGCTCTGATTCCGAATGAAAAAGTTGCGACCAAGATGATGTTCAAAAAACCATTTGAGAGTGATGCAACTTCAGACGTGGTTTTTAGCCAAGAAGGTCAAGCCACAAAAGTTACTTGGAGCATGGATTGTGAATTGGATTATCCGATGAATTTGATGAAGCTTTTTATGGATAGCCAAATGGAAAAATCATACGGAAAAGGTTTGCAAAAACTAAAACAAATTGTAGAAAAATAACCACCAAAAAAAGGGGAAAAGCCATAAGCTTCTCCCCTTTTTTATTTTCCTATCGTGATGATAGTTGAAATAGCTAAATTATGATGGAACTTTTCTACTTTCTTCACGTTCCCAAACTCTATGTTTTTTCAACGCATCGATAAAACCATCGACCCATTGATCATTTTCATTGGCCATGAAAACACCTGCATCTTTTTCTACAAAAGATTTATCCAATAACTTTTCAGTGCCTTTTGCAAAAGCCAAAACTTTACAATGTCGATACGCATCATTGATAAACTCATAATAATCGGCATTGTTTTTTAAGACGTCAACCGAAGCGCCTGTTGGTGTAAAAACTGCATCATAACATACCGAAGGATCCGTTGTATAAGTATGTTCTATCGTTACTTTTTCTCCATTATCCAACGTAAGATCACCCACTTTTGTACTGATCAATACAGCTTCTGCACCTTGTTTTTCTAAAGCATTTTTCAACTCATCAATGCTATGTTTTTCAACTCCTTCGCTAACCAAAAAGGCTACTTTTCTTGTTGCAATCGTTCCTTCTCCTTTACCAACTTTCATGCTAAGCGCAGCCGATTTGTCCACTTCAGATTTTTTAGGTTGAATAGGATAATTAGGATGATTTTGACGGGCAAATTTCAAAGTCAATTCATCTAATTCGGTAGGAGGAGTTATTTGCAAATTATCGCCAACTTTTTGCGCTAAATCATGATCGATTTGATATAAAATCGCAACTTCACGCTCTCTAATTTTCGGATCATTTACTTTGCTCAACTCGAAACTTAACGCATTTATTATATGTTGTTTCTCTTCTTCTGATTGAGAATGGTAGAATAAAGTGGCCTGAGAAAAATGATCAGCAAAAGAATCAGATCTTGCACGAACTTTCGCGCCATCGACCTTTTGTTTGTGCGACACGAATCCTTCTTCACCTTTGAACATCGCTTGGTATGGACAACCTTCGGCTTTACTATTCGGAAAATAACTTACATTGCCTTTCAGGATATCGATACGAGAACTTCCATCTTTCTGATTGTTATGCTTTTGTACAATTGGTCTATTGATCGGAATTTCGTGAAAATTTCCTCCAAGGCGATAATTTTGGGTATCCATATAAGAGAAAACGCGACCTTGCAACAAAGGATCATCAGACAAATCGATTCCGGGTACAATTCTACCAGGATCAAAAGCAATTTGCTCTGTTTCTGCAAAGAAGTTATCTGGATTTTTATTGAGGGTCATCGTACCAATAATTTTCACCGGCACTACTTCTTCAGGAACAATTTTAGTCGCATCTAATATATCAAAAGAGTATTTGAATTCATCTTCTTCCGGAATCAATTGTACACCCAAATCCCATTGCGGATAGTTCCCACTTTCGATCGCATCCCAAAGGTCTTGACGATGAAAATCTGAATTGAATCCTGATATTTTTTGTGCTTCATTCCAAGCCACAGAATGCACACCCAATTTTGGTTTCCAATGGAATTTAACAAACGTTCCTTTTCCGTCCTTGTTGACCAACTTAAATGTATGCACCCCAAATCCTTCCATCATTCTAAGGCTTCGCGGAATGGCACGGTCAGACATCACCCACATAATCATATGAGCAGATTCTGGCATCAACGAAACAAAATCCCAAAAAGTATCATGCGCCGAAGCTGCTTGCGGAATTTCTTTATCGGGTTCGGGTTTCACAGCATGAATGAGATCTGGGAAGTTCATTGCATCTTGAATGAAAAAAACCGGAATATTATTGCCGACCAAATCATAATTGCCATCTTCGGTATAGAATTTCACAGAAAAACCACGCACATCACGGGCCAAATCGGTAGAACCCTTGAAACCTGCAACGGTAGAAAAACGAGTAAACAAGGGTGTTTTCACTCCTTTTTGCAAAAACTTGGCACAAGTAAACTCAGAAATATCTTCGTGGATTTCTAATACGCCGTGCGCTCCGCTTCCTCTTGCATGTACGACTCTCTCTGGGATTCTTTCCCGATCAAAATGCCCTAATTTATCATAAAAAATATGATCTTGCTGTAAAGAAGGCCCTCGATCACCTGCTTTTAGTGTATTGTTATTATCATAAATCGGAACGCCATCATTCGTCGTTAGAACTTTGTTCTGATTATCGATTACACTTTCGGTAAGTTGTTTAATTTTCTTATTGTTCTCCATTTTTAAGGTTTTAATCTAAACCCTTCAAATATTAAACCAACCTACTTAGAATGAATCTTTTATATTATTTGCTTTATTTATATTATAGATAAATTTAGTCTATGGATTTTTTTATTGGATAAATTCTTTGACCAATTCTGTTGGTCGACCGATAACTCCGCTCTTTTCATCAAAAATAATTGGTCGCTGAATCAATTTAGGATAAGCAATCATCGCATCAATCAATTCATCATTACTTAATTCTTTTCCTTTGTAATTCGTCTTCCATTCTTCTTCATTGGTTCTGATGATATCAATCGGTTGCACATTCAACTTTCCTAAAATCGAAACAATTTCTTCCTTATTCAACGGATCTTTTAAATATTCTCTAACCGTAAATTCTTTGTTCGATTCTTCTAAAATCTTCATCGCTTCTCTACTTTTTCCGCATCGAGAATTGTGTAAAATCGTGTACATAGTCTATTATTTTGGTATAAAATTACTCAATTATTTTGAGACGATATTCTGATGAACCCCGAATTGTAGCTTTGTAGTGGAAGTCGTCTTTCGTCAACTTCATAATCATTTCGTAGGATGAATCATTGTTCTGAATCATTTTATTTTCAAGATCAAACACCGCTTTT
This sequence comes from Weeksella massiliensis, assembly GCA_000751595.1. Classification (GTDB taxonomy): domain Bacteria; phylum Bacteroidota; class Bacteroidia; order Flavobacteriales; family Weeksellaceae; genus Weeksella; species Weeksella massiliensis. The sequence continues at coordinate 179,717 of CCMH01000004.1, read as the reverse complement.
CCTTTTCCATTCCCTGAAGATTTTATCTCAAACAAATCGCTATCGGTTAGCATATTGAACTGAATATCCAAATCAAACAAAGCTTTTTGATCTTTGATTTCTTTTAAGGTATAGGTATTGATCGTTTCATAACTCAACAAACCAACGCCCGGAATTGGAATCGAAATCGGAATCTTTTGATCGAACGTATCCCCTATCTTGATTGGTTGGGTAGGAAAATTGATATCGTTTGTTGTTTTCTGTAATACATTCACTAACATATCTTTAGTCGCATTATCTAAAGTAGAATTGACGATCGAATCTATTTTCATCTGAAATCCATCGACATAATATCCATGCAAAACGCTCTTTTCCAATGGATTCGTGCTCGTCCTTTTCTTGCCATTAATGGATTCGTTTATCAGAACTTGATCATACGAAATCTCGAAAGGTATTTTATTTTCCTGCTCAGCTTTTGTCGAAATGGTAGATTGCACCAGCATTTCAGACTGAAGTTTCATAGGATACTCCATTTGCATAGCCTTCATTTGCTCAATGATATCTGCATTGCCAACCACGTTAATTTCAGAATCCATCTCCACATTCATCGATATTTTATAGGTTTTATCGGGCAAAAAAAACGTCTTGAAAATCAGCGAAGTTTGTGCATTCGACTGAACGGAAAAACAGATGAAGATTAATAAATAAAAATACGATTTCATAGATTTTTTTTGAGCTCAAATATAAACATTCAAAAAATAGAAATGCATTAAGTGACGAATCAAAAACAAAAAAAAGCTATCAAAAATGATAGCTTTTTTATCGAATATTTTGTTCTAATCAAGCGTTTTATTTGATAAACCCGCGAGTTCTTAGCAAAGGTTCTATACTTGCTTTTCGACCGGTGAAGCCTTCAAAAGCTTGATTCAAGTCTTTTGTATTTCCTATCGAAAGAATATGTTTTCTGAAACGATCTCCATTTTCTCGAGTCATTCCACCATTTGCTTTGATCCATTCCCAAGCATCAGAATCTAAAGTTTCCGACCAAATATAGGCGTAATATCCAGCCGAATATCCTCCACCCCAAATATGTGCAAAATACGGCGCATGATAACGTGGCGGAACTTGTGGCAAGGCAACACCATTGGCTGATAGAGCTTGTTGTTCGAAAGCTAAAACAGGTAAAAAGTCTTGATTTTTACTTACGGTATGATACGTCATATCCACCAAAGCAGCAGCCACCAACTCAGTTGTCGCATAGCCTTGATTGAAATTAGATGCTTTCTTGATTTTATCGACCAATGCTTGTGGCATCACTTTTTTCGTTTGGTAATGAACCGCATAATTTTTCAATACTTCGGCTTCTAGCGCAAAATGTTCGTTGATTTGCGAAGGAAACTCAACAAAATCTCGCGGAACATTGGTTCCTGAAAGAGAAACATAATCCTGATTCGCAAACAAACCATGTAAGGTATGTCCGAATTCGTGGAACATCGTGGTGACATCATCAAAAGAAATCAACGAAGGTTTTCCGTCTGCTGGTTTCTGATAATTGAACACATTGGTAATCACTGGTTTTTGACCTAATAAATGAGATTGCTCCACAAAATTATTCATCCAAGCACCACCGCTTTTATTGTTACGCGTATAAAAGTCTAAATAATACAAAGCCATCGACTTTCCATCATTATCAAACACTTCATAAACCACAACATCTGGATGATAAACTGGCAAATCTGTTCGTTGTTTAAAAGTAATTCCATAGAATTTTTCTGCAGCAAAGAACACTCCTTTTTCCAGAACAGTTTTCAATTCGAAATAAGGTTTTATCTCATTTTCATCTAAATCATATTTTGCTTTTCGAACTTGCTCTGCATAGAAATTCCAATCCCAAGGCTCGAGTTTGAAGTTGCCTTTTTGTTGATCGATCAACGATTGAATTTCTAGTGCTTCTTTCTTAGCAGTTTCTACCGCAGGTTTAGCCAACTGTTTCATCAAATCGAAAGCTGCATCGGGCGTTTTGGCCATTTGATCTTGCAGTTTCCATTCGGCAAAGTTTTTCTTACCAAACAACTGAGCTTTTTCTAAACGTAATTTAGCCAATTGATCGATGGTTTCTCTCGTATCATTGGCATCACCTTTTTCTGCACGCGTCCACGAAGCTTTGAAAAGTTTTTCGCGAGAAGCTCTATTTTTCATGTTTTGCAACAGAGGTTGTTGGGTTGTATTTTGCAACGCCAAAAGATATTTCCCATCAAAACCAGCTTCTTTGGCATCATTCGCTGCAGCGGCAATATCGTCAGCAGAAAGTCCGTCAAGTTCTTTAACATCATCAAATAAAACAGCTCCATGTTTTCTGGCTTCTAACAATTTACTGCCAAATTGAGTCGATAAACTTGCCAATTGCTGATTGATTTCTTTCAGCTTGGTTTTATTTTCAGCAGAAAGATTAGCTCCCGCAATTTCGAAGTTCTGTAAATAATAGTCAACCAAACGTTTACTTTCTGAATTAAGATTTTTGGTATCAACAGCTTTTATACGCTTGTACAAATCTTCATTCAAATAAATTTTATCGTAATGCGCCGCAAAAATCGGAGCATATTTTTCTTGCAAAGCTTGCAACGCATCATTGGTATTGGCACTTGTCATATTATAAAAAATAATCTGCGCACGCTTCAAAACTTTTCCGCTGTTCTCTAAAGCCAAAACAGTATTTTCGAATGTTGGCGTTTCCGAATTCTTCGTAATCCCTTCAATTTCTGTCAATTGCTGTTGCAATCCATAATCGAAAGCAGGTTGATAATGTTCATCTTTTATTTTATCAAAATCCGGTGCCTGATACGGCAAAGAACTGTTGGCAAAGAACGGATTGTCTTTGTATTTTGCGTCAACTTTTTCGGTATTCTGTGTCATGGGTAAACTAACTGTACTTTTTGAGCTAGAGCAAGAATAATTTATTGCTAAAGCCATGATAGACAAAGTAATAAATCCTTTTCTCATGGTAATCTATTTTGTTCGATAATTTTCTAATTACGTAAAGTTAATCTTTTCGGTAGAATTTGCCGAATATTCTGCCTTTACTTCTGTAAGTAAGCGGTAAAAATAGATACAATAATAAGTTTTGGTTTAATATTAGTCTATTCTATTTTTTAAGTTTTGAAAAAACTCTTCAAAAAAAACTTGTTGACTTTTTTGTATTAAATTTTTATTAATTCGAATTGTAGTTTTATCAGTCTTAAATATAAAGTCACCTGCAAAATAAGATACATTAATGAGATCCTTAAAAAGAATAGTTTTGACAGGAAAAGTATTTACTGTCAAAGAATTCTCATTCACTTCTATATATTTTTTGTTATAATCTCGTACAAACAAATAAATATACAGACATCCTAAAATAATCGTTAAATAACTCAACCAAGAAAAATTAACATTTGTCATTAAATATATCGCTCCCATTAACACCCAAAAAACGCCTAAAAATGCATTGATAAGAAGTCTCTTTTTAGAATAAGCAATTTTCATAAAATGAACAGTATGGTTTGAAAATTTTAATATAGAAAAACTCGTTGATCAAAAACAATTAACTTTAATGATTGAAGCGTGCAATTTTCAATCGAATTTCATCGTAGATCAATCCGAAAAGTAAAAAAGCAGCAGCAATAGCCAGAATATTCAATTGAAGCGAAGAATACAAAATTCCGCCCAAAAATCCTCCTAAAAAGAAAAAGCTAATAATTGTTAAACGCAACTTGATAGAAGACAAAAGCTTCTTTTTTTGTTCGGGTAGTTTATAGAAAAACAACTGCGACAATTCGATACCCAAATCGGTAAAAAGTCCGGTAAGATGTGTTGTACGAACAGTTGCTTTAGAGATTTTTGTTACCAATGAGTTCTGTAAACCCATCGTGAAAAGCAATACACAAGCGATGAAATCTGGATGAGTATAAATTAATTTTTGTCCGAAAGTTGCAACCAAAAGCAAAATAATACTTTCGATGATAATCGGTGTACGGTAACTTGGTTTATCATTGAGTTTAGAAATAATTTCTACAATCATATTCGACACGAAAGAACCTAACAAAAAGAAAAAGATATAAAGAAAAAAAACAAAACTTTCCCAAAGATTCCAACGGAAAACCTCATCAACAAAGAACGCAAAATGCCCCGTAACATTTGTTGTCAAGCGCTGTATCGATAAAAAGCCAGCAACATTCACAATTCCGGCCACAAAAGACAATAGGGACGCAATTCGTAAATTGTGCCTGAAAGTTCTTTTTTTACCGCTGTGTCTGAACATAAATTTCTTTCCTTTTTATGAATAAGTTTCTAATCATTTACTTTCTCTTCGTATTGATTTTCATCGTACAGAGGAATCGAAAATGAGTAAATAAAATCCATACAAAAATAATCTTTTTAACATTTTATTTCAATACTCCTACCAAACAAAAACGTATATTTATGATAAATAAACATAACCCTTAAACATCTTTTTAATGCAAATTAACCTTCTCTTTTCTTAAATATATCCTTGGGCACGTGTTTGTCGGTTTTTTATTTCTCAACATGAAAAATCAAAACGCAATAGAATTATACAAAAACTTTTCATCATTCCGACAATAAAACGGTCAATGATGTCGCCTTGTGTATTTCATCCTACCGAAATTATCTACCAAAAGTGATTGCAGAGAACCTGGAAAATGTTGAGGAACCTCATCAAACTCAAACATATAAAAATAGAAAAATCATGAAAAAAAATGTAGCAGAACAATTGGTAGAAATGTTGGTGGATGCCGGAGTGAAAAGAGTCTATGCTGTAACGGGCGATAGTTTGAACCATTTTAATGAAGCCGTGAGAAAGAGCGGAAAAATACAATGGATCCATGTACGACACGAAGAAGTTGGCGCTTACGCTGCCGCTGCCGAAGCAGAATTAGATGGTTTGGCCTGTTGTGCAGGAAGCTGCGGACCGGGACATATTCACCTGATTAACGGAATGTACGAAGCCAACCGAAGCCATGTACCGATGATTGTAATCGCATCGACCATTGATACCAATCAGTTCGGGATGGATTACTTTCAGGAAACCAATACCATAAAACTATTTGACGATTGTAGTGTATACAATCAAATGATGATGACGCCGACTCAAGTACCAAGAATATTTCAGACCGCGATACAACATGCTTTGTCGAAAAAAGGAGTTGCTGTGGTCGGGCTTCCGGGAGATTTGTCTGAACTGAAAGCGGTAGAAAGTGAAACTTCTACACAGATTTTTAGAACCAATCCCGTTATCCGACCCAATGATGAAGAATTGAAACAATTAGCCGATTTGATCAATGCTTCTTCTAAAACCACCATTTATTGCGGTGTCGGTGCAGCAGATGCCCACGATGAAATCGTTCGTTTGTCGGAAATGAGAAAAGCACCTGTTGGTTATTCTTTTCGAGGTAAAATGAGCACCCAATACAATAATCCGAACGAGATCGGAATGACCGGTTTGTTGGGTTTACCCTCTGCTTATCATAGCATGCACGATTCGGACTTGCTTATCTTGTTAGGAACAGATTTTCCTTACCAAGCATTCATGCCCGAAAACAATAAAATAGTACAAATCGATGTCAATACAGAACGTTTAGGCCGTAGAGCCAAATTGTCCTTGGGTCTATGTGGTGATATAAAACCGACCTTAGAAGCTTTGTTTCCTTTGCTTACCCAACAAGAAGATGCATCGTTTCTCGAACTTCAATTAGAATTCTATCAAAAAGTAAAAGAAAACCTCAAAACCTATGTAGATAATGCCGGTAGCGAAGATAATATTCAACCCGAATATGCAGCATATATACTCGATCAGTTAGCCAATGATGATACAATTTTCACTGTAGATACAGGAATGTCTTGTGTTTGGGGTGCACGATTTATTACCGCAACAGGCAAAAGAAAAATGCTAGGATCCTTCAACCATGGTTCGATGGCGAATGCGATGCCAATGGCGATTGGTGCAGCTTTGTCCCATCCCGATCAACAAATTATTGCCATTTGTGGTGATGGTGGTTTATCGATGTTATTGGGTGATTTGGCAACAATCAAACAATACAACCTTCCTATAAAATTATTTGTATTCAATAATCGATCTTTGGGAATGGTAAAATTAGAAATGGAAGTTGCCGGACTCATGGACAATGAAACAGACATGGTGAATCCAGATTTTGCGATGGTCGCAGAAGCGATGGGAATCAAAGGAGTCAACGTACATAAACCTGAAGATTTACCCGAAGCTATTGGCAATGCTTTTTTACACAATGGACCCGTTTTGGTTAATATTTTCACCAATCCGAATGCATTGGCAATGCCTCCTAAAGTAGATTTCGATCAATTTAAAGGTATGACAAAATCCATGACAAAGCTGATGCTAAACGGTAAAATGAATGAAGTTTTCGCAACCATAAAAGCCAACATTCAACACCTCAAAGAATTGTAAGATTTAGAAATTAATTAGTAATAATCGAACATAAAAAAACCGAAGAATAAATACTTACTTCGGTTTTGTTGTTTAGTTAGATAAATTGTACAATGCATATTCTTATGATTTTATGCTTTAGTTTTACCATTAGATTTTAATTGTTAAAAGGATAGTTTCATTATATTGCACTAAAACACAACAGCTAATATGATCAACCAATACCAAGCTAAATATTACGCCTACGAATTATCTAAAAAAGCAGCTTCAGATAGCCCAGAAAAGTTCGGAGCAACCTTAATGGATGCCAAAGTAGAACTAAATCCTCACCAAGTGGAAGCCGCTTTATTTGCTTTTAAATCACCATATTCTAAAGGAGCTATTCTTGCAGACGAAGTAGGTTTAGGTAAAACTATTGAAGCTGGGATTTTATTAAGTCAAAAATGGGCTGAAGGAAAAAGAAAAATATTAATAATTTGTCCTTCTTCTCTACGTAAACAATGGGTAAACGAACTAGAAGATAAGTTTTATCTTAAAGCTGAAGTATTAGACAATATATCTTACAACAAACAAACAAAATCTGGAATTAAAAATCCATTTGATCATGGACATACCATAAAAATTTGTAGTTATCAATTTGCTCGTAAACGTGCGGAAGAAATACAATTAACTTCATGGGATTTGGTGGTGTTAGACGAAGCACATTATTTAAGAAATGCCTATAAATATGGAAATGTTATAGCTAAAACCATACAAAACGCAATTCGTGCTTATAAAAAAGTGTTACTTACAGCTACTCCTTTGCAAAATAGATTAGATGAATTGTATGGTTTAGTGTCTTTTATTGATCCTGAGATTTTTGGTGACATCAAAAGTTTTAGACGCAACTACATTTTAGAATCCGGAAATCGTGATATCGATGGTTTGAAGGAAAGATTGAGTTCTATAGTTCACAGAACACTAAGAAAGGATGTTAAGGAATTTATTAACTATAGGGAGCGTATCCCAATTACACAACAATTTACACCTACAAAAGAAGAACAAGAATTATACGATAAAGTTTTAGAATATCTTAGACAGGAAAGAACCTATGCTTTTCCGCCCGCTCAAAAACATTTAATGCAATCTGTAATTTTTAAATTATTGGGTTCATCTTCTTTCGCAATTAGTAGAACATTAGAATCTTTATTAAAAAGGTTAAAAATGCTATTGGAATCTTCAAAAATCGTAGAAGATGATTTGTATGAAATGTTCTTAGAAGAATATGAAAATCTTGATGATGAATTCGATGAAGGTGAAATTATTGATGAAGAGGATTTTAATGAAATCACACTAGATGACAAAATTGCGATAGAAGAAGAAATCAAGCAGCTAGAGGAGTTTTTAATTCTGGCAAATAGCATACAACATAATGAAAAAGGAGAGAAATTATTAATTGCTTTAGACAAAGGTTTTGCTAAACTAAATGAATTAGGTGCAAAGCAAAAAGCCTTAATCTTTACAGAATCTACCCGAACACAACAATATTTATTAGAGCGTTTATCAAAAGAAAAATATGCAGAAAGAATTTTAACCTTTAATGGGAGTAATTCTGATCCTATATCCAATCAAATTTATCGTGATTGGATTGTCAATGATAAAAATGCTGGAAAAGTTACTGGATCTAAAGCGGTCGATATCAGACAAGCCTTAGTAGATGCTTTCAAAAGTGATCATTATGATATCATGATTGCTACCGAAGCAGCAGCAGAAGGAATCAATTTACAGTTCTGTAGTATGATTGTTAATTACGATTTACCATGGAATCCACAACGTGTAGAACAACGCATTGGTCGTTGCCATCGTTATGGTCAAGAGTTTGATGTAGTGGTAGTTAATTTTATCAATGCAGCGAATGCAGTAGAAACCAGAGTGTATGAGTTGCTAGAAAAAAAATTTCGCTTATTCGAAGGTGTTTTTGGTTCTTCTGATGAAGTCTTAGGCTCAATAGAAAGTGGTGTCGATTTCGAAAAACGAATCATCGAGGTCTACAAAATGTGTCGTACCAAAGAAGAAATAGAAGATTATTTCAACCAGTTACAAACTGAATTCGAAGACCAAATTAATCTAAAGGTTAAAGAAGTTCAATCGAAATTGTTTGATCATTTCGAAGCAAGTGTCATCGATAAACTGCGTACCACGTATTCAGATACCAAAGTATTTATCGAGAAATTCGAAAAATGGTTGTGGGAATTAACCCAATTCTATCTTCAAAACAAAGCACAATTTATTTTTGATGATTATACCTTTATTCTCGATAATGGCGAAAAATATTCGTTGAACAAGAAGCGAGAAGATGCGAAACGTTTTTTTATCAATGGACCAATTGCTCAGAAAATCATTAACCAAGGCAAAAAAGAAAAAACTCCTTTAGCGCATCTTTCATTTGATTTTAGTGGGGCAATGATGAACCATTCTGAAATTAGCAACTTAAAATCAAACTCCGGAATATTGAGAGTGAGCAATTTAGAAGTGTCATCTGAAATCGAATCACATTCGGTATTACTTTTTTCGGGAATTACTGCCGAAAACGAAGTATTAAATGACGATATTTGCCGATTTTTGTTAGGGCTTGATTCTACCATCAAAGATACTTTTAAAGGTGATTTAGATACAATTGAAAAACACCATTCTATCATTAAACAAGAAAGATTAAAGTATTTAGAAAACAACGATGCTGCTTTAATGCAACGTGAATTTAAAAAATTCCATAACTGGGCAGATGATAAGATTTTTGAATTAGAATCTGAATTAAAAGAAGCCAAAAAAGAAGAAAAAGAAATTGATAAAGCTGCAATGCAGGAAGGATTATCTGGTGCAGAAGCTTTAGCGATGCAGGAAAAATTAGCAAAGGCGAAGAAAAAAGTATCACGCCTGAAAAGAGAAATGTTTGATCGTGAGGATGAAATCAACGAAGAACGCGACCAAATGATTGCTGAAGCGAAGAGTAAATTAAACAGAACAATAACAGAAGAAGAAGTTTTCACCATTTCTTTTGAGTTAATATAAATCGAAATAATAGTTTGTGTCCGTTAAAAAATAGAAAGTCGCCAAGAGCAAAATGGTGGGATTATACAAATCCTGCAGCATATTTTGTGACGATTTGTACCAAAGACAGATCGCCGATTTTGGGTGAAATAATAAACGGTAAAATGCACCATTCGCATTCAGGTATTATAGCCAATATATTGTGGTATGAAATTAAAAATCATTTTCGCAATGTAGAATTAGACGAATACGTGATAATGCCCAATCACGTACACGGAATTATTATCATAAAACCAACGATGGAAACGGATAATATGGAAGGGACAGGACAAAATAATATTGTTGTAGGGACAGGGCAGAATAATATGGTAGGGACAGGGCAAAATAATATTGTTGTAGGGACAGGGCATGCCCTGTCCCTACCACCACCACCACCAAATCTATCAACCATTGTTGGTTCGTATAAATCAGCGGTAACCAAACATTGTAACCGTTTAGGGTTACCGTCAGGTTGGCAATCTCGTTATCACGATGTCATTATCAGAACAGAAATAGATTATCAACGTATCAAAAAATACATCATCACAAATCCTGAAAATTGGGATACCGATGAATTAGCATAAAAAATAATTGTAAACATGAACAATTACGAAAATTTACAAAAGGTTTTAAAAGAAATATTTGAGATGGATAAGGCGGATTTAGATTTTGGGATCTACCGCATTATGAATCAAAAACGCGATCAGGTGATGGATTTTATCGATCGTCGATTACCTAAAGATATCAAAGACATATTAGCGCAAACACAATCTAAAGAGGCTGTAAGTATTCAAGCAGAATTAGATCAATTGGGTAAATCTTTGGATGATGCGGGTGTTGCTCGTGAATCGGCTCCTAAATATATAGCCCTCAAAGCACAGTTAGAAAATGCCATTGATACCAATGCTTTAGAGCAGGAAGTATTTTCGCATTTGGCTAATTTCTTCAAACGTTATTACAAAGACGGTGATTTTATTTCCTTACGCCGCTATAAGAAAGACGTGTATGCCATTCCGTATGAAGGTGAGGAAGTAAAACTGCATTGGGCAAATCACGACCAGTATTATATCAAAACATCGGAATATCTAAAGAATTACAGCTTTAAATTAAAAGATGGTAAATCGGTTCATTTCCAATTAAAAGAAGCTTCTACCGAACAAAACAACAATAAAGCACAAGGCGATCAAGAACGTCGTTTTGCCATTTATGAGGAACAACCTGTGGAAGTAATCGATGCTCAATTATACATCAATTTTACCTACGAACCGTATAAGAAAACGGTAAAACAAGCGGATTTGGAAGCCAAGGCAATTGAAGTCATTCAAAATGCGGTGGCTGAGCTTGTCGAAGCCCCAGCTTTTGACTTTACCTTGCTTTTCGATAAAGCACCAACCGAAAAAAATAAAAACCGTACGATTCTAGAAAAACATCTAAACGATTTTATTTCGCGAAATACATTCGATTATTTTATACATAAAGATTTAGGTGGATTTTTACGTCGTGAGTTGGACTTTTATATTAAAAACGAAGTCTTATTCATCGACGACATCAATACCGAAAATCCAGCTTTTTTTACAGCGCAATTATCCAAGATAAAAGCGTTGAAAACGGTGGCGTCTAAAATTATTACCTTCTTAGCGCAGATAGAAGATTTCCAAAAGAAATTATGGCTGAAGAAAAAGTTCGTCATCAGTACCAATTACTGCATCACCTTAGACCGTATTCCTGAAAAATACTATCCTGAAATTGTAGCAAACCAAGCACAATTAGACGAGTGGAAAGAGTTATTTGACGTTGTCATTCCGAACGGTAGTGAGGAATCTCTTCGAAACGAACCTTATCTGGTATTAGATACAAAATTTTACTCCGAAGAATTCAAAGACAAGCTATTAGCCGAATTCGACAATTTAGACGAAGAAACTAATGGTTTATTAATCAATTCAGAGAATTTCCAAGCATTGAATGTAATTCAGGAAAAGTATCAGGAGAAGATTGATACAACTTATATTGATCCACCTTATAATACAGGTAATGATGGGTTTACTTATAAGGATGGTTTTCAAAGTTCGAGTTGGTTATCTTTTATGATGAACAGATTGATTTTTTCTAAAAATTTAATTAGCAACTCAGGTTCTATTTTTATAAGTACTGATGATAATGAAAATATAAATTTAGTTGGAATTTTAAAAAATATTTTCGGCAATGAAAATTATTTAGCGAATATGATTCGTAAAAACAAATCTGGTTCTGGACACGATTCTAAAAATTTAGCAATTGAATATGACTATATTACATTATTTTGTAAAAATAAATCAATGGTAAATATAAATCAGGAGCCTATTGATGTTGAGAATGATAATAAATATAAACATTCGGATGAGTATGTAAAAGAAAGAGGAAAATACTATTTAAGAGATATGGACTATAAAGGTTCATATTCTGAATCAGGCGACTATCCTATAAAATTATCTAATGGTAAACATATTTATCCAGGAGGTTTTTTTGGAAGACCAAATACTTGGAGATGGAGTGAAAATAAGTTTGATTGGGGAATAAAGAATGGGTTTGTTGTTATTGATAATGAAAAAGAAAAAGTATATATAAAACAATACCAATTCGTGGATAATAATGGTGAAAAATATATTCGTAGTTTACCTTATAGAGCATTGATAAATTATAGTAACGGGATGGGATCTGAAGAAATATCTAATTTATTTGGATACAACAGTTTTTCATTTCCAAAACCATCTAATTTAATTCAATATATAGAAAAAATCAGTTCAGTAAGTAACTCCATCATTCTCGACTATTTCGCAGGTTCAGGAACTACTGGTCACGCTACCATAAAATTAAACCGTGAAGATGCTTCGACAGGCTCAGCACCCGGAAATCGTAAATATATCTTGGTAGAAATGGGTACGTATTTTAATACCGTAACCAAACCACGTATTCAAAAAGTCATTTATACCGATAACTGGAAAAACGGTAAACCGCAAGATAAAGCAGGTATTTCGCAACTATTCAAATACCAAGTCTTAGAATCGTATGAAGATGCCTTAAACAATTTGCAATTACCCAATAAAACCAATGCCGCTTTATTAAACTTTGACGAGCAAGCGCAAGAAGAGTACCTCTTAAACTATATGTTGGATGTAGAAACACAAGATCATTTGCTCAATGTACAAATGTTCCGTAATCCGTTCAATTACCAATTAAAGGTAACAGAAAACAACGAATTGGTACCTACAACAATAGATTTAGTAGAAACCTTCAACTATTTAATTGGCTTGTATGTAGAGCGTGTGCAACGTGTAGGCGATATCAAGTTTGTAGAGGGTAAAACTCGAGAAGGCATCAAAACCTTAGTCATTTGGCGCAATCTAGAAACTACAAGTAATGAAGAAACCGCACAACGTTTCCGTAAAATCTACGATAGCGTACGTTCTTCTGAGTTTGATCAAATCTACATTAATGGCGATCATCATTTCGATAATATGCGTACAGGTGAAGATACCTTCAAAGTAAAACTAATCGAGGAAACTTTCTTTAAGCAAATGTTTAATATTTCGGAATTGTAGCTTCGGCTCCGCTCAGCTACCAATTCCTTTCGTTCCCTGAGCGTAGTCGAAGGGAAGAGAAAGGCATAGTCAAAATAAAAAATAAACCTATAAGTTGATTTTATGAAAATAGTCCCTATCTTTGCAAAACGGTTATTCGCTTTCCATTACGAAGGAGAAGCGGATAATGCGTACCGTAAAATAGTAGGACTATGGGACGATATCGAGTATTTGTATGGTTTTTTGAAAGAAAACAAACGAGATTGGCCAAACGATTATGACCTGGAAGGCTTAATGGACAAAATCAATGAAGACGCTCTATGGATAGATGATACTTTAAATGAAATCATCAATTCGCCCGACAAAACATTGGAGTATTTCTTTAAACCTTTAGACAACAATGAGCATCAATTCAAAATATTATCTCTTCAAAAAGGTCGGCAGTCTTATTTGAGATTGTACGCCATACGTATAGATCAGGACACATTTGTGATTACCGGTGGAGCCATTAAGTTCCATCACTTAATGAAAGACAGAGATCATACCAGACAAGAGCTCGATAAACTAAATAGAGCAAAAGAATATCTTAAAGAACAAGGAATATTTGACGAAGATTCTTTCTATGAATTTTTAAACGAATAAAACAATGAGCAATAAAGAAACATTTAAGGCATTGGTTTCACAAGAAGATACAAATGCTGTAGAAGAATTAAAAGCAAGAATTGCTAGAAGAAGCTACACCAGGTATTCTAAAAAGATTGCTTTATCTATTTTGATTCGTTTAGACGAGTTAAAATGGAAGCAGAAAGACTTAGCTGAAAAAATGGAGGTTTCTCCTCAGCAAGTAAACAAATGGGTAAAGGGGAATGAAAACTTTACCTTAGATACCCTTGCAAAATTAAGTCAAATATTAGGCGTTGAATTAATTAACGTGGTAGTGAAATCAACTACGTCAAAATCAGAAGAAGTAAAAGTAACGTCTTCTGACGATTATTCTTTTACAAATGTTACTAAGGTAGTTAAACCTGCAATCACAATGAGTGAGGACAGTTTGTATGAGAATAACTATAACACCTTAACAGCTTAATTTTATGAGTAAAAAAGAATTACCAATACCATTTAAAATTGTTAAGGTTGAAGAGAATCAATTTTCAGTTTTCGAAGATGCATTAGTCATTGAAGAACGTATCCAACAACAAATTGGTTTTGGATTCGGTTGTGATGCAGAAAATAATATCATAGCAGTGGCAATGGAGTTTGTATTGCACAAACAAAACCAGCCACTAACAAAATTAGAAATAACCTGTTATTTTGAAATTGAGCCAAAGGCTTTTAAGGAAAAACTAGTTCAAACGGAGGCTATTATTTTACCTTGTGGTACAGCAAAACATTTAGCAATGATTACGACGGGAACAGCTCGTGGAGTTTTATTTGCGAATACCAAAAATACGCCTTTTAACCAATTCATTATTGGGTTAGTAAACGTGGATAAAATGTTTACAGAAGATATCCATATTAAACTATAACAGATATGGCAAACTTTCACGACAAACTTGTACTCAATAAGTATATGCTATCGCTTTTCGGAATTGATAGCATTGGCAAAAAAATCATCGGTAAAAAAGGCGTAGAAATTTTTACCGAATTAAAGCTTTCTTCTAACGAAGGCTATACAGAAGAAGGCAATACCAAATATTTGCAAGCTTTAATTGCGCATATGTATAATTCTGATCATATGACGGCTACGATGCTGCAAACCTATGACGAAAACATTGTACGCTATACCAAACAGATTTCTGAAAAACGTGAGGAACAGATCACTTGGAAGTATTTCCAATATCTTTCTTTATTGTTTACGGAGGTGTACTTGGATAAGTATTTCAGTAATAAAGTCAAATTGTTGGCAGATGTCAATGAATTTGTCAAAGAATTCAACCTGAAACAAGCACAAGCCAATGCAGGGAAGAAAAAAAAGAAAGACGAGTTTATTGCACAGCCTTTTACCTTAGAAAACCTCAATAAATTAGCATTTTGGAATGCCACTGGTTCGGGTAAAACTTTGTTGATGCACATCAACATCAAGCAATATTTGCATTATGCCAACCAATACAACCAAGGCCATCAAAACAAAGTATTGTTAATCACGCCAAATGAAGGATTAACGAAGCAACATTTAGCGGAATTTAAGCTTTCTGATATTAGAGCGAATAACTTCTCTAAAAACGATTCTGGTATGTTTTCGGGTAAACAAGTAGAAATCTTAGAGATTACTAAACTGGCAGAAAACAGTGGTGATAAAACGGTTGCAGTAGAAAGTTTTGAGACCGACAACTTAGTTTTAATTGATGAAGGTCACGGAGGAATGTCTGGTGATTCGTGGAAACGATTCAGAGATCAATTAAGTTTAACAGGTTTTGCTTTTGAATACTCAGCAACCTTTGGTCAGGCGATTAATGCTGCTTCAGGTGCTAAGAAAACCGAATTTACACAAGAATATGCAAAAAGTATTTTGTTCGATTATTCGTACAAATATTTTTATGAAGATGGGTATGGAAAAGATTACCGCATTCTAAATTTAAAAGAAGATAATACTGCTTATCAGCAATTATATCTGACGGCGAATTTAGTTTCTTTTTTCCAACAACAATTGATTTTTAAGGAGCAGAAAACAGCTTTAAGGGATTTTCTTTTACATAAACCTTTATGGATTTTTGTAGGTGGAAAAGTAAATGCCGTTCGTAGAGAAAAAGGAAAAGAAGTTTCAGATGTTTTGGAAATTATCTATTTCCTAACCGATTTCTTAAAGAATCCTACAGTTTCTATCCAGAATATAGAGGCGGTCATTACTGATAAAGCAGGATTGGTAGACAAAAATGGGTATTCTATTTTCGAAACCTCATTTACCTACATCAAAGAACAAAATTTAGATGGAGCTACTATCTTCAATTTAATCAATGAATTGGTTTTCAATAACACCACAATTGGTGCCAATTTGTATGTAGATAATCTGAAAGGTGCAGATGGCGAGTTAGGACTTCGCGTAGGTGATAATGACTATTTTGGTGTTATCAATGTAGGCGATGAAAAGAAATTACATGATTTAGCATTAAATAATCACGTTTTGGGTACAGATCGTGATTTTTCAGATTCCCTATTCAAAAAAATTAATGAAGATACTTCTACAATCAATTTGCTAATTGGTTCTAAAAAGTTTTCAGAAGGTTGGTCATCTTGGCGGGTTTCGTCTATGGGATTAATGAATGTTGGTAAAAGCGAAGGTTCTCAAATCATTCAATTGTTTGGTCGTGGGGTTCGTTTAAAAGGCTATAATTTTTCCTTAAAACGTTCAACTGGTTTAGATGAATATCAAAAACCGGATAATATCAGAGCCTTGAAAAAATACCTAAGACATTTAGAAACACTTCAGATTTTTGGTGTAAAAGCCGACTATATGGAGAAGTTCAAAGAATTTTTAGAAGAAGAAGGTTTACCTGCCAATGATTCAGCGTGGATTACGATAAAAGTAACTTCAATACAAAAAGAAATTGTACAACAAAACAGATTAAAACTAATTGCCGTAAAAGATTCGGAAAACTTCAAACAAAAAGTTCTTGTTCATTTAGTGTACAATGCTTCTATTTTTGATGGGAAAATGGTGGAGTTGGATTGGTATCCTAAAATTGATGTATTAGAAAAGAAAAGTTCTGGAAATGCAGTAAACAAAAACAGTGCTTTTTTAAGTACGCAGCACATAACCTTATTAAATTGGAATGCCATTTACTTAGCCATTCAGAATTTCAAAGCGGATAAAGGGTATCACAACTTAAAAATTGAGTTAGACCAATTACAAGCAATCTTAAAGGAAGTGTCTTGGTACAATCTATTGATTCCTGAACATAAAATGGAATTTAAACAATATAGTAATGTACAGATTTGGCAAGAGTTAGCCACAACATTATTGAAAAAATACATTGAGCAATTCTATTTGTTTTATAAAAATGAATTCAACTCACATCACGTAGAAGCGATTCATTTAAAAGGAACGGATGATAATTTCGTATTAGAATATGATTTTAGAGTAAATACAGAAGAAGAAATTGAGCAGTATCAGACCAAAATTGAGCAGTTAAAAACAGAAGTAATGGATCCTGCTTTTGATTCAATTCAAATAGGAACTGAAGTATCAGCTTTTGATAATTTATTACACTTATACAAACCTTTAGTTTATGTAGGGAAAGCATATAAAGAAAAATTACAAGTCAGCCCAATTCCGTTAGATGCCTCTGAAAAACAATTCCTAGATGATCTTATTACTTATATAGGTACAAAACCAAGTCATTTAGAAGACAAAGAAGTTCATGTACTGAGAAATCAAAGTAAAAAAGGATTAGGATTCTTTACAGATGGTAATAATTTCTATCCTGATTTTATTTTGTGGATTATAGAAGGGGATAAACAAATAATTAAATTTATTGATCCAAAAGGAATTCGAAATTCTAAAGGTATAAACGATCCGAAGATTCAATTTTTCAAAGTCTTAAAAGAAAAGATACAACCCCAAGTACTAAATGCTGGGATTGAATTAGATTCGTATATTATTTCTAATACAAGCCATTTTGATGTAGGTTGGGGTAATCAAATAACAAAAGAAGTTTTTCATGAGAATCATGTTTACTTTCAATATGATGATGCCGAAGATTATATAAAGAATATTCTTCTTACAAATTAAATAATAGAAGGTTATCTACTAACGAAATTCTTACAACAATCTAGTTTTACATCAATAGAAAAGGCCATCTACAATGAGATGGCCACATTAAACATTACAATAAATTCTTGTTCTTAATCCTTTGCAACATCATCGACATACAAAAACTAGTAAGCGCACCTACGATAGAAATCAGTATAGTCGATAACAGATCTTGCCAGTGAATACTTGCAAACATTCCACATATTGTACCGCCAATCATACTATTAAAGCCATGATTATTCGGTGGAAGTGGGTTCATGATCAGCATCATGATCAACAGTAAGCTGACTTACAGCTGTCAAAACTCCTCCAGCAACTACTAAATATCCTCCTAACTGCAAAAGAACAGCTGGTAACACAACAGGCGCGGCAATTAATACACCGCCAATACTAGCGGCAACTAACCCTATTGTACGGATTTGTTGAAATAATTTAGGAGTTGGTAATTGTAAACGTTCTATAACATTCATACCAATTGTTTTTGAATTTTTAAATATACATTTTCACCTCTCGCAATCGATGCATAAATCATCTCCTTTAGTTTAGTAAAAGCTTTGCGAGAATTTACACCTATACCCTCTCCCGTAAGAGAAGTAACCGGAGCTATACAGCCTCTTAGCTCCTTTTGTGCCTGATTGGCAGGATGAATCAAAATCAAGTCGCGATCCGGAACTTGATCAATCAAAATATGCCAACCAAAACGTTGACTGTAACGTTTCTTGAGTGGATACTTGCCTTCTGGGATACATGATTTGTTTCGTTGATTGAATAGCCAAGGCAATTCTATCGTGAAACATACTAGTTGTTGCCGAAACCATAAGCTTCCATTTGTACCCAAAGAGTGATATATCCTTTTTAAATGTAGTTCCATAGTCATCAATTTTACAGTTAGACACTACAAAGATGAAAGCAAAATCGATAAGTTGAAAATAGGAAAGACAAATAGAACACTTTTAGAAACTAATGAGCATTTTTAGGCAAATCATAACAAGAATATACATTATTAGACCAATAGTATCAACCATTTACAACAAAACATCTCCAAAATAAAAAAAACATCATCAAAATAGAAAAAGTATAACCAAAAATTAAAATTATACCGCAATACTAATCAAATCCAACTAATTTTATAAGTAACCAAAACTTATAATTATGAAGAATTTCAAAAGAATTATCATCTACCCAAAAGATGTGCAACAAGTGACCGGTAAAAGTTATCGGCATTGTTTACGACTGATAAAGCAGGCGAAAATACAACTTGGCAAATCGAAACAAGACATGCTAAGTGTAAAAGAGTTCTGTAGTGTGTATAAAATTGATCCAGAAGAAATGAATTTTTAAAAAACAAAAAGTATGAAAACAGATTCTATTTTCTCAGTACAATGGTTCAATTCCATCATCCAAAAAATTAATGATTTAGAACAAGATTGGAAAAACAATATTGTAGAATTTAGCAATTCTATTTTGATGGAAGAACACGAAGTGAGTAGTTTATTGCAAATATCAAAATCTACTTTACGTAGGTATCGACTGAAAAACTACTTCACAGTCTATCAGATAGGGAAACGGAATTTCTATCTGAGACATGATATCATCAGAGGTATTCTTACCCATCTGGTGAAGTAAAAACAAAAGGGGAAATACTAAAAATATTTCCCCCTTTTTTTGCACTAACCGATATACAAACACCGAACAAGCACCGAACAAAGGATATAGAAGGGATATAGAAGGGATATAGAAGCACCGAAGAAAGGATATAGCAACACCGAACAAGCACCGAAGAAAAGACATAGAAAAAATAAAAAATAGTCCTTTGATAGTCTTCAAACCCAAATACCTAAGCCTTATAAAACATTAAACGAGAAACACAATACTCAGCTTACCTCTTCATCACCTAATCTTGTTCATCAGTCGTCAATAGGATTCGGTACGTTTCCTCGCCTGTTTTCTCATAATATGTCAAATTAAATTTGAACAGTTGCTGAAACCAAAAGAAAGTTTAATTTAAAAAATCATCAAAAATGGGAAAAATCACAGATTCAATTTTGTCGGGTACGCGAGGTCGTACAGGACGTATTGTTGTAACGAACGTTAACGGTGTCGAAATTTCGAGAATGCGACCAAGAAGAAATGACCGGAAAGCATCTCCTAAACAACAACTTATTCAGGAACGGTTTAATTGGGCTACTCGTTTTATACAAGGCTACAAATCGTTTGTCAAATTTTATTACGGTAAAAAAAATGGACTGAAATCAACCTACAATCAAGCGATGGGAAGTTTATTACAAGCTGTTTCGTGCAATATGACCCTTCTCGAATTCGAGATAGATTACGATAAAATACAGTTTTCTAAAGGGAACTTACTGCAACCTCAACCCTTGAGTATTAGCTCAGAAGAACCTTCAAGTTTTACGCTAAACTGGCTCAATAACGCTATGTACGAAGACGAAGAAAATGATACCTTAGTAATCTTGTATGCTGAAGATGGCATCGATAAATCGCAAAGTTTTCTGATGCAAACCAATGTAAAAAGATCTTCAGAAACCTATCAAATGGAAGTGCTACCTAAATTTCAGGGCGAATTTTTACATGTTTGGATGAGCTTCATATCCGAAAACAATCAAGACGCTTCAAATTCGGTATATGTCGGTAAAATACAAATCACTTAACAATCAACCTCCTTCGGGAGGTTTTTTTATCCATAAAAAAACGGATAAACAACTACTTACCAGAAGATTTGACTTGTATTATTGAAAAATAATTATTAATTTCAATATATTTTATTTGCAATAGACTATTTCATCAAGTATTAAACTAAATCCGAGGTTTATGAAAATTGATTTGTACGAAGAATATATCTACTATATCGAATATTTCTGCACAAGATATAGTGAAATAGCCTCCAAAGAAACTTCGCATATAGAATACAAAGATCTTATGATCCTCAATCAAGGACTGAATGTTATCGAATATTTAATAGGTTTCTTCAAAGAGATTAATCTATTCGATTTTCGAAGATTCCAAAACAATCTAACCATTCAATCTCATTTATCTTTGACATTTCATCAAACCGAAAAAGGAATACACGTGATCGAATTTCCTCTCTCTTCAATCGATATACACAAATTCAACCACTTATTAGAATGCAAACAAAAACAACTCTCGTCTTTAGCTAACTTTAGTTGTCTGAGTATCGACATCTCCTCTATTTCACCTGCTTTACACCATATTATTGGATTTATTTATCAAGCATCGGATACAAGCCTTCAATTTCATTTTTGTTCCATAGAAGTGGATTCATTAATAGCAAAAGAAAAATGGAAAAAATTCAATAGAATTCCCAAAAGTCATTTAAAAACTATTTACAAAAAAAGTAATCATCAATTGTCCGATGAGGTATTAAATCAATATCAATACTCGAACTATGAAGTTCAGAATGCTTTTAAGTTTTATTTCAATTGTACCTATAGCCAATACGTTTTAAAAATGCGAATGCTGAAAGCACTTGCTGAAATACTATTCACAAATCTCACATTTAAACAAATTGCACACAATAACAACTTTAACTCATATACAAATATGCATAAAGTATTTGGCTCGTCGAACATACTTCTAAACAACATCCCCCGAATACTTAATTAACCATGTTCCCTGAGCTGCTACCTGAGCGGAGTCGAAGGAAAGTCGAAGGGTGTTCCCTGGGTTTCGACTAAGCTCAACCACCAAGCGAAGCCGAAGGGGTCCCTGAGCAGTTCCCTGAGTTTCGACAAAGCTCAACCACCAAGCGGAGTCGAAGAGGTCCCTGAGCGAAGTCGAAGGGGAAGTCGAAGGAGGCCCCTGAGCTGTACCCTGGGTTTCGACTAAGCTCAACCACCAAGCGGAGCCGAAGGAGGCCCCTGAGCTGTACCCTGGGTTTCGACTAAGCTCAACCGCCAACGGAGCCGAAGGAAAGTCGAAGGGGGAAAGTCAAGAATCTACTCTTTTACAATGAGAATCATTCATACATTTCGAAAACATTTTAAGGTCATCACTCCTCCCATCAATCAAAGCTTCTTTTTTCTTTCTACTCCATCTTTTTATTTGTTTCTCCCTATAAAAAGCTTCCTGAATACTCTCAAATTCTTCAAAATAAACTAACAAGACAGGCAAATGCTTCTTGGTATGATTAGCACCTTTACCTGTTTGATGCTGTTCTAACCGCAACTCAAGATTAATCGTACTACCAGTATAGTAACTACCATCTGAACAAAGCAATATGTACATAAAACCTTTCATGTTCTTATAAAAATACGATTTCTGTATTAATCCTACAATAATACTAATACATTTACCCTAAGCTGTTCCCTGAGCTGCTACCTGGGTTTCGACAAAGCTCAACCACCAAGCGGAGTCGAAGGAGGTCCCTGAGCGAAGTCGAAGGGGAAAGTCGAAGGTTCTACCCTGGGTTTCGACAACACTCAACCAACAAGCGGAGCCGAAGAGGTCCCCAAGCTGTACCCTGAGCTGCTACCTGAGCGGAGTCGAAGGAAAGTCGAAGGGGAAAGCCGAAGGGTGCTCCCTAAGTTTCGACAACACTCAACCACCAAGCGGAGCCGAAGTCCAACACCTATGCTTCTATTATCAGAGAAATTGATGTATCTTTAAGGTTCATTTCATAAAAACAAAAAACGATGAATGCTCTGATTATTGGTGCTTCGGGCGCCACAGGAAAAGAATTGGTACAACAACTTCTCGAACATCCGGCATATTCTTCGGTAACCCTTTTTGTCCGAAAAAATACCTTTGCAGCCCATCCTAAATTGACCGTTCATTGCATCGATTTCTCGAAACCCGAAAAATGGCAACAATGGGTTGTAGGAGATGTTTTGTTTTCTGCGATGGGCACCACACTGAAAAAAGCTGGTAGTAAGAAAAATCAGTGGACGGTCGATTTTGATTATCAATATACCTTTGCTCGGATTGCCAAAGAAAACAAGGTTCCGAAATATGTGTTGGTATCGGCCAGTAAAGCAAATGCAAACTCGATTTTCTTTTACTCGAAAATGAAAGGAAAGCTTGAGCAAGCGGTTGAGCAGTTGAATTTTGAGCAGTGTATACTATTTCGTCCACCCGTTTTGATTCGGCCAAATTCTGATCGACAAGGAGAAAACATGGCAGTTCATGTGCTGCAATTTTTCAATCGTATCGGTTTGTTCCAAAAACAAAAACCACTTTCGACCCTTCATTTGGCGCAAGCAATGCTTAATGTAGCTCAAAAAAACTGGCCTGGAAATCATATCATAGAAGCCCACGAAATAGCAGCCTTTATAGGAGAAGATAAAAAAGAAATGTAGGAGATCACAAAAAATAATGAACAAAAAAATACCCTAAACAAGTTTAGGGTATCGCTACAACTTTATTAATTTGATTCGAAATCCTTTATGTGTAACATTTCAGTTTCAAATGAAAGTACTTTCGTACCAAATTTCTTTAGACTTTCTGTTTGCAAATATGGTAATATATCTTTTCTAAACTGCATTAATTTCTCTTGGTTTTCACAAAATAATTGCATAGCATACGAGACCGCATCTTCTTGTTCGTGCGAAGTAACTTTTGCCAAAACCCCTTTCGAGAAATGATTTTTTTCTAAGTAATTCGCAATCTGTTCGTTTTGCAACCATGCGAGCCATTCTTCTTCTATAGTAGGATCTACAAAGAAAGTCGTATTATAAATGATCATGTATAAATCTTTTTCACAAAGATAAAAAAACTTGATTAATGAAGCCTTTTCGAAGTTTTATTGTTAATTTAGACGAATATTTCATTAAAAATAAAAAATGGACAAGACACAACAATTTATACAAGAAAACAAACAACGTTTTTTGGATGAATTAATTGAACTTCTAAAAATTCCTTCTATCAGTGCAGACCCTGCATATACGCAAGATGTGTACGATACAGCAGACAAAGTTGCCGATTTTCTTACCAAAGCAGGTGCAGATAATGTAAGTATTGAAGAAACGGAAGGTTTCCCTGTAGTGTATGGTGATAAAATTATCGATCCAGCTTTACCAACTGTTTTGGTCTATGGGCACTATGATGTGCAACCTGCCGACCCAATTGAATTATGGGAGTCTGGACCATTTGAGCCAGTGATCAAAAAAACGCCAATTCATCCAGAAGGAGCTATTTTTGCTCGTGGATCAGCCGATGATAAAGGGCAATTCTTTATGCATGTAAAAGCATTCGAAGCCATGATGGCAGCAGGTGAATTACCATGCAATGTAAAATTCATGATCGAAGGCGAAGAAGAAGTAGGTTCGCCAAGTTTAGTGAATTATGTGAAAAATAATCGCGAAAAACTTAAAAATGATGTTATCCTAATTTCAGATACTTCTATCATCTCAAACGATCAACCGTCTATCAATGTTGGTTTAAGAGGTTTATCGTATATCGAAGTTGAGGTAAAAGGTGCTGATCGCGATATGCATTCAGGAGTTTATGGTGGAGCTGTTCCTAATCCTATCAATATTTTATGTTCGATGATCGACAAATTGATCGACGATAAAGGGCACATCACTATTCCTGGATTCTACGATAATGTTATCGAACTTACTGCAGAAGAAAGAGAAGAATTAGCGAAAATTCCTTTTGATTTAGAAGAGTATAAAAAATCTTTAGGAATAAAAGATATTCAAGGAGAAGATGGTTTCAGTACTATAGAGCGTGCTTCTACCCGACCTACACTCGACGTTAACGGTATTTGGGGTGGTTATATTGGTAAAGGTGCTAAAACGGTGATTCCATCGCATGCCTACGCCAAAATCTCTATGCGTTTGGTTCCTGGTCAAGATCCTGATGATATTACCCAAAAATTTGTCAATTATTTCCCAACCTTAGCGCCAAATTCGGTAGAAGTAAAAGTTATTCCACATCATGGTGGTAAACCTTATTTGTTACCAACTTCGCACAAAGGTTTCAAAGCAGCGAAAAAAGCATTGAGCGAAACTTTCGAGAAAGAAGCTATCGCAGAACGTGGCGGAGGTTCTATTCCGATTGTAGCCTTATTCGAAGAAGAATTAGGAACGAAATCTGTTTTGATGGGATTCGGATTAGATTCGGATGTTATCCACTCACCAAATGAACATTACGGTTTATTCAATTTCTACAAAGGAATCGAAACTATCCCGTACTTCTATCAATACTACGTACAAGAATAATTGTATTACATAAAAAAACCATCGAATAACTTTTTGATGGTTTTTTCTTTTTAAGATTAATTTGTGTCGGATGAGATAAAACTTAATCCTACCTTAATTTAATCCAAAAAAATAAACCTTAATTTTATATCCAATAAAAAAATTACACCAAAAATGAAATTTCAAAAATTATTTCTTGGATTTGTCTTTGCGTTTGCAACTCAATTTACACAAGCACAAGAAGTTAACCGCCCGAAACTCGTTGTAGGAATCGTTGTCGACCAAATGCGTTGGGATTATTTGTACCGTTTTCAGGATCGCTATTCAAACGGCGGTTTCAAACGTTTACTCAACGAAGGCTTTACTTACGAAAATACCTATATCGATTATATTCCGACCTATACAGCTATTGGCCACTCTACCATTTATACCGGAAGTGTACCGGCTATTCATGGGATTGCAGGAAATGATTTTATCATTCAAGCAACCGGAGAAAGCATGTATTGTACACAAGATGATAGCGTAGAAAGTGTTGGTACAACGAACAATAACGGGAAAATGTCGCCTAAAAATTTATTGGCTTCTACCGTAACCGATCAATTGAAATTAGCAACGAATTTCCGATCAAAAGTTTTTGGAATTTCGATCAAGGATCGTGGAGGAATTTTACCAGCCGGACATTTTGCAGATGCAGCTTATTGGTTGGATGGTGAATCGGGAAAATGGATTTCGAGCACCTTCTACATGAATGCTTTACCTAAATGGATTAATCAACTGAATGACACCAAGTTTGCTGATAAATATCTAAAAGAATGGAACACGCTTTATCCTAAAAACACCTATGTCAATACCGACCAAGAAGGATACGAATACAAAGGACTTCTTAAGGGTGAAAAGAAAGCTGACTTCCCAAAAAATTTAGCCCAACTGAAAAAAGATAATGGTTACGATTTGATAAAAGTAACGCCTTTCGGGAATACAATTACAGCAGAATTGGCGCAAGCATTAATCGAAAATGAAAAATTGGGTCAAAACAAACCGGGTATTACCGACTTTCTTGCAGTTAGTTTTTCTTCAACTGACTACATTGGGCATCATTATTCGATAAACACAACCGAAATTGAAGATACATATTTGCGTTTGGATCAAGATTTGGCTAAATTCTTTACGTATTTGGATCAAAAAGTAGGAAAAGGAGAATACTTAGTTTTCTTAACAGCTGATCACGGTGCTTCTCACAATCCGAAATATTTTACAGATCATAAAGGAAACGGAGGATATTTCCAATCGAAAGAAACCAAAGATCAATTGAATTCTGTTTTACAACAAGAGTTTGGTGCAAAAGATTTGGTGCGATCATTGACCAATTATCAAGTTCATCTTAATTATCCAATCATCGAAAGCAATAAAATTGATGAGATAAAATTGAAAGATGCAATTGTGCGAGAATTACAAAAACACCCTGCAATTTCTTTTGCAGTTGATGTAGAACGAATCGGAATGTATTCTGTACCAAGCCTGATTAAAGAACGAATTATCAACGGATACAACAAAAAAAGAAGCGGCGCAATACAGTATGTTTTAGATCCGCAATGGTATAGTGGAAAACAAAATTCTACAGGTACTACGCACGGAACTTGGAATTCGTACGACTCACATATTCCGTTTGTTATGATGGGTTGGGGTGTGAAACATGGGAAAAGTTACAAAGAAATCAACATGACCGACATCGCTCCTACTTTATCTTCTCTACTAAAAATTGAAGCGCCTAATGGAAGCATCGGGCAAGCACAAGCAGAATCATTTTCTGATCAATAAATAGTTCATCCTAATAATATTTTAAATACCTTTATTCTCGTAATAAAGGTATTTTTTTATGAATTCGCAACATCCACTCATCACAACGCAGCAATTACAAGCATTATTCGATAACAAAAATTTGATTCTTTTAGATGCAACCATGGATAAAGTTGGTGCTTCTCTAAAAGATGAAAAATTAGAACTCATTCCTAATTCACTTTTTTTCGATATCGAGAAGAGAGCTTCAGAACCCAATTCTCCTCTCCCACACACACTGATTTCTGCTGATAAATTTTCTAATTATTTAGCAGAATTAGGCATCAATAAAGATTCGATTATTGTGGTTTATGATCGTTGGGGTGTTTATTCTTCGCCACGTGCTTGGTGGATTTTTAAGACCTATGGTTTTGAGAATGTTTTTGTTTTGGATGGTGGTTTACCAGCTTGGAAGGATAATCAATTGCCGATCGTTGATTCTTATAGAAAAGCCGAAAAAACTGCGCCTATAACTGTACATTTATACAAGAATTGGATTGCAACGGCAGAGGAAATATTACAAGTTTTAGAAGATGAAAATACTCGCATTGTTGATGCACGTTCTTCTGCACGATTTTTAGGAAAACAGGCAGAACCTCGTCCAGGTCTTAGAAGTGGACATATTCCGAACTCGAACAATGTTTTTTTCGAAAATGTTTTGGATAAGAACTTTATCCAAGCACCACAAAATCTTAAATCAATTTTCGAATCGATTGGAGATTCTAAAAATGATTATATCTTTAGTTGTGGCTCGGGTGTAACTGCGAGTATTTTAGCTTTGGTTGCTTATTCTATCGGTAATCAATCGGTAAAAGTATACGACGGTTCATGGTCAGAATGGGGTGTAAATCCTGAATTACCCATAGAATAAATTGATTATTTTTTTGACTTTTCCATTTTAAAAAACAAAAATATCACAACACTAATCATAAAAGAAATCCCCATGGCAAGAGCCGAAAGTTTCATCCCACCAGAAAACTCAATCAAAACTCCATAAATAACCAGACCGAAAAACAACGCACTCTTTTCGAACACATCATAAAAACTAAAATAAGTCGTGGTATCTTCTGTTTCGGGTAATAATTTGGCATACGTGCTTCGTGATAATGGTTGTAAACCACCCATTACAAGGCCAACCAAAGCCGCCATGAGATAGAATTTAAGTTTCACATTCGGATCATCTTTACTCATAAAATAAGCGATGAAACATGTGGCAATCCAAATAAATAAAGCAAGAAGGATTGTTTTTTTGTTTCCTATTTTCCCGGATAATAACGAAAATAACCAAGCACCAAGAATAGCTTCAATTTGTATCAGTAAAATGGTCAAAATTAATTCTTCGCTTTCTAAACCAATTTCAGAACTTCCAAATAAGGCAGCCATTAAAAAAATGGTTTGCATGGCTAAACTAAAGAAGAAAAATCCTCCTAAATAAACCCGCAGATTTCGGTATTGCATCAAATCTCTCAAAGTATTTTTCAACTCATGAAAACTGCTTGCTATAATATTTTTGGGTACTTTTTTATTGTTCTTCTTGTTCGGTAAAACACGTAAGGCATATTGCGCAAAGCCAAACCACCAAATTCCGGTAATCAAAAAAGAAGTTCGTGTAAGTAAAGATTCTTTTTCTTTTGGTCCGAACATGATCATCGCTAAACAAATTGCCAACAACAACACCGACCCAATGTAGCCGAACATATATCCCCAAGCCGAAACTTTATCCATTTTTTCATCGGAAACTATCTCAGGTAAATAGGCATTATAATACACCAGACTTCCCCAAAATCCGATACTTGCCGTAATATTAAACAGCAATCCTAACCAAATATAATCGGCACTTGTAAAGAAAAACATGCCCATACAAGAGAAAGCTCCCAAATAACAAAAGAAACGCAGAAACTTAATTTTATCGCCTAACAAATCGGCAATGGATGATAAAATAGGAGAAAGAATAATTACAAATAGAAAGGCAATTGCCAAAGAAAAATTAAAAGCAGTTTCGGGTAATAATCCTAAAAATTTTATGGGATGATCGGTTCCCGACAAAGTAATCGCACTGTAATAAACCGGGAAAATTGCCGAAGCAATTACCAAAGAATGTACAGAATTTGCCCAATCATAGGAAACCCATGCTTTTATATATTTCGGATTATCTTTAGGTATCATAAAAATAGCTTGATAAATATTTTGCCTAAAACTACTAAAAAAAATAAGATCATAAGAAAGTATTTGAATAATCTTTGGTTAAATCTTTCAACAAAAAAAGACTTAAACTATTTGTTTAAGTCTTTATCATAATTTACTGAATATCAACTACTCGAATTTAAATACATTATCAAATACGCGATAAGCTTTTAGTCGATAAATATCATCGTTTCCTTTTTCGGTAATCGTCATAATTAGATAATATTCTCCTTTAGGAACTTTATTAAAATAATTACTTTTTATCTGAGGTTCTCGTATAAACGATTTGGCTGCAATCGGTTGTAAATCAACATTAAAAATCTCAAATCCTTTCAACTCTCCATTACCCGAATATTTATCCAAGGTATAATACAAAGATAATTTTAGTGGCAATGTGGCCTGAGAAT
Organism: Weeksella massiliensis; assembly: GCA_000751595.1. GTDB lineage: Bacteria > Bacteroidota > Bacteroidia > Flavobacteriales > Weeksellaceae > Weeksella > Weeksella massiliensis. Next base: position 150,303 of record CCMH01000004.1, on the reverse strand, counting down.
CTACATTGGTAATTCGATTATCTTGCCCAAGAATTTTAATTTCTTTCGTTTTCAGATCCAAATCTACTTTCCAATCACCCAAAATCTGAACATTTGTTTTGCTAATTGACGGCTCTTTCACCTGATCTTTGTCTACCTCGAACGGCTCTTTGATATCTTTATTGGTAATGGTTACAGAGTTTTTTACATCTTTTGGATAAGACGAAATAGATGATTCGAAGGTTGTTGGATCCAAAGTTTGTTGTTGCAAATTTTTGTCTTTTGTTTGATCATCAACTTGCTTCAAAATTAATTTACTATCTTCTTTTATAAATTGAGATTCCACCGAATGTATGTTCGTTGGGATACTATCTTTTTGGGCAAAAACTGCACAAGAAAAGAAACTTACACATAGAATAAAAGATTTTTTCATGAAATATAGTTTAGGTTTGGTTATAAAATAATCAGCTTATTTTTAATTATTTATTACTATTTTTTTATTGAATACATAACTTGATTTGAATAAATATTTCCAATTTTCTTCTTTGGCTATCAATAAAACCGGCGTATATTCTCCCTTAGGCACTAAGCGCAATAAGTTTGTCTGAAAGGTAAAATTACCAAGTTTAGTTTCTGCAGGAACCTCTTCTAAAGAATATTCTGCAATATTAAAACCTTTTCCATCTTCATTTTCTTTTAAATCTTTGACCAATACCACACGAACTTTTACGGGATTATTTTCTTGAGCATAATTTATAAGAAATCCGTCTTTACTTTTTAGAATAACTTTGTAATCTTTTCGATTAATTTCTAATTCAATTTTCCCATCAAAAAGAATATCTTTTTCTACTTTATCTGAAGAAACAATTGGTTTGAATTGATATCCTTTCTGCTCGTAATCAGCTGTTGTTATAGGTTGATTGACACCTACATTATTCGTCGGTTCTGGTAGATTGATTAAATCAAAATCAATTTTACCATTTTGGATAAATAAATTATTCAAAACGATACGATCCATTGCAGAATTGTTCAAAACCAATACGGGAACGTACTCACCATTTGGGAATTTCTCTGTAAAATTAGACTTAAAATCAATTTTAATATTTCGAATACTCGAACCGTTTCCAGCAATTCTACCTAGAGAAATCGTCTTAATTGGTTCATTTGATAAAAAATTAAATGTAGAATAGTCTACCGTAGGAACTAAAAAAACACTCAATTTCAAGTTCTGAGTTCGTTGTTCAGAGTTATTTGTTATTGTCTCACCTACAATATAATAACGGTCACCTTGATTGGTAAATTGCCAATCTCCTGTAAATTCTATTGTCTTATTTTGAAGAGAGTTCTCTACTATTTTTTCTTTATTGTTCTTGTCTACTTGCGCTAAAGCTGGCAAACATGAGGTAACTAAAAATAAAGTTATAAAAAAACTTTTCATAAGTAAAAGTTTAAAGTTTAATAAAAAAAGGGAATCAAAATTTGTTCCCTTTATAAAATATATAAATTACTAATTTAGTTCGACATTTCAAGGGTAGTTTCTTCAATAATACGGATACAATCGATAATTTGCTCTTTGGTAATAACCAAAGGAGGTGCAAAACGAATAATATTCCCGTGAGTCGGTTTGGCAAGTAATCCTTTTTCAGCTAATTTAAGACAAAAATTCCAAGCTGTTTCGCTTTCAGGTGAATCATTGATTAGCAAAGCATTCAATAATCCTTTTCCACGAACCGATTTTAGGATAGAAAAGTTCTCTACTAACTTATTGATTTCTGTACGGAAAAACTCACCTAATTCGAAAGCATTTTCTTGTAATTTTTCATCTAAAACAACCTGCAAAGCTTCTCTAGCAATAGCACAAGCCAAAGGATTCCCACCGTAAGTAGAACCGTGTTGTCCTGGCTGAATAACATTCATGATATCGTCATTTGCCAAAACAGCTGAAACCGGATAGGCTCCTCCAGAAAGAGCTTTTCCTAAAATCAACACATCTGCCTGGATATTCTCATAATCAATGGCTAACATTTTACCCGTACGGGCAATTCCGGTTTGGATTTCATCTGCAATAAAAAGAACGTTATTGTCTTTACACAATTGTTTACAAGCAGATAAATAACCTTCTACTGGTACATTTACGCCGGCTTCACCTTGAATAGGTTCTACCAAAAACCCACAAATATTTCCAGCATTTTCTGCGAAAACTTTTGCCAAAGCATCGGCATCACCATAAGGGACACTCACAAAACCTGAGGTATATGGATTGAAGTTTTTGCGTGCTTCTTCGTCGTTAGAAAAAGAAATGATGGTTGTTGTTCTTCCATGAAAATTCCCTTCACAAACTACGATAACGGCCTGATCATTGGCGATTCCCTTTTTTTCGTACCCCCATTTACGAGCAATTTTCAGGGCAGTTTCTACTGCTTCTGCACCCGAATTCATTGGTAAAACTTTGTCAAAACCAAACAATTTTGACATAAATTCTTCGTATTTCCCTAATTCTGCATTGTAAAAAGCGCGAGAAGTTAGCGTTAATTTTGCCATTTGCTCGTTTCCTTTGGCAACTATTCTTGGGTGACAATGTCCTTGATTTACTGCTGAATACGCAGAAAGAAAATCATAATATTTTTTACCTTCAACATCCCAAACAAACACACCTTCACCGCGTTCTAAAACCACTGGTAATGGATGATAATTATGTGCTCCGTATTTGTTTTCTAAGGCAATTAATTGTTCTGAAGTATAAGTTTCCATAATGTTTTTTGAAAAGTTTCTCAAAAATACAACTATCGCGCTTCAGAAAAAAAGGTAAAGGGAATTATTTTATATTTTCTTGAGAAGTTTCACTCAAATCTTTCTCTTGTAATTGAACTTTATTCCCAAAAAAACGTTTGGATATTTTATGAAAATTATCGGTATAATCTGAAAGATAAAACGAATAGAATGGATTCTCATTATTCGCTAATTGATGCTTCTGACGAAGTTGATAAATCAAATAATTAACAACGATCAACGGAGAATTAATCACTTGAACCTTCCCTTCAAATATCTGCTCTATCTCTTTTTGTATCAAAGGATAATGCGTACATCCTAAAATTATAGAATCAATATCTTCTAATTTTTTATTGGATAAATAAATTTCTAGAACGGCTCGCGAAACATTCGAATTATAAAAACCTTCTTCGATAATTGGTACAAGTAAAGGAGTTGCGACCTCGACTACTTTTATGTGTTTATTGAATTTCCTAATCGTTTTTTTATAAGCACAAGAATTCACCGTAGCTTTGGTTGCAATTACGCCTATTTTGGTTCGCAATTCATACGCAACTTTTTCGGCCACAGGATTGATAACATCAACCACCAAAACATCTTTTCCTGCGACTTCTTTTATTTCTTCTATCGCGTTGGCTGTAGCAGTATTGCAAGCCACCAAAATAGCTTTACAATTCTGACTCAACAAAAATTCTGTTATTTCTTTAGAGTATCTTTTGATTGCTTCTGCCGATTTTTCTCCGTAAGGCAAATGCTTGGTATCGCCAAAATAGATAATGCTCTCTTTGGGCAGAAGACGTTTTATTTCTTTCGCAAAATTTAGTCCTCCTACCCCAGAATCGAAAACTCCTATTGGCCGATTGTCGTACATCATAGCTGCAAAATTAAGGAATTTTTAGACGTAAAATAAACGAGAAGTAATTCCGTCGGTATAAAATTTATTTTCTTTCGGAATTCGTATGTAACCTGCTTCCTCCGCAATTAATCCTTCCGCTAATAAAAGAGAAACTTCTTTTTCGAAAGAACGATAAATCTCTTCACTAAATTGCTCTTTCAGCTCTTCTAGTTTAACGCCCCACATGGTTCGCAAACCGATCATTAATTTTTCGTTATAATGATCAACTTCTGACAATACCTCCATTTCGCACGGAATTTCACCTTGGGCAATTGCTTTTTTATACAGTTGATTATTAGCAACATTCCATTGCCTGTTGCGACCATTATAAGAATGTGCCGAAGGACCGAATCCAAAATAGGGTTTATATTGCCAATAACTGGTATTGTGTTTTGCAAAAAAACCTTCTTTTCCGAAATTAGATATTTCGTATTGAATATAATTTTGTTGAGCTAAAAATTCTTGTAGGATAGAAAACTGTCGAAGTTGTTGTTCTTCATTTATTTGAGGAGCTTTTCCACTTTTGATAGCATGGTCTAAAATCGTTTTTTCTTCAACCGTCAAAGCGTAAGAAGAAATATGAGGCACTTGAAGATCGACTGCTTTGTTTAAATTTTCTATCCATTGTTCGTCATTCGTCGTTGGCGCTCCGTAAATCAAATCAATCGTCAAATTATCAAAACCAAAATCTTGTGCCATTTTGATACAATTTTCAGCTTCTTCTGCTTTATGAGCGCGATTCATAAAAACTAAATCGTTATCAAAAAAAGATTGAACGCCAATACTCAATCGATTGATCGGCGTTGTGCGTAAAAATTTTAATTTTCCGGCAGTTAAATCATCGGGATTAGCTTCGAGGGTAACTTCTTGTAAAAGACTCAAATCAAAAGTATTTTCTAAGAACACAAATATCTCATCGATTAATTTATCTTCTAAAATACTTGGCGTTCCACCACCGAAATAGATAGTTTCTATGGGCGTATTGATCGAGTTTTTACGCAAAACAACTTCTTGTAAAATAGCGTCGATCATTTCTTTTTTTTGAGATAAATTGGTCGTGAAATGAAAATCGCAATACGTACAACGTTGTTTACAAAAAGGAATGTGAAAGTATAATCCTGCCAAAATTCTGATTTTTCGAGTTCAAAGTTAAAACTTTTATAAGGATGTTTTGATTTAGAAAGGTGAAAAAATAGAGAATATGTCTTCCAAATTTCATTTAGAATTGAACTAAATGTGAAACTTATATGTTAATTTGTAAAGATATTTGCAAAGTATTAAAATATTACATTACATTTACATCACTTAAAATAATAAAATGAATAAAGGTAAAGTAAAATTCTTCAATGAAACTAAAGGTTTTGGTTTTATTGTAGATGAAGAGTCAGGTAAAGAGTACTTTGTACACGTTTCTGGTTTAGTTGATAAAATTAAAGAGAACGATGAAGTAGTTTTTGATCTTGAACAAGGAAGAAAAGGCATCAATGCCGTGAATGTTAAATTGTCATAAAAAAGAATTTCAACATACTTCGTACAAAGCTGTAAACTGGGTTTACAGCTTTTTTTATGGTTTTAGATACGATTCTAATCGTCGTAACGTATGAACTTCTTTTTGCAATTGTTCTATTTGTTCTAGTAAATTTCTCACAACATCAAGTCCCTCAAAATTAATTCCTAAATCGTAATGAAATTTTTTATACCGTTCGAGTAAATCGATTTCATCTTCGGTCAAGGTATGATTAGGTTCTACAAATTCTATCAAACCAAAATCTTGTAATTGTTCTACAAATTCTGGTTCTATTTGGTGATATTGACAAAATTGGACGATGGTTATTTCATAACTTTTCATAGTTTTTTACGCTTTAAGATTTTTCAATTCAGTGAACAATTCTTTTTCTTTGTCAGACAATTTCGTTGGGATATCAACCGAAAATTTCACATACAAATCGCCAAATTGTTTTTCTTTTTTGTATTTCGGTAAACCTTTACCTTTCAATTTCACTTGTTGATTGTTTTTAGTTCCTTCGGCAATCGGAATTTTTACTTTTCCATCCAAAGTTTCAATAACTATATCCCCACCCAAAACTGCATCATACAAAGGAATTACGACTTCTTTTTCTAGATCGGCACCTTTTACTCTAAAATCGGTATTATTAACAATTTCGAACGTAATAAAAAGATCACCATTTGGTCCTTGGTTATGTCCTTTTCCGCCGTGTCCTTTTATTTTTATGGTTTGCCCATCTTCTACACCGGCCGGAATTGTCAATCGAAGATTTTTACCATTCACCGTTAAGGTATGTTTTTCGGTTTTTAGGGTATCGGTAAGATTTAATCTTAGATTGGCATGCAAATCTTGTCCTTTGAAACCTTGATTTCGACTTTGACGACCTTCACGTCCGAACATCGAACCAAAGAAATCAGAAAAGCCTTCATAATCATCAAATCCACTAAATCCTTCGCCCGAAGAACTATATTGTTGGTAGGATTGATTATTGGCTTGTTGACGTTGCTGCTCTTCTATTTGATCAGCATATTGCCAATTTTCTCCGTATTTATCGTATTTTTTTCTTTTTTCAGGATCGCTTAAAACTTCATTTGCTTCGTTGAGCTCTTTGAATTTTGTCGCTGCATCTTGATTGTTTGGATTAAGGTCTGGATGGTATTTTCTTGCTAATTTTCGATAAGCTTTTTTTATTTGATCAGCCGTTGCCGATTTATCCAAACCTAATGTTTTATAATAATCAATATAGGCCATAAATTTTTGCTTAATAAATGAATAGAAACATGCAAAATCTATGCCCTAACAACAACTATTATCAGGAAATTTTTCTAGATTTTTGTACGTATTCTATCAAACAAAAAACAACAAAAAAACCAATTGCTGGCAATAACCACTCTAGCTCATAAGAAAATAATGGTAGAGATTGTCGAAAAGAAATCAATGCATCACTTAGTAAATTAAATTGCTGTAAAAATCCTAAAAATGCAACCAATGTTGTACCAATTACCGCTCCGATATAAGGCAATTTTCCGGTGATTATTCTACTAAAAAGTACAACAAATAAAACCAATGTTAAAACAATCGGATAGACAAAAATCAAGATAGGAACAGCAAACTCAATAATTTCATCTACCGACATAATCGAAAATAAATAAGCCACAAAACTACAAACCAACACGCCAATTTTATAGGGTAGAAAACCATTTGTAATCTGCTCGAAAAATGAAGCCACAGCACCAGTTAGAGCAATTGCAGTTGTAAGACAAGCCAAAGCTATACAAGCAGATAAAAGAATTGTACTCGAACTTCCTAAAAGAGTATGAGCAATGGAAATCAGTAATTCTGTTCGGAAAATAGAATGATTCGTGATCCCTGAAGAAGCACCTAAATATACTAGACCACCATAGACGATTAACAGAAAAAATATTGCCAATAAACCCGCGTAAATTGCAACACGAGATCGGTCTTTTATGGTATTATAACCTTTTGTTTTCGTTGCGCCAATAATGATTCCGGCAAAAATAACAGATGCCAAAACATCTAGTGTTTGATAGCCTTCTACAAAACTAAAACCGAACGCCTCTGATTTGGTTACAAGCGACTCATAATCGGTAGAAACTGGATGAAAAATTCCTACATAAAGTAAATAGAATAATATCAATAAAAGAAAAGGAGTTAAAAAATTACCGATGATATCGACAATTTTCGATTTTGAAAGTGATAAAGCAATCACAACAACAAAAAACATCAAACTCCCAACATAGGAATTTATGATCGGAAAAAAGGGTTGAATTCCAATTTCATAGGTCAATGAGGCAGTTCTCGGAATGGCAATCATCGGACCGATACACAACATGATAATCGTCCCCATCACGACCGAGAAAAGTGGATGAATTTTTTTACCTAAATCAAAAAAAGATTCTCCAGAAAAAATTACGGCCAATAACCCCAAAAAAGGTCCTATAATTCCGGTAAGACCAAAACCAATTATTCCATACATCCATTGATCACCAGTTTCTAAACCAATAAATGGAGGAAGAATTAAATTTCCTGCACCAAAGAACATGGCAAATAAAGCGAAACCTAAAGTGAGAATTGTGCGTATTTTTGTGTTTTTCATTTTCTTATCGAGTCATTATTTATAATACCGAAAATTTTTTTTCTGTTAATTTTTCGGAGTATTGACAAAAATAGAAGAATAATTTTGTGAATCAATTTTTGGGCTTTGTTTTTTTGACACTTCTGACTTATATTGATAAATCAACCTACTTTTATTATCAAAAACTGTCATGAAAAATTCTGAATCAACTTTTGGTATTGATGGGTTGAATGATATTTCTACTGAGGACTATTCTAAATTCTCATGTTCTAATCAAAAAAAAGTTCAATGAAAAAAAGTATCTTTGAAATGATAAATTTTACAGTTATGGGTTTTCAATTTCGTGTTTTTTCGATTCTATTTTGTTTTTTCATTTTACAGACGTCTGCTCTTTTTGCACAAACTTATCAATTGAAATTCAAAACGAATTATGGTAATTTCGAAGTTGTTTTGTATGATTTTACTCCGAATCATCGAGATTTAATCCTTCGCGAAATTGAAAAAGGAACGTATAAAAAAGCAAATTTCAATCGAATAGTAAAAGATTTTGTGGTACAGGGCGGAGAACTCGATGAACCTATTTTGGCTAGAGAAGCTAAAAATCCTACCGAAAAACCGCAACGTCTTGCTCCCGAGTTTCATCCAAAAGCGTTTCATAAAATGGGTGCTTTGGGTGCCGGACGAGATGATAATCCCGAGAAAGGATCTTACTTTAATCAACTCTATTTTGTGGTTGGACAAAAAGTAAATTCAACTGATTTGGATGAATTAGAAACTAAAAAAGGAATACATTATTCGCAAGAACAACGAACAGAATATCTAAAAAACGGAGGGCAACCGAGGCTCGATAATGATTATACGGTTTTTGGAGAAGTTACAAAAGGATTAGATGTTTTGATGAAAATAAGTCAGCTCCCAACCGAAAAATCACATCCTACCAAAGCGGTAACTTTTACCATAAAAGTGAAAAAATTCTTACCAAGAACAAATCCAAAAACAAGTTTTTCTGTCGGTGCTGCCACCATCCGATAAAAGTGAAATCGCATATCGACAAATAAATACGTATTTTTGTCATCTATTTATTCACGATTATGCAACCAAAAGTTCTTCTTACAACACTGAATGCCAAATATATACATCTAAATTTAGCGATTCGTATTTTGTATGACCTCACGCATGAACGCGGCAATATAGATTGGAAAGAATTTACTATTAAGTCTGATTTTCAATCGGTTGCAGAAGAATGTTCGCGCTATGATGTTGTTTGTTTTAGTTGTTATATTTGGAATATAACACAAACTTTAGAAGTTGCTAAATTGATAAAAAATCTTTCTCCTGAAACGAAAATTCTTTTGGGTGGCCCCGAAGTTAGTTACGAATATGATGAAGTTATAGCGCTCGATTGCGTAGATTTTATCATTGTAGGCGAAGGTGAAATTCCGTTCGAAGAATTTCTTAATCATTATCCAGAAACAGAAAAAGTTCCGAATTTAGTGTATAAGAAAAATGGAGAAATTATCTACAACAAAGAAAATATCACTTTCGATATCAATCGCTTAGAAGGTCGAAATCCTTATATTTATGATGATCCGAAAGAGTTGGCACAAAAAGTTTGTTATATAGAAACTTCGAGAGGTTGTCCGTATAAATGTGAGTTTTGTTTGGCGAGTTTGGATAATAAAATGAGGTATTTACCTACAGAAACCATTCACGAGAATCTTTTGTATTTGATGCAACATGGAAAAACCATCAAATTTTTAGATCGAACGTTTAATATCAAACGAGATTTTACGATTTCATTGTTTCAATTTATTTTAGAACATTACCGAGAAGGAAACGTTTTTCAGTTCGAGATTACCGCCGACATTGTGCATCCGGACATCATTGCGTTTATCAATGAAAAAGTTCCGAAAGATTTATTTCGATTCGAAATTGGTATCCAAACCGTGAATCAAGCAAGTAATCGAGAAGTTTCTCGCAAACAGAATTTTGATAAAACGTCGAATGTAATCCTACAATTAAAAGATAAAATAGAAATGCATTTGGATCTGATTGTTGGTTTGCCATTGGAATATTTGCAAGATTTGAAATATAGTTTCGAGTCAACTTTCAAGCTTTATCCGCCCGAATTGCAGCTTGGTTTTCTCAAGTTTCTTAAAGGGACACCTGTTCGGCAGAAATATGAAAATTATGGGTATAAATTCGATCCAGCTCCGCCCTATCAAATCATCGAAAGCAATTTTCTTAGCCAAGAAGATTTAGCCAATATTACGGCCTTAGAGCATGCTCTGGAAATTTATTGGAACAAACCGCGCGCCATTCATACCTTGACGTATATAAGTGAAACGGCTTCTATTTTTGATTATCTGATGGATTTAGGAAATTATTTTACCGAACGATTATCTTACAAACATACCCTAAATCAGGTCTATGAAACGCTTTATACTTTTACTCAAAAGCAATACAATTCCCCTATTCTACTGCAATTGATTGCGATTGATTATTACACGCATCACAAATCAAATCCGAAGGATTTATTTAATATCGAAGAAGAATTGGCAATGGATTATTCAGTTATTGCAACGCACCCTAAAAGTAGATTCGTTAACTTCTCTATTGATTTTGATTGGATGATTTGGGAAACCGAAAGAAGAATTGTAGAAACGAAACAAATGTGGGTAATCGAATACATTACCAATTCGCACAATGTTGTTCACCCTCCTGTTGATGCGACTTTACAGCTCGAATTATAAATTTTTCTGATAAATATAATCATCCATCACATAGCCATTTCCGATTTCGAAAACAGCTTCTTGTGTACGCGTAAAATTATTTCTTTCATAAAAAGAGATTGCTTTTGCGTTGTGTTTATTCACAGTCAGATAAATTGCTTTTGCAGATTTCGACTCGGCAAATTCGGTTACGTGCGCCAACATTATTTTTCCTAAACCTTGTTGTTGATTTGATGAATCTAAATATATTTTAGACAAAAAAACACGTCCATCTTCTTCTAATTTATAATGCAAATAACCCACCGAAATATTGTCAACTTTCAGAATCTCCCAACATTCACCTTGTTCCACTTCCGACAAAATTTTCTTTTCGTCGTACATCATTGGAATCATATAATCGATTTGCTCTTGAGATAAAATCGAGTCATAAGTTGTTGACCATATTTTTTTAGCCAATGGTAGGATGTGATGTACATTGGTAGGATTAACGGCATGAAAGAAATAATGCAAATCTTTCCGTTTGGCTTCTTCTTTTTTCTGCACTTTGACTTGTTCTATTTCCTCAGCCAATTGTTTATCTTTTCTGAAGTTTTTTTCGACAATTCGATACACGCCAAACGCTACAAAAAGTCCTGCAAAAACAGGAATCCACATTTGGTAATTTTCGTTCATCTCCGTAAGTTTTGGCATCAAATCAAACATCGAAAATAAATGAATATTGAAAGCGATAAACATCAGCGAAATCACATAAAAAATTCCTGATAAAACAACCCATAAAAATATATTTTTTCGATATCGTTTGGCTAAAAATCCAAAACGTACAGCAATGTATAAAAGGTATATCAATTCGATCATGGTCAACGGCTATTTTTACAAAAATAAGCAATTTATTAGGACTATTTTCTATATTTGTGTATAAACAAACAGACAAATGTATAGCAAAGAATTTCAGAATTATCTTCAGACACAATTAAACGAATTAGAAGAGCAAGGCCTTTTCAAGAAAGAGCGCATCATTGCTTCTCCTCAAAGTGCAGAAATCACTTTAGAAAATGGTCAAAAATTATTAAACTTTTGTGCCAATAATTATTTAGGCCTTTCAGATAATCCACAAGTAATAAAAGCAGCGCAAGACATTCTCGATCGACGTGGATATGGGATGTCATCAGTGCGTTTCATTTGTGGAACCCAAGATATACACAAAGAATTAGAACAAAAAATAGCCCATTATTTAGGGACCGAAGACACGATTTTGTATGCTGCCGCTTTTGATGCCAATGGTGGAGTTTTCGAACCTTTATTTACAGATGAAGATGCTATAATTTCTGACGAACTCAACCACGCCTCTATTATCGATGGGGTTCGTTTGAGTAAAGCTGCTCGTTATCGTTACAAAAATAATGATATGAATGATTTAGAAGAAAAACTAAAAGAAGCTTCTGCTAAAAATCATCGTTTCAAAATCATCGTAACGGACGGAGTTTTCTCGATGGACGGAATTGTTGCCGACCTAAAAGGAGTTTGTGATTTAGCAGAAAAATACGATGCATTAGTAATGGTAGACGATTCGCATGCAACTGGTTTCATGGGGAAAACTGGTCGTGGAACACACGAATACTGCGACGTAATGGGCCGAGTAGACATCATTACTTCTACACTTGGAAAAGCATTGGGTGGCGCGATGGGCGGTTTTACATCAGGTAAAAAAGAAATTATCGAGATGTTGCGTCAACGTTCTCGTCCGTATCTTTTCTCAAACTCGTTGGCTCCAGGGATTGTTGGTGCTGCATTAGAAGTGCTTTCGATGCTCGAAAAAGACAATACCTTGCGAGATAAAGTGATGTGGAATGCAGACTATTTCCGTAAAGGAATGGTAGAAGCTGGTTTCGATATTCCCGAAGGAGATGCGGCGATTGTACCGGTGATGTTGTACGACGCAAAACTTTCTCAGGTCATGGCCGATAAACTTTTAGATGAAGGCGTGTATGTAATCGGATTCTTTTTCCCGGTTGTGCCTAGAGATAAAGCAAGAATTCGCGTACAGCTTTCGGCAGCCCATACCAAAGAACAACTCGATCATACGATTGCTGCTTTCATCAAGGTAGGAAAAGAATTAGGAGTTATTAAATAATCTATTTTTCTTTGGATAGGAAAATAGATAGGTACAAAAAAATCCACTTCGTTTGAAGTGGATTTTTTTTGCTTTTATTTTATATTAGGTTTGATAATAATATTTGTAATAAAAATTGGTTAGGAAATTTTAGGTAGGATACAATCAAATTATCAAGATGATGAACTGGAAGATCTTTTCTATTTTCAGTATACCGAAAAAATCAAAAGATTGTATATCATCCTACCGAAACCCAATTACTTATTTTCGAACACAATATTTTGTTTAGCTAAGATTCTTTTGGCCAGAATCGAATAAACAATTAAATATCCAAAACATAAAACACCTACGATATATGAGAAATGAATGCTGGTTGCATCGGCCAATAAACCTTGCAAGAAACTAATAATTCCACCACCCATAATCATCATGATCAATAAACTACTTCCTTGACTCGTATTTTTACCTAAACCAGAAATGGCAATTGTGAAAATACATGGCCAAAGGGTACTACAAAATAATCCCACACTTGAGAAAGCATAAACACTTACCATGCCCGTAGAAAGCATTCCGGTTATGATGGCAAACGCACCGAAACATGAGAATATAAATAACATGCGAACTGGATTTCCTTTGGCTAATAAATCGGCAACAATCAGAACTAAAATCACCAATGCATAGATATAGAAAGGTTGTAGATCGTGATTTCCGAGATAGTTAACCAACAAGAAAACGCCAAAAGCCAAATACGGTGCAATGAGTTTTACATATTTTTCGACCGACTTTTTAAGGTTGAAAGCTTCTACAGCACCCGACCAACGTCCGATCATCATACTTGCCCAATAAAGCGAAACATAAGGTGCAACTTCGTGGATTTTGAAGCCTAAATCCCGGTGCATATATTCGGGTAAATTACTCGCTGTGGATACTTCTACCCCAACGTAAAGAAAAATTGCTATCATCCCTAACCAAAGTTGTGGATAAGAAAGTGCTGATTTTCGATCGCGATGAGGTTTTGTTGAATCTTCTTCTTCTACAATTTGCGGTTTATCGGGAAGTTTAGAAAACTTAAGGAAAATTGCTACTGCCAAAAATAAAACGCCAATAATCAAATATGGAATTTTTACGGTTTCTAAGGCAACATGATGAGTAGAATTTTCGCTTACCGAACCAAAAATCGCAAAAGAAACAATCAACGGTCCGATCGTTGTCCCGAAATTATTGATTCCGCCCGCTAAGGTCAATCGTTGCGATCCGGTTTGTGGATCACCCAAGGCAATCGCCAATGGATTGGCTACAGTTTGTTGCAATGAAAACCCTAATCCTACCGTGAACAAACCACTTAACATTAATGGATACGAATGTAAATTGGCAGCTGGTATAAAAAGTAATGTTCCCAGAGCAGAAACAATTAAACCGATTGCTAAACTGTTTTTATACCCTAGTCGATTGATAAGATCTTTACCAATAAGAACAGAAATTCCTAAATATATAAGCGAACCTATCGTATAAGCAATGTAAAAAGCCAAGGAAACTAATTGACTTTGTCCTTGTGTAAGATGAAAAGCTTCTTTGAAGACGGGAATCAAAATATCATTGCTTGCTGCAATAAAACCCCAAAAGAAGAATACGGAAACCAAGGGAATAAATTGGCTCCAAATCGTTTTTTGATTATTCATGTGTTCTATTTTTTATGGATGAAAAACGAAACCTATATTTATGTTCCGTTCTTCGCCCTTAAATATATTTAGAAAAATGATAATCTGTTAAATAAATGTCAAATTTTATTTCAAATCGATATCAAAAACATCGATAAACTGTTTACGCACAACTTCTTTCACCTCATCCATATCGAGTTTTCGGTTGAGTTCTTGTTCGAGTGAAGCCACCGCTTTATCTTTAATACCACACGGCACAATGTATTCGAAATAACGTAAATCGGTATTCACATTCAGTGCAAAACCATGCATCGTAATCCAACGAGAAGCTTTTACTCCCATTGCACAAATTTTTCTGGCATACGGTTTTCCGACATCCAACCAAACCCCTGTTTCTCCCTTCGATCGTTCGCCCTGCAAACCATAATGCGCCAATGTTTGGATGATAACTTGCTCTAAATTACGCATATACAAATGAATATCGGGTTTGAATTGATCCAGATCGAAAATCGGATATCCTACCAATTGTTCGGGTCCGTGATAAGTAACATCGCCCCCACGATTCGTCTTTACGTACGTCGCATGAATATGATTCAACTGATCTTGATTGGCCAACATATTTTCTATATGCCCACTTTTACCCATTGTGTAAACATGAGGATGTTCGACAAAAAGCAAGTGATTTTTCGTAGTTTTGAATTCGGTTTTTCCTTCCTTTTCTTGCGCTCGATTGTATTGTTTTACACCAACATTTTCGGCCAATAAGGCTTCTTGATAATCCCAAATTTCTTGATAATCTCTTTTTTTTCCTAAATCTTGAAAATATACCGTTCTCTTCATGTCCTAAAATTAAGGTAGATTTTGCAAATAAACATCGTCTACACCACGCAAAATTACAATAAAATTAAGACTTCTTACCGATACAATTTAGGAAGTATAAAGTCCATTTCGGTAGGATGATTTTAAAGTTCTTATCTAAAATAATAATCGAAACAAACGTTTAATCTACTTATTATCAATAAAAAAACACACTCCTCGACTAACGTTATAGAATTGGTTACATAAAATTTATTCGTTTTTATGCAAGAAAAGGATCAAAAATAATTTTTGTACATTTGAACAAATTTTTGGTGCGAATAGAAATATTCGGTAACAGGGAATCAGGTGAAAATCCTGAACAGACCCGCTGCTGTAAGCTCCGCAAAAGTTTTTTAGAGCCGCAAATTCACTGTAGTTTTCTATGGGAAGAATTTCTAAAAAATGGAGTAAGTCAGAAGACCTACCAAAAAATGAATTGTTAACAGCTTTCGGGGACTAAAGCGTGAAGAACATTTGATTAGGATATTTTTTTATCCCAATTACTTCATTATTTCTCGTAAGCGCATTGTGGAGCTAAATGAGAAAATTCTACCGAAAAATACTCTTTTTTGTAACGGTTTTGCCCTTCAATTCTTGGCTTATAGCACAAGAAAATGATTCGGTTGTGCATTTGCAGCATGTAACCATACAAGCCTATCCGTACAAAGAAGTTTCTCCTGCTCAAATCCTGAAAGGCGAAGAATTGCAACAACTTAATAGCCATAATGTTGCCGATGCTTTGCGTTATTTTTCGGGTGTGCAAATCAAAGATTATGGCGGAATTGGCGGACTGAAAACCGTCAACATTCGTAGTATGGGTTCACAACATGTTGGTGTTTTTTATGACGGGATACAAATTGGGAATGCCCAAAACGGAACGGTCGATTTAGGTCGATTTTCGTTGGATGATATGGAAATGATTTCTTTGTACAATGGTCAGAAAAGTCAAATCTTTCAATCGGCAAAAGATTTCGGATCTGCAGGATCGATTTACCTTAACACCAAAAAACCTACATTTACGCCCGATAAAAAAACCAATCTAAAGGTTGGCTATAAGTTAGGAAGCATCCAACTAATCAATCCTTCGGTTCGGATAGAACAAAAAATATCTCCTACACTTTCTGCAGCTTTGAGTAGCGAATTGATTAAGTCGAACGGAATTTATTCTTTTCGTTACCGCAAAACCGATCAACAAGGAAATGTATTATGGTCAGAAAAGTGGAAACGTCGTGATGCAAGCATCGAGGCAAAACGATTGGAAGCGACTGTTTTCGGAAAAATAGAAAATGGACAATGGGACTTGAAATCGTATAATTATCTTTCGGATCGAGAAATTCCGGGTGCGGTAGTTAAAGGACATGATGAAATTCTTACAGGACCAACTCTTGCGGATCGCAACCATTATTTGCAAGGAAATTTCCAAAAGAAATGGAATAATTTCGAAACTCAATTTCGTGGAAAATTTGCCTACGATTATACCCATTATGTAACGCGAGATACTACGCGTTTAATGATCGACAACACCTATATACAGCGAGAAGTTTATGCATCAACGAGTAATTTATACCGAATAAATCCGCAATGGGATGTGAGTTTGGCTTATGATTTTCAGTACAATAATCTGTCGGCTAATTTACGCGACTTCTCCTATCCTACTCGATATTCTAATTTGTTTGCTTTGGCAACGGCATATCAAACCAAACATCTCAAAGCGCAAGCGAGTTTGTTGGGTACTTTTGTACAAGAGAACGTGAAAAAAAATACAGCTGCACCGGATAAAAACATTTGGACTCATGCTTTTTTTCTTAGCTATCAGCCTTTTCTAGAAAAAGATTTTCATTTGAGAGCATTCTATAAAAAAATATTCAGAATGCCAACCTTCAACGATTTATATTATACCGAAATCGGTTATACGCTTCTCAAACCCGAATATACCACACAATACAATGTCGGACTGGCATATAATGTAACGATGAATTCTGGTTGGATGAAAAACTTTTCGGCCAAAATAGACGCCTATTATAATGAAGTAGAAGATAAAATTGTGGCAATGCCTGGAAATAATAATTTCCGTTGGATGATGGTCAATTTAGGAGAAGTAAGAATCAAAGGCTTGGATGCAAATGTAAAAGCAGATTTCAACTTTCATGCTGTTGATTTTTCTACTTTGCTCACCTACACTTTTCAGCAAGCACAAGATTATACTTATGATACTGACCTCAACGGCAATTCGTATCCGAGTGCATTGTACAAAGATCAAATTCCGTACACGCCCAAACATTCGGGTTCAGCGGTTCTTAGTGCGGCTTACCAAAACTGGCGACTGAATTATAGTTTTATCTATGTTGGGAAACGTTACAATTCGCTGCGCAACAATATCAAAATCAATGAAGTAAACCCCTGGTTTACACATGATTTATCAATCCAAAAAGATTTCAAAATAAATAATTATCAACTACGGTTAATGGCCGAAGTACAAAATCTATTCAATCAGCAATATGAAGTGATTATGTATTATCCAATGCCAGGCACCAATGTTCGATTTTCTATACAACTAGAATTATGAAAAAAATAAGCTTACTTCTTTCTGTCTTCATCCTCAGTTTTTCTTCTTGTTCGCAAGACGATTCTATCGATCAGGTCGAAATAGAAACAACCGGAATTCAACCAGAAAATACCAATATCAAAGGTTTTTATTTGTTGAACGAAGGAAATATGGGAACCAATCGAGCATCTATCGATTTTTTAGATTATGAAAAAGGACAATACCAACGCAATATTTATGCAACTGCCAATCCGACAATCGTAAAAGAATTAGGTGATGTTGGGAATGATATAAAAATTTATGGAAATCGATTGTACGCCGTTATCAACGTGTCGAATTATATCGAAGTTATGGATGCGAAAACTGCGAAACATATAGGTTCTATTCCCATAAATAATGTTCGCTATATCACTTTCGATAAAGGGAAAGCTTATGCAAGTTCGTACGCCGGACCTGTAGAAATTAGCGAAAATGCACCGATCGGAAAAGTTGTGGAAATCGATACGGCGTCGTTGGCCATTACGCGAGAAGCAACGGTTGGTTATCAGCCCGATGAATTGGTGGTGGTTGGGAATAAATTATTTGTAGCCAATTCGGGCGGTTATCGTGTACCAAACTATGACAAAACCGTTTCGGTAGTGGATTTGACAAGCTTCAAAGAAGAGAAAAAAATCGACGTAGCAATCAATTTGCATCACATCAAAAAAGATCAAGAGAATGATTTGTATGTTTCTTCGCGCGGAGATTATTATACCATTCCATCGAATCTATATGTGTTGGATTCGCAGACACATCAAATCAAAAAAACCTTCAATATTCCGGTTTCTAATTTTACCATTGTCGATGATTTGCTGTATTACTATGCGAATGAGTTTAATTACAACACCTTCAAATGGACACGCTCTTATGGCGTTATCAATACCAAAACAGAAGAAATTGTCAATCAATATTTGATCAAAGATCCGATGATCGATAAGATAAAAACACCGTATGGGATTGCAGTAAATCCGACAACCAAAGATATATATCTTACCGACGCAGGAGATTATGTATCAACAGGATATGTTTATGCTTTTGACAAAAACGGAAAATTCAAATGGAAAGTTGCTGCCGGAAATATTCCTGCACACTTTGTTTTTTTATATAAATAACAACTATGAAAAAGAAATACCTCATCCTCGGCTTATTACCCATCATCACGTTGCAACTACAAAGTTGTTCTTTGGATGATTCGATTACAGAAAATGTAGAAATTTTACAACTCAAAGATTCTTATACCGGAAACCGCTTGACGATTATCGACGTAGAACCAAGCGGAAACTCTACCGAAAACACTGTTTTCACTTGGCGTATGAACGATTCTGTTCTTTCAAACACCAAACATTTACCGTTTATCAGCGATAAAGTCGGAACGTATAAAGTAGATTTAGAAATAAAAACTCCTCAAACATCTAAAGTACTTTCTACCAATATTATCGTACAACAAGAAAGCAAAACATATAGCAAATACATTGCAAAAGTTTTTGATTATGCGCCTGCTGTAGGACAATTTACCAATGTTTATCCAGCTTATGAAACAGGAGATTCGAAAGATAAAATGGTCGAAAAAGCTTCTAAAGCAATTGTTGGTGCGCAAACTTCTTTACTTTCTTTGGGTGGTTTTGGAGGTTATGTGGTTTTCGGATTCGATCATACGATTATGAATAAACCCAACGTTCGGGATTTCAAAATTCTCGGAAATGCATTTTGGGGTGATGCTGCAGAAGAAGCCCGCGCAGGTTCTTGCGAACCCGGAATTATTATGGTGGCTTATGATAAAAATAAAAACGGTAAACCCGATGATGATGAATGGTACGAAATTGCGGGGAGCGAAT
Source organism: Weeksella massiliensis (assembly GCA_000751595.1). Taxonomy (GTDB): domain Bacteria; phylum Bacteroidota; class Bacteroidia; order Flavobacteriales; family Weeksellaceae; genus Weeksella; species Weeksella massiliensis. The sequence continues at coordinate 130,780 of CCMH01000004.1, read as the reverse complement.
ACCATAACCCGGCAACCATAAAAAACTATTCGATAACCTATTTCCAACCCAAAGCTAATCACACGCCAACACCAGGTCCTAATGGTTGGGATATGGATGTTCGGTATATAAAATGGGAAGACAATCAAGGAAATACAGGGTATAAAACTCAAAACATTTTCAATACTCAAGCGTATTATCCTTTATGGAATCCGAACAAATCTATTACTTTTTCGGGCACTCGATTACCGGATAATTTCTACGATCAAAGCGGTACCGGAAATTATTGGGTTGGCCGTTCGTATGCTTATGGGTACGCAGATAATGCGCCCAATAACGATGAAGCTTCTAATATCGACATCTCTTGGGCAGTGGATAAAAACGGAAATTATGTGCATTTACCAGGCATAGATTTCATCAAAGTTTACACCGGTATCAATCAAGAAGCTGGTTGGCTTGGCGAAGTTTCTACCGAAATTATCGGTGCGTATGATTTACATCTGAAATAGATAAAATTCAATTAATTAAATAATTCTCATGAGAAAACTCTATCTCTTAATGGTCTTGTTTCTTACTTTTTCGGTAGGATTACAAGCACAAGTAAAAGTGCAAGGCGTCTTGCGCAATGATCTGAAGAAACCTGAAATTACACAAAAAGCAGGTGATCCTTCTTTTACCTTCGACGATATCCAATATTGGATTGGTGAAGGAAGTAAAAAAGCTGCCATGGTAGTTCAATGGAACGATGACAAAAATCCTGAAGCAATGGTTTGGGGTTATCGTTTTGATGGCGAAAAATTTGGGGTGGATATGATTTTAGAAATCGCTAAAGTAGATCCACGTTTCTATGTTCTTGCCTACGAAGGTACACAGTACGGAACAGCAGTCGGAGGTTTTGGTTACGATTGGGATAATGCAGGAACACGTGCGTTGGTCAAAAACAATGATACCAAAAATCCTTACTATCCACTCGACGGAAAAGTATTAACTAATGATTATGATTTCGATGATTGGACTGCTTTCGATGCGAATGATCGTTGGTATTCAGGTTGGTTCTCAAACGGATTTTGGTCGTATTGGGTAAAAGATTCGGCTGAAGAAGATTTCAATTTCTCTGGCCTTGGAGCAAGTAGCAGAAAATTAGAAGATGGTTCTTGGGATGGTTGGTCTTTCTCTGTTAGTTTCCAAAGCTACCCAATGGCAGATAATTTTACTGCAGCCGAACCGCATGTAGAAAAGCCAATCGATTTTACGAAAGGGTATTTCATTGTTAACGAAGAATGGTTTGGACATACCAACGGATCAGTGAATTTTATTGATGAAAATGATCAAGTTCATTACCGAGTGTATAGCGATAGAAATAACAACGAAGCTTTTGGCGCAACGACACAATTCGGGACAATTTATGGAGATAAATTCTACTTTGTCTCTAAACAAGAAGCTGACGGTGGAGATACCAATTATACTCCTGGCGGAAGATTGGTTGTCGCGAATGCCAAAACAATGGAAAAAATTGCAAGCTTTGATAATATTGGTGGCGGTGATGGTCGTGCATTTTTAGGGGTTAATCCAAAAACTGCTTATATCGCAAGCTCTAACGGTGTTTTCTTATTCGATATCGAAAACATGAAAGTTGGCGAAATTATCGAAGGTACCGGAGGCGGAAGTGCTTATTCTGGACAAATAGGAAATCTTATCCGTACCAAAAAATATGTATTTGCTGTTAAACAAAATGCAGGAATCTTGGTAATCGATCCAACGACTCATACCTTGATTCAAACGATAGAAGGTAACTTCCATTCGGTTGTTCAAGCTCAGGACGGAAAAGTTTGGGGAGCATTGGATAAAAAATTAGTCGCAATTGATCAGTTTAGTTTAGAAACCTCGACTATCGACATGCCCGAAAATATTTCTATTCCAAATTCGTGGGGAGCATGGAATGCAGGTAGTTTCACTGCAAGTACAAATGAAAACAACCTATATTTCTTCTCGGGAATGGGTTGGTCTGTAAGTCCTAACTTGGTGAAATTTGACGCAACAACACTTACTTTTGATCCATCTTTCATTACAATTCCTGGTCAAGATGGTACTTACAAACAAACACCTTACGGAGCTGGAGTTCGTGTAAATCCTAAAACTGATGAAATCATCATCACTACTACCGAAAGCGGTTATGGAGCTCATTATCAAAAAAATTGGGTTCATCGTTATGATTCAAAAGGTGAATTAGTAAAAACAATCGAAATGAATGATTATTACTGGTTCCCTGCTGTTACGGTTTTCCCAGATGCTGAAGCACCAAAAGTAGAAGGTTTGGAGGAAAATTATACCGTAGATAGCGCTTTGAGTATTAATCTGAATGAGTTTGTAAGTGACGATGATAATCTTGATGCTGCAATTGTTATCAATATGGAAATTCTACAAGAGGATGATCTTGCAACGGTAGAACTTTCTGAAGAAGGAATTCTTAGCGTAACGCTTAATGCAGATAAAGCAAAAGGGAATGCTCAGAAAACTCCAATCGAAGCAACAGGAGAAATCAAAATTCGTTTAGATTTCGAATCGAACGGATTGGTAACTGAACATTTTATCGATTTCACAATCAACAAACTAGGTCTAGATACGGTAGAAAAATCACAATTTACCTTGTATCCTAACCCAACTTCGGAGGCTATTTTTATTGATGCGAAAGAAGTTGCTGACCTGAAGGTTTATTCGATTCTTGGACAAGAAGTGATAGCACAAAAATTAAAACGTGGTAAGAATACAGTTCAGATGAACGCTTTACCTAAAGGAACATATATTTTCCATTTTGGAAAAGAAACTAAAAAAGTAATTAAAAAATAAATCTTTAATCAGATTTATGTCCATCAAATAGTTTTTATCAACAGCACTTTCAGATTGAAAGTGCTGTTTTTTTTGGGTTTAATTTTTTCTGAATTAACCTGATGATATACTACCCAAAATAGAAATTCATCCTACCGATATCCTCCTAATCTGGACGACTAATATCGGTTAACCATTTGAGGTCTTCTACTGTTATTTGCACTTCTGCAGCTTCTACAAAACTGGCAATATGCGTACTTTTGGTGGCCGAAGCAATGGGCGCAACAATCGTTTTCTGGTTCATTAGCCAATGAAGAGCAATCGCTGAAAGCGAAACTTGGTATTTTTGGGCCAAAACATCTAATGCATTTAGAATAGAAAATCCTCTTGGAGTAAGGTATTTCTCGATGTTTTTACCACGAACACTTTTACCCAAATCGTCCATCGAACGGTATTTTCCACTTAGAAAACCGCTTGCTAAGGAATAATACGGAATCACTCCTAACTGAAATTTATCGCACATTGGCTCTAAAAATTCTTCGAACTTCTGACGGTCGTATAAATTATATTCCGGTTGCAAAGTTGCATATTTCGGAAGGTTATATTTTTCTACTTTTTCTAAACTTTCTTTAAGTCGAATCGCAGTAATGTTCGATGCTCCAATGTAACGCACCTTCCCTTCGTTGATCAATTTATCGTAAGCCGAAAGTGTTTCTTCAACTGGTGTTGTTTCGTCATCGTAATGCGTTTGGTACAAATCGATATAATCTGTATTAAGGCGTTTCAGGGATTCTTCTACTTCTTTTAGGATATGTTCTTTTTTGGTGTTCGGATGTTTCTGGATAAAATTTCGTCCGCCAACTTTGGTTGCGACTATCATTTGATATCGATTTCCACGAGATTTTAGCCAATCACCAATAATATGTTCCGATTCGGTACCGACATTCCCTTCGACCCAATACGAATAGTTATTGGCGGTATCAATCATATTAAAACCATGATCAACAAATTCATCTAAAATTGCAAAAGATTCATCTTTATCGAGAGTCCAACCAAAAACATTTCCACCAAAAATAATTGGTGCAGTTTGCAAATCGGTTTTTCCGACATGTTTTTTTATCATGATAATTTTTTATTTAGAATTAGAAATAAAGTAGCAATTATTGCTCCAGTTATAGCCATGATTGCACCCACAATCAAAGGAGATGAGAAACCAAAGCCCCAAATAATAGGTAAACCACCGAAATATGCGCCAAGAGCATTTCCTAAATTAAAACTTGCTTGTCCGGCAGAAGCGGCTAAAGTTTCGGAACCTTTGGCATTATTGATAAGCATCATTTGAATCGGGGAACCTATTGTAAATGCTATTAATCCAGTAAAAAAAGCAAGAAAATAGTTTAAAAAAGAAAATTTAATAAAGAAGAAATTAATAATAAGTATAATACACATTCCTAAAAAGCTCATTATTGTCGCTTTATTAGGAGAAAATTTATCAGCTAAACGCCCGCCTATCAAATTACCCAAAAACATTCCTAATCCTACCAAAACCATGATTATCGGAACTTGACCAATAGGTAATTTTCCGACATTGGTTACGAGCGGAGAAATATAACTTATCCATGCAAATAAGCCAGCAGTTCCTATAGAAATCATAATAATTAAAACCCAAGCTCTCCATGTTCTAAAAAATAATAATTGTTTTTTTAATGAAATTTCTGTGTTAGGTTTAATTTTAGGAATCCACACAACAATTGCTAGAATTGATAATATACCAACCAATGCAATTAATAGGAATGAAACTCTCCATGATAAATTCTGTCCAATAAACGTTCCTATTGGTACTCCGAACAAATTAGCTAAAGTTAAGCCTGCAAACATATAAGAAATATAAGTTGCTTCTTTTCCTTTTGGTGCTAAAAATGTCGCTACAACTGTACCTACTCCGAAATATGCGCCATGGGGTAAACCGGTGAGAAAACGTGCTATTAATAATGTTAAATAATTTGGTGCTAAAGCAAAGGCTATATTAAATACAGTAAATAAAACCATAAAAAATATTAAGATATCTTTAGGAGATTTTTTACTTGTCAACATTACTAAAATCGGTGCACCTACAAATACACCCAATGCATAAATAGAAATAAAATGTCCAGCTTCAGGAATACTAATTTCTAAATCTTTAGCGAAAACTTCGATTACCCCCATCATGGTAAATTCGGTCATTCCAATTCCGAGGGCACCAATCGCCAAAGCCAATATACTTTTATTCATAAGTTTATTTTACTAACTTACTATTTAGTTATGTACTGATTGAATGAAATTATTTTTAATAATTTAATTAATTAATATTCAAATCACTAAACAGCTTAAATTCAAGTTTTGATAGAGCAAATAAAACATCCTACCATAAACCAAAAATAGATGAACTATCTAAAAAAATTAATTTGCAAAGGTGGTGTTTTTTTATTTATTTCCGAGGTTTCGCACGCAAATATTGTTTAGGCCAATCGACCGTTGCATGCAAGGTTTCAGCAGCTTCTAACGGAAAATATGGATTACGAAGAAGCTCTCTCCCAATCATCACAATATCTGCTTTGTTTTCGATCAAAATATCTTCTGCTTGTTCTGCATCTTCAATCAAACCGACACAAGCCGTTAGTAAAGAAGTTGATTTTTTAATTGCTTCGGCAAAAGGAACTTGATAATTTTTTTCGACTTTTATTTTTTGTTCATGAACCGCACCTCCGCTCGAAACATCTATAACCTCAACTCCATACTCTGGTAAAATTTTCGCCAACTCAACCGACTGATCCAAATCCCAACCTCCTTCTGCCCAATCGGTTGCCGAAATACGTACCCACAAAGATTGCGAACTCAACTCTTTCTTTACAGCTTCTAAAACCTCTAACAAAAATCGAGTTCTGTTTTCGAAACTTCCGCCATATTCATCAGTACGAAAATTGACCAATGGAGAGAAAAACTGATGAATCAAATACCCATGCGCAGCATGAATTTCGATAATTTCATATCCTGCTTCCACAGCGCGTCTGGCGGCATCTGCAAAAGATTGTACCAACCCTTTTATTTGGGGAATCGATAATTCGACCGGTGTGACATCATTCTCATGAAAAGGGATCGCTGAAGGAGCCACTGTTTGCCATCCGTTTTTATCATTTGGGGTGAGTTGTTTCGGTTCTATCCAAGGCAATTCTGTACTTGCTTTTCTACCCGCGTGTGCTAATTGAATACCAGGAATAGCATCGTGTTTTTTGATAAAAGAAGTAATTCCTTTTAAATTTTCTATTTGTGCATCCGACCATAGACCTAAGTCGGCATAAGAAATTCTACCTTCCGGAACAATTGCCGTAGCCTCTTGAATAATCGCAGCAGCTCCCCCCACTGCTCTACTTCCCAAATGCACTAAATGCCAAGGAGTTGCAAATCCATCAACGGCCGAATATTGACACATTGGAGAAACAACAATACGGTTTTTGAGCGTGAGTTGTGAATTGATTTTTAGAGGTGTAAATAATTTAGCCATTTTTTTATCGTATTTATAATTAAAACTTTCAAACTTCGTGCAAAAATCAATAAAACCATAAATTATTATCAAATAAATATGCTTTTGAAATACTTTTTATAGAAGAAAATTATTCTTAATTTTGATGTAAAATTTAAGGGTAAAATGGAAAAGAAAAAAATAGTGATTATTGGTGCTGGATTTGCTGGTTTGCGTTTGGCAAGAAAACTCAACAATCATCCAAGTTTTTCGGTAACACTCATAGATCGGTACAACTTCCATCAATTTCAACCCTTGTTCTATCAAGTGGCAACGGCAAGGATCGAACCTTCGAGTATCTCTTTTCCTCTTCGAAAAATATTTCAGAAAAGTAAAAATGTTTCGGTACGATTAACCAAAGTACTCAACATAAACCGTGAAAAAAGCGAAGTTGAAACCACAATTGGTAGTTTCCCGTACGATTATTTGGTGGTAGCAACCGGTTGTACAACGAATTTCTTTGGGAATGAAAAAATTGCAGAAAACGCATTTCCGATGAAATCAACTTACGAAGCGATTACTATCCAAAACCGATTATTAACCAACTTCGAAAGTGCTTATTCATCAACGGCAGATGAATTAGAAGAAATTCTAAATATTGTAATCGTGGGTGGTGGACCAACGGGTGTTGAATTATCGGGTTCGATTATCGAGCTTAAAACTCATATTCTACCAAAAGATTATCCAGATATGGATTTCTCTAAACTACAAGTCTATTTATTAGAAGGTGGTCCGACGCTTTTAGGTCCGATGTCGAAAGAATCTCAGCAAAAGTCGCAAGAGTTCTTAGAAAGTATGGGGGTGAATGTTTGGACAAATGCACGCGTTACCGATTATGACGGACATGTGATTGAACTTACCGATGGACGAAAAATAAAAACCCGAAATCTTATTTGGGCGGCTGGGGTAACAGGAAACGCGCCAAGCGGAATCATCGAACAAGAGAAAATGCAACGTGGAAATAGAATTCCGGTCGATCGTTTGAATCGTGTTATGGGTGAAAAAAATATTTTTGCGATTGGAGATATTGCCTACATGGAAACACCAAAATATCCGAATGGTCATCCGCAATTAGCAAATGTTGCCATAAATCAAGCACTTAATTTATCGAGAAACTTCGATCGTTTTGCGAAAGGAATTGCTCCTGAACAAATGGAACTTTTCGAATACAAAGATCCAGGTTCGATGGCTACGGTAGGAAAAAACAAAGCGGTTGTCGATTTACCAAAATTCTCTTTCCAAGGTAGAATTGCTTGGTTTGTTTGGATGTTTTTACACTTGATGTTGATTTTGAGTGTCCGTAATAAATTTTTAATTTTCTGGAACTGGGCTTCAGCTTATTTCACGAACGACACTACATTGCGCATTATTTATCGTCCGACCAAGAAAGATTATAAAATGAATATTAAACAATACCGAAAATTTATTAAAAATAAAGAAACGGGTAAAGTAGAAAAAGTCGAACATTAATATTCTTCTTTCTTACTGAATAAAGTCTTTATATTCTAATGATAGATTACAAAAAAGTTCTGAAATTATTCAGAATTTTTTTTATTTATCTTTTCTATCCTATCAAAATTATGCGTCTAAATCATCTAAAACAGACAATAAGATGCTACAACCTTTTTCTATTTCTTCATCGGTAATATTGAGTGGCGGCGTGATGCGAAGATTTTCTATGCTGTACATAAGCCAAAACAAAATCAAACCGCGATTCATACATTCTGCTGCAACCCGCAAAGTATATTCGGGCGAACTTAGTTCGGGCGCTAACATTAAACCACGACCGTGAATGGTTTTGATTTTTGGGTGTTGAAGGAGTTTTCTAAACAAAGCTTCTTTTCGATCTATATCTTGCATGATAGAAGTTGTAAGTAACTCGTCGAGCAAAGCATTTGCAGCAGCTGCAATGACCGGATTTCCACCAAAAGTTGTGATATGTCCTAATTGAGGATTTTCTTTTAACGTTCCAATAATCGCATCAGAACTCATAAATGCACCAATCGGTAAACCATTCGCCATGCCTTTTCCCATCGCAACAATATGTGGTGTAACACCATAATGTTCGAAAGCAAAGAGTTTTCCAGTTCTTCCAAATCCTGGTTGGATTTCATCAAAAATCAACAAAGCGCCAACTTCATCACATCTATTTTTCAATTTTTTTAGATAATCATTTTCAGGCAAACGAAAACCTGAAGCGCCACGAATTGTTTCGACAATCACACCTGCTGTTTTTGTTGTGATATGTTGTAAATCTTCTTCTTGGTTAAAATCAATAAAATATACTTCCGGCAATAAAGGTCTGAAAGCAGCTTTTTTTCGTTCGTCCCCAGAAACACTCAACGAACCATGTGTGTTGCCGTGATATGCATTGTGAAAAGATATTATTTGCTGACGGCCAGTATAGCGTTTTGCTAATTTAAGGGAAGCTTCAATGGCTTCGGTTCCTGAATTCACCAAATATACTTGCTCGAGTCCTTTGGGCGTATTTTCTACCAAACGTTTGCACAATTCTACCGGTTGCTCTTGCGCATATTCACCATAAACAGCCACATGCATATACCGATCGACTTGCTGTTTAATGGCTTCATTGATTTTCGGATAAGAATGCCCTAAGGTATTCACCGAAACGCCAGCTACAAAGTCCAAATAAGCTTTTCCATCTTTGCCGTAGATGTAAGCACCTTTGGCATAATCAACTTCGAAACCAGATGCAAAACGAGTAGTTTGTGCTTGGTATTTATAAAAATTTTCTTTTAGATGTTCCATTATTTCAATAATAATATAACCGTTGCCAAACCAGCAGCATAGCCGGCGATGGTTATCATATCTGATTTTCTTTTACTGAAATTTCTCGAATACATACGATTCAGATCAATATCATTTTTATGTAGTTTAAAGGGTTGATTTTCTTTTCCTCTCGGATAAACCACCAAACTATCTCCGTCCCATTTTTGGGCAACGACCGTATATTCGGTCTGATTTGCATATAAACGATACGTTCCAGAAGGTTTCAGATACAATTTTATATCTCCAGCAATTCCTTTCGGTTCTTCTTCGATTACGGGTTCTTCTTTGCTTATTTCAATTTGTTCGGTTGGTTGAGTTTTCCCATCATCGGCTCGATAAGCACTCAATGCTCGAGCTTTGTTATTCCGATCTTCGATTGCTTTTAGTCGATTATTTGAGGCTGTTTTTTTAGTATCTTTCGAAGCATCTTCTACCAAAACTTCTTTCGTAGGATCGATCAATTGATACGTATAGCAACTTGTAAGCGCAAGAAAAGTGCAGAGTAAGAGTCCTTTTTTCATCATGTGTTTTTATTTTGTGGTTGTTGGTTTGGATAGGAAAATATCTCGCCAATGCAACATACGTTCATCTCCACGCCAATTGAATCCTTGTAAATAGCGAAATTCTTCTGGGAATTCTTCTTCTGGATATAATTTTCCGTTGGATTGAATTCTGCATGCAACAATATGCAATTCGCGTCCTACCAAATCGGCTTCTATCATTCCACAAGTTGAATGATTGATTCCTACCCGATCTTTTATTTTGGTTTTCGGATCTTCTTCATCCATATAAGAAAGTCCCATCGCATTGCCTTCTACACTTACATAATCCAACTGATTATCGAGATAATAAGCCAATATTTTTCTTCCTTTTACTTGATTGAATTCATTGTCTTTAAGCGAATCTACTTTTGAAATGGCAAAAGCAGCACCCAAAACATGCAACGAATCTATTTTTTCGGTTTTCGGATTGGTATAACCATAGATTACATCGCCCGTTATTTGATTTTCGCCACTCCAAACAATAGGATCTTTTAGCAATTCGAGCAATCCGTTTTGTTGATTGTAAACCAAAGAATCTGCCTTCCCATTGATATTCGATTTATAGAATCGCGCCTGATGATAAGCTCTAACCAAACTCGTCGAATCTTTTCTTCTTACCGCAACCAACGTATCGGCATGCACATAAAAAGAATCCTTTTCGAATGCTTTCACAGCATACGCATTTTTGGTAACAAAAGCAGAATCGAGCGCTTTATACGCTTCGGCATAATCTCCTTTGATAAATCTTTTTTCCTGAGGATCATCCATCAAAATATCACCTTTTGCCCAACCGAAACCAGTTTTTTCATTATAGAAAATGGTATCACCGATCAACATTTTCCCTTCACTAAAAACCTGAGAACGATCATACAACAATGCTTCACCTGAAGTTTTATTAAAGGTTCCGTTTCGCGTTATTATATATTGGGTAGGATTTTTTCTATTGGTAATTTTACTTTGATCTCTAAAAGTCGTTAAACCCGTTGTTTGATTGTTCGACATGTTTTTAGAAAATATCAAATAATCTTTATTGGTAATATACACATCCGAACCAAAATCAGAAGCCTTGGTTTTGGTGTTGTACACAATATGATTTGATTCGATCACCGATCCATCGTTCCCGGTAACTTTTGTAGGCGTATTAGAGAAAGCAATACCGGTTTTTCGGTTATACTCCATTTCGCTTGTTTCTACGCGCTGATTGGGATTTATCATCACCACATTTCCTCTTGCATAGGCAATTTCAGTCGTACGATTATAATCCATTTCGTTGGCCGTAATGGTATTTTGCGGATCAGCAAAACGTGCATTTCCTTTGGCTTTGGCAATCGTCGTATTGCCATCGTACTCCATATAATCGGCAGAAATGGTTTTCTCTTGTTGCACTACTCGAACGCGAGACCAAGCGACAAAAAAGTTTTCTTTCTGATAAAAAACGGCACTATCGGCAGTTAGTAAAGTCCCTTGATGATCAAATTGCACATTTCCGGTGAGAATCTGATTGCCTTTGAAACGATCAGGATCTCGCTCTAATTTGTCTGCACTGATCAGCTTTAGCTTGGTTTTTCCTTCTTTATTTTTGGGCGTTTGCGCTGCAACATTTCCTACCGAAAAAAAAAGAAAAATCCATAAAAAAATTGAATAGATCCGCATGGATTAGCTGTTCTTTTTACCGTAAAAATACAAGGAATGATTTTCTATTGTGATGTCGAAAATTTCTTCGATTGTTTTTTTTATGGTTTGGATTCGAGGATCACAAAACTCTAAAACTTCTCCCGTATCGGTAAGAATAATATGGTCGTGATTTTTATCGAAATACGACTTTTCATAATGGGCTTGTTGATCACCAAATTGATGTTTACGCACCAATTTAGCTTCCATCAAAAGCTCGATTGTATTGTACAAAGTTGCTCTACTTACGCGGTATTTTTTATTTTTCATCATGATATAGAGCATATCAATATCGAAATGATCATCCGTAAAGTAAATTTCCTCTAAAATAGCGTAGCGCTCTGGAGTTTTACGGTGTCCATTTTCTTCTAAAAATTTGGTAAATACCTGTTTTACAATTTCGTAATTTTTTAATTTTACTGAATCTTCCACAATCGATTAAATTTGTGTAAAGTTAAATAAAATTTCTCTAATAAAGCTAGTTCCGTTTCTGACAAAAGTATCGAAAAGCATAGGATAGTTTTCGTCATCCTACCAACATTGCTTATCTTTGCGCTAATGGAAAATTATCTTGATCAACTCAACGAGCCACAACGTTTGGCCGTAGAAGCTACTGAAGGCCCTGTAATGATTATTGCTGGTGCAGGCTCTGGGAAAACTCGAGTACTCACCTACCGCATTGCCCATTTAATGAATAAAGGCGTGGATGCGTTTAATATTTTATCGCTTACTTTTACCAATAAAGCTGCGCGAGAAATGAAGGAACGAATCTCTTCTGTGGTGGGTGCATCCGAAGCCAAAAATCTTTGGATGGGAACTTTCCACTCGGTTTTTGCAAGAATCCTTCGTACAGAAGCACCCTTATTGGGTTATCCTTCTAATTTTACGATTTACGATCAGCAAGATGCGGTAAGTGTGATGAGCAAAGTGATCAACGAATTGCAACTCGATAAAGATATTTATAAGCCTAAACAGGTTTTGAGTAGAATCTCGCAATTCAAAAATAACCTGATTACGGTTCGAGCCTATTTCAATAATCAACAATTGATTGAGGCCGATAACGAAGCGATGAAACCGCGTATGGGTGATATCTACAAGGCGTACGTCGATCGTTGTTACAAATCGGGTGCAATGGATTTTGATGATTTGTTGTTGCGTACAAATGAGATTTTGACTCGTTTTCCTGAAGTGTTGGCCAAATACCAAGAACGCTTTAAATATATAATGGTCGATGAGTACCAAGATACCAATCATTCTCAATACCTTATTGTGAAAGCGTTGGCTTCGCGCTACGAAAATGTTTGTGTGGTTGGAGATGATGCGCAAAGTATTTATGCTTTCCGTGGGGCCAATATTAGAAACATCTTATCGTTTCAGAAAGATTACCCCGATGCAAAAGTTTTTCCATTAGAACAAAATTATCGTTCAACAAAAATCATTGTAGGAGCTGCGAATCAGTTGATTGCACACAACCAAGATCAATTAGAAAAAAATGTTTGGACGGATAATGAAGAAGGAGATAAAATTCCTGTTTATCGTGCCCTTTCTGATGCCGATGAAGCACGTTATATCGCTTCGCGAATCTTCGAAACGCAAATGTCGGAGCAACTTCCTTTGAGTGATTTTGCAATTCTATACAGAACCAATGCGCAGTCGCGTGCCTTGGAAGAAGCCTTGAGAAAAAAAGGAATTCCGTATCGTGTTTTTGGTGGGATATCTTTCTATCAACGCAAAGAAATCAAGGATATGGTGAGCTATATGCGCTTGCTGATTAATCAAAATGACGAAGAAGCTCTTTTGCGAGTAATCAATTATCCAGCGCGAGGAATTGGTCAAACCACGATTAATAAACTTCTTTTAGCGGCCAATCAATACAATATTCATGTTTTTCAATTATTAGAAAACATCCAATTTTATGCGCCAAACATCAGCATCAATACCTCAACAGCCAATAAGTTGAATGATTTTGCGATGCTAATTAAACGTTTCCAATTGATGTTGCAAACGCATGATGTCTATGAAGTTACGATGGAATTGGCCAAAAGCACAAAATTCTTGAGTACCCTAAAAGAAGATGATACACCCGAAGGAATTTCTCGTTTAGAAAACGTACAAGAATTACTGAATTCGATTCAAGGATATGTTGATGAACAAAAACAGTTGGAAGATGGAGATCCTTCTTTGGCTGGATTTTTAGAAAATATTGCTTTGGCAACGGACGCCGATAATGAAGACGATGACACGAACAAAGTGAGTATGATGACTGTTCACTTGGCAAAAGGGTTAGAATTTCCTCATGTTTTTATTGCTGGTTTAGAAGAAAACCTCTTCCCATCGATGATGAATCTCAACACGCGTCAAGACCTTGAAGAAGAAAGACGTTTGTTTTATGTAGCACTGACCCGCGCCGAAAAAAATGCGTATCTCACCTATTCGGTTTCACGTTTTCGCTGGGGAAAAATTATCGATAGTGAACCTTCTCGATTTTTAGAAGAGATTGATGATAATCATCTGAAATGGATTAATCTAAATGTAGGATTACCAATGAATCAAAGTGGATTAGATGCTTCACTTTTTGGCGATTTACCAAGCAAAGACAAAGCTCCTACCCAAGCCCGTGTTCGTCCTACAGCAGAAAAAAATCTTACCGCTAAACCTACAAACTTAAAACCAATTGATAAAGTGAAAACTGCTTCTTCGGTTCCCAATGCTCTGAATTTGCAAGTTGGAAATGTGGTTATGCACGATCGGTTTGGACGAGGTTTGGTGAAAGAAATACAAGGAGATCCGCAAGATGCTAAAGCAATTATTGTGTTTGATCATGCTGGGGAGAAAAAATTATTATTAAACTTCGCTAAACTAAAAATACTGAATTGATTACATCGTTTTGTAATCAATTCAGTTCTACAATAAAACGTTCTTTTCGAGAGGTTTTTTCAAATACATGAGAAATATTAGTTTTTTTTTATCATTTTAGCATAACAAAAAATTAACACACTCTCGAATGGACGAACTCATTACCTCCATCAGTAATCTTGTTTGGTCGCAGGCGCTTATTGCTTTGTGCGGACTTACAGGTTTGTATTTCACGATCCGTTTAGGATTTCTACAAATTACGCAGATCAAGAATATGCTTCGCCTACTTTTTAGTGGTCAAAACTCGAAAGAAGGCATTACCCCTTTCCAAGCCTTTTCCTTAGCGATTTCGGGTCGTGTCGGTACCGGAAATATTATTGGCGTTGCAACCGCAATTGCAATGGGCGGACCAGGTGCTGTTTTTTGGATGTGGATTATTGCTTTCATAGGAAGTGCTTCTGCCTTTATAGAGGCTACTTTAGGGCAAGTTTATAAACAAGAAGTTGATGGGCAATACCGCGGAGGACCTGCCTATTATATAGAAAAAGGATTGGGTATAAAATGGTATGCAATTCTTTTTGCCATCATAACCATTATCAGTTGTGGATTATTATTACCCGGCATTCAATCGAATAGTATTTATTCTTCGATCAATAATGTATTTAAAGTAGAAATATACTACATCGCTGGTATTCCATTCAATTACATTGGCTTAATCATTATTATTTTATTAGGTTTAATTATTTTCGGAGGAGTAAAACGATTAGGAAAAGCATCTGAATTTTTAGTTCCGTTCATGGCTGGCGCTTATATCATTATGGCGATAATTATTGTTGCTTATCATTATGAGCGAATTCCAGAAATCTTATCCCTTATTGTGCGTTCGGCTTTTAATAGTGAACCTTTGTATGGAGGCGTTTTCGGATATGCAATTGCTTGGGGTGTAAAAAGAGGAATTTACTCGAACGAAGCAGGTCAAGGAACAGCCCCTCATGCAGCGGCTGCGGCAGAAGTAAAACATCCGGCCGAGCAAGGTTTGGTGCAAGCTTTTTCGGTATATGTAGATACTTTATTTGTTTGTACGATGACGGCTTTTATGATTCTATTCACCGGAAAATATAACGTGAATGATCCTGATATTTCCAATCAGTATATTACAGAAAATCTTCCAGGAATCGATTATACTGGTTTTACACAAGCCGCAGTTTCTTCGCATTTCCCGAGTTTTGGAAATACTTTTGTAGCGGCAGCTCTTTTCTTTTTTGCCTTTACCACGATCATGGCGTATTATTATTATGCAGAAACCAATATCACGTATATTTTCCAGAAGAAGAAAAATAAGAAAACATACATTTGGATACTTCGGATAGGATTTCTTTTAGCCACATATTATGGAACCGTAAAAACAGCCGAAACAGCTTGGGCAATTGGCGATATTGGTGTGGGGACAATGGCGTGGGTAAACGTTATTGCAATATTATTATTGAGTAATGTCGGAATAAAAGTTTGGAAAGATTATCACCAAAAACGAAAAAACGGAATCAAAGAACCTGATTTTGACCCAAAAGCAATTGGCATTAAAAATGCACTTTTTTGGGAAAAACGAATCAATGAGTCAAATGATAAACAAAATTAAACTCGGAACTAATTAGGATTATAAATATTAAAAAGCAGGGATTATTACCTGCTTTTTTTGTTTAGATTATCTAAAAGTGATGTTGTTATAATAAAAATAGATTCATATAAAAGTTATATTGAATTTAATAAAGCAATGATATCGTCGCCATATTTATTTTTTTTATTCTTGCCAATACCAGTAATAGTATCTAAATCTTCTAGCGTTTTAGGGTTTCTTTTAGCAATATCGTAAATAGTTTTATTCGTTAAAATAGCAAATGCTGGTAAATTATTATCCCTTGATTTTTCTAATCTCCATTGTTTAAAATAAGCAATAATTTCTTTTTCTTTGTCCGTAAAAATCAAATCATCTAAAGAAGTCTTTGTTTCATCTATTTTTTTGATGTTATCAGTTTCTTGATTTTCATAATGAATGAGTATAGACCAATAATGTATTTTACTTTCGATGAAATTAACAGATGACTTTTTGAATGTAACCGTTTCTAAAAACTTATTAATTTCAATTTGATCTTTTTCAAAATTCTCTTTATCAAGTCGAATATTAAAAACCTTAATTTGCATATATTGAAAATATTAAATGAATAACAATTTTATATTAGAATCAAAAAAATCTTTTAGTTATTTCTAAATTTAATAAAAAATTCTAAACAATTAAGCTTCATTTCTTTCAGTGTAATGATTTTGCTTGTAATTGCTCTAGCTTATTTATTAACCTTTCCTTTCCATTGCTTTCATCTGTCTTGAAACGCAATAACGGAAAGTTATACTTGTCTAGAATTCTATTTTTTAGTTTATCTCTTTCTGCTTGTTTTGTTACTGTTTTATGAAACTCAACCCTATCAACTTCAATTGCTATTAGGTTAGTTTATTATAAATTGAAAAAATCAATATGTATGAAAGGATTTTGGATGTAATTTAATTTTAAATAATAATTGACTTTGTAAAATAAATCGAAAATAGATTTTAAATCTTTCTGATTGATTGATTGATTGATTGATTGATTGATAAATTATTATACTCAAAATATCAAATCATAAATATTACTATCTGTTTTTATTTTCATTTACTCTGATTATCAATTTCAATTGTTCAACAGCTATAGGATATGCAACATTTAATCGATTAGAATTATTTGCAAAATCTAATTTTTAATTATCTACCGTAGAAATTTTTATCACGTATTTTTCTCTTCCTTGAAGTTTTTCTACTGGAATAAATATTGTCCACACAAGCGTAAACCATCACTTTGAGCATCATTTAAGGATGATAACTGGAATGACCTTCCCGACTGTAAGTTTCTAAAAGAGGTATTAAATCTATCCTCTCTACTACGTTGTTTACGATTCTTACTGGATGATTAGTCGGTATTAACTCTTCTATCAAATGTGGAAATAACCAGTTTTATGATTGATTATAATCTACAACTCATTAACTGATAATCTTACAGTTAAATGTAGAAACTTCTATATTAATTACCTAACAATCAATCTATTATTTATAAAAAAACACCTCAATTGTAAGATCGCTTCTTTTTGTTTAGATTATCTAGGTTATTTCGGTAAATAAGCTAGATAATGTAAATATTAATTCTTAATAATTCACCAAACAAAAGACCTCTCTCCTATTTTTAGGTATGATTTTGGTATTAAACCCAAAAACAAGTACTTTAGAGAAAGCGGAGAAAATTAGCGATTAACCGAAAATCAAAGCATGAATAGAAAAAGCTTCATCCAAAAAGCGTCATTAGGTTTGGGCGGATTATTTTTATACCAACCTATTTCGTTATTTGGAAATACAAAACATCAAAAGGAAACAATCGAAAAACCGATCATCATTATTGGATCCGGCTATGGTGGCGCCGTTGCAGCCTTGCGACTCTGCGAAGCCGGTAAAAAAGTCTGCGTGCTAGAAATGGGTCTCAATTGGGAAAAATCGGGTGAAAAGTTTTCTCCCATGATTCATCCTGGTAAAAGTGCTGCATGGCTTCGAAAAAAAACCATTGCGCCTTTTTTTAATGTTTTTCCGCTAAAACCTTTTACAGGCGCGCTCGATCGGCTAGATTATAAAGACATCAAAATTTGGGTAGGACGTGGCGTAGGCGGTGGCTCTATCGTGAATGGTGGAATGGCTGTACTCCCGAAAAAAAATTATTTTGAAGAAATATTTCCTACCTTGGATGCTGATCTTTTTTATGAAAAATATTTTCCGTTGGCTCAACAGGAACTGAACGTAAATGTGGCCAATGAAGATTTCTTACAATCCTGCTCGTATTATAAATTCAATACCGTAGGCGAAGAAGAAGCCCACAAAGCCGGTTACAAAACTATGCGCGTGCCCAATGTGTACGATTTCAAGTACATGGAAGCGGAGTATGAAAACAAAGTGCCGCGCTCTGCCTTGGCCGGAGAAGTAATTTACGGAAACAATCACGGTAAAAATTCATTAGACAAAACCTATCTGAAAAAAGCGCTGGCTACCGGAAATTTAGAGATTTTAGATTTGCATCAAGTGAAGAGTTTTTCCTTAAATCCAGACGATTCATACACTCTGCAAGTGCATCAAATCAATACCTCGGGAGAACTTGTGCAACTCAAAGAAATGCATTGTCAGAAATTGATTTTAGCCGCCGGAACCATGGGAAGTTTAGAGTTGTTATTGCGATCTCAGGCCAAACATCAACTTCCTTTAGATGCGCATATTGGGAAGATGTGGGGCAATAATGGCAATTTTATGACCGGTAGAAATTGGGTAAAAGCTTTTTCTGGCGGCAACGGCTTTCTGCATTCTACAATTCCTGTTGGAGGAATAGACAATTGGGACGATCCGAAACATCCGTTTTTTACTGAAATTGCTCCTTTACCTATGGGGATGAATGTGGCTACAAGTTTGTATTTGATGATCAATAAACTAGACAAATTTGGCGAAGTAACGTATCATCCTACCGAAGATAAAATAGACTTGAAATGGGATCTTTCGCACACGCAAAAAATGAAAGAAAACGCTCGGCATTTTATCAAAAGAATGAATCGAACCAACGGTGGCACCCGTGCACATTTTTTATTTCATAATGGTTTTGGTCACGATATTTGCTACCATCCTTTGGGAGGAGCCGTTATCGATAAGGCAACAAATGGATACGGGAAACTCAATTTGCATCAAAATCTCTTTGTTTTAGACGGATCTTTGATTCCTGGAAGCATCGGCGTAAATCCTTTTCTAACGATTACAGCCCTTACTGAATATTGCATGGAGCATTTGTTAGCCTCTAAAGCGTTTGAAACGGTCTAAAATTAATCAAGAATATTTTTCGCTTTTACTACTTTTCTAAATTCTGATCAATCCAACCTAAAATATCAGCAAAAACATCTTTTTTAATGGTTTCGTTTAATATTTCGTGACGCATAGTTGGATACAAATGGCAAGTAATTTTGCTAAAACCATCGTCTTGCAAGTGACGAACGGTTGCACGAACTCCTTTTCCGTAATCACCAATCGGATCGTCTTCACCACTTACAAAAAGCATCGGAAAATCTTTAGCAATCGAGCCAGCCCAATTTCGTTTTGTAGCTTGTTTGTTCAACGAAACCAACGTATAGAATCCATTATTGGTAAAGGCAACGCCATTGAGCGGATCTGCAGAAAATGCTTCCCGATTGTCTAGGTCTACACTCAACCAACTGCGGGGATCGTCTTCTGCCCGAAAATGAAGATTATTCATGTTTGCAAAAAGTGCATTCACGAAACGATTCTTACTTTTTGGAGCTAAGCAGGCACAGAGTCCAAGAAATGCTTTTGCAATGCCGATTCCAGCAATTTTTCCTCCCGTACCCACAATGATGGCACCCTGAAATGCCGTACTCTTTTGCTGCAACACACATCGCGCAATAAAAGAACCCATGGAATGCCCCAAAAGGAAGTGTGGAACATCGGGCTGAGATTTTTTTAGGAATGCAGACAAAGTTAACGCGTCTTCTATAAGTTGTTGTTGAGAATCATTTTCTTGAAAAAAACCTAAATCCTCTTTGTTTTGAGCCGTATTTCCATGTCCCAAATGATCGTACACCAGCACCGAAATTCCATATTGAGCCAAATATTGCGCAAACTCCTCGTACCGACCGCTATGTTCTTGCATGCCATGAAGTATCAAGATCGTTGCTTTTGGCGCTGTGTTTTCTAGATGAAACCATCGGTAAAACAGTTGATGTGTTGCCGAACTATTGATCTTAGTTTGTGTAAGGAAACCTGTGGTTTGTTTCAGAAAACGATTCATTTTGGGCTCTTTTACAATAATTGTTATCACAAATGTAAGAGGAAATGTAGAAAAGAAAGAACCTAAAGAGAGATATTTTCATACATAAAACTTGATGAACAATCTATTTTTAGAATATACTAAATGAAATATTGATGAAGAATAAACTGCGTCATCTGCTTTATCAAAGTTCAAATACAATTTCGGTTATAATCCTACAGAAAATATCTTATTTATCTTTCATAGGATGACGAATTTTAGAATGTTTCTTTCCATAGATTAAATAAAATATTATACCAATTCCTAACCAAATAGCTAAACGCTCCCAACTTTCAACAGGCAAAGATCCCATCATAACAATACAAACTAAAATCCCCATAATTGGAACAAAAGGAACAAGTGGCGTACGGAAAGGGCGCGATGTTTCTGGGTGTGTTTTACGCATCACTAAAATCCCAACACAAACCAAAGTAAATGCAAACAACGTCCCAATACTCACCATGTGTCCTAAATCGGTAACTGGGACAAGGCCTGCAAAAATGCTTACAAAAACCATGAAGATTAAATTCGTTTTCCAAGGAGTTTGATTTTTAGAAAGGTGAGAGAAAAAACCAGGTAAAAGTCCATCCTTGCTCATTGTATAAAAAACTCGACTTTGACCTAATAGCATTACCAAAATTACGGATGTATATCCGGCAATAATAGTGATGATCAGTGCTGTATTGAGGAAGTGATAACCTGTTTTTGCAAAGGCTGTTGCAACTGGTTTTGCATCATCTTTGAAAACGGTATAATTCTCTAAACCTGTCATAACATAAGAGAAAAGCACATACAGTATAACACAAATAATCAATGATCCAATAATCCCAAAAGGCATTCCTTTTTTAGGGTTTTTAGCTTCTTGTGCAGCTGTACTCACCGCATCAAAACCAATAAAAGCAAAAAATACAACTCCTGCAGCGCGTAGAATTCCACTCCAACCGTAATGACCGAAATAATCACTTTTCAGGAAAGCGAAAAAAGAAAGTTCACCATTTTTCACTTTTGTTTCGCCTACATTTTCGGGTATGAAAGGAGTATGATTTGCTGGATCGATAAATTTCCAACCTAAAACAATAAAAATCAATACTACAGAAACTTTAAGAACAACCAAAAAGTTATTGACTTTCGACGATTCTTGAGTTCCTCTAATCAGCAATAACGACAAAATACACACAATAAAAATTGCTGGTAAATTAACAATTCCACCTTCCCACGGTCCTTTGAGAAAAGGTTCTGGGATATGAAGATTGACAATCGTAAGCAATTGATTGAAATATTGCGACCAACTCACGGCAACTGTTGCACTTGCCAAAGCGTATTCTAACACCAAATCCCAACCAATGATCCAAGCGATAAATTCGCCCATTGTTGCATACGAATAGGTATAAGCGCTACCAGCGACCGGTATCATCGAGGCAAATTCGGCATAGCACAGTCCAGCAAATCCACAACCAATTGCGGCAACCAAAAAAGATAAAACAACAGCAGGACCTGCATTTTCTGCAGCTGCAATTCCGGTAAGGGAAAATAAACCCGCGCCGATAATTGCGCCTACTCCCAAAGCAACTAATCCCCACGAGGATAAGGTTTTTTTCAGGGTTCCTTCTCCTCTTTCGTTGGCTTCCTTGATCAAG
The DNA here is from genome assembly GCA_000751595.1 of Weeksella massiliensis. GTDB lineage: Bacteria > Bacteroidota > Bacteroidia > Flavobacteriales > Weeksellaceae > Weeksella > Weeksella massiliensis. Next base: position 108,994 of record CCMH01000004.1, on the reverse strand, counting down.
GTTTCGATTGGTTTTCTAGCAAAAATACTCATGTGTGTTTTATTATTTTCACAATGAAAGTATAACAAAGTTTCAAATAGAAAAAGATTTTGAAGATAAATTTACTGTATCCACATCATAACGAATAAAATATTGCACTTTTATTATTAATAACACTTATTTCGATTCATTTCGGATGGAAAATATCCTACAAAAAAAACTCCCAACACAATGTTGAGAGTTTATATATAGTTTTCGTAGAAAATCGAACGAAGTAACTTATTTCAATTTACGTTGTTTATAGATTTCTTCAGCGCGTTGAACGGCATTATAAGAATCAACAACACCACCTGCAACAGAAATGTCTTTCAATTGATCGTTTTTGTTCACAGTTTCCATCAAAATAGTACGGATATCTTCTGCCGTTAATTTAGGATAATGCGACCAAACCAAAGCAGCAACTCCCGCAACCGCAGGCGACGCCATAGACGTACCGTTCAAGAATCGGTATTCTGTAACTCCAGGATAAGTTGCATAAATTTCTGCACCTGGTCCAAAGACATCCACCGATTTTATTCCATAATTAGAGAAACGAGCTTTCAAATTTTCACTTACTCGCGTACTTGCTCCTACCGTAAGAACCGATTTACTCACCGCTCCTTGCTCATTGAAATTGGTAGGATAATGAATATGAGTATCGATATCTTCGTTGCTATTTCCGGCAGCTTTTACAATCAAAACATTTTTATCAGAAGCATATTTAAAAGCATCCCAAACCAATTTTTTATCTGGAGAATACGATTTTCCGAAAGACATGTTCAAGATTTTCGCACCATTATCAACCGCATATCGAATAGCATTTGCCACATCTTTATCGCGTTCGTCACCATTTGGCACCATACGAACAGACATAATTTTCACGTGATTTCCACCTGCTGTTCCTTCTGTTCCTTTCCCGTTTCCACGAACCGCAGCGATAATTCCAGCAACGTGTGTACCGTGCGAAGATTCTGGTCCATTCGAATCATTATTTCCATAAACACGTTGAGTGTTATCTTCGTAATTATCAATCTTTAGTTCTGCACGTGGATCTAAATTGATGTTATAATGTGCATTTACCGAAGATTGGTAACGTTCTACTTGCGCTTTTGCCACACCTAAATAACGATCTGCAACTTCTTTCATGGTTTTTCCTTCCCAATCTTTAGCAGCCATTTCGTTGAAAACCCAAAGCGTTTGCAAAACTTGCATATCGTCGGTTTTGTAATTTTTCATGGTTGCTTCGGAAAGTTTTGTATCGCCAAAAGTATTGATCAATTTCGTGAAGCCTGGTTCTAAGTTTGCATATTTCGCTTGGGCAATTGCCAAGTTGTATTTGTCTTTTCCTAAATTGGCATTGTATTCTTTTTTGATGCTTTCGTAGGCTTGATACTCTTGTGCAAATTTTTTCTGATTTGCTAAATTTACTTCTGCATTTGGCGTATCAAAAAGAGCTTGGTACTTTTTATAAAGTCGAGTAACTTCTAAAGTATCATCGTTATAATTTACACCAAATTCATTTCCTAAAAAAGACCAACCGTGGATATCATCTACAAATCCATTTTTATCATCATCTTTTCCGTTTCCTGCGATTTCTTTCGGATTCACCCACATATTATCTTTTAGATCTTCGTGGTAATGTTCTACTCCAGAATCAAGAACACCGACAACCAATGTTTGTGGTTTACGATTTTTTGATTTTAAGAAATCCAACGCTTTTTGGGTATTTACACCATAAACTCCTGTTGTACTAAGATCTGCATGATACCAAGTTTCTTTTGGTACTTCTGTTTGGGCTTGTACAAAATGGGCAGAAAATAAAATCCCAACGGCAAGAATTAATTTTTTCATATTTACTTTACTTAAATTTTTATATTTTTTAAATAGGTAGAAGCAGCAGGTCCTTCATTAAAAAGGAGATCTAAGATACTTAAATTTGATTGAAACTCGAATTTATCATCAAAAACTTGATAATATTCTGGCAAAGCAATTCGCTCTTCTTTAGCTTTGAAAACATTTCGCAAATCATTTTCTTCTTCCAAGGTTTCGTATTGTTCTGTCAACGAATAATTTGTTTCTAATTTTAATTTCGATTGGATAAAGTCGATAGTTTTGAGATTCAGATCCAACAAAAACTTTTCTTGTTTCTCGAACAAAGGTGCTAAATCATCCTCGTAAAATTCGAAATAAGGCGAACTTTTATAGGCTGCCACCAACGATTTGAAATGTTCTTTCTGCCAATCGTAATCGTACGAAGGTTGAATATCTTTCATTTGTCTTTGCCCATTGTGCAAAATCGGAATCGCTAATCGCAACACCCCATTAGCACCCAAAACCAAACATCTATTTCGATAAGTTTGCTTTTGGAAATTTTCGTGTTTCTCGATGAGAAAATTTTCGGTTTGTACCATTCGGGCAACATAATCAATTGGCCCAAAGTAAAATGCCGGAAATACGTTCATTAATCAAATTTTTTATTTTCTTTTCGTCTTTTTCGGTCTTTATAAAAATCATATCCTAACCATAAAATTAGGGCAAGTAAGACATAAATTCCGTACGATTTTTTATCAGGATTATCATTGTTTATCGAGGTAAATGCACGCTCCCACAAGAATTTTCTCGGTGCTGGCTCGAACATTCCGTTGGCATTCATCCAAATTAGAATCGGACGGCCAATGATATGATCTTCTGGCACATACCCAAAGAAACGTCCGTCCAAAGATTGGTTTCGGTTGTCTCCCATCATAAAGAAATAATCTTGCTGAATGGTATATTTGCTCGTTTTTTCGCCGTTAATCATTACCTCAAATTTTCCGTTTGTAGAATCCACAGCTAATTTATTGTGCTCGTACTTACGAATTACGTTGATGTATTGGGGCAAAGTTTCTTTATTAATATCTACCACATCTCCTTTTTTCGGAATGTATAAAGGTCCGTACTGATCTTCGTTCCACGGTTTATTTACTGGGAAAATCGTATACGTACTATCAATTGTACCAACTCTTTTGATGTGTTCTGCTTTGTCGTTAACATGTCTAGAAATCTGCTCAACTGACAAAACATTGGTATTTTTTCTGAACGATGAAACGATCGGGTCTGATAAACCTTCGAATACATACACAAATTGATTGTTGATATTTTGTAAACGATAATCGTGCGGCAATAATCCATAATCATCATACAATAACTTGTCGCTAAACGGAGCTTTTGTAATGACTTGATAACGATGTTGAACCAAAGCATCTCTTTTCGGAATGAATTTTTTACCATTCACATACAAAACTCCATTCGAAATTTTTATCGAATCTCCAGGCATTCCGACCAAACGTTTTACATACGCATCTTTTCGGTCGATTGCAGAATAAGCTGAATCGGTAGGATAATTGAAAACCACAATATCATTAGATTTCAGATCTCGCCAACCTGGTAAACGCATATAAGGTAAACGCGCTTTGTTGATGAATAAATCGCGATTGATAAACTCAGAATACGGAATTCCGAAAGGCGTTACCGGAATTCGAGCTCCGTAACTTACTTTTTCTACAAATAACGCATCACCAATTTTGATGGTGTTTTCCATCGATCCGGTCGGAACAATCATCGGTTGCACAAACCAGTTATGGATTAGCGTTGCCAAAACAATGGCAAAAATCAAAGCAGAAACTATCGTAGATTTTCTCTTTTCTGGTCCGATGTATTTCGGTTTTTCTGCATAATTCAAATAAAAAGTATACAATCCTAAAGTTAGAATCATGATTACTTTATCCTTGACTTCGATTTTACCAAAACTATCGGCTAAATCGACAAAGAAAATTAACCAAAAAATCGGTCCAACAATTGGAATATAAAACAAGATAATCCACCATTTCGGACGTTGAATAATGTCTAAACCACGCCAAATATTGAGGAAAGGAATAAAGGCTTCCCATGATTTTTTACCTGCTAATTTATAGAGGTTGAAGGTTGCGGCTCCGAAAAGGAGATTAAAGATAATAAAGCCGACCAACCAGTAAATAAATATAGTCATAATGTGTTTTTATAAAGTTTTTTGTTTACAATCCTAAAACGTCTTTCATACCAAAAACGCCTTTTTTCCCGATCAACCATTCGGCAGCAATCACGGCTCCTAAGGCAAATCCTTTTCTGCTGTGCGCTGTATGCGTCAGTTGCAGACTATCGATAGCCGAAGAATACGTAACACTGTGCGTTCCTGGAACGTCGTCAATTCTCAATGCACGAACAGGAATCGTGGTAGGAGATTTTTCGGTCATCGACCAGTTTTCATAATCAGAATGAGCCAAAAGATGTTCGGCCAACGTAATCGCTGTACCACTTGGCGCGTCTATTTTTTGGGTATGATGAATTTCTTCTACTTCTATTTGATATTCATTTTTATAAGGACGCATCAATTCTGCGAAACGTTCACTGAGTTCGAAAAAAAGATTAACTCCTAAACTGAAATTAGAAGCGGTAATCAATGCTCCATTTTTGTCTTTTATAAATGCATTCACTTCCTCCTTTTTATTACTCCAACCCGTTGTACCAGAAACAACAGGAATCCCTAATTCAACCAAAGCTTTAATATTATTTACCGCTGCATTGGGCTGAGTGAATTCGATAGCTATCTCGGCATCGTTCAATTCTTCTTTGGTCGGAAAGTGATTGATTTTTGCCACTACTTCATGACCGCGTTCAACCAAAATCTCTTCGATTGCTTTTCCCATTTTTCCGTATCCGATAAGCGCAACTTTCATGATAAAATTGAATTAAAATTTAAAATTTAAGGCAAATCCATATTGGGCTTGCATGGTGGTTTGATCGTAAATTACCGTTGGTTTGATCGCCAAATCGGGATCATTTTTTATACCAAAAAGATGAGCATCTACCGAAGCATCTACCACATTGAGGATATATACAAGCGTAGTAATCGCGATGGCATAATCTCGGTATCTTTTTTTCTCATCTTGGATCACACCCAATTGCTCGGCCGTTAAACGATCATATCCCGTTGGGATGTCATTCACACGACCATCGAGTTTGGCTGTATAATAACCTCTGAAATCTTTATATTGTTTGTTATAATACAAAGTAAAACCAACTCCTGTACCCAAAAGTCCCCAAACGACTGGCGCTTTCCACCATTTTTCATTATAGATTTGTCCCAAACCAGGTACCACAGCCGAATACAAAGAAGCTCTCATCGGGCTTTTCGCTCCGAGCAAATCTTGCTGAATGCCGATCGTATCGGTTTGTACATTGACCACTTGCAAACTATCATTCACTTGAGCATTGGTCATATAACTACAACACAAAAAAAGAAGTATGAGTACTTTATTCTGCATCCGCCAAAAACTTACGTAAACGTTCGAAATCATCATCAGAAGTGAAGTTTAGGATAATCTTCCCTTTTCCATTCTTTGCCCTTTTAATTTCTACTTTGGTTTTAAGAGATTCACCAATCGAATTTAGCGCAACTTGATATTGCTGAGGTAATTCTTGAACGGTTTTATTAACTTTTGGTTTATCTTCTTTCAGAGATTTGATAAGATTTTCGGTTTCACGAACCGACAAGTTATCTTTGATAATTCGTTCGTAAATAGCAAATTGTTGATCGAGATTTTCTACGGCAATCAATGCGCGTCCATGTCCCATCGAAATCATTCCATCTCGAATTCCGGTTTGGATAAGCGGATCTAATTTTAGCAAACGCAAATAATTGGTAATCGAACTTCTGTCTTTCCCAACTCGTTTACTCAATTCTTCTTGTGTCAACTGAATATCTTCTATCAATTGTCGGTAGGATAAAGCGATTTCTATGGCATCTAAATCTTGGCGTTGGATATTTTCTACCAAAGCCATTTCGAGCATTTCTTGGTCGTTTGCCAAACGTACATACGCTGGGATAGAATCTTTTCCGGCCAATTGTGAGGCACGGAAACGTCTTTCACCCGAAATCAATTCGTAGGTTCCTTGAGCGGTTTTGCGGACCGTAATCGGTTGAATAACTCCTAATGATTCGATCGAGGTTACCAAATCTTCCATCGATTGTTTATCGAATTTGGTTCTTGGCTGCCAAGGATTGGCTACTATTTTATCGAGTTCTACTTCTAAAATATTTCCTACCAATTTCTTAGCACCTTCATCCGAAGCCGAATTTACATTCGGTTCATCCTTCAACAAGGCCGAAAGACCGCGACCTAAACGGTTATTTTTATTTGGTTTTGCCATGGTTACTCTGTGTCGTTATTATTGATTAAAAACTCACGGGCTAAATTTAAATAATTTTCTGCACCTTTACTATCTGCATCGTACTGAATAATTGTTTCTCCAAAACTTGGAGCTTCAGACAAGCGGACATTTCTTTGAATAATCGTCTTGAAAACCATTTGCGGAAAATGATTATTGACCTCATCTACCACTTGGTTTGATAAGCGTAAACGAGAATCGTACATCGTGAGCAATAAACCTTCGATATCCAATTCTTTGTTATGATGTTGTTGCACACCTTTTATGGTATTGAGAAGTTTCCCTAAACCTTCTAACGCAAAATATTCGCATTGGATTGGTACAATTACCGAATCGGCAGCCGTGAGCGCATTGAGTGTAATCAAACCTAAAGAAGGCGCACAATCGATCACAATATAATCGTATTGATCTTTGATTTCTTGCAAGGCATTGCGCAACATATATTCGCGTTCTTCGTATTCGACTATTTCTATTTCTGCAGCCACCAAATCTACATGCGCAGGAATAAGATCTAAGTTGGGCGTTTCGGTTGGTAGAATAACTTCCGAGGCCAAAACTTGGTTCTCTAATACCTCATAAGTACCTTGCTCTACGGTTTCGGGATCTATACCCAAACCAGAAGTTGCATTGGCCTGTGGATCGGCATCAATTAACAATACTTTTTTTTCTAATACCCCCAGAGAAGCAGCTAAATTTACGGCTGTAGTGGTTTTTCCTACTCCTCCTTTTTGGTTAGCAATTGCAATTATTTTCCCCATAATTTATTCTGAAAACGATTTCAAAAATACAACAAATCAACGACTGACTTCTTAAGGAATTGATAAATTTATAAACATCCTACCAAAGATTTGATTTTGTGTTGATTACAAATTAAGAAAAATAATTTATTAAGAAAAACTTAAAGCCGTACAGAATCTGCACAAGACTTGGATAATTCGTGTATATTTGCAAATCGTTTTGATGGAAAACCAAGTGATTTTTTTGCTTGGAAAAGCATTTTTTAATTAAGAATTTTAACTAATACGCATTTTTAAATTGAAAAAACAATCCGGTTATACGTACAAAGGTGTATTTTATGCATTGAGGGTTTAAAGAGTAAGCATCGAAAACCAAAAACGAATCCTTACCCACATCTTTATAACTTTTAACAACAACTAAAAAAAAATGAAAACAAAATACATCGATCTCATTACACAATCTTTCGATTTCCCACAGGATGAATTTGATTTGGTAGGAGAAAATCTACACTTCAATGGTATTGATTTAATGCAATTGATTGAGGAACACGGAACTCCACTAAAATTCACCTATTTACCTAAAATTTCGCAAAACATTCAACAGGCCAAAACGTGGTTCAATGAAGCGCGAGAAAAATTAGACTACCAAGGAACCTACAATTATTGTTATTGCACCAAGAGTTCGCACTTTCGTCACATCATCAAAGAAGCTTTGAAAAACGATATTCATATCGAAACTTCTTCTGCCTACGACATCAATATCGTAGAAAGTCTTTTGGATGAAGGTTTGATGAACCACGATCAATACGTGATATGTAACGGTTTCAAGCGTGAAGAATATGTAGAAAATATTGCACGACTTATCAACAACGGACATCGAAAAACCATTACAGTTATCGATAATTACGAGGAAGTTGATCTTTTCTCGGATGCAATTGAAGGAGATTTCGAAATCGGAATTCGCATTGCTTCTGAAGAAGAACCAAAGTTTGAGTTTTACACCTCGCGTTTAGGAATTGGCTACAAAGATATTGTACCCTTCTATAACAATATGGTGAAACCGAATGAACGCATCAAAGTAAAAATGCTTCATTTCTTCATCAATACCGGCATCAAAGACAACTCGTATTACTGGAACGAATTGGTAAAATGTTTACGCGTTTATGTAAACCTGAAAAAAGTTTGTCCAGAACTCGACAGCCTAAATATCGGAGGCGGTTTCCCAATCAAAAACTCCTTGACCTTCGATTATGACTATGCTTATATGGCCGAAGAAATTTTGGGTCAGATCAAGAAATTCTGTGATGAAGAAGGAATTCCTGTACCAAATATTTTCACCGAATTCGGAAGTTTCACGGTCGGAGAAAGTGGCGGAATGATTTATAAAGTATTGTACCAAAAGAAACAAAACGATAAAGAATATTGGGATATGATCGATTCTTCTTTCATGACTACCCTACCCGACGCTTGGGCAATTTCTAAACGTTTTGTTATGTTGCCGCTCAACCGTTGGTACGATTCGTATGAACGCGTTTTGTTAGGAGGTTTGACTTGTGATTCGGACGACTATTACAACTCCGAACAACATGTGAACGCCATTTATTTACCAAAATTCGATTCGGCAAAACCGTTGTACATTGGCTTCTTCAACACCGGAGCGTATCAAGACAATATTTCTGGTTTTGATGGTGTGCATCATTGCCTAATTCCACAGCCAAAATATATTTTGATAGATGAAAATCATCAGGTAGAAGTTTTCTCTCAAGAACAAGATTACCAAAGTGTACTCAAAAAATTAGGATATCGATTAATCGAACAATAATATTTTAAAAAAACTAAAATGACAAAAGGACCAATCAGTCAGTTTATAGAACATAACTATAGACACTTTAATGCAGCTGCCTTAATGGATGCTGCAAAAGGGTATGAACAACATTTATTAGAAGGTGGAAAAATGCTTATCTCTTTGGGAGGAGCGATGTCTACTGCAGAAATGGGAATTTCTTTGGCCGAAATGATTCGCCAAGATAAAGTACATATTATTTCTTGTACCGGTGCCAACTTAGAAGAAGATGTAATGAATTTGGTGGCACACTCACACTACAAAAGAATTCCGAACTATCGTGATCTTACGCCAGAACAAGAGCGCGAATTATTAGACTCGCACTTCAACCGTGTAACCGATACATGTATCCCAGAAGAAGAAGCTTTCCGTCGTTTACAGAAACACTTAGAAGATGTTTGGCATGCAGCTGAAGAAAAAGGTGAGCGTTATTTACCACACGAATTCTTGTACCAAGTAGTAAATTCTGGAGTTTTAGAACAGTATTACGAAATCGATCCGAAAGATTCTTGGATTGTTGCAGCAGCGGAGAAAAACTTACCAATCGTTTGTCCTGGATGGGAAGATTCTACGACCGGAAATATTTTCGCTTCGAATGTTATCAAAGGAAACTTGAAAGCTTCAACCGTGAAATCTGGTATCGAGTACATGATTTATTTAACTGAATGGTACCGTGCAAACTCTGACGGAAAAGGTGTTGGATTCTTCCAAATTGCAGGTGGAATTTCTGGTGACTTCCCAATCTGTGTTGTTCCAATGATGTATCAAGATTTAGAGTGGACAGATGTACCTTTCTGGTCATATTTCTGCCAAATCTCTGACTCAACAACTTCATACGGATCTTATTCTGGAGCTGTACCAAATGAAAAAATCACGTGGGGAAAACTAGATGTTGATACACCAAAATTCATCATCGAATCGGATGCGACTATCGTTGCTCCTTTGGTTTTTGCTTGGGTATTAGGAAAATAATATTTCAAAAATATATCCATAAAAAAGCACGAAGTTATTCTTCGTGCTTTTTTTATGAGCTTTTGGCAGATCCAAACTCAAACCCTTATCTTTGGCTTCGTAATAATAATTTTATCCTACCAAAACAATAATTCTAATCGGTATGTACAAAACGATTTCTTTTCTTAGCGTTGCTCTCTTATGGGTTCTATCTGCACCATCGACAGCTGTTTTCGGGCAAAAAAAATCCATCGATAAAAAGGCAATGTTGCAATTGGTTAACCAACACAAAGACGCTTATACGCAAGGAAAAGTAGCAGATTATATCCCAGAATTAGGGAAAGCCAATCCGAAATCGGTTGCCTTTGCAATCACGAACGAAAACGGAGAAACGTTGAGTGTTGGTGATCATACCCAGAAATTTTCGATTCAAAGTATTTCTAAATTAATTGCTCTGATGTTGGCGGTAGAAGAAAATGGCGAAGAAAAAGTTTTTGCGCAAATGGGGTATTATGGCACGAATTATCCGTTCAATTATTTTGCCAATTTAGATCAAAACGGACGCCCACTAAATCCGATGATGAATGCCGGTGCTATTTACACAACCTCACTCATAGCTGGAGATGCAGACGAACCTTATCAGAAAATATTGGCACGAATTCGTTACATTACCAATAATCCAAAAATTGATATTAATCCGACCATTTACGAATCTGAAAAATCTACCGGACATCGCAATCGTGGAATGTTTTATTTGATGAAAAATTATGGCATGATCGAAAAAGATGAAGAAGCGCTAAATAATTATTTCCGTCAATGTTCGATTGAAATTGATGTTGAAGATTTATCGAAAATTGGTTACTTCATTGCCCATCAAGGAACTCGATATGATGGTGATAAAACGCATCACAACAAAGACTTAATGAAATTGATACAAGCACAAATGCTCACTGCTGGCATGTACGAATTTAGTGGCGAATATACTCGCACCATTGCATTACCAAGTAAATCGGGTGTTGGTGGTGGAATAGTTGCTACGGTTCCCAACAAAATGGGAATTGCGGTGTACAATCCTTCTTTGGACGAACACGGAAATTCGCTGGTAGGTTACTTGATTTTAAAAGATTTTGTTCAAAAATTTTCGGTAGGAATTTTCTAAACTATCGTAGAGATCTTTACAGAATTTGAGCTTTATTTTCAATCAAAATTGCAGCAATTCGGTCTAATTTTTCTTTGTTTTGTTTGACGTAATTTTCCCCTTCGTTCAATAAATTTTTTATGTTTTCTGGATTCACATTATCCATACCCAAATCACTAATTTTCAGGACAGGATTTAGACGAACATAGCGATCATCGGTCGAAACTGAAGCCATCTCGAACATTTGTCTCACTTGATAATCAGCCAAATCTACATTCGACGACAAAGTAATATCAATCAACGGACTCAACCATTTATTGGTTTCTATGGCGCGTAAATCCTCATAATTATAGACTTGAGGTTTCGAACCATTTCCTACCGAAACCACAAACATATCCTCTATTCCGCAATTGGCTTTTGGTTTTTCTGGATCTTTTAGATATTTGGTATAATCAATTTTTCGTGCTTCAGACACCCCAATAAAGGTAGGATTATTCGCAAAAACCCCTCCATCGATATAGCAATACATTTTTCCGGCGAAAGATTTGATATAAGCCGGATCGAAAAGCGTTGGCGCAGCCGAAGTTGCCCGACAAACATCTCGCAAATAAAAGTTTCGGAATGGTGAAATTGCTTCGGCAGAATTAAACGATTTTCCGGTTCTGTGAACGGTATCATACGCCATGATTGCCGTTGGACGAATCAGATCTTTGAGTTGATAATTTCGATATATTTTATTGTACTCTTGTTCGATCACCATCGTCGGAAAACTCGATTTGAAAAACGATAATGGATTCTTTAAAATCGTCCAAAAAGTTTTAGAAAAAATATTATTTCCATCTCCCACATAAATATTGAGTGCATCGACAATAGAATTATTGGCTATTCTTGGGTGTTTTTTACTTGGTAACAAAATCAGGGCTGCAATCAATCCGCCAGTAGAAGTTCCGGAAATAAAGTCGAAATAATTTCCAATTTGCACTGGCTTTCCCTCGAACTTAGCGATTTCATCTTCAAGATATTTTAGAATCACACAACTCACGATTCCTCGTATTCCGCCACCATCCAAGGAAAGCACGCACAATTTTTTCTTTTTCATTTTTTTAGGTAACGTTGTTTAGAAGACCTAAGGTATGAAATTATTCATCGAGAATTGCAATTAATTCGACCTGAAAAACCAAGGTAGTTTGCGGCCCGATGTATTGATTGAGTTGTTGATTTCCGTATGCCAATTCTGGAGGTAAAACAAGCGTCCATTTGCTCCCAACCGGCATCTGCGTTAAAGCTTGCGTCCAACCTTTGATCACTTTATCGAGCGGAAAAGAAGCGGGTTTATTTCTATTGACCGAACTATCGAACACCTCGCCATGAATCGTGGTTCCGTGATAATGACACAACACTTTGCTCGTTGCACTTGGGATTGCGCCTTCGCCCATTTTTTCGACTTTTATCAGCAAGCCATTTTCCTCTTTTTTCACGGTAGGATCTTCTGCAAACTGCTCTCTAAAAGCATTTCCTTCGGCTATATTTTTTGCAGCCAATTCTTCTTTTCGTTTTTTCAAAACTTCTGCTATTCCCATAATTCTATATTTTTTTTGGAGGATATCCTACCTAAATTATTAATTTAATTAAATATCTTTATACAATTGATAATGATCTTCTAAAACTTCTTGTATAAATTCTGATGGTGAAGATTTTACTTCTTCAATATTCAATAATTTCACTAAATGATCACGCAAAGCAATCAGAACTTGCTCATCTTTTTTTGCCAGAGCATAGTGATAATTTTTCTTGATTAAATTAACATCTTGATCCGATAAAAAACGAACTTGCGGGTAAACTATTTGTCGTTCTTGCGTCAATTCTTCCAACACCGTTTCTTGAATATTGAGTTGAGATTTGAGGCTTATCACAGTTGTATTTGCTGCTAAATCGCCCAAACGTTGCGTTTTTTTTGTCATTACCATCGACAACAAACCAATTACACCACTCATCATTAAGATATCGACTATGGTAAAAATCCAACGAATAAAATACTCGTAAATCGACGCTTTGTTTCCATCAATACGAATCACTTTTAGATTCATAACTTTTTTACCTAAGGTTTGACCTTGAAAAATAGTTTCCATGTAAAAAAAATAAAATATCACCGGAAAATTCACAAGCATAGTAACGGCCATATAGGTCCAACTTTCGTCAAAATTAATTTTAGAAAGAATGTAGGTGTTAAAAACAACATACGTCATCATCACCGCAAAATCGATTAGGATAGCCAACATCCTTGTTCCCACACTCGCAATTCGATATTCGATTTGTACATTTTGTGGTGTATTTATTTTTAATTTATCCATATATTTGACTATATACACAACGAAACCTTATGAGGGAAGCTGCTTTTGTTGAACGGAACAAAACGAAATGGACCGAAATTGAGCACAATTTAAAAAATAAATTGGAAATACATCCAGATATTTTAGCGTCGAATTATATAGAATTGACGAACGATTTGGCCTATGCCCAAACTTTTTATCCGGAAAGTAAAACCAAAGAATACTTGAATGAATTGGCCATTTTTGCGCATCAAAGCATTTATCGTGATCAGAAAATACATAAAAATTCTATCCAACATTTCTTTGCTTACGAAGTTCCGAAAGCGGTATTTTTATCGAGAAGACCTTTGTTTTATTCGTTTCTTATCTTTTATTTTTTTGTTCTAATTGGCTGGCTTTCTTCTCATTATGACGAAGGTTTTGTTCGTTTGATTTTAGGAAATTTTTATGTAGACGAAACTTTAGCCAATATTGCCAAAGGCGATCCTGCGGCGATCTATAATAGTAGCGATGAAATCAGCAGTACTTTGGGTATAACAATCAACAATGTTCAAGTTGCTTTTTATGCGTTTATTGCAGGAATTTTTCTTAGTGTAGGCACCGGTTATATATTGATGCAGAATGGAATTATGCTCGGCGCTTTCCACTATCTTTTTTACGAACAAGGAGTTTTAGGCAAAGCTATGTCGGCAATTTGGATCCATGGAACCATCGAAATTTCGGTGATCATTATCGCGGGTGGTTGTGGATTAATGGTCGGAAACTCCTACCTTTTCCCAGGAACCTATAAAAGAATCGATAGTTTTATATTGCACCTAAAAAGAGCGGCAATCATCTTAATTTCTACTGTTCCTTTTTTTATAGTAGCCGGAACTTTAGAAGGTTTTGTAACCAGACATTACGATATTAACTTATTTTTATCCCTTACAATAATTCTTTTATCCATCTTATTGATCGGATATTATTACCTAATTCTTCCCTATTTATTAGCAAAAAGAAACGCATGGACCTAAATTTTCAATTCAATAAAGAACGTGGTGTCGGAGATCTTATTCAAGATTTCATTTCTCTTTTCCGTCAGATTTTCAAACATTATATCGCAACCCTTTTAACGCTAAGTTTGCCTTTGATTGGGATGATTATCTTATTGACGTTTTTGGCAACTTCGCAAATCAATGATATCGAATATTTTGATTTGGCTACAACTCCGGCAATTTTATTTATCGGTTATGGACTTGCCTTGTTGTTCATGGTTTTATTTTTAGGAATTCTGTGCAATGAATACATGATTTTGTTGCGCGATAGAAACAATACCGATTTCAATTATAAAACGGTTCTGAAGAGTGCAAAAAGCAATTTCAAAACGTATATTACTGGTGGTTTTGTGTTATTTCTTTTCAGTTTAATTATCATAATTCCAGTATCTATTATTTATATCATTTTAATATTTATCCCAATAATCGGAGGATTAGCTGCGAATTTCATCTCCATGTTTTTGATGATTTTCTATTATTGCGCTTTTATGCTTTACCGTGAGAAAAAATTCGGAATGATTGATGCGATTCGAAATACGTTTCCTTTCCTCAAAAAAAATTGGCTCAACCATACTTCTTCCCTATTTTTATTTCAGTTTCTTTTAGGGATCATCATGTTGATTTTACTGATAATTCCGTTTATCCTTTTTTTCATTATCGGATTTAATTCAGCATCCTTTTTTTCTGATTTTTTTACTACTTATTGGGGAAAAATTGTGATCTCATTTGTATCTGGAATTCTTTCTTTTGGCTATATTTTATCGATTATGATCAACAATTCTTTTGTTTTTCTAATCTATTGCTCGAACAATGAAACCAAATACCACGAATCTGTTTTAGAATCTATTCAATCAATTGGGCAAACTACAGATGAAGTATAAACACACTATTTTCCTCGTCCTTTTCATGTTAGGCAGTTACTTGTTTGCTCAGGAAGAACAAGGACAAGTAAAGGCGTACAAATTCGACGTGGAACAATTTGATTCCTATCCGAAAGAAAAATCCAAAACTTCGTCAGTAGAAAATAATTTCGACCAATTCGAAAAAAAGTATTCCGATAATTCTTTTATTTATGATGAAAATAAACTTTTAGACGAAAAAAATAATTTATTAACGAGAATCGGATTATGGTTGAATAAATTCTTTAAAAAATTCGATATTTTTGATGAAGTTTCGCTGGAAAAATGGATCGAAAGAATCTTAATTCTTCTTGGCGCAGTTTTGATAATTTATGTTCTGTATCGAATAATTGTGTCTGGAAATGCTCCTTTCATTCATCAAAGAAAAGAAGAAAAAAACGAAGATCCATTGCGATATATAGAAAAAAACTTATTGGATTTAGAATTAGATGATTTGATTCTCGATGCAAAAAACAGCAACAACTTTCCGCTTGCTATTCGATTATTGCACTTGTCGAATGTGAAAAAATTAGCCAAAAAAAACCTTATCGATTGGTCGTACCAAAAAACAAACACAGAATTGTCTAATGAAATTTCGGATGAAAATATCAAAACTAAATTCTTAGAAAATACAGCCATCTTCAATGAAATTTGGTTTGGATTGAAACCGATTTCTAAAGAAGATTTTTTGCAATACGAAACTTTGTTCAACCAATTTAATTCGCGTTTAGGATGAATAAAGGACTGAAAATCGGCGCTGTTTTCTTGGTCATAATGTTGTTGTTGACCACTTTTCTAGAAATCAATAAAAAAGAAAAAATTGATTGGTCTGATAATTTCAAACTCGATTCGAAATCGCCTTTCGGCTTGTATATTTTGAATCATGAAATAAAAAATTGGACAAATTATCAAGGTGAAATCAACGAAACATTATACCAAAAAACCTCAAAATTAGATCCTCAGAAATCGGCTATTTTCATCGTCGGCAACGGCTTGAATTATGAATTGCTTACAGAAACTGCCCAAGAGGAAACCTTGGATTTTGTTGCCAAAGGCGGAACTCTTTTTGTTTCGAGTTACCTTTTGGGCGACTTACCTCAAAAATTAGATTTAGATTATATCGCAATTTCATCGTATGACACGTACATTCCTTTACAAATCAATTATTACGAAAATTGGTTGATTAAAGGAAATCAACACTTTAAAATCGAACAAAAAAACAAAGAATATACAGTCGATCAAACCTATGTTTATTTCAACAAAAAAAAGAAAAACGACCTAGAAATTTTGGGTTACGTTCGCTATGATAAAGACAAATATATCCCGAATTTTATTCGAGTAAAACATGGCAAAGGCTATATCTACTTGCATAGTTACCCCAAAGCGTTTACCAATTATTATTTGCTCAAAGAACCGTCTTATCTCTACGCTAGAGAAAGTTTATCTTACCTGAAAGGAAAAGAAGTCTATTGGTTTTCGCCCGACAAATTGCAAGAAAGCAATCATATTTTGCGTTTCATTCTCACTAACAAAACCTTGGCATTTGCATGGCGATTACTTTTTGCTGCACTTATTTTGTATTTTGTGTTTCGATCAAAAAGAGAGCAAAGCGCGATTCCAATCATCAAACCAGAAGCCAATCTTACTGTAGAATTTACCAAAACTATTGCCTCGATGTATTATGAAAATAATATGAATGCCAATATTGCCCAGAAAAAAATCGATTATTTCTTTTTCAATATTCGCAAACATTTTGGGTTGGATACCAATAATCTTCTCCAACCAAAAAACATAAAAACCTTGGCACACAAAGCGAACATGAGCCAGCAAGAAACCGAGAAATTTATCGAACAACTTTTGTATTATAAACAAGTAGAAACCCTAACAACAGAAGAATTACATACTGTAAACGAACTGGTAGAAAATTATAAAAAGAAAGCCCACATACTATGAATACAACAGACAACTTAGGAGAATATCAGTCGCCCAATCGATTTCACCCCAATGAAAATCGAATCGATTTTAGCGAATTACAAAATAGTTTTAGCTCAATAAAAAAAGAACTCAAAAAAGTCATTGTCGGTCAAGATCGCGTTCTCGATTATCTCATGCTTTCTTTGTTAACCGGCGGACATTCTCTGATAGAAGGTTTGCCTGGTGTAGCCAAAACCATGATGGCAAAATTATTAGCTCAAACGATTGATTCGCATTTCAGTAGGATACAATTTACGCCCGATTTGATGCCTGCCGACGTTACCGGGAACTCGATTCTGAACATGAAAACCAATGAATTCGAATTTATCAAAGGACCAATTTTCGGCAACCTAATTCTGATTGATGAAATCAATCGTTCGCCTGCAAAAACGCAAGCAGCCCTTTTCGAATGTATGTCAGAAAATCAAGTTACGGTTGATGGAAATACGTATACGCTCGAACCGCCTTTCATTGTGTTTGCAACTCAAAATCCGGTTGAGCAAGAAGGAACATATCGCTTACCCGAAGCGCAACTCGATCGTTTTTTATTCAAAATTGAGGTAGATTATCCAAGTTTAGAAAACGAAATCATCTTGCTCAATGAACAGCAAAATCGAAAAAATATAGACAAAACAACTTTGGTACATCCGGTGATTTCGGCCAAAGAAATTTTAGCTTTCCAAGAGCAAGTGAAATCTGTGTTTGTCCATGCCGATCTCATTGCCTATATGGCCAATGTAGTTACCCAAACCAGAACGCACCAAGCCTTATATTTAGGGGCTTCGCCACGAGCTAGCATCGCTTTGCTAGAAGCTTCGAAAGCCAATGCCGCCATCAACGGAAGAGATTATGTAACGCCAGAAGACATCAAACAAGTGGCTTTTCCTATCCTTACGCATCGCGTGATTCTTACGCCCGAAAAAGAAATGGAAGGATTAACTGCACAGCAAGTTATAGAAGATATTATCGACCAAACCAACATCCCGCGCTAATGAAATTTTTTCGTTCCTTTTTTCTTACCAATGTATTTTTTTACTGTCTTTTTGCAGTAACTGCCATTTTGGTTATTTCATTTTTTATCGAATGGATGTATCCGATTGGACGCGTTATTTTTTGGATCTTTGTAGGAGTTTCTATTTTGGATATCCTCTTTCTCTACGCCCAAAAAAATGGCATAAAAATACAACGAGAATATCCGGAACGATTATCGAATGGTGATTACAATCCGCTTTCTATTTCTGTGAGCAATTACTATCCTACTTCGATGAAAATTAGATTGATCGAAGAAATTCCGGTACAATTACAAATTCGGAATTTTGAGATGCAGAAAACTTTACAATCGAAACAAATCGAATCGTTTTGGTTTGAGATTCGTCCGACCAAAAGAGGAAAATATATTTTTAGGAAATGCAATGTTTTTGTACGGAAAATAGGTTTTTTCGAGCGTCGATATCAAATAGAAACGCCAACCGAAATGACGTGTTATCCGAGTTTTTTACAGCTCAAAAAATATCAATTATTAGCCACAACCAACCGTTTGCATGAGTTGGGTGTGAAAAAAATTAGGAGAATTGGCGCAAGTTTAGAATTTGATACAATCAAAGATTATTCTCTTGGTGACGAATATCGACACATCAATTGGAAAGCGACCGGGAAACAGCAAATCCTGAAAGTGAATCAATTTCAGGATGAAAAATCACAACCGATTTATTCTTTTTTAGATTTGAGTCGAACCATGCGAATGCCTTTTAACGAGATGACTTTGCTCGATTATTCGATCAATGCTTCGTTAGTTTTGTCGAATATTAGCTTACTGAAACACGACAAAGCAGGTTTGCTAACTTTTTCTTCTGATGTAAAAAAACATTTGGTTGCGGATCGGAAAAATCATCAAATGCAATTGATTTTAGAGGCTTTGTACAACATCAAAACCAATTTCGAAGAAGCCGAATTTGGACATCTTTATACCTATATGCGCAAACATATTGCTCAACGGTCGTTGATATTTTTATACACAAACTTCGAAACTTTAGATGCCTTAAACAGGCAAATTAGATATTTACGTTTGATGAAAAAATCGCATATTGTAGTGGTTATCATGTTCAAAAACACAGAAATGATACAATTGGCCGAACAAACTGCGTACCGAACAATTGACATTTACAACCAAGTTATTGCAGAAAAATTCATCAACGAAAAAGAATTAATCATTCAGAAGTTGCATCAATCAGGGATTCAGACGATCTATACAGAACCCCAAAATCTTACGGTGAGTAGTCTTAATAAATACCTAGAAATTAAAGCCCGTGGCTTGATCTAATAAACCGAATGCTATTCTAATAAATAGGACATTTCGTGAAATATTTCCGAATGAAATCAACAATAATTTTAAAATATCAGAACAAAAAATTTTTTCTCTAGGTTAAAAAGTTTACTTTTAGCACAAATAAATTAACACATATTTAAAATGAAGAAAAAATTTCTACTTCTCTCTACGATCGTATTGATGAGTCAGGTTTCTTTTGCGCAAGATCAACGAAACTTAATTGATCAATATTTGCATCAAAATCAATTGACCCAAGCGAGTGGTTCTATTCAATATCAAGTTTTAGAAACTATTCCGAATGAAAAAAATTCTACCGAACGTGTATTTATACAGTACGAACATAACGGTATTCCGATTTACAATGCATACGGAAATTTCTTAGTAAAAAACAACCAAGTTGTTCATTTTGCTGGTTTGGTAGATGCACAATTGAATAAATCTTTCCCTGCACAAAAAAGCTCTTTAACCGATGTTGCATTATTAAATAGTTTAGCTTCACATTTTGGAGTTTCGGTTAAAGAAAATGCACTAAAAAAACAAGAAACAGGCATATATCCTGTAGAACAACACGAAGTTAAAACACTTTATTTCTTAGACCAAAAAGATCAATATCATTTGGTAAAAGAATTCATGGTTGCAGTGAAAACAGCAACAGAAAATGATGTGTACATGGCTTTGCTCGACGCTCATTCTGGAGAAGTTTTGGATTTACACAACTCTACTTTGTCGTGTGATTTTCATCCAGACTTTCATCAAAATGCGACAAGAATTGCCGAAAATCGTCCAACTTTCGATTGGTTAAAAGAAGCTTTTGCTACAACTGAAAATGATCCGCAATACAAAGTTTTTGCTCTTCCATCAGAGTCTCCTTCATTTGGTCCGGCCAATACCGTAAATTATTCGAATGTTGCTAACCAAACCGCTTCACCAGAAGGATGGCACAAGTATGGGAACACAGAAGAAGATTCAACTTACGGAAACAATGTTCGTGCAGCTTATGACCACAACTCTACGGGGTATAATACATACTCTGGAGCTTCTGTAACCTTAGATGGTAAAGTTTCTAGCAAAACAGGTAATTACGACTTCGACTATGATTATCAGTTTGGTAAACATCCATTCAAATCTAAAGAAGCAGCTACAGTGAATCTTTTCTATATGAACAACATGATGCATGACATTATGTACAACTATGGTTTTGATGAAAAAAGTGGGAACTTCCAGAAATCGAATTTTGGTAAAGGTGGAACCGGAAATGATGAAGTAATTGCTTTAGCGCACACACGATTCAATGAAGGAGTCTTGAACAATGCAACCTTTGCAACTTTATCCGATGGATTTATCGCGCGTATGGCTATGTATCTTTGGAATCCGCCTGCAAACTACACCCAAAACTTAGTAAGCATTACCTCACCTTCTGATCTTGCCGGTGACTATACCGCAACAGAAGCGCAATTTGGAGATAAAATAGATACGCAAATTAACGCTAATTTTATTTTGGTAAAAACCACCGACGGTACCAATGAAGGGTGTTCTACTCCAACCAATACATCTGAAATTAATAACAATATCGCCATCGTTACTCGCGGAAATTGTAATTTTGTAACGAAAGTAAAAACAGCACAAGACGCTGGTGCAAAAGGAGTTATAGTAGTAAATAACGATGATGGAGCACCGATCCCAATGGGCGGAACAGATAGCTCGATTACGATTCCTTCAGTTATGATTGCCAAAGAATTAGGCGATAAAATCAAAACAAAATTAGCTTCGAACGTTACTGTAGCAGGAAGTTTGAATGTTGCTGATACTCCTTATTATGATGGTTCGTTGGATAACGGTGTTATTGCACACGAGTACGGACATGGAATTTCTAATCGCTTAACTGGACCATTATCATCAAGCTCTTGTTTACGCAACAGAGAACAAATGGGTGAAGGTTGGAGTGATTTCTTCGGATACATCCTAACAATGCAACCAGAAGACAAAGGAACCGATGCGCGTGGTATCGGAACGTATGTTTCTGATCAACCTAAAACAGGAAGAGGAATCCGCCCTACGCCATATAGTACAGACAAAAACATAAACCCTGCAACGTACGATAAACTAAAAACCTATGGAGACTCTGCTGGTGAATCTCCTCACAGAACAGGTTATGTTTGGGCTACGATGTTATGGGATATGACTTGGAACTTGATCGACAAATATGGTTTCTCACCTGATATTTACAACGGTGATAAAGGGAACAATATCGCTCTACAATTGGTTATGGATGGGATGAAAAACCAACCATGTAGCCCAGGTTTTGTAGATGGTCGTGATGCAATTTTGGCTGCGGATATAGCAAACTACAATGGTGAAAACCAATGTGAAATTTGGCAAGCTTTCTCTCGTCGTGGATTAGGGTACGGTGCTAGTCAAGGGAGTTCTGATTCTCGTATAGATGGTACTTCATCGTTCGAGATGCCGCCTGCAGATGTGTTGGATTGTAAAACGATGAACACGACAAACTATAAATTATCTAGTCTTTATATGTTCCCGAATCCGGCAAAAGATATGGTTTATTTTGCTGATGAGAACTTAGGAAAATCGATCAAAATAGAAGTTTCTGATGTTACCGGAAGATCAGTTGTAAATACAGAATTGAAGGTAAAAGGAAATCGTGCTGAGTTTGATACTTCTTCACTTTCTAAAGGAATTTATATCCTGAAAATTACGACGAATAAGGAAGTAACAACCAAAAAGTTAATCAAAAATTAATAGAAATATTCCTACAAAAAAAGCGATGTTCAGTTGAACATCGCTTTTTTTATGGTTAATCAAATTCGTTTCATCCTACCGAAATAAAAAGATATCTTAGTTATACTTCTCGATCAATTCTTCTAAAAGAGTAGGAAACTTTTCTTCATCTTCGAAACTGAAACTTTCGTTTGCATACAAAATCGTGTTGTCTTTCGATAAAATATACGTCGCGCGATTGCTGTAACCTAAAGGATTGTAGGCATTGTATTGTCGAGCAATCGAATAATCCTCATCATTGAGATAAGTGATACGATCTGTTTTGAGGGCTTTTTTCCATAGTTTCAACAAGGCCGGAGTCGAACTCGAAATCGCAAACATTTCTACTTCTTTCATTGCCGGATGATGATCTATCAATTGAATTTGCGTTGCACAACTCATACCTACGTTATGATTTACGTTGGCAAAATCGGACAAAACCTCACCACTAAAAGCAGCCGGGTAAAAAGTAATCACTTTAAATTTGTCTGAAATATCAGAAAGTTTCTGAGGAGAATTTGCTGCAGCTTCTGGATTATGCAAAACAAAATCGGGTGCTTTATCGCCTACTTTCAGAGGAGTTTGCTTGGTTGGACGATTATTTTGTTGCACACCCAAATACGATTTCAATCGATCTTCTATCGGTTTTAGATGTTCGCCTTGTGCGCGATAATTCTCATCAATCGCCAATATTGTATAATCCTTGTCTAACAAATACAAAATGGAACTTGGCGTTTCTTTCTGAGTTGCAAAACTTAATTGCTCGGTGAAATTGGTTGTTTGATTATTGAAAACCTTCACCCCCAAAGCACGGTTAACTACTCCTTTGGCATCGTACATTCTATTGTCTTGTACAAAAGGCGCTTCCCACGAATTTCTTGGTTGCGAAGTAGTAGGCTCTTCTGTATTCACCACATAAATCACCTCAACATTAGGTTTCTTGATTTGATTATCAAAAGCCAAACCATCTGTAAAATAATACTTTAGTGAAGTTGTCAGCATCGAAGCATAAGCGTTGTCCGAAGCCAAAGATGGACTGAGAACAACAATTGTCGCATCGGCTTGTGGATTATGTTTTTCTATGAGTTGTATCGGAAACAAATCGCCCACTTTTTTCTGAGCTTGTAAACCACAACTTAGCAAAACGCAACAACCAAGGATATATTTATTCATAAGAAGATTTCTTTGTTATTAAATTATACCCTAAAAATACAGTTTATTTTAGGATGAAGGATCTTGTTTAGTGATTTTTAGAAAAATAAATTTTCCAATAGTATTTATTTTATTACTCAATTAAAAACTTCCCATTCCAAAAACAGCCCCTGCAAAATCTTCGACAATCACATACTGCAAACGACCATCTTTTTTCTTATTCGAATGCAAAAGTTTTCCGCCCAAATCAAGGCATTTTTGCAAACTTTTTTCTACATCTTCTACCTGCACATACATTATCCATTGTGGTGGAATTCCTTTGTTCTGTCCACGATTCGTACAAATTCCGCCCGCAGGTGTGTCTTCATCAACCAACATAGCAAAATCTTGGTATTCCTCTTCTCCATCTTTCATTTGCACCGGAAATTCCTTCCAACCAAAAACTTCTTTATAAAATTCTTTTCGCTTTTCGGGTTCATCAACCGTTAGATCAGTCCATACGATTTGCCCCATTTTAAATTTCTGTTTTTCCATTCGTGTGTTATTCTATTTGTTTAGTAAATTTTCGGTAGGATGAAAAGCACAACGCTCTTCTTTTTTTTTATTATTGATAGGATTTTAGGATCAATGATTATCCGCCATAAAATCAAAAGCTCCTTTCCGAAGATTGATTCCATGATCTAAATACGCTTTGAGACAAGCCAAGAAATTTGCCCAACCTTCTGTTTGTTGCATCAATTGTTTGATGCCTTCCGCAGTATTCTCCATTTCATGTTCTTCGATTTTCACCACTGTCGAACCATCTTTTTGTTCGGTAAGAAAAATCTTTACTTCAGCATTTTCTTGTCCTCCCGACCAATCGAAAGAAATAAACGTTGGCTCATCCATAATCAAACCTTTGACTGGGAAACGATCCGCAAATTCGGAAAACTGCCATTCGACAACCGTATCGCTCTCCAATTTCCCAGTCGAATTTGCAATAAAATAATGCTTCATTTCTTCGGGTTCTACGATCGCATGATAGACTTTGCTGATCGGTTGTTGGATTTGGATCGATGCTTTCGCAACTAATTTATTTACCACAGTAAGGATTTTTACGAAACTAAAAGTAATAAAAAAAGCCTGAAATACTTCAGACTTTTTACAAATATCATTCGTTAAACTAACTAATTGTCATTCTTAATATGAGGTTAAACTCACAATATCTTCGGTAATTGGTTTCAGTTTTTTCTCACCTTCTAAATAATCCAACGCCACAATAAAAGAAAATTGCGTTACCACGCCTCCACATTTTTCTACCAACCAAGCTGCCGCTTCTGCTGTTCCGCCAGTGGCCAAAACATCGTCATGAATCATCACACGCATTCCGGGCTGAATGACATTTTCTTTCAATTCTAACGTTGCCGTGCCGTATTCGAGTTCATAAGTTTGCGCCACAACTGGAGGAGGTAATTTACCTGCTTTGCGAATCATGACAAAAGGAACATTCAGCTCATGAGCAATTTGTACGCCGTATAAAAATCCACGACTTTCTATCCCGCAAACCAAATCTACTTTTCCTTTGGCTTTTTCGGCAAATTCTTGGATAATTTCTCGCGATAATACTGGGTCTAAAAATAAAGGAGAAATGTCCTTGTATTGGATTCCTTCACTCGGGAAATCGGGAATGTTTACAATGGTCTGATCTATTTTTTCTTTTAACAATTTCATGGGTATCGTTTAATATCTCGTGCAAGGTAAGAAATTATTTTTTTTGAATAAATAATACTTGAATTTATGGAATAATGACAAGTTTTAAATTTTAACATTTCATAAAGCTTTACTTTACATAAATAAAGTTACTAACTACTCATCATAACTTTACAATTATTTTACAAAAATCTTACAAAGGCTTAATAATTATTTTACAACTTGTCTATCAATCAATTATAGCACATAATCAATAAAGGTTATAAGAAAAATAAATGTAAATTTTATTGCTTATTTTTGATAAGCCTTATCAGCAGGAAGTTAGATGCCATAAGGAGGTGTTTTTGATGTTTTTTATATATCAAATATTTTTTGGTTTATCAAGTTGGACCTCATTTTTTTTATCAAAAAATTGTCCACATATTTGCCCCGAAAGGTAATGAAAAACCAACCCCTTCATTATCAATCAATACTAATACTAAAACTGTTTAACTAAAATTTTATAACGAATAGAATGGATAAAAATGCAATTATTGTATGGGATAAGTGTCTCTCTTATATTCAAGACAACATCGAAAAAGAGGCCTTCAATACATGGTTTTTGCCTACAAAAGCAATTAAGCTTGTAGAAAATATTCTGACTATTCAAGTACCTAGTAAATTCTTCTACGAATGGTTAGAAGATAATTATATTGCTTTACTGAAAAGTGCTTTGTTAAAAGTTTTAGGACCCGATGGAAAATTGGTGTACAGCATTGTAACCAATATGCGTAATAAAACGCAAAATCCAGACACGGTAAGAATTCCTTCGATCAATAAAGAGAAGGTGAAACCTAACCTTATCGATGCTCCGCTAAAAATTGAGGGGAACGATGTGGTGAACCCTTTTGTGATTCCTGGTTTACAAAAACTAAAAATCGATTCGCAACTGAATCATCGATACAATTTTGATAATTTTATCGAAGGTGAATCGAATCGTTTGGCAAGAACCGCTGGTAAAGCAATCGCCAAACGTCCGGGAGGAACTTCTTTCAACCCTTTCTTTATTTATGGTGGTGTTGGTTTAGGAAAAACGCACTTGGTTCATGCGATCGGACAAGAAATCAAAGAATTGTTTCCGGACAAATCTGTATTATATGTTTCGACCGAAAAGTTTACCATGCAGTTCATTAATTCGGTTGCCAATAAAAGTCAGAACGACTTTGTGCATTTCTATCAAATGATTGATGTGCTTATTGTCGATGACATCCAATTCTTGGCTGGTAAAACAAAAA
Organism: Weeksella massiliensis; assembly: GCA_000751595.1. Taxonomy (GTDB): domain Bacteria; phylum Bacteroidota; class Bacteroidia; order Flavobacteriales; family Weeksellaceae; genus Weeksella; species Weeksella massiliensis. The sequence continues at coordinate 82,608 of CCMH01000004.1, read as the reverse complement.
CCCAAGAAGCCTTCTTCCATATTTTCAATGATTTACAGCAAAAAGGAAAACAAATTATCCTTACCTCTGATAAATCACCGGCAACGTTAACCGAAATGGAACCTCGATTAATCTCTCGTTTCAAATGGGGATTGAATGCCGAATTGCAAATGCCAAACGCTGCAACTCGTCGAGAAATTATCCAACAAAAAATAGAAAAAGACGGAATAGAAATTCCTGAAGTTGTGTTAGAATACATCGCTGAGAATGTAGAAACCAATGTTCGTGAATTAGAAGGAACATTGAATTCGATCATTGCTCAATCGACTTTCAACCGAAAAGAAATCACTTTAGATTTGGTGAAAGATACTTTATCCAACATCATTCAATACAGCAAAAAGGAAATTTCGATTGATTATATCCAAAAAACAGTTTGCGATTATTTCAAAATTCCGATCGAAGATATACAATCAAGATCACGCAAAAGAGACGTGGTACAAGCAAGACATTTAGCAATGTATTTTGCTAAAATGCACACCAAAGCTTCTCTGAAAAGTATCGGTGATCAAATCGGAAACCGCGATCATGCAACCGTTTTACATGCTTGCAAAACCGTGACCAATTTGTCGGAAACCGATAAAGTTTTCAAAGGATATATCGAAGAAATCAATAAAAAATTCACGGTTTAATCCAAAAATCAATTGGCTATGAAAATTATGATGGTTTGTCTTGGGAACATTTGTCGCTCGCCTTTGGCCGAGGGAATTTTACAACACAAACTTGGTAATAATTTCACGGTAGAATCGTCTGGTACAGCGCAATGGCACGAAGGAAAAAATCCTGACCATCGAAGTATTGCAGTTGCTAAAAAACATGGGATTGATATTTCTCATCACCAAGCTCAGCAATTTGTGCCCCAAATGTTTTCTGATTTTGATTTGATTTATGCGATGGATCGAGATAATTTTGCTGATCTACAAAAACTTGCCTCAACGCAAGTAGAAAAGGACAAAATAAAACTCATCCTCCTCGAAGCTTTTCAAGAACAAGCAGATGTTCCGGATCCTTATTATGGAACCGAAAAAGATTTCGAAGAAGTCTATGATTTATTGGATCGTGCTACCGATGAATTAGTAAAAAAAATCAACCGATAAGAAATCATGCCTCAACCCAAATTATATTTAATTCCCAACCTTTTGGGCGATGCTTCTCCCGAAGCTTCATTGCCGAATTTCAATACAGAAGTTGTTGAGTCGTTGAATTTATTTGTGGTTGAAAATGAGAAATCCGCACGAAAATTCATCAAGAAAATTTGCCCCAATAAACCGCAATCTTCCTTAGAAATACATATTCTCGATAAACATACCGAAGGAGAAGATTTATTGGCTATCTATCAATTACTCGATAGAAAAGAAAGCATCGGTATCATTTCCGAAGCTGGTTTGCCTGCTGTCGCAGATCCTGGATCACTTTTGGTGCAACAAGCGCATAAAGTAAATTTCTCGGTCGTTCCTTTGGTTGGCCCATCCTCTATTCTACTGGCTTTGATGGCTTCTGGTATGAATGGACAATCGTTTGCTTTTCATGGTTATTTACCAATTGATAAGAATGAACGTAAGAAAAAATTACAGCATTTAGAGAAAGAAAGTGCCTTGTACGGAACGGCTCAGATTTTTATGGAAACTCCGTACAGAAACCAACAATTGATAAACGATGTAACCAAATTCTTAAACGGAAATACGCTTTTTTGTGTGGCTTGCGATCTTACTTTGCCGTCAGAATTTATTTCAACTCAGCAAGTAAAAAACTGGAAAAATTGCCAAGAAGATTTTCATAAACGACCTGCAATTTTCATCCTACAAGCGCAATAATTTCGCTCTGTATTTCATCCTACCGAAAATACAACCATAAAAAACCTCCTACCGAAAACTTACCAAATAGTTTAGCAGCTAAAAAACTATTTACAACACCAAAGGTTTTCTTTCTTTGAGGACGTAAGGCGGAACTCTGTTGAAGGAAACATCCATAATTGCCTTGACATTGGAAACCAATTCGCGCGCTCGATCTTTGTGCAAATCGGGATAAGTATGAAAATCTGCTGGGTAACCTGAACAAGAAATATTGAGCATTCGACCGATAAAAAGAGCACGACTCAAATGATATTCTTGAGTAACAAATATCGGATTTTTGATGCCGTAAATATATTTGGCACGATAAACCGTAGAATAAGTGTCTAATGCAGCTCCATCGACAAGAATTTTTTCTACCGGCACTCCCCTTTCGACACAATATTTCTCCATAACATCGACCTCTGAAATGGTATTTCTCAACGATTCGCCCGACAAAAGAAGATAATCTATTTTACCAGAATTAAACAGTTGAATGCCAGCATCTAAACGATCTTTTAACAAATCTGACGGTTCGCCATTTTTATTGAATCGCGTCCCGAAAACAACCGCTACGCGTGCATCATCACTCAATTCATTGACCTGAGTAGATACATACGGTTTGGCAAACAACACCATTGCATAATTAATCCCCACCAACAAAAACATCCCCACAAAAGCCATGATAAAAGCCGTTTTGAGATATGTATTGGATAGAAATTTTTTAATGTTTTGGGTAATTTTAGCAATCATTCTCTTATTTTGGTAATTTTGGATATTCAAATATGATTCCTTTAAAAGAGTTTCCTTATTAAAGTTTTCATAAAATAAAACTAAAAAAAATGAAAACGCCGATAGAATTACGAACGGTAAACGTAGAACGATACATTACGCCTTTGCGAGAAGGTGGCTCGCTACCTGCGTTGGCCGATGCAGATGATGGTTTCAAATATGTATTGAAGTTTAAAGGTGCCGGACATGGACCGCGAATGTTGATTTCTGAATTGTTGGGTGGCGAGATTGCTCGTTATTTAGGCCTCCCGGTTCCCGAGTTGGTTTTTGCCGAACTCGATGAAGCTTTTGGTCGAACAGAAGCCGACGAAGAAATTCAAGATTTACTAAAATTCAGTCAAGGTCTAAATTTAGGATTGCATTATTTATCGGGTTCGATAACTTATGACCCGAGCGTAAATTTAATCGATGAAGATTTGGCAAGTAGAATAGTTTGGTTAGATGCCTATATCACGAATGTGGATCGTACTTTTAGCAACACCAATTTATTGATGTGGAACAAAGAATTATGGTTAATTGATCATGGAGCATCCTTTTATTTTCATCATTCATGGTATGGATGGGAAGAACATGCGCTGAGCAAATTCGAACAAATAAAAGATCATGTATTGTTGAAGCAAGCTTCTAAATTAGAAGAAATTGACCGTGAATTTTCGAGTAAATTATCTGCAGAAATAATCGATCAGATTGTGGATTTATTGCCTTATGAATGGTTAGAAACAAGCGAAGATGAAGAAAGCAAAGAAGAAATGAAAACTGTTTATAAAGACTTCTTGAAAATCCGTTTAGCCCATACGTCTAATTTTGTAAAACACGCCATCGATGTCAGACAATCACTTATATGAGTATGCTATTCTACGAATAGTTCCCAAGGTAGAAAGAGAAGAGTTTGTAAATGTAGGAGTTATTGTTTTCAGTAAAAAGGCTGATTTTCTACAAGTTAGAATACAACTCAATCGTGATCGAATCAATGCATTTCCACATGAATTAGACTTGGATGAAGTAGAAAAAAACTTAGAAGCAATCAGAAATATTGGGCATGGAGAATGCAAAGAAAGTGTGATTGCCCAAATGGACAAACCCGAACGTTTTCGTTGGTTAACGGCAGTTAGAAGTTCGTCTTTGCAAACCTCTCGCCCACATGTCGGTTTAACAAAAGATCTCGATCAACAAATTATCGAATTAGAAAAAGAATATATATGTTAAAATATTGATTCATATTGTTTTATTTCTTAAATTCGACTTACAGTAACCTATAATTTTTTTATCGCCATGCAAAGTTTAAGAAACAAAGTTCAGTTAATTGGTCACGTAGGCAACACCCCAGAAGTGAAACAAGTGGCCAACAATCGTAAAATGGCTAAATTTAGTTTAGCAACCAACGATTCATTTACCAATCAACAAGGAGAAAAAATTACCCAAACCGAATGGCATTCGCTCATTGCGTGGGGAAAATTAGCCGAAATTGTTGAACAACATGTTACCAAAGGTAAAGAATTGGTGGTCGAAGGAAAGTTAACTTATAATAGCTACGAAGATGCCAACGGTGTAAAAAGAACCAACGCAGAAATCGTCGTCAATGAGTTACTTCTTTTGTAAGTTTTTTTAAACGAGAAATCGGTGCGAGAATATCGCACCGATTTTTCGTTCAATCCATTCGGTTTATGGACCTAAATTAATTCTTGATCGGCTTGTCATCCTACCGAAAAAAGACTAATTTTAATAAAAAACTCTTGGTATAATGAAAAAGCTATTATCATTTATATTATTCAGCTTCTGCCTTTTAGCATGCTCTAGAAACGCCTATCCTACCGAAAACAATACAAAAAGTGAGCGATTGACTCTTGAACCAAATGATGACGGAGACTACGACATAATTGTTTTTGACCCTGAATACGAAACCTATTTACGAAGCATCGCTATGCCAAAGGATTATTATTCGACCACTTTCTATAAAAATAAAAACACGTTTTATGTAGCTTCTTGGAACAATCGACACGCTCAACCCTTTGCCTACAATCCAGATTTGTATGCGGTACACATTGAGTATGATTCAAGTTTTGATTATGGCTTATTGCTTGAGTATAAGCTGTATAATTTTTTCAAATTTATAGAATGGAAATATAAAGTACGTTTATAAAAAATCGAAAGATTTTATACCTTTGCCGTTATGTTTAATTTCGACCAGTACAAAGATATCCAAAAAAGAGTGCAGGCTCTCTATACCTATTTAGAGATCGAGCAAAAAAGAATTCAGGTAACCAATGACGAGGAAAAAGCAGCTTCGCCAGAATTTTGGGATGATCCTAAAAAAGCAGAAGTGTTTATGAAAGAGCTTCGATCTGTCAAGAAATGGATAGAAGATTATGAAGTTGTGGAGCAAGCAGCCAATGATTTGGAGGTTCTGATTGAGTTTAATAAAGAAGGCGAAGTGAGCGATGAAGAAGTTCAGGAACATTATACCAAAACTATTAAGCTTATAGAAAATATCGAATTCAAAAATATGCTTTCGGATGAAGGAGACAATTTGGGTGCAATTTTACAAATCACTGCTGGTGCTGGTGGAACAGAATCGTGTGACTGGGCAAGCATGCTGATGCGTATGTATCTAATGTGGGCCGAAAGTCATGGATATAAAGTGCGCGAACTCAACTTTCAGGCTGGTGATGTTGCAGGTGTAAAAACGGTAACGCTCGAAATTGACGGTGAATTTGCTTTCGGATGGTTGAAAGGCGAAAATGGAGTGCATCGTTTGGTACGTATTTCTCCGTTTGATAGTAATGCAAAACGACACACAAGTTTTGTTTCGGTTTACGTTTCACCGATGGTTGATGAATCGATCGACATCGACATCAGTCCGGCCGATATAGAAATGCAAACTTCTCGTTCGGGAGGTGCCGGTGGGCAAAATGTAAATAAAGTAGAAACCAAAGTACAGTTAACCCACAAACCAACAGGAATTGTGGTGGTTTGTCAGATAGAACGTTCTCAGCTTGCCAACCGAGAACGCGCCATGGAAATGTTGAAATCTGAACTCTATAAGATAGAACTCGACAAAAAAATGGCTGCCAGAAACGAAATAGAATCCAATAAAATGAAAATTGAATGGGGTTCTCAAATCAGAAACTACGTGATGCATCCGTACAAATTGGTGAAAGACGTACGCACCGGAACTGAAACCGGAAACGTAGATGCAGTAATGAATGGCGATATTGATCAATTCCTGAAATCGTTCTTGATGTTGATGGGGCAAAAACACGAAAACTAATAAACCTATGAAAATCATTATTGGTGGTGCCGGCGAAGTTGGCTTTCATTTAGCGAAATTATTATCGAACGAAATGCTCGATATTATCGTGATGGACACCGATAAAGAGCGTTTGGCACATATAGAAAATTCTCTAGATGTGATGACCTACCGAGGAGATATCACTTCTTTCAAATCTTTGCGAGAAGTAAATGTTGAGAGTGCAGATATGTTTATTTCGGTAAGCCAACTCCAAAACACTAACCTTACAAGTGCGTTGATTGCCAAAAAAATGGGAACCAAACGAACGATTGCGCGCATCAGTAATCCAGAATATCTTTTGCGTGAAAATCAATTAGCGGTTCAACGTTTTGGAATTGATGCGTTGATAAGTCCAGAATTATTAGCGGCTAATGAAATCAAAAGTCTTATAGAACAATCTGCCTTCAATGAAATGCATACGTTTGATGGTGGTCGTGTAAACCTACTTGGGACTGTTCTAGATCACGATTGTCGCATCATCAATAAAAAATACAAAGATGTGTATCTCACCGCAAAAGGTGGTACAGAACGGCTTTTCATGCCCATTGCAATTATTCGTTTCAATCCGAAATCGGGTTACGAAACTTTGATTCCGACCGATGAAACTGTTTTCAAGAACAATGATCAAGTATATTTTATTTCTAAGAATTACGCAACTTTAGAGTTGTATAAACTTTTGGGTAAAAAGCAAGATTATTTTCATAATGTGATCCTTTTGGGAGGCGGAAGTATTGGTAAAAAAACCGCTAGACTTCTGAAAGCTGATAAACACAATGTGAAAATTATCGAAAAAAACCGTGATCGTGCTTTCGATTTAGCTGATGAATTCAATAATATTCTCATTATTTACGGTGACGGAAGTGATGGAGATTTGTTAGAAGATGAAGGAATTTCTGAAGCTGATGCGTTTATCGCGGTAACAGGCTCATCTGAAACCAACATTATGTCTTGCCTTTTGGCAAAATCGAAAGGGGTTCGTAAGACTATTGCTTTGGTAGAAAACATTGATTATATTCACCTGAGTCAAGAAATTGGCATCAGTGCTTTTATCAATAAAAAACTCCTTACCGCAGACGGAATTTTTCGTTACGTTCGTCAAGGCCAAGTTTTGGATGTTTTTGGTATTTCTGATTTGGATGCAGAGGTTTTAGAATTCAAAATCGAAGAACATTCAGTCGCGATCAATAAAACCGTTGGCGAGTTGAATATTAAAGATGAAGCTGTCATCGGCGGCATTGTCCGCAAAGGTGAAGCCATCATTCCGACACTCGATTTTGTTTTAGAACAAGGTGATCATGTTATTTTCTTTTCTTTTCCAAGCGCCCTAAAACGCGTAACTCGTTATTTCCGATGAAATCGTTCAATTTCAAAATCGTTTTCTACCTTAGTGGAATTCTTCTTTTGCTCAACACCTTTTTCATGTTGCTGTGTTCGGCATTGAGTTTACTTTGGAAAGATGACCTTTCGCTTAGTTTCCTAATTTCTGGCTTAATAACCGGAAGCATTGGCGGTTTCATGTACATTTCGGGTAAAAAAGCATCACGCACCGTTCGTAAAAGAGAAGGATATTTGGTGGTGACTTTCGGTTGGATGATTTTGATTCTGACTGGCGTTTTGCCTTATTATTTTTCTGAACCTTACCTCCCACTTTCCGTTTATTATTCGAATGATATTTCTGCCATCAACCTTTTCTACGAAACAGTTTCGGGCTATACAGCGACTGGGACAACCATTTTTCAGAATATTGATTATTTACCCAAAACGATACTTTTTTGGAGAAGTCTGACGCATTGGATTGGTGGAATGGGAATCATCGTCTTGACCATTGCAATCATGCCATTTTTAGGAATTGGCGGAATGCAACTTTTCTCAGCCGAATATACCGGAAACGTCTCCCCCGACAAAGTACACCCAAGAATTGCCGATACCGCTAAGAACCTTTGGCTCATCTATATCGTGCTCACTTTTGCCGAAACAATTTTGCTTTATTTTGCCGGAATGAATTTTTTCGATGCGATAAATCACTCGTTTAGTACTATGTCGGCTGGTGGTTTTTCGACCAAAGACAACAGTATTGCTTATTGGCGAAACAATGAATTGATCCAATATATCCTCACTTTTTTCATGGCTCTTTCGGGTACGAATTTTATTATTCTCTATTTCTTATCTCGACTAAAATGGAAAAAGGCCTGGCAAAATGAAGAGTTCAAAAGTTATCTTGCCATCATCTTAATCATCACAACAATCTTATCTATTGTTTTCTATTTTCATTATTACAAAGAAGATCCGGTAAACTTTAATAATATAGAGAATGCTTTTCGTTTTTCTATTTTTCATACAACATCTATTTTATCAACGACTGGTTTTATTTTTACAGATTATACAGCCGTTACGCCTTTGGTAACTTTGCTTTTATTCTCTTTGTTTTTTGTTGGAGGTTCTGCAGGCTCAACTGCCGGAGGGGTTAAAGTAATCCGTCAAGTAATTCTCCTAAAAAACAGTATTATAGAATATAAAAGAATTTTACACCCTAATGCCGTGATTCCTGTTCGCTATGGTGGGAAAGCAATTTCTCAGAAAATAGTGTACAATATTTTAGCATTTTTTGTGATGTATATGTTCATTTGGGTTTCGAGCGCGATTCTTTTTTCGTTAATCAATGATGACCTTAGTAAAGATTATGAAAGTATATTATCTAGCCTCACGGTTACCGCTTCGTCTTTAGGAAATGTCGGACCGGGAGTTGGGGTTTACGGCCCAACGTCTAACATGGATAGCTTAACGAATGCTGCCAAATTGTTATGTAATTTTTTGATGATTTTAGGACGATTAGAAATCTTTACATTCGTAATTATTTTCACGCCATATTTCTGGAAATCGAATTAAAAAAAAACTTCTATCCAAAAAGTTAGATAGAAGCAATTTCAAATTAAAGTTTAATTTGGTATATATATTTAGTTGGTACTATTTTTACAACAAACTTTATACCAAAAACAATATTTCTTATTTATTTTAGCAAATATTGATAATTTTTTAAGAACATTTGCACTTTCGGACTCACCACAGCCATACAATAAGGTTGTGTTGGATTATTTTCGAAATAACGTTGATGGTATTCTTCGGCAGAATAAAACGTTTCTAAGGGTTCTATTTCGGTTACAAAATTTACTTTTTCTTCTTGCTCATAGAACTTTTTAGATTCTTCTGCCTGTTGTTTTTGCTCATTATTCAGATAATAAATCACCGACCGATACTGCGTTCCAACATCGTTTCCTTGCTTATTGAGCTGCGTAGGATCATGGACATGCCAAAAAACTTCTAGCAAAGTAGCATACGAAATAACCGACGGATCGAAAATCACCTTCACAACTTCGGCATGCATCGTTTGTCCTGTACAAACTTCTTCATATGTAGGATTTTCATTCAAACCACCCGCATATCCAGAAATAGCTACATCCACTCCCTTCAAAAGATTAAAAATATGTTCTACACACCAAAAACATCCACCACCAAAAACCGCTTCTTCTCGTTTCATTGTTTGTAAATTTTATATATGATATTCTAAAGTTTCTTTCAGTTCGCTGATCACAAAAGTACTTTGTGTACTCCCAATACTTTGAATTTTTGTAAGACGATTGATCATAAAATCGCGATAATCGTCCATATTTTCAAAAGCCATTTTTATGATATAATCATAATCACCACTTACATGATAACAACTGAGAATTTCTTTTTGCTCTAAAATATCTTTTTCGAATTGCTTAATATTTTCCTGAGAATGTTGCGCAAGTTTTATATGACTCAAAACCAACAATTCTTTGTTGATCATTTTTCTATCGACCAAAGCAACATATTTGTCGATTACTTTATTTTTTTCTAATTTTTTGATTCTTTCATGAATCGCCGTTGAAGATAAATTCAACTTATCCGACAGTTGTTTATACGTAATTTTACTGTCCTGTTGCAAAAATGTTAGAATTTTTGCATCGATTGGGTCTATTTTCATACTAAAATTGGTTTGGTTTAACAATCAGAAATAAATTAATTTTCTAATCGAAGGATAAAAATACGGCATTTCATCCGAATAATATTCATCTATCCTGAAAAATATCAGTACGAATAACTAAAACATAAAAAAGCTTTTTTCCAATAAGTAAAATAACTTATATTTGTAGAAAATTTTACGGGAGGAAGGATTTGTCTGATTGCAACCTCATTAAATAATTGCTAAACCAGAAATCCTTCCTCTCTTTTATCCAATAAAAAAACATTTGATATATGTCTTATTTATTTACTTCGGAATCTGTATCTGAAGGACATCCTGATAAAATAGCGGATCAAATTTCTGATGCTATTCTCGATTATTACCTCGCTTTCGACAAACAAAGTAAAGTTGCTTGCGAAACTTTGGTAACCACAGGACAAGTAGTTTTGGCCGGAGAGGTAAAAACAAAAGCATTCATTGACCTACAAAAAGTTGCTCGACAAACGATTTCTAAAATTGGTTATATCAAGAGCGAATATATGTTCGACGCAAATTCTTGCGGGATTCTTTCGGCAATCCATGAGCAATCACCCGAAATTTCTCAAGGGGTAGAACGCGCTTCTGATGAAGAACAAGGCGCTGGCGACCAAGGGATGATGTTTGGTTATGCAACCAACGAAACCGAAAACTTTATGCCGCTTGCGCTAGATTTATCACACAAGTTGTTAGAAGAATTAGCCAATATTCGTAAAAATGAAATCGAATTATTGCCGTATTTACGCCCTGATGCAAAGGCGCAAGTTACTATCGAATACGACGATAACAATAAGCCAATTCGCATTGATACTATCGTAATTTCTACTCAACACGATGATTTTGCGAACGAAACAGCCATGCAAGAAAAAATCAAAAGTGATCTGATCAATATTTTGATTCCGCGCGTAAAAACTCAATTACCAATTCATATTCGCGATCTATTCAACGATGAAATTACTTACCACATCAATCCTACCGGGAAATTTGTAATCGGTGGTCCGCATGGCGATACAGGGTTAACGGGTAGAAAAATCATCGTTGATACCTATGGTGGAAAAGGTGCACACGGAGGTGGTGCTTTTTCAGGTAAAGACCCATCGAAAGTAGACCGTTCTGCTGCTTATGCTGCCCGCCATATTGCTAAAAACTTGGTTGCTGCAGGAGTTGCCGATGAAGTATTGGTACAAGTTTCTTACGCTATTGGAGTTGCTGCGCCAGTTTCTCTTTTGGTTAATACTAATGGTACTTCTAAATTAAATTTAACCGATGCTGAGATTTCTAAAAAAATCCAATCGTTATTTGATATGCGTCCGTATGCCATCGAGCAACGCTTGAAGTTACGCAACCCAATCTACGAAGAAACAGCTAGTTACGGACATATGGGAAGAACACCACAAACGGTAACTAAAACCTTTAAAAGCACAAATGGTGCTGAAGATTTTTCGGTTGAAGTGGAACTTTTCACATGGGAAAAATTAGACTACGTCGAGAAAATCCAACAAGAATTTAATTTATAATTCAAAATATTTACCTGCAAAACCGACGAATATGTCGGTTTTGTTTATCTTAGCGACTTGTCATAAATATAGATGTACATGAAATTACTCGAAGGAAAAGTAGCAATTGTTACTGGAGCAACAAGGGGAATTGGTAAAAGTATTGCCCAAACATTTGTAGAACATGGTGCAACTGTGATTTTCACTTATGCGTCATCGGTAGAAAAAGCAAACGCATTAGAAAAAGAATTAGGAGAACTAGGAACAATAAAAGGTTATCAATCGGATGCTGCAGACTATGATGCTGCACAAGCGTTGGTAACAGAGGTTATCAATGAATTTGGTAAAATTGATATCATTGTAAACAATGCCGGAATTACGCGCGATAATCTTTTGATGAGAATGTCTTTAGAAGATTTCGAGAAGGTAATCCAAGTGAACCTTAATTCAGCATTTAATCTTACAAAAGCTGCTATTCGTCCGATGATGAAACAACGCAATGGTGCAATTATCAACATGAGCTCTATTGTTGGACTAAAAGGAAATGCAGGACAAGCAAATTACGCGGCTTCTAAAGCTGGATTAATCGGCTTCTCTAAATCTGTTGCGCTTGAACTTGGTTCACGCAATATTCGCTGTAATGTCATTGCTCCAGGCTTCATAGAAACTGAAATGACCGAAGTTCTCGATGAGAAAACCGTTGAAGAATGGAGAAACGGGATTCCTCTAAAAAGAGGTGGAAAACCAGAGGATATCGCCAATACTTGTCTTTTCTTAGCGTCTGAATTGGCGAATTATATTACAGGTCAAGTCATTAGCGTAGACGGAGGGCTACATACCTAAAAAAATATAAAGTAAAACAATAATAAAGGTTTTGATTTGGTACATTTACCCTATCAGAACCTTTTACGATTTTAATCTATTTCTATTTTGAAAAAAAAGTCAAACCTACTCAACGTACAACTTGTAGCTGAAACTTTCTTGGCTGCAAATATTCAACATATTGTTTTGTCTCCTGGCTCGAGAAATGGTGCTCTAACAATGCAATTCGCAAACGATAATCGTTTTATTACCCATTCGATTATCGACGAAAGATCTGCCGCTTTTGTTGCATTAGGTATCGCACAAAAATTGAGACAACCAGTGGTAATTTGTTGTACTTCTGGTTCTGCAGCTGCTAATTATTATCCAGCAGTTACAGAGGCTTTTTATCAAAATATTCCCTTGATAATTGTTACTGCCGATCGTCCGGAACATTTGGTTGATAATTTTGATGGTCAAACGATTCGACAAAAAAATCTTTATCAATCTCATAGCTATTTCAACACTCAGTTGAGTGAAAAAGAGGACACCGAAACCTTGACAGAAAATATGCTGAAAGTGAAAGATGCCATCACCAAAGCCAAACAATGCATGGGACCTGTACATATCAATATGCCTTTTTCAGAGCCTTTTTATGGCTCTACAACCGAACAATTGATCAATATCGAGACATTATTGATTCCTGAAAAAGAATTCCCAGAAATAGATTTATTGTCTTTGTCGAAAAAATGGAATTTAGCTCAAAGAAAATTGGTTTTGGTTGGATTACATCCTACCGACAAACATTTCAATCATTTGATGAATTCTTTAGCAAATGACCCATCCGTTGTTGTTTTAACGGAAGTTACTTCGAATATTTATAATGAATTGTTTTTTAATAAAATAGATCAGGTTATTTATAATTTAGATTCAAATGAATTAGAAAATTTAAAACCCGAAATTTTATTAACAATAGGACAAAATGTAGTCTCTAAAAAGATTAAAAAATTCATCCGAAATCATCCTCCAAAAGAACATTGGCATTTGGATGAGTTTTGGCAACCGGATACTTTTCAGATTCTGAATGAGAAAATTCTTTTCGATAAAAATCAATTTCTTGAAGAATTCCTACCCTTCATCAATCCAAAGGAAAGTGAATATTACCAACTTTGGGACACGATTAGAAAAGAAAAAGAACCCAAACATGAAGCCTTTTTAGAAACAGCTCCATATAGTGATTTGAAAATTTTCGATAAATTAATCAAAACTTTCCCGAACAACAGCGCAGTTCATTACGGTAATTCTTCTGTTATCCGTTACGCTTTGTTGTTTGACAATCCTTCTTCTTGCTCCTATTTTTGCAATCGAGGAACGAGCGGAATCGACGGCTCTACTTCTACCGCAGTTGGTTGTGCAACAGTAAGCAAAGAGTTAACGATTTTAGTTACTGGAGATATTAGTTTCTTTTATGATTCGAATGCTTTGTGGAATAAAAATCTACCCAAAAACCTAAGAATTGTTCTTATCAATAATGGAGGTGGAAATATATTTCGTTTCATTCCAGGACCCAATGAAACTGACGTTGTTGAAGAATATTTCGAAACGAAACATCATTTAAAAACATACGGTTTAGCCGAAACCTTTGGTTTAGATTACTGGCTCTTAGAGAATGAAAATGAAATAGATGAGATTCTAGATATTTTCTATAACCAAGACACAGGACGTGCTAAAATTTTAGAGATTGATACGATGCGAATTAAAAATGCAACTATCCTGAAAGACTATTTTTCTTATTTAGCATAAATCAAAAAAGCTTTAAATCACCTGTTCGAATCCAATTGATTTTTTTCAAAATACAATAAAAAAGATACGCTAAAATTGCAGGTAGGATAAAATGTAAAATCGAGATCCTAAAAAGAATTGAAGATGTAGAAAACTCGTTTTTCATTGCATTCCATGTTCCTATTTGTCCTACCAAACCGCATGTTCCCATTCCGGATTCCAAGGCAGTATTTTGCATCAAAAAACCCGTCGTAGCTATCGGACCAAGAATTGCAGCTGCAAGTGTTGGAGGAATCCAAATGCGCCAGTTTTTATATATGTTGGGCATTTGCAACATACTTGTTCCTAATCCTTGTGCCAAGAAACCTTGAAAACCATTCTCCCTGAAGCTTATCGTCGCAAAACCTATCATTTGAGCACAACATCCGACCGTTGCGGCTCCTGCGGCTAAACCATCTAACTCGAGCATCAAACAAAGGGCAGCAGAAGAAATGGGCAGCGTCAAGGTCATTCCTACCAAAACAGCAATGATAATTCCCATAAAAATCGGATTAGAATTGGTAGATTGCCCGATGATTTCCCCTAACCAAACCATGATTTGTTGAACGCTTGGACCTGCAAACTGAGCTATCAATACGCCAATCAAAACTGTGACAATTGGTGTAATAATAATATCGATTCGTGTTTCCTTGGAAATTAGTTTCCCACATTCTACAGCAATAATTGTGGATAGAAAAACACCTAGAGGTCCACCCAATTGATAGGCTGCAACCCCTACAACAGCAGAGGAAAACAGGACCAACTGAGGGGCGCGCAAACTGTACGCAATCGCCAAAGCAATTGCAGGACCTGTTGCTTGTTGTGCGATGGGCCAAACCACCGTAGATAAAAATGAAATATGAAATTCGTCACCGATCGTTTTCAGGATTGTGCCCACCAATAAAGTCGCAAATAAGCCATAAGCCATTGCTCCCATCGCATCGACAAAATAACGTTTTGCCGATAACAGTACATCTTTCTTGGCTAAAAAAGCCGAAAGCAATTGCATGAAAAAACGATTAAACGCTTACTTTTTTGTAATTCGGATATCAACTCTACGATTTTGCGCTTTACACAAATCGGTATCATTTGCTTCACAAAGAAAATGTTGAGCGCCGTAGCCTTCTGTTGACATTCTATCTGCAGCAATCCCTTTGCTCACCAAAGCTTTGGCAACTTCGGCAGCACGATCGGCAGAGATTTTATTGTTTATCGCAGCATCGCCAGTGATATCGGTATAACCTCCGATTTTTAGGGTTGCGGTAGGATATGCTTTTAGGATTCTAGCAATATTATCGATTTGAGTAGAAGAAATTCCAGTTACTACCGACTTATTGACGTCAAAATACACTCGATCGAGTGTAATCCAATCTTTGGTTTTATCGGCATTAACGCTAAATTTTTGATCATTCAATTGAGTGATTAATTTCTTCTCTGTCGATAGATCTCCGATATTCAGAGTATCATTATTCGGCAAAATTACATCAGAAATTTCTCCAATCGAATAAACATAATTGTTGTTTTCATCTAGCGTTCCATTCTCATTCACTACCACTACTTCTTCAACAACATCGTCAGAAGTTTTGGCTAAATGATTAGAAGTTGTATCTGTATCACACTTACAAGACACTAAATAAGAAGAAGTTAGGGCAATTAAACCAAAAGTAAGAACAGTTTTTTTCATAGTATAAAGATTGCTTTTCGTTTATTCTACTAATTTACCAATTAAATCGAATTCATACGCATCAATAATCTCAACTTGTACAAAATCTCCTATCGATAAATAGATTTCTTCGGCATTGATCAACACTTCATTATCCACATCAGGTGAATCATACTCTGTTCTTCCTACAAAATTATCACCTTCTTTACGATCAATTAAAACGCGGAATTGCTTTCCTATTTTTTCTTGATTCATCTCGTAAGAAATTTGCGTTTGGATTTCCATGATTTCTTCAACACGCTGTTCTTTAACTTCTTGCGGCACATCATCTTCTAACAAATAAGCATGGGTATTTTCTTCGTGCGAATAGGTAAAACACCCCAAACGATCGAAACGTTGCTCTCTTACCCACTCTTTCATTTCGTTAAAATGCTCTTCGGTTTCTCCAGGATAACCGACAATAAGAGTCGTTCTAATCGCCATATCAGGAACAAATTCACGAAACTTGTCCAACAAAGCATTCGTTTTTTCTTTGGTAGTTCCACGACGCATCGATTTCAAAATATCAGTTGAAATATGTTGCAAAGGAATATCGAGGTAATTGCACACCTTTTTTTCTGTTTTAATAACTTCTAAAACATCTTCTGGGAAACCAGATGGAAAAGCATAATGTAAACGAATCCATTCGATACCATCTACCTTAACTAACTCTTTAAGTAAATCGGCCAAAGCTCTTCGTTTATAGAGATCTAAACCATAATAGGTAAGATCTTGAGCAATAAGAATTAATTCTTTGGTTCCCTTTTTGGCTAACTTTTTAGCTTCAATGACAAGGTCTTCTATCGGTTTCGAAATGTTTCCTCCACGCATTAGCGGAATAGCACAAAATGAACAAGGACGATCGCAACCTTCGGCAATCTTAAGATAGGCATAATGACGCGGTGTAGTCGTTAAACGTTCCCCAACCAATTCATGTTTATAATCGGCTCCTAAAGCTTTCAACAACAATGGTAAATCGCGAGTACCGAAATACTGATCGACATTGGGAATTTCTGCTTCTAAATCGGGTTTGTAACGTTCGGATAGACAACCTGTAACAAAGACTTTTTCTACTTCTCCTTGCTCCTTCAGGTCGACGTATTCTAAGATAGTATTGATACTTTCTTCTTTGGCATTATCGATAAAACCACAAGTATTGATCACAACAATATCGCCAACTCCTTCATGCACAACCTCCTTTTTATTGGCTTGTAGTTGTCCCATCAAAACTTCGGAGTCATAAACATTTTTAGAACATCCTAAAGTAACAATATTAATTTTCTTTTTTCCGACCGATTTAGTACGCATTGGATAGTATTTTACGAACGTGCAAAATTACATAAAATAAATAAGTAAAACGGTAAGAATACGTTAAATTACTTTTGATAAAAGTGGCGAGGAAAGGCTTTTTCTGGTTTTTGATGGAGGATATTTAACTTGATTTGAGCTTCTATAAATCCGTATCCATAACAAAAAAATTGAATTAATGTTGTGAAGATTGACAGCACTCCAACTGCAAAACTATTGAAACGTTTCGTAGAAAAAATCAAAATCAGCACAAGATAAATCAACCAAAAAAGTATAGGCACAAGCAAAAAACATTTCATAAAACCATGAACGAAGATGGACGAAAAAGCCAATAAAAACGCCAAAATGCTTCCTACCAAAAAGACGGCCGGAAACCAAAAGCTAATTTTTTTATAGTTCGGATGACGTTGATTGAGAATTGGTCTTGCAACGCCAAATTGATAGACTTGTTTAGCAAAGCTTTTCAGAGTCGATCTTCTTTTATGCAAAACTTTAGCATCAAGAATAAGCCGAGTTTTCAGTCCTTTTTCCCAAATACGCATGCTTAGATCTGGATCTTCTCCTACGCGTAAATCAGAAAAACCATTGGTCAATTCAAACACTTTACGACTAATCCCCATATTGAAACTTCTTGGCTGAAAACGATTTATCTGTTTTTTACCACCTCGAATCCCACCTGTTGTAAGGAAAGAAGTCATCGAAAAAGTGATTGCTTTTTGTAGAATATTAAAGCTCTTATCCGCATCATCGGGTCCACCAAAAGCATCAACAAACTGATTGTTGAGCGCTTGATTGATGGTCGATAAATAATCATTGGGCACAATTGTATCCGAATCGAGAAAAATAAAATATTCTCCTTTCGCCTGTTGCATTCCATAATTTCTACTCAAACCTGGACCAGAATTTTCTTTATAAAAATAACGAATTGTCAACAGCGTAGAATAATCATTTGCTACAGATTCTAATCGATTTTTAGACCCATCATCTACCACTAAAACCTCGAAATTCTTATAAGTTTGTTTGCTCAAACTTTGTAACAATTCGGCCAATTCGATTGATCTTTCGTAAACGGCAATAATGATAGAAAAAAAACGATTTTCCACTATTCGGTAGGATTAGATTCTTCTTTGAATTGTATAATTTCTTGTCTAAGCGCTTCTAAAGTTTTGAAATGTTTCAAAGAAAAATTTGGATGATTTTTGATTCCGTAATTGCATAAATCCAATAACAAATCCATCGGCAAAACCTCTTCTCCATTGCCTTTTGCGTCTAAATTTATTCCTGCCAAAGCAACTTCTTCGATCATCCCAATCAACCATTGCTCCATAAAATCGGGCAAAGAAATAGTTTCTATTTTATGTTGTTGCCATTGTGCATGCTGCGCCTCTTTTACCTTCTGAACAGAACTCCAAAAACAAATCACCTCCAAAGGCGAATCATCTTCATACACAAAAGATTCTGAATAAGTTACAGCAAAACCTTCGTCTGATTGAAGAATAATAACTTCCTGATTTTGAAAAACTTCTTGTATAAATATTTGATTTTCGGTCATGGTCTAATTGTTTTTCGATTTTTTCTTCGAACCTTCATACACTTCATACTGTAGAAAATCGCACTCTAATTTTCCATTGAAAATTTTATACTTTTTAGATGGACGCAATCCAACATATTTTTTAGCTTCGAGATCAGAAGTAATAAACCACGATAAAGTATTCGGGTAAAAGTTCTTCAACTGATCACCAATTTGTTTATAAAAAGTCTGATTATCATTTTCTATTCGCTCATCATACGGCGGATTGAAAACCAATAAAACAGGGAAAAGGTCTTTTTTTGAAGTGAAAAAATCTTGATGTTTCACTTCGATAAAGTCTGCTAAATCTGCAGAAATAATATTTTGTTCAGCAATTTTCACCATCATCGGACTGATATCATACCCAACGATTTTATAATCAAAAGGTTTGATTCGATTGATTCTTGAATTTCTAATCGATGTAAAAAGCGCTTCATCATAATCTTTCCAATTCTGGAATGCAAAATGTTTTCGGTGCAATTGTGCCGGAATTTCATTGGCTACCATGGCTGCTTCGATCAACATTGTGCCCGAACCACACATCGGATCCAAGAAATTTCCTTTGCCATCCCAGCCTGCAATTTTCAGTAAACCTGCCGCTAATACTTCATTGATTGGCGCTGGACCAGTTTCTGTTCTATATCCTCTTTTGTGCAACGATTCTCCACTGCTGTCGAGCGAAAGCGTAACTTTGTCGTGACTTATATGAAGATTGAATCGTACATCAGCTTCGTAACGATCTACGCTTGGGCGTTTACCATATTTATCATTGAATCGATCGACAATTGCGTCTTTCATTTTTAGGGCTGCGTATTGCGAATGACGAAAATAATCTGAATTTACAGTCGCATCGATTACAAAAGTCTGATCAACATCCAAATAGTTTTCCCAATGAAACTTTAAAAGTCTTTGGTACAATTGATCGTCATTTTTTACCGAAAAATTCATGATTGGCTTCAAGATTCTGAGGGCAGTTCTCAAGCTATAATTGGCTTTGTAGAGGAAACCAAGATCTCCATAAAACTCAACCATACGGTTACGGATTTGCACATCTCGTCCTCCTATACTTTTTATTTCTTGTGCCAAAACTTCTTCAAAACCAAAGAAGGTTTTCGCCATCATTTTAAAATCTTCCAATCGATTAATTTTTTACAAAAATAAGGAAGATTGTAGAGTGCACAAGAAATTCTCTTAATTATCGAAGCTTTACCAAAATCTTCTTTGCTATCCTACCCTAACGATCAGCAATAGAATTATATAAAAAATATTTAGGCAACCCAATCTGCACAAGAAGAACTTGCGAATGCATATGGTTTGGCAATAAATGTATAGCCCATTCCCAAGACATAGCCCATTGCTTCTTTCAGAACCAAGTTAGATTTATGATCTTCTGCAGAGTTTATATCGGCATGCACTTCTAGCTCGATATGATACAAATCGAGAATAGAACAAACACTGTACGTCACCTCAACCGATCTTGCTACTTCATTGAGCAGACGTTCTTTTAGGCTAATCTTTTCTTTTACACGTTCGGTATGCAAAAAAGCAAAAGCTCCTTTTCCTTTTCTCACCACCACAATTGCCGTGGCATAATTCACTTCATTCCCATACACATGAGAATCAGACCCGATACAAACTTTCAGTTCATGACCAGCTGATAATTCTCGACAAATTGCATCTTCTAATAAATCTTGGATTGATTCGGAATAAGCAATTCCATTGAGATTTTTCCATATTTTATACTTCTCCTCCATAACAAAAAATCTTGTTTCTATAAAGATACAACTCCAATCAGTACAGTAAGTTACAAAATTGTAAACTTAATCATCTCTTTTGGTAAACAATCTTCTTGATAGAATTAAGACAAGGCTTTTATTTTGAATTGGATTTGATTAATTAATTTCAGTATTTTTATCTAATAGGGAATATTTTTCCTAAAATGATAAATAGAGGGATTTTTTATTGAAAATTTTTCATAATTATTTGATTTTTAATTGGATATTCCATTTTAATTTTCTTTTCTTTGTCAGCACAAAAATCACAAATATGAAAAAAACTTTACTATCACTTTTGGCTGCAGCTTCTTTTTTTATCGGAAATGCACAAGACACTCAAAAATTTGCACCAAATGTGTATGAATCTATTACAACAAACAAATCATTCGACCTGAAAAAAGATTTACCAAGCAGCAATTGGCTCGATAACGCTGATGTAAGTTGGTATGCCGAAGCGCAAACAACGTTCGAACTAAGTTCTGCCGAGCAATTAGCTGGATTAGCAAAATTGGTGATGGATGGAAAATCTTTTGTCGGAAAAACAATCACTCTAACCCAAGATCTAGATTTAGCCGCGCATCTTTGGACACCAATTGGGTATTCGGCAACACAACCTTTTTCGGGTACTTTCGATGGAGGAAATCATACAGTAAAAAATATTCAAGTAGTTCGTGAGAAGGGAGATTTCATGGGCTTCTTCGGACAAGTTTTCAAAGGCCACTTAAAAAACACCAAAGTAGAAAATGTTTACCTTAGAGGCCGTGATACGTTGGGTGGGTTTGTCGGAAATCTTTCAACCAATAGTTCTGCAGAAAATTGCCACGTAAAAGGTGCCGACATTGTTGCTACCGGGTATAATGCTGGTGGATTTGTAGGAGGATTATTAACCGACTCATCAATCCATAATTCTTCTTCAGAAGGGAATATCAGTGGGGTTAACCAAATTGGAGGTTTTGTTGGAACGCCTTGGGACAATACGACTATTACCGAATCTTATGCAACCGGAAAAGTTTCAGGGGAATATATCATCGGAGGATTTGCAGGTTTTAGTACGATGGCTTTTGCACCGAACCGAATCAATACTATAAAAAATTCGTACGCAATTGTCGATGTTACCGCAATCTTAGAACGTGCTGGTGGTTTCGTAGGTTCGCCACAATTTAATATGGTTGTGGAAAATGTTTATTCTGTCGGGAAAGTGACTTCTCCTTTACTTGCAGGCGCTTTTGCAGGTTTGGTTGGTCCAGTTCAGATTAATAAATCTTACTATAATGAAGAGTTGAATGAGTTGAATGCAATTGCAGATTTCGAATACGGAGAAACTCCAATTGATATTCAAGGAAAAACAACAACTTTTATGAAATCGCAAGCGATGGTCGATCTTCTTAATCAGAATGGGGAAGAACTTTGGGCGAGTGCACAAAATATCAACAATGGTTATCCTTATCTGAAAGCGCAAGGAAACATGTCGAATCAGAATTTTACAGCGCAACCAAAACTGAAAGTTTATCCAACCATTACTTCTGATTTCGTAACGATTGAAGCCGATGTTGCTATCGTTAATTATCAAATCGTTGATGCTTCGGGTAGAAAAGTAATGCAAAATGCAGTTGAAGCAAAACAGACAAAAGTCCAGGTGAATCATTTACCAAAAGGGACGTATTATTTATTACTACAAACCGATGAAGGTAGATTATCATCAAAATTCATCAAAAAATAAACAATCTTTCGGCCTGCATTTGCAGGCTTTTTTTATCCACACTATGGTAAGTTTCGGTAGGAGAATATCCATCCTAGCTAAAAAAAAATTGTTAAAATATTCTACTCTCACACAGAACTGAAAAGAAGTTTCTACAATTTTTTAAAAACTTATGATAAATAATTGGAAGAGGCTTAACATTAACTTAAATTTGCAGCTAACAAACAAAAACAATTTAACAATTCTTACATGTCAACAAATGTAGTGGTCGGCCTTCAATGGGGCGACGAAGGAAAAGGGAAAATCACCGATGTTTTAGCCGAAAAATCAGACTATGTTGTTCGCTACCAAGGCGGTAACAATGCAGGTCATACGGTGTATGTAGGTGATGATAAATTTGTTTTGCATCTTTTGCCTTCGGGTGTTTTGCAATGCAAAGGAAAATGCATTATTGCCAACGGGGTCGTTGTGAATCCTGAAGCGTTTTTCAATGAAATAGAAAAATTAGAAGCTAGAGGTCAACGTACCGATCATGTTTTTATTAGCCGCAGAGCGCATATCATTATGCCTTACCATATTCTTTTGGATGAATATCGAGAAGAGTTTGCCGGAAAAGATTTACAAATCGGAACGACCAAACGAGGTATTGGTCCTTGTTATGAAGACAAAGTTGCCCGTGTCGGAATTCGTGCAATTGATCTATTAAACCCAGAAGTTCTAAAAGCAAAAATAGAAGAAAATCTAGTGGTTAAGAATGCTCTTTTCGAAAAGCTTTTCGAGAAAGATCCATTGAAATTAGAAGATATCTTTCAGAAATATTTGGATTACGGTCAACGTCTAAAAGAACGCATCATAGATTCTGAGTTAGAAATCAACAAAGGAATCGACGAAGGAAAAACAGTCCTTTTTGAAGGTGCGCAAGCGCTTATGCTCGATATCGACTTTGGTACCTATCCATATGTTACCTCATCATCGCCAACAACTGGCGGAGTTTGTGTAGGTGCAGGAGTTCCTCCGACCAAACTAAAAAACCTAATTGGGGTTTCTAAAGCTTACTGTACACGCGTAGGAAACGGACCTTTCCCAACTGAATTACACGACGACTTGGGCGAGCAAATCAGACAAGTTGGTTTCGAGTTTGGTGCTTCTACCGGAAGACCTCGCAGAACAGGTTGGTTAGATTTAGTTGCTTTGCGTCATGCGTGCATGATCAACGGAATTACTCATTTAGTGATTACCAAATTAGACGTCTTAACCGGCATCGATAAAATAAAAGTATGTACCGCTTATAAAACAGAAGACGGTAAAATAATCGACTACTTCACCTCTTCTACCACAAAACTCGAGCAATACGAGGCACAGTACGAAGAATTAGAAGGCTGGACAGAAGATATTTCTAAAGTCAGTTCGTTCGACGATTTACCAAAAACTGCTCAAGATTATATCCATTATATCGAAAATTATTTAGGAATAGAGGTTTATCTTGTATCAGTTGGCCCAGAAAGGTCACAAAATATTATTCGTACGACCTTATTTTAAATTATAAAAAAGTCTGATGTTTCATCAGACTTTTATTGTTTACTATATGAATGAAGTTTTAAAAAAAGTTGCTTTAGCTAAATTAAAATTTGATGAAGCCATCCCTATAAAAGGAGGCGACATCAATGATGCTTTTCGCTTAGAACGCGACGGAAAATCCTTTTTCCTCAAGTTGAACGTAGCCGATAGTTTTCCAGAACTATTTCGTAAAGAAGCCGACAACTTAAACTATCTAGCAAAAATCAATCAACTCATTCTGCCCAATGTAATCGATCATGGAATTTCGCAGGATAATTTTCAGTTTCTGATTTTAGAATGGTTAGAAAGAAAAACTCCTACCGAAAAATCTTGGATTCATTTAGCCAACAACATGGCAACGCTTCATCGTACTCATCAAGAAAATTTTGGTTGGACGGAAGATACCTATTACGGAATTGTGCTTCAGCCCAATGTTGCATCTACCCAATGGGAAGAATTTTTTAGCGAAAATAGAATCCTACCAATGGCAAAGTTGTTGCGTGATAAAAACCTCATCGGTATTCGAGAAAGTCAACAACTTGATAAATATTGCAAGCATATCAATTCATTTTTTCCGATCGAGCAACCTTCTCTTTTGCATGGAGATTTCTGGTCGGGGAACATCCTACCAATCGAAAATAATCAAATTGCGCTAATCGATCCTTCATCCTATTTTGGGCATCGAGAAATGGATTTGGCGATGAGTAAACTTTTTGGTGGTTTCGATCATCAATTCTACCAAACCTATCAAGAACTTTATCCTTTAGAAGAAACTTGGCAAGAGCGTTTACCGTACACTCAACTCTACCCTCTTATGTTGCATGCGCTGCTTTTCGGAGGGTATTATTTGGATGAAGTGCAAACGATCTTGAAAAAACTTTAATCGAAAAAATCAAACAAAAAACTTTAAAAACAACATCAAATGAACAAATATCAAAATCCATTAGAGAGCCGTTATGCAAGCGACGAAATGTTGTATAACTTCTCACCTGATAAAAAATTTACTACTTGGCGAAAACTTTGGATCGCCTTGGCCGAAATAGAAAAAGAATTAGGGTTGGATATTACGCAAGAGCAAATAGACGAACTAAAAGCCAATGAAACCAATATCGATTATGAGGTAGCGGCTGCCTATGAAAAGAGATTCCGTCATGATGTGATGGCACACGTACATACGTATGGGGATGTAGCGCCAAAAGCGAAAGGAATTATTCACCTTGGGGCAACTTCTGCTTTTGTGGGAGACAATACCGATTTGATTCAGATTCGAGATGGTTTCGAGTTGGTGAAAAAACAATTGGTGAACGTTATAAATGGCTTAGCCAAATTTGCCGAAACCTATAAAAATTTACCAACTTTAGGATTTACTCATTATCAACCAGCTCAATTGACTACGGTAGGAAAACGTGCTACGCTTTGGTTGCAATCGGTTTTGCTCGATATGGAAGAGTTAGAATTCAGAATCGATACGTTGCGTTTCCGAGGCGTAAAAGGAACCACCGGAACAGCAGCTTCTTTCAAAGAACTATTCAATGGTGATTATGAAAAAGTAAAATTATTGGACAAAAAACTTTCTAATCGTTTTGGATTCAATCATGTTTTTGCAGTTTCTGGACAAACCTACGATCGAAAAATAGATGCGCAAGCTTTAGAAGTTTTAGCCAATATCGCTCAATCTGCCCATAAATTCACCAATGATTTGCGCTTGTTGCAAAACTTAAAAGAAATAGAAGAACCGTTCGAAAAAAACCAAATCGGTTCATCGGCGATGGCTTATAAAAGAAATCCGATGCGCTCTGAGCGAATTGCTTCTTTGGCTAAGTTTGTGATTTCTTTGGCTTCTTCACCACAAATGGTGGCTGCGACTCAATGGTTCGAGCGTACTTTAGACGATTCTGCGAACAAACGTTTGTCGATTCCGCAAGCTTTCTTGGCAATAGATTCTATCCTTTTAATTTGGAACAATATTTTAGAAGGATTGGTGGTGTATCCGAAAAGTATCGAACGCAGAATCCAAGAAGAATTACCTTTCATGGCGACCGAATATATTATTATGGAAGGAGTGAAACACGGAGGCGACCGCCAAGAGTTGCACGAAATTATTCGTACGCACTCGATGGAAGCTGCTAAACAAGTGAAAATGGAAGGAAAACGGAATGATTTGATCGAACGTTTATTGAAAGATGAAAACATGAAAATGGACGAACAAAAAATCAAAGAGATTATGGATCCGATGAATTTCATTGGTTTTGCACCTGAACAAACCGAAGAGTTCTTAAAAACAGAAGTTCAACCAATCCTTGATAAATACAAAGATCTTTTAGGAAACGTCAATACAGACCTGAAAGTTTAAGAAAAAAATACATTCAATAAAAATCCCGCTTCTCGATTCGATTAGCGGGAATTCTCATTAAATAACCAAAACAACATTAGCATTATAAAAATTCGTCCACTAATTTTTCTAACTCTTCTAAAACCAGAAATGATTCATCCGAATATTCAGCTACTTTTTTATAATAAATCAAATACTGATTTAATTTGGAAAGCAAGGTTTCTTCATACGCTTTCTTTTCTTCTTTGGTCCAATTTTCGAATGCCGAACCAATATATATAATGGTCGGACTGTGCATATTTTTGTTCAACAAATACAAAATCTCAAAATCAAGAACACTATCTGCGTAATATTTTTTTAGGTTGGAGTTATTTTTCAGGTGTGGATATTTCAAGGCATCTTCAAACAAATTCATCATGTCAAAACTAAAAATCAAAGTATTTTTCAGATCCACACTTTCCTGCTTACCTAATTGTTGCAAGGTTTGATACACTTCACTCAACTGATCAAAATGTTTTGGAGTAGATTTCGACAACAAATATTCGTAATCACTCGAAAAACGCAATGCGTAAAGTGCATCAGTTGAATAGTTCGCCATCAACTCATCCTGAAAAAACAAAGCCCATTCGGGACGAACGCCTAACGCATCCAGCGGTAAATACTCATTTTGATTCAATGTTTTGATAAAATACATCAACTGATCGTATGCTTGTTTTTTGGTTGTATGCAATTGCACAAAACTTTTAAGGTTTAACGAACGATCGCGTTCTATAAAATATCGAAATAAGAAATCAATCCCTAAGACCTTATTTTTATCTGCCATCGCTATTGAACTTTGTGCCCAAACATCGGCGAAAGCATCAGCATAGCCTTTTTTAAATCGAACTTCGTATCGAGTAAAAGAATATTCTACCAGTGAATCTTCCCATAAAAGAAAGGCTATTTTAGGAGCATCGGCAGGAAATTCTTTCATTAAATGATGAATGATTTTGGTGGAAATTTCAGTGCGTTTTCGGTATTCTTCTTTTTCTTCCGAACTAAGTTCTATCCGAAAAACATTCTCATAATACAAATTCGCACGCAAATAACTGATCAGAGTTTCTTTATTGCTCGTCGGCAACTCCCACAAATATCGAAATGATTCTAAGAGCAATTCCTCGGTAAGATGATCGTCAACAAAACCAATCGCAAACAGTTCTGCATTCGTCCAAGCAAAAGGCTCAACGACTCTATCGGTTTCATTTTCTACAAAATTCAACAAAGAATGCAGAACAAAGTTTAGGTATTGTTTTTTCTTATCGTTCTCTTTGTACAATCTTTTTGCAATGGTAAAATAGACCATCGTTTTGGCAAAAGTAGCATACTCCGAATCGGGCATATCTTCGATAAATCCACCTATCTGATCCAATTGAGGTGCATAGTTCATCCAATTGATTAGTTTGTTTGGATTGGTCGATTCGTACGTAAAAAGATGCACTTTATCTTCGACATTATTGCCTTCGAGAATCGCTTCATATTGATTTTTTAATTTGGAGTAATCAATCTTTTCTTGCGAATGTATTCGATGAATTTCTTTGATTTTCGTGTTCTGCATATCGGCTAAAACACTTTGATTTCCTTGTCCGAACAAAATCGAAAAAAAGAAAAAGAAAACAATTTGTAAACTTTTTTTCATACCAAAAAACTTTGAATTCAATTCTATACTCTAAAGCACCTATCAGAAAACTCTATTTCTCGTATTAAATTTACAATTACAAAAAGTAAATAAAAATACCTTTTATAGGGTATTTTCACCATAATACTCATCATTTACATTCAATAAAAAACTCCCCGAAAAATTCGAGGAGTTTCTATCATAATAATCACTTATTTACTTTTTGATTTGCACTCTAATTCCTTTACTATGCGCACTCAATTCTGGAGCATACATGTTTTGCATTGTAGTAATTCCGTTCGAGAAATCACCTTCATTATTGGCAATCAATTCATATTCGAACACGTACGTTCCGCGTGGCATATAATCTACGTAAAAATTAGTGGCCAAATCTCGCGTACTCTGATAATAGCCAAACTCTCCGTTGTATTGATATCCTGAAAGCGCATTTACAGGCTCGAAACCTGCTGCTCGCATATCTTTTATATGGACAAACTGCATCGGACGATCAATCGAAATTCGTAAACGAACCACCACAACATCTCCAATTTTGATAGGAGTTTTCTCGGTAATATTCATCAACATTGGCCCATTGGCAGTATTTTCTTTTCTATACAAATCTTTCTGAAAAGCAATTCCGGTTTCAGCTGATTGAATTTTATCCAAATCTTCGAAATATTGCCAATACAAAGCCCCCCAAGCAACTCCGGCAGATTTTTTCTCGATATTGACATTCCCCATTTCGGGCTGAATTTCTTTGCTCGTCCAAACTTTTTTCACCATTCCGGTTCCACTTTGTGGGGTCGAAGTTGAAAAATCAACTGCTTTGTTTCCTAAAGAAATTCGGACATCGATTTCTGAATCTATCCAAGATTTTCCGGTTCCGAGAAGCGCATAGACTGCTTTGGTTGTCGCTTTGGTAGAATTCCACTGATTGGTTTGTCTATTTTTCAATAACCAAACTTTCATTTTTTCTACTGATTCTTCATCTTGGTTAACTTCCGAGAAAGCTTCTATTAAGATTGCTTGAGTTTCTACAGGCGTTGCAAACCAAGCCCAACCGACAACATTACTCTTCCAATACATACCCATCTCGTCACTATCTACGCTGGTTTCTTTTAGAGAAGTGATAATTCGTTTGGCCTCGCTTTTCTCTCCCATTCTAATCAAAATTATGGCAGCCATCGCTCGTGTTTGAAGTGATAATTGACGTGCGTTTTTCTTGATATTATTGATATAAATTGTTTTCAATTCATTCAATTCTTTTGGGAGAGGATGATCATCCAAAAAGAAACTTCTTGCATAGAGATAATGGATCCCATTGTTCCAATCTGAAATTTGTAAGTTTTTTGCTTTTTGAGCTGTATAAAAATTAAGTTGTTGATGATCTAAAAATTCTATCATTGCAGAAATATTTTCATCAGCTGAAAGATTAAATTTATCTAAATCAACGCCCATTTTTTTCATATTCCCAAATCCACTCAAAATGTAAGTTGTAAAATACTCGCTTTCTAATCCACCATTATACCAAGAAAAACCACCCGAATCTTTTTGTTGTTGCATCAACTTCTCGAAACTACTTTGAATTTGTTGTTGCATGGTATTCAAATCAAACAAAACGGCAATACGTTTCATTTGCTCTTCTTCGCTCAAGGCATCTTGTACCCAAGGTGTTTCGTCGAGAATAATCGATTTTAGCTCTTGGTTGAGGTCTAATTTCGATTTTAATTGTCCTTTTTTATTCCAATCATCAAAAACCGCTTTTATTTTCGGATTAGAAGTTAAAAGTTTTTCTGAAAGTAAATTCGCATACAATGAACTAAAAATTTGCTCTGATGATTCGTTCGGATTTTCTTTGAGATAAGGCAAAGAAAATATCGCGTACCAAATCGGATTATTCGTTAACTCTAAAGTCAATTGATAATTTTCGAGCGTCGAAGAACGTTGATTGAGTAAATTTTTAAACTCAAACTTTTTGTTCTGATTTTCTCTTACAAACAACGGTAAAGTTTCGGTCACCATCATACGATTTGTTACAATAGGCAAAACAGATTCTTCGCCATCTGTGAAACCGTTTGCTTCTGCCGTTACTTTATAAGTCACGAGCTGCACATGTTCTGGAATGTTAATTTCCCAATTGACTTCGGTCGATTGTCCTTTATATGCCGAAAAATCTTTGGTGTTATTGGCATTCTCAAAAACCATGTCCAACGGTTGTTGCGTAATTGCATCCGTTAACACTAATTTCGCTTTTCCATTGAGATTTTTATCCGAAAGATTCATGATTTTACTCGAAATTTTCATCTTATCACCAACCCGTAAAAATCGTGGCATATTCGGTACAACCATCAATTCTTTTTGGGTTACAACTTCTTTCTCGTAATATCCTATCTTCATATCTTTGGTATGCGCAAGCCCCATCAACTTCCATTTCGTTAAACTTTCCGGAACAGTAAACTCGAACTGCACATTGCCCTCTTTATCTGTTTTTAGGGTAGGATAGAAAAAGGCAGTTTCTTGTAAATTTCGTCGAGTAGCAATCTCCTCTCCTTTCTCTTGCGGGGTTTCTGTTATTTGCTCGTTAGCTATTCCGCCATCCAATTGTTTATCTTGTACGGCTGCCGAAGCGTCAACATCTTTCATACGAACACTTTTCTCAACAATTGGTGCTGCTACTGTACTTTCTGCCATCGCAGCTGTTCTGTACATTCTATTATATACATAAGAACTAAAACTAAAATCAAAAGTATTGATAGGATATAAATAATAATTGTATCGATAAGTTGGATACAAATTATTCATCGTCCATTGTTCCGATTCAGTTAAATCAAACGCGTTATTATATGCGAAACTTCTTCTTGGATAAGAATAGAAATTATACGGAAGCATTCTCAAAGAATTTGATGCAAATTGATCCAAAGAAGCATCGTACATCGTGGCAAGAAATTCTGATAAAACTTTATCTTTTTTACTTCCTTTTATGGTAAAAGTCCATTTTTCTTTGGCTCCTGGCGTCAATAAATCTCGTACACTTTCGGTCGTGATTTCTAGATTTTTATTTTCAGTAGGTACATTAATCACAATTGTACCTTGCTGCGCCGAATTGTATTTTACAAATTCATAATGCAAAAACACATTACTTTTGTAACTTTTTTCGATCGGAAACGAATACGAATTTCCTTTTTTGGTTACCGTTAAAAGTTCTTCGTGTTTGATTTCTTCATCCGCTTCTAATCGAATTTTCACTTCAAGATTATCCGCATTAGTCGTGAATGTTATCACTGCGTTATCTTTTGGTTGGAAAGATTCTTGGTTCAAGGTGTATTGAAATAATTCGGTCGCCGCAGATTTCTTTTTCGGATTAGCTAAATAAATAATTTGATAAAATTCCTCTTGCTCTCCATTCTCCTGAACTTTCATCTGTACCGTATAATAGCCTTCTTTCCATTTCGAAGCATCAGCTACACGGATTGCTTCTGAAAGTTGAGTATTGAATTTCGTTGAGAAAACTTGTTTTCCTTTCGCCCAATTCTCTGGATTATCTTCATTTGCATACGCATCATGCGGAAATAATTTTTCGAACTCGGTACGAGAATATAATTCATAATTCGTCGTGAATTTATTTTTTCTCAAAGCTCTTTTAGGAGCTTCTAATTCAGAAATCGTCAAAACACCTTGCGTAGCAATTTTGTTAAAATTAAGATCGGTCGAATTCAACTCAAAATTTTCTAAATTTTTCACCGAAACTTTATCTTCTAATTTTGCTCGAACCAAAAGATTTTTATCCCCAATCATAATACTTTTTTCGGTAGAATGCGTTTCACCATTCAGATCGGTTACTTCCACAACAACCCGAAAAGTATAAGTTCTAACGTCATCTTTTCCGTTTCGTTCTCTTGCCGAGTTTGCCGGAAATTGAAAAGCAAATTCTCCTTGATTATTTGTTTCTAATTGCCCGAAAACCAACTCTTCTTCAGCTTCATATTTCGGACGACGAGCGCTAAAAAACCAATACGGAAAAATGGCTTGACGATAAACTCTGTATTTCACTTGGGCATTATCCATGTTTCCACCCGAAAAAGTAACTGCTTTTCCGGAAATATTCACGGTTGAGTTCAACTGAAAAGTTTGCGTCAAATCGTTTAATTCTACCGAAAATTTTGGGCGTTTATATTCTTCTACCGAAATAGTTTTATATCCTAAATTGTCTATCTTTATGGTAAACGCCCCAGTTAGTGCCGAAGCAGGAAGCGTAAAAGTTCCGTTTACCGAACCAAATTCATTCGAAGTAAGTTCTATTTGTTGAATTTCTTTTTGATTAATATCCAACAGTTTTACCATGAACTTTTCTTTTGGTATAACCGAAGTTGTTTTATTTTGACTATCAACAGAATAAGCAATCCCTTTAAAATAAACGGTTTGCCCTGGTCGGTAAATCGCGCGATCGGTAAATAACTCTACGACTTTATTAACGGATATATCTCTTTTAGGCGTAAAAGAACCATAATTATAATCCGAATAAAAAATGTTTTCATCGGCTAATCGAAAATAAAAAGAGTTCTTGATTTTTTTGTGAATAAGACCATTTTTATTGGTAATAATCGTTGAATCTAAAACAATTTCTGGTTTTTGATTGACATACTTCATCGAATAAATTTCGATGGGCATGTTGGCCACTTTTTTACCCGTTTGTCGATTTGCTACCTGAAAAACATGTTGAAGTGCATCAAACAAAATCGAATAATTGGAAACTTTCAGTTCTAAAACATCTATTTTATTGGTGGCATTTCTTTTGAAATTATCTTCTAAACTCGCCACTAAAATATATCGACCTGCAGGTAAAGATTTCAAGGCAAACAAGGTCGAATGTTCTAGATTATCCTCGAATTTCTTTAGATCAATTGTATAAGAATCGACAATTTTTAGATTCGATAAAAACTTTTCGTAACTATTACCTTCTTGATAATTTCGCAATAAATTGTTTCGTAAATCTTGAGATTGAATATCTTTTGCCCCGATATTATAATCGTAAATTCTCACATAAAACTTCGACGTATTTTTATGATTTACCTGGATAGGATTCACCTGATTGGGAGTAATAAACTCATCCATCGTCAATGTAATCGAAGGATTATTGATGACATCCACAAACAATTTAGCATTTTTCAACAACTCTTTATCTTTTGATTCAGAAAGAATTATCTTGAGAAAAGTTAAAATTTCATCGTATTGCTCTTGTTCCGAAATCTGATTATTGTACAATTTAGAAACCAAATGATACATCACTTCATACGAGTACCAATTTTTCGGATATCGTGCAATCAGATTTTTCAGTGCATCTATATATTTTACTTCTCCAAATAAATCCTCTTGCTGATTAATTTTCACTTCTTCCAAGTACATCTTTAGCTCTGAAGTTAAGCCAGCATTGGAAGCCAACCATTCATCAACATAGTCATTTACCAAAGCTGAGTTATTTTGCTTTAAATATTGCAATTGATTATTAGCCAAAACGTCCCAAAGCGTAGGCAATAAGCGGAAACTATTCTTTATTTTTTCTTGTTCAATTGCTGGATCATATTCAAAAAGTGAAAGCCATTTTTCGCTTTTTTCGTTTTGTAAAAGGTTTTTCTGAGCTTTAATTTGAGAAAATAATTCATCGTTTTTATCCAAGAAATTTACTTCACTCCAAAATCGGATATCCTCGGAAGGTGAATTTTGTAAGTTCGTTCTATTCCTAAATTTCCAAGAATTTTCTGACCAATAAATCGAATACAATTGACGTAAATATTCTGTTAAAATAACTTTTTCAACACCGCTTGTACGACTAATTTCTTTTTCGAAATCCCGAAAAACAAAATTCACATCATCGTTTTCGTCCTGCGTCACAATTTGGATTTTGGCCTTTGCAAACATTCCTTTAGCAACAAACGGAATATTGTTTTCTTTCCTTGCCAAATCGATTGCTTGATTGATTTTTGGTTGTAAAGATTTGAAGTTTCCATCGTTAAACTCCTTCTCTATTTCTTTCCAAATGGTATTTAAAGAATTTTGTGCCATAGTATATGAACTAAATAGTAGCGCAAATAATAAGATTAATTGCCTCATTGGATTATGATTTTTAGATTCTATTGTCTAGATGCAATTTACATAAAAAAGGTTGGTTAATTTTATAAATATTTTATTTGGCTGATATAAAAACTGAAGATTTATTATAACTAAACATTTTACAATCAATAAAAAAAGCAAATGGAGTCAAAATTAAAAGTTAATAAATTATTTATGGTACGTTAATTGCACATTTACAACAAAACTAATTATTCATAGAAAAACGCTATTATTATGAAAAAAATAATTTTAACATTAAGTCTTTTATCGGTATCAATTTTTTCCTTCGGACAAAATATTTCCACTCCTTCTACATCAGCTGATGTTGGGACAACGCCAATTAAACAAGGAAACTGGTTAGTTGGAGGTTCAATAGGGTCTTTAGGCTACTCATTCGAAGGAGAAAACTTTAATATCAACTTAAATCCGCAAGCTGGTTATTTTATTTCTGATGGAATTGCTATTGGTTTAACAACTAGTTTTGGCTTACAAACAGTGAAGAATGATAAAAACATTTGGAACTACCGCTTGATGCCATTTGCACGTTACTATTTCCCTGAAGGAGCAAGTTCAACTGGTAGATTTTTTGGTCAAGCTGAAGCAGGTATTACAGGAGCAGACAGAGGCGGTACTGATGATGGGTCTAAAAAAGACACTTCTTTCGGTTTTGGTTTAAATGCAGGATATGCACACTTTGTTTCTCGTAATGTTGCCCTTGAAGGGTCTGTAGGATATAATTATTCTAAATCTGATGCTTCAGATGCAAAAGCACAAAACGGATTAGGTGTTGCTCTAGGTTTCCAAATTTATTTAGGTAAAAACTAAGAAAGCATTTTAAAAACAATAGATTATAAAAGCTTAGGCTATCATCATATATGATAGCCTTTTTTCATAACATAAATATGCTTTTTTAGGTAAAATTCATCATGATATTTTTGAAAATTCAATAATTATTTTTCAACTTTGTAACCCTTGTTCATTTCCTATCGGAAATGTGAAAATTCAATTCAAAATATAAAACAAATTACCCTAACATCCAAAAAAGTATAACTAATATAAGCAACTGACTTCGTGGGATTTTGGATGACGAAGTATTTATGATAATTACAACACCCTTGAAAACAAAAAAGATTAAACATTTAGAATTTCTAAGAGCTGAATTGATTAACGACCATAGAAATAACGGAAATAATTGCCAAAACGAAGAAACAATTCAAGAAATCGAAGAGAAAATACAAGGCGAACAGAAGTTTTTATGGAATTATTATCTACAAAATCCCATCGACTCTTCTAATTTTGATGAGCTTGAAGATATCATCCGATACTTTGATCAGATCAATTATAAGAATCGGATTTATGAAAAAATTCTTGCCCAAAAAGCCGAATTGAATTCCCTTTTCGATAAAATGATTATCGAGCAAGCGATGCAAGAAGCCAAGAAAATAGAAATAGAACTAAATCGTTTATGTAATCTTATCAATGAAAGGTGTATGTAAATTGAAAAAGAATTTCGGATTTTCTTCTTCGCTACTTTTGGTCACTCTATTTTTTTCTGGCAGTTGTAGTACACAACTTTCAGAAGAAAAACCTTTATTATCTACTTATAATTTTGATACAATTACTGATGATAAACCATTAACCATCAAACTAGATGAGTTAAAAAATAGAACTTTATATTATTCTATCGATGCAAAAGATGCGCAAATTCCTTTATCAGAAAAGTCTTCTCATTTCACCAAAGAAATAGAAATTAATGATGATGAATTGATTGTGAAGCATCAACTTTTAGAGGATAATAAAGTTAGAAGAAATCGAGAAAAGACTTATTTCAAACAACTTTCTACACGTTTACCCAAAAACATAAAAGAAGTAAGAATTGTGGTGTACGATCAACATTATAAAATGATTGCACACCAAACTTTTCCTTTATAACGAAAACAAGGTAACGTTACCATTTTGCATGATTTGGTCCTTCTAGCAATACATCGATTAGCAGTTGAAAACGCGTTTCGTATTTGGTGTTAATCTCTTGATTTTCGGTAAACAAGTCGGGTCTTTGCACTGGAACACTATAAGGTAAAGGCCAGGCTCTGAGAGCTTTTACGATAGATTCCATCGCATTAATGCCTTGCATGGCTTGCATACCATCTGCCCAACTTACCAGACCGATTCGTTTTCCGGTGAGGTAAGGTTTAGGCAATTTGGCACTGATTTCTAACCAATCGATGGCGTTTTTCATGGCCCCCGTCAAACTTCCATGATACAGAGGTGTAAACCAAATTTGTAAATCGGTTTCTACGAAGAGATTATTCATTTCTAACACTTCTTTTGGCGTTTCTTTGATCGAAAAATCGAGCAATGGAATATTGGATTCGGCAATATTGAAAATTGTCGTTTCTATATTTTTTTGATTAAGTTGAGTCTGAAAATATTTACAAATTCGTTCTGAAACTGAATTTTCTCTTTTATCGAGAGCTCCATTAAATAGTAGAACTTTCATATGATGGTTTACTGTTTTTTATATCCTATTGATAACTAATAGGAATGTTTCCTTTAAATATCAAAGATACGCAAAACGTTTAAAAGCTCATTTACCTTCTGATTAAGAAATGTAAAATTGCCTTTAAACGAAATGCTCTTGAACAAATAAAAAATAATTAACTAAATAAATGCCAAATTCTAGTAACTAAAAAACAGACAATAAAACCATAAATTATCGGTAAGAAAGTTGCTACAGCTGTCCATTTTCTACTTCCAGTTTCTTTGTAAATGGTATAAATCGTCGTGCTACAAGGATTGTGCAACAAACTAAAAAGCATGAGGTTTACGGCCGTTAAGGTTGTCCAACCGGCAGCGTGCAATAAAGAAGCAATCTCGCCAGAAGAACCTTCAAACATCACCCCTGCTCCTTCGCCCAGCGAACTATCACCTAAAGTCAACACTGTCAACATAAGAATAGTTGGAATCACAATCTCATTCGCCGGAATGGCAACAATATATGCTAAAAGAATCACTCCATTCAGTCCTATAAATAATCCAAAGGGATTGAGTCCGTCTATCATCCAAACTGCTAAGCTATGATCCGCAATCTGAATATTAGAAATCAACCAAATTACTGCACCTGCAGGCGCTGCAAAAACAATCGCACGCCAAAGAACAATCAAAGTACGATCGATAATTGAGGTATAAATAGTTTGAAAAAAACGTGGCGGACGATAAGGTGGCAATTCTAATGTAAAGAAAGAAGCCTGACCTTTTAGCAATGTTTTGGATAACAACCATGAGGTGAAAAAAGTAAAGGCAATTCCTAAAACAGCTATAAAAATTACAGCCAACATAGAAATAGTTCCCGACCATTTTGCTGGAACTAAAACTCCTAAAAAGATAGTCGCAATCAATATTTGCATTGGCCAACGACCATTGCATAATGAAAAGTTATTGGTTATAATTGCAATTAATTTTTCTCTTGGACTATTGATAATTCTTGTGGCTACTACACCTGCTGCATTACACCCAAAACCCATGGTCATGGTTAGGGCTTGTTTTCCATGTGCGCCAGATTTTTTGAATAGTCGATCCAAATTGAAAGCTACGCGAGGTAAATATCCAAAATCTTCTAACAATGTAAACAATGGGAAAAAAATAGCCATCGGAGGTAACATGACCGAAACTACCCAAGCCGTTGCCATATAGACGCCGTCGATTAAAAAACCACTAAGCCACCACGGAAATTTTAGCGAAGCGGCACCTTGTTTTAGGAATGGATAAACATTCTCTAACAATAACTTCGATAGTAATTCTGATGGATAATTAGACCCAACAATCGTTAACCAAAGAACAATACCTAATAAAAAAAGCATAATCGGGAAACCCCAAAATCGGTGCGTAACTATTCTATCTATCGAACGATCCAAACGGAAAGAACGACGATTTTTGTCTGTCGTCACATTATCGTTTACCAATTTTGCTGCCTTGCTATAGATCGCTTCCACTACATCATTTCGGTAATCATCGCCCAATTCTTTTTTATATTTTTCGGCTTGCGAAATCAAATCATACAATTCATTTTTCGAATCGATTTTTTCTTCCAAAAAACTCAAAATACTCGCATCACCTTCGATCAATCTCATTGCCAGCCAATGCGTATTGGGCAAAGTAGGAAAAAGTTTTTCTAAACGCCCCGATAAATCATTAACGGCTTTTTCTGTATTATCTGACAATTGAAAACGTTGTAATTTTTTGGTAGGATAATTACCTTCAGCAACTTGACGAATCGCTGCCAATAAATCGGGGATTCCTTCTTTCGATCGAGCACTTGTCTCCACAACCGGAATTCCTAAATCTTTCGACAACGTGCGGCTATCAATTTCTATATGATGACGACGCGCTTCATCCATCAGATTTATACACAAAACAACTTTATTGGTAATTTCTAAAATCTGCAGAACCAACGATAAATTTCGTTCTAAACGGCTTGCATCTACCACTACTACTGTAACATCTGGTTGTCCGAAAAGCACAAAATCGCGCGCAACTTCCTCATCTTCTGAGGTTGATAACAACGAATAAGTCCCTGGAAGATCGACGATTTTATAGGTTTTGTTATGATAAGAAAAACTACCCTCTGCATGGGTTACAGTTTTTCCGGGCCAATTACCGGTATGTTGTTTTAAGCCAGTTAAGGAGTTGAAAACGGTACTTTTCCCGGTATTCGGATTCCCTGCCAAAGCAATGGTATAATCGAACTTACCCGAAAAATCGCCCAGTTTTTTTAGGTCGGATGAAGGATTTAATTCACACGTTTCACAGGCTGTATTTAGTTTCATAGTTTATTTTTTCAGTGCAATCAACACGTTTACTGCATCTTCTCTTCTCAAAGAAATCAAAGTATCATGAATAGAATAAGCAATTGGATCGCCGAGCGGACTTATATTTTGGATATAAATTTCGGCACCGCGCACAAAACCAAGATCGAGTAATCGTTGGCGAACTTCTGTTCTACAGTCGGCACTCAACTTTTGAATAATTCCGATTTGACCTTTTTCTAATAATCCTAAATGCATCTTTTTAATATTGATTTCGTATTGATTTAGCTATACAAAATTATAAAATTAGATTCATCTAACAATATTATTCTTCAAAAACTTTTATTTCTTTTCCTATCATCCAAACTAAAAAGAAATCTAAAAATGGGTGAAAAGTTATTTTATACCTAAAAATTCTATTATTTAGATTAATTTCACGCTTTTAGAAAGCATACAAAAATGTCAAATTTTATAGATAAAGTAGTTGATGAACTACTAAATGATCCAGAAAAATTATTACAAACAACTTTGGTTCTACCCGGAAAAAGACCAATGTTATTTTTCAAACAAGCTTTTCAAGAAAGAAAATTACAACTTGTTCTTCCTAAAATGATTAGCATAGAAGAGTTTGTTTCTGAAATGGCTGATGTGCATCTTATTTCTGGTTTATCGCTTTGGTTTTTTGCTTACAATTCGTATCAAAAAATTTTTCCAGATTTAGAAACTTTTGATGATTTCTTGAAATGGGCGCCGACAACTTTAAAAGATTTTGATGATCTTGATGCGTCTTTGCTCGATACTGATCATTTTTTTGATTATATGGTTTCGGTAGAACGAATAAAAAATTGGGGGCTTGAAATCGGAGAAGTGGATAAACATACATTAATTCAGCATCATTTAGAATTTTTCGAACGCGTAAAACTTTTTTACAATCAATTCAGAAATGATTTATTGGCCGAAAAAAAAGCCTATTATGGGTTAGCGAATCGACTTGCTGTAGAGCAAATCAGTCGAGCAACTTCCTCTCCTTTTCAGTTTGTTTTTGCAGGTTTCAACGCCCTTACAACTGCAGAAGAAGCGATAATATTTGGGTTAGAAAAAGAACAAAAAGCACGAATATTTTGGGATGCGGATGAATATTATTTGCAAGAAAAACAAGAATCGGGTGCATTTTTACGACGCCATAAGAAGAAGTCAAAAAATTGGGAATGGACTTTTGACGATTTCAATTCACCCAAAAAAATAGAAGTTACAGGAATTAGTAAAAATGTTGCGCAAGCAAAATATGTTACCGAATTACTCAAAAATAAGTCCGAAGAAGAGTTAAAAAACACAGCTTTGATTTTGGCGGATGAAATGCTGTTGCCTTCTTTGTTGAATGCGATGCCCGAAAATGTTAAACATCTCAATATTTCGATGGGAATTCCCCTAAAAAATATTCCTTTGGCTCACTTTTTCAAATCGATTTTCGAGTTGCACTTGAACCGAGAAAAGCTAGGAAGTTCGACATCTTTTTATTTCAAAAATATATTGGATGTTCTCGAAAATCCGTCGCTAAAAATATTACATAGCAAAAACGACGAGCAATTAATCGAGATTATTCATTCTCAGAACAAAGTATTCAGTTCGGTAAAATTCTTACAAGAATTTTTAGAAGATTCGATTTTCAGACCTTTATTTTCA
Source organism: Weeksella massiliensis (assembly GCA_000751595.1). Classification (GTDB taxonomy): domain Bacteria; phylum Bacteroidota; class Bacteroidia; order Flavobacteriales; family Weeksellaceae; genus Weeksella; species Weeksella massiliensis. Next base: position 42,330 of record CCMH01000004.1, on the reverse strand, counting down.
AGCCCAAAAAACTTGAATGATTTATTATTTATCATCGAAAAATTCACATCAGATTTATTAGAAAATCAAAAAGTAGATAATGGTTTGATGCGCGAATATTTATTTTATTTCCAACAAATATTTTCAGAATTACGCACAGAAATTTCTACGCTAAAGGTACCAACAAGTTTCAGAACCTTGCATCTTTTATACCAAAAACTATTGCAAAGTGAAACTTTAAGTTTCATAGGTGAACCACTTGAAGGATTGCAAATTATGGGATTATTAGAAACCCGATTAATCAATTTCGATCATCTAATCATGACTTCGGCAAATGATGGTGTACTTCCGTTGGGACGTCAAAACAACACATTTATTCCGTACGATATTCGCAAAGAAAAAGGACTCAACACGTTCACAGAAAATGATGCGATTTATGCATATCACTTTTATCGATTATTAGCTCGTGCAAAAACAGCGCATTTCCTTTACAATACCGATTCAGATTCGTTGGGATCTGGAGATAAGAGTCGATTTTTAGAACAAATTGCTTATGAAAGTAAACACGATGTTGTGTTTAATTATGCAAAACCTCATTTCGAAGTAACTCCAAAAAATAGATTAATTATACCCAAAACCCCAAAAACGATGGAAAAACTCATCGATTGGGCAGAAAATACCGGAATTTCACCAACTTTATTGTCAACTTATATTCGCAATCCGATTGAGTTTTATGAACGAGTAATTTTATCGAACGAAGAAACAGAAGAGGCAGAAGAAACGATAAGTGCAAAGACTTTGGGTAAAATTGTACACGGAACATTAGAAGATTTGTATCAAGATTATCTCAATATTATCTTACATGAAAAAGATTTTGACGAGATGAAAAAGAAAATTGATGAGGATTTGGAAGCCAACTTTAAGAAAGAATATAAGGAAGGAGAACTTAATCGAGGAGAAAATTTACTAATCAAAAATGTAGCTAAAAAGATTATCGAGGGTGTTTTGCAACGCGATAAAAAAATAGCCAAAGAAAATGAATTGGTAATTTTATTTTTAGAAAAAAGATTCAATTTCTTGTTGGATATTGGTGAACGCAAAGTAAAAATAAAAGGATTTGTCGATCGGATAGATTCTGTAAATGGAACGAAACGAATTATCGATTATAAGACTGGAAATATAAACCCTTTGAATTTGACGTCGAACACAATGGAAGAAGTTTTCGAGAAACCTACCAAAGATAAACACTTACAATTGATTACGTATGCTCATCTATATTATAATGAAGACCATCAACAAGATGAGGAAATTCAGTTGAGTATTTATCCAATCAAATATCAAAAGAAAGAGCCTATTTATCTTACTTACAATAAAAGTACAACGATAAATTATGAAATTGTAGAAGATAGTTTGATGCATTTCCAAAACTTAATCAGAGATATATTAAATCCAGACATTCCTTTTGAAGAAAATTTAAATAACTAACGAAATTTTATAACAATTTCTTAATTTCACGCACAGAAATAATATTATGAAAAACAATAAACTTTTTTTAGCCATTATTATCAGTTTGATTGCCGGGATAATCTTGGGAGGAATCGTTTTCTATGCTTTCCCCGAAAGTGCAGATACTTTTTCTAAAAACATAAAACTTTTAGGAACTATTTTCATTCGATTGGTTCAAATGATTATTGCGCCATTGGTATTCTCTACCCTTGTTGTCGGAATCGCCAAAATGGGCGACATGAAGTTGGTAGGACGCGTTGGCGGAAAAGCGATGGCTTGGTTTATTACCGCTTCTTTGGTTTCGTTGACTATAGGTTTGATAATTGTAAATTTAGTGCGACCTGGAGAAAATATGAACCTCGAGATCAACAGTGCAGATGCTGCTGATTTGCTCAACAACTCTACCTCCGCCCTTACTCTAGAGCATTTTGTGGCACACACGATTCCGAAAAGTGTTTTCGAAGCTTTTGCGACTAATGAAATTTTACAAATTGTAGTTTTCTCTATCTTTTTTGGAGTTGCTTTAGCAGCCTATGGAAAAGAAGGTGAAATGATTACCAAAGCTTTGGATAAGATTTCTCATGTCGTACTGAAAATGGTCGAATACATCATGTGGGTTGCACCATTAGGAGTTTTCGGTGCCATTGCAGCTGCAATTGCTAAACATGGTTTTGGTGTGTTTATTATGTATGGTAAATTCTTAATTGCCTTCATTCTAGGTATATTGCTCCTATGGATAGTCTTGATTATTGTAGGCTACATTATCTTGGGAAAACAAAAATTAATCTCTTTACTACTTCATATCAAAGAACCTTTACTGATTGCTTTTTCTACCACAAGTAGTGAAGCTGTTTTCCCTAAATTGGTAGAAGAATTAGAAGACTATGGAGCAGACTCTAAGGTTGTTTCTTTTACACTACCATTAGGATATTCGTTCAACTTAGACGGAAGTATGATGTATATGACATTTGCGAGTATGTTTATTGCGCAAGTGTACAATATCCACATGCCACTCGAAAAACAAATCTTGATGCTTTTGGTTCTGATGCTGACCAGTAAAGGAGTTGCTGGAGTTCCTCGCGCTTCCCTAATCGTTGTTATTGCAACCTGTTCTATGTTCGGAATTCCGCCAGAAGGAATCGCCCTTATCTTACCTATCGACCACTTTTGCGATATGGCAAGAAGTATGACGAATGTTTTAGGAAATGCTTTATCTACCGCCTCTATCAGCAAATGGGAACATAAACATTTGATGGATGCCGAAACAAATCATAACGCTTAAACGTCTAAAAAAAAATGAAATTAGAACATATAGGAATTGCTATTCAATCTCTAGATAAATCGAATGACTTGTTCTCGAAACTTCTTGGGAATGATCCATATAAAGAAGAACTTGTCGAATCGGAACATGTAAAAACATCTTTCTTTTCGGTAGGAAACACTAAAATAGAATTACTTGAAGCTACTGCCGAAGAGAGCGCAATTGCAAAATATCTCACCAAAAATCGAGAAGGTGTACATCATTTAGCTTTTGGAGTAGACGATCTAACGTATGAAATAAATCGTTTAAAAAAAGCTGGATTCGAATTTATCAATGATACACCTAAAGAAGGAGCAGACAATAAGTTAGTAGTTTTTTTACATCCCAAAACCACCAATGGTGTATTGGTAGAGCTCTGCGCAGACAAAAAATAATTTTGTAATTAAGAAAATTAGTTATAATATTGCACTCGAATTAAGCATCAGACCTCAAGCGTTTGAGGTTGCTAACAGCTAAAATTCAGGTCCTATAACTCAGCTGGTTAGAGTAGCTGACTCATAATCAGCAAGTCGTTGGTTCGAGCCCAACTGGGACCACCCTGAAAATCAAGCGTTTACGAACAGTAAGCGCTTTTTTTATTTCCATTCGACGAACATTTTTAATTAAACATCCTAGTATATCATTCTAAAATTATATCTTTGAGCTGTTGGAGGAATTCCTCCATGTAGATTAAAGTTATTTTCGCTAAAAGTTGAATTTGATGATTTATAGATTTTCAGGACACGATACATTTCATTGCAAACAGCAGTGGTTATTAAAAGGATTTAGTTTTATAATCGATAAAACTGACACATCCTTTTCTGATATTACGGACAGTATTACATCCTTAGGTGTAGGTAAAAATATGGTATCTTCTGTAATATATTGGTTAGATTGGAAATTATGAAAAAAGAAAATCAACGTTACTTTAGGGAGTTTAAATAATTTAGACATTAAAGAATATTAATATTCTTTTTTAGAAGGGATCACTCCTCTGATTCCTCCTCTAGGATTCGGGACATCATCTTTATATCTCGGTATGATGTGAATATGAACGTGAGGAATCGTTTGTCCTGCTGTCTCTCCTACATTAATTCCAATATTAAAACCATCAGGCTTGAATTTTTGTTGTAAAATTTCTTTCACTCGATTCACCACTAACCAACAAGCAATTTGTTCTCTATTTGTTAATTCAAAATAATCAGAAACTACTCTTTTGGGAACGATTAAAGCATGTCCTTTAGAAACTGGAAATTTATCATAGAATGAAAAAACAGTGGCTGTTTCTACAATTGGTTCTCTTTTTTCATCAATACTTAAAAATGGAGTGATTGCTTCATTTCCTTGATACAAATAAGTGTAATGCTGAAATTCATAAATCTCACAAAAATCATTGACAAAAACTGATTTAAATGGTAGTTTAACGTTCGTTTGAAATGTTTGGATCTGATGCAATTTATGAGTTCTAAATCCTTGATATTTTAAATCCCTTCTCACTGCAAAATAGGCTTTCCCTCCTATTTTAAGTCTTTCGGAAATATCCATTAAAACATTTATTTGTTCTTCAGACTCTAAAACATTTAAAACGTAAAAGCAAATAATAGTATCATAATCATCTTCAAGATTTATTGGAAAATAGTAAGGATCATAACCACTAACATCATAACCTTTCATTTTTAAGACTTCAACATCTTTACCAAATCCACATCCGAAATCTAAAGTTTTACCTACAATAAGATTTTTATCCAACAATATTTTACAAGGAAATGAAATATATTTTCTTTCCTTCGCTGTTAAGTGGCTATATGGATTCGATTTACTCATTTAGATATAAAAAACCATTGTTATTGGCAATTGTTAATAATGGTTGAATTGTATTTTCAAACAGAACATCATCAAAATCGGTAATTGTAGGAAAAATAGTTAAATATTCCTCAAGGAATTTATTGCTAGAATGCTTTTCTTTGTGAATATTAAAGGCAATTTTTTGCAAATTTTTAAACTGCGTAAAATACTTATCAAACTGTGGAAGTCTATCGCTTTTTGAAGAATTGAAAGACTTATCAATTGGTAATAAATTCCAAACTAAATCGTGAGAAACAAATGCATAAGGAACAAAGTGATCTAGTGCAAAGTTCTTTTCATTAAATACCAATCTTTTACCCGTAAAAATACAATCAATACTATCCAATTCATCAAAAACGATTTTCCAATAGTGATTGGTTTGCTTTTGAAGGCTATTTCTTTGTGCTGGTTTAATTAATTTGTTGGAAATATCTGGTACATTTGGATTTCTATTTTGAAGAAACAACGTCAAATTCCAGTAACAAAAACTTTTCAACAATTTAGAATTTTGTTTCAGATATTCTATCCAATTAGTATTGATAACGATCCTATCTTTAGATAAAGCATATAAAGACTGATTTTCAAAACTTTACGATTTTTTATAAATATCCGTTTTCGTCTCACCTTGAAACCATGGAGAAAGGAACCAATGCGGCACATTTTTATCAAAATGCTGAAGAATTTTCTTCGTTTCAGAATCAGTAGAAGTAATTAACTTTTCTTGAACAATATTTTGTTTTTCATCGATCGTTAGATTTTCAATATCTATCAACTTCAAAACAGCGTCTTCAAGTAAATCATGTTTCCCAAATGAAAGATGAAAATAATTAATGGTGTACCAAGAATTACTAATCATTTTAGAGAAAATTTCTGTTTTTAGAATTTCTGTTTTCTCCTGTTCCACCAACTCCACAATTGCTAATAACCAATAAAATTTATAAGTCGCTGTTGTGTTATTAAACACTGCAGAAAGTAAATTTACCGGTAAGTTTTGGGAATAAGGTAATTCTATCATTCTAAGCTGTTTTTAATAATCTAAATTTATTCTCATCCTCGATAGACGATTCTACAAAAACCGATGCATCTACATTATTAATTTTCAAATTAAAATTGATTAAAATAAGGCATCATTGCATTAAGCACTTCTTCATTCAATCGTGTTGTTGATGCGTTATCTAGATAAATCATTTAACAAAAGTTTAAACGATATAAATATACTATAATTCCCCAAAGAAACATATACTTAATATGAAAAAGCAACCCAATTTCAGTAAAATCCTTTTTTTGATTTTGTAGTTTCTGAAAAAAGTAAAAATTTAGATTAATGAGAAGTTAGAAACATAAAAAAATAAAGTACTGAAGTTATTATATCAAGTTTTAACAATTATTAAATTACATACTAATATTATACGCAAATAATAACTAATATTCATCTAAAAACCCTAATCAAGCATAAGAATATATTTAGCTGTGACTTGTACATCGAAAGCCACTTTCTTAAATTCTACATAAGCCATTTGTTCATTTCTAGAACCATAAAGACTAGCCATTCCTCTGATCATCAAACCGGGCGCTTGTCCTTGCAAAGAGTTTGCAACCGTATTGATATCGGATATGTATATCGCCTTTCCTATTTTCTGATCCAAGGCTTGGGCTAAATTCTCGGCTGATTTTTTCGATTTTTTCACTGCTTTTGCTTTTAATAAAGCGATGATTTCATCTGCTTTCGAATATTCTGTTCGTTCGATTTGAACATTTGAAATTCCAACCTTCTCCAATTCAGACATAACATTACCTGCAGTCATCGCATCTCGAATCAATAAAGAATACATTTTTGATTTGATAACATTTTGACCTTTCAGAAAATAATTCTTAAAATTACTTGAAAAATCTAATAACGATAAATCATTTTTTAGATCAATTTGTAGTTTTCTTAAAGTATTTTCCAATACTTTTTCTTGTTCTTCTACAGATTTTTTATTTTTACTATCAGCTTCATTTAACTGTATCGAGAGATAAATCTTATCAGGAATAACCAACGTATCGGCTTTCACATTAGTTTCAATATACGGTTGATCGATAAAATTTTTCTGCGCAAACAAGACTTGCGTCAACAAGCTAATCAGTATATAAAAGATCCAATTTTTCATTTAATGATGTTTTTATAAACTTACAAAATAGTGCTTACATTTTAATTTCTTTTTACAATAAGATTAGAACACTCCCGAATAACAAAACCTAACACATTACATAACTATAACTTACAACCATGTAGTACCTATGTAGTATCCTAGTGAAACAACTCAGAAATACCTTTTGATATATTTGTAAAAGGGTTTTCCTCTTATCAAATCAGGTTCCATTTAGTTTGATAAGAAACCCGAATATTTTACAAACAAAAGAAACACATAGATTAAAATTATATATTAACCCGAAGAGTTCTTCTCTTCTAAAATTATTCATTACACATTATGAAAAAAACAAATTTATTCCTTTTCATTTTTTTTATTTTATCCTTTGTGGGATATGCTCAAGATTCTTGTACGCCCCACAACCATCCTAGCCACAGTATGCGCTCTAAAGGATTTATGGATGCAGGTGGACAAATGATTGCAAATGATTTTATAATTTCTGCCAATACCCTAAATTTTTCTGCCTCTACAATGGAAGCCAATTTATGGACCGAGGATGGAGAGATTAATTCAGTAGATATTATTTTTTATAAAAATGACGGAAAAAATCCTGGCGAAATGATTGCTAAACTTTCAAAATTAACGCCAAGTTCTCAAAATATAATTGATACCGATTCTGAAGAAGGGTTTCAGATCAGAAAAGTAATTTTAGATTTTCCTGAAGCTGTCAACTTAGAAGGTGGTGGTACTACTCCGGTAAAATATTGGGTGCAACTTGTTGCTTATCCGGCAAAAGCAGGTAAACGAGTTGGTTGGGAGTTGAATGGTGTTCAAGTTGATGGCGAAGGCGTTAATTTCTCTAATCCAACTATTGATTATTGGATGACCAATGCAACTTGGGATGGTGTTTTCTCAATCAGTGGAAAATGTACCAAAACAGACGGTTGTCAAATTCCAGAAGCCGTTAATGCAAAAGATATTCAAACTACAACTGCAAAAATCTCATGGGAAGGTTCTTATAATGCTCAAAAATTTATTGTAGAATATGGATTGAAAGGCTTTGCTCCAGGAAGTGATCAAGGTAAAATTATTGAAGTTGCTGGAAACGAATTTTCAACTATTCTAACTGGCTTAGATCGAGTTACAGAATACGATGTTTATGTAAAAACTATTTGTGCAGATGGACAAAGTATTAATACCATTCCATTAACCTTTAAAACAATTGATGATTATTGTATACTCGAAGTATTTGATACAATAGAGCCAATAACGTTTGTTGAGTTTGCTGGCATAGAAAATAGAACATCAGCTAAACTTAACGGTTCACCGGTACAGGAATATTTCTTTGATCTACCAGCAAATGTAACTCCAGGAAAAATGTATTCTATATCTGTAGAAGGAAATACAGGTGGAAACTATCAGAATGGTGTCACAGTATTTTTTGATTGGAACCAAGACGGAAAATTTAGTAATTTTACAGAACGATACGACATTGGTGTTCTTTCTAACTCTACCGGAGAAGATGGACAAAAAGTAACCCGATCTCTAACTGTGCCTCAATCAGCAAAACCTGGCACAACTAGAATGCGCGTATATAAAGAGTTCTTTGCCAATGCTTATCCTTCAGAAGCTTGCGCTTGGATTTCATACGGACAGGCAGAAGATTATACTGTTGTGGTAGGAAATTTGGCTAACGATAATTTTGACAAAAAAGATCTTGTAGTTTACCCAAATCCAACTAAAGATTACTTAAATATCAATACAACAAAAACAATTTCTTCAATTGAAATTTTTAATATGAATGGACAATCTGTTCAGAAACAAATCCTTCATACCAAAGATAACAAAATCGATGTATCTCATCTTGCACCAGGGGTATATACGATCAATGTAGATGTGGATGGTGAAAAGCAATCTTATAAAGTTATAAAGAAATAAGTAATCATTTATCATTTAGTGTTAATTCTGAGCCGCTGCAATATTGTAGCGGCTTTTTTTACTTCTCCCCTTTTAATTTTATTTTAAATTTTTAAGAAATTCTTCTAACCTTTCCTCCGGTTTTAAACGGAAAGTTTTCTTTAGCCTGTATTTTGCCGTTTGCACAGATTTATGAGAAATATTAAAAAGTATTGAAATTTCTTTTGCTGTAAACTCATATTTTATCAAGGCAACAAGTTGCTTTTGTCGAGTAGTTAATAAGCCAAACCTCTGCTCTAACTTTTCTGTGATCGGAATAGAAATTTGTTCTAAACTTAATAAAATACTTTTCCTCTCTTCTTCTCTTTCTGGTGAAGATTTTGTTGGTTTTGTGAGATCAGAAATTTTATAATGATGAATATGTTTCTGTAAAGTGGTATTTATTTGATGAATCTTATCTTCTAAACTCAAAATATTTTGATCTTTTTCTTCTATTTTTAATGCTAACACTTTTACTTTGTGTTCTTTTTGGTGCAAAATTTCTTCTTGTTCATCAATGTGTGATTCTAATAAATTTTTATTCTCTGCTAAACGCAACATTTCTTTTTCAGAACGAATTATTTTATTTTTCTGAATCTGTAAATACATCAAAACTAAAATCAAAATAAACATCAAGGCAGTCATAATTATCCAATAACGTCTTTCAATATCCCGTTTTTGTTTTTCTAATTCTTGTTGTTCTTTAAAGCGCTGTTGTTGCTCCTCAATTCTTGCAATTTGGTGCGTTTTCTCAATATTAAAAAGGCTATCTCTAACATCTTGAGATTGTACAAGCAAATTATACGCGTTCTTATAATCACCTTGTTGTTTATAATATTGATGCAAATCTATCAAAGCCGGATATACTTCTGCAGGTGCATAAATATTTTCCAATGTGTTTTTAGATTTCCATAAATAATCCAAATATAATTTCTCTTTATTTACAGCTTTATAGTAAATTGCTTTGTTGTAATAAATTCCTGATAATTTTTTAAGAATTTTCGAATTCTGATGATCATTTTCTAATAATTTATTGGTTACTCTTTCTGCTTCATCCAAGTAAAAAATACTACTATCCAATCGATTAAGACTAAAATTTACTGCACCCAAATTAAAATACAAGACAACCAAATCGTCTGGAGAATTAGCTACAGAATCCATATCAAGAAGATATTTATACGCATGTAGTGCTTCTTTATATTTTTTCTGATTATAGAAAATCGACCCCATATTTCGATAAGTATTGATGATATTTTCTGTAGAGTTTATCGACTCGTATATCCCAAGGCTCATCGTCAGATACTCCATAGCCTTGTCATTTCTATTTAATAGAAAATATATCTGACTAATATAGTTTAAAGTATTACCATATTGTATTTTTTCTTCTACTGATAAGTCTGTCTCTGCTTTATATAAATTAGAAGCTTCAATAAAATGTTTTAGCGCATTTGGATAATCGGTTTGCTCTAAGGCTATTTGTCCTGAAACCTTTCTAAGAGCAGCTTTTATAGAATTTGTTGCTTTTTGGGGTGTTAATTTTACAGCCTCATTTAATAATTCTTCCGCTTGCGTAGGATTATTAGGAATCGAGTTTACTGATAATGACAACAAACTATCTATCTGCACTTTAGAATGCATTTTATCAAAACCGAATCCCTTATTTTCTATAGAATATATAGATTTTCGTATAACGATAAATATACCTAATAGTAAAATAGATATGAAAATTATTATTATTATAGACTTCCTCTTCATTTTAGAAAACATCAACAACATAAAATCTTTAAAATTAATTATAATTGTATAAATATAAAATTAACTACTTATATTGATTGATCATTATCTAAACGATCGAATTTCATAAACAAAAAATATCGAACAAATTGTTCGATATTTTATTATTTAGGGATATAATCAAAAAGAATTGCTTTTTCTGGATTTGGAATGCCTACCATATCAATTCGCTTTATTTTTCCATCATTTACTTGCAATAACAGAGAAACTTTCACATCGCCGTTGGTCAAAACAATACAAGGTTTGTCACTTTCTAAACCTACTTTTTTAAAATAGCCAATCTGAGCTTCTGGCAACGAATTATTTCTCTTAAAAGTCTCAAATTTACCTTTTAAGTAATCTAAATAATTCTTTTTGCTGTGCATCGTTTCGAAAACCCATTGAGAAGAATATTCTAAATCGTCCGCGAGAATTTCTTCTATATAAGAAACATCTAAATTATTCCAGCATTTTGCATACTCTGTTATTAATTCTGCTTCATTCATAGTTCAATAAAAATTTAGAAACGAAGATAAATAAAATAAATTTAATAACGGGAAAAGCCTTTCCTATATAATGCTATATTGTTTAGGCTTGTACAGAAATACAACTAAAATTTAGGGTAAATTATTATTTAACTAGTAATTGCTTAAGAACATTTCATAAAATCAAAACATATTTTTCTCTATAGATTTTTACATGCGATGTTATATCATTATAAATCTGATGTTCTTACCAAAATTTTTATTTAGCAATCGCAATTAATAATTTTCACAGACAGAATTCTCATTGGATGTACTAACTGAACATAAAAATAATCCTTTTAAAACAAGTGTAAAAATCTAAAATACAATTGACATCCAACCTAAAAAAACCTTCACTACCAAATACTTAGCCAATAAAACCATCTTCTTTACTCATCAAAAAAAATAGCCTACAATATTTCTTTCATCCTCCACCCTAAAAATCATCAACTGAAATTCGAAGCAACTTTACATAAAAAAAATTGTGAAATTGAAAAATACTAGTTAAGTTTGTCGCTCAAAACAGAAAAATGTACAATTCAAATATAATTTCTTCTATTATTATTTCGGGTGTGATTTCACAGTACGGGAAGGAAAACTATTGAATTAATTAAAAAGTTATATTTGAAAGCCTCCCGAGAAATCAGGAGGCTTTTTTTATTGACAAATAAAAAACATAATGAAATCATATATCAACAACATTATTATCAGCATTATTATTAGCTCGCCACCGTGAGAGATGCTGCTATATGCCTAATTGTAAGCCTTTCTCATTTCGGGAAAGGCTTTTTTTATTCCTAAAAAAGAATTATAAACTCAATTAATAACAAAAAACATGTATTTCAACGATCAAACAGTCCTTTATTTGGACAGAAAATTTGTAAAAGCTAACGAATCTAATACAGATTTGTTCAGTCAAACACTTCATTATGGCTATGGTGCATTTGAAGGTATTCGTTCTTACGAAACAGAATGTGGGACTCAGATTTTTAAAGCGGTAGAACATTATGAACGTTTACAAAAATCTTGTGAATTGGTCAAAATACCGTTCGATTATACGATCCAAGAGCTTATAGAAGCTACTTATGAATTACTAGAAAAAAACAATTTAAAAAATGCCTATATCCGTCCATTGGTGTATTGCGGGCAAAGTATGAGTTTGTCTAAACCGACGAGTGTCTCTTTAATGATTGCCGCATGGGATTGGGGAGCATATTTGGGAGAAAAGTTACTTCGATTAACAGTTTCTTCATATTGTCGTCCCCATCCAAAATCAATCCACATCGAAGCAAAAATTTCGGGACATTATGTGAATTCAATTTTGGCAACCAATGAAGCAAAAGACAATGGTTTTGATGAAGCATTGCTGTTAGATAGTGACGGATTTTTAGCCGAAGGTCCGGGAGCGAATTTGTTTTTTGAGAAAGACGGAAAATTGTTCACGCCGCAATTAGGAAATATCCTTCCGGGAATCACAAGAGCTACTGTTTTGGAGTTAGCTGAAAAATTAGGTCTGGAAGTACAACAAGGAAAATTTTCGAAAGAAGAGCTATTTGAAGCCGATAGTGCATTTTACTGCGGAACAGCTGCCGAAGTGGTTGGAATAGCATCTGTAGATAATTATCAATTCCCAAAAAACTGGAACGATTCCTTAGGTAAAAAACTCCAAAATGCGTACTCACTTTTGGTCAGAGAACCTTTAACATAATTATCAAAAATAATGAAAAGACTTAACAAATACAGCAAAACCATCACGCAAGATGAAACCCAACCTGCCGCTCAAGCTATGCTTTATGCAGTAGGATTAAGCGAAGAAGATTTGCAAAAAGCACAAGTGGGGATTGTGAGTATGGGTTACGAAGGAAATCCATGTAACATGCATCTTAATGGTTTGGCAAAAGAAGTAAAATCAGGTATACAAAAAGAAGATTTAGTTGGATTGATTTTTAACACTATTGGTGTAAGTGACGGGATATCAAACGGAACTGATGGGATGCGTTATTCATTAGTTTCCAGGGATATAATTGCAGATTCTATAGAAACGGTAGTAAGTGCACAATGGTACGATGCGATAGTAGCAGTAGTTGGTTGCGATAAAAACATGCCCGGATCTATCATTGCAATGGGAAGATTAAATCGACCTGCAATTATGGTGTACGGTGGAACCATCCATTCAGGAAAATGGAAAGGAGAATCGCTCAATATTGTTTCGGCTTTTGAAGCGTTAGGTAAAAAATTCGGCCATACCATTTCTGATGAGGATTACAAAGGAGTTATCAAAAATGCTTGTCCGGGTGCAGGAGCTTGTGGAGGTATGTACACTGCCAACACGATGGCATCAGCTATTGAAGCTTTGGGAATGAGTTTACCTTACAGTTCATCCAATCCTGCGTTGAGCAGCAATAAAAAAATCGAATGTTTTGATGCAGGAAAGGCTATTAAAGTCTTGTTAGAAAAAGACATTAAGCCCAAAGACATCATGACCCGAAAAGCTTTTGAGAATGCTATGACGATGGTAACGGTTTTGGGCGGCTCTACCAATGCCGTAATGCACTTAATAGCCATGGCTCATTCGGTAGATTTGAAATTGACTTTAGATGATTTCCAAAAAATAAATAACCGTGTTCCAGTCTTGGCAGATCTGAAACCGAGCGGAAAATACCTTATGGAAGATTTGCACGAAGTAGGCGGCGTTCCGGCAGTGATGAAATATTTACTAAAACACCATTTATTAGATGGCGATTGTTTGACCGTAACTGGAAAAACAGTTGCTGAAAATTTGGAAGTTGTAGACGATTTAACCGAAGGTCAGCAAGTTTTTCTACCGATAGAAAACCCTGTAAAACCCTCTGGACATCTGCAAATACTCTACGGAAATTTAGCAACTGAAGGAAGTGTGGCAAAAATAAGCGGTAAAGAAGGTGATTATTTTGAAGGAACTGCCAAAGTGTTTGACGATGAATATGCCGTGATTGATGGCGTTCGAAACGGAGAAGTAAAACCTGGTAATGTGGTAGTAATCCGTTATTGCGGACCAAAAGGCGGACCAGGGATGCCAGAAATGCTAAAACCTACTTCAGCCATCATGGGGGCAGGATTGGGGAATAGTGTTGCTTTAATTACCGATGGACGATTTTCAGGTGGTACACACGGTTTTGTAGTAGGACACATTACACCAGAGGCTTATGTAGGTGGCACCATTGCTTTGGTTAATGATGGAGATCTGATTGCGATAGATGCTAAAAACAAGACCATCAATTTAAAAGTATCTGAAGAGGAATTGGAAAAACGAAAAGCAGCATGGAAACAGCCTCCACTGAAAGCACGTAAAGGAATTTTGTACAAATATGCGCAATGCGTTTCGAGTGCTTCGTTAGGGTGTATAACCGATAATTAATTAAAAATGAAAACTACGGAATTAAAAATCACTGGTGCAGAAGCGGTAATACAAAGTCTAAAAGCTGAAGGCGTAAAAACGATATTTGGCTATCCAGGCGGAGCTATCATGCCCATATACGATGCCTTGTTTCATCATCTTGAAGAGGTACATCATATCTTGACCAGACACGAGCAGGGTGCTATACATGCAGCTCAAGGGTATGCTAGAAGCTCAGGAAATACCGGAGTTGTATTTGCTACTTCAGGTCCAGGAGCTACCAATTTAATTACAGGTTTGGCCGATGCCTTAATCGATTCTACGCCCTTGATTTGTATCACTGGACAGGTAGCTTCTCATCTTTTGGGAACAGATGCATTTCAAGAAACCGATGTCATGGGCATTTCGATGCCAGTAACCAAATGGAATTGCCAGGTTACCAATGCAGCCGATATAGCTCCAACTTTAGCTAAAGCCTTTTACATTGCTTCATCTGGTCGTCCGGGGCCGGTTTTAGTCGATATTACAAAAGATGCCCAATTTGAAAAACTAAATTTCTCTTACGAAAAGTGTACATCGGTAAGAAGCTATCAACCTAAGCCCAAATTAAATGTAGATCAAATTCAAGAAGCATCAAGACTTTTGAATGAAGCCCAAAAACCTTTGATAATTGTGGGACAAGGAATTATGCTTTCCAATGCAGAAGAAAAGCTGTTAGTTTTTGCCGAAAAAATGGGTATTCCGGTGGCATCTACACTTCTGGGTTTAGGAGCCTTTCCTGGTCATCACCCTTTATTTGTTGGAATGGTAGGGATGCATGGCAATTATGCGCCCAATGTAAAAACGAATGAATGCGATGTGTTGCTTGCCATAGGAATGCGTTTTGACGACCGTGTTACAGGAGATGTTTCTCGATATGCTAAACAAGCTAAAATTATTCATATAGATATCGATTTTGCCGAAATCAATAAAATTATCAAAGCTGATGTTGCAGTTTTAGCCGATGCCAAAGAAGCATTAGCGGGTTTAATAGACTTGGTAGAAAAACAAAGTCATCACGATTGGTTGAATGAATTTCATCAAGAGAAACAAAAAGAATTACAGATACTTTCTGAAAACAGAAATAAGGAATTCTCAGATGAATTGCGAATGGACTTGGTGATTGATTTATTATCTCAAAAAACGAATGGTAATGCAATTATAGTAACCGATGTGGGGCAGCATCAAATGCTGGCTTCCCAGTTTTATCAATATAATCAAACCAAAAGTAATGTTACTTCTGGCGGATTGGGAACAATGGGTTTTGCACTTCCGGCAGCTATTGGAGCAAAAATGGCAAATCCGGAAAAACAAGTCGTAGCTATCATTGGTGATGGTGGTTTTCAAATGACCTTGCAGGAGTTGGGAACCATAATGCAGAATAATATTGGTGTGAAAATCATCATCTTAAACAATGGCTATCTAGGAATGGTGCGGCAATGGCAACAAATGTTCTTTGAAAAAAGATATTCATTTACCGACATTCAAAGTCCTGATTTTGTAGCATTAGCAGCCTCGTACAATATCAAAAGTCAAAGAGTTGAAAGACAGGAGGACTTGAACCACGCATTAGATCAACTTTTAAACTCAGAAAAGGCGTACTTGTTGGAAGTGAAAGTTGCTCGAGAGGATAATGTTTTTCCGATGGTGCCCACAGGTGCTTCGGTAGCTGAAATAAGATTACAATAAATAAAACGGATAAAATGGAAACAATGAACAAAACATTTACCGTATCCATATTTACGGAAAATACAGTCGGAATACTCAACCGTATCACCATCATATTTACAAGACGACATTTGAATATTGACAGTATTACCGCTTCTGAAACTGAAGTTAAAAATGTGCACCGTTACACCATCGTTCTGAAAACAAATAGAGAACAAATAGACAAAGTTGTTGGACAAATAGACAAATTAATTGATGTTCTGAAGGTCTTTGTACACGAAGATAATGAAGTAGTACATCAGGAAGTTGCACTATATAAAATCAAAACAACAGAACTTAAATCTAACAATGTAGAGCTAGTGGTTAGAGAAAACAGCGCCAAAATTCTCACCGTAGATCCCGATTTTATCGTCATTGAAAAAACAGGGCACAAAGCAGAAACACAGGTTTTATTTGAGAAACTAAAACCCTTTGGTATTCTCGAATTTGCACGTTCAGGAAGAGTAGCAGTTACCAAACCAATGAAAGAATTAAGCGCTTATTTAAAAGAATTAGAAATTAATTAAAAAAATAATAGAATATAAAATGGCACAATTAAATTTTGGCGGCGTTATCGAAAATGTCGTAACACGAGAAGAGTTTTCTTTAGAGAAAGCAAGAGAAATATTGAAGAATGAAACGGTTGCCGTCATTGGATACGGCGTGCAAGGTCCGGGTCAAGCTTTAAACTTGAAAGATAATGGTGTAAAAGTAATTGTAGGACAACGAAAAGGGACAAAGAGCTGGGATAAAGCCCTTGCTGATGGTTGGGTAGAAAAAGAAACACTTTTTGATTTGGAAACGGCTTGTGAAAAAGGGACAATACTGATGAACTTATTGTCGGATGCCGGACAAATACAAGCTTGGGAATCAATGAAAAAACATTTAAAACCTGGGAAATCATTATACTTTTCACATGGTTTTGGGGTTACTTTTCATGAAAAAACGGGTATTGTACCCCCAAAAGATATCGATGTTTTTTTGGTGGCTCCAAAAGGCTCGGGAACATCGTTACGAACTTTATTTTTAAAAGGACAAGGTTTAAATTCCAGTTATGCCATTTTTCAAAATGCAACAGGAAAAGCAAACGAAAAAGCTTTAGCCTTAGGCATCGCTATTGGTTCTGGTTATTTATTTGAAACTACATTTCAAAAAGAAGTATACAGCGATTTGACTGGCGAACGAGGCGTTTTGATGGGAGCTATCGCAGGTGTTTTTGAGGCTCAATATAATGTGCTTCGTCAGCGAGGACATTCGCCAAGTGAAGCCTTCAACGAAACCGTAGAAGAATTGACTCAAAGTTTAATGCCTTTGGTAGCCGAAAACGGGATGGATTGGATGTTTGCAAACTGTAGCACCACTGCACAACGTGGAGCACTAGATTGGAAAGAAAAATTTAGAGAAGCTACCACACCTGTTTTTAATGAGTTGTATGATAATGTGCTATCAGGCAAAGAAGCTGCCATTGTTATCGAAGCCAACAGCAAGCCCGATTACAGAGAAAAACTCAACGAAGAACTTCAAGCAATACAACAAAGTGAATTATGGCAAACGGGAATGCAAGTTCGAAAATTAAGACCTCAAACCAAATGATACATTTAGGTAAAATAAAAGAAGCATCCGAAAACCTAAAAGGTATAGCGGTGCACACGCCCCTTGTGAAAAACGAAAATCTGAGCGAGCGATTCGCAGCTCAGGTTTATTTGAAACGGGAAGATTTACAACCTGTACGATCTTATAAATTGCGTGGTGCATATCATAAAGTAAGTTCGTTGTCCAAAAAGAATTTAGAGTTGGGCGTGGTATGTGCAAGCGCCGGAAATCATGCACAGGGTGTGGCTTTTGCTTGTAAAAAATTGAATATAAAAGCTATGATTTATATGCCTACAACTACTCCCGCACAAAAAATAAAACAAGTAAAACTCTTTGGTCAAGAAAATGTAGAAATAGTCCTAAAAGGAGACACGTTTGATGATGCTTACAAGGAAGCTTTGATCTTTAGTGAAAAAAGAAAAGCTGTTTTTGTGCACCCATTTGATGATGAAAAGGTCATAGCGGGTCAGGGAACTGTTGGATTGGAGATAATTAAAGATTGCCAAAACACAATTGATTTTGTGTTTTTTCCCATTGGAGGAGGGGGTTTAGCGGCAGGAGTTGTTTCGGTATTTAAACAATTGAGTCCCAACACTAAACTTATCGGTGTAGAGCCACAAGGGGCCGCTTCCATGAAAACTTCAATAGAAAATGGTGAAAATACTATATTGACTGACATTGATAAATTTGTAGATGGAGCTGCTGTCAAGCGTGTAGGTGACAAAACATTTGAAATTTGTAAAAGTACTTTAGATGATATTATATTGGTTGCTGAAGGGAAAATTTGTACTACAATTCTCAAATTATATAACGAAGAAGCTATTGTGGTAGAACCGGCTGGTGCATTAAGTATTGCGGCTTTAGATTTCTATCAAGATCAAATTAAAGGTAAAAATGTTGTATGCATTGTGAGCGGAAGCAATAATGATATAACTAGAATGGAAGAAATCAAAGAACGATCCTTGATGTTTGAGGGTTTAAAACATTATTTCATCATCAATTTTCCACAAAGACCAGGATCTTTGAAAGAGTTTGTGCATAATGTATTGGGAGATAACGACGATATTACTTATTTCCAGTTCACTAAAAAAAATAATCGCGAAGATGGTCCGGCGGTTGTTG
Source organism: Weeksella massiliensis (assembly GCA_000751595.1). GTDB lineage: Bacteria > Bacteroidota > Bacteroidia > Flavobacteriales > Weeksellaceae > Weeksella > Weeksella massiliensis. Next base: position 23,478 of record CCMH01000004.1, on the reverse strand, counting down.
GTGTAGAATTAAAATATAGTTCTGATTTATATACTATGGAACAAAAAATGAAAGCAAAAAAGATAAAATATCAGTATTTGAACGAACAGCAAGATTTATTCTCATTTTTAATTATTTAGGATTTTTTACTACAAATCACATATTAAAACACTTTAAAAACATACATATCAAAATAATAAACGTTTAATTTTTTATAAAAAACACATATAATTCTTCTAAAAATCCACTTAATACATATATTAATATTATATATTTGCAACATAGCTTAATAGAAACATACTAATTATTAATATTTTCTCATGAATATTTATTTTGAAGAGCAAAATAACAGACTAGTGCAAAAAAACAAATATTAACATTCAAACTATTTATTAACACATAATTAATTACATATTAAATAATTCAATAATGAAAAAACAACTATTTAAAGCATTATTTATTGCTTTACCACTCGTTGGAACTGCCCAAATTTTTCAAGAAGATTTCGACGGAAATGGGCCTGGCATTAATGCTTGGACCATCTTGGATATTGACGGTTCAACACCTTCCTCACCCGTTAGCGAAATTGTTGGATGGGTAACAGTTAATCGTGGCGGTCCTAAACCAAATTATGGTGGTCCAGATGATAATTATGCAGCAGCAAGTACTTCTTATTATTCACCATCAGGGACTGCAAACGACTGGCTTATCTCACCGCAAATAATAGTTTCAGGCAGTTCTCCATATCTTCTATGGGAAGCTAAAGCTGCTGATCCTAATTTTTCAGATGGTTATAAAGTTATGCTTGCGCCTAATGGAGGAAATTTAGTTTCAGACTTCACAGTTGAATTATTTTCAACACCAGCAGAAAATTCTAAATGGAAAAGCAGATTTGCTGATCTTTCAGAATATATTGGAAAAACAATTAGAGTAGCATTCGTTAACAACAGTACAGATAAGTTTGTTTTACTTATTGACAATATTAAAGTAGATGAATACATCCCTGTAGCATTACCAAATTGCGCTAACTTAAACCTCCCGATTAATGGTGAATCAAACGTTGATTTTCTTTCGGGTGTGAATTTTAGTTGGACTGCTCCTGCAGATGGTAATGTAGATGAATACGACTTTTTTATCGATACAAATCCAAACCCAACTAGTTATATCGGAACTACACCAGATACATCCGTAAAAGTTAATGGGTTAACGCATGGTGGTACAACATATTACTGGAAAGTCATTCCAAAAAATTCAAGCGGTCCTGCTGAAAACTGTACTGTTTTCTCTTTCACTACAGCAGAAACCTCTGTTGCACCATATTGTGGGCCTCTGAATTTTTCTTTTAATGTTGAACCCATTAGTAGCGTAAGCTTCGGAGGAATGACAAATGTTAGTGACGCTGTACTGAATAATTCACCTGCTCATGAACTTTTCTTAGATAAAATTGCCAATGTAACTGTCGGAAGCAATGAAACTATAACCCTAAAAGGTAATACAAATGGAGCTTGGGATAGTTCTTTTGTAGTATTCATAGACTGGAATCAAAATGGAAATTTCGATGACGAAGGTGAAACGTATGAGATCACTGAAAAACTTATCGGGTCAACAGGTGTTGATGAAAAAGAAATTACTCAGGTTATTGCAGTTCCAGCAGATGCTAAAACTGGGCTTACAAGAATGCGCGTGAAAAAGAACTTCGGCCCTGCTAATTTACTTAATCCTTGTGTTGGTGGAAGTTTTGGACAAGCCGAAGAATATACTGTTAATGTCGGATCACTCGAGACGCAAGAACATACTAAAGCGAATGTTAAGTTCTACCCAAATCCAGTTATGGAATTTTTAAATCTAGAAGCAAATTCGAAATTTAAAAGCATAACCATATATGATGCAACTGGTAAACTTATGATGAGCAAAAAACTAAACAGTGCCAAAAATCAAGTAAATGTATCGGAGCTTCTTCCTGGAATTTACACAGTAAATGTAGAATTAGAAAATGAAATGAATTCATTTAAAATTATTAAAAAGTAAAAGATTGTACGCAATTTTTATTTAAATTTTACCTCTTTCACTATGTTGAGAGAGGTTTTATTTTATATTATTACAAATAAAATGATGTAAAGTTTTTTTTAATCTATTATATATTTTATAATCAATTGTGCAAAAACTATTTATGATGAAACTATATCTAAATTAGATCTGCACTTCATAAACCTTCACTATTAAAACATTGCACTAAGTTAAATTTTAGATACATTGATTTAATTCTCCCCTTCACCTATAACGTTTTGCGCCTTGGTACCGAAATAAAATAATTTTAAAAATATCTTACTTCTCACCTACTCACATTCGTTTTTGTATACTAAATGTATAAAATAAAACAGCACTAAAATAATTTTAGTGCTCAAAAAAGATACGCAAATTTACTCAATTCTTCATTTTTCTGTCCATTTCATAAATTCATAGAAAACGTCCATCCATTTATCTTCCGGATCTTGATTTGGATCCTCTGACAGTAATTCTAAGTTATGATCATAATTTGGATACATTCTATAAGTCAAGTTGTGTTTTTTATTTCGGATAAATTCTATTTTTATAATAAGACTCGACTCCATAGGAACGGATTCGTCTTTTGTTCCGATAGCTACAAAAATTGGAATGTCAACTTTCAATAAATTAGCAACCGGAGGTTCCGAAAATTGTTTCCATCTTCGATAAGAATTCTCATGCCATTGCTTTTCTATGGAGTTTGGATTATTTTCAATATCTTGTAATTGAACAAAAAGACTATCAAGCTTTTCGATCGATTCTTTTTCACTTATTTTGCCTGAAATGGCTTCTTTTCTGATCATTAATGCAAAATCATAGTATTGAGAATGACCACTACCTGACCAAAAACAAATATTTGGTAATATGGACAGTTGACTGTCTTCTGAAAAAAATTACTTCTGCTATTTTGTATAGAAAATTGATCCAAAAGCGATGTTCTGTAAAATTACATCAAACAATTGGCGTGTATGTGAAGTGGTAATTTAGCTGTACTTTTTTGTCTTTTTTGGGTAAAGAGTTTTTAGAGAAAGTAAACTCTTCTAATTTACCACTACACGTTTTATTTAATTTACATACACGCTTTTATATGGTAGTACGTTTTTAGTATCTTGTTTTTAATACTATTTTACCAAGGTCTTTAATTTCATCTTGTCCTGTGAAAAAAACTTCGCCTTTTTTAGAAATTACTTCCCAAGCTATGTTACTTGTAATGTCGTCTATGGCATTTGGTGTTGTAATATCATCGATAATATCGAATGTTTTTTCGTCTTTCATCAATACAGGTTGTGAGAAATTATGGTGAACAATCAAAAGCTCTCCACGACCGTCAATAACTGCCTGATAAATTTCTTGTAAATCTGTAAGTACTTTACCTTGTGCAACAGCTTCTTTCATATCGGCGATAGCTTTAATTTTACGTTCATCTTGTAGAGATTTGATGATTTCCCAAGATTGTTTAACGATTTGATGCGTTTCTCTTTCGTTATAATTAATAGCTGAATACCCAAGGTAAACCGATGGTTTGTCGGCTACTTGCTGTAATCGGCTGTAGTTATCTTGTGTACAAATCACAACACAATCAAGACCTGTTTCGTTATGTACTTTTACCAACGCTTTGTCTACTTTATTCAAAAATTCGCGAACCAGGTTGTCTAGGTGTTTAGCGTCGCTGGTTTTATCTGGATTGGTGTTGTAATGTGGATTTTCTGAAAAAGGAAAATCTCCATTTTTGATTTCTTTGATTATACCGTCGTTTACCGCTTCGTATAAATGTACGCCACTTTGTGAAAGCAACATTACTAAATAGTGGTTACTTCTGTTGTATGATTTTATGATAGATCTTACAGCAAAACCATCTGATATATGAACTCCTTCGTTATTGGTAGACCAAGAAGATTTTATGATTTCCTTTGTGTCGTTTGATAAAAAGATATGCAAACTATCCAAGTTGTGATTAATATCTACCTCATTAGCTACATCTTTTATTTTTTCTAAAAGTGACACAATTGGTCTTTTACCAAACTCATCGATTACTCTGTTTTCGGCCTCTTTCAAGAGGTTGTTTAACTTTATTGAATCATTTGCATTATCCGGATGTGTTCTATGTGTATTTAATGAAATAGTAACACATGGTGAGTTTTTTTCTGTTGCTAATTTTTGTAGTTGTTCTTTTAATTCCATTTTATTCTTTTGTTAATTTTTTAATGTTTATTTTCTTACTTAAACCATTTTAGAATTTACGTTTTTCTTCTTCCCGATTTTTTTGTGCCTTTTGGTATAACTATACCTCGCCTAACCTTGGCTATAAGCTGTTGGGCATTGGCACAAGTACGTGCTTTTGTCGAGTAGAATTCTAGAATGACTACCGGTTCCTAGCCAACGTTATTTCTATGAAGCAATATAGTTAAAAAATATGAAAAGTGAAAATTATTGCGACTAAAAATTAGAACAACTCTTCCCTATGTTGTAAGCTCCCCCAAAAAAAGTACAGTTTAAAAAGAGAAAAAATTATTAATTTTAAACTAAACTGTAATAATGAAGAAAAAGAAGAATTAGAAAAAAGTATTAAAGATTTTAAATAAAATAACCCTATGTCAACACATTTATACAAAGTTACCGCTAAGAAAGAGTATGGCAAACTAGCCAAAGGAATGTGGGTAGAAATCGTCATACGAAATGCGTCTAGACCTCCTAATCAAAGAGAGGTTATTGATGCCGTAAATCAAAAATATGGACCAAATACAGCTGTAAATGGTTTGAGTCTTACAAATTTCGACATCGTTAAACTATAATAAAAAACACCTCGAAAAAAATTTCCGAGGTATTTTTTATGTTCAATATATCAAGAAGATAACTTCACACAAACTACTATATATCAACACCTTAAAATAAATTATAACTTAAAATTATCGACAAGTTATTGAAGTCAGAATTCCAATAAGGATAGGTTTTGGTTAAGCTTCTATTGGTAAAATATTTCACTTCGATTCCGTACTTATTTTGATAATTGTAACCTAAACCAAATGCAACACTCTGATTTGTTTGTATATCAATCGATTTTTGGGTCGATGAAAAATTTGGAGTATAATCAATGGTAGAGTTCATCGGAATATCTACAACATATTGAAGGTTGACAAATAATTTAGAATTTTCATTCATAAACATATAATGTCTCACCCCGATAGGAAGCTCGATCGTCGTATAATTTACTTTGATACTTTGCTCTGTATCAGCAGTATTATTTATCGGTTGCTTTTTATCAAACTTATAAAACTGTAAGGTTGGCTCGACAATTATTGCCCATTTATTTCTATTAAACGGAAGAATATACTCTGCTTCTACTCCAATCCCAAATCCTGCTTGGTTATCTATTTTTGTATTAAAATTGGCTAAGTTGGATAATTCTACAGAAGAAAAATTCACTCTTGGACGAATATTCAAATTAAACTTTCCTTTATTGATTTTTGATGTAACAACATACTCAGGATCAGCACAAAGATTGTATTGATTAAAGACATTGATCAAATACTTTTCATGATATTCGGCTTTGTTTTCTCCTATATCAAAGTTAGAACAAACCAACTCTTTTTTCAGTTGTTTTTTATAATCATCATTGTAGGCAATCTTGTTTCTATTAATTTCGTAAGGCTTATAAATAAGAGGTTCTATACTATTTTGGTTGGTTTGGATATAAAACAAAACATTACCTTCATTCAATTCATACAAATTTGCATTTCCAGTTACAAGTTGCTTCAAAAAGACTTGTTTCTCTACAAATTCCGGATTTCTCTCGTTACTTAATTTATAAACACTTCTGCTAGATTTATCAATTTTCACGGTTTCTCTCACATATTTCACATAATCATAAATCTCAAAAGATTCGATATCTTTTATCTCCCCTTTTTTGGGTTCATCCGCTTCGGTAAGTTTATATTCGATGGACGTTGGAGTTGCTTGCCAACCATAATTTTTTATAAGACATTCTATTTTTTCGCCCGAATTGGTGACGATATTCCCTTTCATAAATTTCACCTGTGCAAACATGATCAATGGCACAAAAAATAAAAGCAATAAGTAAATTTTTTTCATATATATTTAGTATTATTTGTTAACAAAAAAAGCAAGTTTGTAAGCGCTAAAAATAAACTTATGTTTTAAAATTTTCTCATTCCCTAACTTGAATTTTTGGTTGGATAAATATAGATGATTAAAACAAATAATTGCTTTTTTTACGGTAATTAAAATGTTATTTTTTAAATTGATTTTCATAAAAACTGTCTCTTGTTCAGTGGCAATATTACGTACTCATTTCAATTTCATCCCAATCAGAAGAATTATCCATTAACCATTCCAATGCTTTTCTTCTTTCGTACACAATTCCCTCGTTTATCTTTGCTTCTCGATTATTTATTCGCTCATCTACGCAATACCAATGAAGTCGATAGTAATAATCCAACATTGTATAAATTTCTACATCTGATCTGATTTCTGAAATTTCATCAATTTTTCGATTGTCTTCTCCAATTTCAAGATTCGGCAGAAAAGACATCATATCCTCACCACACCATTGCGTTTCATCTAGAGAATCAATCAGATTTGTTGCCCACATCAATGCCCACAAACCTTCTAAATACCATCGAAGCGAATTCAATTCAACATCCGTTAAATCTTCATTATTTTTTAGGATGATTTCTATTTTCCAATTTGATAAATATTTGTTTAGATTATTATTTTCTATCCATTTTCTGATATATTAAACTGGTGCTTCAAAAAAAATATTGATCAACGCATTCATCAGCGACATTCTTGCTTTTATTTCTTTAATACTTCTCACTAGTGGATCTTCTAAAAGCAGAAGCCAGGTATTATAACGATAGTTTTTACTTTCAATAATTTTATCGTTCATATTTTTGATAGCAACTTTCTGTTCTTCAGTCATTGTTTTTGATGTTTTATGCAATTCGTCCTATTCGCAATAGTATCGGAAAATGAATTGGTTTTGTTTGCTTTTCACCCCAAAATTGTTCAAGGTCTTGTTGTAATTTTTCTATCGGATTATACTCATTTTGTTGGATGAATTTTTTCACCGCAGACCAAGTGTTCAAATAACCAATCAAATGTTCTAAGGTCCAATTTTGAGTATTCACAAAGTTTGGAGTTTTGATTTCCTCAAACGGAAAAGGAATGGTTTGGTAATTCTCATCGACATATTTTCGTTCTTTGTCCCAATATTTTCCAATAACATTTTCGTAAAAATTGGTAATGAGCAAATCAATTGGTTCGGATATTTTCAACCTGCCGTACCCTACAACACAAAGCAATGCATTGTCTTTTGCAGTACGATTTACTTCTGAATAAAACTTTTCAAAATCAAATCAATGAATTGCTTGTGCTACCAGAATCAGGTCAAAAAAGCTATTCTTAAAATTCGTTTTCTCAGCTGCTTGTACCGAATAAAAAATGTTGTCCCGTTGCAAAGCGTGGTCAATTTGTTGTTAACTAATATCGGTTGCAAAAACATTGTCAAAAAACTTTGCCAATTCACACGCAACTTGCCCGTTTCCTGTTCCGCAATCCCAAACATTGTGTTTTTTTGGGATAATTTCGTTCAGAAAGTCATACAATTCAGATGGATATGTCGGTCTGTATTTTGCATATTTGTCTGAATGGGTTGAAAAATTGTCTTTCATCATTTTATTTTTTACTCATTGTTCATTTACAACAGTCAAGAACATTGCAAAAGAGATGCTTTCTAAAGTAAATTCTCTATCAAAAAACCAGACTCAATCTTTGTTCTTAACTGTTATAAAAACTCAAAACCTACTATGTTGCAAAACAGATTTTGGTACGATTTTATTGTTTTTTATATTTTACCGTAAAATCTCCATCCTTTAATTCTAATTCGTTATTATTGAGTTTCACAATCTCATAGTTAGTAGTATCAATAATCGTCATACCATTCCCAATACTCTCAGAAACTACAACCAATTTATTGGGCTCTTCCCACCATTTCTTATAGACCAAAGTTGCCATATTGATAGATTCTGCTGTTCCATCTTGGTTAATTTTTATACCTTGTACTTCTTTATTATTGATAGGATTTGGCTCTACCCAAGAACCAATTAGCAAATTATCTTTCTTATCTATTACAGATGTTGAAACTTCTCCGTTTTTTGCTTCTTGTTTGGTTGTTTGGTTGCAAGATGTTAAAGCAAGCACAACGGCGATTATTAAAATATTTTTTATCATTATTTTATTGTTTTTGGATATTGTTCTGAGTCAATTCCTTAGCTACAACATAACCAGCGGTATAATTGTGTCCTAAATTCAGTCCGAAAACATCCAAAGGATAATCTGTTCCGCCATAGAAGTTTCCGGCTAAATTTCCGATTGCATACAAACCAAGAATCGGTTGATCGTTTTCGTCTAAAACTTGTTGTTTCCCATTAATTACAACACCCGAACAACCGACCGTAAAACGGATATGACGATGAATACCATAATAGGGTGGTTTATCAATTGTAGAAAGATACTTTGTTGGGACACCAAATTCAGTATCTTCTCCGTTAGAAGCTATTTCATTATATTTTTTTACAGTTTCTATGAATGCAGCAGTATCTTTAATTCTTAGTTTTTGCGCCAATTCTTCTAAAGTATCAGCTTTGTAAGTATCAATTAAATCAGTCATAACACCTTTTTTTTCGGTATTTTCTTCTGGCATCCAATTTTTTAGCGATTCTTGATCATCAAATTCGAATCCCCAATCTTTTGTTTTATCCAAATAATCTGCATCAAAAATCTGACAATAATGTCCGCTGTCTTCTTGACTTAAAAGGTAACAATTCATCAATTCCATTCCTACGGTTTCGTCACAAAAACGTTTACCGTTGGTTTTCACCCTCAAAAAAGGAGCATTCATCATAGAAGTTGGACCTGCATCCATATCATGACACATTTTGGTATGTCCTATATTTTCTATTTTTTCCCCCTGCCCAAACAATCATTTTATGACCATCCCCGGTTCTACCAGTTCTTCTCAATTCTAGCTTAGTATCATCAGGAATATAAAAATCAATCATTCTTTTATCATTAGCATAATCGCCGGTGGCAACTACTACTCCATTTTTAGCATTGAATTGAATATAATTCTCTTTATTTTTTCCGATAACCCCAGTTACCGTTCCATCGTTTTGCACCAATTGTACTGCCGGAGTTTCGTAGAAAATATCTACCCCTTTTTGTTCGGCCAATTTGCACATCACTTTCATAGCTTCACCAGCATTGTAGGGTTTCGGACCAAAAAAACTAGTGATAAAATTTAGATTCCATCCGTGTTGTTGCAACAGTTCAGCATGAGGACCTGTTCCTAAATCTGCGACTTGTGCACCTGCTTCTTTTGCTTTTTCGATAGTCCATTTTACAGCTTCACCAGAATTTTTCGCCCAAGTTTCAACAACTTCTCTTTTCGGACGATGTGAAGAAGCCGCCAAAATAAAGAAACTAAACTTTCTACATCTGCAGGATCGCTGTTGGACAAATCTATACCGGCTCCGAAATTTCCGCAAGCAGAAGCCTTGGCTTCTTTTTGTAAAATAGCCACTTTTGCGCCTAATTCAGCAGCTTTCAAAGCACAAGGAACGCCAAGAGAACCTGCTCCGATAATTACGATATCGTATTCTTTAGTTTGTTGAATGTCCGTTATAGGAGCTGGTTTTTCTAAAAAATTTGGAATGTTGGGTTTTGATTTTCAATAGACATGTTTTTCGTTTAAATTGTTAAGGTTATTATTTAAGGTTATAACGAAATTTCTCGATGTATTTCGGGAAGTTTTCGGTAACGGGTCGCGGATTAGCGATTGTATAGATTCGAAAGCCTAAACTTTCTGATTTGCACTAAGCTGAGCAACAGCCCTTATTTGTTACTAAATTTACGGAAAAAGAAAATATAAAATGCCTTTTTGAGGTTTTTTTATTCAATATAATTTCGGTAAACACTCACAATTTATAGTCTTTTATATAGTGAAGGTATTACAAGATCAGTAAAACTGGAATGAACCTTCTCAAGTAATGATTTATAAGCATTAAGACTTTTAATAGATTATTTTTTCCTATATAGGAAATTCTTATAAACATCAATAAATAATAGCTTTTCTAAAAAATAGAATACAATACCTTTTTATTTTGTTTTAAACTTCACTGTGTAATCGTTTATAGAAATTCCTTCTACCGATCTGAAAGATAATCCGGTTAAGACAAATTCATAATTTGTATTGGGTTTCAATTCCCATTCGATGGTGATTGACTTTTTATCTTCAGAGTAAGTTATATTTTTAAAATCAGGAAAAGCAGCTTCATCTTCTCCATCATTTATCGAGTGGCCTTTTCCTAACAATGGTTTATCGAAGTTAATCGTGATTTTATTGAGAGAATGATTTACATTTTGCTCTCCATTTTCCAATCCGTTTATTGAAACAATTTTGGGTCTTTTTTCATCAAAATTTTTGGTATAAATATTAATTTTACTTGCATAAGAATCATATGCTTTTATCAAATTAGGCATATAACTTTCCAAAGTAGGATATTTATGTCTTTGTTGATCATAAATTTCTAGCTCTGCAAGAAGATCTTCTATCCATAAAAAACCTCGATTAAGTTGCTTGTTTATTTCGGTATTAACTTGTTTTTTATCAAAATTATGATCTTTCATATATTTTATAACTGCCGTTCGAACCAATGCCTCGTTCAACATTGTTTCCCAATTTGCATATGCTTGGTTTTGCATTTCATTTTCGACAGCAGTATATAAAGTTTCGCCATTTTTTCTGAAAGGTTCGGGATTTTTCTCCAATAAATAATTTACAAAAGAGTGATTAAATTCGTGAAGTAAAGTAGGAAAATAACTATCAATCGTAAAATCTGCCATTCCTAAACTATCCGTTTTCCAAGTTCCCATGATTGCATAAACCTCTCTTTTTCCGTTAGGGAGATCAATAGAAGGTCCGTAGTTTCCTCCTCCATTTCCAAGTCCGTTTATTATTCTAAACTTTTCATTAGGTTCTTTTCCATAAAACTTTGTGTACCAATCCAGATCAAGATGTTCATAAACAGGAAGAAATCTTGTACTTATTTCTGCATATAATTTTTCGTTTTCTTTGAAAAATTGTTTTGAATTAGATTCTTGGTAGAATTTCTTTAATAATCTAACAAATTCATTCGCATTATCTTTTCCCCAACGTTCGTCTGGAATTTTATCAGTAAATTCAACGAGTGGATTTAGCTGATTATCGAGATGAATAGCCATGCTCATAACAGCATCATATCCGACCCCTTTCTCATTTCTTAGCGTTTTTATAAACGCTATAAGTTCATGAGTTTTATAAGGTGAAAAATATTTTTCTATTTTATCGGTATAAAGTTTGAATCTTTTTGAACTATATTCTTCACTTTCTGCAAGACGAAAAACGATGCTTAGTATTTCTATTCTTTCATCTACTTTGGGCTTATCTAGAGAGTTTGTTTCTTGACCATAACTAAAAACAATCAGTAAGCTAAAAAATAAAGTGGTAATAAATTTCATTCAGTTTTTTTTTTAAAGTATTTTACGTTGTAAAATTCACATAAAAATTTGCAAAGAACAGCAATAAAAATGAACTGACACTCAAGCTTTACTCCTATTTGCAAATTGTTTTGTTTTGATAAATTTAAGAATTAAACTGAAACAAAAAACATTGCACAAGCGGGAAAGTAAATTACTCTCAAGTTTGCCTTCAACCCGTTTTGCCCAAAAATGATGTTGTGCGACGTTCTTTTAATTTTCGCTTCTTTAAAATTTACCACATTTTATTGCGTACTCTTCCGTTTTGCATTTAAAGCGTTTTTTTAAGATCTGATGAAATCTAGTGAAAATTATTTAAAATAAATAAAACAATTGTGCAATCTTAACACAAAGTTAGGTTCTTTAGAATGTTGCACAACGAGCCGAGTATTTGCAAAGAACGGGAGAGAATTTGAACGAAGTTCAAGTTCGTGCGTTCAAGCAAATTGCTTAGCTAAAACTAAATTAGTGTATTGTTTTAAGAAAAGCAATTTTGCGAGCGGAAAATAATGGAATGAAAGTTTACTTTCATCCCGTTTTTCTCGAAACACTTTGTTGTACGCAGTATTATTTTTTTATAATTATCTTATTTATTTCTGCAACATTCCATTCTTCAAAACCTTCAATATTTGTATTTAAATAATTGAATAAAATGATAGAATCATTACGTTTTATAAAACATCTGTTAGAATTCTCTAATTTGTAAATTTTATCACCAACCTTGGCATTTTCATATAATTCATTAGTAGGTAAAATTACATTTATTGAATCGTCAATCTTAACCTTTTCAATAACTGTATTTTCCGGTAAATCAATTTTATTAAAGTTAGTAGATAAGTATAATTTATAAGAACGATGGGAGTTTTTATATACAACAAAATATTCAGCTTGTTCTTTTAATTCGTTTCTTATTGAATTTTCAGCATTAGGATTTATGTAAAATTTTTGCAGTATCACAAAAAATGTAATTACTAAAATAATTATACTTAAAATCAATTTTTTATGCTTCATTTTTGGAGATATTGCGTACAACGTTTCGGGGCTTGGCGTCAGTGACGGAAATTGAAGCGAAAAGTTTCAATTTAGCGACACGGTAAGTAAAAATCTACGTTATCGGAACGTGATTTTTACTTCTATTATTAATTAGAATTGTATGTTTAAATATCCCTCTAACATTCTATTTTAGAAAATTTCGAATTTTTTGTTCTTCTGTAATGATAAATTTTTCATCATTTTCATAGAATACTATTGAGTCAATATTATTACTTAGATATTTTATTTGATTTTTGTTCCAATTTCCAATTCCGTAAAATACTTTTACATCTTTTTGACCATTTTGTAATTCGACAATAGAATTGTTACTTCCGTTTTGAATATTGTTTGGATTTAATTTTTCATTTCCATAAATTACAACACTTTTTTTTCTTATCAATATTATTTTCTATTGTTAAAATTCTTACAGGATCACAATTAATCGCAATCAGGTAAATAAATATTAAAATTATTTTATTCCTTTTAATAAAATTAAAAATATAAAAAAAAACATGATTAGACATCATTTCATTTAAAATTTATATTAACAGTTTTGCTATTGCAGAAACTTGTGAAATTGAAACACAAACGCTGATTTTCAATCTTTAATCCTACTCGAAAATTGTTTAATGTTATGATAAATTTAGAAAATAAAACTAAACAAAAACAACTTGCATACAAAAAACATATTCCTTTCATGTTTATCTTTAACGTGTTTTGATAAGATACAATGTTAGCTACAGTTTATTTTTTTAGATTTTCATTTACAAAATTGTCCCATTCACTTTTTTATATACTTAAGAATAATATTGCCTCTTCGAGTTCCATCTGGTTTTAATAAATTGCTTTTTAATTTACCTTCCTCAGTACAACCTAAACTTTTAATAGTATTAATACTTTATTGGTTTTCAACATCTGTTCTAAATTATAACCTTTGTATATTTAATTCTTCTAATTCATATGGAAATAGTTGACTCCAGCACCCTGAATTTTTTATGCCCTACAGAACATGTTTTATTTACGAAATCTAATACTAAAAGTCTTGTTGATCCTGCAATTTCACCATTCTTACAATCATAAACAACATAAATAAAATAGAGAATTTCTCTTTTTCTTCAATTGCTTTTTCAATATAGGCTTTCATTTTTTCTTTGATCGTAGGTTGATCCAATGTGTATTTCCATAAGTTAGGTTCTTCTAATCCAAAGATTGATAAACATCTAAATGTTCTAAAGAAATTGGAATTAATTTCACTTTCTCATTTTCTAAAATCGATTGATTTATCATTCTTTTTTCCATGATTTTTTTATGAATTTTAGTGCGTTTTTATGACTAATGTTTTCAGAAATATTACTGCCATATTTACCTTCAATACATTTATTTATATGATTGTTTGATAAGGCATTATTGAATTCTTCAAAGAAAAAAGGATATCTTGATTTATCGGGATGGGCTTTATCAAAGAAAAAATCTGCTCCATAACATAATACTAATTCCCCTCCAAATGATAATAAATAGTCAATATGTTGATACAATTTTTTAGGATCTGACGGGTCAATATAATCTTTAATAAAATTTAAACCTATTAATCCTTTTCTATTTATTATTTTTGAAATTAATTCATCAAGCAAATTTCTATTATTTTCAAATACTTTTCTGCTATTAGAATGGCTCGATATAATTGAAATTTTATAATTTTTATTATCAATATAATTCAAATTATTATACGCTAGCTTATCGCTAGTATGTGCAAGATCAATGGCTATTTTTTTATCCGCTAATTAATCTATGAGAATTTTACCATCGTCTTTTAGTCCAACATTTATATTATTTCCTGCACCGAATCAATTCTCGGAATGATGTGTTAATCCAATATATAAAATATTAGAAGTGCAATCTAAAATTGTTTCAAGGTTTTTAAATGTACTTTCTAACGAATCACTTTCTACACATAAGCAAGACGCATTTTCAATTGCTCCAATCATTCCAAGTTTATTTCTCTGTAAATTATTAATTGACAAATTGGTTACCTGGTAAATGTTATCATTCTTTAATAAATTACTATAATATTCCAATTGTTTAAAAGCAGTTTTCACACTTCCTTGAGATGTAGAAGAATATATTGCCATAATTTGTAGAGTGACATCTCCTTCCAACAAGTAAGTAGGGTATTGAACAGCCTAAATCATTTTTTGAATTTGAATTAGGATACAAAAAAATAAGTTAATACGTCGCAATGTAAATCTATATTAGTGTTATTCATAAATTGTAGCTAACGGATCGGGGCTTAACGTCAGTGAAAGAAACTGAAGCGAAAAGTTTCAATTTACCGACATAGTTAGCAAAAGCCAATTAATTGAATAAATTCACAAAAAAAACCTCTTCGCCAATAAGAAGTTAGAGCAAGGTTTTTTAATTTATAGGTTCATTATACAACTCTTTACCCCAAAATTGAATATCTCTTTCTGGAAGTCTAGAATAAAAAATAATTGATCAAATTCTTCTACTACTTTTGATACTGCATTTCGATCCGTTGTTCTTATTCTTGTTTCGTAATTATCTTTTGTTCCGCTTCCTGTGAAATTAAGTGAACCCATATACACAATTTCATCGTCTATTATATAAATTTTTGCATGAATAAAAGTATTTTTATATGAGTCTACTTTTTCTGGAGAAACAAAAACATTAAAAGGAAATAATTGTGAATATTTATAATTAAAAATTTTTTTCGTCTTTATTTTATTTTGAAAAAAATTTCTGATTAAAAATAAAAGTATAATTGGAATGACTCCATATAAAAGTTTAACTTCTCTATAAAAATAAGCGGATAAAATTAAGACCAAACTTAATCCGATAATTGCATACAAAAGTAGTTTTGTCAAATCAATCCATTTATTTCTAATTTTTTTCAGCTTCCAAATCTTTTATTTGGTGCTGATTAATTAATTTGTGAATATTTTTTTCATACGAACCGTAAAAATCCTCAATATTGTCAGTTGTTATCAAGTGAATGTTTATTCCTTTTGTATAAAGATAAATCAACTCTTTAATTAAAAATGGTGATAAATAAGGTGAAATTAATTTTACATTTCTTTTTGCAATTGAAATATCATCAAGCAATTTTTTCCCTGCACCTTTTCCAATATAAATATCACAATTTGCTCCATTGTAAAAAGTTCCCATACTAATTTATTTTCATTTGTGTTTACGCGGGTTGTGTAAAATTTCCTCTAACCGCCGATTCTTTGCGAAATACTGGCTTGAATTGATCGAAAGTTCAATTCAGAACCGAACGTAGCCAAAGCTGTGAGCCTATTGGTAAATTTAATAAAAAACAAAAGCGAACAGCTTTTGGCGGATAAAATAAGAGAGAAGTTCTATTCTGCACTTCCTCTCGCATTTAGCAAAACGCATGTTTAGCGTAGTTATAATTAAAAATTTGCAAATTGTATCATAAAATTATCATATATTATTTTTAATCCTATTTTAGGATCGTCAAAAATTTGAAAATAAAATACATCTCCATCATCATCCAGAGCTTTAATTATCTGATAATGGAACCCTTCATCTGTTTCACCTTCTTCAACATCTGAAAGATTTCGATATATGACTCTGTCACCATTTGCTTTGAAATGTGCAATATCACCATTGTCATTTATATTAATTACAAATGTATTGAAACCACTTTCCCAATCAGACCAACTTTTACTATTTGCATTATAAAAAGCTACATTATTATAGTCATTTCTAAATTTATTCTGAGAAAAACAAATCATTGGAAGTAAAAATAATATACAAAGTAATTGCTTTAATTTCATAACTATTTAATTTTTATTAAAACTTCTAATAATTTCGGAATTTTATTAACTTGAGTTTCTGTCCAAAAATAATAATTGGGAATTTCACCACCATCATAATTATTTAGCGTAATGGAAATTCTTTTTCTTTATTCATCTACAAGATACGAAAACG
This sequence comes from Weeksella massiliensis, assembly GCA_000751595.1. GTDB lineage: Bacteria > Bacteroidota > Bacteroidia > Flavobacteriales > Weeksellaceae > Weeksella > Weeksella massiliensis. The sequence goes on along the minus strand of CCMH01000004.1, from coordinate 6,855 downwards.
TCATTTCTTTTGCCTTGAAAATATATTCTGTTGATTGTTTTTTGAATCTCAAATCTAAATTAGGAATAACATTTTTTTCAATAAATAAAATAAATTCGTCAATTTCATCTAGTCCAACCCAAGCTGTTTTATAAGCTTCTGGTCTTTTCACATACATTTCCAATTGAAGAGCTTTAACTTTATTTTCTGATTTTAAATTAATAACTTCAATGGGAAAAAAATTCACATATTCACCAATACCAGATTCAAATTCGGCAATAGTATTCCAATCTTTATTAATTTGAGTAAATTGAGCATCTTCAATAAATTTTCTAGTTGAAGATTCTAGATTTTGTGAGAAAGTGATAGAAGAAATTAGAAATAACAAAAGTAAAATTTTGTTTTTCATATAGTTAAATTTATAATTACGGCTAACTGTTCGCGGCTTAGCGATAGTACGAGATAAATAGAACAGAAAGTTCAATTTGTCACGAACGTTTGCCAATACTGTGAGCCGTAGCAATATTATGAAAAAAAAGCCAATGCTCACAGTATTGGCGGAATAGAAAGTCTAAACTTTAATTTTAGCCCTAACCCGCCATTGCGCCAAACCCATCCTATGTTTGTAATTCCTTAAATTTATAGTATCAAAATCATAAAAATAAAGAACAAAATGAGCAGAATAAGATAGACAAACCGATTAAGTTTTTAAACTTCATTAACATGATTATCCCTGCTCATTTCTTGCTGAAAACCGTACAGTTTAGTTGAACAAAAAGTTCGTGTTAGGATCGTTGGTTGTATAGCAAGAAAAGTTCTCTCTTTTCAACAATAAAAGTATAAAAAATGGAAGAAAAAACCAAGTATTGTGGCATCGATGTTTCCAATGAAACCTTAGATCTGTATTTTCTTAATCAAGAAGGAATTCATCAACATTTACAAATCTCAAATACCGTTACCGGTTTCAGAAAAATGCTGAAAGAAGCAGGAACTACAACACATTTTGTGATGGAAACAACGGGGGTGTATCATTTGAATTTGATTTTCTTTTTACAAGAAAAAGGTTGTCGATTTAGCGTGGTGAATGCTTTGCAAATTAAACGTTACATTCAAATGCATTTAGAACGTAATAAATCGGATAAAAAAGATGCCAAGCGCATTTATGAATACGGTGTTGATCGAAATCCAGAAACCTACTCTATGCCTGATATGGCGTACTTTGAATGCCGTTCGTTGAACAATGCGATTCACGATTTAACCAAAGAGATTACCAAGTTTAGCAACCAAATACACAGCTTGAAAAAATGTCCGTTTGATGCGAAAAGAATAGAAAAATACTTTCAAAAAATCATCAAAAAACTGCAAGAAGAAAAGCTAAATTTAGAATTAGAATTACAAGAAAAACTCTTAGAATGGGATCAAGAAACGCTTGAATTGGTATCTAGTGTAAAAGGAATTGGTAAGCGTGCTGCCGCCGAATTATTGATCTACACGCAAGGCTTTAAAGACATGAATTCGTATAAACAATTGATCTCTTACGCAGGGCTGAGTCCCACCGAACATCGGAGTGGAAGTAGCATTCGAGGGCGTATCCGAATATGCAAACAAGGCGGCAAACAACTGCCACATATCTTGTATATGTGTGCCTTAAATGCGAAGAAAACCAACGATCATTGCAGGGCATTATTCGATCGATTAGTGGAAAAAGGAAAGAATAAAAAAGCAGCCGTAATTGTGGTGTGCAACAAGCTGCTTAAAATTGTATTTGGAGTGGTAAAAAATAGGGAATTTTACCAGGATAATTATTTACAAAAAACTGCTTAAAAAACTTGTTTGTTTACACAGTTCATGTTATCGGCAGGCGTTCTTCGGTTATTTTGTCGCAATATAAATCTCAACTTCTGAATTTTCTCCATTTTGAGATTTTTCTCCATAAACCTCAAAATCGTATGTGTATTTTCTGTTCAGTTCTTTATCTTTTTGCCAAATTTCCATCCAACTATTTACAACAGCACTTGGCATTTCACCTTTTGCGATAAATTTCTCAAAATTTTCTTCGGGAAACTCTCGTCCAATCATTTCACTAGGAATTTCGTCAAGTGTTGAAACAGGAACTCCAATAATTGTAGTGTATTCATCAGTATAATCGCTTTTATAGTCGGTGTAGATTGATAAAATTTCGTTAGAAACTTTATTCGGTATTTTTTCAAAAATATTTTCGGAAAGAAATTTTCCCCAAAGTTTTCCCAAATCTTGTTGCGATTTATTTTCCTTATTTGTTGTTCTTGTTGAAATTCCAATAACTTTAAATCCGTTTGTCATATTTTATTTTGTTAGTTTATCAGCAGTTATTATTCTGTATGTGTTTGAATTTATTGTTATTCTAATATTTTGTTTTTCGTTTGTGACGTAAATATTTTTACCAATTTTCTGAAAATTTTCAATTCTTGTTTCGCTGATTAAATTTTGCAGAAGAGTTTCAATCTGTGATTTTGAAAAGTTGGAACTTAATTTTTTATTAATTCTCCCATAAACAAGTTCTGTATAACAAATATTTTTTAGAATTTCTGGTTTTTCAATTTCCATATAAATCGTCTATTAACCGCTGTTTTGATACGCTTGCCGATAACGTTTCGGGTATTGCCGAAGGCGGGGATTTTTAGTACTAAAGTTTAATCGAAGAACGAATGTTGAACTTTGCACAAATGCTCAATCGAAGAACTTCAGCCCCGCTTTTGGCAATACCATGTTAGCTGTCGTTATTTTTGCGTTTCGTTTATTAGTTCAATGCACAATTGGTCAATATTTTCCATTTTAGGATGAAAAGCTGAAAGATTCGATAGAATTATTACCGCTGTTTTGTCGTTAGTATTTAAAGTCATAGAGGAAGAATATCCTCCAGTACCACCATTATGCCAAATTAAATCTTTTCCACTTTTTGATTTTAACAAATGCCAGCCTAAACCGATTTTCATATTTTCGTTAATGTCTGAAGTTGGTGTTCTTGTTAATGTTAGTTCTTTGTTCTTCGGATTGAATTGTGCTTCTGCAAATTTTACTAAATCTTCTGTTGTAGATAAAATTCCTCCTGCTCCAAACAATACGTCCCAATCCCAATTAGGTGTAATTTCTCCATTTGGATTTTGTCCTTTTACAAGATTATCGTTTAAATTTTTAGTGCTCACAAATGAATTTTTCATTTTGTATTTGTCAAAAACTTTATTCTGCAACAACTTTTGAAAACTCATTTTTTGAGTTAATCCAAGCGTGTAACCCAATAATCCCGTTCCTAAATTTGAGTACGAATAAGTTTTAGCATTCTCAAGTTTCAGAAAGTTTTTCAAATATTCTTCAATTTGAGTTTTTCCGTAGCTCTTGTATGGATTGGTTTCGTTTGATAAATCCAAATTTTCAGGTAATCGAGGTAATCCTGAAGTATGATTGGCTAAATCTTTAAAGTTCAGGTTGATATTGTCTTTAAATGGAAATGAGTAATACGAATTTATTTTATCGGTCAATTTGATTTTTCCTTCTTCTACAAGCGAAGCCAAAACCGTTGATGTGAAAACTTTTGTAATTGAGCCAATTTCAAATACTTTGTTTTGATTTTCAATAGGTTTTATGGTGTCATTAAGGTTTATAACTCCGTAATAATTTGTTTTCCCATTTTGAATTATGGCAATAGAAAGTTGAGTGTTATTGGGAAAGTCTTTGACTTTAGAAAAAATAATTTCGGAATTTTTTTTCGGGTAATTGGTTAGTGAATTTATGGCATTATTCGTTGTTTGTGTTGGTTCTTCATAAGGTTTTATAAAAAGTCCGTTTATTAGATTTTCGTTGTCAAGCGAAATGTTAACTGCTAAAACCATTTTTTCGAACTTCGTTTTGTACGTTGCGTAGGTTTCTTGTTGATAGGTTATAAACTCTTTATTTTCAATTTTACCAACTTGGTTTTTAAGTCCTTTTAAAAATTCGACCGTTTGCTCAAGTGGTAACGCTTGTTTCATTTCAATTGAAAAACCGTTGAAAATTTCTTCATATTTTTCAGCGTTATAATTCAACTTGAAATTATCAATTGCGACTTTGTAATTCTCAGTTTGAGCAAATAATAAATTTGTCAACAAAAATGAGATTAAAAGAAAAAGTATTTTTTTCATACGGATTTTTTGAATAATGACAGCTAACGTGACGCAGCTTGGCGAAGTAGCGAAAAAAAATATCACAAACTTCATGAATTGCCAAAACTGAGCAACGCATTTTTATTTTTTTAAATTCAATAAATTAAAAAATAAAAATAGCGATTGCGACAAAAAAAAGACAAACTTTATGATTTGCCTTAACTCGCTATTTTGCCAAGCTGGTGTTGTGCGATCGGCTTTATTTGTTCAGTGATTTCCATTGCCCTTTTTCAAAAAAGACATTATTAAATTTTCAGATTTAAAGACTAAATAAAAATCAAATGGTTCACGATAAATTGTTGGATTAGTTTCTAATATATGAAAAGATGAATCCATTTTAATTATCAATCTTTCCGAACTATATGGTTTTACTGTTGTAATCTTTCCTCGAATAGTTTTCAAAATTTTTTCATTTTCGGTGAAATAAAAGTATATAGAATCATTTTCTTTTATTTCAAATCTGAAATGATTGTATTGCCAATCAGATTGTTTGCCTTTAAAAAAATCTCTTTTAATTACATATTCTCCGTAATAATCGTTTTTTTTCAATATTTTCGGTGTGCTCAAATAATTTATAATTGAGCCAAGAATTGCAAAAGCTATAATTATCAAATAAAATATACCTAAAATTTTTCCATAAATGCTTTTCTTAGTTATTAACCAAGTAAATAGTAAAATTATAGTTATGGAGAAAATTGTAAATATTATTATCATTAAGATTTTATACGGTTTTCAAAAGCTGTCGCACAACGTATCTGGGCTTTGCGTAGTAGCCCATAGTAAAAAACTTAAAATTAACCACGACACTTGATAGGGCTATTACGCAAAACCCTTGTTATGCGATGTGAAAATTACGATTTATGACAACACTTGAAGATACGATAAAACAATATGAACAGCGAGTTGTCAAAATAAGACGGGAAGCTGATGAACGTATAAAAGAAATTGAAAAGCATATTGAAAAACTCAAAGCTCGATTAGAACGAGAACGTAAGTAATTTTTATTGCGTATAACGGAAAAAGTATTGGCGAAGTGCGGGCTAAATGGAACCGGAAGTTCAATTTCGACCAAACGGAGCCGATGCTTTTTCAATGGAACTAAATTATAATAAAATGTGGAATTGAAAAGCAGCGGCGGCTGAATGTGACAAATCTTTCTACCTGCGATTCAACCCCGCATTTTGCCAATACTATGTTATCTGCAGGCGATCTTTTCATTTAATTTGTAGCGACATAAATTTCCACTTCTGAATTTTTACCGTTTTGTGATTTTTCTCCATAAACTTCAAAATCGTAAGTATATTTTCTTTTTAATTCTTTGTCGTTTTTCCAAATCTCTTTCCAAGTATTTAAAACAGCATTCGGCATTTCACCTTTTGCCACAAATTTTTGAAAATTTTCTTTTTCAAATTCCTGACCAATTAAACCAGTTGGAATTTCATTAAGTGTGGAAACTGGAACGCCGATAATTGTGGTGTAGTCCTCGCTGTAGTCACTTTTATAATCAGTGTAGATTGCTAATATTTCATTTGAAATCTTATTTGGAATTTTTTCAAAAATTTCTTCAGAATAAAATTTATTCCAAAGTTCTCCCAAGTCTTGTTGAGATTTATTATTTTCATTTGTTGTTCGGGTAGAAATTCCGATTAACTTAAAACCATTCTTTAACTCCATATTAATATTTTTTATTTTGTGTTTGTTTGCGGTTTGTTCAAATACGCTTGCAGATAACGTTTTGGGTATTGCCGAAGGCGGGGAAATCGAAGCGATAAGTTCCGATTTTGTACCGAGGCAAGCCAAAACGAATTTTGTGAGTTAAATTTAAAAATAAAAAACGAATAAAATTCGTTTTTGGCGGTATAGAAGCACAAAGTTTCAATTTAGTACTTTAGCCCCCGCTTTTGGCAATACCATGTTACTTGCAGTTTTTATTTTTTCCAGTATTCAAATTTATTAATGTCTAGTTGATTTGTTATTGCCCATTCGTATATGTCAAGTGGTTTCCAATTCTTGTCTTTGTAGGTTTTATAAATTAATTCATGTTGTTCTTTTGATAATAATGCAAGTCTTCCGTCATTACCGCCATTAACTAGATAGATTTGTTCGTCTATGTTTTGTTTTTGTAGCTCTATGTTCAATATTTGAGCAATTCTAAATGGTGCTTCGCTCCAACCATAGTCCTTAAAGTTTTTGAAAATGATATACTCTATTCCGTTGATTGTGATTTTGTGATTGAGCCATTTGTTTTTCTCGTCCCATTCTTCAAAATGGTTTGTTATTTCGCACTTGAAATTCATTTTGTCAAACACAGGTTTTAAGTCTTTCAATAGACCAGTAATTCCACCTTGTTCGTAAACTTCTTCTCCGTCACAGAAATAATATCTAAAGTCTTTCGGCAAATGAGTATTGTCGTCCCAAATACTTATCAATTCTGCGTCACGGTCAAACTCTTTAATAAAAGTTGCTTTCAAACTGTCAAGGTTTGAATTGTCAGCATATTTGAAATAGCCAAGTTCATCAAGTTGCTTTACAAATTTTTGTGCCTCGTCTTTGTTGAGAACTACCTTTATCTGTTTAGTCCTTGTCTGTCCTTGTGTTTTCATAAACCAAAGTCCTGCAATAATTACTAAGCAAATTGTTGTTATTGTCGTTATCATTTTCATTCTGTGTGGTATTTCCTAAAATTGCAAGTAACGGG
>CCMH01000003.1 GCA_000751595.1 Weeksella massiliensis | reverse complement strand
AAACCGTGCAGTAACGAATTCTATCGAAAACATTTATTTATTACGAAAAATGAGTACAACAATGCTTAATCCGGTAAAGATTGAAAGTCCGAACCCAATCCAAGCTAATAGAGGGATTCCGCCAATCATTGGCCAAATTTCGGTCGAAGAAAGATAAGAGGATCCAATGCCGAAGGTTAGTGTAAGAATGGCCAAAACGAGTTTATTGATGCTGTTTTTAACCAATCGTTCGATATTCGGTAGGTCTTGAATATGAAAATTGAGCCCCATTTGGTCGTTGGCAATTTTATTTATTAGTTTTGAGAAATCTTCGGGAATATCTTCGATTAAATCTTTTGAGTTTTTGAAATTTTGAAAAGCTTGTTCGGCAATATTTTTAGGATGAAGTTTCTCTTCTGCAATTTTTTTGGCATACGGTCGGATAGCTTTTTGCAGATTGAGATTGGCATCTAATTGTTGTCCGACTCCTTCTATCAAGGCGATTCCACGCATCAAGATATAAATAAACTCGGGCATGAGAATATGATTACGACTCAAAATTTGATTCATTTTTCGGATAATAACTTGCACATCTATCGTGTCGATGGTATTGAAATCCATATAATCGATAATGTCGAGAATATCACGCGCCAATTGATTTTCATCTTCGATGTAATGTGTGATGGCTAATTTTTTGAGGTTACGAATTATTTTATGAGGATTCTTGAATCCAAAATTAATTACAATTTCTTCTAACCTTTGTTTATCGATATTGGTTATGTAACCCATCGAACCAAAATCTATAAAAACAATTTTACCATCTTCTCGGAAAAAGATATTGCCAGGATGTGGATCTGCATGAAAAAAACCATCTTCTAGAATTTGTTTCACATAAATATCAAGACCTTTGAGTACAATTTTTTTAGGGTCGTAACCCAAAGCTTCAATTTTCTCTTTATCGTTGATTTTGCAACCGCTGATAAATTCCATGCACAAAACATTGTTGTTGCTAATTTGCGGATAAACCAAAGGTACGTAAACATCGGGCGAACCGATAAAATTATGTCGGAAACGTTCTATGTTTTGATATTCGTTGGTTAGTGAAAGTTCTTTTCGGATAGAATTTTCGAAACTTTGCAGAATTTGCGTCAGATTTTTCTTCCGAAGATTATCATAATTATTCTCCAGATATTGTGCAATATCTCGGAGGATTGCTAAATCGGCGTCGATTATTTGATCAATATTATCTCTTTTTACTTTGAGAATAACTTCTTCACCCGAATGAAATTTTGCTTTGTACACTTGCGAAATAGAGGCAGCTGCGATCGGTTCTTTTTCGATGGATTGAAAATAATCTGAAGCCGGAAAATGAAATTCCTTTTCTATTTTTTTTTCGATATCATAATTTTCGGGCGGAACATTGTCTTGCAGCTTTTGCAACTCGGCAATCATTTCTGGTGAAGCAAGATCCTTGCGATTGCTGATTAATTGCCCGAGTTTTATATACGTTGGTCCTAATTCTTCTAAAGCTAATCGGAGGCGGACATAAATACTTTGTTCGAAAATTCTACGTGCCTTTGGATTCCATTTGGTAAAAAAACTAGGCGTTAGCGTTTCTATATTCGATCGAGAAATCAATTCTTCTAATCCATATTTCGAGATGACTTGTGCGACTTGCGAAAAGCGTTTAAGTTTTTTTACACCGTCCATAGTTTCATTGGTTAATAAATTAGCATACAAATTAGCAAAAACCACTCCATGATTGATGAGAAATTTGTATAAAATCTATTCAATATCAAAATAATACATAAAAATATAAAATATAAGTTGTAAATTTGCATCCGCTTAGTGGCTAATTGGACCAAGTATATTTTTAACAATCATTACTAACAACTCTCAATACTTAGTTGCCACCCTGGTTCGAGGCTAAAAGGTTGAGATACAAAAGAATATTTATGTCGAAAGAGACTAATAACGAAGAAATTCAAGAGCAAGTTCTTGAAACTCCACAAGTAGAAAATTTAGCAAACGCAAACGTAGCTCAAGACGAGTTCGATTGGGATTCGTTTGAGACTGGTTTAGGTGAAGCAGATCGTAAAGAGAAAGCTGAGCTAGAAGCTATGTATGATGATACTTTAGAAGACTTATCAGAAACAGAAGTTTTCAAAGGTAAAGTTGTACGTTTAACAGATAAAGAAGCGATTGTTGATATCGATTTCAAATCTGAAGGAGTAATTTCTTTAAATGAATTCCGTTACAATCCAGACCTAAAAGTTGGGGATGAAGTAGAAGTAATGGTTGACCAACGCGAAGACAAAAACGGACAATTAGTTTTATCTCACCGTAAAGCTCGTACGTTGAATGCTTGGGATGCTGTTAACAAAGCTCATGATTCGCAAGAAATCGTTAACGGATATATCAAAGCTCGTACAAAAGGAGGTATGATTGTAGACGTATTTGGTATCGAAGCTTTCTTACCAGGATCGCAAATCGATGTGAAACCAATCCGTGACTACGAACAATATGTAGGAAAAACAATGGAATTTAAAGTGGTTAAAATCAACCCAGAATTCAAAAACGTTGTTGTTTCTCACAAAGCTCTTATCGAGGCTGATATCGAAGAGCAGAAAAAAGAAATTGTTGCTCAATTAGAGAAAGGACAAGTATTAGAAGGAGAAGTGAAAAACATCACTTCGTACGGTGTATTCGTAGACTTAGGAGGTGTTGACGGTTTAATCCACATCACAGATCTTTCTTGGTCACGTATCAACCACCCATCAGAAATCTTAGAAGATGGACAAAAAATCAATGTTGTAATCTTAGATTTCGACGAAGACAAATCAAGAATCCAATTAGGTATCAAACAATTAGAAGCACACCCTTGGGATGCTCTAGATCCGAACATGAAAGTTGGTGATCACGTAAAAGGTAAAGTAGTTGTTTTAGCTGACTACGGTGCATTTATCGAGGTTGCTCCAGGTGTAGAAGGATTGATCCACGTATCAGAAATGTCTTGGTCAACTCACTTACGTTCTGCACAAGATTTCGTAAAAGTAGGAGATGAAGTAGAAGCAGAAATCTTAACATTAGACCGCGATGAGCGTAAAATGTCTTTAGGTATCAAACAATTATCTACTGATCCATGGACAGACATCACTACAAAATACCCTGTAGGATCTGTACACAAAGGAAAAGTACGTAACTTCACTAACTTCGGTGTATTCGTTGAATTAGAAGAAGGAGTTGATGGATTAATCTACATCTCTGATCTTTCTTGGACGAAAAAAATCAAACACCCATCAGAATTTACAAACGTAGACGATATCTTAGAAGTTGTAGTTCTTGAGTTGGATGTAGAAGCACGTCGTTTATCTTTAGGTCACAAACAATTAACAGAAAATCCTTGGGATAAATACGAAGACAAATACGCTGTAGGAACTGTACATACAGGGAAAGCAGTTGACGTTTTCGATAAAGGTGCTACGGTACAATTTGAAGACGCTGACGTAGAAGCATTTGCTCCTGCTCGTACTTTAGAAAAAGAAGACGGATCTCGTATCAAAAAAGGAGAAGAAACTTCTTTCAAAGTAATCGAATTCAACAAAGAATTCCGTCGTGTAGTAGTTTCTCATACCGCAACTTTCCGCGAAGAAGAAGCAAAACAAGCAGAAAAAGTAGCTGAAAACAATAACAAAATCGAAACTTCTACTTTAGGAGATATCGACGAGTTAGCAGCACTTAAAAAGAAATTAGAAGAAGGAGGAAACTAATTCCTGCCCGAATAAGATAATTTCTTATACCCAAACAAAACCCGTTCAGATTACTGAGCGGGTTTTTTTATTCTTATAATTTTAAGCTTTTCGGTAGGATGTGCAAATCTTTCGGCAGGATGAATAATAGAAGCTAATAAAAATCATATCGTGAATAATGTGCGTTATTTGATAAGTATGATGAATATTATTCAGAAATGTTGTAGTTTTGCGTCCGAAATGGATAAAAAAGACTATAATTTAGACTCTACGGACTTGAAGATCATGCAGTTAATGCAAGATAATGCCCGTATCAACAATGCAGACATTGCCCGCGAATTGGGCATGGCGCCTTCTGGGATCTTAGAACGAGTAAAAAAACTCGAACAAAAAAATGTCATTCAGGCCTATCATGCGAAAATCAATCCGTTGGCAGTGGATCAAAAATTATTATCCTTCATTTTTATCAAAACCACCGATATCATCGGAGATGAAAAAATCGGTTTACTGCTGGCAAAAATTCCAGAAGTATTAGAAGTTCATGATATCGCAGGCGATGACGGCTATTTGGTGAAAGTAAGAACAGCCGATTCTGACGGACTCGTAGAATTGATGCGCAATTCTCTAAGCAAAATAGAGGGCATTATTTCTACCCGAACCACCATCGTTTTGCAAACCGTAAAAGAAGAACAAAATATCATCATACCTAATGTAGAATAAAGTAAAAGAGAGAAGTTATGAAAGGGAATCAGCATAGCAAATTATTAATCGTTTTAGCCTATTTCGCCATTTATGTGGTGTGGGGCTCAACCTTCTTTTTTATCGATCGCGCACTCAATGGTTTTTCGCCATTCATTTTAGGGTCGTTTCGTTTTATTGCCGCCAGTGTTCTACTGATGCTTTATTGTAAAATGAAAGGCTACAAAATGTGGAACAAACAAATCGTGAAACAATCTGCTGTGATTGGTTTCTTGTTGTTGTTTGTCGATATGGCTGGGATTATTTGGGTAGAACAATTTATTTCGAGCGGAATTGTTGCAATTATGTCGGCCGCAGCAGCGATCTGGTTTATTGTGTTGGATAAACCAAAATGGCGTCAGAATTTCTCGAATCTTCCAACGGTTTTGGGAGTTGTATTCGGATTTACTGGCGTGATTATGTTATTCTTCGAACAAATAAAAATCAGTGAAGATCCACAACAAAGAACGACCAACCTTGTCGGGATGGGAATCCTTATCGTTGGTTCTATCGCTTGGACTTTGGGCTCATTGTATTCGAAATATATCGTTGATAAAAAACCAAAAATCACCGAAACCGAAAAGCCAAAAGAAGATTTGCATATAATGGTGAAAACTGCTTGGCAAATGATTACCGCAGGTGTACTTTTCAATACCGTAGCGATTTTCAACGGTGAGTATGCGAATTTCGAATTTGCCAAAGTCGCATTCGAAGATTGGATGGCTCTGTTCTATCTCATCACTTTTGGGTCAATTATCGCCTTCAGTTCTTACGTTTGGTTGTTGCAGGTTCGTCCGGCAACCGAAGTGTCGACGTATGCTTACGTTAACCCGATAGTTGCAGTTGCACTCAGTTATTTCTTCACCGATGACGTCGTTACATCGTTGCAGATTGCAGGTTTGTTTGTTATCCTCATCAGTGTTTTATTGATGAATTGGAATCTCTACAAAGACACCAAATTTGTACAACGGATTTTGCATCCACGTTCGTACAAATCGCTTAGCAACGTTCATTAGAAACCAATTACATCTAATTCCATATTTAGTTTTTTTAAAGTTAAAAAGCCGTTCAAATTTATTTCTGAACGGCTTTTTTTATGTTTTTCGGTAGGATATTATTTCTTCAAGTACGAAAATAAATCGTGAAACTCGAGAGATCCTTTTTTGTAGGTAACCAAATTTTTATCTTTATCATACAAATAAAATGATGGGAAAGATTGTGGATTGAAATTGAAAATAAACTCATCATTCGAATCCAAAAGTAAAGTTACATTTTTAGCATTCTTAAAATTCTCACCATAAATATCAAAAAACTGCAGCACTTTATCTTTCGGATAGGTGGAAACAAATATTAGATTGGTGTTCTTGAATTTTTCGTAATTATCATTCATATGTTGCACCGCAATCTGACAATGAATACATTCTGTGGTATAATAAATAAAAAGGGTTTGTCCTTTTTTGGCCAAATCTTTATCAGAAAAAATATTGTCTTTCAGAAGATTGATGTATTCGAAGGTCGGAACTTTTTTTGGGATTTCGTTGTTGGCTTGTCCAAAAACCATCATACAGCCCATTAAAAGTGCAAATAGGAAACTAAGCTGTTTTGTTGTTTTCATAAATAAATATTTGTCGAAAGGTAAAAAATATCACGCAAATAAAAAAAGGAAGCCTACATGCGACTTCCCTTTTTTTGATTAAAACTATTTATGGATGAGGGTTAAAATTTAAAAATAATTTGACCAGCCATATTAAATGGATCTATTTGGTTGATGTATCCACCGCGGTAATACGTGTTGTACCCAATTTCGTCTGTAATGTTGTTGAAGAACAAACGGAAATCAAATCTTTTCAACGAATAACCAACTTGTGCATTGAGCGTGGTATATTCTGGGATGTTGAATGGTTTGGTGTTTGGATCTGTATTATGGATGAATGGTTTTTTCGTAAACTCATTGTTCGGACGAGCTCCTACATAATAAACTCCTGCAGAAAGTGATAAACCGTCGATAAAACTATTGGTGTTTCTGAATTTGTATTGTACCCAAGCATTTGCCGTATTATAAGGCGCATTCGATGGATGCGATCCGTTTACATACGCCGGAGAATTCTCATATCGAGCATCTAAATAGGCATAACCCAAGATAACTTCTAGATTCGGTAAAGGACGTCCTGTAACTTCAACTTCAACTCCTTTACGTTTTAGATCACCAGCCAAATCATACAATCCGGTTGGGTTGGTTCCGTTATACACTTCATACGAAAGGTTTTCATTGTTCATATCGAAATACGTTACATTGGCACGTAAACGATCCTCGAACCAATCTGTTTTCACACCAAACTCCCATTGTTTCGTTCTTGCTATTCCGACTGTTCCTCCATTTTGTAATGGATTCGAAGCGCTTCTCAAGCTAGAAGTTGTTGTGTATGATCCAAATAAGTTAATGTTTTTGGTAGGAGAGATCATCAAACCGAACATAGGATCGATAACATCGTCTGAGTTTTCACCCGAATAAGACCAACGTAAAGCTCCAACCAATTTCACATAATCTGTAATCGCCACATGATGTTGGGTCATGAAACCATAGAAGAAATCTTTTTGCAATGGAGAAAAATTATTCAATTGCATTTGTCCCCAATTAAAATTACTTGGTGTTTGATTGGTGAAATTCTCCAATACATTGATTTGATCTACAGGAATAGTTGTCACAGGTTTTTCTGGTGTTCCAATGCTCGCACTTCTATTGTCTACGCGAACCGTGGTATAATCATACCCTAATTGCCAATTCCATTTTACGATTCCGAATTGGAAATCTTTCCCCATCAAATCTATTTGGATGGTTGAGTTTCTATCGTCTTTGAAACTTCTTGACATTCCACGAGAACGAATCGCATAATTGGTTTCTCCTTTTGGTAATGATAAAGTTGCTCCTTGCATATCGCGCTCGTTGAAAGATGAATAATATGCCACACGAGCAGTAATATTATCGGTTAATTGACGCGAACCACGTAGGGAATAAGTCATCGTTTCGATTTTCTCAAAATCAGAATCAAATCCTAAAAACTTTTTACCTATATCATAAAGCGCTTCTTTGTTGTCTGGCCCTAAATTTACGGTTCCACGATCCGGAACTCCATCAAAATTTAGATAATCCATTTCGGCAATAATTTCTGTTTTGCTATCCGGACGCCAAGCAATCGATGGTTGAATATAGAATTTTTTGTTGTTCACAATATCACGGTAGCTATCCATTTGTTGGTAAGATCCGGTAAGACGAGCAGCTAATTTGCGATCGTTATCCAACACATGTTGCACATCGAAAGTCGTTCTTATTTGGTTCCAAGATCCTACGCGTAATCCTACGTTTCCTTTGTTCACGAAACGTGGCGTTTTGGTTACCAAATTAATTACTCCTCCTGCAGCTCCCAAACCGTTCCCTACACCTTGCGTAATGGCAGCAGAACCTTTGATAACTTGCACAGACTCTATTCCTTGCATATCGGTAATCCCTGAAGCAGTACGGAAATCCGAATCCTGGCGAACGCCATTGCGTAACACCGGAGTTCCTCGGTAACCACGAATCGACATAGATTCTCTATTACCACCGTACGATGCAAATTGAGAGACACCAGGTACGTTGCGCGCAACATCGGTAATGCTCAAAGCACCTTGATCTTCGATAAGTTTTTCTGAGATGATAGAAATCGTTTGAATTTGTTCATTCGGATTCACAGGGAATCGAGTAATTGATTCTAAACCGCGTTGATTTTTATTTCGATCTCCAAAAATTTCAACACCTTCCAAGTCACGAACCGTGTCTTTTTTTTCGGTAGTATGTTGAGCATAAATTACTTGGGTAGCAAATAATGCAAATGTGGATAAGAGGAGTTTATTTTTTCTCATGTCGATATTATTTTTATTTAATCTAAATAACAGTTATGCAAATTTAGTTAGACTAATTATAAATAAAAAAATATTTTTATGAGAAATATCAGAAAATGTTAAAAAAATTATGAAAAGAAACTGAAATGTACGTTTCCGTATTTTTTGTGTAAGACAAAATCCTCCAAATCATCAAACGAATATTCTTTCGGATGTTCGATAATCAATGTTCCTTCTTCGGACAGCCAGCCATTGGTTTTGATAAGATGTAGAACTTTCTGAAAATCTTCTAAGGTATAATGATACGGCGGATCGATGAAAATAATATCGAAAGTTTGCGTCGCTTTTCGTTCGAGAAATTTATAAACGTCTGCTTTTATGGCATCAATGCGGTCTTCTGCTCTAATTTTTCCGGCCGTTTCATTGATAAAACGAACGCATCCATTGTGCTGATCGACTGCTGTTACATGTTTTGCGCCACGAGAAGCAAACTCATACGTGATATTTCCTGTCCCAGCAAAAAGATCCAAAACAGTGATTTCATCAAAATACCATTCGTTGTTCAGAACATTGAACAATCCTTCTTTGGCAAAATCAGTTGTCGGACGAACCGGTAAATTGGCCGGAGCCGAAATTCTTTTTCCTTTGAATTCTCCAGAAATTATACGCATTAGAATAAATTATATAAAGTGAAATTTTCGCAATATTTTTCGTCTTTCAGACCTAAATAAACTTTGCGAATGTGTTTTTTTAATTGTTGAAAATAATCAGAACTTGCCGTAATTTCCCCGAAACAATACACCGAACAGTTGGCATAATCCAACTCTAATTGGGTGAGAACGACCAACGAAAAATACAAAAAATCTTCGATCGATTGCAACGGAAATACTGCGTAATACTGTAACTGAGCTTGTTTATAAACCGCAATCTCTAATTGTTGTTGATGGAGGTTGAGAAACATTTCCTCATCCTCCTCCGAAGGTTGCAAATAGTCTAAAAACAATTTCCCAGAATGAAAAAGTTGGACATTTTGCAAACTTTCTATTTCGAGTAAAGCTTCTTTTATCGTCGGCGAAATTTCGTACACAATGCTTGCGTCCAAGGAATCGAGCGGACTATCGAGATAGTTTTTCTTTTCGGTAATTGTTGCGTTTTCGGTAGGAAGTTCCATGAGTTGCTCGAACGGAAGATCGAGAAACTCATTCGGAATCAATTGCATTTGATTACACAGAAATCCTAAATGAATACGATGATAAGGCTGTCTGAAAACTAAATTGCTTTTCAGTTCTTCGACCACTTCTTTTTCGGCAATTTTTGGCACAGTGTGTTCTGCTCGAAAAACCTGAACGTTTTGGAAATTAATTTCCTGTTCAGTATCCTTCAAGGTTGCATACAAAAGGCTTGTCGGGGTCAGCAACAACGCCAAAGATTTTGTGTTTCCTGCCTGCATATAATTACGATTTTGCTTGCGTTTGTGCCGCTTGTTTGGTCTGATGGTTTTTCTTCAGATCAAGCATATAGGTACACACTAACGCAACGGCAAAGATGATAAGAATGATTTTGAAAAAATTCTTCACGCCAAAAATTTGTGTAAAGTTAAAGATTTCAAAAGATATCCTCTACTTATTCGTTCTATAATTATTCTTTTTCTCACATTTGTTCTCAATTCAATATAAAAAAAACGCATGAAAATTATTGCTGTTATTCCTGCTCGTTATGCTTCTACTCGTTTTCCAGGTAAATTAATGGAAAAGTTAGGAGAAAAAACTGTGATCCGCACTACGTATGAACATGTGGTAGAAACCCAACTTTTTGATGAAGTTTTTGTGGTAACTGATTCGCAACTTATTTATGATGAAATTTCGTGTCATGGTGGAAAAGTAATGATGAGCGAAAAAGAACACGAAACAGGAAGTGATCGGATTGCCGAAGCGGTAGAAAATATCGATTGCGATATTGTGCTCAATGTACAAGGCGATGAGCCGTTTATTAATCGTAAGGCTTTGTCTGATTTGTTGATGACTTTTCGGGGAGATGAGGCAAAGGATGTTTCGCTTTCTACCCTAAAAATTGAAATAAAAAACGAAGAAGAAATCCATAATCCAAATGTGGTGAAAGTGGTGACCGATGCACAAAATTATGCGTTGTATTTTTCGAGAAGTGCGATCCCTTTTTCGCGCGATGCTACATTTCATCCTACCTATTATAGACATATTGGTGTGTACGCTTTTCGCAAAGAAGCTTTGTTGAAGTTTGCAAAACTAGAACCGTTGCAAAACGAATTGGCCGAAAAACTAGAACAATTGCGGTATATGGAATATGGAATGCGCATAAAAGTTGTAGAAACTGATTTTGTTGGGATAGGAATCGATACGAAAGAGGACTTGGAGCAAGCGAGAAAACTTCTGTAGAAAAATTAACATATATTTGGAAATCAATATATTGTATGGTATAAAAATTGTGGTGTATTGTTAACTTTTAATACCACAAAAAAATGAAAGAAGTTTGGAAAGATTATAAGGACGAAGACTTGGCGACAAAGCGAAGCTTCAAAATTTCGAACGCTGGATTAGTGAAAAAGTTATACGATGGTTCTGATAAATTTAAAGTGCTAGAAGGAGCCCTCAATAACGGATATAGAGCGATTTGGGTTACTCGAAAAGATGGAAAAAGAACTGCGCGTTATGTGCATAAAATGGTTGCAGAAACTTTCTTGAAAAATCCAAAAAACAAAAAATACGTTGTTCATTTAGATCATGATAAACTCAATAATTCGGTAGAAAATCTACAATGGGCGGACCACGAAGAATGGAAAGAACATAACAAAGATCTTTTCCGTAGAATGAAAGGACGTTCTCGATTAGACAATTTACCCAACAGTAAGTTGACGGAGAAACAAGTGCGTAGCTTGAAAAAAAAATTGGCCAACCCCAATAAGAAAATAAAAGTAGCAACTTTGGCTAAACAATATAATATATCTGAAGGGCAGATTTATCGGATAATGCGAGGAGATAATTGGTCGCACGTGAAAATCGATTAATTTTTAGAGTTTCTAAAACTCCAAATAGAACGTTAATGTTTTGCAAATCCATACCGCTGTGTATGGATTTCTTTTTATATTGCTCCCAATCATTAAACAAATGTATCTATGAAATCTACAATCTCGATCGTACTATTTCTGTTTTCTTCCGTTTTTTTGTTGGCGCAAAATGCCGATGAAATTGTACAAAAAAATATAGAAAACTCGGGTGGAGAAAAGAATTGGACGAACTTGAATAGTATAATTCTCAACGGTGATGTAACCTTGGACGTGAACAATTCTTATCCGATGGTGATCTATCACAAAAGACCTTATCATAAACGAGTAGTTTTCATCATCAACCAAAAAGAAATCTTGAACGAAGGATACGATGGTAAAAATGGTTGGACGTATAGCGACATTCTCAAGAAAAATGTTGTCGTACCCAATTATCAACCAGATGCATTTGATTCTGATTTGTTGATGTACAAAAAGAAAGGATTCACGGTACAATTTGTTGGTGAAACCGAGATCGAGAAAGTACCGGTTTATAAAATTGCGCTCAGTAAAAATAAAAACATAACTTATTATTATTTCGATAAGAAAAACTACCAATTATTGATGGAAGAAAACAAAGAAGAAACCTTGATGTATTCTAATTTTAAGAAAATTAATGGGTTAACCTTTGCCATGAAAATTGTTGGTAAACCCAAACAAGGAGGCGAATATGTGGTGACTTTCAATGAGATAAAGATCAATCCGTCGATCAACGAGAAACAATTCAAATTCTAATATCGAAACGATATTATTGATACCTTTGTCTATAAAATGAGTGTACATGAAGTTAGAAGCTCTATTATCTATATCCAAGTCCTATGACAAAAGCTATTTAGTAAAAGTCCTGAAGTTTGCACGAAAAAATTATCCAAATGCAATCGACTTCATAGACGACCTCACCTCAACACTCGAGAGGGACCCTATTTATCGAGAGAAATTTCTCGAACTCTATGCAGAAAATTTTCGTGAGATAAATTTTATTTCTTACTTAGTGGATTCTGGAATTACAATTTCCGACGGATTATTTTCGATGATTCGTAAACGGATTGGTGATTTTATCCTACCCGAAATCGAAGATAACAACGAATTGTCTTCTTTGTTGAATGAAATTTTTTACGAACAAAAGAATTTCAAATGGGTGAAATTAATCCCGAAAGATCGTTGGCAACGTTTGTATAGTATTTTACTTTCGGACACGCCCGAGGAACGAATGAAAGAAATTCATACCAATATTCAATCACAATTATTACAGTCGATTTCTATTCTCAATGACCGAATTACCGGGGAATTTTCTGATAAAGAATTGATTCGTTATACCAACGAAGTCAATTATTTAGATAATCCTGTTTCTAAATTGTCGTTGAGAGTAAACCGTATTGTCGATAAAGTTGAGGTGAATTTTGATACCTTAGAAATCAAAAAACATATTGTCGATTGTAAGATTTTGTTAGAAAATATTCTAACACAAAAAGATTACAAAGGAATTTCGCTAAAAGTTGCATCGAAACTTAATACCATGCAGCAGCAATTGGTTCGTTTGCAATTGTTGATTAATCAGTACAATCGCCTTAATACTGCAGGAATTGTCGATTTTCTTACCCAAGCAACCAAATCATGGGTTGGATTCTATTCTCCTAAAAACCTGGTGAGCAATCAGTTGAGTTCGACAGTTTATTTGGTGACCTTCTTGGCAACCTATCATAACGGGAAAACTGGAGAAAAATACATTACTTCTACCGCCAAAGATTACATGAAAATGTTTTCTACCGCTTGTGGTGGAGGATTTATCGTGTCTATTTTGTGTTTCATCAAAGTGATGATTGGTAATGTAGACAATGCCTCGCCTTTATTTCATGGCTTCTTTTATAGTCTGAACTATGCTATTGGTTTCAGTACCATTTATTTATTGCATTGGACTCTTGCTACAAAACAGCCTTCGATGACTGCGGCACGTGTGGCACAAGCCATTAAACCAACAGAAGGCAACGAAATCAACGTAAAAGATTTTACTACGCTCTTTGCGCAACTTTCTCGTTCTCAGTTTATTGCGTTTATGGGGAATGTGATTGCAGGTTTTGGAGTTTCATTAGGATTGTTCTATATCATAAAAGATATTCTGAAAATAGATTTTATTAAATATTCTAAAGCCTATCAGTTTTGGGAAGAATTGGTAACAATGGATGGCAAAATATTTTGGTTTGCATCTATCGCCGGCGTTTTCTTATTCATTTCGGGATTGATTTCAGGACTTGTAATTAACAACCAACGGTATAATAATATTCCCGATCGGATATATAATCATCCGATTCTGAAACGATTATTTTCTACCAAAAGACGTCGAAAAATTGCCCATTGGTTCGAGAAAAATTTAGGAGGCGTTATCGGGAATGTTGCTTTTGGTTTTATGATGGGAATGGCCTTTTTGGTCGGACAGTTCACAGGAATTCCGTTTGATATCCGACACATTACTTTTGCTGCCGGAAACTTAGCAATCGGAATCGGTGGAATTGGTTATCATTTTGATATTGCTCCATTGATTATCGCTTTTGTTTCTGTATTTCTGATCGGAGGATTCAACTTTATCGTTAGTTTTACCTTATCGTTGCTCTTGGCAATGCGCTCGAATAATATTCCGTTCGCCAAAATATTCTCGCTATCTTTACAAGTCATCAAAGCTTTTATCCGAAATCCGTTTCCGTTTATCATCCCACCATTATGGACGAGAACCAAACAAGAGGCTTAGAATCGAAACGATATGAAAGACGAAAAACAACTGAAATACGATAAAGCTTATCTACGAATCGCCAGAGAATGGGCACAATTGTCTTATTGCGAACGTAAAAAAGTAGGTGCAATTATCGTGAAAGATCGCGCCATCATTTCTGATGGTTTCAACGGTTCTCCGAGCGGCTTCGATAACAAATGCGAAGATGAAAACGGCGATACCAAATGGCATATTTTGCATGCAGAGGCCAATGCAATCCTCAAAGTTGCTGCCTCTACACAATCTTGCAAAGATGCAACGCTATATCTCACCCTTTCGCCTTGCAAAGATTGTTGCAAACTGATTCATCAATCCGGAATTAATCGCGTGGTGTATATGCAAGATTATAAAGACACAGAAGGTTTAGACTTCTTGCACAAAGCAGGCGTTGTTATCGAACAAATCCCAGAAGAACTTCTGTAACTTTTATGCGAAAATTTTTTAAAATACTCAACCTTTTTCTGGTTGTGCTTATCCTTTTCTTGTTAGGATTTTTGGCAGGAAAACGATACGATATTGCTTTTGATAGTAATGATGAGATTATTGGATTGCAATATAGTGGAAACGAACAAAAAATCAGACGGTTGGTTTCTTTGATTGATGCACAATATATTGATGGGATAAATTCGGACAGTTTGGTCGATGTTGCCATAAAAAACATTGTCGATCAATTAGATCCGCATTCAAAATATTTAGAAAAAGTAAAAGTTGATCAAACCAATAAAGAAATCAACGGAGAGTATGTCGGGATCGGTATAGAATACAAAGGACTTCGCGATACTCTTGTGGTTACGCGGGCTTTGCAAGACGGTCCGAATGCAAATTTATTGCATTTCGGAGATCGAATAGTGGCTGTTGATAAAGAGAATGTTGTTGAGAAAAATGCTTCGAAATTCGAAAAATTAATCAAAGGTCGAAAAGGAAGTACCGTTCAACTCGATGTATTACGAAATAAAGACACTCTTACCATAGCAGCCAAACGAAACATTGTCCCAATCAATCCAATTATTGGCGAACATATGATAAATCGAGAATTGGGTTACATCAAACTGTCGAGGTTTACGAACAATGCAGCATCCTATTTTCATCAATCCCTAAAAAATCTTTTAGCACAAGGGATGAAAACTTTGGTTCTTGATTTAAGAGGAAATCCAGGCGGTGTAATGTCGCAAGCAGAAGCAATTGCCGATGAGTTCTTGACCAAAAACGAGCTGATTGTTTTTACCAAAGATAAAGACGAAAAGAAAAAATATATTTTTGCTACCAAAGGAGGTTTATTCGAGAAAGGACAAGTTTATGTATTGATTGATGAAGGATCTGCTTCTTCTAGCGAAATTGTTGCGGGAGCTTTGCAAGATTATGGACGCGGTACCATCGTCGGTCGCCGCTCTTATGGGAAAGGATTGGTACAACGCGAAATAGATTTGGGAGATGGTTCGCGCATTCGTCTTACCGTTGCCAAATATTATACGCCAAGCGGACGATCGATACAGAAACCATACACCGTTAGCAAAGAATCTTATAATGAAGATTTGCATAACCGTATCAAATCTGGGGAATTGTTCTCGAGAGATAGTATAAAACTCAATGAGCAATTAAAATTTAAGGCTCCTTCGGGGAAAATCGTTTATGGCGGTGGTGGAATTGTGCCTGATGAGTTTGTTGCGTTCGATACATTGTCGGTTGCCAATTGGTTAACGTATAATCCGGATGCTAAATATTATGATGAATTTGTATTTAAGAAAACAGACGAATACAAAAATATCCTCCTTCTACAAACCGAAAATATCTTTTATCGTTATTTTGATGGTTCTCTTTATCAGGCAGATTTTCTCAATCTTCTCGGACTGAAATCGAACTTGGTCAAAGAGGATTATTTCCCCATTGTCAACACTTATCTAAAAGCTTCCGTTGCAAATCTTAAATTTGGTTCTCGGTTGTATTACCGTGTTTGGCTGCCCGAAGATGATATGATAAAACGAGTGTTAGAATTAGAAAACAAAAGAAAATGATGAGCTGGGAAGAGAGTTTACTCGATTACCAAACTTACCTGAAACTGGAGAAACATATGGCGACCAATACGGTCGAAAGCTATATGCGAGATATCAAAAAATTACAAGAATTTTCTCCGCTATTACCTCATGAACATACGTACGATAGTTTGGTAGAATTTGTACAAGCAATGGCCAAAAAATACAGTCAACGTTCGCAAGCAAGAATCCTTTCTGGACTCAAAAGTTATTTTAATTTTTTACAGTTTGAGGAAAGAAGATCCGATAATCCAACAGAATTATTAGAAAGTCCAAAAATTGGCACGAAATTACCTGATGTATTAAGCGAAAAAGAAATCGATCGATTGATAGCGGTGATCGATTTATCAAAACCAGAAGGCGAACGAAATCGTGCCATTATAGAAATGTTGTACGGTTGCGGTTTGCGGGTTTCTGAGTTGGTAAATCTGCGAATTTCTGATTTGTTTTTCGAAGAAGGTTTTATTCGGGTTTTGGGAAAAGGAAACAAAGAACGCTTGGTTCCGATCAGTCAGTACACCGTGAAATACATCGAATTGTATAGAAACGAAATCAGGAAACATCAGCCAATCCAACAAGGATACGAAGATATTCTGTTCCTTAATAGAAGAGGACGGAATCTTACACGCGTCATGATTTTTACTATTATCAAAGAATTATCGATTATTGCCGGAATACAAAAAAATATAAGTCCGCATACTTTTCGACATTCTTTTGCTACTCATTTGTTGAAAAATGGAGCCGATTTACGTGCAATTCAGCAAATGTTAGGACACGAAAATATTGTGACAACAGAAATTTATACGCATATCGATCAAGAGCATTTGCGAGAAGCAATCCTCAATCATCATCCAAGGAATAAATAAGTAAGTATGGAAAATCAATTCAAATTTTGCCCACATTGTGGCTCATCCAACATAGAAATTACCAACCATCATCGCTTGCATTGTTTGCATTGCGATTTTGTCTATTTTCATAATGTTGCAACGGCGACTGCAGTGATTTTTAGGCGTGGTGATGAATTGCTTTTCACGATCCGAAATAAAGAGCCTATGTTTGGGAAACTCGACTTGCCCGGCGGTTTTGTCGACCCAAATGAGTCGGCCGAAGAAGGAGCGCAACGTGAACTGAAAGAGGAATTGAATTTGGATATTCCGATCGAAAATTTTCGGTTTTATAAATCTCTTCCCAATAAATATTTGTACAAAAATGTAGAATATCGTACGTGTGATTTGGCTTTTATTGCCAATTTCCCAGAGAATGCGGCATTGATTTTGGAGGAAGATGAAATTCAATCTATTAGATGGATTTCAATGAAGGATATTGATTTACAAGAGATTGGTTTTGAGTCGTTGAGAAGTATTGTGCAACAGTATATAGAAGAAAATAAATAACATGAAAAAATTTTATATAATATTGATTTTATTGGTAGGATTTACCGCTTGTTCTACCCAACAAGTACAAGTGGATTATGATCGAAGTATTAATTTCCATTCGCTGAAAACTTATTCTATCAATGAAGATAGTTTGCAATTAGGAGAATTGGATAAAGCGCGTTTCCTGACCCTTTTTAAAAATCAATTATCCCTAAAAAATCTACTCGATTCTGAGAATGCAGATATCAATATCCAAATTCATCCGAAAGAATACGTTTCTAAAAGTAACAATAGTTCTGTCGGCGTTGGAGTAGGAGGTGGGAATTATGGTTACGGAGGAGGTTTTGGCGGCGGAGTTTCTTTTGGTATTCCAATCAATTCTAAAAAATTAAACCAAGATTTTACTGTGCAATTTTTGCAAAATGATCAATTGATTTGGGAAGGAATTTTAGCAATTCAGATGCCTTATAATGCTTCTCCCGAAACAAGAGATGCGGCTTTGCAAAAAGGGATTCAGAAATTACTGAAAAATTATCCACCCAAAAGTAAATAAAAAAAAGGTATAGATTTTCTATACCTTTTTTATTCTTCTCTTCTCCATTGATAAACAAGCGGATTATCTGTTGAGTTTTGTAGAATTGTTTTCTCTAATATAGCCTTTGTTGCAGGATTTTTAGGTTGAGCTTTACCAGCAATTTTATCCAATTTTAGTTCATTGATTGCGTAATCGATGACCAATTGTAGCGCTTCGGTTGCATAACCTTTGTTCCACTGTTTTCTTTTGATTCGTACATTGAGAACAGGTCCATATTTGGTTTGTCGCAAACCGCACCAACCAACAAATCGTCCACCTCTCATCTCATGAACGCTATACAAACCAAATCCATTTTCTTGATAATGCGCAAGCATTTGATCGATGAAAACTGTTGCTTCTTCTACCGATAAATAGGGCTTTTCGTTCACTGTTTTCATCAATTCATTATCCGAATTCATCAAAAAAAGTTCGTGAGCATCCCATTCTAGAAATTCTCTAATCACCAAGTTTTTGGTATCTCCAATAATTTTCATACGTATCAAAAAAATAAAGCCACTCGAAAGTGGCTGTAAAGATACTTATATTTGATTCAATAATTTATTGATTTTTTCAAGGTTCGGCGTGATGATAATTTCTACCCGTCTATTTTTAGCTTTTCCGGTTTCGTTTGCATTATCACCAATCGGGATATATTTACTTCTACCGGCAGCTGTCATTTGAGTCGGACGAACGCCGTCATTTTCTAGAATTTTGGTAACCGCCGTTGCGCGCATCACCGATAAATCCCAGTTATCTTGTACATCGCCTTGTTTTGCGCCATACGGAACGCTATCAGTATGTCCTTCGATCAAGATATTAAGGTCGTTTTGTTTTTTCAAAACGCCCGAAAGTTGAACCAAGGCATTTTTACCTTCGTCACGCACATCCCATTTCCCAGAAGAAAACAATAATTTGTTTTCCATAGACACATAAATCTGTCCATTCTTTTCATAAACCGTAATTCCTTTTCCTTCGAATCCGCGCAAAGCATCTGAAATAGATTTTTTTAGTTTCGCGATAGCTTGTCTTTGTTGCGCCAATAAACTTTCAAGTTCATTGATTCGTTTTATTTTGGCTTGTAGTTCAGATTCTTTTGATGATAAGTCTGTTCTTGTTTTAGCCAACTGATCGAGTAAATCACGATTTTTTTCTATATTCTCTTGCAACTCTTTAGACGAGTCTTGTGCCAACGCTTCGAATGCACTTTGCTGTTCATCTAACTCGGCTTGTTTGTTGGCAAGATCTTGTTGTAATTGTGCGATTTCTTCATTCTTCTGAGCTAAAATATTTTCTAAATCGCTCAATTTTCCTTGAAAATTATTTTTTTCTTGCATCAATAAATAATACCTATCCTCCAAATCATTGTATTTTTTTAGAGGAACACACGCCGCAAATGTTGCAAGAAGCACAAGGGAAGAAAGACTTTTTTTCATAGGTTTTATAATGTTTTTAGAATTCGAGTTCTACCAAAATCGGACAATGATCTGAGTGCTTTGCTTCGGTAAGAATTCCAACTCTTTTTAGATTATTTTTTAGTTGATCGCTCACCATATGGTAATCTATTCGCCACCCTTTGTTGTTTGCACGCGCATTGGCACGATAACTCCACCAAGTATAATGATGAGGTTCTTTAACAAAATATCGGTACGAATCTATCATTTCGCACTCGTCGATAAAACGGGTCATCCATTGGCGTTCTAACGGTAAAAAACCAGAAACTTTTGCATTGCGAACCGGATCGTGAATGTCGATAGCTTCGTGACAAATATTATAATCTCCACCTATAACGAGATTTGGGATGTTTTGTTTTAGTTCTTTGATATAATTTAGGAAATCTTCGCAAAACTGAAGTTTAAAATCCAATCTTTCTTCCATATTTGTCCCACTTGGCAAATAAAGACTGATTACCGAAAATTGATCAAAATCTAACCGAATTACTCTTCCTTCATGATCAATATAATCGATTCCGGTTCCGATTTCTACATTTTTTGGTGGAATTTTACTAAAAATAGCAACTCCACTATACCCTTTTTTTTGAGCAGAATGCCAATAAGCGGTATAACCCAATGCCTCGATTTCAGAAATATCGACTTGTTCGGGTTGTGCTTTGGTTTCTTGCACGCAAAATACATCAGGTTCTGCTACGCGTAACCAATCGGCAAGTCCTTTTTTTAGTGCGGCTCGAATGCCGTTTACATTGTAACTAATAATTTTCATGTTGACGAATTTACTGCTTTTTTTGAGCTCGACAAAGTTCAGAAATTAGTCCTTAATTCTTATTAGAAAAAATGATGAATCGAATAGATAATGTCTTTTTTTGGATAGAAAAGATTGATAAGTCTATATTAAGTAAATAGTGTGTTGATTTTCTTAACACACATCAAGAGAAGTTTATTTTTATTATGCGTTCTTTGGTAGCAGAAAAGTAAATAGGTTTATAGATTTAGTTGGTTTAAAAAAAAAGAAAGTCAGTGCATTTGCACTGACTTCTTTTTTTAGATTTGTGTATATTTTACAATTTCCAAACCGAACTCTGTTGTTTCTGGTTCTTTATTGTCCACTGAACGTGTTAACACATTCATTTTTTTGATTCCTAAATCTTTAATAATCTGAGATCCGATTCCGTGATCTTTTTCATCTACTGGTAAAATTCCTGAATCCATTTTCCCTTCAGAATATTTTTTGTACAAATTAAGTTTGGTATGAATAGATTCTGGAGTTTGAACATTATTAATAAAAATAATCGTTCCTTTCCCTAATTCATCAATCACTTTTGCGGTACTTGCCAACATGGGTTGCTCCCCGTTTTGCAAAGCAGAGAATAAATCATAATAACTATTGGTCGAATTTACACGAACGGCAACTTCGTCATTTTCGGTCCATTCTCCTTTGGTCAAAGCATAATGAATCTGATCGTTTGTTGTTTGTCTGTATGCGATCAATTTATAATCTCCAAAGAAAGTTTTCACTGGAAACTCATCGATTCTTTCTACCAAAAATTCATTTTTCAGGCGATAGGCAATTAGATCTTCGATCGAAATAATTTTCAAATCAAATTTCTTGGCAACTTCTAACAATTCAGGAAGACGGGCCATTTCTCCATTTTCTTTAAGAACTTCGATCAGTACACCAGCAGGTTTGAAACCAGCCATGCGAGCTAAATCTACCGTAGCTTCTGTGTGTCCAGAACGTACAAGAACACCGCCGTCTTTCGCAATAAGCGGGAAAATATGTCCAGGACGTCCCAACTCATCGGGATCGATATTATCATCGATTAACGCTTTGATGGTTTTCGAACGATCCGAAGCAGAAATCCCTGTCGTTGTTCCATACCCTTTTAGATCTACAGAAACGGTAAAGTTAGTTTCGAAAACGGCGGTATTATGTCCGACCATTAAATCTAAACCAAGATGTTTACTGCGTTCTTGTGTAATCGGAGCGCACACCAATCCACGGCCGTGGGTTACCATAAAGTTAATCATTTCGGGTGTTACCAATTCGGCAATTCCTATAAAATCTCCTTCATTTTCACGGTCTTCATCATCAACAACAATGATGACTTTTCCTTGCTTTAGGTCTTCTAAAGCTTCTTCTATCGTATTTAATTTTGCTTTTGATTGAGTCTTTGAGGTCTCCATAATCTTATTATTGATAGCGAGAATGCTCGCTGTTTTTTGGTTTAATGAATTTACTGAATAGTTTCACTATCGGATCGATGTATTTACTAATATCGAAAAGAGCAGAATCGCTGTTGGCTTTTAGAAGTAAAAGTACCGAAAAGGGTAGGAAAATGAAATTTGCCGCCCAAGCCGATAAAAACGGATGTAAGTTACCACTTTTGGTGAGATTTTCCGCAGCAAAATTGATGATAAAATAAAAAATAAATACCACTATCGACATGATAACCGGCATCCCAATCCCTCCTTTTTTTACGATAGCTCCCAAAGGTGCACCGATAAAAAAGAAAATAATACAGGTAATTGCGTACGACCAATTGCGGTAATAATGCAAATTGATTCTAGAAAAATATTTTTTTCGGGCATTGTCTTCTTCAATTTGGAACTCGTTGTTCTGTAAATCACGGTCTATATTCCCAATGGCCGAATTGAGCGAAATAATTTGGATGTTGTTTTTCAATTGATCGAATTGAACCAAAGGTTGCTCGATTTTTTCTTTTTCCTTCAGCAATTCACTCATTTTTTTACTATAATAATAAGAACTGATGTAATTGTTTTTTGCGTTGTTGAGATAAAACTCTTGATTGGTTTTTTGCACCGAATCTATCAACAGTTTGAGGTCTTTTCCTTGCAGATTTTTGTAGAAGTTGCCTGGATCTTGTTCGGTTTGTTTATCGACAATCGCAGAAATATCGATAAAATAATGAAGCGAATCGAATTCTGTTGTTTGATTTTCTTGTCGTTTCCGTTGTTCGTAGCTTTTGTTTTTTAGCGGTTCTGTGTAAGAAATCCCATCAAAAAGTTCGAGCTTCAGAAATCGAGGATTGTGTTTATCAACTTGTAAAATTCCTTTCTCTGCAATAATGGTTAAAGGATCTTGTTCGATGTTGATATCATTTCCATTTTCGTCCAAGGCCGTTTTGCTCAATTGTTGATGAATAAAGACATCGGTAAGTTTTTCGCTGTTAACTCCATCGACGCGATTCACTTTCATGCTGAATCCTGGAATATTGTTGCTAAAAACACCTTCGGTGATTTGCATTGTAGGTTTTGCTTCGATAACCGAAAACATTATTTGTCTTGCTTTCCGTTGAGAGTAGGGCATCATTTTATCCCCAAAATGATACAATCCTACCGATAACAAAGCAACCAAAACAAAAACTGGTGAGAGAATGCGAACGAGCGAAAGGCCAGAGGCTTTCATTGCGGCAAGCTCGTAACGTTCGCCAAATCCACCAAATGTCATGATCGATCCTAAAAGAATCGTCAACGGTAAAACGAGTTGGATGACGTTAATACCCATATAAAAGATAAGCTCACCAATGGTAAGCCAATCTAATCCTTTGCCCACATATTTATCCATTTCTTGCCAGGCAAACTGTACAATGAAAATGAAAAATAAGATGCTAAATATAAAGAAAAATGGACCGATGAAGGTCTTTAATATATAACCGTCAAGTTTCTTAATCATCAATTATAATTGTGTCACAACGTAGCCTTTCGACTTGTATTTATTGCTGTCAAAGTTAAAGTAACTTTTGTGAATAATTAAATTTTCTAAGTATTCTTTTACCGTGATAGAAGTCGTTTGATTTCCCTTGCTTACTTCTTTGTACTGATAGATTTGGTTGTTGTTCGTGTTAACGCCAAGCAAAGCATATTGGACCGAAGATTGATTGTTTTTTGGGGTAAATTTTATGAACTGAATCGGTTGTCCGCCAATGGTTTGTTTCTTGTCTAATTTATACGTAAAATCATTGGTATAAGAATTTAGAATCTTGGTAGGAGTTAATAAATCGTCCATGTTCTGACTGTTCGAAATCGTTACTTCTTTGTCATCATTCGAAATCGTATACAATTTCTTTCCATCATAAATCTGATTGACATCCATAACATTGAGGTTGAACTTCTCTTTCAACGAAAAGACTTCGCCTTGATAGCTTTTTCCTCCATTCTCTAAATTAAACTTGATGTAATACGTTGTTGCTTTTTGGTAATTGTTTTTAACTTTATCCAATAAGTTTTTTGCATCTTGTGCATACACCATCATACCCGATAAAAATACCAAAAAGGTAAATAAGCTCTTTTTCATTTTTCAACAAATTTGTTAATCGAGATTATTCAACAACTGTTCCAAACTAAGTTCATCCTGCAAGTGGACTTGTCGCGCTTTACTTCCTTCGAAAGGACCAACAATTCCGGCGGCTTCTAGTTGATCAATCAAACGTCCGGCACGATTATATCCAATCTTTAATTTTCTTTGTAAAAGAGAAGCAGAACCTTGTTGTGCAACAATTACAATTCGCGCAGCCTCCTCGAAAAAAGCATCGCGATCACTCAGATCTATATCGGATGCATTGCTTTCTTCGCCTTCGTATTCTGGTAAATGCATCGCGTCGGGATAGCCTTTTTGATTGCCAATATACTCGGTAATTTTATCCACTTCGGGCGTATCGACAAACGCACACTGAATCCGAACCAAATCATTTCCGGTTGTAAAAAGCATATCTCCTTTCCCAATCAATTGATCGGCACCGGCCGAATCTAGGATAGTTCTTGAGTCTATTTTAGACGTTACACGGAAGGCAACACGTCCCGGGAAATTGGCTTTTATTGTCCCTGTAATCACATTCACCGACGGACGTTGAGTCGCGATAATGAGGTGAATACCAACGGCACGTGCCAACTGAGCCAATCGGGCAATCGGTAGTTCGACTTCTTTTCCTGCAGTCATGATCAGGTCTGCAAACTCATCCACCACCAAAACAATGTATGGTAAAAAACGGTGTCCATTTTCGGGATTGAGCTTTCTTTGTTTGAATTTTGCGTTATACTCTTTGATGTTTCTTACAAAAGCATTTTTCAGCAATTCGTAACGATCATCCATTTCGATACATAGAGAGTTTAAGGTGTTGATTACCTTTGTGTTGTCGGTGATGATTGCTTCTTCTGAATCGGGAAGTTTAGCTAAATAATGACGTTCTATTTTCGAGTAGAGCGTTAATTCTACTTTTTTCGGATCGACCAAAACAAATTTTAATTCAGAAGGGTGTTTTTTATAAATCAACGAAGTGATGATTGCATTCAATCCTACCGATTTCCCTTGTCCGGTAGCACCTGCCATCAAAAGGTGAGGCATTTTGGCCAAATCGGCAACAAAGGTTTCATTCGAAATTGTCTTTCCAAAAGCGATCGGCAATTCCATTGTGGATGATTGAAATTTAGCTGAAGCAATCGCAGAATGCATCGACACAACAGAGGGATTAGAATTAGGAACTTCGATCCCTATTGTTCCGCGACCAGGGATTGGTGCAATGATTCGGATTCCTAAAGCGCTTAAACTCAAAGCGATATCGTCTTCTAGATTTTTGATTTTCGAAATCCGAACACCAGCTTCTGGGACAATTTCGTACAAAGTAACCGTCGGTCCGATAGTCGCTTTGATTTGAGAAATTCCGATGCCGTAATTGGCTAAAGTGTCAACAATTTTATTTTTATTGGCTTCTAATTCTCGCTGATCGATCGTTGTTTGTGAAGCATTTGGGTATAAAGTTAATAAATTGAGCGGCGGAAATTTATAGTTGGGCAAATCTAAATGTGGATCATATTCTCCATGTTTTTTTACCAAATTTTCCGACACTTCTTCCAATATTTCCTCTTCAGAGCTTTGTTCGATTTCCAGTTCCAAACCATCTGTTTCTTGCGGTTCTTCCTTTTCTGTAATAGGTTGCGGTGTTGCCGTTGTCGAAAGCGTTACAGTTGTTTCTTTTTCTACTTTTGCTTTGTTTTGTCGAGAAGCCTCTTTTTCGTATTCATCTATTTTTTGAGAATCGGTCAAAAAATCTTCCTCTTCTAGAGGAGTTTCTAAAACATGAACAACTCTTTCTTCTTTTTTCTCGGTAGGAGGTTTTACCGCTTCCGTAGTCGGGTGATCAAACTCCTGAAAAGGATCGTTGCTTTCGGTTTCGGCTTTTTCTCTTGCAGCAATATCACGTTCTAAACGTTTTTGTATTTTTTCTTCTTTTCTACTTTCTAATTTGTGGACGATATTTTCGTAGCTCAAACGCCAATGCACGACAGCATAAATAATAAAGCTTACGAACAGTGCCGCGCCAACTCCAATTTTTCCAATCAAACTATTCAAAAAATCATTGACTTCGAAACCCATTGTACCCGATAAAATATCTTTGGTAGGAAAGAAAAATCCTAACAGAATCGGTATCCAGATTATGAAAAATAGACTATTGTAAAGGGTATAAAAGGGTTTTATTTTTTTTATTTTAGTAATGATTTTCAGACCATAAAGGATAAAGAATATCGGTAAGAAAAATGCAGTAATTCCGATACCATTTCGAATGAAAATTTCACCTAAAAAGGCGCCTAGTTTTCCGAAAATGTTTTCAGCTTCGATCGATTTATCGGTTAGTTGATAGATTTGACTTTGATCCCAGCTACTATTGATTAAATAAGAAATGAGTGATAAAAACAAAGTAAATCCTAAAGAAATAAATAGAATACCAATTATGGTTCTAAATGTTTTCTTTTTAGATGTTTTCACATCAGGTTCAGTATTTCGTATGGTCATTGTTTATAGGTTTGTAGAAAAAATGAGTTACAAAAATAGAAAATAACCCAATAGAAACAGAATAAATATAGATAGAAAATTACAAGAGCAGAATGTTTTCAAAAGCCAAGGAAATCGAGTATATTTGTCAACAGTTATGGAGCAATTTATTGTATCGGCAAGAAAATATCGTCCGTTAGAGTTTGAAGATGTTGTGGGGCAAGAAGCTATTACAGCGACTTTGCAGCATGCAATTGATAGTCATCAGCTACCTCAGGCATTGCTTTTTTGTGGACCTCGAGGGGTTGGGAAAACAACGTGCGCGCGTATTTTGGCAAGAAAAATTAATGAAGAAAATGGTGGCGCAGAAGGTCAGGATTTTGCTTTTAATATTTTCGAGCTCGATGCTGCTTCTAACAACTCGGTCGATGATATACGCTCGCTCATAGAGCAAGTTCGCATTATTCCGCAAGTCGGGAAATACCGCGTTTATATTATAGATGAGGTGCATATGTTGTCAACGGCAGCCTTCAATGCATTTCTCAAAACGTTAGAAGAGCCGCCTGCACATGCTATTTTTATTTTGGCTACTACCGAAAAACACAAGATAATCCCAACAATTTTATCGCGTTGTCAGATTTATGATTTTAAACGAATTAGTGTTGAGGATATCAAAAACCACCTGAAAGTCGTTGCCGAAAAAGAAAACGTACAATACGAAGATGACGCTTTGCATTTGATTGCTCAGAAAGCAGATGGAGCTTTGCGCGATTCTTTATCGATTTTTGATCGGATGGTAACTTTTACGAATAAAAATTTAACGTTCGAGAAAGTTGCAGAAAATCTAAATGTTTTAGATTACGATTATTACTTTAAATTGACGGATGCTTTATTGGCAAATCAAATTCCGGACGCTTTATTATTATTGGATGAAATCCTAAAAAAAGGATTCGATGCGCATCTTTTTATCAATGGATTAGGAGCTCATTTCCGCGACGTTTTGATTTCGAAAACTCCTTCTACAGTAGGATTGTTAGAAGTAGGAGAAGCCACAAAAGCAAAATATTTAGAACATGCTGCCAAATGTCCAACGGCATTTTTATTTGGAGCAATTGATATTGCAAATCAGACCGATATTCAATACAAAGCTTCTAAAAATCCACGTTTATCTGTGGAAATTGCCTTGATGCAAATGGCCTCTTTGTTGGATCCGCAAGGTGATTTGGCTAAAAAAAAAAGTATAGGATAATCCCTGCGTATTTGTTTTGGAACAAAGAATCGCTTTCTGCTCCTACCAAAACCAACGCATCGCAAGTTACTACGTCATCCAAACCAAATTCTTCGGATAATTCTTATCCTACCGAAAAACCTACCAATAATGTAGCAACGGTTGCCGAAGAAATGCAAGATATTCGTGTGGCAAAGCCACTGAAAAAGAAGCGAAAATCGGCTTTTAGTTTGTCGATTGAGTTGGAGGAGAAAAAAGAGGAAGAAGAAGTTACGGCAAAAGTTGATGAAACTTTGCCTAAAAATCCGTTTACGCAAGAACAAGTCGATCAGTTTTGGCTTTCATTTTTAGAGGAAATCAAAGCAGAAAATTTGATTCCGACTTACAGTATTTTGTCTACAGCAAAAATTAAGAAAATCAAAGAAGATTTGATCGAAGTAGAATTGGGTTCGATTTCTTCTGAAACCGAATTCGAGGGACTTCGCAATAGAATTGTCAATGCTTGCAAGAGTACGTTGAATAATTATTATATCAAAATAGAAACCAGAGTTACCGAAACGATAGCTTCCGTTAATCATATCAAAACCAATAAAATAATAGCCAAAGAAATGGCAGAAAAAAATGCTTCTATTCTTAAGTTGATGAGTGATTTTGGATTGAATATTTATGATTAAACCTTTGAAGAAAAATTGTTTAGTAGAAAAAAATCTGTATATTCTATTTATTATTTGTAAAATTGCATAAATTTATAAATCGTTATGAAAAAAGCATTTTTAAGTCTTGTGGTAATTGCTTCATTAGCAGCATGTAACAAGTCTGGAAAAACAATCGATAAGTTAGAGAACGATGACCAAAAAGCTTCGTATGCATTTGGTACGTCTTTGGGTGACCAGGCTCAGATGTTGAATAGTCGTTTGGTAGAATCGGATTCTGTGAACTATGCAGAAGTAGAAAAAGGGATTCGTGAGTACCTAAACGGAGGAAAAGAGCGTGAGTCATTTGCTATCGGACAACAAATTGGGCAAACCATAGAATCGGTGATTTCTGCACAAGGTTTAGAAGGTAAGTTTGATCGTGATGTGGTAATCCAAGGATTTATGGATGTTGTGAGAAAGCGTAAATTGCTTTTGACGCAAGAAGCTGGAAATCAGTTCTTGATGACGTATGCCGAAAAACATGTAAAAGATTTACAAAAAGATAATAACGAGAAATCGAACAAATTAATCGAAGAAAAGAAAAAATCTTCAGGAGCTAAATCTACAGCAAGCGGATTAGTTTATGTTGTACAAAAAGAAGGAACTGGAGCAAAACCAACGTTGAACTCAGTTGTAAAAGTAAAATATACGGGTAAGATTTTAGAAACCGGAAAAGTTTTTGATTCGACTGAAAAGAATGGAGGAGAACCAGTAGAATTCCCATTAGATGCAGTGATCCCAGGTTGGAAAGAAGGATTGCAATTGATGTCACCAGGGGCAAAATATACTTTCTATATTCCTGCAGCTTTGGCTTATGGTGAGAACGGTGCGCCACAAGGAGGTATCGGACCAAACCAAGCATTGGAGTTTGAGGTTGAGTTATTGAGTGCAAAAGATGCGGCAGCAGGAGCGCAAGCACCAGCAGCAGAAGGAACACATCAGTTAACGCCTGAACAAGAAGCTGAATTGAAAAAAATGATTGAGCAACAAGGAAAATAAATTTTCTTTGAATATAAATAGATAAGAAAGGACGCAGGATTGCGTCCTTTTTTTGTAACTATTTTCACTAAAAAACGTCTTATTGTTAAAAGTGTAATATGAAAAATTATTTTACTCTATTAATGATTGTTTTGGTTAATGTTGTTTTTGCTCAAAAAGTTGAAATAAAGATTGTATCTAAATATGATCAAAACCCAATTCCATATGTAAAAGTAGGAATAGAAAACTCGGATAAAGGTTTCATGGCAAATCAAGAAGGTGAAGCATTGTATGATTTTTCTTCTTTAGATAAAAATGCATATTTAATTGTTGATGCTATAGGTTATGAAAAGTTTATTGTGAAAATTTCTGAGTTTATAGAATCAAATCATATCATCGAGCTAAGTCCGGATATTATTAATTTGCAAGAAACTGTTATATATAACAGAAAGAAATTTAAAGAAAAGAATTTTGGCCCAAAATCAAAATCAAAAAATGTATTTTTCAATATTGCTCCTAATGATTCTGAAGAGAAAGAAAGTTTAAAAGAGATAGCTGTTTTTATAAACTCTGGGTCTAAAAGAGCAAAAATACTTAGAGTGAATATTAATTTTTCAAAGTATGAATATGATATTGAGTTGCCATTTCGTATAGTTATTTATAAAAATAATTTAGGTATTCCTGGAGAAGTAATAAACGTAAATGACATTCTTGGGAATTTTTCTAAAGAGAAAATTATAGATCAAGTTTTTACAATAGATTTGGAAGAATATGATTTATGGATAGATGAGAGTTTTTATGTAGGAATTCAATTGTTAGATAATGAATTAAAAGAATCAGTAAATCTGAGTGCAGGTGTTTTGCATAAAAGTTTTTATAGATTCTATTACAATGATTGGAGAAAAACTCAATTATCGCTATCGCCAGCTATAAATGTAGATGTGTTAATATCGAAATGATTACAAAAAAAAACTCATCAAAAAATTGATGAGTTTTCCTATGATACTAGTAATTATTAATATCGATAATATTCTGGTTTGAAAGGTCCTTCAACTTCAACCCCAATATATTTCGCCTGCTCTTCTGATAAAGTTTCAAGTTCTACCCCGATTTTCGCCAAGTGTAATGCAGCAACTTTTTCGTCTAACTTTTTCGGTAACATATAAACTTTGTTTTCGTAAGCGTCAGAATTCGTCCAAAGCTCGATTTGTGCCAAAGTTTGGTTAGAGAATGAATTCGACATTACAAATGAAGGGTGACCAGTAGCACATCCTAAATTAACCAAACGTCCTTCGGCTAAAATAATAATCTCTTTTCCATCTACATTGTAAATGTCCACTTGTGGTTTTACTTCATATTTTGTGTCACCATAGTTTTTGTTCAACCAAGCCATATCGATTTCATTATCGAAGTGCCCAATGTTACAAACGATGGTTTTATCTTTCATTTTCTTGAAATGTTCTGCACGAACAATGTTGAAGTTCCCTGTTGTCGTAATAACAATGTCTGCATTCCCGACAACGTTTTCTAACTTCTTCACTTCGAAACCTTCCATTGCAGCTTGTAAAGCACAAATCGGGTCGATTTCGGTTACCGTTACGATAGAGCCTGCACCGCGGAAAGATTCTGCCGTTCCTTTTCCTACATCGCCATATCCACAAACGACTACTCGTTTCCCAGCCAACATTACATCTGTTGCTCTTCGGATTGCATCAACTGCAGATTCGCGACATCCGTATTTGTTATCGAATTTCGATTTTGTAACCGAATCATTTACGTTGATTGCCGGAACAACCAATGTTCCGTTCGTCATTCTCTCGTACAAACGGTGAACACCAGTTGTGGTTTCTTCAGAAAGTCCTTTGATATCTTTTGTTAATTCAGGATATTGATCAAAAACCATATTGGTTAAATCTCCACCATCATCCAAAATCATGTTCAATGGTTTTCTATCTTCACCAAAGAAAAGTGTTTGTTCGATACACCAATCAAACTCCTCCGCGTTCATCCCTTTCCAAGCATACACTGGGATTCCTGCTGCTGCAA
This sequence comes from Weeksella massiliensis, assembly GCA_000751595.1. Classification (GTDB taxonomy): domain Bacteria; phylum Bacteroidota; class Bacteroidia; order Flavobacteriales; family Weeksellaceae; genus Weeksella; species Weeksella massiliensis. Next base: position 172,223 of record CCMH01000003.1, on the reverse strand, counting down.
TTGCTGCTGCTGCATGATCTTGCGTAGAGAAAATATTACAAGACGACCAGGTAACTTCCGCACCCAACGCAACAAGGGTTTCGATAAGCACCGCTGTTTGAATTGTCATGTGTAAGCAACCTGCAATACGAGCGCCCTTCAAAGGTTGCGACGGTCCGTACTCTTCTCTGATCGCCATTAATCCTGGCATTTCTGCTTCAGCTAATTTAATTTCTTTTCTTCCCCAATCTGCTAAGGAAATATCCTTTACTTTGTAAGGAATATAGTGTGTTTCTGTTGCCATAATGGTAATAAAAATTTTGGTACAAATATACTTACTTTTCTTGTAATTGTCTTAAATCGATTTCGTTAATAAAAAATCAAAATCATTCACAATTCCAGTTTTTTTGCTACTTTTTGTTTGTAAATTTGTTCTCTAACCTCAATTTTAGCATAGAGAATAGTTTATGGCAATCACACATGATTTACAATTCAGAGAACAAACCCGAATCGTTTGTTGGAAGTTGACCGAAAGCAACGAAGAGTTGTTGGCATTTTTATCTTTATCAGAAAAACGATTAGAAAAATACCACGTTCTGCGCCCAAAACAAGCAAGAGAATATTTGGGGTTGCGGGCTTGCCTCAAAGTATTGAATCTCGATTATGATGTGTTGTATAACGAAAAAGGAAAACCTTATTTGCCTACGAGTAACGAATTGTCGATTACCCATTCGTACGAATATGTGGCGGTTGGAATAAGTAATTTACCCTTGGGGATCGATATAGAAAAATCTCGTCCGAAAAAAATTCTTAATATCAAAGAAAAATTTGTGCGAGAAGACGAGTTCAGTTGGTTAAAAAAATATCCCGAACAACTTGTCGATTATTTGCATATTCTGTGGGGACTGAAAGAAGGTTTGTATAAATTGAATGGTGGAAATCTTTGGAATTTTCTTCATCATTATCGGATAGAAGAATTTAGTTTGGATGAAAATCAAGTGATTCCTTGTTGGATTTCGGATGAAAAATCGAGCCGAATTTATTATGGTCATTTTCAGAAAATTGATGATTTTTATTTAACCTGGGTTGTGGATTATGCCTAATATTTTATTTTCTATCCGATCATGACAGATTTCTTACAGCTTTTGGTAGAACCCTATCGCACGCATGCAACGTGGCAAATTGTCCTCGAAATTGTGGCTACTTTATTCGGAATTATTTCGGTCTATTATACCTATAAAAGAGACATCAAAGTTTATCCTACCACGATAATTTCTACAGGAATTTTTATGTTTTTGTTCTTTCGGTGGGGATTGTATGGCGAAACCATCATACAGATTTATTACGTATCTATGGCGATTTACGGTTGGTTGCTTTGGCAAAAAGATCTTGAGTCTCATCAACAACAATTGCAAGTTAGTTGGGCAACGAAGAAAGAATACGGAAAAGCGTTTTTGTTTTTTATCGCGAGTTTTCTCTTTATTCTAATCGTTTATTATTTTAGACCATTCATCGAAAATAACTTCAGTAGCGAGTATTTTTCTCACCTGAAAATTTATTATACCAAAATAGATTTTATAGATGCAACCACAACTGCTGTTTTTTTGGTAGGAATGTGGATGATGGCAAAACGCAAGATTGACAATTGGATTTTTTGGATTATCGGCGACCTAATCATGATTCCTTTGATGATTTATAAAGGTGCCGTTATCACCTCTTTACAATACATTGTGTTGTTCGTTATCTCGATTGTTGGTTTAGTGGATTGGATAAACGTATTGAAAACTCAAAAAAATAATGTCAAAATCAATTGATATTTTTTATATTTACGAGAAATAATATCATTTTAAACAATCTAAAGAAAAATTATGGAAAATCAATATAAAGTACAAGATCAGTTAGTGGCTCAGGCGAGTCAGGCCGATCGATCGACCTTCTACAAAAATACTTACGGACATGTTGCTGGTGGCGTATTGGTATTTGTGATCGTAGAATCGCTTATGTTGCGCTCAGAACCTTTGGTTAATTTTATGTTGAGCCTTACCCAAGGTTACCTTTGGTTAGTTTTGTTAGGAGGCTTTATGGGAATTACATGGGTTGCACAAAAAATGGCTTATAATTCGGTTTCGAAGTCGCAACAATATTTGGGGTATTTCTTATATATTGTAGCAGAGGCACTTATTTTTGTTCCCTTACTATATATTGCATTAGCTTACGGTGGTGAATATGTCATCAAACAAGCTGCTGTCGTAACTGGAGGATTATTTGTCGGGCTTTCGGCAATCGTATTTCTTACCAAAACAGACTTCTCTGTCTTGAGAGGTGCCCTAACAATCGGATTCTTTCTTGCAATTGGATTGATTATTGCTGGTATGATATTCGGGTTCGATTTAGGATTGTGGTTCTCGGTTGCCATGTGTGCCTTAGCCGGTGGAGCAATTTTGTACAATACACATCAACTGAAACACGAATTCGGAACACAACAATATGTCGCTGCAGCTTTATCGCTCTTTGCTTCATTAATGCTTTTGTTCTGGTATATCCTTAGAATTTTTATGAGTAGAGATTAACGAAAACTAAAAATAGTATAGAACCGTAGCAAATTTGTTACGGTTTTTTTATGAAATTTATTTACTAAAAAAACATCACTATATGACAGATAAAGAAAAAGAAAACGATAGAATACAATCACCTTTCCGACCAAAAGATTGGAACGAAATAAGAATCAATGACTCTTGGGCACTCTTCAAAATAATGAGTGAATTTGTCGATGGCTACGAAACCATGTCAAGAATCGGTCCGTGCGTTTCGATTTTTGGATCTGCACGAACCAAGCCCGATCATACTTATTATACCATGGCAGAAGATATTGCCTACCGACTTACGCAAATTGGTTTCGGGGTGATTACCGGCGGTGGGCCAGCAATTATGGAGGCTGCAAACAAAGGGGCGCAAAGAGGAGGTGGAGCTTCGGTAGGATTAGGAATTAGTTTGCCTTTCGAGGCTAAACTCAACGATTATATCGATTACCGTTACGCGATAAACTTCAATTATTTCTTCGTGAGAAAAGTAATGTTTGTAAAATATTCTCAAGGGTTTATTGTGATGCCTGGCGGTTTCGGGACTTTGGACGAATTGTTCGAAGCGCTTACCTTGGTTCAAACTCAAAAATCGGGAAGATTCCCAATTGTTTTGGTAGGAAAAAAATATTGGAATGGATTGTTCGAATGGCTCAAAAATACCATGCTCGAAGAAGGATACATTGCCGAAAAAGATTTAGAATTGTATCGTTTGGTCGATACGGCAGAAGAAGCCGTTGCGCATATCAAAGCGTTTTATGAGAAGTACAACATCAAAATTAACTTTTAGTTTTTGGTATGATGATTGCAATTTTTATATTAAAATACAATAATATAAAACTTAGAAAAATGAAAAAATTAGCCTATAGCCTTGCGATTGTCTCTTTGATCGGATTGCAATCGTGTAACAATACAGATAATAAGAAAGAAACGTATCAAGAAATTGAAGAGAACGGAACGGTGAAAACCGAAACCGTTGATAACAACGAACAATTACTGACTGAAGCAGAACTGCCTGAAAATGTAAAAAGTTTTGTAACTCAGAATTTTGCAAATGCAAAAATTCAAACTGCACTTCATGAGAAAAATACTTTAGAAGGAGATGAATATAAAGTACAATTAGCCGATGGTACAAAACTCGATTTTGATCAAGAAGGAAATTGGAAAGAAGTGAGTAAAGAGAAACAGGCAATCGAAAATTTAACTTTTTTACCTGCTGCTCTGACGGATTATGTCAAAAATAATTATCCGACAGATGGAGTAGAAAAGGTGGAGAAAAAACCGCAAGGTTTTGAAGTAGATTTGCATCCGAACGACGTAGAACTGAAGTTCGACCAAAACGGAAACTTTGTTAGCAAATCAAAATAATCAACTTAATATATTAATCAAATAAAAAATCAATACAATGAAAATTAAAACAATTTTAGTAGGAGGTTTTTTAGCAATTGGAAGTTTAGCCTTTGCGCAAACAAGTGTAAAAACAGTTCAATTACCTCAAACTTCACAAGGTTTTTTGAACACAAATTTTAGCAATAATACCGTTACCAATACCAAAGTAGATACCAAACGGAATGTAGTGGATGAATATGAAGTTTATTTGGATAATGGTGTGAAAGTTGAATTTGATAGAAATGGAAATTGGAAAGAAGTCGATGGAAAAGGAACTGCTATCCCGACAGAATTTATCAATCAGAATATCGTATCGTATGTAAATACGCAGTATCCTAATGCGCAGATTTATAAAGTAGAAAAAGAAAGAAAAGGATACGAGGTAAAATTAACAAACGGATTAGAGTTAAAGTTTAATCATCAAGGAGCTTTCTTACGCATCGATAAATAAACTTTGTTAAATTTTAGTATAAAAATAGTTTAAATGAAAACCGGCTTTTGATGTCGGTTTTTTTTGTATTTTTAAGGTATGGATAGAAGAGAATTACGTGAAACCATTTTTCGTCATCTCGATGGAATTGTTGTGGCGCCGGTTGTGTCAGCATTAGCAAAAAAAGGAGTTTTACATTTTTTATTATCGGCCAAAAAAGTGTCGCTAAAACAAGTTGCAGAAGAGTTTCAGGCAAATGAAGGTTATCTAAATGTGGCTTTTCATGTTTTGGCTTCTCAGAATTATTTGGTTCACGAAGTGGATAATTCTACCGATGAGGTTACAATTACTTTGTCAAAATATAGCGAGCGCGCATTTCGTAATTTCGAGATTTATCAAGACCTCGCAACTTATTTGTCCAACCAAGTGGTGTGCAATAGTATAGAAACCAATGAAGAGTTTTGCACTTTATGGATGCAACTTTTTACTAAATATCAAAAATATTTAATACCTACCAATCAAGACGATTTAGAAAATAAAAAACTTCATCATCAAATCTGTAAACATATCGAAGGAGCGCTCATTGCGCCTTTGGCTGTTCGGTTAGGAATGAGTGGAATGTTTCATAAATACTTTATGGAAGCTTCTTTTAGTGCAGACGAATACCACAAAAATCCTCGTCATTTCGAGAAAGTCCTCACGGCTCTAGCTCAGTTAGGATGGTTTGATAAAAAAGGAAATAATTTTCAGTTTACCCAAGTCGGTTTGTTCTTTGCGCGTCGTGCAACGGCCTACGGTGTAACGGTTTCTTATTTACCTCTTTTTGCACAACTCAACGAATTGCTTTTTGGAGTTGCTAAAAAAATTAGAGAAATAGAAGATGGACAAGATGAAAAACATGTTCATCGAGAAATGAATGTGTGGGGAAGTGGAGGAGCGCACACTACTTATTTCAAGGTAATTGATGAGTTTATTATTGATATTTTCAATCGTCCGCTGGATCAACAACCAAAAGGAATTCTCGATATGGGAAGCGGGAACGGAGCTTTGTTGCAGCATTTGTATGAGGTAATTGAGCGACAAACTTTGCGCGGAAAATATCTCGACGAACATCCACTTTTTTTGGTCGGAGCAGATTATAACGAAGCTGCATTGCGGGTAACACGAGCAAATCTTATCAAAAATGATATTTGGGCAAAAGTAATTTGGGGTGATATCTCCGATCCAGAAACTTTAGCGCACGATTTACAACATGATTACGGCATTCACTTATCAGATTTGTTGAATATGAGAAGTTTTCTCGATCATAATAGAATTTGGTCTGGTGTAGAAAAACCAAGCAATCGCATTAGTACTTCAACCGGAGCTTTTGCGTATAGAGGTAAAAGAATTTCGAACAATGCAGTGGAAGATAATCTCCAAAAACACCTCGAGAATTGGAAGCCTTACCTCGATAGATATGGTTTATTATTGATAGAATTGCATGGACTTTCACCGAAAATAGTTGCCGAAAATATAGGTAAAACACCTGCTACAGCTTATGATGCAACGCATGGATTTTCTGATCAATACATTGTAGAATATGATGTTTTCAAGAAAATTTGTGATGAGGTAGGATTAGAAGCAGATTATAAATTGTTAAAACTATTTCCTTCAAAAGAATTAGCAACCGTTAGTATTCAGCATCTTACAGTAAACGAATCAGAATCCGACCCGAATTAGAAAGGCTTATAAATTCTAAAGAAAAAATTGTTATCTTTGCCGCTCATAGAAAGGGGTGCTTGTAAAGGCTGAGATTATACCCATAGAACCTGAGCAGATAATGCTGCTAAGGGAGACGGTTTTCTTCACCTAGAACCAAAAATTATCACGGTTCTTTGTGTCCCTTTCATAAAATAATTTTTTTATGAAAAGGTCAATTTTTCTTTTATCAATGATTAGTGCTCAGTGGCTTATGGCGCAAGAGCAAGACAGTATTCGAGCAGAGAGCATCGAATTAGAAGGTTTAACGATTCTAGAACAACTACCAATTTCGGTAGAAAAGTACAACAAAAAAACACTGAACGAACGTAACTTGGGACAAGATATTCCTACCTTGCTCAATCGTGGTACATCGGTTCTTACATCTTCTGATACCGGAAACGGAATGGGGTATTCTACCATTCGGATTCGTGGGCTGGGAGAGAGTTCTGTAAATGTTACACTCAATGGTGTGCCGTTGAACAACGCAGAATCACAAGGTGTTTTTTGGGTAAACATGCCCGACTTGGCTTCGTCTACCAATGCAATTTATATTCAGCGCGGAGTAGGTTCTTCTACCAATGGAATGGCTGCTTTTGGGGCGAGTGTCAACATTGAAACGCAAGCACCTTCTCGAGATCCATTTCTAGAATTAGCTGGTTCTTATGGTAGTTTCAATTCGCAAAAATACACCGTACAAGGTGGGACAGGGAAAATTCTCAACGATAAATTTTCTATCGATGTACGCGCATCTCATTTGCGTTCAGACGGGTATATAGATCGCGCTTCGAGTAAACTTTGGTCGTATGATTTTACGGCGGTGTACGAGGTAAATGATCGCACTTCTTTCCGTTTCCAGAATATGTACGGGAACGAAAAAACTTATCAAGCTTGGGGAGGAGTAACGCGCGCAATGATGGACGAAAATAGAAGATTTAATCCGTCAGGAGCTATTTATAATCAAGATTGGTCTAAGGTTATTGGGTATTACGATAATCAAACCGATAACTATCAACAAAATCATTATTTCTTTACGTGGACCCAAAAAATGGGAAATGATTGGAAGTCGAACCTTACTTTGCATTATACCAAAGGAAAAGGGTATTATGAAGATTATAAGCAAGACGAAAAGTTGAGTAAGTATAAAATGGAATCGCTTACGCAACTAAAACGAACCGATTTGATTCGTCAGAAATGGTTGAACAATGATTTTTATGGTTTCAATTGGGAAATGGAAAATCAACGTTTAGGCGATTTCAAGCTTTTTTGGGGAGTTTCTGCCAACCAATACAAAGGAGATCATTACGGATTTGTTAAATGGATGAAAGATTTCGATTGGCAATTACCGGATTATAAATACTATAATAATCTTGCAACCAAATCTCAAGTTGCAGCCTATGCCAAAGTTTTATATGGGTTGAATAATTGGGAGTTTTACGGAGATTTGCAATATCGTTTTATTGATTATGTTGGGAAATATCATGCAGGAGGGGAGAATGATAGTGATGATTTCCGACCGTTTGACGATCAATTCAATTTTATCAATCCAAAAGTAGGGGTAAATTATAAAGTAAATAATCAGCACAGTTTTTATACCTATTACGGTATCTCAAACCGTGAGCCTCTTCGTGCCGATTATGGAGCTAATCCTACCGAAAAACCAAAATCAGAATATCTACAAGATTTCGAATTAGGTTATAAAAAAGCAGGGCGACTTTCGGTGAATCTCAACGGATATTATATGCTCTACAAAGATCAGTTGGTGTATACCGGGACGGTGAACGATGTGGGAACGCCTTTGAGAAAAAATATCGGGAAAAGTTATCGGGCAGGAGTTGAGTTGGATGCGCAATATGCTATAATTCCAGAGAGAGTTTCTGTTTTCGGGAATGCTACGTGGAGTAAAAATATCAACAAAGATTATAAAACAACCGAATACGACGCGCAAGGAAATGAGTTTGTTGTAGCTTACGGCGATACCGAAACCATTCTTTCGCCAAGCTGGATTGCAGGTGCTGGTTTTGATGTGATGCCAATCAAGAACTTTAGAATCAATTGGTATACAAAATACGTAGGTGAACAATATCTGTCGAATACCGAGCCGGTAGATGGGCAATTAGCAAGCTATTTGTTAACGGATCTTACGTTGAGTTACGGGCTGAAACTGAAAGGTAAACAAGCAATAGATTTTACATTCTTGATCAATAACTTGTTCGATAAAGAATACGAATCGTACGGATTTTATTACGGCGAAGCGTATTATTTTCCACAAGCCGGAATCAATGTTATGGGTGGGATGAAAGTCCGATTCTAACAAAAAGCTTATTTAAAAAAAAATTCTTCTCATAAAAAAAGCTGCTTCATTTCTGAAGCAGCTTTTTTGTATGTTATTTGTTACGATTAATGATCAAATTATAAAACACGTTTTCCGTATAAATATCTTTTACCCCAGTAGCTGTCAGTAATTGGAGTAATGATTACGCCTCTCGAGGTTGAAGAATGAATGAATTGCAGAACTCCATTTTCATCTCTTCCATGAACAATTCCTACATGGGTTACGCGTCCCCTTCCTTTGGTTGCAAAGAAAACTAAGTCACCTTCTTTTAGGTTTTCTGTTGCGATGCGTTCACCTTGTTTGGCTTGATCTGCCGAAACACGCGGAAGTTCTTTATCTAAAGTTGAGAAAACATTACGTACAAAAGCAGAACAGTCGATTCCGCGGCGAGTAGTACCTCCATAGCGGTAAGGTGTGCCTAAATAGGTTTCTGCTTCTTGCAAGAGTAAGTCAGAAAAAACGTGGCTTGTTTCTTCTATAATCGTGTTAAGGATTGCTAAGCTTTGGGCTTCTGGTTTTATTTCGATTGGAGAAACGTTAATGGCACGTTTATTGATTAATTTGTTTTGCGGGGTAAAGAATTTCGATTCTGGAGCAAAACTTCTATTCGATAATAATGGACTGTTATTGGTTGCGACATTACTTGTGGTACACGAAGTAAATAATAATGTAGCAAGGATACTAAAGATTCCAAATATCTTATAATTCATAATTAATCGTTTTCTTAACTTTTAAAGCTGAACAAAAATAGTTTTCCGGTTGTAAACTGCCTCTATACTTCTATGTGTTTGACATTACTTTAACTACTTTAACTTTTTTTAACAAAAAACTTTAACATTTTTTATTGCTATAAAATTTGCAAGTATCAAAACTCTTGGTATATTTGCATCCGCTTTTGATGAGAGGTTCATCCTACTGATATAAGGGAAATCTCCAGAAAAGGATATTAAAATATAATTTTTTATGTTTTAATTTGCTTAGATAAATAAATTGTGTTTATCTTTGCCGAACCAAAAAAGTAAGATAATTTACATTAAGATTATTAGCTATGGCAAATCATAAATCAGCATTAAAGAGAATAAGACAAAACGCCGTAAAACGCGACAGAAATAGATATTATCACAAATCTACGCGTACAGCAATTAAAAACTTACGTAACGAGGAGGACAAATCAGTAGCAGAAACTGCTTTCCCAAAAGTTACTTCTATGATTGATAAGTTAGCAAAACGCAACATCATTCATAAAAACAAAGCAGCCAACTTGAAAAGTAAATTGGCTAAACACATCAACGGTTTAGGGTAATTTCCTGAGTCGTCTAGTGCTCCCTTCGTCTATCGGTTAGGACATCAGATTTTCATTCTGAAAAGAGGGGTTCGATTCCCCTAGGGAGTACAAATTTTCGCAGCAAAATTTATGTGTTGCGATTTTTTTTCCTTAATACTTTAAGGAAACATTATAAAAATTGTTTTTTGTGTTTTGTTTGTATGAATAAGGCAAACGCTTTATTCTAAGAGAATGAAAATGTCGCTGTATAATTCGAAATGAATTGTACATCGGCGTTTTTCTCAAAGCAAGCTCGAAAATAAAAAGTTATTGCAATTGATGCTCCCTTCGTCTATCGGTTAGGACATCAGATTTTCATTCTGAAAAGAGGGGTTCGATTCCCCTAGGGAGTACTACCATAGTACAAAAAAAGCAGCTACTTAATTCAAGTGCTGCTTTTTTTATTTGCTTTTATTTATCAAATTGATTAGGATATTTTTCCTTAACCTTCACAATTTTTTCTTCTACTTGCGCCTCCATTTCTTGCTGGTAGTGAGCGAGTTTTTTTGCAATCTCATTATTCGAACTTCCTAAAATACGAGCCGAAAGAATCGCAGCATTTTTGGCAGCATTTAGCGCAACTGTTGCTACTGGAATTCCGTTGGGCATCTGTAAAATAGAAAGTATAGAATCCCACCCATCGATAGAATTAGATGATTTTATAGGAACGCCAACAACAGGAAGCGTGGTCAATGAAGCCACCATTCCCGGAAGATGCGCTGCACCACCGGCACCGGCAATAATTACTTGTATTCCTCTGCTTTTTGCGTTCTGCGCATACTCAACCATTCGAATTGGCGTTCTGTGTGCAGAAACTATTGTTAATTCGTACGGGATAGAAAGTGATTCTAAGAAGTTTGCAGCTTCTTGCATAATAGGTAAATCACTATCGCTTCCCATGATTATTCCGACCATAAGATTATTTTTTAGCAACCACTTGTATGGTTTGGTTAATGCTTTTGATATGATTTTTTAGTTCTTCTAGATCATTGTTCAATAAAGTTAAATGACCCATTTTTCGTCCAGGTCGTGTTTCGGTTTTTGCATACCAATGCAAATATGTTCCTGGAATAGCCAATACTTTATCTATGTTTTTTATTTCGGCAGCGCCAACTTCGCCTTCAGCACCAATTAAATTTACCATGGCAGAAGTTGATAAAAGTTCTGTTGATCCTAAAGGTAATTTGGTTAAGGTTCGGAGCATTTGATCAAACTGAGAACTTTTGGCTGCTTCTATCGTAGAATGTCCCGAGTTGTGGACACGGCAAGCAGTTTCGTTTACCCAAATCGAACCATCTTTATTCAAGAACATTTCTACTGCGAAAACACCTGAAGATTGTAGAGCTTTCACCACTTCAATCGCTAAAGATTCGGCTTTTTTAGAGATCGATTGGTCTAGAGTAGAGGGTATCAAAAGATAATCTAATAAATTATACTCTTCGTTGAAAACCAATTCAACCGTAGGATAAGCAACCACATTACCGAGATGATCTGCCACAGCGACAACCGCAATTTCCTTTTCTAGATTAGCTGCTTTTTCGATGATAGAAGGCGCTTGTAAAAGTTTTTGAAAATCATTTTCAGAACCTAGAAACTGAACTCCTTTTCCATCATAACCTCCTTTTCGAGTTTTCTGAAAACTTGGAAATTCGATTTCTTTCTCAGCAATTTTCTCCCAATTATCGATAATAAAATAAGGAGCCGTCGGGATTTTATGCGCCGCATAAAAATCTTTCTGTACTCCTTTATCTTGTATAATTGCTAAAGCCTCTGGATCGGGAACAATGTGTTTTCCCATTTTCTTCAGTTCGCGTAAAGCATCCGTATTTACATGTTCTATCTCAATCCCGATTGCATCTACAGTTTTGCCAAAGTCGAGAACAGTTTGGTAATCTGCAAAATCTCCTACCGTAAAAGAATGAGCGTGTTTTGCGCACGGTGCGTCGGGAGATGGGTCGAGGATATGAATCTCGAATGGATATTGTAGAGCGTTTTGCAAAAACATATACCCTAATTGTCCACCGCCTAATATGCCAATTTTAGTCATAAAGTGATAATTGTTCTTTGTTTTGTTTATTTTTGTTTCGATGAAAAATAATTCACCTTTTGTTCTCGCAAAGGTAAGTAAAGTTTTAGTTTACTTGTTCTTTTTAGCTTATCTAACTGGTAAAGCTTTTGCCGATTATTGGTTGTTCGATATTGTGGCGCAATATTCTGTGTACACATTAACCTTCACGCTGCTTAGTACGGTTGTTTATATCTATGCAGTTCGGAAAAATCAAGGAAAGTCGATTCTTTTTCCAGTTATTTTTATTTTGTGTTTCTGGCAATTATTTTTATTAGTTCGCCCTTTTTATTTTGGTGAAAATGCCAAAGCAGAAACGGCAAATTACAAAGTAGCAAGCATCAATATTTACTCGCAAAATGAGGAAGTAGAATCGCTCAAGAATTTTTTGGATAAAGAAAAACCTGATCTTATTTTGTTGCAAGAAGTTACCTCGAATTGGCAAAAGAAATTAGATTTTCTACGAGCTCAATATCCTAACTATCATGAAGAGGTGCGGGATAATAATTTCGGAATTGCCTTGTATAGCCGATATCCGATAGACACCTTAGAAGTGAAAAATTATATTGATGAAATGCATCCTTCGCTTTGGGCGACAATTTTGGTAGGAGGAAAAAAACTACAAGTTTTAGGGACACATCCTGTGCCGCCTTTACCAAATCAGGCGCGTTTCGAGAAAAGAAATCTTCAGTACGAGTTGATGAAGAAAGAGATTGAAGAAACAAAACAAGAAAATATTGTATTGGTGGGTGATCTTAATTCTACCGTTTTTTCTCCGAATATCAATAAAATCAAAAATCATAAACTAAAAGATGCGCGTTTAGGATTCGGATTTCAGAATTCGTGGAATGCTTTTATACCAATTTTCAGAACCAATATCGATCATATTTGGGTTTCGAAAAATATAAAAGTCACCAATTTTTATCGCGGTGATTTCATCGAATCAGACCATTTCCCGATTATCGCAGAATTGAAAATAGAATAGCTTCCTACCAAAGAAAACTATTCTATTTCTGGAAATCTTTTTTTTTCTTCTCGATAAAAATCAGGGTCAAAAGCTTCTTGCAGATTACTCGGTTCTGCTCTTTTGGTTTGATTTAATTGATGACGCAACGTAGAAGATGCTTCGTAGGCTTTTTGACGAGTTTTTTTGCAAACTTCCCAAAGGTCTATTTTCTTCGATAATTCTGAACGTCGTAAAAGATAAACTCTCCATAATCTCGAAATTTCCATCCTCCGAAACTTCTTCGTGTCAATCTTTGGCCGAATTTACAAGCGGCAACAATGCTTTAATCAAAGCTCGACCAGCCTGAGGGGTTTCTATTTCAATCGCTGCAACTGTTCCGTAATAAGGAATAGGTCGATTGCGTAAAATAAGCGATTGGATTTCTTCTAATTCTATTTCAACTTTATTCGGATTGAAAACTCTTTTTAACAATTCGAAAGCCATAATCTATAAAGTATTTGCATCGTCAATTGCTTTGTTCAGACCATTCACGATTTTGTCTTGTCGTCGAATATCATTTATCGTAAGATGAGGCACGCCAACATACCAACCGGTTGCAGTAATCTGATGATCGAGAATAAATTGTTTAACTTCTGGATTTCTAATGCCCGGCCAACCTTCTACATTGCTGAAAATAATATCCATCAATTTGGGAATTTTCGTTGCGAAATCATCAATATAAGCATCCCAATCGCTATCATAAGCGGTGCAGAAAAGTATTTTCGAATCATTGACCAATAAAACAATCTTCAAATCATGTAAAGTCCCAACGCAGGTTGCGCTTCCTAAATTTCCGTTTGCGATGTCCATAATTTTTTTCAAACGATCACCACCATCTGGTTTCAAATCAGCGATTACAGTAAGTTCTGAAACTTTTCCAGAGCGTAAACCTTTTTTTCGACAGAAGTAATCGAGTGATCAAATCCATCGTCTGCCGCCTCTTTTAGATTAGCAATAATTAAATCTTTTTTTAAAATTAAATCATCTAAAATTCCATAGTTTGTTAATTTTATTAGGTTAAAATATGTGTTATTAATTTCGGTAGGATAAACTCAAATCCAACCTAAAAAAATAGAGAAACCGTCTGTTGCTCTATGTTGTTTTAGGTTTGAATCTGTTGATTGATTAAGGCGAAAGAATTATTCCGAAATCTAATTTTATAGGGATAAGAAGTAGGTTTTTGATTGAAAAATTAAATGAAAACTGCTATTTAATTGGAGTAGGAAAGAGGTGTTATGTTTGTATTAAAAGTTTTTTGGTTGGAGAAAAGAATCGTTAAATATGTAAAATAGAATTATATGAATCAAAAAAATATTTCCTACCAAAAATAATCCTATAAGTTGTTATAAAAAGCGATTTAATTTCTGTAAAATAAAGATAATAGAGAATTTACCGTCGTAAGTTGTGAAAAATCAACGCTTTTTTTTCACTTTAATTTGCTACTTTTGTAAGGCAACAAACAAATTTTTTTGAATGGAAACACAGGATATGGAAATAATTTCCTTCGATACACTGAAAGCACAAATCCTCAACGATTATAAAACGGCCTTTATCTCGCGAGAAGTGAGTTACTTAGGTCGCCGAGAAGTATTAACCGGAAAAGCAAAATTCGGAATTTTTGGTGATGGAAAAGAACTCCCGCAAATTGCGATGGCGAAAGTTTTTAAGAATGGAGATTTCCGTTCGGGTTATTACCGCGACCAAACTTTTATGATGGCGATTGGTCAATTGACTGTTCAGCAATTTTTTGCTCAACTCTATGCCGATACCAATTTGCAAGATGAGCCGGCTTCGGGCGGACGACAAATGACTTCGCACTTTGCTACACGCTCGCTGAATGAAGATGGGTCTTGGAAAAATTTGATAGAACAAAAAAATTCGAGTTCAGATATTTCGCCAACCGCAGGGCAAATGCCGCGTCTTTTGGGACTTGCACAAGCTTCGTCTGTGTATAGAGCAATCGGCGATCAGGATGGACGTTTCTCGAACAATGGAAACGAAATTGCTTTTGGTACGATAGGAGATGCTTCTACATCCGAAGGTCATTTCTGGGAAACCATCAATGCAGGAGGAGTTTTGCAAGTGCCGATGGTAGTTTCTATTTGGGACGATGGATACGGAATTTCTGTTCCTGCTCAATACCAAAGAACTAAATCGAATTTGAGTGAAATGTTGAGTGGTTTTCAACGCACAAATGAAGAAAGAGGTTACGAAATAATTACAGCCAAAGCTTGGGATTATTTAGGATTGGTTGAGGCGTATGAACGTGCAGAAGAATTGGCGCGTAAACATCATATTCCGTGCATTGTTCATGTTACCGAGTGTACGCAGCCACAAGGACATTCGACTTCTGGTTCGCACGAACGATACAAAAACGAAGCGCGTCTTGCCTGGGAAAAAGATTTTGATGGGATTAAAAAATTCAAAGAATGGATTTTGGCTTATCAAGCAAATGAACATACAATCATTTCTGAAGAAGAATTAGAAGCTTTAGAAAAAGAATGGAAAACCCAAGTGAAAGCAGAACAAAAAGCAGCTTGGCAAAACTATTTGGATCCGATTGTTGCCCTGAAAGATTCTGCAGTTGTTCTGATAGAAAATCTAAAAAATGAATCTGCAAACGCTGCTTTTATCGATGTGGAATTGAATCAACTCAAAGCGAAAAAAACTCCTTTTAAACGAGATGTTTTTGCAGCCGTAAGAAAAGTTTTACGTCTTACACGAGAAGAATCCCTTTCTGCGAAAGCAACTCTAATTTCTTGGTTGGATGAACATCTGGCAATAGAAGAAGAAATTTATAGTTCTAAGTTGTATAGCGACTCTGCAGAAGCGGTGAAAAATATCCGAAATGTCGAGCCTGTTTATACAGAAGATCGAGTAGAAGATGGACGCGTTGTTGTGCGTGATAACTTTGATAAGATTTTCGAGCAATATCCGAATGTGGTTGTTTTTGGGGAAGATTCAGGAAATATTGGTGATGTAAATCAAGGTTTAGAAGGTTTACAAGAAAAATACGGAAAGGTGAGAATTTCGGATACCGGAATTCGAGAAGCTACGATTTTAGGACAAGGAATTGGAATGGCAATGCGTGGACTTCGTCCGATTGCAGAAATCCAATACTTAGATTATATTTTATATTGTTTACAAGGTATTTCTGATGATTTAGCAACCGTTTTTTATCGTACCAAAGGAGGACAAAAAGCGCCAGTTATCATCCGAACGCGTGGACATCGATTAGAAGGAATTTGGCATTCGGGCTCACCGATGGGAGGAATTTTGTCTTTGGTGCGTGGTGTAAATGTCTTGGTCCCAAGAGATCTTACCAAAGCAGCTGGTTTCTATAACGCATTGTTGCAAACAGATGAACCTGCAATTGTTGTAGAAAGTCTGAACGGTTACCGATTGAAAGAAAAAATGCCTTCGAATTTGGGTGAATTTACCACGCCAATTGGTGAAGTAGAAATTACCAAATCTGGGGCAGATGTTACTTTGGTAACGTACGGCTCAACTTGGCGAATCGTTATGGATGCCGCAAAAGAATTGGCTATGTTGGGGATAGATGCAGAAGTAATCGATGTGCAATCTTTGATTCCGTTCGATCAATCACATGCAATTTCTCAATCGTTAGAGAAAACCAATCGATTGGTGATTATTGACGAAGATGTTCCAGGTGGGGCATCGGCCTACATGTTGCAAAAAATTGTCGAAGAACAAAAAGCTTATCAACAACTGGATAGCCAACCCTTGACAATTACAGCAAAAGAACACCGTCCTCCGTACGGAACAGATGGAGATTATTTCTCAAAACCATCAGTAGATGAAATTGTAGAACGTGTTTATGCGTTGATGCGCGAATCGAATCCTACCCAATATCCATCGATTTATTAAAAAAAAGTTAAATTTCAAACAATAAGCCAAAGGTGCCTGCGTTTTAAGATGTAGGCACTTTTATTTTCTATGCGACTATTTTTACACATGTTGTTGAGTTTCATCTTATCGATGCTGATTTGTGTCCTAATGTATTTTGCGCATCAGGTATGGTTCAGTAATGGAATCCCGACAACCTACGATTATAATTTAGCCCTTTCGTCGATTGGTTTATATTTTATCGTAGTCTTTAGTTTTATTTTTATAAGCTCTTATTCTAAATATAATGTTTTTTGGATTTGGATAATCTCACTTGTCTTTGTTCTGCATTTTGCAGCATCGTTACAAACCGAAAATTTCTTTAGTTTTATCAATGGTTTGATGATGAAAAACCTTTGGGATAATCTTCTTCTCAAACCAATATTTATCCTATTATTGGGCTTATTAATTTTTGTCAACGGGGTAATATGTTTAACTTTCAACAAAATTAAACCACGATTTTTCAATGAATTTCACTAAGTTATTTTCTGTTTTTTTATTCTTTTTGATAGGAGTTTCTTATGGGCAAAATTCCCTGATTCAACCTCCGAAAAATATCCATTCGATTCAATTATTCAATCCGCAAACCAACGATAATACACCAGTAATCGAATTAGGAAAAGGCTATTTGTTGTTATCGTTTGACGATATAGAAGCGGGCTATAAACGCTATCAGTACAAAATTGAACATCGAAATGCCGATTGGACACCTTCCAACGTTTTTCAATCAGAATATTTAGATGGTTACAGTTCAGATTATATCAAAACCTATAAAAACTCGTTCAATACCTATCAGAAATATACCAATTATCAAATCCAAATTCCGAACAGAGATATGAATCTCAAACTTTCTGGGAATTATTTATTGACGGTTTATTTGGATAATGATACGAAACCACTTTTTACCAAACGTTTTGCAGTTTATCAAAATCAAGTGGATCTTGGTGTACAAGCCACGCGGTATGTTAATGGTTTGGATGAATGGTACAACCAAAAAATCCAAGTTCAGGTTGCAAGCGGAAATGTGAATCTTACCGAGTCGCCCGATGCTGCAAAATTATTTGTGATGAAAAATAACAATTGGAACGATGGTTTGCAGATGACGCCACAATTTTCGAGAAGCAATCAATTAACATATAACTCGAACGATTGGGTGATGGAAGGCGGAAGCGAGTACAATTGGTTCGATACGAAAAACTTGGATGTTCCGGCGCTTTCTACCGAAAAAACACTTCGGCAAGACAGTGTTTATTACACTTTCCTTCGTCCGCACGAGCCGCAATATCAATATTTGTACAATGATTATCCAGACATCAACGGGAATTTTTATATCCGTACCATTCGCGTCGGAACCGAAAGAAATGCCGCATCCGAAGCAGATTATACGTGGGTGAATTTTGCTTTAGAACCATTTGATTTTCGTGGCCAAGATTTAGAAGTTTTTGTGGTTGGTGCTTTCAATGATTGGCAATTGACCGATGCGAATAAAATGAAAATGGCCGAAAGTGGTTTGTGGGAGTTAGAGCTTTATCTGAAGCAAGGATATTACAATTATCAATTTGCGGTAAGAAACACCAAGACGGGTGAAGTGTCGCAAACCTATATCGATGGGAGTTTTTGGCAAACCGAAAATTTGTATCAGGCTTTGTTTTATTTCAGGCCGTGGGGCGTTCGGTATGATTTGCTGATTGGTTACGGAGAAGGGAATTCTCGCAAGTAGCATATCCTACCAAAAACAAGAAAAAGTATGAAAAGTTGTTGTCAAAATAGTTTTGAAACAACTTTTTTTGTTTGGATTGCTTTCACGTTTTAAACGATTTGCTAACGAAACTTTAAACTATTCTGTTGAGGATTACTAAAAGAATATCACTAAATTTGTGAAAATTAAATAAAAATACAAACAAATGGCAAACGGTTTTTTTCCCATTCCAACAATAGCGAATGAACCTGTAAAAGCGTACGGAGCTGGTTCTGCAGAACGTGCAGAATTACAAGCGGCATACCAAAAAATGTTCGCAGAAGTAACCGAGGTTCCACAATATATCGGAGCCGAAGAGGTTTTTAGCAATAATAAAAAAGAAATTCGTCCTCCTCACGATCATCAGAAAGTGGTAGGATATTACCATTTAGGGACACAAGAAGATGTGAAAAAAGCAATTGAAGTTGCTTTGGAAACACGTAAAACTTGGTCGAGAACTACTTGGCAAGAACGTGCTTCTATTTTCTTGAAAGCAGCTGATTTGATTGCGGGTCCTTACCGCGCAAAAATTAATGCAGCAACCATGATTGGTCAATCGAAAAATGCTATGCAAGCCGAAATTGATTCTGCTTGTGAGTTGATCGACTTTTTACGTTTCAATGTAAAATTCATGACCGAAATATATGCAGATCAACCCATTTCATCTCCAGGAGTTTGGAATCGTGTAGAATATCGTCCGTTAGAAGGTTTTACGTTCGCATTAACGCCTTTCAATTTTACTGCAATTTCTGGTAACTTGCCAACATGTATGGCACTTATGGGGAATGTCGTAGTTTGGAAACCTTCTGATAAACAATTGCTTTCTGCAAAAGTTATCATGGAAGTATTGAAAGAAGCAGGATTACCAGACGGAGTAATCAATATGGTGTTGAGTGGCGGAGCTGAAACTGCTAAAACAGTTATCGAACATCCAGATTTTTCGGGTATCCATTTCACAGGATCAACAGCGGTTTTCAAAGATATATGGAAACGTATCGGGGACAACATCAATACACATAAAACTTACCCACGTATCGTAGGAGAAACAGGCGGAAAAGATTTCGTGATGGTACACAAATCAGCCAAAGCAAAAGATGTTGCAATCGGATTGGTGCGTGGAGCTTTCGAATACCAAGGACAAAAATGTTCTGCGGCATCTCGTGCATATATTCCTACCAATTTATGGGCAGAAGTAGAGAAAGAAATGAAAGAAATGTTGGCTACTGTAAAGATTGGTACACCAGATGATTTCACTAATTTTATGAATGCGGTGATCGATGAGAAAGCATTTGATAAAATCTCAGGATATATTTCTCGTGCAAAAGAATCTGCTGAGGTGGAAGTTGTTTTTGGAGGAGATTTTGACAAATCGAAAGGATATTTTATTACTCCAACCGTTCTCAAAACAACCAATCCGAAATACGAAAGTATGGTAGAAGAAATCTTCGGACCTGTATTGACGATTTATGTATATGAGGAAGATCAGTACGAAGAAACCCTAAAATTAGTAGATGAAACTTCTGAGTATGCTTTGACAGGATCTATCTATGCTTTGGATGCGGATGCATTGCAAAAAGCGTATGTAGCTTTAGAAAATGCAGCCGGAAACTTCTATATCAATGATAAACCAACCGGGGCAGTTGTAGGTCAGCAACCATTTGGTGGAGCAAGAGCTTCAGGAACAAATGATAAAGCTGGTTCTGCTATGAATTTACTTCGTTGGACATCAGTGCGTACAGTAAAAGAACAATTTGTTCACCCGACTGATTACAAATATCCGTTTTTAGAAAAATAAAACTTAACTTTAGAACCTCACTTCGGTGAGGTTTTTTTATCTCCATGGAATCGAATACAGACAAAGCGATTAAAGCTTCTATATTTAGTATTTTTGGCAATCTTAGCTTAGCGCTTATCAAAGGAATAGCTGGATATTTTGGTAATTCTTATGCATTAATTGCTGATGCGATAGAATCAACAACCGATGTTTTTTCGTCTATTCTCGTATTGTTTGGTCTGAAATATTCTGCTCGTCCGGCCGACGAAAATCATCCTTATGGGCATGGAAAAGCAGAAGCGATCGTAACCTTTTTGGTCGTTTTGTTTCTGATAGTTTCGGCATGTATCATTGCTTACGAAAGTGTGCAAAATATTTTTACACCGCACGACACACCAAAACCTTTCACATTGATAGTTTTAGGTGGAATAATTTTGTTCAAAGAATTATCCTACCAATATGTTATCCGAAAAAGTAAAGAAACCAACAGTTCATCTCTCAAGGCAGATGCATGGCACCATCGAAGTGATGCGATAACCTCTGTGATGGCGTTTATTGGGATTTCGTTTGCTCTTATTTTGGGGCCTGGTTGGGAAGCATCGGATGATGTTGCGGCACTAATTGCTTCGGGAATTATTTTGTACAATGCGTATAGAATTTTGCGTCCAGCTTTGGGCGAAATCATGGATGAACAATTGTATGATGAACTTTTGGAAAACATCAAGACGATTACGTTGCAAGTGCCCGGAGTTTTAGGAACCGAAAAAGCCAATATCAGAAAATCGGGTATGATATATTTTGTCGATTTGCATGTGATTGTAAACAAAGGAATTTCGGTAGGAGAAGGGCATGAAATTAGTCATTTGGTCAAGGATCTTATTAAGTTTAAAATTCCAGAAATCGCAGATGTGTTGATTCATATCGAACCGGATCTTCTAGAAAATAGAGATTATGAAGAGCGATTGACAAGATTGAAAAAGAAAATCTGATTCAACCGAAAAGAAAAATATCGGTAAAAAGAATCACTTTCAGAGATAAATCGGATAGAAAAGATTGAAAACTATCCTAAAAGGCAAAATTCAACGAGTTTTGCCTTTTTTTAGTTTGTTTCGAAAAGAATTCAATTTTTGAAAACTACGAAAAGAACAAACCGAAAAATTTTCATTTCACCAATAATAATTATATTTTAGCGCAGCAAAAACATACAAAAAATGAAACATTTAGAGAACGAAAATATTCAGTTGATCGCACAATCAGCCAGAGACTTTGCCATGCAAAACATTCTTCCTCATGTGATGGAGTGGGACGAAAGTCAGACTTTCCCGGTAGAAGTTTTCAAGAAACTTGGAGAAATGGGCTTCATGGGCATCTTAGTTCCAGAAGAATTAGGCGGAAGCGGATTGTCGTACGATGAATATATCGCGATCATAGACGAGATTTCTCAGATAGATCCTTCGATAGGTTTGTCAGTTGCGGCGCATAATTCATTATGTACCAATCATATTCTGACTTTTGCAACCGATGAGCAAAAACAACGTTGGATTCCGAAATTAGCCACCGGAGAATGGATCGGTGCTTGGGGACTTACAGAGCATAATACTGGTTCGGATGCAGGTGGAATGAGCACCACAGCAGTGAAAGACGGAGATGAGTGGGTGATCAATGGAGCTAAAAACTTTATTACACATGCTATTTCTGGAGATGTTGCTGTCGTGATGACAAGAACAGGTGAAAAAGGAGCGAAAAATAATGCCACTGCTTTTGTAGTAGAAAAAGGGACACCAGGTTTCACTTCAGGTAAAAAAGAAAACAAATTAGGAATGCGTGCTTCTGAGACGGCAGAATTAATTTTTGATAATGTTCGTGTTTCTGATGCGAATCGTTTAGGAGAAGTAGGAGACGGTTTTAAACAAGCCCTTGCAATTTTAGATGGAGGTAGAATTTCTATTGCTGCGCTTAGTTTAGGAATTGCAAAAGGAGCGTACAAAGCAGCTTTAAAGTATTCGAAAGAAAGACATCAGTTCGGACAAGCGATTGCTAATTTCCAGGCGATTAACTTTAAGTTAGCCGAGATGGCAACTGAAATCGAAGCATCAGAATTGTTAATTTTCAAAGCGGCATATCTGAAAAATAACCATCAGCCAATGTCAACCGAAGGTGCGATGGCCAAATATTTTGCGTCAGAAGCGTGTGTGAGAATTGCAAACGAAGCTGTACAGATTTTTGGTGGATATGGATATACCAAAGATTTTCCGGTAGAAAAATTTTATCGCGATTCTAAATTATGTACCATTGGAGAAGGAACAACCGAGATCCAAAAATTAGTTATCGGTAGAAATATTACAAAAGATTAAAAAAGTATTTGTTTAAAATATAAAGAGTTGTATATTTGCAAACTCAATATATAGAAACAAAAGAAATAGATAGATTATGTTAATCATTCCAGTAAAAGACGGCGAGTCAATCGAAAGAGCATTAAAAAAATACAAAAGAAAATACGACAAAACAGGTGTTGTACGTCAGCTTAGAGCACGTCAGCAGTTTACAAAACCATCTGTTTTGAAACGTCAAAAAATGAGTAGAGCAATCTACAAGCAAGCTTTAGCTGCTCAAGAAGAAGCATAAGTCACGTATTTTCTGTAGAAAATTTACAAACCTATTCATCAAAAACTTATCTTTGATGAATAGGTTTTTTTATGGAAACAATTCAGAAATTTTTAGATTATTTGCGGTATGAAAAACGTTACTCGCTTCATACCATAAAAAATTATCAGCGAGATTTAGAAGATTTTCTGCAATTCTACCAAATAGAAGAACCAAGCGACTCGATTGAAAAGGCCGAGAAAAACCATATCCGATCTTTTATTATTTCTTTATCGGATAAGAAGATAGCAGAACGAAGCATCAATCGGAAAATGAGTAGTTTGAGAACTTTTTATACCTATCTTATCAAAACTGGGCAATTAACGACTTCGCCCATGTTGCAAATAAAATCCTTGAAAACAAAAAAAGAGGTAATCATCCCTTATACCGAAAAAGAAATGCAGCGTCTTTTTGAGTTGGAAAATATTTTTTCGGATGATTTCGATGGGATTCGCGATCGGTTGATGATGAATCTCTTCTACCAAACTGGAATGCGACGAGCAGAGTTGATACAATTAACGCTTCCTCAGTTGGATATCGAACAAAAAGAAATCAAAGTTGTAGGAAAGCGAAACAAAGAGCGGCTTTTGCCAATCGGAGAGAAGTTGGTGGCTGAATTTGATAAATATTTAGTGCTTCGGAAAGATGTGGTCGGGCGGGAAAATTTAACACTTTTTATCACAAAAAATGGACAAGCTTTGTATGATAAATTTGTTTACAAACGAGTAAATCATTATCTTAGTCTTGTTACAGAGAAACAAAAAAAGAGTCCTCACGTGTTGAGGCATACATTTGCTACGCAGCTGTTAGAGAATGGAGCGGATCTGAATGCAGTGAAAGAGATTTTAGGGCATTCAAGTTTGTCTTCTACCCAAATCTATACGCATAGTAGCATACAGAATTTAAAAAAAGTGTTTAACAATGCTCACCCGCGTGGGCACAAAAAAGATGAACTATGAAAGTAAAATTTCAAGCGGTTAATTTCAACGCAAAACAAAATTTAGAAGACTATTTAGAGCAAAAATTAGCTAAATTAGACAGTTTGACCGATCAGATAATTGCGGCAGACGTTTCGATGAAATTAGAAAACACCTCAGAGAAAGACAATAAATCGGTTGACATTCGATTAGAAATTCCTGGGGATGATATTATAGTTAGTAAAAAAGGACAATCGTTTGAGGAATGTATTGATTTATCGATAGATACCTTGAAAAGATTAATCATTAAACGTAAAGAAAAAATCACAGAAAGATAAAGATTTGAAAATTTTGAAATAAAAATTTGGATTTATAAAAAATCTATGTAAATTTGCAGTCCGTTAAATACAATGTTTAACGGATTGTTCTTTTAAATACTGGAACTTATTGCCGATATAGCTCAGCTGGCCAGAGCACGTGATTTGTAATCTCGGGGTCGTGGGTTCGAATCCCTCTATCGGCTCGTATAGAAAGAAATAAAAAAAAGTTCAATTGGGAAGATACTCAAGCGGCCAACGAGGACGGACTGTAAATCCGTTGGTTTTCACCTTCGCAGGTTCGAATCCTGCTCTTCCCACATTTTTTTATTTTTTCGTTCTGAAATTTTATAGGAATTAAAAAATTCCTTAGCTTTGCGAGGCTTTTTATTCAGAATGGCAAGTATAGAAAGTATAAGCGGGAATAGCTCAATTGGTAGAGCGTCAGCCTTCCAAGCTGAATGTTGCGAGTTCGAGTCTCGTTTCCCGCTCAACTTCTGGCCGATGTAGCTCAGGGGTAGAGCGCTTCCTTGGTAAGGAAGAGGTCGAGGGTTCAATTCCCTTCGTTGGCTCATGTTTTTTCTTATCGAGAGATAAGGAAATTTTAATTTAGAATCTTAGATTAAGTATAACATAGAAATTAATAAAAAGTAAAATGGCAAAGGAAACTTTTAATCGTAATAAGCCGCACTTAAACATCGGTACTATTGGGCATGTTGACCACGGTAAGACTACTTTAACTGCTGCTATTACAAAAGTATTGGCTGACGCCGGTTTTTCAGAAGCAAGAGCTTATGATTCAATCGACAACGCTCCAGAAGAAAAAGAGAGAGGTATTACAATTAATACATCTCACGTTGAGTATGAAACAGCTAACCGTCACTACGCGCACGTAGACTGTCCAGGTCACGCGGATTACGTAAAAAACATGGTTACTGGTGCAGCTCAAATGGATGGTGCAATCTTGGTGGTTGCGGCTACAGATGGCCCAATGCCACAAACACGTGAGCACATCTTATTGTGTCGTCAGGTAAACGTTCCACGTATCGTTGTTTTCTTAAACAAAGTGGATATGGTTGATGACGCTGAGTTATTAGAGTTAGTAGATATGGAGGTAAGAGACTTATTGTCTTCTTACGAGTATGATGGTGATAATACACCGGTAGTTCAAGGTTCTGCTTTAGGAGCATTGAATGGTGAGCCAAAATGGGTTGAGACTGTTTTAAGTTTAATGGAATCAGTTGATGCTTGGATTGAGCAACCAGTACGTGATCAAGATAAACCATTCTTGATGCCAATCGAAGACGTATTCTCAATTACAGGACGTGGTACTGTAGCAACTGGACGTATTGAGTCTGGTATCATCAACTCTGGTGAGGCAGTAGATATCGTTGGTATGGGTGAAGAAAAATTAACTTCAACTGTAACAGGGGTAGAGATGTTCCGTAAAATCTTAGATAGAGGTGAAGCTGGAGATAACGTAGGTTTATTACTACGTGGTATTGAGAAAACTGACATCCGTCGTGGTATGGTTATCGCGAAACAAGGATCAGTTACTCCTCATAAAAAATTCAAAGCTGAGGTGTATATCTTGACAAAAGAAGAAGGTGGACGTCACACTCCATTCCACAACAGATATCGTCCACAATTCTACGTTCGTACAACTGACGTAACTGGAGAGATCCATTTACCAGAAGGAGTAGAGATGGTATTACCAGGTGATAACTTAACGATTGACGTTGAATTATTACAACCAATTGCCTTAAACGTAGGTTTACGTTTCGCTATCCGTGAAGGTGGTAGAACAGTTGGTGCTGGTCAGGTAACTGAAATCGTAGAATAATCTATACGATAGTATAACCAATAATAAAAGATGGTAGTCTACCCTGACTACCATTTTTATACGGGCATAGTTCAATGGTAGAATAGCGGTCTCCAAAACCGTTGATCAGGGTTCGAATCCTTGTGCCCGTGCTAAGATAACACACGATATGAAAGTTGTCAATTTTATTAAATCTTCTTTTGTAGAGTTTAAAGATAACGTCACTTGGCCATCTTTTCAAGATCTACAAAGAGATACAATTATTGTAACCATAGCAACTGTATTGTTAGCTATATTTTTGTATATAATAGATTCTGTTTTCGCAAAAATCTTATACAATATTTACGAAACATTAAGATAATAATCCGAACAACGTAGTTGAACATGATTGATAAAAAATGGTATGTAGTAAAGACTGTAAGCGGACAAGAGCTTAAAGTAAAAAACTATATTGAAAATGAAGCACAATATCACAACCTAGCCGATTATATTGGTCAGGTCGTTGTGCCTATGGAAAAAGTGATTCAAATACGTAATGGTAAAAAGTACCAAAAAGAAAAGGTACACTTCCCGGGGTATGTCATGGTAGAAGCTTCTTTGCAAGGAGAGGTTCCGCACATCGTGAAAAACATCCCAGGCGTAATTAGTTTCTTGAGTGCCACCAAAGGGGGTGATCCAGTACCGATGCGCCAATCAGAAGTTAATCGTATGTTAGGGAAAGTTGATGAATTGGCCGATACTATCGAGAACAATTCTATTCCTTTTGACGTAGGAGAAACAATCAAAGTAATCGATGGTCCTTTCAATGGATTTACGGGAAGCATCGAAAAAATTCACGAAGATAAACGCAAACTTGAGGTAATGGTTCTGATTTTCGGACGTAAAACCCCTCTTGAGTTGAACTTCGGTCAAGTTGAAAAAATTTAGGCTGCTTCCACATAACGCTTAATTTTATTTTATAAAGAAATGGCAAAAAAAATTGAAAAAGTTGTAAAACTTCAAGTAAAAGGAGGACAAGCAAATCCTTCACCTCCCGTTGGACCTGCATTAGGTGCTGCTGGGGTAAACATCATGGAGTTTTGTAAACAATTTAACGGTAGAACACAAGAAAAACAAGGGCAAGTATTGCCGGTAGTGATCACTGTTTATCAAGACAAATCATTCGATTTTGTAATTAAAACTCCTCCTGCTGCAGTACAGCTTATGGAGTTAGCAAAATTGAAAAAAGCTTCTGGAGAACCTAACCGTCAAAAAGTTGGTTCTGTAACTTGGGATCAAGTAAGAACAATCGCTGAAGATAAGTTAGCAGACATGAACTGCTTTACTGTTGAATCTGCTATGAAAATGGTTGCTGGTACGGCACGTTCTATGGGTATAACTGTAAAAGGTGGACAAGCTCCAGAATAATTAATCAAACCAATTATCAGAAATGGCAAAATTAACAAGAAAGCAAAAGGAAGCTTTAGCAAAAATAGATAGAACCTCTCTTTACTCAATCGAAGAAGCCTCTTCATTAGTAAAAGAAGTAAATTACGCCAAATACGATGCATCGGTTGATATCGCTGTTCGTTTAGGTGTTGATCCTAAAAAAGCCAACCAAATGGTACGTGGGGTTGTTTCTTTACCTCATGGTACAGGAAAAGACGTTCGCGTTTTGGCTTTAGTAACTCCAGATAAAGAAGCAGAAGCTAAAGAAGCTGGAGCAGATTACGTAGGTCTTGACGAGTATTTACAAAAGATTAAAGAAGGTTGGACAGACGTAGACGTAATTGTAACTATGCCTGCAGTTATGGGTAAATTAGGTCCATTAGGTCGTATTTTAGGACCACGTGGTTTAATGCCAAACCCAAAATCTGGTACGGTAACCTTAGAAGTAGGGAAAGCGGTAGCAGAAGTAAAAGCAGGTAAAATTGATTTTAAAGTAGATCGTTACGGAATTATCCACGCAGCGGTAGGAAAGGTATCTTTCGAACCGGTGAAGTTGCAAGAAAATATCAATGAGTTGTTGACAACTTTAGTGAAATTGAAACCAACTGCAGCGAAAGGAGTATATGTAAGAAGCATCACGCTTTCTTCAACTCAATCGCCTGGTATTCCTGTAGATCCTAAAAGTGTAAACGCATAAAAAGTAGAATATTATGGCAATGACAAGAGATGAAAAAGCAACCATGATAGAAGAATTACAAGGAGTTTTACAAGACTCTAAAATAATCTATCTTGCAGATATCGAAGGATTAAACGCTGTTAATTCTACTGAATTAAGAAGAGCATGCTTTAGAAGCGATGTATCTTTACGCGTTGTAAAAAACACTCTATTAAAGAAAGCAATGGAGTGTATCGAAGACAAAAACTTCGAAGAGCTTTATGGTTCTTTAAAAGGGAATACAGCTTTGATGATTGCTGAAAAAGAAAATGCACCAGCAAAAGTAATCGAAGCATTCAGAAAAAAATCTGAAAAACCAATCCTTAAAGGTGCATGGATCGATAATGTAACCTATGTAGGTGATGACAAACTTGTAACGTTAGCAAACTTCAAGTCACGCGAAGAATTAATCGCAGACATCGTCGCATTGTTGAAATCACCGATCCAAACAGTTCTTTCTCAATTAGAGAACAAGGACAATGCACAAGAAGCAGAAGGCGAAACTCCTGCAGAAGCGTAAGACGCACTCACTATTAAATATAAAGTTGTAAAACAAAAAGAAAACAAAAAATGGCAGATTTAAAAAAATTAGCTGAAGAATTAGTAAATTTAACAGTTGTTGAAGTTAATGAATTATCAACTATCCTTAAGGATGAATACGGAATCGAACCAGCTGCTGCTGCAGTTGTAGTTGCAGGAGGTGCAGGTGAAGCTGCTGCTGAAGAGCAAACAGAATTCGACGTAGTTCTTAAAGCTGGAGGTGCTAATAAATTAGCGGTTGTTAAATTAGTAAAAGATTTAACAGGTAAAGGATTAAAAGAGGCGAAAGATTTAGTAGACTCTGCTCCTGCAACAATCAAAGAACAAGTTTCTAAAGAAGAAGCTGAAGCTTTGAAAAAACAGCTTGAAGAAGCTGGTGCTGAAGTTGAATTGAAGTAATCTTTTTTACTCCACCAATATAGGTTTAGGCCTTCACCATTGCGTGAAAGGTCTAAGCCTTTTTAAGCATTAAGATATTATCTAATCCAAAATTCGTTCGAAATTGGCTACAACAACAAACAACCCAGCTGTAAAAAACGAAAGATTGAGTTTCGCTTCTACCAAAGCAGTTGCTCAGTTTCCAGATTTCTTAGACATTCAAATCAAATCTTTCGAAGATTTTTTCCAGTTAGAAACAAGACCAGACCAACGTAATAACGAAGGTCTTTTCAAAACTTTTGCAGAGAACTTTCCGATTACAGATACTCGCAATCAGTTTGTTTTAGAGTTCTTGGACTACTTCGTAGATCCACCACGTTATTCTATCGATGAGTGTATCGAGCGAGGACTAACGTACAGTGTGCCGTTAAAAGCACGTCTAAAACTATATTGTACCGACGAAGAGCACGAAGATTTCGAAACGGTCGTACAAGATGTGTACCTTGGGACTATCCCTTACATGACCCCTTCTGGATCGTTTATTATTAATGGTGCAGAACGTGTTATTGTATCACAACTTCACCGTTCGCCAGGTGTTTTCTTCGGACAATCTTTCCATGCCAATGGGACAAAATTATATTCTTCTAGAATTATCCCATTCAAAGGTTCATGGATAGAATTTGCTACAGACATTAATAGCGTAATGTATGCCTACATCGACCGTAAGAAAAAATTACCTCTTACGACGTTGTTACGGGCTATAGGTTACGAAAGAGATAAAGATATATTAGAAATTTTCGATTTAGCAGAGGAAGTTAAAGTAAACAAAGCTAATCTGAAAAAAATTGTAGGACGTAAACTTGCTGCTCGTGTATTGAATACATGGCACGAGGATTTCGTGGACGAAGATACAGGTGAAGTGGTATCGATCGAACGTAACGAAATTATCCTAGATCGTGAAACCATCATCGAAAAAGATCATATCGATCAAATCGTGGATTCGGGAGTGAAAACTATCCTTTTACACAAAGAAGATAATAACTCTGCCGATTATGGGATCATTCATAACACGCTACAAAAAGATCCAACCAATACCGAAAAAGAAGCGGTAGAATACATCTATAGACAATTACGTAACGCTGAGCCACCAGATGAGGAAACAGCTCGCGGAATTATCGATAAATTATTCTTCTCTGATCAACGCTATTCTCTAGGTGAAGTTGGACGTTACCGTTTGAATAAAAAATTAGGACTTAACATTTCAGAAGATATCGAAGTGTTAACCAAAGAAGATATTATTTCGATTATTAAATACTTAATCGAATTGATCAACTCGAAAGCAGAAGTTGATGATATTGACCACCTTTCTAACCGTCGTGTACGTACAGTAGGTGAACAAATGGCAGCTCAGTTCGGAGTTGGTCTTGCGCGTATGGCAAGAACAATCCGTGAGAGAATGAACGTTCGAGACAATGAGGTGTTTACACCAATTGACTTGATCAATGCCAAAACATTATCATCGGTGATCAACTCATTCTTCGGAACCAACCAGTTATCTCAGTTCATGGACCAAACAAATCCATTATCAGAGATTACACACAAACGTCGTCTTTCGGCTCTAGGACCAGGTGGTCTTTCGAGAGAGCGCGCAGGTTTCGAGGTACGTGACGTTCACCATACTCACTACGGTCGTCTATGTCCGATCGAAACGCCTGAGGGACCAAACATTGGTTTGATTTCTTCTCTTTGTGTATTTGCGAAAGTGAATAACTTAGGGTTCATCGAAACGCCGTACCGTGAAGTAGAAAATGGTAAAGTAAATCTAGAAAAAGAACCTGTTTATCTATCTGCTGAAGAAGAAGAAGGTAAAATCATTACCCAAGCGAATATCGAAATGGGTGCTGATGGTACGATAGAAACAGAACGTGTTGTTGCTCGTGAAGATGGGGATTTTCCAGTAGTAGAACCTAATCAAGTTGATTTAATGGACGTTGCTCCGAATCAGATTGCTTCTATTTCTGCATCGTTAATTCCATTCCTTGAGCATGATGATGCGAACCGTGCTTTGATGGGATCGAACATGATGCGTCAGGCTGTTCCATTATTAAAACCACAAGCTCCTATCGTAGGAACAGGTTTAGAAAAACAAGTAGCCAAAGATTCTAGAATCTTGGTAAATGCAGAACGCGAAGGAACCGTTACCTACGTAGATGCAAATAAAATTACAATCGCTTACGATCGTACAGAAGACGAAGAATTGGTAAGTTTCGATTCGAACGAAAAAACCTATTCTTTAACCAAATTCCGTAAAACGAATCAAGGAACAACCATTACCCTAAAACCAATCGTAAAAGTTGGTGATCGCGTAGAAAAAGGACAAGTATTGTCTGAAGGTTATGCGACCGAAGGTGGTGAGTTGGCTATTGGTCGAAACATGGTTGTGGCATTCATGCCATGGCAAGGGTACAACTTCGAGGATGCGATTGTGATTTCTGAGAAAGCTGTACGCGATGACTGGTTTACCTCAATCCATATCGACGAATATTCGTTGGATGTTCGTGATACAAAATTAGGAATGGAAGAATTAACGGCCGATATTCCTAACGTGTCAGAAGAAGCAACCAAAGATTTGGATGAAAATGGTATGATCCGTATCGGTGCCGAAGTAAAACCAGGCGATATCTTAATCGGTAAGATTACTCCGAAAGGAGAATCAGATCCTACCCCAGAAGAGAAATTATTACGCGCTATCTTTGGTGACAAAGCAGGTGACGTAAAAGATGCTTCATTAAAAGCTTCTCCATCGCTTCGTGGTGTAGTAATCGATAAGAAATTGTTCTCACGTTCGATCAAAGATAAACGTAAACGTTCTCAAGAAAAAGCCATTATCGAAAGCGTAGAAAACGAATTCGATGTGAAGTTTAATGAACTTCGCGAGGTGCTTTTAGAAAAACTATATATCCTATTAAACGGAAAAACTTCGCAAGGAGTTTACAATGATCTTAAAGAAGAAGTTATCAAGAAAGGAGTGAAATATACCCAAAAGATGCTTCAGAACGTAGAAGATTATTTGAACTTGAATGGAAGTGAAACTGTTTGGACAACCGACGAAGATAAAAATGAGTTGGTAAAAGAATTGTTACACAATTATAAAATCAAATACAACGATCTTCACGGAGCTTTGAATCGTGAACGTTTTACAATTTCGGTAGGAGATGAATTACCTGCAGGTATTGTGAAATTGGCCAAAATCTATATCGCGAAAAAACGTAAACTTCGCGTAGGTGATAAAATGGCAGGACGCCACGGTAATAAAGGGATTGTTGCACGTATTGTACGTGATGAAGATATGCCATTCTTAGAAGACGGTACAGCTGTAGATATAGTACTTAACCCTCTTGGGGTTCCATCTCGTATGAATATCGGGCAGATTTATGAAACCGTTCTAGGATGGGCAGGTATGAAATTAGGCAAAAAATTTGCTACACCTATTTTCGACGGTGCCGAAATCGAGGATATCGATAACATTACCGAAGAAGCCGGAATTCCTAAACATGGTACAACGTATCTATATGACGGGAATACAGGTGAACGTTTCGCACAAAAAGCAACAGTAGGAGTGATTTACATGTTGAAACTTGGCCACATGGTCGACGACAAAATGCACGCACGTTCTATTGGTCCATACTCATTAATTACGCAACAACCATTAGGTGGTAAAGCGCAATTTGGTGGACAGCGTTTCGGAGAAATGGAGGTGTGGGCACTCGAAGCCTTCGGTGCTGCCAATATCCTACGCGAGATTTTAACCGTAAAATCTGATGACGTGGTAGGAAGAGCTAAAACTTACGAAGCAATCGTAAAAGGAGAACCAATGCCAGAACCTGGTATACCAGAATCATTCAACGTATTGTTGCATGAGTTACAAGGTCTTGGATTAGACATCAATTTGGAAGATTAATAGGCTTGCCTATTAATCCTTCCTCATCGTTATTTATAAAAATTGTTAGATACATTCCTATATGTCAACAAAAAATAAAACAAGTCAATTTTCTAAAATCCGTATCGGGTTAGCTTCACCTGAGTCTATCTTACAAGAGTCGAAAGGAGAAGTTCTAAAACCTGAAACGATAAACTATAGAACGCACAAACCAGAGCGTGACGGTTTATTCTGTGAGCGTATTTTCGGACCTGTAAAGGATTACGAATGTGCTTGTGGAAAGTACAAACGTATCCGTTACAAAGGAATCGTTTGTGATCGTTGTGGGGTAGAAGTTACCGAAAAGAAAGTACGTCGTGAGCGTATTGGGCACATCAATTTGGTGGTGCCTATTGCGCATATTTGGTACTTCCGTTCGCTACCTAATAAAATAGGCTACATCCTTGGCTTGCCATCGAAAAAGCTCGACATGATTATCTATTATGAGCGTTATGTTGTGATTCAACCTGGTATTGCAAAAGGCTTAGAAGGTGAAGAATTAAATAAATTAGACTTCTTAACAGAAGAAGAATATTTGGATATTTTGGAAACTCTTCCAATCGAAAACCAATATTTAGAAGATTCTGATCCACATAAATTCGTTGCAAAAATGGGAGCAGAAGCGTTAGAAGATTTACTTTCTCGCGTTAATCTAGACGAATTGTCGTATGAATTACGTCATAAAGCCCATAACGAAACATCAAAACAACGTCGTACCGAAGCCTTAAAAAGACTTCAGGTGGTAGAATCTTTGCGCGAAGCAAATGAACTACATACTAACCGCCCAGAATGGATGGTGATGCGTGTAATTCCGGTTATTCCGCCAGAGTTACGCCCATTAGTTCCGTTGGATGGTGGACGTTTTGCAACTTCTGATTTAAATGATCTTTACCGTCGTGTAATCATCCGTAATAATCGTCTAAAACGTTTGATCGAAATCAAAGCGCCAGAAGTAATCTTGCGTAATGAAAAACGAATGTTGCAAGAAGCAGTGGATTCTTTGTTCGATAATACACGTAAAGCATCTGCTGTAAAAGCTGATGGTAATCGACCATTGAAATCACTTTCAGATTCATTAAAAGGAAAACAAGGACGTTTCCGTCAGAACTTATTAGGTAAACGTGTAGATTATTCTGCTCGTTCGGTAATTGTGGTAGGACCTACCCTAAAATTACACGAATGTGGTTTACCAAAAGATATGGCTGCGGAACTATACAAACCATTTATCGTTCGTAAATTAATCGAACGTGGAATTGTAAAAACCGTTAAATCGGCGAAGAAAATTATCGATCGTAAAGAGCCGGTAGTTTGGGATATTTTAGAGAACGTGATCAAAGGACATCCAGTGTTATTGAACCGTGCTCCAACGCTTCACCGTTTAGGGATTCAAGCATTCCAACCAAAATTAATCGAAGGAAAAGCAATTCGTCTTCACCCATTAGTGTGTACGGCGTTTAATGCTGACTTTGATGGTGACCAAATGGCGGTACACTTACCGCTTGGGCCAGAGGCAATCTTAGAAGCTCAATTATTGATGTTGGCTTCTCAGAATATCATGAACCCTGCCAACGGATCACCAATCACGGTTCCTTCACAAGACATGGTTTTGGGATTATATTATATGACCAAAATCCGTCGTTCTACAGAAGATAGAAAAGTAAAAGGAGAAGGCCTTACTTTCTATTCTGAAGAAGAAGTACAAATTGCTTATAACGAAAAAGCAGTAGAACTCAATGCACCAATTAAAGTGAGAGCTCGCGTTCGCAAAGGAGAAGATTTTGTGTACGAATTGATCGAAACTTCTGTTGGTCGTGTGTTGTTCAATAAAATTGTACCAGAACAAGTTGGTTTCGTAAACGAAGTTTTAACCAAAAAATCGTTGCGTACCATCATTACCGATATCATCAAATTAACAGATTTCCCTACAACTGCAGGTTTCTTAGATGACATGAAAAATCTAGGATACCGCAATGCATTCGAAGGTGGTTTGTCTTTCTCTTTAGGAGATATCATTATCCCAGAACAAAAGAAAGAACTTATCAACAGTGCAATTGAGCAAGTAGAGAATATCAAGATGAACTATAACATGGGACTCATTACCAATAACGAACGTTACAATCAAGTAATTGACGTTTGGACGAGTACCAATGCTACGCTAACAGAAGTTGTAATGCGTCGTATGACAGAAGATGACCAAGGGTTTAACTCTGTATTTATGATGTTGGATTCTGGAGCGCGTGGATCGAAAGAGCAGATTCGTCAGTTAGCAGGAATGCGTGGATTAATGGCAAAACCACAAAAAGCAGGTTCGTCTGGTGGTGACATTATCGAGAACCCGATTATCTCTAACTTCCGCGAAGGTCTTTCGATTCTAGAGTATTTCATTTCTACGCACGGGGCACGTAAAGGTTTGGCCGATACCGCTCTGAAAACTGCCGATGCGGGTTACTTAACTCGTCGTTTGGTAGACGTAGCACAAGACGTTATCGTAATGTCTGATGATTGTGGTACTTTGCGTGGTCTAGAAATCACAGCGCTTAAGAAAAAAGAAGAAATCTTAGAAAGCTTATCTTCTCGTATCTTAGGACGTACTTCACTCAACGATATTTATAATATCGATACCAATGAATTGTTGGTAGAAGCTGGCGATATGATTACCGAAGAAATTGCAAGTTCAATCGAACAAGCAGGTATCGAAACGGTAGAAGTTCGCTCTCCATTAACGTGTGAAGCTAAAGTCGGAATTTGTGCTAAATGTTACGGACGTAACCTTTCTACTGGTAAACTTGTTCGCCGTGGAGAATCAGTTGGGGTAGTAGCAGCACAATCGATTGGTGAACCTGGTACTCAGTTAACCTTACGTACTTTCCACGTGGGTGGTACAGCAGGAAACGTATCAGAACAATCGTCTATCTTAGCGAAATTCGATGGAATTGTTGAGTTTGATGATTTACGTACAGTAAAATCAGAAGACGATGAAGGGAAAACAGTAGACGTTGTTGTATCTCGTTCTACCGAAATGAAATTGATGGATAAAGAAGGAAATGTTCGTCAAACAACCAATATTTCATACGGTACAATTTTGAACGTAACCAATGGAGCAAAAGTTGCTAAAGGCGAAACAATTGCTTACTGGGATCCATATAACGGGGTAATTATTGCCGAAGCACCAGGGAAAGTAGAATACGAAAACTTGGAGCAAGGGGTTACTTACCAATTAGAAATTGACGAGCAAACTGGTTTCCAAGAAAAAGTAATTTCTGAATCGCGTAACAAGAAAATTGTTCCAGCCTTGAGGGTAATTACCAAAGACGGAGAAGAAAAAACATACAACCTTCCATTAGGAGCTCACTTAATCATCAACGATGGTGAGAAAATTAAAGCAGGTAAAGTTTTAGTAAAAATCCCTCGTAAATCTGCAAAATCAGGAGATATTACCGGTGGTTTACCACGTGTAACCGAGTTATTCGAAGCACGTAACCCATCAAATCCTGCTGTAGTTTGTGAGATGGACGGAGTTGTTTCTTTCGGTAAAATCAAACGTGGTAACCGCGAGATTATCGTTGAATCGAAAAATGGTGAAATTCGTCGTTATTTAGTGAAGTTATCTGCTCAGATCTTGGTTCAAGAAAATGACTTCGTTCGTGCAGGTGAATCGTTATCAGACGGTGCTATTACACCAGAAGACATCTTACGTATCAAAGGGCCAACGGCGGTACAAGAGTATTTGGTAAACGAAATTCAAGATGTTTACCGTTTACAAGGGGTGAAAATTGACGATAAACACTTCGAGATTATTGTTCGTCAAATGTTGAGAAAAGTTAGAATTGTAGATTCAGGAGATACCCGATTCTTAGAAGATAGCTTAGAACATAAAGACGACTTTATGGAAGAGAACGATAGAATTTTCGGTAAGAAAATTGTCGAAGATGCAGGCGATAGCGATTTAATGCGTCCAGGACAATTCATTACACCACGTGAATTACGCGACGAAAACTCGCGCTTGAAACGCGAAGATAAAAATCTTGTTGTAGCTCGTGATGCAATGCCTGCAACCGCAGAAGCCGTATTACAAGGGATTACAAGAGCATCGTTACAAACAAAATCGTTCATGTCTGCGGCATCGTTCCAGGAGACAACGAAAGTACTTAACGAAGCAGCAGTAGCCGGAAAAGTAGACGAGTTAAACGGACTAAAAGAGAATGTAATTGTAGGACATTTGATCCCTGCAGGAACAGGACTTAAAGAATATCAAAACATCATCGTAGGATCTAATAAAGAATACGAGGAATTAATTAACGCAAAACAAGAATTATAATGTCAGACAATCAACAAAACGACGGATTAAACATTGAGTTAAACGAAATGGTAGCTCAAGGAGTTTACGCAACAGGTGCAATCATCAATCATTCACCATCAGAATTTGTGGTAGATTTTATCCAATTCATGCCAGGTGCTAGACCAAGCGTAAAATCAAGAATTATATTATCACCTTTGCAAGCGAAATCGTTAGCAAAATCATTAGCTGAAAATGTTAGCAACTTCGAAAACAGTTTCGGAGAAATCGTTGAGCCTAAACAAAACTTAACGGCTAATTTCGAAGCTTAATCGAAAGTAGATAAAAAAAGAAAAACCTCTATTTTAATAGAGGTTTTTTTGTTTTATACAATTATCCTATCAAAAAATTATTATTTTTCTAACGAAACCTCCTAATTCTTATTTGGTTTTATGAATTTGATAAATTGAACCGAAAAATTTCCTATTACATCTAAAAAATGTTTAGTTTTGTAAAGCATCAAAATTCACATATATGGCGGATTATAAACTGATTTTACCTTCGATGGGAGAAGGTGTTATGGAAGCAACAGTAACCAATTGGTTGAAAAATATTGGCGATACAATAGCCGAAGATGAGTCGGTAGTAGAAATTGCTACAGACAAAGTAGATTCGGATGTGCCATCACCGGTTAGCGGA
Source organism: Weeksella massiliensis (assembly GCA_000751595.1). Classification (GTDB taxonomy): domain Bacteria; phylum Bacteroidota; class Bacteroidia; order Flavobacteriales; family Weeksellaceae; genus Weeksella; species Weeksella massiliensis. The sequence continues at coordinate 134,244 of CCMH01000003.1, read as the reverse complement.
ACTTTAAAAGAAATTTTGGTTCAGGTAGATGAAGTTGCAAAAGTAGGAGAACCGATTGCAATTTTAGAGGTTGATGGAGTAGTAGAACAAGAAGAAATTGTACAAGCTAGTGAAACTCTAGAAAAAGATATCGAACAATTGCAACAAACAACTTCTGCAAGCAAAGACAACGCTGTAGAAAAAGTTGTTTCTTCTGCCGATCGTTTCTATTCTCCTTTGGTGAAATCAATTGCCAAAGAAGAAGGGATCTCACAAACAGAATTGGATCAGATTCAAGGGACAGGTCTCGAAGGGCGTGTAACCAAAGATGACCTGAAAAAATATATCGAAACGCGTGGTCAACAACCAAAGCTTGAAACAAAACCACAAGTAACTCCTAATCAGAAGTCAACCACTCCGGCAGCTGCACCCGTGGTGCCAGTTTCTGGTGATGATGAAATTATCGAGATGGATAGAATGCGTAAAATTATTGCGCAAAACATGGTGCAAGCCAAACAAATTGCTCCACATGTTACGTCTTTTATCGAAGCTGATTTAACGAATATTGTTCTTTGGAGAGAGAAAAACAAGAAAGCTTTCGAAGCGAAATACGGAGAAAAAATTACGTATATGCCAATTTTTATTCAGGCAATTACCAAAGCAATTCTCGATTTCCCGATGATCAATGTTTCGGTAGATGGTGATCGAATCATCAAGAAGAAAAATATCAATGTTGGGATGGCAGCAGCTTTACCAAGTGGCAATCTCATTGTACCAGTTATCAAAAATGCAGATCAATACAGTTTATCTGGCTTGGCTAAGAAAGTAAATGATTTGGCGAATAGAGCACGTCAGAACAAATTAAAACCAGACGAAATCCAAGGAGGAACTTATACGATTACCAATATTGGATCTTTTGGGAATACCCTTGGAACTCCGATTATTCCTCAGCCGCAAGTTGCTATTATGGCGGTGGGAGCGATTGTGAAGAAACCTGCAGTGATCGAAACTCCACAAGGAGATATGATCGGGATTCGACATAAAATGTATCTATCGCACGCGTATGATCACCGAGTGGTGGACGGTGCTTTAGGCGGAATGTTCGTGAAACGAGTAGCCGAATATTTAGAGAATTTTGATATTGATGCAGAAATCTAAAAATATGTATCGAAAAAACCTTTGAGCATCTCAAAGGTTTTTTTATTTTTATCTAAAATTAAGAAATATGTATAATGTTTTAGTTCCCATCCTTATTTTTATTGCCTTTCTCATTATTCCGGTGAGCCTTCTTCTGGTTATAGCGTATCAGGATGCCAAAAAGCGTGACCTTTTACAACTAAAACTTTTACAAGATTTGCCCGAAGCAACGACAGGAAAAGCAATTGTCCGATTCAATATTGGTCGTCCGCAAGGGAGATTTCTCAAAGAAAAGAATTTTCAGGGAAGTGGAATTTTATATACGATGAATAAATTGATCTATTTCAAAGATTCCTTTCATACCGAAGATAAAGTTTTTCATCCGAATACAGTTGTTATCAAATGGCACGATGAATCGGAAGAGCAAAACATCAAAAACTCTTTTAGTTTAAGCGATGGTCAAGAAACGATTTATTTATACGTAGATCAGGCACAATTTGTTTTCAATAGCAGCCCGAGTCTTACTTCTACGTATGATTTGTATTTGCAGTTGAAAGATTTTCAGTCGGCAAATAGTTGAGTCGGAAGGTGAAATGTAATGCCAAAACGGAAGCCTTGCAATGATTTGAAATCTTTATATTCTCTAAATTCAAACGCATAACCGGCATTAAATTCTAACACACTCAGCACTGTAAAACCAACTTCGGGTGAAACTGTCCATGGAGAAACATTTACGCGGGCGGTGTAAAAAGAAGATCGAAAATTTTCGCTATAAGGATCAGCTGCTTTTCGGTAGAAATTGAATAAATAGCCAAGTGAAGCTTCCGGAATTATCACGAATTTATCTTGCATATAACCCATATTTCCTACTAATCCAAAATCGATAATATTGTCGTTTTGCTGAACCAAATACAAATCAGCACCCAACTTACCATAATTTCCATTCCAATTCGTGTAACCGGCTTGAATTAGAAAATAAGGCGTCGTAGGATTTTTCTGTTGTCCAAAAAGTACAGAGGCGATGACAAAAAATAGAAGTGCAGCAATCTTTTTCATAAGTACAAAAATAAAATCAATTTTTCAGAAAACTGTTAGGTTTCTCTTTTTTTCGATAGGATAGAAAATAAAGATAGGGATAAAAAGTAAAAAGCCACCGAACAAAATGCGGTGGCTTTTATATTGTAAACGAGGTAAATTCCCCTCACAAAAGCTTAGTCCATTTGGAAACCTTTTGTATAGATTTGTCCGTAATAATCGATAAAGTTAATTGAAACTCGACCTTTGTAATTTTTCAGAATTTTATTAACGTCGTCTTCGTTTTTCACTTCTTTATCATTTATTTTTAGGATGATATAATCTTCTCGGATTCCAGCTTGCGCTAATTTACCTTGTTTCAGGTTTTTCACAAGCACTCCATAATTCAATCCGAAATTATCTTTTTGTCTTTCAGTCAACGCTTCGAAATCAGCTCCTAAAACTTCATTAGGTAACAAATCTGCTTTGCTTCTAAGGTTTGTATTTCCTTTGGCATCGCGCAATGTAATGGTATAATTACTTGTTTTTCCGTCACGGTTAACTTTTACGTTAACTTTATCACCCGGACGTTTACTTCCTACGATGAACGATAAATTCGCCATTGAAGCAATTGGTTTTCCATCTACTTCAGTAATAATATCACCTGATTTCAGCCCTGTATCTTTTGCTTCAACATCAGAAATATAAACACCGTTTCCTGTTTTTAGAGATGTTTTGTTTTGAGCATTGTATTGTTTCACCGCTTGATCATTCGATAAATCAAATCCGCGAATACCCAAATAACCTCTTTGTACTAAACCATATTTTTTGATGTCTTCCACTACTTTTTTCACCAAGTTAGATGGAACAGCAAAACCATATCCTGCATACGTTCCAGAAGGAGAAGCGATCGCTGTGTTTATCCCAATAAGATCTCCGTTCACGTTGATCAAAGCTCCACCCGAATTTCCTGGATTAATCGCCGCATCGGTTTGGATAAATGATTCGACAGGAGAATCTGAGTTTTCTCGTAAAATGTTGATACTTCTACCTTTTGCAGAAATAATTCCGGCAGTTACGGTAGAATTTAATCCAAACGGATTTCCGACTGCCAAAGCCCAATCTCCTACGTTAATCGCATCAGAATCAACAAACTTCATAAACGGCAAAGCTTTCTCGTCAATTTTGATTAAAGCGATATCTGTACTTGGATCTGTACCAATTAAATCAGCGGTATAAGTTTTCTGATTATTGAGCTTTACCTCGATTTTATTTGCGCCTTTAATTACGTGATTATTGGTCACAATATATCCATCGGCAGAAATGATTACCCCAGAACCCGAACCAGCCGGTTGGTTTTCTTGCTGACGTTGTTGACGTTGATCGGGAAATCCGAAAAAGAAATCAAAGAATGGATCTCTCGATTGTTGACGCGATTGTTTCTGATAATTGTTGATAGAAACCACCGTATTGACCGATTTATTTGCAGCTTCTACAAAATTAGGTGCATCGTAACCATAATTACCTTTGTAATCTACATACTGGAAATCTCCCTTGTTCAACACACGAGCATCGGTAATCACATTTCCATTCTCACTATCATACTTCGATAAGGCATAAAAACCTCCTAAAGTTGTCACCGAACTAAAAAGTCCGACCAATAAGTAATTTGTATATTTTTTCATTGTACTAAATAATATTCGTTTCTATGTTTACTTGTAATATCAAATTTATAACCAAACATTTTAACATTTGAGTGGTTTAACTGCTTTTTAACAATTATTAGCGAAGCTTTACCAAATGCTATTTTCCTAAGAAAATATACTAAATTTGTAGGATAAAAACAAATCTAAGTGAAGTACACTTTCTATAAATACCAAGGCGCAGGAAACGATTTTGTGATGTTGGATGATCGAGAAGAATCCTTTTTGGTGGATCAACAAAAAATAGAAAAAATATGTCATCGAAATTTTGGTGTGGGCGCTGATGGTTTTATCTTGTTGCAAAATAGTGATCAATACGATTTCAGAATGCGTTATTTCAATTCCGACGGTCGAGAAAGCAGCATGTGTGGAAATGGTGGACGATGCATTGCGCAGTTTGCGTTCGATTTGGGACTTGTTAATCGAGAAATGACTTTCGAAGCGATCGATGGTTTGCATCGAGCAGTGGTTCATCCTACCTATGTTGCCTTAGAAATGATCGATGTAGAAAATGTAGAAACGCATCCTACACATTATTTTCTCAATACCGGATCGCCACATCACGTGCAGTTTGTAGATGATGTACAAAAGATAGATGTACAAAAGGAAGGCGCAAAAATTCGGTACGGTGCTCCTTATTTTGAGGAAGGTAGTAATGTGAATTTTGTAGAAGTAGGCGAAGATCAGGTTTTGCATATTCGTACGTACGAACGCGGAGTAGAAGCCGAAACATTGGCTTGTGGTACAGGAGTTACCGCTGCTGCAATTGCCGCTTTTTCTGCCGGGAAAGTTACTCAACAACCTATTCGTGTAAAAGCAGTCGGTGGTGATTTGTCGGTACAATTTTCGGTAGGAAATTTGCGTTATGAGAAGGTGTGGTTAGAAGGTCCTGCACAGTTTGTTTTTGAAGGAATGATAACATTAGAAAATTAATATGCTAAAAATAAAAACGATTCCAACTCTTATTGCATTGTGTATTTTGAGTTTGATGAGCAGTTGTACTTTTATCGAAAGTTTCAAAGGAAATCCTACCAAAGATGGTTTTGTGTACATACCTCGTGGTGCTAATTTCGATCAGGTCATGGATTCTTTGAATCCGTATCTTCAAAACCCAACGTTTTTCAGAAAATTAGCCGAAGAAGATTTGTATCCAAGTACTATCAAATCAGGAAAATTTAAAATTGTCGCCAACGAAAGTTCACGCGCTTTACTCAATCGTTTGCAAGACGGAGCTCAAGAAGAGGTTCGGTTACAAATCAAAAATTATCCAACTCTTTTTCATATGGCAGGAGCAGTATCGAAACAAATTGATGCCGATTCTATTTCGATTATTCAATCGGTTATGAAATGGGCAAATGCCAAAGATTCTACCTTGACCGAAGAAACAGTAAAACAATATTTCATTCCCGAAACCTATTTTGTGTATTGGAATATGTCGGCTGATCAGTTTGTAGAACGAATGGAAAAAGAGTATAAAAAAGTTTGGAATCAGAAAAGAATTGATGAAGCAAAAGCGCTCAATATGACGCCCTTACAAGTGGTAACGCTCGCTTCGATTGTTCAATTAGAATCTTCTGATAATTTTGATGAACAACAACGCGTTGCAAAAGCGTATATGAATCGTTTGGATAAAGATATGCGATTAGAAGCGGATCCGACATCGATCTATGCTTATAAATTAGAAAATGGTTTCGATCATAAAATTCAACGCGTGTATTATAAATGGACTCAATCAGCCAATGAATACAATACTTATCGCAACAAAGGTTTGCCGCCAGCACCAATTTGCTTACCCAATGTAAAAGCAATAGATGCGGTTCTCAATCCTGCCAATCATGATTATATTTTCTTTGTTGCCGATCCTAATAAACCTGGTTATCATCTCTACACGAATGATTATCAGGAGCATGTGAAAAATGCGCAAAAATATCGCGAGTGGATAAAAGCCAATAAAATAAAATAAAACCTAAAATATTTAGCTATGGAAAAGACCCAATTGACCAAAAGAGAATTTCTAAAATTATCCGCACTTGGTGGGTTAGGTCTTTTCTTTATGGATTTTTATCACCTTTTTCCTAAAAATGATTCGGATGTAATTTTCTTATCCAAGAAAGATAAACGATACGATGAATTTCGGGTAGGATACAATCTACGAATTGATCAATATCCTGCATATATAGCGCTTTGTCTTACCGAAAAAGGTGTGCAAAAAGCAGTGAATTTTGCCCGAGAAGAAAAACTGAAAATTACAGTAAAAAGTGGTGGACATAGTTTTGAAGGTTTCTCGTCTAATAATCAACAGTTGATGATTAATCTTTCTTTGATGAACAAAATCAATTGGTTAGACAAAGCACATGTTAAGTTAGAACCCGCTTGTTTATTGCAAGATATTTATGCGAATTTCCTACCTAAAAAAAGAATTTTACCAGCCGGTTCGTGCGGCACAGTAGCCATTGCAGGCTTAACTTTGGGCGGAGGTTACGGTTTTTTTGGTAAAAAGTTTGGACTTACCTGCGACAGTTTGTATCGCGTTCGAATGGTGAATGCTAAAGGAGAAATTGTCGATTCTGATCATGATTCTTCTTTGTTATGGGCGTGTCGTGGCGGAGGAAATGGAAATTTTGGAGTTGTAACGGCTTTGTATTTCAACACATATAAAGCTCCAGATTTTTTTCATGCTCATCGATTGAAATTTAGAAATCTAACAGCCGAAAATTATCAAAAAATAATGCAACTTTGGTTTTCGATTTCAGATAAATTACCCGAAGAAGCGTTTTCTGCAGCCGTGCTCAATGGGAAAACCTTGACCATTTTGGTTACGCATATTTTAGCCTCCGATAATGGGTTTTCGAAACAATTGCAGCGCTTGATTTCGTTGGCGTCGGAATATAAAGCTATGCCGAATCGCAATCTTGCCGCAGCTTTGAAAAATTATTATGGTCGGAAAGATCCGTTGATTTTTAAAAATGCTTCAGCCGGTTTGTATACCGATTACGATGAGGTGAAAGAAGTACTGAAATCGGTTTTCGAGAAAGTTGTTTCGCAACCCGGAACTATTTATCAAATCAATACTTTGGGTGGAAAAATAAATTCGGTAGGAAATACGGAAACCGCTTATCCGCACCGAAACAAAAAATATTTGGCCGAATTACAAGCTTATTGGACAGACCGAAAAAGAGATAAAAATATCATCGATAATTTTAATTCTATCCAACAAATCATCGAAAAAAACGGAGTGCAAGCTCATTATCGAAATTATCCTGATCTTGATTTTTCAAACGCTAATAAAAAGTATTTTCAAGAAAACTTGGCGAGATTAGAACAACTCAAAAATAAATACGATCCCAATCAACTTTTTGATTATCCGCAAGTAATCGGAAAATAAAAATCATAAAAAAAGCCTTCAAATTTTTGAAGGCTTTTGTATTTATATTAATATGCTTTCGCATATAAAACTCTAAATTTAGCAGGCTTCCCAGAATAAAAATCGACTCCTTCTGTTGGCGTTTCAAAGGCTAAAGGAATACAACGAATCGTCGCTTTGGTTTCGTTTTTTATCGCTTCTTCGGTTTCTTCTGTTCCGTCCCAAAGGGCAGAGAAAAAGCCACCTTTGGTTTCTACAAGTTCTTTAAACTCTTCATAAGAAGTTACTTCAGTTGTATGAGAATCTCGGTATTCGCTTGCTTTGGTAAATAGATTTTCTTGTATTTCTACCAATAGATTTTCCACATACGAAGAAATTCCATCCAACGAAACACTCGATTTTTCTAAAGTATCACGTCGTGCAATTTCTACTTGGTTATTTTCTAAATCTTTCGGTCCGATTGCCATCCGAACAGGAACTCCTTTTAATTCGTACTCGGCGAATTTCCAACCTGGTTTTGTCTTGTCATCGTCATCAAATTTCACCGTAATTCCTAACGATTGTAATTCTTTTTTGATACGATTTGCAACTTCAGTAATTTGCGCAAGTTGTTCTTCTGATCTGAAAATCGGAACAATAACCACTTGGATTGGTGCAATTTTCGGAGGAAGAACTAAACCAAAATCATCTGAATGCGTCATGATCAAGGCCCCCATCAAACGAGTAGAAACTCCCCAAGAGGTTGCCCAAACATATTCTTGTTTTCCTTCGTTTGTGGTAAATTTCACATCAAAAGCTTTTGCGAAATTTTGACCAAGGAAGTGAGAAGTACCGGCTTGCAAAGCTTTACCGTCTTGCATCATTGCTTCTATTGTAAATGTTTCTTCTGCACCGGCAAATCTTTCAGATGGTGTTTTGCAACCGCGTACCACAGGAATTGCCATTAGATTTTCGACTACATCGGTATAGACGTCGAGCATTTGTCTCGATTCGCTAATCGCTTCTTCTTTGGTAGCGTGTGCCGTGTGTCCTTCTTGCCAAAGGAACTCAGTAGTGCGAAGAAAAAGACGCGTACGCATTTCCCAACGAACAACATTCGCCCATTGATTGATGAGGATTGGAAGGTCACGGTAAGATTGGATCCAGTTTTTGTAGGTGCTCCAAATAATAGCTTCAGAAGTCGGGCGAACAATCAATTCTTCTTCTAATTTAGCTTCCGGATCGACTATTAATTTTCCGGGTGTATTTTCGTCATTTTTCAATCGATAGTGCGTTACTACAGCACATTCTTTAGCGAAACCTTCGGCATTTTTTTCCTCGGCTTCGAAATAGCTTCTGGGCACAAAAATGGGGAAATATGCGTTTTGATGTCCGGTTTCTTTAAAACGTTGATCCAATTCGGCTTGGATTTTTTCCCAAATAGCGTATCCATATGGTTTGATCACCATACAGCCTCTTACGCCCGAATTTTCTGCCAAGTTAGCTTTAACGACTAACTCATTGTACCACTTAGAATAATCTTCAGCTCTTGAAGTAAGTTTTGCCATAAATTTCGTATATTTGTCTATAGTTTGTTTGGTAGAAATTGGTACAGAAATTGCCAATATCTATTTGCAAAAATAGTACAACATTAATTAAAACAACAATTATGGATAAGTTTTATAACATTACCAAAAAAATTCTAAAAACAAGTAGTCCTCTTGTCTTGTTTTTGGGATTGGTTTCTTGCGCAACTCAATCGGGTGGTGGAGTAGAAACCGATGGAGTTTATTATAATCCTTCGAGTGATAGAACGTTGGCACAAGCAGAAACCGAAAATAATGCAAACGATGGGATGATTCGGATCGGTGGTGCTTATTTTGATGCCAATGGGAATGGAGCAGAAGATTTGTTTTATGATGACTCCACAGCAGTAGCAGGAAATAATACCTCGCAATATAATCAGAAAGATCAAACAGTTAACATCTATACGAATCCTGGATACAGAGGAAGCCAGACCTTTTCTTTAGAACCAACTACAGATTGGGGAAGATATGATGGGGTAAATGTACAAGTCAATTATTGGGGGAATTCTTTTTGGGATTATCCTTTCGGTTGGAATTATTACGGCATTGGATATTATCCTTGGTATAGACCTTGGGGTTGGAGTTCTTGGTATTCACCTTACAGCGCTTGGGGTTGGAACTATTGGTACTCTCCTTACTATGCTTGGGGTGGTTATGGAGGCTGGGGTTATCCGTATTATGGCTACGGTTATGGTGGCTATTATAACGGTTACTATGGTTACTACAATACACCACGTTATTGGCAAAGAGCTTATGCAGGATCTCGACCTGGAATACGGGCAACCAACCGCGATTATGGACATTCAATTGTAAATCAGAATTATGGAACGTTACGCAATAGTTCGTCGGTAGTTCGTTCGAATGCAGGAAACTCTACGATTCGTTCTTCTAACAGCAATGTAAGAGAAACTATTCGTCCAGATAGAAATACATCCGAAGCACCTACAAGAAATAATGGAATTGGAACGGTAAGAAGTTCTCAACAAGAATCTATGCAAACAACAAGACCGGTTCGTGCATCACAGGATCAAACCATAAGAACTACAAGACCTGTTCGTTCTCAGACAGAGCAAATGAATACTAATTCAGCTCCTGTTCGTTCTACAGACCGTGTTGTTCGTCCGCAAGTAGATCGTAGTCAGATCAGATCATCACAACAACCGATCAGAGATGGTTCTACTATTAGAACCACACCACAATATGATCGTTCTTCTGCACCACGTTCGTCATCGTATCCAACCAATAGAGGGAATATGACACCAAGATCTTCATCTTTTGATCGTTCTCCTTCTTATTCGCAACCTTCTCGTTCTTCGATGGGAAGTGGTTCGATGGGAACATCTAGAGGAAGCTCTATGGGTGGAGGAGCAAGAGGAACTAGAAGATAATATAAACGAAAGAGATAACGTTGAATATGAAGAAAATAACATTAAGCCTATTCTTTGCAATAGGCTTTTCGAGTGTATGGGCGCAGGATTATAATGTGCAATATCCGACCAATGCCCTTCGTTTTTATGGAGGAGGAGTTCAGGCAGGTTCTGCAAAAAGTGTCAGTATGGCAGGTGCAAATGGTGCGTTAGGTGGTGAGATAAATTCTACCGAACAAAATCCTGCAGGTTCTGGTGTAGCCATCTCGTCTGAAGTTGCTTTTACGGCTTCGGTCAATGCGTATAAAAATAAAACACAAATGGATAACGCGGCTACTGCGAAAGACAATACTTTCGATTTTAGTCAAGCCGGTGGAGCTTTGGTATTCAATACTCGATCTGAAGATTGGAATCGTTTTGTGCTTGGGTTTAATTTCCTAAGTGAGCAATTAGACAATGAAGTCCTTTTTGGGTCTAATGTAAAAATTGCTACTTATGATGATCAAGGAAATGCCTATAAAATGAATGGTTTTTATGATGGAGTTTCAGGATATAAAACCAAATTTACCCTCAATTTTGGTACTTCTTACCGAGATCGATTGTATTTAGGAGCTAACCTTAATTTTCATGAAACCAATTATACCAATTCTATCATTTATTCGGATGTTGCGCCTAATGGAGCAATTTCTTATATGGATTTAGACGGTGCGCCTTATTCAGAAATTGGACAAGGTTTTTCGTTCGGATTAGGAGTTATCGGGAAATTGAATCAAAATGTGCGGGCTGGTTTAGCTTTTCATAGTCCGGTTTGGTACAATGTAGATGAAGAGTTTTTCGGAGTTAATGATGCAGGATTGAATAGTATTTATTATTCAAATTATAAACTTCAATCTGGTGCAAGAATGGTAGGATCGCTTGGTTTTGTACTTGGTAAATCTTTCGCGTTTGATGTAGATTATACGCATCACTTTAATAAAATGACTGATTTTTCGAACAGTAATTTCCGAGGAGCAAATCAGTTTATAGACAATAATGTGAATAATAGTAGTGAAGTTCGGGTAGGAGGTGAATATCGATACGATAAGTTCAAGGTTCGTGCAGGATATGCGTATGTGCAATCTCCTTTAAAAGACGCAACTATTTTTTCTGAAGGGGTCAACGAGCAAGGACAAACTATTACCTTAGCCAATAACTACCAAAAAATGTACGTAGGTGATGTAAATCGTGTAAGCTTCGGACTTGGTTATGATTTTGGCGGTTTCTTTATTGATGCAGCATATCAATACTCGGATCAGAAATATGCAATGCCAATCGGTGGACATTTTATCGATGGTAAATCATCGGTAGATTTAGCTTTGACGAGTGGCGAAGTAAAAAATAATACCAATAGCTATTTGTTAACTTTGGGTTGGAAGTTCTAATACTTTTCAATCAAAAAGAAAAAAATAGTACAAAAAAAATCGGTTGCTTAGAAAGTAACCGATTTTTTTATGTTGATTTTAGCTTATTTATTTTTCAATAAATCTCTAATTTCTGCTAATAATTCTTCTTGAGATGGTCCTGCTGGAGCTACTTCTTCAACCTCTTTGGTTCTTTTTAGTTTATTGATTCCTTTGATCAATACAAATAAAGCGAATGCAATCACAACAAAAGAAATAAAAGCCGAAATGAAATTTCCGTATTTGATAGCTGTACCAGGAATTACAAGCTTTTCTAACTCTTCTGCATTGATCGCTTTCAGCGCAGGACTAAGGATAGCAGGTGTAATAATATCATCAACTAAGGATGTAACTATTTTACCGAATGCGCCACCGATTACAACACCGACAGCAAGGTCGATAACGCTACCTCTGGTAGCAAATTCTTTAAATTCTTTGATAAATCCCATAATATAAATGTTTTACGATTGGTAATGAAAAACGATTTTAATCTGCAAAGATATTAAAAAAAGGTAGTTCTGCGCAAACCGAACTACCTTTTTTATAGATTGAAAAATGAATTTTTATGCTTGGGTAAATATTCTGTTTTTCGAACTGACGAATAAATATAATCCAATCAACATGAAAGGAATACTCAAGATTTGTCCATTATTCAAACCGATATTCAATGCTTCTGCAACAGCTTCTTTACCTTGATTTTCTTTAAAGAATTCGACAATAAATCGAATCAGAAATAAAAAGAATAAGAACACACCAAGCAAAGCACCCATTTGTTTACGGTATTGAGGTTTTTGGTACAATGTCCACATAATAAAAGCCAAAATTACATAGCCAAGTGCTTCGTATAACTGCGCCGGATGACGAGGTACTATTTCACCATAGGATGAACTTTGTGCTAAAAACTTGACAGCCCAAGGCAAGTCAGAAGGTTTTCCGACGATTTCAGAATTCATGAAGTTACCAACACGTACAGCTGCTCCTCCCAAAGGAACCACTACAGCAATGCGATCGAGAATCCACAAGGTATTTCTTTTAAGATATTTTCTAGAGAAAAAATAAGCCGATAAAATCACTCCCAAAGCAGCGCCATGACTAGCAAGTCCTTGGAAACCGACAAATTCATAATCTTGTAAAAACCCAAAGGCTGTATGTCCCGGACTATAAGCCACCGGAAGCAACACTTCTATCGGGCGTTCGATAAACGCTTTCGGATCATAAAAAATAAATTCCCCTAACCGAGCTCCTAAAATACATCCTACAAAAACATATAGAAATAATGGATCGAGCAGTTCTTTCTTTTCGTTTTCTTGTCGGAAGATTTTCGCCATCATATACCAACCGATAACAAAGGCAAGAATCCAGCAAAGACTGTAATAATGAATTTTCAGGAAGCCTAAATCGACCAAATATGGACTTGGATCCCAGGTAATAAATGATAAAAGATGTATTGGCATAGTGTTATTTTTTAGGAACAGGATCATAGCCGCTGCCTCCCCAAGGATGACAACGTAAAATTCTTTTCATACCCAAATATAGCCCTTTTAATAAACCATGCGTTTGCAAAGCTTGTATCATGTAGGATGAGCAAGTTGGCTGGAAACGACAATTACTACCAAGCAAAGGCGAAAGCGTTACTTGATAAACTCTGACTAAAAAAACAAAAGGATAGATAAGAATCTTTCGCATGAAGAATTTTTTATTTTTTTGATTCGTAGGTAGCTGGATCTAATGCTTTGTAAGTCCATGCTTCTAAGAAGTCTTTGACAATTTTTGGGTCGTGCCCTTTTGAGCCATCATTGCTTTCTAAGTAAGCAGAATTCTGGGTATGAAGCAATTTTCCATTCCCATCTAAAATCACAAAAACAGGAAAACCAAAACGCTCCGGATGTTGAAGTTTAGCCAACATCGGGAGGTTTTTATTTTCTTTACTATAATTAAGATGCACAACTTCGTAGTTGTTATTGAGCGTGTTTTTTAGCTCTTCATTCGTGGTCACAAGATGGTTAAATGTCAGACACCACGGACACCAATTTCCTCCTATTTGTACAAAAACATGTTTATTTTCTTTTTTAGCAAGAGCGACTGCTTGGTCGATTTGCTCTTCTGCATTGGCTTCGGGATGATAAATGTTTTTTTCGATAGCGGTTTGCGCAGATAAATTTGCATTCACTAAAAAGAAAAACATACTCACAAAAAGCGTTAATTTCATAACTCTATATTTTATACAAAGTACACGAAATTTTGCGGTAAATCAAAAACTTATTTGTACTGTTTCTATTCTATTGTTTAAAATTCCTGTTCTCACTCGGGGATTTCTTTTGGGCAAAGTCGGCGCTTCCTTTTCGTGGAGATGCAAAAAATAATTTTGTAAATAATAAAAAGCTTCCATACTTTTTCCATCCAAAATAATTTCGAATTTATGATCAGCGACATCAGCTAAAAATAGTTGCATTTCTCGTTCGATCGAAAGGCGAAGGGCATTTTTCTTTTCGTAAGATTTTTCATCCAACCGAAGATACGTTAAATCATCTACTAATTTTTCGTGTTTTTTACAGATCAACAAGGCTTGTTCTAATGCTTCTTTCATGGTATTTGTTTTTATATGTTTGATAATTGTATAGCAAATATCCGATTGCCTAACGTCAATTTATGTCGTGATGATTTTTTGATGAGAATCCGTAACTTTGATAAAAATAACTTCGATATGATAGCGCCCTTAGCCGAAAGAATGCGACCAAAATCATTGGATCAATACATAAATCAGAAACATTTGTTAGGAGAAAACGCGCCTATTCGGATGATGCTGAAGCATGATATGATTGCTTCTATGATTTTTTGGGGTCCGCCTGGAACAGGAAAAACGACTTTGGCTCAGTTGATTGCCGAATTATCGAACCGTCCTTTTTATACGTTAAGTGCGATCAATGCAGGTGTAAAAGATGTACGCGATGTGATTGATAAAGCAAAAAGTCAGAACCTATTTAGTACCGAAAAAAATCCTATTCTTTTTATTGATGAGATTCATCGATTCAATAAATCGCAACAAGATAGTTTATTAGGCGCGGTCGAGAAAGGTTATATTACGTTGATTGGTGCTACGACCGAAAATCCAAGTTTCGAGGTGGTGCCGGCTTTGCTTTCTCGTGCTCAAGTTTATACGTTGCGTGCATTAGAAAAAGAAGATTTAGAAGATTTGATGTTTCGGGCGATTCGTGAAGATACTATCCTATCTAAAAAAACTATCCGTCTTGAAGAAACCGATGCTTTGATTCGATTTTCGGGTGGAGATGCTCGTAAATTATTAAATGCTTTTGAGTTGGTTGTGAATAGTTTTGGTGAGAATGAAGAAATAGTGATTACCAACGAAACGGTGCAACAACGAATTCAACAAAATACAGCTCGATATGATAAAACTGGGGAACAGCATTATGATATTGTTTCGGCTTTTATAAAATCGATTCGTGGATCCGATCCTCAAGCGACTGTTTATTGGTTGGCACGGATGATCGAAGGTGGGGAAGATGTGAAATTTATAGCGCGCAGAATGTTAATTGCTGCTTCTGAAGATATCGGTGCTGCGAATCCTACCGCACTTATTTTGGCCAATAATACTTTTCAGGCGGTGAGTGTCATTGGCTATCCAGAGAGTAGAATCATACTTAGTCAATGTGCTATATATTTGGCAAATTCACCCAAAAGTAATTCGACTTATATGGCGATTAATCGTGCTCAACAATTGGTGAAACAAACGGGTGATTTGTCTGTGCCTTTGCATTTGCGCAATGCGCCAACGAAGTTGATGAAGGATATGGATTACGGAAAAAACTATTTGTATGCGCATGATTATGATGGGAATTTTGTCGATCAGGAATTTTTACCTGATGAATTGAGTGGAACTTCTTTCTACGAACCCGGAAAAAATAAACGTGAACAAGTCGATGAACAAATGATGAAAGCACGTTGGAAAAATAAATATTAACCAATTCTATGGTTTAATTGTTACAAGCTCAACTATTTATAGTTGGGTTTTTTGTGCTTAAAAAAATCATAAAGATTTTATAATCTTTATTTAGAATAAGTAAAAATAAACTATATATTTGCTAAAATTAATATAGACTAAATCTAAATAGCAATTCATGAGGATTCCATTCTTGCTTATAACAGCAGTTGGGTTTCAGACAATGTTTGCGCAAACCAAAGATTCTATCGCATCAAACCGAATAGAATTAGAGCAAACCGTCGTGTCTGGACAATTCAATAAACAATCGGTAAAAAAATCGATCTATGAAGTGAAAGTGCTCAGCCGAGATGTGATCGATCGTTTGGCCGCTAATAACTTGGCCGATGTGCTCAATCAAACGCTGAATCTTACCGTGATCAGCAGTCCAAATACCGGAAAATCTTCGGTGAGTATGTTTGGGATGGGTGGGCAATATTTCAAGGTTTTGGTCGACAATATTCCTCTTCTCAACGATGAAGGTTTAGGAAATCATACCGATTTAACACAGCTTAATTTAGATGATATTCAACAAATAGAAATCGTCGAAGGCGCTATGGGAGTGGATTATGGAGCAAATGCGTTGGCAGGTGTTATCAATATTATTACCAAAAAAAATGCAAGAGCCAAGATAGATATTTCTGCATTTGTCCAAGAAGAAACCGTGAATGATGAATATAATCTGAAGAATAAAGGCCGACATATACAATCGCTAAAAATCGGGCACGCAATCAGTCCGAAATGGTACACGGAATTTAATTTCAACCGAAATGATTTTAAAGGTTTTTGGGATGATAAAAAAGGAAAACATTATGCCGAAAACGACGGGAAAAGAGGTTATTCTTGGTTGCCAAAAGAACAAAATAGCAGTAAATTTTTGATGAGGTATTCAACGGCAGCTCATCAGTTTTTTTATCGATTAGAATATTTCAACGAAAAAACAAATTACTATAATCCGGTCGTTCAATTGCACGAACAGCCTTCTACAGGAACCAAAAATGCACTTGCAGAAGACACTGATTTCAAGACGCAACGTTGGTATAATTTATTCAATGCAAGTGGAAATATTTCGGATACATGGCAATACGATGCGAGTTTATCCTACCAAAATCAAAAAAGACAGCAAAAAAATTATCAATACCAAATTGCTTCTCAGACCGAAAATGATGTACGCACTTCTACCTACGACAGTCGAGAAGCGGTGTACTCTAAAGCTACGGTTAGCAATGTTGTGAAGGATCGGAAATTCGATTTTCAACTTGGGTATGAAATCAATTCGATCTTCGGAAAAGCTGCTCAGCGCAAAGATATTTATACCAATCCGATTGATCGTCAGGTTAGTTCGTATGATTTTTTTGCATCATCAGAAGTTAATTTTTCTCCAAAATTCTCTGTTCGACCTGGATATAGAGTGATGTTTTCTAATTTATTCGATACCCAACATGCAGCAAGTTTGAGTGCTAAAATTCTGTTGCCTAAAGATTTTGAGTTGAGAGTGATTGCAGGAACGGCGCCAAGAACGCCCGATTTTGATGAGTTGTTTACCTATTTTGTAGACGTGAACCATGATTTGCAAGGAAATCCTGACTTGAAACCTGAAAAAGGAAATTCTCTTTTCTTGCATCTGAAAAAGAATTGGTATTGGGAAAATTCATCTTATGAACAAAAACTTTCTGCTTGGAAAATTCATTTGCGCGACAAAATAGAACTGATGGCTTTGAGTTTTTCGCCGCTTCAGTACAAATATATCAATGTTGATAAGTACGATACGCAAGGGCTAACTTATAGCTCGGATTGGAAATGGAAAACTTTTCAGTTTGGTGCTGGAATTTCATTAACCGGAATCAAACAAAGTCTAGCTGAAGAGGCAAACGTTGACGAAAAATATTTTTATACCACCAATTTCAATCTCAATGCTTCCTATCAAATTCCTTCGACCGAAACCACTTTTTCTATTTTCTACAAATACAATGGCAAACAAGAATTGTATCGAGAAGTAAGTCAATTGGATCAGCAAATCGAGTATGTGAAAGGAATACAAGATTCGTACAATTGGATGGATGCTTCTATTCGCCAAAAATTATTCGATAATAGAATGGAATTGGTGCTTGGTGCGAGAAATCTGTTTGATATAAAAACCATTAACAATACAACACAAGGAGCCAACGGACATGCGTCAGCCAATAGTTCGATGATGTTAGGATATGGGCGTTCTTACTTTTTTAAAATTCTTTATAATCTGAAATACAATTAATTATGGCTAAATATTTTTGGATAATCTCTTTTATTACGGTTTTATTTCTCTCGGCTTGTGTAGATGACGAACAACCTTTGTCCGAACCATTTGTGATTGCTTTTGCCGATCAATCGCTCAACTATTCGAAAATCCAAAATGAACAAAAAATTGAATTAGACTTTTCTAAACCTGCAACGCAAAGCGGCGTAGTTGTGATAGAAATAGTAGAAGAAAATGCCGAATATAATCAAGATTATACCACATTTCCCAAAGCACAAAATCGACAAATTCGGTTGCCGTATGAGAAAGATGTTCATCAATTGAGTTTTTCTTTTACCAATCTTATTTATCCGTTTGATCGGGCAGACAAAAGAATTCAATTCAAAATAAAAAATATCGAATCCGAAGAAGCTTTTTCTATTCAAGGCTATACACAATTAACAGTTTCTTTCGAGGCTTCGATTGGTGCAACGCTTGCGCCGAATGTTGGCGGACCGACTGAACCAAACCAAGTGTATATCGATCTCAGTGAAGAGCAAATGTTCGAGTTTAGACGAGATCAATGGGATTTAGGTTTTTATACCGGAGATGATTTTCGTGTTGTTCTCAACGGGTCTATTTATATGGCAGCGAAAAAATTGCCGGCCAATTCTATTGATCAAGTAACAGAAGATCAAGTGAAAATCTTTTATCCACAAGTTGCGGTTGGGACTTTCGATGCACAGAATGCAGCTTTTGTCGATCATCCTTCTGGTGATATAAAACAAACCGCCATTGCAGAAATTGCGGATAATGATGACGAAAATAATGTCTATCTAATCAATTTAGGATATGAAGTTGGGAACATAACACCTGCGGTAGGCTCTGTTGCCATCGCTGGTAATCACAGAGGTTGGATGAAAATTAGAGTGTTGAAAAAGAATGGAAACTATCTCTTACAGTATGCAAAAATCAATGAAACAACTCATCGAGAAATCGAAATCGCTAAAAACTCACGAGCCAATTTCAGTTTTGTCAATCTTCAAGATCAAAAAATAGTTGAAGCCCAACCCGAATCGTCTAAATGGGATATTGGTTTTACGGTTTTCACAACCCTAATTGATGGAAGTGGCTCGTACGGGAATTCAGATTTCATTGTCCATAATCGTTTGGGTGGCGTGGAAGTCTATATGGTGACCGAAACCAAAGAGGTGACGTTTTCTACTTTTTCTAAATCGATGATTGATGTATCAAAATTCGATAAAGATGTACGTACTATCGGAAGCAATTGGCGAGATGTTTTTGAAGGAACAGTGACGAAAAATCGATTCTTTGTCCTTAAAGATACAGAAGGTTATTTCTATAAAATACGAATGCTCAACCTGAAAAATACTTCAGGTGAAAGAGGATATCCTCGTCTAGAATATCAACTCATACCATAATCAAAATATAAACAAAACAAAAAGTATAACATAAAAATTGTAATCATGAATAAAAAGTATACTCTATTTAGTGCAACATTTTTGATGGCACTTAGTTTACAAGCTCAAATAATCCAAAGCGAAGTTTCGATGGGACAAGCCTATCAAAATGATGTGTATTTTGGATTAGAAAATCAAACAAAATTCGAGGTGAATCGCCAAGAATGGGATTTAGCTTTTTTCAGAAAATCGATGTTTGGTTTAGGAATTCGAGTAAATGATACCAAAGGTATTCAAGTTTTCGAAGCTTCTAATTCGCTAACCGATTGGAATTCAATTTCACCAAGCAATGAAAATTCTTGGGTAGCCCTTTACAATAGCGACGAAAAGTGGGACGAAGGTGCTTTCAATCAGGGATCGGCAACCTATGGTTGGGGAGAATATGACATGGCAACGCATAATGTCAACGGTAAAATAATTTTTGTCTTGAAGTATGATAATGGAGATTACGTGAAATTACGCATTGATAAATTGGCTTTCGGGACCTATACTTTCACTTTTTCTAAGTGGGAAAATGGAACGTGGTCTGCCGATGAAAGTGTAAATATTGAACAGAATACTACCGAAAATCGTATTTTTAATTATTATAACTTGACCACGAAACAAGTCGTAAATGCAGAAGCAGAGCAGGATAAGTGGGAGATGAAGTTTACGAAATACCAAACACCGCTGCCGTACGAAGGTGGAACGATGATGTATCCTGTTACCGGTATTCTACAATCTGATTTGGTTAAAGTTGCCAAAACAGAATCGGGAAATCCGAGTAATGATGAGGCGTACAAAGCCGAAATAAATTCGATTGGTTATGATTGGAAAAATTTTAACGGTTCTACATATACCTTGTCCAATCAACATTATTTTATCAAAAATACCGAAACCAATAAAATTTATCGATTGAATTTCACCGGTTTCGAAGGAAGTTCTACCGGAAAAATTACTTTCGATTACGAAGATGTAACGAGTTCTCTAAGTATTTCTAGCGTTCAAACCAGCAATTTTGATGTATTTACGATTCAGAATGATCCGAAAACAATTCAGGTTGCTTTTAATGGTCAATACTCGAGCAACGAAAATATTCAGCTCAGCGTTTTCAATCTTAATGGACAAATTGTGCATCAAGAAAATTATCGTCCGAGCGCACAATTTGCGACCAAAAAAATTAATTTATCCAAGTTGATTTCGGGCGTATATATCGTAACGGCAGAGAGTAACGGCATCAAAAAAACAAAGAAAATCGTTCTGCGATAATTTGTGTATTTTATATCTATCTTGAGAAGGTTGTCTTTTAGGCAACCTTTTTTTAGTAAGATGAAATAACGCTACTTAAACCAATAGAAAAAACCCGATTCTCATACAAAAGAATCGGGTCTAGAAAAACAATAAATAAGGGGCTTACAATTCAGCAACAACTTGTTGCCATTGTTCTAATTCGGGAATTCCTGGCTTTCTCTTTCCGAAAAACTGAACAATTAGTTCACCTTTTTTGTTGAAGGCTTCGATCGACGTCACCACGCCATCTTCGGTTGGTTTGCGTACAATCCAAGCGCTATCGATTTTGTCCATTGCCAAGTGCATATTAAAATCAGGATCCATAATATTGTACCATTCGCCATGCCACATCAATTTTTTTATCGGTCCTGTATGGATTTGGATCATTCCTTTATTTCCTATGAAAACCATGATAGGGGTCTGATTTTCGGCAACCTTTTCTAAAAGGTCTACAATTTTATTCGATTCAATTTTCTTGGCATGATAGTCCGATGGAGCCAAGCGCATCGCTTGTGTTCTGCTTACGCCGTGTTTTTTTAACATCATAAAAAAATCATGCGTGTCTTTTAGCTCTAACCAAGCTTTCTGAAAAGTTGCTGCATCAATTTCATCATCTGCTTTTTCATCCACGATTTCTTCTTGATAATTTATTTTTTCTACCGAAGTCTGATCGTCACTTTTATATTTTTGTACCAAAGTATCAAATGCAATCACATTGCTTTGCGGAGTAAGATAAATTTTGTGCACAGCCGATCCGTCTTTACCAAAGAATTGTAAACTTCTTCTATCGCCATTTTTTGTGGGTTCGATAACCGCAAAAGCACTTTGCCAAAAGGAAGAAAAAATTCTCAAATCGATATCTTCGCCAACAAAAAGTTGCGCATGAGGAGAACTGAAATCGGGATTGAGATAAACTCCTTTTCGTTCGTGTACAGCTTCATCGTTTCGGGTAAGAGCCATCACTTTTCCGAGCGATTCGATAGCTTGTAAAAGATCAGAAAATTTAGGTTCTAAACGGATAACTTCTTTGCCTAGTTGCAAACAAAGTAATTCTACTTCGCTTACTCCTAGCGCATTGGCTGCATTTCTGATTCGTAAATTGGGTTGCTCTTTCTTCAGCAAATCCCATTGTTCTTGTAATGAGATGGTTGAATTCATATTATTTTATTTTTTATCCAAAGACGATATACGGTCTATTGGTTATTGGGTTAGAAATTATTTTACATGGAAATTGATAGACATTTTCTATAGTTTTTTGTTGGAAAACTTTTTCGGGCGAATCATACATTTTTATTTCTCCATCTTGCATCAACACAACTTCATCTGCAAATTGTGCCGTAAGATTCAGGTCGTGTAAAACTGTAATTGCCGTATTGTTATTTTGTGTAAAATCTTTGATGGTTTGTAAGATTTTAAACTGATGAGCAATATCTAAGTTGTTCAAGGGTTCATCTAAAAATACTAATTTTTCTTGAGCTTTATTTTCTACCTGAGCAAAAATCCTCGCCAAATGAACGCGCTGTTTTTCTCCTCCCGAAAGTTGATTGTATTCGCGATTTTCTAAATGAGAAATTTCCGTTTTTTGCATCCAAATTTTTGTCGCCTCCCAATCATTCGCGTTTGGTTGTTGATGAAAATACGGATATCGTCCCATCAATAAAATATCTTTTACACGCAATGGAATATCGTTTTGTTGCTGTTGAGAGAATTTAGCTTTCTGACAAGCCAATTCGTTTCGACACCATTCTCGATAATTTTTTCCTTTGAAACACGTACAATTTTTTTTCGGGTCGATTTCATTGGCTAAATAATTCAATAAAGAACTTTTCCCCGCTCCATTGGGTCCGATAATCGCAATCAGTTTTCCTTTTTCTGCTCGGAAATTTATATCCTTTAGAATTGCAGCTGTTTTGGTAGGAAAACGTATATGTTCTGCCTGAATCATGATAAGTTTTTTTTGTATCGAATCAATATTGAAATAAAAACAGGCGCTCCCATCAATGAAGTCAAAATCCCAATCGGAATCTCGGCTGGTGCAACAATCGTTCTACTCAATGTATCGGCAACAATTACCAGTAACGCGCCTAAAATAGCTGATAATGGAAGCATATAAGTAAAATTCGATTGAAATTTTAATCGTAAAATGTATGGTATTATTAAACCAACAAATCCTATCGTACCGGTGAAAGAAACAATGCTGCCGACAATTAGAGCCGAAAATAGGATGATTTGCTTTTTAGACGATTCAATATCAATCCCAATATGTGAGGCGTTTTTTTCTCCTAAAAGCATAGCATTTAGGGTTTTACCTTTTGGGATGAGAAATAGAAAACTAAAAAACAGAACCACACTCAAAATTCCGATCGAGTACCAATTCGCGGCGGCTAAACTTCCGAGTGTCCAAAACGTTAGATTTCTTAGTTCGTCTTCTGTCGATAAATAGGTGAGTAAACCTGTGCCGGCACCGCAAAGCGCAGTGATGGCAACACCCGATAACAAAAGTAAAGAAATGTTGGTTTGCCCATTTTTGGTAGAAATTTTATAGACCAACCAAATGGTAAGCAAAGCACCGATGAATGCCATGATGCTGAGTAAAAAGTAATGCACAATTTTTGGTAAGAACGCATATAAATGCTGTCCTAAAACAATGGTTATTGCAGCAAATAAAATAGAACCCGATGTAATCCCGATGAGGTCGGGAGAAGCTAGTGGATTTTTAAAAATTCCTTGTAAACAGGTTCCTGTTACGGCCAAACCACTTCCTACCAAAATAGCCATCAATATTCGAGGTAAACGTAAATCGAACAAGACATAAGCATCACTTTCGTCGGTAATTTTTTTCAATTGAATTAGACTCTTCACATGTTCTGTGATTGGAATATTGAATTGATATATGCCAATAAATAATGCGATGATAGAGATAAGAATCGTGAGCAGGCTGAAAGAAATTATATAAAATCTTAGCTTCTTGTGCATTTTATTTTAGATTAAAATGAATGGTTTTATTTTCCTTGTAATAAGTGATTAAGTTGTAATGTAGCATCGCCCAATCTCGGTCCGAACCCTGATAAAAGTTGTCCGTCCATCGAAATGATGTTCATCTTTTTTCCTGCATTGGTCGCCATTACTCCTTCAATTTTTTGTACACCTTCTTTACCACCTAAACTTTGTAATCCGCGATCAAAAAGTAAAATATAATCAGGATTGGCATTGATCATTGCTTCCGGAGTCAAGGGTTTGTAATCATCTATATTGTTCACCGCATTTTCGCCACCTGCCATTTCTATTATTTTTTGGATGGGAGTATTATTACCAGCAATCATCAGGTTTCCAGCACCGCGAGCATAGATAAATAATACTTTTGGTTTTTGGTCTAAAGGTGTTACTTGCTGAAGTTTTTGATCTATTTCGGTCAGATATTTTTCATAATCTTGAGATTGAACATCTTTGGCAATCGATGTAATCATTTCCTTAGTTTCTTCTACCGACATTGGCTGATCGATTAATCGAACCGTAATATGAGCTTGCTCTAATTGCTTTTGTAATTCTGGTTTCATTTCAGTCGTTGTTGCATATACCAAGGTCGGTTTTAGTGCCAAAATCGGTTCTGCGGTAACACTCGAAATATGACCAAGATTTGCAGCATGTACTTGGACGTTTTGCGGAAATGTACTCGTGACATCTACACCGACAATATTTTTATCTTTTCCAAGTAGTGCCAAGGTTTCGGTGATCGAGCCGTTCAAGGATGCTATTCTTTCTGCATTAATTGCATCTGTTTTTTCTGCGACTGCTTGTTGTGCATTTTCTGTTTTTGCTTCTTTGGTGCAGGCCATCATAAAAGCCAAGGTGCAACCCAGTAGAATTACTTTCTTCATGTGTTATTTATATTAAGACTAAATAAAAAACAAAGATTAAAAAAATATTTTAGAGTTCAATGCTTATTTAGAATTAATTTAAACAAATAACTTATGTAGTTTATTTCGGTAGAAAAAGAAGTAACTTGTAAGAAAAAAAGATGAAGACAATTCAGATTATTAATGGTCCTAATCTCAATCTTTTAGGCGTGCGTGAACCTGAAATTTATGGACACCAAACATTCGAAGATTTCTTCGAAACATTGAAACATAAATTCCCGAATGACTCTTTGCAGTATTTCCAATCGAATCACGAAGGAGATTTGATTGACAAATTACACGAAGTAGGATTTCATTATGATGGGATTGTGCTCAACGCAGCGGCTTACACGCATTATTCGTATGCGTTAGCTGATGCGATAAAAGCTATAAATACGCCCGTTATAGAAGTGCATATTTCTGATATTTACGCGCGCGAAGATTTTAGGAAGCTAAGTGTTACAGGAGAAAATTGTATAGAAATTATCTCAGGAAAAGGCTTGGATGGCTATCGATTGGCAATAGAAAAGTTTCTAATCGATTGAGTTTTTCGTCGATTAGAAAAATGCCGATTATCCGTGTCTAAACTCGTCTTTCAGCTGTTCGGTAAGATTGTTGATGTAATCGAGTAATTCGTTTTTTCCAATAAAACTACTCGAAGAAGTTGCAAAAATCATGGGTAAATCTTCCCATGTTTTCAGTAATTCTCGTTTATAAATATTGAGATTTTTCTGATATTGGGCACTTGATAATTTATCCAACTTGGTGAAAACAATCGCGAACGGAATATGTTTTTGTCCGAGCCATTCCATGAATTTCAAATCATTTTTTTGAGGCTCATGACGACTATCAATCAAAACAAAAGTGCAAACTAAATTCGTCCGAAATTCTAAATAATCATAGATCATTCGCTCAAATCCTGCACGGTTTGTTTTCGAAACTTTCGCATAACCATATCCAGGCAAATCGGTCAGATACCAATTGCTATTGATCAAAAAAGTATTGAGAAGTTGAGTTTTCCCTGGCGTACCAGAAGTTTTTGCCAAATCCCGTTTGTTGGTTAGCATATTGATTAGCGAGGACTTTCCTACATTCGATCGACCAATAAAAGCATATTCAGGTAAATTGGGTTTCGGACAATCTTTATAGGTTTGCGCACTTTTTACGAATTCGGCACTTTGTACACTCATGTTCTCTTATTGTTGTGTAGAAGGATGAATTCCTACTTTTATTAACCATTCTCCCAAAATTTCATTAAATTTTTCGGGATGTTCCATCATCGGTGCATGTCCACATTCATCAATCCAATACAAATCAGAATTTGGTAAACCGTCATGGAATTCTACCGCAACTTCTGGCGGCGTTACATTGTCTTGTTTTCCCCAAATAAGACAAACCGGCATCAAGAAGTTTTGCAAATCTTCTTTCATGTTATAATGAATTGCATCACGCGCGATATAGAGGGTTTTGATGGCTTTGTTTCGGTCATTTACCGTCTCGAAAACATCATCTACAATTTGTTTTGTCGCAACAGACGGGTTATAAAAAACCTCTTCTGTTTTGCGTTTCACATAATCATAATCTCCTCTTTTTGGATATGTTTCACCGAAAGATTTTTCGTATAATCCAGAACTTCCAGTCAGGCAAAGTGCACGAACACTTTCTGGATGAAATTTACAAACGACCAAACCTACATGTCCGCCCAAAGAATTTCCTACCAAAATGACAGGTTCATTAATAATCTTCTCAATAAATTCATGAACGAATTTTGCGATGTTTTTTACGCGTGTTTCATTTGGTTCTAACGAATAAAGTGGCAATTCTGGTGCAAATACTCGATATCCTTTTTTAGAAAAATAATCTGTTAAAGCACTAAAATTACTCAATTCTCCCATCAAACCGTGTAATAACACGATAGGGATTCCTTCGCCTACTTCTATATAGGAGAACTTGTCTTTATGTTTCAAGCTAAATGACATGCGTTTTTTTCTCGTTAAGTCAGCAAATTTACAACATTTATCATAATATATATGCCATGTGGAGAAAAAACCGGTTTTTAATTTTCAGTTGTTTTTGTTAATTCCTTATTTGTTTCAATTTATTTATTTTAAAAATTTTACAATATTTTATTTAGGTAGGATGAATTATAATTTATCAGCAAAATTCTTTTATCAAAAAAATATCTTTTTCTGAATTTTTTTTTAAAAATTTAAAAATCAGATTTTTAGCTCTAAAATGTGCCTGTCATCATACTTAGAGAAAAATCAATATTGCAAAAAGGTATTCTATTTTAGAAATTTTCAAGTCAAAGTGGAAAAAGTTTTCAACAATGTGGTAAAAAATGGTAAATTGTGGTAAAATATTTTCTATTTTTGAAAAAAATCTTGATGGATTCTCTTTTTGGGACATATGAATGTAAAGTAGACGCCAAAGGTCGCCTGCCATTACCAGCCGGAGTTAAGAAGCAACTGGCTGAGGTAATGGAAGATGGCTTTGTGTTGAAGCGTGCTATTTTTCAGCAATGTCTAGAGATTCATCCGATAGCTGAATTCCGAACCAAAATGGCAAAAATCAATAAACTCAATCGCTTCATTAGAAAAAATGATGAGTTTATTCGTCGTTTTACTGCAGGAGTGCGAGAGGTTGAAGTAGATGCGAACAGTCGCGTTCAGCTTTCGAAAGATTTAGTAAGCTTCGCGAAAATCGATAAAGAAGTCGTTTTAGTACTCAATATCGATGTAATCGAAGTGTGGGATAAAGAGGAATATGAAAAAGTTGTTTCTGCAGACTTTGAGAGTTTTGCAGATCTAGCTGAAGAAGTAATGGGAAATCAAAATGACGAATTCGACTTACCATAATCCGGTTCTGTTGCAAGAAAGTGTAGATGCATTGGTCATAAATCCTTCGGGTGTTTATGTCGATTGCACTTTTGGTGGTGGTGGACATTCGAGGGAAATTCTTTCTCGTCTAGATGCCAACGGTCGCTTGTTTGCTTTTGATCAGGATGAGGATGCAAAACAAAATAGAATAGAAGATGATCGTTTTGAGTTGATTGATCAAAACTTTCGTTATCTGAAAAATAATTTACGCTTTCGTGGTGTGAAACAAGTAGATGGGATTTTGGCCGATTTAGGTGTTTCTTCTCATCAATTTGATACACCCGAAAGAGGATTCTCAACTCGTTTCGATGGAGAGCTCGATATGCGTATGAATATCAATTCACCGTTATCGGCAAAATCAATCGTTAATGAATATGAAGAAGAGCAATTGGCTGATATTTTTTACAATTATGGAGAACTAAAAGGCTCGCGTCGTTTGGCTTCGGAAATTGTCAGAGCAAGAAATAATCAGTCGATAGAAAATATAGAACAGTTAAAACAAATCTTTTCATTTATACCCAAAAACAAAGAAAATAAATTCTTTGCGCAAGTTTTTCAGGCTTTGCGAATAGAGGTAAATGATGAGATGGCTGCATTGCGCGAAATGCTTTTGCAGTCGGGAGAGATAGTTCGCCCAGAGGGTCGTTTGGTGGTGATTTCTTATCACTCACTAGAAGATCGCTTGGTGAAGAGGTATATGAGAAATGGCATGTTCGAAGGGGAGCCAGAGCGTGATATGTTCGGGAATTGGTCAGCGCCCTTCAAACCATTACAATCAAAAGTAATAGTGCCAAGTGAGAAAGAAATCGAAACAAATTCGAGAGCAAGAAGTGCGAAAATGCGAATCGCTGTAAAAAATTGATCATGGCTAAAAAGAAAAAAATCACAAAAGTTGAAAAGAAAACTTTTGCGGGCTTTTTACGAGGAGATTTTTTAACAAAAGAAAAGGCTGGAAAAAACTGGAAATTTATGTCATTTTTAGTGCTCTTGGCTTTTGTTAGTATTACGAGTGCGCATTGGGTTGATAAAAGAGTGGTGCGTATCGCAGAACTTAAAAATTCTGTCAGCGACCTAAAAACGCAGTATACAGACAAACATAGAGAGTTGATGCAGCTGCAATTAGAGTCGTCTATAATACAAAATACGCAACGTTTTGGGTTGGAGTTACCGCTTTCGCAACCGTACGTGTTAATCGATAAGGTCTATGTTGAAGAATAAAAAAACAGCTGATCTTCGTGGTTGGTTGGTGGCCTTTTTCATGTTAGGATGGGCCGTACTTATTGTCTTTGCTATGTTGCGAATAAAATTGGTAGAAGGTGATGAACTCGATGAGTTTGCACAAGAAAACAATTTTCGTTTAGCAACTGAAGAGGCCGAAAGAGGGAATCTTTATGCATCGAATGGTGCTTTGTTGGCCACAACAGTAACCAAACATAATATTTTTGTGGACCTGAAAACCATAAAAGATGATTTGTTCGAATCAGAAATAAAAGCTTTGTCCGATTCGCTTTCTATCATGCTTGGGAAGCCTGCAGCAGAGTACGAAAAACGTTTTAGAGAAGAAAGAAAAAAAGGAAATCGATACATGCGTTTGGTGAAGAATCTCGATTACGAGCAATACCAACGCATCAAAAGTTTTCCGATTTTTAATAAAGGGCAGATAAAAGGTGGATTTATTCACGAAACAGAAAATAAACGAGAGCTCATCGTGCGTGATGTCGGAGCAAGAACCATTGGTTTCGATGATGCGCGTGGTAAAACTGGACTAGAAGGCGCTTACAGTAGTTTGCTTAAAGGTCGCGAAGGAATCCGTATGGAGCAGAAAATGGGAAATGGAACTTGGAAACCTTTTAAAAATTGGGAACAAGAACCAATCTCAGGGTCGTCTGTTTACACCACTATTGATGCAGATTTGCAAATGGTGGCCTACGATGCTCTGAACGATCAATTGGCCGAATACAACGCAGAACATGGTTGTGTGGTTGTGATGGAAGTTGAAACTGGGAAAATTCGCGCAATCGTTAATTTGTCGCGCATGCAAGATGGTTCTTATTTAGATGTTTATAACTACGCCGTCGGGGAAGCTGCTGAGCCAGGATCAACCTTCAAACCGGTTTCTATTATGGCTGGTATGGATGACGGACATTTCAATGCAGAATCTACCGTGGTGGTCGGAAACGGATCGTACCGATTATACAATAGAACCATTACCGATAGCCGTGGATATGGAACATTGACCGTAGATGGTGTCATCAAAAAATCATCTAATATTGGGACGGCAAAATTAATCAATAGTGCTTATGGTGCACAACCCGAGAAGTTCTTGAAAAAATTACATGAATGGAAATTGGATAAATCTTTAGGAGTTGATATTCCTGGAGAAGCAGAACCAAGAATCATAGGGCCGAAAGATCCTACATGGAGTAAAGTAACTCTTCCGGTTATGGCTTATGGGTATGGATTTAGAATGACGCCAATTCAGATCCTAACATTTTATAACGCAATTGCGAACGACGGAGTAATGCTGAAACCGCTTTTTATGGATAAAGTGATGAAAAAAGGCGAGCCCGAAATAGTCTATGAACCCGAAGTTTTGGTCGATAGAATTTCTAGTATAGAGAATGTTCGTGCTATGCAACATATGTTGACCGGGGCAGTGGAACAAGGAGGGACGGCTGCAAATATTTTTACCGAAAATTATTCAATTGCAGGTAAAACAGGAACCGCGCGAGTTGAGTATTGGTTGAAAAATCAACCGATGCAATACCGAGCTTCTTTTGCTGGATATTTCCCTGCAGACAATCCAAAATATTCGTGTATCGTGGTTATTCATAAACCTGATAGAAGTAAAGGGTATTATGGAGGTCGCGTTACAGCGCCTGTATTTAAGCGTATTTCTGACTGGGTATATTCGAAAACACCTAAAAATGTTCCAACCAATGGCAATGGTAGAAATTTAGAAACTCAATTGGCAAGTTCATCAAAATTGAATGTGGATTTGTCGAAAAAAATAGTTCCAAATGTGGTAGGATATGCCGGAAGTGAGGTCATCCCAACCTTAGAAAATTTAGGACTCGATGTTCGATACAACGGAATCGGAAAAGTAGTCAGCCAATCTTTACCGAAAGGGGTAAAATTTAAAAAAGGAGAAACGATTTATTTAGTATTAAAATAATGAAACAATTAACAACCATCTTAACAAACCTAACCGTCATCAAAACTATTGGTGATACCGAAGGTGTGCTTATCGGTGAATTGATTTTCGATTCGCGAAAAGCTAAAAAGGGGGATGTTTTTGTCGCTATAAAAGGAACACAAACCGATGGACATTCATACATCGAACAAGTCATCGAGAAAGGAGTGTCGGTTATCGTGTGCGAAGTTCTTCCTGCGACACAGAAAGAAAATGTTGTTTATGTTTTGGTAGAAGATGCCTCAATTGCTTTAGGAGTAATGGCTTCTAATTATTACGATAATCCTACCCGAGATTTCCATTTGGTAGGTGTTACCGGAACCAATGGCAAAACAACGACAACTACTTTGTTGTACGAACTGTTCGAGAAGTTGGGTTATGCGTCGGTATTGGTTTCGACCATTCAGATTATTGTCGATGGTGAAATTATTCCTACCCAAAACACAACACCAGATATTGTAACCCTGAATAAAATTTTCCGCCAAGCGGTGGATAAAGGGTGCGAATATGCTTTTATGGAAGTGAGTTCTCATGGAATTGTGCAAAACAGAATTGCTGGTTTACACTTTCAGGTAGCGGCTTTTACCAATATCACTCACGATCATTTAGATTATCATAAAACTTTCCAAAATTATATCCAAGCGAAGAAGAAATTCTTTGATGATTTGCCTTCAACAGCCAAAGCTTTGGTGAATTTGGATGATAGAAATGGCCGTGTAATGTTGCAAAATACTGCAGCGAGTAAACATTTCTTCACGCTAAAAGGAGATGCAGAATTTAAGGGAAAAATACTTGAATCTCGTTTTGATGGTATGTTGCTCAATTTTAATCAACAAGAATTTTGGACCAACCTGATTGGGCAATTCAATGCGTATAACCTTTTGTTGGTGTACGGAATTGCGCATTTGCTTGGACAAGAGGATACAGAAATCTTAACAACTCTTAGTGTTTTGGGAAGTGTCGATGGACGTTTCCAAACTTTTCATACCCAAGGCGATCGCGTGATTATTGTCGATTATGCACACACGCCCGATGCCTTAGAAAATGTATTGAGTACGATAGAAGGGATTCGTACCAAAAACGAACAATTAATAACCGTGGTAGGATGTGGAGGCGATCGCGATAAAACAAAACGTCCAGAAATGGCCGATATCGCAGCGCGAAAATCAGACTTAGCAATTTTTACGTCTGATAATCCTCGTACCGAAAATCCTGAGGCTATTTTGGCTGATATGGAAGCAGGAGTAGAACCACAATTTTATAATAAAACATTGAAAATTACCGACCGAAAGGAAGCAATAAAAACTGCCCTGAAAATGAGTCAGAAAAACGACATTATTCTCATTGCAGGTAAAGGACACGAAACCTATCAAGAAATAAACGGAGTTAGAAATCATTTCTCCGACGTAGAAGTTGCAAAAGAATTAAGTCACCAACTAAATAAATAATATGCTGTACTATTTATTTGATTTTTTACATGAACAATACCAATTTCCTGGAGCAAGGATTTTTCAGTACACCTCATTTAGAGCTGCTTGTGCGGTTTTGTTGGCAATGGTGATTAGCTTATTCTACGGGAAAAAAATTATCAATTATCTGCGTAGAGAACAAATGGGCGAAATTGTTCGCGATTTGGGACTTACTGGACAAAAAGAAAAAACAGGAACGCCAACAATGGGCGGAATCATCATTATTTTGGCGATTATCGTGCCGACCTTGTTGTTCGCGAAACTCGAAAATATTTATATTATTTTATTACTCATCTCTACGCTTTGGCTTGGAGTGATTGGTTTTTTAGATGATTATATCAAAGTATTCAAGAAAAATAAAGAAGGTCTAAAAGGAAAATTCAAAGTACTCGGGCAAGTTGGTTTGGGTGTTTTGGTAGGATTGACCTTGTATTTTAGTCCACAAGTAACGGTAAAACATCAAGAAAATAAAACCGAACAATTAGAGAATAGTTATCAAATTGTCCGCTTTGGCGAAGAAGAAAAAAGTTTAGATACAACCGTTCCTTTCCTCAAAGGAAATGAATTCAACTACGGAGATATTCTTTTCTTTTTAGACGATCATCAGAAAGAGCAATACTCTTGGGTGGTTCTGTTGGTGTTTGTTTTTGCGGTGATTTTTATTATTACTGCCGTGTCAAATGGGGCAAATCTTACCGATGGAATCGATGGTTTAGCGGCCGGAACTTCCTCTGTAATTGTCTTGGCACTTTCGCTTTTTGTGTTTGTGTCGGGGAATATTGTTTTTGCAGATTACCTCAATATCATGTTTATTCCACGATCAGAAGAAGTTCTTATTTTTTGTGGCGCTTTTATCGGTGGTTTAATTGGTTTTATGTGGTACAACACCTATCCGGCTCAAGTTTTTATGGGCGATACAGGGAGTTTGACCATCGGTGGATTGATTGCTGTTTTGGCACTTATTGTCAGAAAAGAATTGATGTTACCGGTTTTGTGCGGAATTTTCTTTGCAGAAAGTTTATCGGTGATGATGCAGGTTTCCTACTTCAAATATACCAAGCGTAAATACGGTGAAGGGAGAAGAATTTTCCTGATGTCGCCTTTGCATCACCACTTTCAGAAGTTGGGTTACCACGAAAGTAAAATAGTTAACCGCGCCATAATCGTAGGAATTTTCTTAGCGATTGTTGCCATCATCACCCTAAAAATTAGATAATGAAAAAGTTGATTGTATTAGGCGGAGGTGAAAGTGGTGTAGGTGCCGCGATCTTGGGTAAAAAAGAAGGCTATGAGGTTTTCTTGTCAGACCGAGGAACGCTAAAAGAAAATTATCAAAAAATATTGGATGAGCATCAAATCGAGTACGAATTTGGTCATCATACCGAAGAAAAAATAATGTCGGCAGACTTGGTGGTAAAAAGTCCAGGAATTCCAGAAAATGCACCTTTGGTTGTGGCCCTAAAAGCCAAACAAATCGAAGTTGTTTCTGAAATCGAATTTGCCTCAAGATTCACCGAATCGAAAATAATTGCCATTACCGGAAGTAATGGAAAAACAACCACCACTTCGCTCATGTATCATATCATGAAAGAAGCGGGATTAGATGTAGGTTTAGGTGGGAATATCGGAAAAAGTTTTGCGCAATTGGTCGCAGAAGATCCACACGAATATTATGTGTTAGAAATCAGTAGTTTTCAGTTGGATGATATTCACTTCTTCAAACCCTATATCGCCATTTTATTGAATATCACACCCGATCATTTGGATCGATACGAGTATGATTTTGATAAATACGCTCATTCTAAACTTCGCATTACCGAAAACCAAACCGATAAGGAATATTTGGTGTACAATGTTGATGATGAGAAGATTAATGAGCTGATTAACGAACTGAAAGTGAAAGCAAAAAAAACGTCCTTTTCTATGAAAGATAAAGATCAGAAAGCATTTGCAAATGAGAAGATTTTCGAGATAAAAGATAAAGACGGTGGTTTCCAGATGCCTACAACAGATTTAGGTTTGATAGGAAAACATAATGTGTCGAATTCTTTAGCCGCAGCTACTGCAGCCAATATTTTGAAGATAAGAAAGGAGGTGATTAAACGTAGCTTATCCGATTTTCAGTCGGTTGAGCACCGATTAGAAAACGTACTGAAAATTGGTGGAATAGAATTCATCAACGACAGTAAAGCAACCAACGTTAACGCAACCTATTTTGCATTAGAAAGCATGAAAAATCCTGTCGTTTGGATTGTCGGAGGAACCGATAAAGGAAATGACTATAACGAACTGATGCCTTTTGTTAAGAAAAAAGTAAAAGCCATCGTTTGTCTTGGTGTAGATAATCATAAAATTATTGATGCCTTTTCGGGAGTTGTCGAAAATATTACCGAAACCAACTCGATGAAAGACGCTGTTCGCGCAGCCTATATGTATGGTAAAAAAGGAGATACTGTTTTGTTATCTCCCGCTTGTGCCAGTTTCGATTTGTTCACGAGCTACCAAGATCGCGGAAACCAATTTAAAAAAGAAGTAAAAGAATTATAAACGAATGCGAAACATTATCCAAAATAACCTAAAAGGTGACAAAGCATTATGGGCATTTATTATTTTGCTCGCTTTGTTCTCGTTTTTACCTGTTTATTCAGCAAGCTCGAACTTGGTGTATACAGTGGGTTCGGGTACGGTTTTGTCTCACATGATCAAACATGCAGGCTTCTTGATAGGCGGTTTGTTGATTATTTTTTTCGTTCAACGAGTTGATTACAAGTGGTTTGGTGTAATCGCTATTTTTGGCGTTTTTATAACCTCTGTCGTCTTGTTAATCACTGCCCTAATGGGAACCACCATCGAGGGCGCCAATGCAGCTCGCTGGTTATCTATTCCTGGAATCGGGGTCGGAATCCAACCTTCGGTTTTGGCATCACAAGCACTGTTGATCTACATCGCAAGATATCTTACCATCAATAGACACAAAGTGCCAACCCCAAAAAGCATCTTTCTATATTTGTTTTTACCTATTGTGATTGTTGTCGGATTGATTCTCCCTGCCAATGGTTCTACTGCGATAATGCTGCTCGTTATGTGTGGTATATTGTTATTTATAGGAGGTTTTCCTATTAAATATTTATTGGGCGTAGGATTGATTTGTGCAGTTTTGATTGGATTGTTTGT
This sequence comes from Weeksella massiliensis, assembly GCA_000751595.1. GTDB lineage: Bacteria > Bacteroidota > Bacteroidia > Flavobacteriales > Weeksellaceae > Weeksella > Weeksella massiliensis. Next base: position 99,103 of record CCMH01000003.1, on the reverse strand, counting down.
TTACTTAGCACTCAATTTCCCCGACCTCATTCCCAACTCGCGTGTGCATACATGGATGTCTAGAATCAGTAAGTTTTTTAATGATGAAGGAGTAGAAGGATATCAAGTATTACGTGCCAAAGCAGCAATTGCAAAAGGATTGGTAGAAATGGCCGGACCTGGAAAAAGCGTGTTCAAACAAACTTTGCCACAATCTTCTTCCGATTTCATTTTTGCCATTATTGTCGAAGAATATGGTCTGTTCGGGGCTCTATTTCTGATAGGAGTTTTCTCTTGTATTTTGTTTAGAATATGCGTAATTGCGACTAAAATACATACTGTTTTCGGAACCCTTTTGGTTTTTGCCGTGGGCTTGCCAATCATTATTCAGGCATTTGTCAACATGGCCGTAGCAGTAAGTTTGTTTCCCGTAACTGGTCAACCTTTGCCATTAATCAGTTACGGAGGAACTTCGTTATGGATGACTTGTTTATCGTTTGGAGTAATCTTAAGCGTTAGCACAAAAATCATATCGAAAGAAGAAATAGAATTAGAAAAAGAATTGAAAAGTGAAGAAGTCATCGAAGACATCGCCTAGAATATTAATCAGCGGAGGAGGAACCGGCGGGCATATTTATCCTGCGATTGCGATAGCCGACGAAATAAAACGTCGACTACCCGATGCTGCTATATTGTTTGTTGGTGCCGAAGGGAGAATGGAGATGGAGAAAGTGCCGAAAATTGGGTATGCGATAAAAGGTTTACCAATTGCCGGTTTCGATCGTGGAAATCTTTTAGCCAATATTAGCTTCCCAATGAAATTGATGAAGTCTCTTTTCTTGGCAAAAAAAATTAGAAAAGAATTTCAACCCGATGTGGCTGTAGGAACAGGAGGCTATGCTTCTGGTCCGATGCTGTGGGAAGTAGGGAAACATAAAATTCCTTTTGTATTGCAAGAACAAAACTCGTATCCGGGTGTAACCAATAAATTATTAATGGGCAAAGCATCGGCGATTTGTACAGCTTACGAAGAAATACCACAGTTCCCGAAAGAGAAAACACATTATACCGGAAATCCAATTCGGGTAGATATGTTTCAGAACTTACCCGAAAGAGAAGAGTCGATCCGTAAGTTTCAATTAGACCCAACAAAACCGACTGTGCTTAGCGTGGGAGGAAGTCAGGGTTCTAGAGCAGTTAACAATGCATGGTTAGCCAATATTGATGAGTTTGCACAATCGGGTGCTCAGTTGATTTGGCAAACCGGAAAATTAGATTATCAGTCGATAAAAGAAAAGTTGGGTAATCGTTATCCGATGATTCATTTGGCAGAGTTTATCTATAATATGCAAGATGCCTATGCAGCAGCGGATACAATTGTTTCGCGTGCCGGAGCAATGGCTATATCAGAGCTAGAAATGGTCGGGAAAGCAGTCGTGCTTATTCCTTTACCAACTGCAGCAGAAGATCATCAGACCAAAAATGCGCAAGCTTTGGTTGAAGCTGATGCTGCGCTAATGTTGAGCGACGAACAAGCCAAAACGCGTTTGGTAACCGAAGTTCTTTTGTTAGCGAACGATAAAGAGAAACAAAATCGCTTAGGCGAAAATATTAAGAAATTGGCAAAACCAAATGCCACAAAAGAAATTGTAGATATCGTATTAGGATTAATTTAATGAATGTTTTAGACTATACATATTATTATTTTATCGGTGCAGGAGGAATCGGTATGAGTGCTTTAGAACGTTATTTCAAATCATTAGGAAAAAACGTTTTAGGCTACGATAAAACCCAAACTGAATTGACCAAAGCTTTGATGGATGAAGGAATCGACATCCACTTCGAAGACAATGTTGCGTTGATTCCTACCGAAATTAATCCAACCAATACTTTAGTGATTTTTACGCCTGCCGTACCGTCTGATCATCAAGAACTAAACTATTTCAGAACGAATAATTTTACGGTTCTTAAACGTTCTCAGGTGTTAGGAGAAATCACAAAACATACCTATAGCATCGGTGTTGCCGGTACACATGGGAAGACAACAACTTCGTCTATTTTGGGACATGTACTGAAATTTGCAGATGTCAATAGCACTGCCTTTTTGGGTGGAGTGGCCGAAAATTATCATTCGAGTATTATACTGAATGGGAGCGAAGTTACCGTTGCAGAAGCTGATGAATTCGATCGTTCTTTCTTACGTTTATCGCCAAAATTAGCCATTATCACTTCGGTCGATGCCGATCATTTGGATATTTATGGAGAACGAGAAGAAGTCGAAAAATCGTTTCATGAATTTGGTGATATTGTTGAAGAAAAATTATTTGTTCGGAAAGGATTAAATTTCCCAAATGCCTTAACTTATGGCGTGGAAGAAGAAGCCGATTATGTAGCAAAAAATGTGCGCATAGAAGACGGACATTATGTGTTCGATGTGCAAACGCCAACCAAAGAAATCCATAACGTTGGAATTCTTTTGCCTGGTCGTCATAATATGGAGAATGCTTTGGCAGCGTTAGCTGTAGCCGATTATATGGGGATTGATGAAAAGAAAATCGTCGAAGCATTGGCCGAGTTCAAAGGCGTGAAACGTCGATTCAATCGGTTCGAGTGTAACAACGATAAAATCTATATCGATGATTATGCTCATCATCCGAACGAACTGAAAGCCGTTATCGGATCGGTAAGAGAATTGTATCCTGCCAAGAAATTGTTGGTGGTTTTTCAACCGCATTTGTATACGAGAACGAGCGATTTTGTAGATGAATTTGCAGAAAGTTTATCGAGCGTAGACGAATTGCTTTTGTTGGATATTTATCCGGCAAGAGAACTCCCGATCGAAGGAGTTACTTCTGATTGGTTATTGTCTAAAATTACGACAGAACAAAAAGAAGTTTGCAGCCTAGATGAGGCAATGGACAGATTAAAAACCAAGGAATTTGATATCTTGCTCACCGTTGGCGCAGGAAATATCGATACTTTGGTGAAACCGATAAAAGAATGGCTGAATGATAACTAAGATCAATGTCATAAAAGTATTCTTGGGATTGGTGATCCTTGGCGTTTTGGTGGGATTTTCGGTAAGAAAAAATGCGTGCCGAAAAGTTGAATCATTGAAAGTAGTCATCGAACATCAAAAAAATAATTATTTTTTGAACGATAGTATCGTGAAAAATATCTTAGAAGAAGATGGACATTCGATCATGGATACACCCATCGGGAATCTCGATGTGTACGAATTAGAAAAGAAAATAAACGAAAGTCCCTACGTCGATACAGCGCAAGTGTGTAAAGATATTTATGGGAACATTCGGGTAAACATAGAACAAAAAGAACCGATCGCACGAGTAAACACTGCGAGAGATGAGTTTTATATAACAACAGATGGTAAGAGAATGCCAATCTCTAAAGTTTATTCAGCTCCTGTAATTATGGTTGCAGGTGATGTAAAAGAAGTAGACTATCAGGGTTTGAGTGATTTGATACAATTTATCAATACCGATAATTTGTTAAAAAATCATATCATTGGCATTCAGAAAGTTGGGCAAAGATCGTTTAATTTAATAGTGAACAAAGGAAACTATTATATCGAACTCGGAACCCTAAATAATTTTGAGAAGAAACTAAAGAATCTGAAACTTTTTTATGATCAATACCTCGGAAATGTAGGATTGGATTATTATAAGAAAATCAGTATTAAATTTATAAATCAAGTCGTGGCAACCAAAACAAACGAAAATGAATAATAGTAAAATCGCAGTCGGATTAGACATCGGGACAACAAAAATTGTCGCTTTAGTCGGAAAGAAAAATGACAACGGTAAAATCGAAATCTTAGGATATGGTCATGCACCGAGCCTAGGCGTACACCGTGGGGTAGTGAATAATATCACCCAAACCATTAACTCTATTAAGCTCGCCGTTTCGCAAGCAGAAGCGATGTCCGGGATCAAGATAGAAGAAGTTACAGTAGGAATTGCTGGGCAACACATTAGAAGTTTGCAACATAGTGATTACATAACTCGTCTTAATGCAGAAGAAGTCATCGATGAAGAAGATTTACGTTTATTGATTAACCAAGTTTATAAATTGGTGATGCTGCCAGGAGAAGAAATTATCCATGTGCTCCCTCAAGAATTTAAGATAGATAACGAAGGTGAAATCGAAGAGCCAATCGGGATGTATGGTAGCCGCCTCGAAGCTAATTTCCATGTAGTGATTGGGCAAGTAGCTTCTATCCGTAACATTGCTCGTTGTGTGAAAAATGCTGGTTTACGACTTTCTGGTATCACCTTAGAGCCGCTTGCTTCGTCGAATGCTGCCCTTAGTCCAGAAGAAAAAGAAGCTGGTGTTGCCCTTGTCGATATCGGAGGTGGCACTACCGATATTGCGGTTTTCAAGGACAATGTTATTCGTCATACCTCGGTAATTCCGTTCGGTGGAAATGTTATTTCAGAAGACATCAAAACCGGATGTTCGATTATTGGTCGTCAGGCAGAGTTGCTCAAAGAACGTTATGGTTCTGCTTGGCCAGGAGAAAACAAAGAAACAGAAATCGTTTCTATTCCAGGACTCAAAGGACGTGGATCGAAAGAGATTTCACTCAAAAGATTATCGCAAATCATCAATGCTCGTGTGCAAGAAATCTTCGAACAAGTATTTTTAGAACTTAAAAATTATGGATGCGAAGAGCAAAGCTCGAAACTTATTGCAGGAATTGTTCTGACAGGTGGTGGATCTAAATTGAAACATATTCGCCAATTGACCGAATATATTACCGGAATGGATGTGCGAATTGGTTACTCGAACGAACATATCGTTGGGGCAAAAGCAGAAGAATTATCAGGACCAGAATACGCAACTTCTGTCGGATTGTTGATGAAGGGTATCGAAGAGTTAGAAAATCAACAGATGAAAGATCTTTACGAAAATCCAGTAACCGGAAATATTATTGGTTCGATGAGTAAAGAAGAAGCTATCGATCAACCATCAAACGAGGTAATTGAAGAAACCGAAAGCAAAGTAAAACATCAAAATAAAGAAGAAGAAAAAGTAGATGAATTGATGGATGCTAAATTAGGAACTAAAGTAAAAAGTAGTGAAAAACCTAAAAAATCAAACATCTTTTCGAAATGGACAGACAAGTTCATTCAAATGATCAACGAAACCGAATAATAATTGAATAAATAAGAATTAATAAAAAGAATTAGTATGAGCGATATTACAGAAGGATTAGTCAAATTCGACTTACCAAAACACCGATCATCAGCCATCAAAGTTATTGGCGTTGGTGGAGGCGGTAGCAACGCCGTCAATTACATGTTTGCACAAGGAATCACCGGGGTAGACTTTGTGGTTTGTAATACCGATGCGCAAGCATTAGAAAATAGCTCAATTCCGATCAGAATACAGTTAGGTGAAGCTATTACAGAAGGTTTAGGAGCTGGTGCCAATCCAGAAGTGGGTGAGCAAGCTGCCTTAGAAAGTATGGATCAAATCAAAACTGTTCTTGATAGTAATACCAAAATGGCTTTTATTACTGCCGGAATGGGAGGTGGAACCGGAACCGGTGCTGCTCCTGTGATCGCAGGAATTGCCAAAGAATTAGGAATCTTAACGGTTGGGATTGTGACAGCGCCATTTTATTTCGAAGGTAAAATGAGGTTGGAACAAGCCGAGTTAGGAATCGAAAAATTACGCGGAAATGTCGATTCGCTTATTGTTATCAATAACGATAAATTACGCGAACTTTACGGAAACTTAGGGTATAAAAGTGGTTTCTCAAAAGCCGATGAGGTTCTGACAACCGCAGCGAAAGGAATTGCAGAAGTTATTACCCATAACTACTCGATCAACATCGATTTACGTGATGCCAAAACGGTCTTGGCCGATAGTGGAACCGCAATTATGGGATCTGCAAAAGCAAAAGGAGAACACAAAGCAAAAGAAGCAATTCAGGCTGCATTAGATTCTCCATTGTTGAACAATAACCGTATCACGGGTGCCAAAAACGTTCTCTTGTTATTGCTTTCTGGTGATAATGAATTAACGATGGACGAAATCGGAATCATCAATGATTATATCCAAAATGAAGCCGGACATAGCGCCAATATTATTATGGGTATCGGTGAAGAGCCAAGCTTAGGAGAAGAAATCTCTATTACTATTGTGGCAACTGGTTTCCCAAAAGAAGATCAGGTGTATACAGGGAAAGAGGAAGAGAAAATTATTCATGCGCTCGAAGATGAGCAGCCAATTACCAAAACTTTGGCAATCGACGAACCGATTACGCCTAAAGTAAATCCGATAAATTTCGAGTTGAATTTCGGGGCAAGAAAAGAAGAACATGACGAGTTTGCTCATCATGATCAAGAAACTTTCTCAGAACCAATCGAGCAGAAAGAGAGCGATGACGAAGGCATTACTAAATTTGTTTTAGATGATGAAGAAACTTCGTACACACCAAAAGAAACAAAACATTTTGATGAGTACGAACCACGTCTAAAATCAGAAATCAATAAAGAGAATTCTACTCAAAACCAATCAGGATCATCCTACCAAAACATAGGAAAATCGAATCCAGATCAACCGCAGAATTCTTTTATCCAAAAACCGAGTAAACCAATGGTAGAAACACCGAAGTCGGTAATTTATAGTCTTAATCAAGACAAACAAACGTCATTGGCTGCACAAGAAGTGGAAACGATGAAGGAAGAAGAAATCGAAACACCAATTGTCGATTTCCAAAAGCCGATTTCAGAAGCATTGAATTCGACTATCGAAGAGCGTAGAAATCGTTTGAAACAATTCAATTTCAAATTCAAGAATACCTTGAATAACGCTCAAGTAGATGAATTCGAGTCGATTCCGGCTTATAAACGTCAAGGGTTGAACCTTTCTGAAAGAGAAGAAAAAAAACCTTCAGATTTCATGATTGGTCCAGATTCTAAAATCAAACCCAATAATTTTTTACACGATAATGTAGATTAATCGCTATATTATATTCTTATTAATTCAAAAGGAGCTCCGTACTGAAAAGTTGGAGCTTTTTTGTTTCGGTAGGATGAAATACAAGAAAAACATCCAACCAAAATCAAAGAAAACAACCAACGAAAGCCGAACAAGAACAAAGGATATTTGGTAGAATTTTCGTAAATTTGAGAAACAAAAAGGAATACAAATGAGTTTAGAAACCAACATCATGGACCAAATGAAAACGGCCATGAAAGAAAAAAATACCATCGCTTTGGAAGCGTTAAGAGCGATAAAATCTGAGTTGTTATTGGCCAAAACAGCTGGCGGAAATCATGCAGAACTAACGGAAGAAGACGAAATTGCTTTGTTGCAAAAGTTAGTGAAACAACGCAAAGAAGCTGCGGAACAATTCAGAGCCAATAACCGTGCAGAATTAGAAGAAAAAGAATTGAAACAAGCAGAAGTTATTCAGACTTTTCTACCTGCACAATTGTCAGAAGAAGAGTTGGTGAAAGCATTGGAAGCAATTGTTGCCGAAGTAGGAGCGACCTCGCCAAAAGATATGGGAAAAGTGATGGGAGCTGCGTCTAAACAATTGGCCGGGAAAGCCGATGGAAAAGCAATTTCTGAGCAAGTGAAAAAAATATTATCTGCCTAAACGCAGATGAATACAACCGAGTCCGAAAAAGTAAAGGCATAAAAAAAAGCGCAAGATTTAGAACTAAATCTTGCGCTTTTTGTTTGATAGATGATTTTATATTTCTTGTATGAGCAAACGGAATCCTTCACCATGAATGTTGACAATTTCTACATTCGGATCTTTTTTTAGGTATTTACGCAACTTTGCAATGTAAACGTCCATACTACGAGAGGTAAAGTAATTATCATCGTGCCAAATGCGGGTAAGAGCAATTTCACGAGGCATCAAATCGTTTTTATAAATCGCTAATAAACGAAGCAATTCGTTTTCTTTTGGCGATAATTTTTGCGATTTCCCTTCGTAAACCAATTGTCTAAGTTTAGCATTGAAATGAAATTTCCCAATCGTAAATTCTTCTTGCTCGAATTTTTCTTCTTCGCCAAAATTACGTTGTAGTACCGCTTTTATTTTGTACAATAACACTTCCGAATCGAAAGGTTTCAGGACATAATCATCGGCACCAATTTTATACCCATTCAACACATCTTCTCGCATATTTTTCGCGGTAAGAAAAATTATTGGTTGATCGGGTTTTAGTTGTTTTATTTCTTTCCCCAATGTGAAGCCATCTTTCTTTGGCATCATCACATCTAAGATGCATAAGTCGTATTCGTCTTCTTTAAATTTATTAAGACCATCTTCTCCATCAATCGCGTGGGTAACATCAAAATCATTAATTAATAAATAATCCTTTAGTACACTACCAAAACTTGGATCATCTTCCACTAAAAGCAGTCTTTGTTTTTCGCTCATCGTTATTTTTTTAAAGGTATTTTTACATAGAAAGTGCTTCCTTCGCCTAATTTGCTTTCTGCCCAAACGGCTCCGTGGTGCAGTTCTACAATTTTTTTCACGTAGGCAAGACCAAGTCCATGCCCTTTTACATTGTGTATATTTCCTGTTTCTTCTCTATAAAACTGATCAAACATTTTTCGTAAAACCGTTGGCGACATCCCAATTCCTTTATCTTTTACTTCGATGATATAATACTGATCATCGTTATAAGTTCTGATATAAATTTCGGGTTTCCCAATAGAGTATTTTCGTGCATTGTCTAAAATATTAATCACAATATTCTCTAAATGGAAAGAATCACCATTGACAATGGTTTGATCTGCTTCATAACTTTCAAAAATTGTACCACTTCGTTCAGATACAATAAATCGAATAGGTTCGAGGGCATTTTCTACAATGCTATCCATATCCACGTCTTGCAGGTTCATCTCCATTTGGTTTCTTTCGAGTTTAGACATCCGAAGAACCATTTCTACATGCGAATTCATTCGTTTGTTTTCTTGTTTGATGAGGTCTGCATAATATTTTACCTTTTCGGGATCTTGCGTCACTTTCTCATTCTTCAAAGCATCCGAAGCAATATTGATGGTTGCAATTGGGGTTTTGAATTCGTGGGTCATATTATTGATGAAATCCGTTTTGATCTCGGAAATATTTCGCTGCATTTGCATATAATAAATTGCCAAAGAAAATACCGAAATGATAATCAAGGTCAAAATAAATGTCAAAGCCAAAATCGGAACAACAGGGCCCAAAATAGCAAATACTTGTTGCGGAAAATAGGTGTTGAAATAAAAGGCAGGATGTTCGTCTTTGTCATAAAACAAAGGAATAGAATAATTGGTGTCTGCCAGACGAAAGTTTTTGGTTTTGATTTTCGTATCGCCCGAATCTACTTTCGTAATTCCTAATTCTGGATTGGCATGGACGCCACGATGTTTCAATTCTTTTTTGAAGATCGAATCGATAATTTCTAATGAAACTCGCTTCTCGATAGGTTTCGTTCCGGCATCGATTCGGGCCAAACGTTCGATAGAATAAGTAGAATTCTTAAACGCATCTTCGAAATTCATGTTCAACGGAGAAACACCTAATGCCGAAGTATCTTTCGGAATTTTGATTAAACTTTCTTGTTTATAAATATCGGCTTTGGTAATGCTATCGTTGTATTGTCCAGAGATTGGCAACATGGCTCGGTCTAAAATATACCGTGTAAACAAAACATAGGTTACGCCAACCGAATCTTTGATCGCTTGAGTCGAAAAAACTTCGGGCTTGTCTTGGTTATTCTTAAAATCTTTTTGGACATGCTCGAATTGTTTATAATACGTTTCGAGTTCTCCTTTGTTTATCTTTTCTACCGTATTGTTCATCGCCTGATAAACACTGGTATTGAAGTTTTCTTTGCTCGAGGCAAAGGTTAATTTCAGCCAATAAAATTGGATAATCATCAACCCAATAAGGGCGACGCTCATCACAACAATTAAGACTTTGTAAAATCCTTTCTTCATAAAGTTAGGTCAAATGATATTTGGTCCGAAGTGCTTCGACTACCTTAGAAACTTGTTTCTGTAATTGTTCGACGCCTTCATTGTTTTCTATAATAAAGGTAGCAAATTTCTTTCGTTCTTCGTCGCTCAACTGGTTGTTCATTCTTTGCTGTATGGCTTCTTGCGTAGTTTGATCGCGTTCGCTAACGCGTTTTATTCTTAGTTGTTCATCCGCAACCACCACAATTACCTCATCACAGCTTTTGTACGAGCCACTTTCTATCAAAATTGCAGCTTCTTTCATCACCAACGGCGATGTTTGTTGAGCGATCCATTCATCGTGATCTTTGTACACAGCAGGATGCACGGCTTGATTGAGTTGTTGTAAAATTTCGGGATTACTAAAACTTTTTTCGGCTATCCAAACTCGATTCAATTTTCCGTCTTGGTATGCTTTTTCACCGAAAATATTTTTTATTTTTTGGATGAGATGGGGATCGTTGTTCATCAAATCTTTGGCGCGTTGATCGGCATAATATACCGGTATGCCAGCTTGTTCGAAGAATTTTGCTGCAGTTGATTTTCCAGATCCGATTCCACCCGTAAGACCAATATTTATTTTATGTGTGTCCATAAAGGAATGTTAAAGCAGAGTGAAAGATACAAAAAGAAAAGAGCTTTTGAAGATTCAAAAGCCCTTAAATATTCCTTAAAATTATTATAATAAGATTACAAAATTTCAGCTACTTTGTCTGCTGCATCTTGTAGTGTGTCTACTGCGTGAACTTGTAAACCAGAATCGCTAATCATTTTTCTTGCGATATCGGCATTGGTTCCTTGTAAACGAACAATGATTGGCACATTGATCGAGTCACCTAAGTTTTTGTACGCATCTAAAATCCCTTGAGCAACACGGTCACAACGAACGATTCCTCCAAAGATATTTACTAAGATTCCTTTTACGTTGGTATCTTTCAAGATAATACGGAAAGCTTTTTCTACGCGTTCTGCGTCAGCTGTTCCTCCTACGTCTAAGAAGTTGGCAGGGTTACCACCAGAAAGTTTAATGATGTCCATTGTTGCCATCGCTAAACCAGCACCGTTTACCATACAACCAACGTTTCCGTCTAATTTTACGAAGTTTAATCCTGCTGCATCAGCTTCTACTTCGGTAGGATCTTCTTCGCGGGTGTCACGTAATTCTGCTAAGTCTTTATAACGGAATAATGAGTTTCCATCTAAAACTACTTTCGCATCAACAGCCATAATTTGGTCGTCTGATGTTTTCAATACTGGGTTGATCTCGAATAATGAGGCATCAATCCCAACATAAGCATTGTAAAGTGCATGTATAAATTTAATCATGTCTTTGTAAGCGGCTCCTTTTACACCCAAATTGAATGCAATATTTGCTGCTTGGAAACCTGTTAAACCAACCGCAGGATCAATTTCTTCAGTGAAGATTTTTTCTGGGGTAGCTTCTGCAACAGCTTCAATGTCCATTCCACCTTCGGTAGAATACATAAACATATTTCTTCCAGTTGCACGGTTTAATAATACTGAAACGTAGAACTCTTCAATTTCAGATTCTCCAGGATAGTAAACATCTTCAGCGATTAATACCTGATTTACTTTTTTTCCTTCGGGTGGAGTTTGTGGGGTAATCAATTGCATACCGATAATATCTGTAGCTCTTTCTTTTACTTCCTCTAAACTTTTAGCAAGTTTTACTCCGCCACCTTTACCACGTCCACCTGCATGGATTTGGGCTTTTACAACATGCCAAGATGTTCCCGTTTCTTTGGTTAACTCTTGTGCAGCCTCAACAGCTTCATCTGGTGTCGTTGCAACTATTCCTCGTTGAACTTTAACACCATACTTACTCAAAATTTGTTTTGCTTGATATTCGTGAAGATTCATTCTTTTTAGTTTTTCAGATTACAAAAATATAAATATTGTTGGGTTTTAGGGAATTTGCAACATGAATTTTTCGTTATGTTGAATAATATCATCCTTTTCCAACTTCAAAACCATAAAAATACAGCTAATTTTGGAGAGATGATTTATATTTTATGAAAAAGTACGCTTTTGTCCTTTGTTTTGCGTTGCTTCTTCTGCTCAATTTTCTCCAAGCAACTTTTACACTGCTCGTCGACGACGAAGCATATTATTGGGTTTGGTCCAAACATCTCGCTTTTGGGTATTATGATCATCCGCCGATGATTGCTTGGATGATTTGGGTAGGAAATTTTATAGGAGCGCACGAAATCGGATTAAGATTTGTTTCGACTATTCTTTTCGCTTGTAACTTTTTTCTTTTTTATACAATTCTACAACCTCGATCTGCAGTGCAACGCTGGAAAGTTCTATGTCTTTTTGCTTCTGCACCATTGTTGCAACTTTTCGGCTTCATTTCTACGCCTGATACTGCTTTGTTATTTTTTACCTTGCTGTATTTGTTTTTCCTGAAACAGTTTTTAGAGCATAAAAAACCTTTGGCATTTTTAGGATTATCTCTTGCCATCGCTGGTTTGTTCTACAGCAAATACCACGGATTTTTAGTTGTTGCGTTTACTTTATTGCCTCATCTTCGATTTTTACTAAACAATAAAAAATTCTATCTAACGATTTTCATCGCATTCATACTCTATATTCCTCATTTGTCTTGGTTAATCGAACATGATTTTGCTCCTTTTCGGTACCATCTCGCCGATCGCAATCAGACCAAAATGCATTATGACGCTCTTGTTTATCTGCTTTTGGGTGGATTGTTTTTAGGGACGTTGGCGTATTCTCCTTTTTTATGGAAATCGTTTTGTTCGATAAAAAATATAAAAAGTATGAATAGATTCGATCAGTCGATTTTGTTTTTGTCGGTCTTACCTTTGTTATTTTTTCTGATCATGAGCCTAAAAAATAAACCCCAACTACAATGGCTTTTGGTGGGATTTGTGGCGCAACTTATTTGGTTGTATCGGACCGAAAATCTAAACAATCAACTATTTTTTCGGTTAGGACTTACGAATGTTTTAGGGTTGATGGTTGCAAGAATCGCCTTGTTTTCTCCAGCTTTTTCTTGGTTGGATGACAATCGGGACGCAGCCTTGCGCATCGGAAACCAAGTGAATGATTCTCTGGTTTTATTCGAAAAATATCAAGAAGCTTCCTTGTTCGCTTTTTATGCAAATCGACAAACGTGGGTGTATAGAACTTTGGATAATCGACGATCGAGTTTCGATGATTGGCAACAATTAAACGATTTTGATGGAAAGGATTTTGCTTTTGTTTCTCGTTGGCAAAAAAGTAATCAATCGGTGATTGGTTGGCGAGCTGAACCATATTTTATTACGAAAATAGAAAATTTCAAACCCGAAGAGAACTATGCTTTTCATCTTTCGAACAATGTTATTCATCCTACCGAAAACTTTCTTATTATAGAGTTGTCCTCAGTTTCACCTTCTCTTTTTTCTACCAAAAATTTTGATGATTTACCTTTGCTATATTTAGTGTTTATCGGTGATCCGCATTATACTTTGGTGTATTTAGAAGATATTCGAGAAGTGTTGTGGGAAGCGAAAATTAACCAACAAAAAACGATTCAGGTTTCGATAAAATCGAGTTTGTTAGGGAAGAGCAAGAAAGTCTATGTCGGACTTCAACCCAAGGATTTGCCGATGTATTCTATTTCCAATAAAATTTCAATCGAACCAGAAAAACCCTAAACTCGAGGAAAAGTTAAAGTCAAATTTCCAGAAATGCTTGTGAAGCCGTATCTTTACAACCCAAAGAAAAAAAATGGCAGATACAGGATTATTAGATAAATTACGTGCTATAAAACAACGGTTTGATGAGGTGGCAGATTTGATTATTCAGCCCGATATTATTACCGATCAGGCGCGCTACGCCAAACTAAATAAAGAATATTCGGATCTACGCGATTATGTAGAGAAACAAGAAGAATACGAAGGTTTGCTCAATGTGCTCGAAGAAGCAAATGAAATTATTGCCGATGGATCGGATGCCGAAATGGTTGAATTGGCAAAATTAGAAAAAGACGAAGCTTTGCATAAAATTCCAGAATTGGAAGAAGAAATAAAATTTATGCTTATCCCGAAAGATCCCGAAGATGACAAAAACGTAATTGTTGAATTGCGTGCCGGAACCGGAGGAGATGAAGCAGCAATTTTCGTAGAAGATATTTACCGAATGTACGCAATGTACTTCAAACAAAAAGGTTGGCAACATGAGGTTCTCAATACCTCAGAAGCATCTGGAAAAGGTTTCAAGGAAATGGTGATTTCGGTAGAAGGCAATGCTGTTTTTGGTACGATGAAATACGAGTCGGGTGTGCATCGCGTGCAACGAGTGCCAGAAACCGAATCGCAAGGTCGTGTGCATACTTCCGCAATTACTGTGGCTGTTTTGCCAGAAGCAGAAGAAGTTGACGTAGAAATTAATCCGGCCGATTTAGAATACCAAACAGCGCGTTCGTCTGGTGCAGGAGGGCAAAACGTAAACAAAGTAGAAACAAAAGTACAATTGACGCATAAACCTTCTGGGATAGTAATTGTTTGTCAAGAGGCGCGTTCGCAACACAAAAATCGTGAAAAAGCTTTGCAGTTGTTACGAACCAAGTTATACGAAATCGAATACGAAAAGAAACATGCAGAACGATCAGAACAAAGAAAATCATTGGTTTCTACCGGTGACCGTTCGGCAAAAATCAGAACCTACAATTATCCGCAAGGTCGTGTTACCGATCATCGAATCAATAAATCAATTTATAATTTAGATAATTTTATGAATGGAGATATTCAAGAAATGATTGATGCGCTGAAGGTGGCAGAAAATGCAGAAAAACTAAAAGGTGACGACGATATGTAGAAGTCGGAAAAATAATTAGTATAAGCTTAATGCTTTGATAGAAAATCGGTTTGAGAAATCAAATCGATTTTTTTTTGATTGAAATTTGTTGTAATTTTTATGCACGCTAAGCAAAAATCGAATCTCATGAAAGAGGAATTTCTACATCATATTTGGCGATTCAAGCTTTTTCGGTTTCAGGACGCGAAAACCTTATCAGGGAAAACAATCGATATAGAAAAGGTTGGAGTTTCTAATCCGAATGCTGGTCCAGATTTTCTAGAAGCTCATCTGAAGATTGATCAATTGCGTTGGTATGGATCGGTCGAAATTCATGTAAAATCTTCCGATTGGTTGCATCATAATCATAACAAAGATCCGAATTATCATACCTTGATTTTGCATGTGGTGTACGAACAAGATGTGCACCTTACGTTGCTCGAAGAATTGGGTATAGAAACCTTAGAATTAAAAAATCTAATCGATCCCAAAACTCTCGAAGCTTATCATCGATTGACAACCGAAACGTATTTTTTGCCTTGTTATTCGTTGGTTAATCGAGTAGAGGAGGAGAAAATTTCGTTGTGGAAAAATCAACTTTTGTTGGATAGGATGTTGATGAAATCGAATAAATTACTATCGGAGTTAGAGAAGGCGCAACACAATTGGGAAGCTGTGCTTTTCCGACAATTGGCCTATACGTTTGGTCTGAAAGTCAATGCTGAAATATTTTTACAATGGAGTGTTTCTTTTCCGTTTTCGGTCTTGCAAAAAGTTCAATACAACAGAGAAGCAATAACTGCTTTGTTTTTCGGTCAGGCCGGATTGTTAGAGGATTTGCGTCAAGATGATTATCAAAAAAACTTATCAGAAAAATATCAATTTCTTCGGGTGAAATATCATCTTCAACCGATGTCGCATCATTTATTTCGCTATTTTCGTATGCGCCCGATAAGTTTTCCTACCATTCGAATTGCTCAATTAGCCGCTTTGTACGGAATGCACAAAAACTTATTTTCGGTTTTGATGAGTGCGCAATCGAAAGAAGAAATAATTGTTGTTTTTCAATCGATTGAAGTGGATATGTATTGGGAAAATCATTATCGTTTTGGGGAGGAAAGTATAAAAATGAGTAAGAAAATTAGTAGTTCTAAAATAGAAAATATTATCCTGAATACTTTATTGCCTTTGCGTTTTGCCTATGCTTTTTATCGTGATGAAGAAGTAGATGAACGCTGGCTTTCGATGTATGAAGAAATAAAAGCAGAGAAAAATAATATAACAAACCTATATGAAAAAGCTGGGTTGAAGAATAAAAATGCCTATGATTCACAAGCTTTTTTACAAGCGTATGAACATTTTTGTTTACCAAAAAAATGCTTAAATTGCAGCATCGGATACGAAGTATTGAAACCTTATGTTGGATAAATTTAGAAATATTACCGAAATTTCATGGTTCAATGTAATCGAAAGGATTGCAGATAAGATAGGTGTGCGAGTTACCAAATTACGTTTATTGTATATTTATCTTGCCTTTGCAACCTTAGGAGTTGCGTTTGTAGCTTATTTTATTATGGCCTTTGCTTTGTGGGTAAAAGATTGTTTCGTAATCAGAAGAAAATCGGTGTTCGATTTATAAATTACTCGATATTAATCAATTAATAGTTGTTTCCTAATTTTTTATAGTTTATCTTTACTCCTCAACTACTTGTTATAGAAGGTCAACAAACGCTTGTTTGTATAGTTTAGATTTGTACGCTGGTTTTTGTAATAACAAAAATCTAATGACCTATGAAGTCTTCTTTATTACCTTTTTTATTATTGACCAAAGCTCAGAAAACCGGATTAATTGTCTTTTGTATTATTCTTTTGGTTGGAGAAGGGTTAATGGTATTTGGGAATTCGAATGAAAATTTGGTTTTCGATGAAATTCAACAAAGCGAACTGAAACAAATTCAGCTTTCTGCAGAAGCAAAAGCAACCTTATCCTCATCCTCTTATAAGAATCGCTTTACGAAATCGAAAATCGATACTGTTTTAGCAGCATTCGACCCAAATGATCTTACCCAAACCGATTGGCATAAATATGGTTTTACACCAAAACAAGCTGAAGTAATCATGAAATACAAAGCAATGTTAGGTGGGAAATTCGAATCGAAAGAACAAATCAGAAAATGTTATGTGATCAATGACGAAGCCTATGCGATGCTTTCGCCGTATCTTTTATTGCCAGAAAAAGCGAAAAGTGATGTGCGTTTAGGCAAGCAACAAACAAGAAAAAATGTTGCTTACACCCGATTCAATCCAAATGATTACTCAGAAAATGATTGGATAAAAATCGGTTTTAGTAAGAAACAGGCAGAAACAATTCTGAAGTACAAAAGAATTGTCGGGAATGAGTTTACCTCTTTAGAACAATTATCGAAATGTTACGTGATTTCTGACGAGAAGTTTCAAGAAATGAAGCCATACATCAATTTGCCAGAGAAGTCGCCGGCTTATCGTTCAAATCAAGCGGTGAGCAATACAACAGCTACAGAAACCTCTTCGGTTGCAGTAACGAAAGAGCATAAACAAGTTGTTGCTTTAGAGAAATTCGATCCCAATAAACTCGATAAAGAGGGTTGGATGAAAATTGGTTTCACAGAAAAGCAAGCCAATACGATTATGAAGTATCGTTATTCTCTTGGTGGTCGCTTTGCCGATGCAGCTACTTTACAGAAGTGTTATGTAATTTCAGATGCTAAGTTCAAAGAAATGGAACCCTATTTAGAGTTTGGTGAATAAAAAAAATCAGCGCTAATTTAGTGCTGATTTTTTTATTAGAGCGGGAAACGAGACTCGAACTCGCAACATTCAGCTTGGAAGGCTGACGCTCTACCAATTGAGCTATTCCCGCAATTTTACTGCGTTTTTATGTATTTTGTACCTCAGGCGGGACTTGAACCCGCACGTCCTAATGGACACAGGATTTTAAGTCCTGCGTGTCTACCAATTCCACCACCAAGGCTTCCACTTCTTTCGAAGTAGAGCGGGAAACGAGACTCGAACTCGCAACATTCAGCTTGGAAGGCTGACGCTCTACCAATTGAGCTATTCCCGCTAATTGTGGGTGCAAATATATTGCAAGTTTTTTCGTTTTACCAAATAAATTATCAAAAAAAATAAAAATATTTTCTTTCTCATTGGTTAAGAAAGAATTATAAAATGATTAATATTTTTATAAGAATCTTTAAATCTTCTTTTATTGTTAATTATATCGTAATAATTCTTAAATTTAACTAAAATACATCTATGCATTTTCGCGTGAAACTTAATAGTTTTTATATTCTGGTAACCATTTTTACTTTTCTTATTGTTGTATGTTTATTGGCAGTAGGCTTTTTTGGTTTTTATTATAATCAGGAATATCCGACTCTCAATTGGATGAATATCTGTATTGGTTTATTGCTTTTGTTTTATATGCTTTACTTGCACCTCAACAGGATAAGATGGATTATTTTAGAGAAAGATCAATTGGTGCTGAAATCTCTTCTTAGAAAACGAATCATTAAACTAAACACCATCGAAAATATACGTGCAATAAACTTTAATTCGAATTATATGGTTTATGGTACACGAGGAGTTTTTGGTGTAATTAGTGGCAATATGGATGGGTATATTTATAATATTTCTGATTTTGAAAGTAGTATTCTTATCCTATTGAAAAATGGAAAAAGAATATACCTTAGTTGCGAAAATCATTTATCGTTGATCAAAGAAATACGATTGTTTCTGTTAGGATGAGAAAATAGATAAAAAAGAAAAACGCTCGAATAACTAAAAGTTATCAAGCGTTTTTGTG
This sequence comes from Weeksella massiliensis, assembly GCA_000751595.1. GTDB lineage: Bacteria > Bacteroidota > Bacteroidia > Flavobacteriales > Weeksellaceae > Weeksella > Weeksella massiliensis. The sequence continues at coordinate 80,457 of CCMH01000003.1, read as the reverse complement.
TACCTCAGGCGGGACTTGAACCCGCACGTCCTAATGGACACAGGATTTTAAGTCCTGCGTGTCTACCAATTCCACCACCAAGGCATCCACTTCTTTCGAAGTTGAGCGAGAAACGGGACTCGAACCCGCGACCCCGACCTTGGCAAGGTCGTGCTCTACCAGCTGAGCTATTCTCGCGATTGGAGTGCAAATATAATAAATCATTTCTTAATAATCCAAATCATATTTTCGAAATAATTAAAAATATTTGCACTTTTTTCGGTAATTATTTGATAGGCATCAACATATCTGTTACCTCTTTTAATTTATCTTTTAGTTTTGTTCGATGAACAATCATATCTACAAACCCTTTTTCTAATAAAAATTCTGAAGTTTGGAAACCTTTTGGTAAATCTCGTCCAATGGTTTCTTTAATTACGCGTGGTCCTGCAAATCCGATCAAAGCTCCTGGTTCAGCCATAATAATATCTCCTATCGAACCAAAAGAAGCCGTAATCCCACCAAAAGAAGGATTGGTCAATAAGGTAATATAAGGGATATTGTGCTCGGCTAATTGAATGAGTTTTGCTTCTACTTTTGCCAATTGCATCAGAGAAATGGCGGCTTCCATCATACGGGCTCCTCCAGATTGAGTAATGATCAACAAAGGAGTTTTGTGTTTGATACAATAATCCACAGCGCGCGCGATTTTTTCACCCATCACTGATCCTAATGAACCTCCGATGAATTTAAAATCCATACAACAAACTGTAATATCTCTACCATGTACTTTTCCTACGCCTGTACGAATAGAATCATTGAGACCGGTTTTCTTTTTCAGTTCTTCTAGACGTTCTTTGTAGGGTTTGGTATCGACCCAATTCAGTGGATCTTCACTGCTAAGATTGGCGTCGAGCTCTTTGAATTTTCCATCATCAAAAAGGATCTCGAAATATTCTGTACTACCAATGCGCACATGATGGTCGTCTTCTGGACTTACATAATTGTTCGCTTTTAGTTCTTCTGTTTCAATTATTTTTCCCGAAGGAGTTTTGTACCATAAACCTTTTGGCACGTCTTTTTTCGCTTCGGTAGGAGTGGTAATATTCTTTTTTCGTCTAATAAACCAAGGCATAATGCTATTTTAGTTTTTGTTAGGATAAGGGTTATCCTAAACGATTAATGTTGTTTAAATCTTCAAAAGCTTGTTTCAAGCGATCTTTGAAACTTACTTCTCCTGCTCGTAACCATACGCGCGGATCGTAGAATTTTTTATTCGGTTTGTCTGCTCCTTCTGGGTTTCCTATTTGCGACTGAAGGTAAGCGGCATTTTTATCAAAATACTTTCTCACTCCTTCCATAAAAGCAAATTGCAAATCGGTATCGATATTCATTTTTATCACACCATAATCAATTGCTTCTCTAATTTCTTCTAAAGAAGAACCTGACCCGCCGTGGAAAACGAAATTAATGGCATCTTTTACACCAAATTTCTGTTCGATGAATTGTTGAGAGTTATACAAGATTTTTGGTGTAAGAACCACATTTCCTGGTTTGTAAACTCCGTGTACATTCCCGAATGCTGCTGCAACCCAAAAATTATCGCTAACTTCTTTTAGGGTTTCATAAACATAAGCAACTTCTTCTGGTTGAGTGTAAAGTAAAGAATTATCGACATTTGAATTGTCTACACCATCTTCTTCACCTCCGGTAATTCCTAATTCTATCTCTAAAGTCATCCCGATTTTCGACATGCGTTCTAGATATTTTTTAGAGATTTCCATATTTTCTTTCAAAGGTTCCTCTGAAAGATCGAGCATATGCGAACTGAACAAAGTTTTACCAAATTGGTTATAATGTTGCTCATTGGCATCCATCAAACCATCAATCCAAGGTAAAAGATTTTTTGCACAGTGATCGGTATGTAAAATAACCGTTGCACCGTAAGCTTCGGCTAACTGATGGATATGTTTTGCACCTGCAATCGAACCTAAAACAGCGGCTCTTTGCTGCTCATTGTTTAGTCCTTTTCCTGCATTGAATACCGCACCACCATTCGAAAATTGAATAATGATTGGCGAGTTAACGTCAACTGCGGTTTCCATTGCTGCATTGATCGAATCGGAACCGATTACATTACACGCCGGAAGTGCATATTTATTTGCTTTTGCATCTTGTATGATTTCTTGTACTAATTGGCCAGTGGCAACACCAGCAGGAAATTTTCTACTCATCGTATTAAAATTTGGTTGAACAAAGATAGGTAAACTATTTTTAGAATGGATAATTTATCCCAAAATGTAAACGGGGTTTGTTATCTTTAAAATCAACAAAACGCCAACGTTCTCCTTTTGGATAGGATGGATCATGGAGTTTGAATGCCGCATCTAGACGCAAAATTGCAAAAGTCCCTATGTGATACCGTAAACCAACACCCGTACCAACTCCAAACTGATTGATAAACTCGTCGAAATGAAACATGGTCTGAGGACGATCTCTGCTCGTTCCCCAAATATTCCCAGCATCGATAAAATATGCACCTTCTACACTTCCGAAAAAACGTTTTCTCACCTCGGCATTCAATAATATTTTCATGCTTTCGAAAGATAAACTTTGGTTTTTAGAATTTGGCACACGAGGCTGATCAGAAGGTCCTAATGTTAAAGGAGCCCAACCACGAACATCATTCGAACCACCGGCCGAATAACTTCGGATAAACGGAATGAAATTAGAATTCCCGTAGGGTTGTGCGAAACCAAACATTGCGCGGGTTGCAATGGCAAAAGTTTTATCGAAATTCCATTTTTTCCGAACATCAACATCCACTTTGACAAATTGTGAGTATGGAATAGAAAATATAGTCCCAACCTCTTCACCAAGTTCATCGGTGTCTTTTATAAAACCAAAACTTTTATCCAATAACCCCATCAAATTACCGGCAAGCTCTACGCGAGCATTGATAAACCAAGGGTTTCTGTTGGATATTCTCGGAACATTTTCTTCGTTATACGTAAATTGATAGATGAAAGAATTGATCAAAGCATCTTGAGAAATACTCGCTTTTCGGTATAACATGTTTTGGAACAACACAAAATTTTCTGCCATTTGAGTATCCATCCATGTTCTGAATCCTTGGTCGGCATCGATCACAGCACTTAATTGATCGCGGGTAATCAAATCATTTTCATAATCGGTTTGCAAAGTCGAATCATACAAAAAATAATCTTTTGCTGTTTCGTCAAAAATTTCTCGATCTCGAGAATAAATGTCATAATACCGTTCTTTTCTGTTGTTGCGCACGTATTCGGTATTGAAGAAAGAAACTTTGTGTTGATATTCTCGGTAGGAAATGTCAAAATCCAATCCAAAGGTATAATGATTTCTATCCAAACCAACATTTCGTTGTGTGCTAGAACCAATTCGGATTGCTGATTCTGCAGAAAATCTTTTCGGCAATAATTTCTCTGTATTGAACGGTAAAAAGAGGTAAGGAAAACGAATTTTTGATTCTAATGATAATTCGTAAGCATTGAAAAAACCTTGTTTTTTGGCAGCGAAATCATTGTTTACATTTCCTAAAGTTCCTTTGAAAGTGGTTTCTAAATTTTCACCTCCCCGAAATAGATTTCTTGCTGTGAGCGTAACCCCGGGAGAAATTGCAAAGTTGAGGTAACGCGCCCAATATCCCTCAAAAAACAAATTCATATCATAGGTTTTTTTCGGACTATAAGTAATATAATAATTGAGCGTTGTGTCTACTTTTTCGGGCACAAAACCGCGGAAAGTCATGTTTTCTTTTTTCAAGATGTTGCGTTTACTTTGCGTTTCGGTTCGTAAACGATACAGCGCATCTTGCTCCATTACCATTCCATCGGTGAAATATTTTGCTCGATAACGCGGTTTTTCTCGATAATACAATTCATATCCTTTGTAATTTCTTTGGTATGGATAATCGTCTGGATTGAACTGATCTTGCGTAACGGCAGTTTCCGAATCAGGGAAAATTCTTATTTTGTTATACGTGTATTGATTGTATTGTTTTTGTTGTAAAGTATCGTGAACCAAAAGGGTAGAATCGACAATATATCGATCGATAAACATGGTTACATCTAATCTTTTATTGCTTTTTGTAGTGTCAGCTTCGAAATAAATATCTTCTCCTGAGGCATTAAAATCATAAAAACCTCTGTTTTTTAGATAATCTACAATCCGATTTCTTTCGTTTTCGAAATTCTCATAATTGTACTGATCACCCGCAAACAACATAGAACGCTCAGCTGATTGATTCACGTATCGACTGATTAAAGTATCTTGAATGTTGTAGTTATAGGTCTCGATAAAAGACGGAGAGTTGAGTTTTATTTCGTATTTGATTTCTGCTTTTTTATTGGTGGAATCTGTCTTGGCAACAGCCACCACATCCGAATCAAAGAAACCTTTATCTTTGAGATAAACTTCTATATTTCGCTCAGAAAAATCCATTTGAGCCGTATCCAAGATAACAGGAGGTTGTCCTTTTGAGAAGAATAATCGATCGAGCCATTTGCTTTTCCCAACATATTCATCGAGATGATGTGAACGGAACAAGCTATCGAGCGTTTCTTTTTTTTGTCGAGATTCTGGATAGCTATAATAAATATCAAAAACGGTATCGAGTTTTGGGTCGGACATGTTATAGACAGCCAAAGGAATCGAGAAACCAAGCACTTTAGAGTTTGGTTTTTGTTTGACATAATTATTCAGATCACCAGTTAGATTTTTTTTCTGTTCTTTGTCTACAAATTCGAATGTATTCTTAGTTAATAAATATTCACCTTCGGGTACTTTTTTTGTGGCATTACATGACCAAAAAAAGATTCCTGCACCAAATAATAATGATATATTTGTAATATTTCTTCGCATAAAATGATGTTAACTAAAAACGCAATGAAGATAATAACTTCATTAGGATCTAAAAAATATAGGCAAAAATATAATTTGTTTGTCGTAGAAGGTGTTAAAAATGTAAAAGAAGTACTGAAAAGTAACATCACGGTAAAAGAATTGTACACAACGAACCAAAATTTTGATGCGAAAATCAATCTTCCGGTACATTATTTATCACCCAATGAACTGAAAAAAATTAGTTTTCTTTCTACACCAAACGAATGTTTAGCGGTTTGCGAAATTCCGCCACAGCGCTCTATAGCTCCAATAAAAGGACTGACTTTGGTTTTGGATACGATAAACGATCCAGGGAATTTAGGAACAATAATTCGGTTGGCAGATTGGTTTGGCATTACACAAATTATTTGTTCTAAAGAAACCGTTGATGTTTACAACCCGAAAGTTATCATGTCTACGATGGGATCTTTTGCGAGGGTTGCGGTTCATTATACCGATATTTTAGAAGTGATAGAAAATTATAAGTTTCCTATTTTAGGTGCGTTTATGGAAGGTGAGTCGATTTTTCAATTTCCGTTTCCAGAAAATGCAATGTTGGTAATGGGGAGTGAAGCGCATGGAATTAGTAAGGCAGTTGAGGATAAAATCACTAATAAAATAAGTATTCCGGCCATTGGGAAACAAACCGAAAGTCTTAATGTAGCCATGGCTACAAGCATCATTGTTGGCGAATACTTCTCACAGAAATTACGCTAATTGTTATTTTTATGCTAAAATCAACTATCTGTTTTTACACTTCCAACTTATAGAGTAGATTTGTTTTCCTTTTTTTGGTTGTAATATTTGTGATAGTATGAAAAAATTGATTGTCGCCCTTAGCTTAACCACCATCATTGCAACATTTTCACAGTGTAAAAAAGAAGAAAAAGAATTAAAAAAAATAGTTAAAACGGATCCGAATGCACCGCCAAGATTCGATTCGATAAACTGGTTTACAGCCATAAAATTTCATCCTCTTCCTAAAAAAGAAATTTACGATTACCGAAATGCCTTGTTTAATTTTCATCGAGATCATTGGGAAACTGAACCTGTAAGTGGAGGAATGTTGGTTGCCAAAAATGGTTTGATCCTATTCGAAGCGTATGATGGTTTTGCCGATGTAGAAAAGAATATTCCGTTAACGGCAGAAACGCCTATCCATATAGCTTCAGTGTCGAAAGTGATGACTTCTTTGGCTATTCTGAAATTGGTCGAACATAAAAAACTTACGTTAGATCAGACCGTGCAAAGTATCCTACCGAGTTTTCCTTACCCAGAAACTACCGTGAGAAATTTACTTAATCACCGAAGCGGATTACCCAATTATGCTTACGTGATCGATAATATGAAGTTGTGGGACAAAACCAAACAAATCTCCAATGAAGAAGTTTTGGCGTTGTTTGCTAACCATCAAGTTCCTTTGCTGAGTAAGCCCGGAACCAAATTTGCCTATTCGAATACCAATTACGCGTTACTTGCCTTGATGATAGAAAAATTTTCTGGAATGTCGTATCCAAAAGCAATGAAATACATGCTTTTTGATCCGCTTGGGATGGAGCATACATTTGTTTTCGAGTTTGATAAGGATAAAGATAAAGTTTCTTCTTCGTACGGATTCAAAGGTCAGAAATGGGCTTGGGATCATCTCGATAAAGTGTATGGAGATAAAAATATTTATTCAACACCGCGAGATATTTATCGTTTGGATTATGCCATGTACTCGAAAAAGTTCTTACCTAAAGATCTATTGAAAGAAGCCTATACGGGTTATAGTTATGAGAGTAAAGGAGTCAAAAACTACGGTTTAGGTTTTCGTATGATGGAATATCCGGACGGCGGAAAATTTATGTATCATAACGGTTGGTGGCACGGAAATTATAGTGTCTATGTCCACGATGTGAAAAATAGAGTTGCAATTATCGCCTTAGGAAATCAGCAAAATAGAAAAATTTATGATGCTTTTAAATTGGTCGGAATCATGAGTCGCTCTTATCCGATAACCTTAAATGCTCCCAATACTATGGATGGTGGCGGACCTGCCACCAATAGAGTCCCTGCAAAAACTAAATAAGAACTAAAATATTAAACAAAAAGAACCGGAATTTATAAATTCCGGTTTTTTTTTGTTACTCTTTTCGAGCAACGTTTAACGATGTTTTTAACGCAATTCTATTGTAGATTGTCCAATCTTGAAACCATTTTCATAGACGTCAATATCGTATTTTCCTTTTGGGAAATCATAATCAATCCAATCAAAAGAAACCGTTTGCACTTCTCCTTGTGTATAATTGATTTGTACTTTGTCCGAAAACTTAATTTCGTTGTTATTTCTCAAGACTAAATTTCCGTTTTGTGCGCCTTCAAAAATTCCTAAAGAACCATCTGGTTTATGCACAGCAATGTATAATGTTTTTTCTCCAGAAGCGCTTTCGTTTTTATCAATATCAAACGAAACTCGAACTTTATCTATTCGTTTCGCACGTGTAGTTTCCACTTCCTTTCCGCCACGACGAACATTGATTCCTTTTATTTTATAGTTCGATAATGACAAGGTCGCATTCACTTTTTCTTGATGATCTGTATAAGCTTCTTTGGTTTTTTGAAGTGCGTTTTCTGTTTTATCTTTCTCATTTCTGATAGAATCTTTCGCCGTATTGAGTGCTAAATTTTTAGCATTTAGTTTTTTGTTTTCGTACGTTAATTTTGCAATTTGCTCCTTATAATCTGAAATATCAGTTTGAAGAGAGATAATTAATTTTCGGGCTTTCTGCAATTCGTTTTCGTTGATATCTTGTTTATTGAGAATGCTTTGTATTTGTTTTTGCTTTTCGAAAATAGCTAAATCTCGATCATTTATGGTAGAATCTTGTTCTATAGCTACTTTTTTCATGTCTTCGTAATCCGACCGTAAAACGCGCAACTCTTGTTTCAGAACTTCTCGGCTACGTTCCAAATCATTTGCATCTATGGTGAGCGAAGAATTATCTACTTTATAATTAAAATTCTGATAAATTATATAACCAATAGATAGTAAAAGCAAAATAGATAATGCCCAAATAGCAATATCTCGCGGACGATTATGTCTGCTGTAATCATTTAAATTATTTTCCATTTTCTAAACTAAACCTTTGCAGAGTTAGCAAAAATCAGTCCAATAATGTAGTTAAGCAGAGAATATCTCACCTAAAACATCCTATTGATAAAAAAAGAAAAGACTAATCTTCTTTTTCTTTGTCTAATTTTTCACTTACCTCGTCGATCTTATCATTTACTTTATCGGCTAAATCGGCACTTTTTTCGTACGCTTTATCTTCTGCCGTTTTCATTTTTTCTTGTACCAAATCTTTTGTTTTTTGGTATTGATCTTCGGCTAATTCGCGAACGTCTTTTGTTTCTTCTTCTAGTTTGTCTTTTAGTTTAGATGCACTTTCTTTGGTTTTTTCATAAACTTCCTCTGACTTTTCGTCAAATTTTCTCAAAGCTTTTTGTGTAATATCAATGCCATCTATCGCAACATCAATAGCAAGTTTAGACGCTTCGTGTCTTGCGTCTTCTAATTTATGAAACAAACGGTGCGTTTGATCTTCTGCACCGTGTACTACTTTTTTTACGAACGATCTTAAACCCATTTTACTGTATTTTTAAAATTAAACTTCTAATTTTGTGGTTCACTTTTATCAAGTTATAATATGAAATCGATTTTCCGATATTTATTATTTTCTGCATTGTTTCTTTTCATGCAATGTAAACCTTCTTCTTCTACAGAAAATATCATACCAAATTCTACCGAAGATTTCTCTTACGCCAACAAAACCAAAACTTTAGTCAGCGCACATCGCGGCGGAAGTGGTCTGAAAAATTATCCTGAAAATAGTATAGAAACCATGAATTTTTTATACCAAAAAGGAATCAATATTTTCGAGATTGATATTTCGACTACCCAAGATAAACAATTAATTTTGATGCACGATAACTCTTTGCAACGCACCACAACCGGCAGACAAGATGTTGATCAGGTGAGTTTGTCTACGATAAAAAATTATTTTTTAGTAGATGATTTCGGAAACGAAACGACCTATAAAGTTCCGACCTTCGCAGAGACTTTACAATGGGGAAAAGAAAAAATGGTCTACTTTATGGTAGATATAAAAAAGACAGTCGATTACCAACAGTTGATTGATGTAATTAGGGAAAATAAAATGGAACAACAATGTGTTTTGGTGAGTTATTCGGTAGGACAAGCGCAGAAGCTTCATCGTTTAGCTCCCGAAATGATGTTGTCGGTAAACATGCGTAACGAACGAGAATTGAATGATTTACTCGAATCTAATATTCCGAGTAATCGAATGATTGCCTTTACCGGAACGCGTTTGTCGGATAAATCATTGTACCAAAAAATTCATCAAGAAGATATCATGGTAATTTTAGGAACTTTAGGTAACTTGGATAAACAAGCCGAAAAAAGAGGCAATAGTCGCTACCGAGAATACGAAAAAATGGGTGTAGATATTTTTGCTACAGATCGACCTTTGGCTGTTTTAGAAACGATAAATAAATGATGAACAATCCGATACTTACCCTTACCGTGAGTCAATCTTTTTCTACCTTGATGGAGGATTACCTCTCGAAAAATGAAAACTTAGAACCGTTTTATGAAGCATATCCGAATGAGGAAAACCTCCTGAAACAAGCCGAAAAAAAATTGTGTTCTTACGCTCATCGAGAACTTTTGGTAGAACGTTTACAAGCTCAATATTCGGAGATTTCTCTCACCCAAAAACAACGAGAGAATTTAGCATTACTGAAAAATAACAATACATTGACCATTACCACTGGACATCAATTGAACTTATTAACAGGGCCGGTTTTTTTCTTTTATAAAATTCTACAAACCATAAAAATGAGTGTTTCGTTGAACGAATCACAAAAAAAATATTCATTTGTTCCAATCTTTTGGATGGCAACCGAAGATCATGATTTCGAAGAGATTAACCATTTTTATTTTCAGAATAGAAAATTCGTGTGGGAACATCCACATGGTGGTGCGGTTGGTCGTTTGAGTTTAGAAGGAATAGAAAAAGTAATGGATGCTTTTTTAAATTTTTTCCCGAAAAGTGAGCGCAAGAATGAACTGAAAAAACTAATAGAAAAAAGTTATTGTTCGGCTAAAAATCTTACCGAAGCTACGAGAATTTTGGTACAAGAATTATTAGGTGAATTCGGAATTTTGTGTTTGGATGGAGATGATGCACTCTTGAAAAAGGAAATGATTCCGATTTTCGAGAAAGAACTCCTCGAACAATCATCCTACTCAAAAATACAAGAACAAAGCGAAGCATTACACGATTTAGGCTATTCGATTCAAGTGCATCCGAGAGAAATAAATTTATTTTATTTAGGAAATTCTCAACGAGAACGAATCGTTGAACAAGAAGGTCGCTTTCAGGTATTGAATACCAATTTATCTTTTTCTCGCAAAGAGATTGTTGATGAATTGCACGTGCATCCAGAAAATTTTAGTCCGAATGTTGTTCTTCGCCCTGTTTATCAGGAAGTTATTTTGCCGAATGTTGCGTATATTGGTGGAGGTGGAGAATTAGCGTATTGGCTGCAATTGAAATCGAATTTTGAGGAATTAAACGTTGATTTTCCATTGTTGTTTCTCAGAAATTCGTTGCTGTTTTTATCAGAAAAGCAACACCATAAACAAGAGCGTTTACAGTTGAGTAACCAACAATTATTTTACCCGACGCATGAATTGGTGCGAGAAAAAGTGCAACAAGAATCTACGGTTTATGATGAAATACTTCCGTATGAAAATCGATTGGTCGAGCTTTTTGATGATTTAGAAAAATTAGCAGAACAAACCAATCCTACGTTTTCGAATATGCTTCAAGCGCAACGGACAAAACAATTAAAAGGTTTTGAGAAGTTGAAAAAAAGAATGATGAAAGCCGAAATAAAAGAACACGAAGCGCTGAGCAATCAAATCAAAGAATTGAAAAGTGAACTGTTTCCGCAAGGAGAATTACAAGAACGACATGTGAATTTTAGCGATTTTTGGCTTGATTATGGTAAGGATTGGCTAAATGACGTATATGAAGTCATTTCTCCGTTTGCTTTTGGTTTTATAATAAAAACCCTTTCGGATGAGAGAAAATGATTAATTTTGTAAAAATCTATAGGATATCTTTTAAACTATGAAAAAAATATTGACTTTCGCCTTTCTGCTAAGCAGTTTTTCATTGTTTGCGCAACAAATGCATACAGTGCAAGCAAAAGAAACCGTTTACGGAATTTCTAAAAAGTACAAGATTACACAAGAGGCGTTACTAAAAGCCAATCCCACAATCGAATCGAAAGGCTTGCATCCTGGCGATGTTTTGACGATTCCCTCAAAAGATGGTAAAATAACAAAGGTAGAAGAGGAGCCAAAATCTCCGAAAAATGATCAATCTCTTACGCCACCATCATTACCAAAAGACGATAATAATTATACCTATTTATTGATCGAACCCAAAGAAACCATTTATTCTCTTACCAAGAAATACCAAGTTTCTGAAGCTACTTTGGTCAGCCTGAATCCTCAATTGAAAGATGGTTTGAAGGCAGGTGATATTATCCGTTTACCAAAAGCAAACAACACAAATGCTACTACTACCGAAAAAGAAATTGTACCAGAAGGTATGCATTTGGTAAGAAAAGGAGAAACGCTGTATTCGATTGCGAAGAAATACAATTTCAAGGTAGAAGATTTTTATGCGGCCAATCCAGATTTGCAAACAAACGGTACGCAAGAGGGGATGTATCTCATTATACCAAGAAAAGGAAGCAATACCGTGATTCGTGATAATTTTATTGAGCACAAAGTAAAAGCTGGTGAAACGATTTATGGTTTGACGACCGAATACCAAGTAAGCATGGATCAATTACTCAAAGCCAATGCAGATCTTGCCGCTAAAGGACTTTTAGAAGGATCTATTCTGAGAATTCCGTTGCAAGAAGGAGCTAAAATTACAACCACAGCTTCGATATCTGAGTTGAAACGAATTGCCGATAACGAGATTAATGTTGTGATGTTTTTTCCGTTTGATTTGGGGAAAGGAAATCTTTCTAAAAACTTAGCGATGAATTTCTTTTCTGGATCAAAAGTCGCTCTAGAAAAATTAGCCAAAGAAGGAAAAAATGTGAATGTGAAAGTTATTGATTCTGAGCGTGATGTGAATAAACTTTTTCAGATCAATGATGAATATGATTTGAACAAAGCGGATGTTATCATCGGACCATTTTATGCTTCGAGTGTGGAACAAGCTGCCCAAATGTTGAGCAATTCTAACATTCCTATCGTTTCGCCTTTTGCCAATGCGAGCAACTTAGATAATTACGGAAATGTGATTATGGCCACGCCGAGAGATGAGGTTTTGGCGGATCAGATTATTGATGAAATTGCTAAAGATTATGCTAAGGAACAGATCTATTTGTTGACCGAAGATAAATACAAAGATTTGGCAGAATACACCAAAAAAGAATTGACTAAAAAATTAAAAGCCAATGTGGTTATTGTAACCGATGTAAACAAAGTTGTTCAACCAACAGAAGTTGTCGGAGCCGATAAATATGTAACGCCAATTGTTACGGTTTTAATTTCTGACAATGATCAATTAGGAGTTTCGTACCTCAACAGATTAAAAACGTTTGATGCTTCGAATCTCAAAGCTTTTGGTATAAAAGCAGTTTCTGTGTATGATATTTTCAGTAAAAATAATCAAGCCAATATAGAAGCTCTAAAAAATATCGGATTCGCTTATAGTACTTCTCGATTGATGAATATTTACGGAGCGAATGAACAAGAAATCTTGAAACTTTTTAATGAAAACTATTGTTCATCGCCAAACGATTACGAACAATTTGGGTATGATGTAACGTATGATATTATCAATAGAATGAATTTTAAAGGTGATTTCACAGGAAATCTTTCTGCAGAAAACACCCAGCTTTCTTCTAAATTTAGTTACAAACGATTAGGAAACAACAAAGCTTATGTGAATGATGCCGTTCGTGTAGTGCGATTAAAAAACTAAATCGATAATCGTTCGATTAGGATAAAACAAAAAACCCACTTCAATCTGAAGTGGGTTTTTTTATGTGTTATACTATAAAAGCGTTATGAGTTTTTCTCTTCTGCTTTTCCTTTTACTTGAATTTTCACTCCATCTTTTGCATCGTTTAATTCTAGCAAAACATGGTCGCCTTCTGTTACATTGGTATTGATGATTTCCTCAGCCAATGGATCTTCTATGTATTTTTGGATAGCACGTTTTAGCGGACGAGCACCAAAATCTTTATCAAATCCTTTTTCTGCAATAAAATCTTTTGCTTCCGCAGTCAATTCCAAATGGTAATCTAATGCTGATAGACGATGGAAAAGTTGTTCGAGTTCGATATCGATAATCTCTATAATATTTTCTTTCGATAAAGAATTGAAAATAATTATATCATCTATTCGATTTAGGAACTCTGGCGCAAAAGCACGTTTCAAGGCGCTTTCTATTGTCGATTTTGCTCTTTCATCAGCAGATTCTTTTTTCGCAGATGTTCCGAATCCTACACCGTCACCAAAATCTTTCAATTGTCTTGTTCCAATGTTCGAGGTAAGAATAATGATTGTATTTCTAAAATCAATTTTTCTACCCAAACTATCCGTAACATGACCATCATCTAAGATTTGTAACAAAATATTAAAAACATCAGGGTGTGCTTTTTCTATCTCATCGAGAAGAATCACTGCATACGGTTTGCGACGAACAGCTTCAGTCAATTGTCCACCTTCTTCATAACCAACATAACCCGGAGGTGCTCCTACCAAGCGAGATACAGCGAATTTCTCCATGTATTCACTCATGTCTATTCTGATCAAAGCATCATCCGAATCGAATAATTCTTTGGCTAATATTTTGGCTAATTGAGTTTTACCAACTCCTGTTGTACCTAAGAAAATAAACGAACCAATCGGTTTGTTCGGATCTTTCAGTCCGGCACGGTTACGTTGAATAGCTTTCACTACTTTTTCTACCGCTACATCTTGCCCGATTACTTTACCTTTTACTTGGTCGTTCATTTTGGCTAGTTTTTTCATTTCGCCAGCGGCAACGCGTTGTACAGGCACGCCACTCATCATCGAAACTACTTCGGCAACATTGTCTTCTGATACGGTTTCTCGGTGATCTTTCGATTCTTTCAACCAATCAGCTTGAGCACGTTTTAGGTCAGCTTCTAATTGCTTTTCGGTGTCACGTAATCTTGCTGCTTCTTCATATTTCTGTGAAGTAACAACTTTCGCTTTCTCTTCGCGTATTTCTTCTAATTTTTTCTCAAGGTCTAAAATTTCTTGAGGAACTTTGATGTTTTTGATGTGTACACGAGATCCAGCTTCGTCCATTGCATCGATAGCTTTGTCTGGTAAAAAACGATCGGTAATGTAACGAGTCGTCAAATTTACACAAGCTTCTAAGGCTTCTTCGGTATAATTTACATTATGATGTGCCTCATATTTGTCTTTGATTTGATGTAAGATTTGAAGCGTTTCTTCGGGTGAAGTAGGCTCAACCATTACATTCTGGAATCGTCTTACTAAAGCTCCATCTTTCTCGATGTATTGTCTGTATTCATCTAAAGTTGTTGCACCGATACATTGTAGTTCTCCTCTAGCCAAAGCAGGTTTGAACATGTTTGATGCATCCAAAGATCCAGTAGCTCCACCAGCACCTACAATAGTGTGTAACTCATCAATAAAAAGAATAATATCATCATTTTTTTCTAATTCATTCATGATGGCTTTCATTCTCTCTTCGAATTGTCCACGGTATTTGGTGCCAGCAACTAAGCTTGCCAAGTCCAAGGTAACAACACGTTTGTTGTACAAAACACGCGAAACTTTACGTTGAATAATGCGGAGTGCCAAACCTTCTGCAATTGCAGATTTTCCGACACCTGGTTCACCGATTAGTAATGGATTATTTTTTTTACGACGAGATAAAATCTGCGATACACGCTCTATTTCTTTTTCTCGACCAACTACAGGATCTAATTTGCCTTCTTGTGCAATAGCCGTTAAATCGCGCCCAAAATTATCCAAAACGGGCGTTTTACTTTTGGAAGTAGATTTAGAAGAAGGACGATCGAATTCTGCACGTCCAGATGTTTCGTCATCATCATACGATGAAGATTCTGCACGTGGCGTATCCAAAGAAGCGTCATCTTGGTATTGAAACTTAAACTCTTCTTTTACACTATCATAATCAATATCCATTTTTTTCATCAATTTCGTAATCGGATCATTTTCATTACGTAAAATACATAACAATAGATGGACTGTATTTACAGTCGGACTACGGAATAGTTTTGCCTCTAGAAAAGTAGTTTTCAGAGCGCGTTCTGCTTGTTTAGTTAAGGTTAAATTTCGAGAAGCATTCATCGAATCTACTTCTCTAGGCGGTGCCAAAGTTTCGATTTTCGATTTCACTTCTTTCAAATCAACATTCAGGGCCTCAAGAACAGAAATCACTTTCCCTTCACCATCTCGTAGAATCCCTAAAAGAAGGTGTTCGGTGCCGATTTGTTCGTGACCTAAACGTAACGCTTCTTCTTTGCTGTAAGCGATTACGTCTTTTACTTGTTGAGAAAAATTATCGTTCATTGTTCAGTTCTCTTACTCAGTTTAATATAAAATTATATGTTGGTCTGTTGCATAAATTATGCCGTGCAATAATATTAAGCAATAATGCAATACGAGTGGTTAATCTGTCTGTTAAAGTTCTAATAAAATATTAAAAATTACGTTGCTTTATTCTTTTTATGTCAGAATGTCAGTTTTGAAGATTGCTCGATTATCCTTTATTTTGCGGTATGATGTGGAAAAAGTTTTGGCAACGAATCTATCAGTACGAGTTTTGGCCCTTTTGGGTGTTCTATGGCGCACTTACTCCGCTGTATTTATTGTATGCCATCCGTGCAAAATCGTTGATGTATTTTTGCAATGTTAATCCACATTTACGTTTTGGCGGTTTTTATGATTATCCAAAATACGAATTAATTCAACAGTTACCAAAAAAATATATTCCCGAAACGCTTTCGATCTCTCAAAAAAATATAAGCACTTTTCAACCTCCTTATTATCCGATTGTTGTCAAACCAAATAAGGGTGAAAGAGGAAAAGATGTCGCGATTTTGTATCATCCTACCGATTGGGAAAATTATAAAAAAACAGTTAAAGAGGAGCTGATTCTACAAGAGTTAATCGACTTTCCGCTAGAATTTGGCTTGTTTTATATTCGCTATCCTGACCAACAAAAAGGATTTGTTTGGTCAATCACCGGTAAAGAATTTCTAGCTGTGAAAGGCGATGGAAAGAAAAATTTGCGCCGACTGATTGCCGAAAATCCAAGAACTCATGGGCAAGAAAAGGAGTTGTATCTTAAGTTTTCGAATCGTTTAGATGAGGTTTTGGAGGTCGGAGAAACACTACAATTGAGTAAAATAGGAAATCATTTTAAAGGAACAACTTTCTTAGATGCTTCTCATTTGATTACTGAAAAATTGAATCAAAAAGTAGATGAAATCATTCAAACACTTCCCGATTTTTTTTATGGTCGATTAGATGTCAAAACAAAATCAATAGAAGATTTGCAACAAGGCAACTTTATTATTCTCGAGCTCAATGCGGCTAATTCAGAGGCAACACAGTTGTACGATCCGCAATATTCTGTGTTTCGGGCGTGGGCAATTGCAGCCGAATTACTCGAAATTCAATTTCAGATTGCTCAACAAAATAAACAACGTGGTTTTGCCTATTTGGCTTGGCAACCTTTGGCAAAAGTTCTGTTGCAGGCATAAAATCAAGCCTTTTTGTCGGTATATTTGTTTTGGTTTGATTTCTGTTTTACCTTCTCCAAACCACAAAAACACTCATAGAATTATGGCGACATCTTTACCCAAAAAAGCGATTTATTTTCCGATACTTCTATTGTTACCCATTTGGATTGTTTTTCTCTTCAACCTCAACGGTTTTTTAGACGATCAATGTTATGGTGTAATTCCGAGACATTTGGCTGGGCTAAAAGGAATTCTTCTCTCTCCACTCTTTCATTCGGGTTGGGAGCATATCTTGAGCAACACTTTCCCATTGTTGTTTCTTTCGGCGCTCAGTATTTTATTGTACGATAGAATTACCTATTTGGTCGTTTTTTTTGGTTGGATTTTTTCTGGAATCCTACTTTGGTTCATCGGCGATCTTCCTTGGTTCGACGAAACCGTTGGTTGTCATATCGGGGCAAGTAGCGTGGTTTATGTGTTGGCTTCATTCTTGTTTTTTAGCGGTCTGATTCGGAAAGATCGCAATACCATGGCTGCTTCTTTGATCGTGATTTTCTTGTACGGTAGTTTTATTTGGGGAATTCTACCCGAAGATATGTTGCCAACCCTGAAAATGAATGCCAATAAAAATCCTATTTCTTGGGAAGGACATTTGTCTGGATTTTTGGTCGGATTTGTTTTAGCGCTTTATTTCAGAAAATTAGGACCACAAAAACAAACCTATTATTGGGAAGATGAAAATGTGTACGACCCTAAAGCAGAAGCGCTTTGGCAAGCTTATTTAGAATTAGAAGAACAAAAAGCGCAAGCGCAAAATCAACCGAATATTCATTATCATTATACCGAAGCAACCTTGCTCGATCAGGAAGAAGATAAAAACGATCCGAAAGAAGAGGATAATTAGTGTTTTGGTAGGAAATGGATTTATTTTCACGAAAATCGTATCAAACCGAAAGAAAGTTTACCTTTGTACCGAGCAAGTCGCTTTGTCGCTGCGATGAAAATCGGAGAGGAAAGTCTGGACACCAAAGAGCAAGCATAGCGGATAACATCCGTCCGTCGAAAGGCGAGGACAAGTGCAACAGAAAGCAAGTACAGTTCGGCTGTAGTGAAAACAGGTAAACTCTATGCGGTGAAATGCCATGTACACCAACAGTTAAGTGCTGCTCGTGCGTTGTTGGGGGGTAGGCAGCTTCATGTTTTGGGCAACCAAAATAGTAGATAAATGACAAAGGCTTTGGTTGGTTATTTTACCAATCAAAGTACAGAATCCGGCTTATAGACTTGCTTTTTTCTTTTTTACTTTTGGATAGAATGCCAGGCTTTTTTTATGGCTTGTATCAATTGTGGACCTTCATAAATAAAACCGGTGTACAATTGGACCAATGATGCTCCGGCTTTTTGTTTACGGAGGGCATCTTTAGAAGTATGTATTCCCCCAACGCCAATCAATACTTTCTCTTTTTGTATTTTGGTATGAAGATATTGAAGTACTTGAGTCGATTTTTCCATCAAAGGTTCACCACTCAAACCACCAGCTTCTTGGGTTAATTTTTGATCTGATACAAGTCCTTCACGAGAAAGTGTCGTATTGGTCGCCACAATACCTGCGATATTGGCCTGCTCTACAATCTCGATAATATCATCTAATTGATGTGTAGATAAATCTGGTGCAATTTTTAGGAGAATAGGCTTTGGTTTATCCTTTTGTTCGTTTTCTTTTTGTAAGGTTTGCAAGAGTTGCAGCAATGGTTCTTTTTCTTGTAATTCGCGTAAACCAGGCGTGTTGGGCGAACTCACATTCACTACAAAATAATCTACATAAGCAAATAATTTCCTGAAACAGATCAGATAATCCTCTACGGCTTTATCGTTCGGAGTGATTTTATTTTTACCGATATTTCCGCCAACAATCAACTGATTTCGTTTTGCTTTTTTCAGTTGTTCTACCGCATAATCCACTCCATGGTTGTTAAAGCCCATTCGGTTAATCAGCGCTTTGTCTTCGCGTAAACGCATCAGTCGAGGAGCAGGATTTCCGGATTGTGGCAAAGGTGTTACGGTTCCTATTTCCACATATCCAAAGCCTAAAAGTGCCAGTTCTTCAATATACTCAGCATTCTTATCAAAACCAGCCGCAATGCCTACAGGATTTATAAAATCTAATCCCATCACATGAATTGGTTTTTGGTTGGATGAAGTTTGGAAAGTTGATTGAAGTAGTGTCCGAACCAGAGGAAAGTTTTTCCAACGTTTCAGATTATTCATCACAAAATAATGAGCCTCTTCGGGTTCCTTTCTAAATAAAATCGATTTGATAATACCGTACATACCTGCAAAAATAATCAATCAAAGGCGGATATTTAGCAAATATTTCGTTTTATAATCCAAGAGAGTTCCCGTATCTTTGCATATTAGCTATACAAGGAAAAACTATGCAGACGAATTTTGTTGATTATGTGAAAATACATTGTACAAGTGGACACGGAGGAGCCGGATCAGCACATTTGCATCGGGAAAAATACATCGATAAAGGTGGTCCTGATGGAGGCGATGGTGGCCGCGGTGGTCATATCATCCTACAAGGAAACCGAAATCTTTGGACCTTGTTAGAGTATAAATTCAAAAAACATTTTCGTGCCGAGAGAGGAGGAAATGGAGGCGCATCCCGTTCTACCGGAAAAGATGGTGAAGATATTTACCTCGAAGTACCGATTGGGACTATTGCCAAAGACGAAGAAGGAAATGTGATTGGTGAAATTACCGAAGATCAACAACAAATAATCCTGATGCGAGGCGGAAAAGGAGGTTTAGGAAACTGGCATTTTCGCTCAGCAACTAGACAAACGCCGCGTTACGCACAACCCGGATTAGAAGGACAAGAAGGACAAATTACTTTAGAACTAAAAGTTTTGGCCGATGTCGGTTTGGTTGGTTTCCCGAATGCAGGGAAATCTACTTTGTTGTCGGTGATTACCGCTGCCAAGCCAAAAATTGGCGATTATGCTTTCACGACGTTGACACCGAATTTAGGAATTGTGCCTTACCGTGATCATCAATCATTTATCATGGCCGATATTCCTGGGATTATAGAAGGTGCAGCTGAAGGAAAAGGACTTGGACATCGTTTCTTGAGACATATCGAACGAAATTCTACTTTGCTGTTTTTGATTCCGGCCGATGCCGATGATTATCAAAAAGAATATGATATTCTTCTCAATGAACTGAAAAAATACAATCCAGAATTGTTGGATAAATCACGTGTGTTGGCTATTTCTAAAAGTGATATGTTGGATGATGAACTAAAAGCTCAAATCAAAAAACAACTTCCGACCGATATAGAAACTGTTTTTATTTCGGCGGTGGCACATCTTGGATTAACCGAATTGAAAGACCTTCTTTGGAAAAAATTACATTAATAAAATAATAAAATTACAAATACTATGTTTGGGAATTTAATGGGTATGATGGACAAACTAAACGGAATAAAAGAAAAGTTTAGTGATCTGAAAGAAGAATTGGATAACGATCTTTTTATCGCAAAATCTACTTCTGGGAACGTGAAAATTACCATGTCGAAATTTGCAACCATCAAAGATATTGAGTTGGCAGATGGGCTAGACAGAGAACAATTAGAAGACGAATTGGTGCTGACGCTGAATCGTGCTTTGGAGAAAGTGAAAACCGAAGCGATGGAAAAAGCGAAAAAAACAGCAACCGAAAATATGCCAAATATTCCAGGCTTACCTTTTTGATAGGAGGAAATAATTGAGTGCAAAAGTTTGTATCACGATAAAAAAAGACTTCCGATTTCTACAGAAATCGGAAGTCTTTTTTTAGTATTAATTTTTTATATCCATAATATCCCGAAGTACATTCCCGAAGATATTAAATCCTAACACCAAAAACATAATGGCCAAACCTGGTAAAATAGCCAAATGTTGTTTGCCCAGAATAATATGGCTATAGTGTTCTTTGATGATATTTCCCCAAGAAGGCGTTGGCGGCTGCGCACCGATTCCTAAAAAGCTAAGTCCACTTTCTACTAAAATTGCCGAGGCAAAATTGGCTGCAGAAATCACGATGACAGGGGCAATGACATTGGGAAGAATTTGATGAAAAATAATTCGATAATCTGAAAAACCAAGAGCACGAGCAGCTTCAACAAATTCTTTTTCTCTGAATGACATAAACTGCCCACGCACAACACGGGCAACTTCTACCCACATCGTTAATCCTACCGCAATAAAAATTTGCCAAAAACCTTTCCCAATTGCTAAAGTAATCGCGATGACCAACAAAAGAGTTGGAATCGACCAAACGACATTGATGAGCCACATGATGAGGTTGTCTAACCAACCGCGATAATATCCTGCAAGTGCGCCTAAACTTATTCCTACGATTAAGGAAATGAAAACGGCAATAAAGCCTATTAGAAAAGAAATTCTCGTTCCAATTACCAAACGAGAAAAGAAATCTCGTCCGTAACTATCGGTACCCAAAAGATAGGTTTTCTCGAAAATATATTTTTTTTCTATTTCGTTTATCGGAATGTTGTGGCGGGTGTAAACGTTGAGTGGAATTTCGACTTCTTCTCCTTGTAAACCGTCACCAAGATTAGGAATATATGTTATTTTTTGGTTGTCGATTGTATATCGAACAATACTAATTTGTTCCGAATCAATTTCTTTCCCAAAAAATAAATCGTGAAGAGAGTAGGAATTTGTGTAGTTATCGAGTGGAATTTCGAGGGTCAATTGTTGGTGTCCCATCGGCGCGTAAGCAATCGTGAGGTCCTGACGATTGGCATTTTCTGTTTTGTCTGTGGCAATGAAATAAGCGAAAATTGTGATCAAAGCTGCTGCTACAATAACAGCAAAAGAAAGAATCCCGAGGGGATTCTTTCTTAGTTTTCTGATTGTTGTCGCTGTAAAAGAACCTTGATTGTTCTCCATTTTTTATTTTCTTAAATCGCGTAAAACATTAATCGATTCTTCTACATAAAGATCTTTTTGTAAACCTTTGTGCCAGTTTTCTCGACGAGTTTTCAATACTGTATCATTTTTAGTTAATACTTGTTCGCGAGCTGTATTCGAGAAAGATAATTTGTTTTTGTATTTGTCTAAAACATCAAAACGCTCGATAGATTTTTCTCTTTGTTCTCTGAATTTTCTGTATTCTTCTAAATTTAGAGGAATAGTTTTGGTATCGTCTAATGATTTTAAAAGTTTAGCACTCTCGTCAATTAATTTCAAGTTTTGATTATTTGCAAGACGAGCCTTACTTTTTTCGATAATCGATTGTAAGTTGATTGTCGGTTTCCATTTTTCTACATTAAGAGCAGCAATCTGATCCCACGGTAAAGCTTCTTTTTTAGCTCCTTCGCTGATGTCGCTGTAAGTGAGTTGATCCACCATTGCGATGTCAGAATTTACCCCTCGTAATTGAGTAGAACCTCCATTGACACGATAGAATTTTTGGATTGTTAATTTAATCGCTCCTAAATCATCGGTACGATTTTGTTGATCTACCGGGAAAATAGTTTGTACCGTTCCTTTCCCAAAGGTTTGTGGACTACCAACAATTACAGCACGACCATAATCTTGCATTGCAGCGGCCATAATTTCAGATGCCGAAGCAGAAAGTTCATTCACCATCACAACCATCGGGCCGTCATAAGCGATCGAAGGATCTTTGTCTTCGTGAATTTTCATCATCCCGTCACTTCTTTTTACCTGAACAATCGGTCCATTCTTAATGAACAATCCCGCAATTTCGATAACCTCTTCAAGAGAACCACCTCCATTATTACGAACATCAAAAATTAGTCCTTTGATGCCTTCTTTTTTCAGGTCATTGATTTCGACTAAGATGTCATCCGAAGGATCGCGACCTTCGTTACCATTCATGCTGGTATAAAATTCTGGTAAATAAATAATTCCGTACTTGTCTCCTTTTTCATCGGTAATGACAGCTGAACGTGCGAAAGTTTCGTCGTATTCTATCACATCGCGCACTAAATTGATAACTTGTTGAGAACCGTCTTTTTTCTTTACCGTTAAGATGACTTCGGTACCTTTTTTACCACGAATTAGGCGGATAGCTTCGTCGAGCAACATCCCAACAATATTTACGGCTTCTCCTTTTTTACCTTGTGCAACGCGCATAATTTGATCGCCTACTTCTAGTCGTCCATCTTTCCAGGCTGGTCCACCAACCACCAATTCTGCAATGGTCGCATAGCCTTTTTTATCTTGTAATTTCGCCCCGATTCCTTCTAATTGTCCAGACATCGTAATATCGAAGTCTTCTTTATCGGTCGGTGAATAATACGCGGTATGCGGATCGTATTGTTCGGTGAAGCTATTCATATACATTGTGAAATAAGCTTCGCGTTTACGTTTTTTGATTCGTCTGAAATAATCAGAAATAATATCTTTTACTTCGTTACGTGCAATTTTTTCAACTTCGCTAAACGGAGTTTCTTTGGTTATTTTAGACGCAGGAGAATCGTCGGCCAAAGGATCTTTTACATTTTTGGTAATCGAATCTTTTTTCGCTTTTTTGGTTTCATCCAAATCATCTTGCATCGAAATAATTTCGAGCATCACATTGTATTTTAGATATTGTCGCCAACGATCTTTCAGTTTTGCATGATCTTTTGCATAACCAATCGATTTAGGATCTACAGCAAAACTTTCTTTTTTGGTAAAATCCATTGGTTTGTCGAGCAATTCTTGTGTGTACTTTTCTACTTCTTCCATTCTTTTGTAGAGTGTATCTACGGTTGCGAAATAGAAAGTAAGATCTTCATTGTTGAAGAAATCGTCTTGTTTGTGAATATCTTTCTTGAAACTCTGAAAATCAGAATCCAATAAAAAACGTTTTCCTGGATCGATATAATCTAAATATTTATAGAAAACTTTCTCAGAAAAATTATCGTTAATGTTTGCAGGTTTATAATGCAGGTATTTGAGGGTTGTCCGCGTATTTCGAATAATTTTTTTATAATTATCTTCGTTTTCTTTATCACTCACCAAGGGTTTGCAAAAGCAAAAAGCTAAGAAACACATAGAAAAAAAGGCGAGTAGAATGGAGGTCTTTTTTATGAACATAAAATTTTTAAACACTTATTATTCAGTTTGGATTATTATTTAATAACATTTTCAATACTCAAATATAGAACCAAAAAAATAAATATCAACTCAAATCTTTACATTTGTAGTAAACATAAAAAATAGACAATGAAAAGACCTTTGATTTTAGTTACAAATGATGATGGGATTACGGCTCCAGGAATTCGTGCATTGATAGATATGGCGAAGGAGTTTGGCGATATCTTTGTGGTTGCGCCAGATAGTCCACAAAGCGGTATGGGGCATGCGGTTACTATTCACTCGATCATACAAACCGAGGAGGTCTTGATCGAAGATGACACGCGAAAAGAGTTTTCTTGCTCGGGTACGCCGGTGGACTGTGTAAAATTGGCGGTGAGTAATATTTTGCCACGTAAACCAGATTTATGTATTTCGGGAATTAATCATGGATCTAATTCGTCGATCAATGTAATTTATTCTGGTACGATGTCGGCAGCTGTAGAAGCGGGGATAGAAGGAATCCCGGCTATTGGGTTTTCTTTGGCAGATTTTTCGTACAATGCTAATTTCGAAGCGGCTCGAGAATATATCCAAAAAATAATAAAAGAAGTCCTGAAAAATGGATTGCCAAAAGGTGTAGTGCTCAATGTAAACATTCCGAAATTGCCAAAAGATGAACTGAAAGGGATAAAGGTTTGTCGACAAGCCGATGCCAAATGGATTGAGGAATTTGATAAGCGAGTAGATCCGCGCGGAAGAACGTATTATTGGATGACAGGCGAGTTTAAAAACTTGGACAAAGGTGAAGATACCGACGAATTTGCTTTATCACAAGGTTATATTTCGGTGGTTCCGGTTCGGTATGATTTAACCGCACATCATGTTTTAGGAGAACTCAAAAATTGGGATTTATAAAATTTCGGTAGGATAAAAAAAGGAGCGATATTCGCTCCTTTTTTATTGATTTTTATGTGGCTATTTATTTAGCAAGACTTTGTTCCAAAGCTCTAAACTCATCTTCTTTCGCCGTATTATCAGTTGCTTTGTAAGCAGAAATTAAATACTTAATGTACTGAAGATTGCTTTTATCCAATTCATGAGCTTTCAATAAAAATGGTAAAGCTTCTGTGTAAGAGTCTTTACGTTTTTTTGTATACTCTTCGTACACTGCACGTTGAGATTTGCTCGTACCTAAATTGTTATTGATCTTATCAACATACTCTTTTTCGTGCGATAAAATCGCCAAAGCCATATTGATATTCGATTCTAAATGATTAGGATTTACAGCAAGCGCTTGTTTCAAAGTTTCTTTGGCTTTATCAATATTATTTTCTTGTAAATAAAGCGTTCCTAAATTGAAAAGTGCCGAAACATCTTTTGGATTATTTTTTACATTTTGCTCCAATTGCGAAGTCAATTGCGAAGTGTTTCCACTTTGTTGATAAATCGCTGTGGCTAAATTCGTAATATCTGCATCCGAACTATATTTGCTAAGAGCTTCATCTAGCAAAGGGTCGGTTGTTTTGGTACGGAAAAGATTATTCAGCCCCAAAACATACAAATCGCGGTTAAGATCTTTTGGTTGAACGTCAGAAATTCCGGTAAAATTAGCAGCAATCAATTCTTTTACCAAGGCTAATGAATTGTTATAATCATCGGCATTGTAATACGAAATAGCTGCTTGATATTTGTATAAATCATCGGCCACGCCCAAAGCTTTGGTAAGATTGTACACATCGATAAATTGCGGTGCAGCTTTTTTATAATCTTTGTTTTTTAAGGCTTCGTTCGCACTTTGCAAAGTTTCGTTTGCCAACGTAGAAACCTCAGAATTAATCAAGATTCCGTATTTCTGCGTAAGATCTTGAGATTTTACTTTTCCGTAATTTCCTTTTGCTACAGCGGCATCAGCTTCGGCTTGTGAATAATAATATTCGTCTTTTTTAGTGTCTTTGTTTCTGACAATAAATACTTTTCCGTTTTCGTATTTGCTAAGTTCTGCCAAGTTTTTGGCTGCTGCAGAAACGTCTTTGATGGCTAGATTTTTTTTCGCGTCATTATAGACTTTTTCTGCAAGTTTTGCAGGTTCTGTATTCAAATCTTGTGCAAATGAGAAACCTCCCATTAGACAAACAAAACTCAAACTTAAAATTATTTTCTTCATAATCGGACTTTTAATTATTCTTCGGTAGGATTTTCGTTTTCATCCGAAGAGGTCGTTGTATTTTCGTTATGTTGATTGTTTTCCTCAATCATTGTACCATTTTGGTCTTGAGTTTCGTTTTCTTCTTCTACTTCTTCTACTTCTTCATCGACTTCGACCTTGGCAATTGCAGCAATTTCATCGTTCTTTTTCAGATTGATTAATTTCACTCCTTGTGTTGCTCTACCCATTACTCGGATTTCACTCAATCCGGTTCTGATTGCTACACCCGACTTGTTGATAATCATCAAATCGTTATCATCTGTTACCGATTCTATGGCGATTAGTTTTCCTGTTTTCTCGGTAATGTTGAGTGTGGTAACTCCTTTTCCTCCACGGTTGGTTTCGCGATAGTCTTCTATAGAAGAGCGTTTTCCATATCCTTTTTCAGAGACAACCAAAACGGTTTCGTTTTCCATATCAGACACGACAATCATCCCTATAACTTCATTGTCTTTATCATCTCCTAAATTGATTCCTCGAACACCCGAAGCGGTTCTACCCATTGGGCGAACTTTTTCATCTTCGAATCGAATTGCTTTTCCGTATTTAGAGGCAATCATGATTTGCGATTTACCATCGGTCAATAAAGCTTCTAACAAGGTGTCGCCTTCTCGGATCGTAATAGCGTTGATTCCGTTAACACGTGGGCGAGAATAGGCTTCTAAACTTGTTTTCTTGATGATACCATTTTTAGTAACCATGATTACGAAGTTGTTATTAACATATTCTTCGTCCATCAAATCATGTGTTAGGATGTAAGCTTTTACTTTGTCATCTGGTTCGATATTGATCAGATTTTGTATAGCTCTTCCTTTTGATGTTTTAGAACCTTCTGGAATTTCGAAAACTCGCATCCAGAAACATTTTCCTTTTTCGGTAAAGAATAACATGTACTGGTGATTGGTTGCTACCACCATATATTCTAAGAAATCTTCGTCTCGGGTGGTCGCTGCACGGTTACCAACTCCTCCGCGAGATTGTTTTTTGTACTCGGTTAGTGGAGTACGTTTTATATAACCTAAATGAGAAATCGTAAGCACGACATTTTCATCTGGGATAAGGTCTTCTATATTAAGGTCACCGCCCGAATAATCAATTTCTGATCTTCTTTCGTCGGCATATTTTTTCTTAACTTCTTCTAATTCTTCTTTGATGATACTGAAGCGTAAATCCTCATCACTTAAAATACTTTTTAAGTATTCGATGGTTTTCATGATCTCTTCGTACTCCGCACGGATTTTGTCAATCTCTAGACCTGTCAACGTACGCAGACGCAATTCGAGAATAGCACGAGCCTGAATTTCAGATAAATCAAAAGCAGCCATCAAACTCTCGCGAGCAATTTCTGGTGTTTCGCTTTCACGGATTATTTTAATCGCTCGGTCCAAATCATCTTGTGTCCCGATTACTTTCATATATCCTTCTAAGATATGCGCTCTTTCTTGGGCTTTTCTTAGTTCGTATTCGGTTCTTCGTACCACAACCTCATGACGGTGATCCACAAAGTGACGGATCATATCTTTTAGGTTCAATTGCTCTGGACGACCATTGACCAATGCAATATTATTGATACTAAACGATGATTGTAATTGGGTGTATTTGTACAACTGATTGAGGACTACGTTTGGTATAGCATCCATTTTCAGGACATATACAATACGCATTCCTTGTCTATCCGATTCGTCACGGATTTCGGCAATCCCGTCTAACTTACCATCTTTTACCAAGTCAGCAGTTTTGGCAATCATATCTGCCTTATTTACTTGGTACGGAATTTCTGTAACAATGATACAATCGCGTCCATGAACTTCCTCAAAATTAGTTTTTGCACGCATCACAACTCTTCCACGACCAGTTTCGAAGGCTTGTTTCACACCATCATAACCATAAATAATTCCGCCTGTCGGGAAGTCTGGCGCAGTAATGTGTTTGGTTAGCTCATCTATGGTAATTTCGCGGTTGTCGATGTATGCAATCGTTCCGTCGATTACTTCTCCTAAGTTATGTGGCGCCATATTGGTCGCCATCCCTACAGCAATACCGGCTGCACCGTTTACTAAAAGGGTAGGGATTCTGGTAGGAAGAACCGTAGGCTCATAAATCGTGTCGTCGAAATTAAGTTTAAAATCAACTGTTTCTTTGTCGATATCGGCCAATAATTCATCGGATATTTTTTGTAATCGCGCTTCTGTATAACGCATTGCAGCAGGTTGGTCACCATCTACCGAACCAAAGTTCCCTTGCCCATCTACCAAAAGATAGCGCAAAGACCATGGTTGCGCCATACGCACCATAGTGTCGTAAACAGAGATATCCCCATGCGGGTGAAATTTACCTAAAACTTCTCCAACGATACGAGCAGATTTTTTATACGCACGATTGGAAAATACGCCTAATTCATACATCCCGAATAATACTCTTCGGTGAACGGGTTTCAAACCATCGCGCACATCTGGTAGAGCACGAGAAACAATAACCGACATCGAATAATCGATGTAGGCAGATTTCATTTCTTCTTCAATGTTGATAGGAATTAGTTTTTCTCCTTCAGTCATATTCATATATTATAAGGGTGCTAATTTACAAATTTTTTATGGGAATTAGGGTAGAAGATTTTGGAAACTTCGCGATGTGTAAATAAAATAAAGTAGCCTTTTTGTTGGTTAATGATAAAAAATGTCTAATTTTGCAGTTGAAATTTTCCCGAAAAGGCGAAAAGAGCTTTACAATGTCGCTTCCCGTAAGGCTTAGCGAGAAAAAAGGTGAAAATTTCAGATTTACTATCGTAGTATTAGAAAATAAAAGTATATTTGCAACCCCATTCGAGTAATGGATTCCAAACTTTGAAAAGATGAAAAGAACATTTCAACCAAGTAACAGAAAGAAAAGAAACAAACACGGTTTCCGTGAGCGTATGTCGACTAAAAACGGTCGTAGAGTATTAGCAAATCGTAGAAAAAAAGGCAGAAAAGCATTGACGATTAGCGAAGTTAGAGCTAAACGATAATAGCTACTATTAATAATTTTAAAGCTTGAGAGGTAATCTTTCAGGCTTTTTTTGTTTATATTTGTTTATCAAAGAAGAAGAATGGCAGAAATAACGAATGTAATAGAAATCGAAAACGCATCAGTTTATCAGCGTAATCATTTGGTACTTAGTGGGGTAAATGTGAATTTGCAAGAAGGTGAATTTGTTTATCTTATTGGGAAAACAGGAAGTGGAAAAAGTAGCCTTTTGAAGGTTCTGTACGGCGATCTGCCTTTAGAATCAGGAAATGCTTCGGTTGTTGGTTATGACCTGAAAAAACTGAAAATTAGCAAAATACCAGATTTGCGTCGTCATTTGGGGATTGTGTTTCAGGACTTTCAGTTGTTAACCGATCGGAATGTTGAACAAAACCTAACTTTTGTTCTTCGAGCTACCGGCTGGAAAAATTCTCAACAAATAAAAGATCGTATCGATTTTGTTTTGGACAGTGTCGGTATGTTGTCAAAGAAAAAAATGATGCCTTTCCGTCTTTCGGGAGGTGAGCAACAAAGGGTTGCAATAGCGCGTGCATTACTCAATTCGCCTTCGCTGATTTTGGCCGATGAACCTACAGGGAATTTAGATCCAGAAACTTCTAACGAGATTATGAATCTTCTTTTGTCGGTTTCTAAACAGAACAATTGTGCGGTGCTGATGGCTACACACGATTACGATATTATCCGCAAACACCCATCGAGAATGTTGAAGTGCGAAAGCGGTAGAATTATCGAATTGATGCCCGAGATGTTGGATGCCAACTAAAATAAAATAAAATCACCATCAATATTAATAGAAAGAGTTTACATTTGTGTAGACTCTTTTTTTATACCCTAAAACACAAAACATGTACCGTGATAAAACCTTGCATTTTGTAAGTATGGACACCCCTTTTCCACCTAATTATGGTGGAGTAATCGATGTTTTTTTTAAGCTGAAAAGCTTTCATGATTTGGGTGTGAAAATTTATTTGCATGTTTTTGGGTTTGATGAAAAATCATCGAAAGAATTGGCACAATATGCCGAAAAAGTTTTTTTTTATCACATCAAACAACATCCGAAATATTTCTTTCGGAAAGAACCTTTTTCGGTTGCTTCGAGAGATGGAAGGCATTTGTTACAAAATCTTTTATCGATCAAAGCGCCTATTTTTTTCGAAAGTCTGAAAACGACCGACGTTTTACGTTTTTCGGGTTTAGAAGATTATCCCAAATTTTTGCGTTTGCATAATATCGAACAGAATTATTTCGAGGGCTTATCGAAAACAGAAAATAATCCAATCAAAAAACAATTATTTCGTCAAGAATCAAAAAAATATATAGGATACGAATCGATTTTAGAACAGTTTGATGAGGTTTTTACCTTATCGAATTTCGAGCAAACTTATATCGAAAATACTTATAACAAAGGAAAATTTATTCCAGTTTTTCATGGAAATGAAAATTTCTCTAATCTGAAAGGGTTTGGGGAGTTTGCATTGTATCATGGAGATTTACGGGCGGCTGACAATCGTGCTGCGGTTACATTTTTGATCGAAGCTTTTGCCGAAATCGATTATCCGTTATGGATTGCGTCGAGTATAAAAGAGGATTGGGTGAAAAAACAAATCGGTGATCGAAACAATATTCGTTTTGTGAAATTGAGAGATTTTCAACATTTGCTTGAGCTGTTTTATCGGGCACATTTCAACGTGAGTTGGTCTTTTCAGGAGTCTGGAACGAAACTGAAAGTTGTTAATGCTTTATTTAATAGTCGTTTTTCGGTGATCAATGATAAGGTGATTGATGATGAGCGAATTGCAAAATTGTGTGTGCAAGTATCGAACAAAGAAGAATTGCAAGCGAAAATCGAAAAGTTGAAAAATCGAGAATTTGATGCTTCAGAAGATTATCGAATCACTTTAGAAACGTATTTGAGTGATCGGCGAAATGCAGAAAAGATTTTGAATTCAATTTTTTCTTACCTTTAAACCATAATCCTATCAAGATGAAAAGAAAAGAATTTTCCGACCTGATTTTAGAGAAAATCAAGCAAAATAAAGATTCTATCAAAAAACAATTCGATCAGTCGAAAGATACAATTGGTTATTTTTGGATCGATGATTTGTTACCTGAAGATTTGGCGATGCAAATCAATGAGAAATTTCCGACCAAAGATAAAATGGTCTTGAAGAAAAGCTTGAAAGAAGATAAATATATCGCGGTGCAAATGAATGAATACGACCCGATATTAGAGGAAATAATTTATGCTTTTCAAGATGAACGGATTGTGCATTTGATTGCCGAAATATGTGACATAAAACAACCAATTCCGGACAGTTCTTTGTATGCAGGTGGTTTGTCTATGATGGGAAAAGACCAATTTTTGCAACCTCATTTGGATAATTCTCATGATGCGAAACGGGAGTTGTGGCGCGTGTTAAACCTTTTATATTATGTGACGCCGGATTGGCAAGAAGATTTTGGTGGGAATTTGGAAGTTTGGCCAAATGGATTGAAAAATGAGCAAACAACGATCGTGAGTAAATTCAATCGTTTGGCGGTAATGGCAACGCATAACGATTCTTTGCATTCGGTTTCCCCAGTGAAACACGATGGTTTTAGGAAGTGTGTATCCAATTATTATTTTTCTAAAGAACCTTTGCGCGAAACCGATACATTTCACGTGACATCTTTCAGAGGTCGTCCGGATCAGAAGGTTTTGGATCAGGTTTTGCAAGTGGATAATGCGCTACGAATGGGCGTTCGGAAAATCTTTAAAAAAGGAATCGTGGAAAATCCACATATTTATAAAAAAGAAGAAGAGTAGATTAACAAGGTTAATCTACTTTTTTATTTGTTCGAAAATTTCTTTCAAAACCAATTCTTCATTTTCCCAACAAAGTTCATTGGCAGCTATCATAAGTTGATCGAGAAAAGGTTCACGGCCTTTGGCTAAAAGCTCTTTGATCTTGCTTGCCAAGTGCTCGGGCGAATGATTTTCGATTAACAATCCGATCTGATAATGCTCGATAATATTTTTTATTTCAGGTAAAGGACTTCCTAAAATAGGAACTTGTGCTTGCGCATAATCGAACAATTTGTTCGGAAGAGCGTAACGATAACTCAAACCAAAATCTTCTTCAATACTAAGGCCGATCGAGGCCAAAGGGGTGATGGTTTTGAGTAATTCTGGTTTTATCCTACCCAGAAAAAACACCTTATCAGTAAGCTGAAGTTTTTGGGTAAGTTGTTCGTATTCCTGTTTTTTAGGTCCATCACCGATAATCCATAATTGCTCATTTTCTAGAAACCGAAAAGCTTCAATCGCTTTATCGATCCCGCGACTCATGTTGATTGCTCCTTGATATAGCACTACATTTTTATTGGTAGGATTTGGTGGAAGCGGAAAGAAAATATGATTTTGTTTTTGATTCAATCGGATTCTGTTCGGTACATTGCGCACAACTTTTGGCGAGACTTGATAGTTTTCTGCAAAGAATTTCGCATAACTATCACTCACGGTATAGAAATTTTTTATTTTCGGGAGGAGAAATTTCTCAAGAGTTTTCCAAACTTTTTTAGTTTTCGGACGATTGTGCAAAGAAGGCAATTCAGAAAAAATTTCGTGGCTATCAAAAACAAGCGGTAAATTTTTCCATTTACTTACCAAATAAAAAGGCAATAAAGAATCTAAATCATTTGCTAAAAGAATCGTTTCTTTATCAGCTTTTTCGAGTAAAGTGAAAAGCAGTTTTTTGTTGAATTCTGCATACATCTTCATCGAATGTTGGTTTTTCATATCGATCAGATGAGTTGCGTAAGGTTTATCGAGTTGCGGTTTTCCTTTTAGCGTAGCACCAATCAATTCTACTTCGTACCCGAACTTCAGAAGAGAGCGGCAAACTTTGTCGAGGCGTTGATCGGTTTCTATGTTGTTTAAAACAGCTGATAAAATTTTCAAAATTTAATGTTTTTATAAACGTTATTTTCCAGGTCTAAAAGCAATATAATAAGCTTGGACAAAAAACAGAATTGCGTTAGGAATAAGAACTGGCCAAGCTTCGGTCATGGCAGCGTAAATGACAAAACACACACAGCCAATCGCGTTGATGATACGGATAATGGTGATTTTAGAAAAGAAAAATGCTAAGACAATAAAAAGCGAAGCCAGATAACCGAAAATGTCGGCTAAACCTAAGTTTGAGATAAAATCCATACAGACAATAAATAAGAATGATAAAGTATAGGCAAAATTATAAAAAATAAGTTGGTAATTTTGCGTAAATTTGCACTTATGATAGCGACTTTATCAAAAATCAAACATAAAGATTCACCGAATTTTTTTCTAATTGCAGGTCCTTGCGCGATAGAAGATGAATCGATGGCGCTTCGTATTGCCGAAAAAGTAGTAGAAGTGACCGATAATTTATCGATTCCGTATATTTTCAAGGGTTCTTTTAAGAAAGCAAATCGTTCTCGTATTGATAGTTTTACTGGAATTGGTGATGAAAAAGCGTTAGAAATTATTCGTAAAGTTGGTGAAACTTTCGATATTCCGACGACCACCGATATTCACGAGCCTTGGCATGCAGAAATGGCTGCCGAATATGTAGACGTTTTGCAGATTCCGGCATTTTTGGTCCGTCAGACCGATTTAGTAGTTGCTGCAGCAAAAACAGGCAAACATGTTACCCTGAAAAAAGGACAGTTTCTTTCGCCAGAATCAATGAAGTTTCCGGTAGAAAAAGTAACCGATTCAGATAATCAAAATGTTGCGATTATCGAGCGTGGAACGATGTTGGGGTATGGAGATTTGGTTGTTGATTATCGTGGAATTCCGGTGATGCAAAATTATGCACCGGTAATTTTAGATATCACGCATTCTCTGCAACAACCGAATCAAGCTTCGGGCGTAACTGGCGGAAAACCAGAACTGATTGAAACCATTGCCAAAGCAGGAATTGCAGTTGGTGCAGATGGCTTATTTATAGAAACGCATCCTGACCCAAAATGTGCAAAAAGTGATGGTGCGAATATGTTGCAATTAGATTTATTAGAAGGACTATTGACAAAATTGGTAAGAATTCGTCAAGCAATTTTATAACATAATAATCTTCATCCAATCACTTAACTATCCGAAAAATAGAAAAAGCTTATTTAGTTTTTTTATGGATAGGATTTTTTTTGGATTGATTTTATAAAATAGAATAATGAACAGAAAAACAAGAAGATTGAAACTTTTTTCTGTTTATGTACGATTTTTTACTAAATGAATGTGATAGAAAATATTGAAAATGAATAATTTAATTCAAAAATATAATATTCCAGGACCTCGTTATACAAGTTATCCTACCGTTCCGTTTTGGGACAATGATGGCTTTACCAAACAAGGCTGGATAGAAACTTTTCAGCGCGCTTTTGATGAAAGTAATGAAGAAGAAGGAATCTCGATTTATATCCATTTACCTTTTTGCGAATCACTTTGTACATTTTGTGCGTGCAATAAACGGATTACCAAACAACATTCGGTAGAAATGCCCTACATAGATACTGTTCTCAAAGAATGGAAAATGTATGTGGAGCTGTTTTCATCACGACCGAAAATTAAAGAAATTCATTTGGGTGGAGGAACACCAACATTCTTTTCACCTGATAATCTGAAGAAATTAATCGACGGAATCTTCGAATATGCCGATGTAGCAGAAGGTCACGAGTTCAGTTTAGAAGGTCATCCAAACAATACCACCAAAGAACATTTGCAAGTTTTGTTCGATTTAGGTTTTAAAAGAATTTCTTACGGAGTACAAGATTATGACCCAAAAGTGCAAAAAGCCATCAATCGAGTACAACCTTTCGAGGCGGTGAAAAAAGCAACCGAAGAAGCACGAGAAATAGGATTTACATCGGTTTCTCATGATTTGATTTTCGGATTGCCTCACCAGACAATGGACGGTATGATCGAAACTATTCAACTAACCAAAGCGTTGAATCCGGATCGAATTTCTTTTTATAGTTATGCGCATGTGCCTTGGATAAAAGGTGTTGGTCAAAGGGGTTTCCATGATGAAGACCTACCATCGCCAGAATTGAAAAGAGCTTTGTATGAAGAAGGTAAAATAATGTTCGAAGATATGGGCTATTTCGAAATCGGAATGGATCACTTTGCTTTGGAGCATGATTCGATGTATCAATCGATGAAAAATCATACCTTGCACCGAAATTTTATGGGATATTCTTCATCCAAAACAAAACTAATGGTTGGTTTGGGTGTTTCGTCTATTAGCGATTCATGGTACAGTTTTGCACAAAATGAGAAAACAGTAGAAGAGTACGAAGCGTCAATTAATCGGGGAGAATTGTCGGTTTTCAAAGGACATATCCTAACCGGTGAGGACCTAGTTGTTCGTCAGCATATCTTGAATTTGATGTGTAATTTGCAAACCTCTTGGGAGAATCCTGAACAGAAATTCGACGGTTTATCTCAATCGCTTTCTTTGTTAGAAGATATGGTGAATGATGGTTTGATCGAAATAAAAGAAAACGAACTTATCGTTAACGAAAAAGGACGTCCGTTTGTACGAAATGTGTGCATGGCGTTCGATTTACACTTGTTGAGAAATGCACCGGAAACGAGAATTTTCTCGATGACGATTTAATTAAATTAAGATAAATTTTATTTAAAATATTCAAAATAGTATATTTGAACTTGTAATATCTATGAAAGAAATTGAAATACACGGGAAAAAATTTATTCCCTACATAGCATTCGAAGAAATAGAACATGCCATTATCAATATGGCCAACAAAATTCATGACGAATACAAAGACGAAGTTCCTGTATTTATTGGTGTATTGAATGGCGTAGTAATGTTTATGAGTGATTTTCTAAAACATTATCCAGGTGAATGTGAAATTTCTTTCTTAAAACTTACCTCGTACGAAGGCACTGAAACAACCGGAAAAGTGAAAATCCAAATGGACATTCCGATTTCGGTAGAAGGAAGACACGTGATTATTTTAGAAGATATCGTGGACACCGGAAATACTTTGGTAGAGTTGCATAAAATTCTGACAGATAAAAAGGTTAAGTCTTTGAAAATTGCTACCTTACTCTTCAAACCCGAAGCGTATAAAAAAGATTTAGAGGTCGATTTAGTTGGCCTTTCTATTCCAGACAAATTTGTTGTCGGTTATGGATTAGATTTTGACGGATATGGTCGAAATCTTCCAGATATTTATCAAATAAAATCGTAAAATCATAATAAACACTCAAAAATGCTAAACATTGTATTGTTCGGACCTCCAGGAAGCGGGAAGGGAACACAAGCAAAATTTTTAGAGCAAAAATACCAAACCCCACAAATCTCTACCGGAGATTTATTCCGTTATAACCTAAAAAATGAAACAGATTTAGGGAAAAAAGTTCGTGCATACATGGACAAAGGTAGTTTGGTGCCAGACGAAATTACAACCCAAATGCTCAGTGATGAGTTGGATAAAGGAAAAAGTCCGAACGGATATATTTTCGATGGTTATCCACGCACAACTTCACAAGCGGTTGCATTGGACAAAATTTTAGCCGAAAAATTCAACGATGAAGTAACGGTTACTGTTGCGTTGGTTGTTGATGATGAAATCTTGGTACAACGCCTTCTAGAGAGAGGAAAAACAAGTGGTCGTGCAGATGATGTAGACGAAGATGTTATCCGTCATCGCATCACAGAATATTATACCAAAACTGCCGAAGTTGCTAAACATTATAAGGCACAAGGAAAATGGGTAGAAATTAATGGAGTAGGAGAGATTGATGAAATCACCGAAAAGTTGATTGTTGCTATTAACGAAGCAATGATCAAAGAAAATTAATTTCACCTTTATTTAGAAAATAAAATACGCCGAACATTTGTTCGGCGTATTTTTTATGTGTAGTTCCGTCACGAATTAGTTGGGAGTTGTTGGCGTGTAAGTAACTTTTACCGCTTCAACTTCATCGGTATTCGATTTTGAAATATCTATATTTCTTGGAAAATTCTCGATTTGAAAATCGCTATACGTAAAATTGGTCAATGTTCCATTTTCTTCTTTGTACGATTTTAGCTGATTTTTATTTTTGGCCAAGGTATGCAAATTAAAGAACGTAAAGACCCAAGATGGTGTACGTACATTTCTGAAGTATGATGCTTGATCGGTATAATAATCAAACGATAATTTCACAACTCCATCAGCAATCCAATTCGATAAGTTTCTGCCCGAATAAGTGAAACTATTGCCTTCTAGATCACCACGCAAACTTCCGTCAGAATTGATTTTTAGATAATTGGTTTCGACAACTGCATTGTTTTCTTTTTCCTCAATTTTTATGGTTCCTTCGCTTTCGTAGTAAACAATGTATTCTTTCTTAGGATTATTCAGATCTTCATAAATAACATTGGCCAATTTTTGGTTAATGTAAGTAAAAGAATATTGGTAGAATTCGTCGCCAACATTGTAGGTATATTTCGTAATGTTTTTATCATTATTATACATAAAAATCTCCGACCCTTTACCAGCATAGGTAAATTTTTGAGGCATAAGATTGGTTTGCGGCGATGAGTTTTCTCCAGCATCATCATCACTATTACAAGCATTCAGTCCGAAAAAAGAAAGTGCTAATAGCGTTAAAATAGCATAATTTTTCATGGGTTTTCTTCGTTATATTTTGATTGTTATTGTTCAACTTTTCTATACTAACGCAAATATGTGTGGGTTAGTATAGAAAAGAAGGTCGAAATTTATTTCAGTTTCGCTCGGATTGCTTTTGGCACAGCATCTTTATGCACCAAAATATTCAACGTTTTGTATTCTACGTACGCTTTGGTTACGTACATATATCCTTTATAATCGTTGCTTGTTCCCCAAGAATTGCGGATGATATAATATTCTTTTCCGTTTTGGTCTTTGGCCAAACCAACAATATGCATTCCGTGATCGTCGGTGGTTTCGTAATTATCGAATGCTTCTTGGCGCATATCTTCGGTAATGGTGCGTTCGGGTTTAGGCCCATTGAACATTTCTTTGCGTTCGACTTCACTCATATCAGCAAAGTTTTTTTCGGGCACATAAGCGATTCCATTTTTCCAACTAAAAGATTTTTCCGACACATCTTGCGCCCAAGCAACAGTGAAACCATTTTTCAAGGCATTGTCGATAATCGGTGTGATTTCTTTCAACGGTACATTCCAATATTCACCCAAAGCCCAATTGTCAGGGATTGGTAGGATGAATTGCTGATAATATGGATAAGCTTTAAACGATGAAATTGCTAAATAATCTTGTGGTTGAATTCCGACACGTTCTTGAGCAAAAGTTTTTGGGGTATAACGTTTTCCTTCGTACTCGAAGTTGGCAGGATACTTCCCAAGATAAGCATCTAAAATTCCGGCATAAGCAGATGTCCAAGCAGGAGTTAATTTCCCATTCGGATTTTTTACAATTCCGTTCAGAAAGCCTTCCATTGCAGCGCTCATTTCTCCAAACTGATTTTGGTTTGTCCCATAATTCAAGCCCATATAGGCTTCTTGTGGCACAGCGCCGTATTGTTCATAAACCCGCATCACATCATGGAAAACTCCACCTTCACCCAACGACATACCTCCATGCAAACGAACATATTGTTTTGCGCGATCCATGTAAGCATTTCTTGCAGTGAAAATTTGAGATAATTGGATAGGATTTTTTCCCATTCTGATCATTTCCGATTCGATAAATGAATTCCCCGAATACGACCAACAAGTCCCCGAAGAAGCTTGGTTCTGAACTGGCATTTTGGCCAAATTGATGATTTCGGTAAATTGAAAAGACGCTTGACTATTTTCGCTCGCGTGATTTTTTAGAGAGTTGACTAAGTCGTCCTGCGCTTGTAATGGTGTAGAAAAACTTACTGTAGAAGCAAGAACTACAAGCGATAGAATAAATTTTTTCATGATGCTTATTCTTTTTAATTTTTCAGCAAATTAGAGTTTTTTTAGAGCTTTATGGTAAAATTTATAAAAAAATTAAAACTTACTGATAATCCCAAAATGGATTTTAGAATCTTTGAAGTCAAAAGGTAGATTCCCGGTTTTTCCAACAGCATAATTCATATTGAAAATTCCTAATTTGGTAAGAAAAGCAATTCCTGTCCCGAAACTCAAAAGATTGGTTTGCACGTCCATACGTTTATTTTGTATGCTGCCGTAATCACTAAAAAGCGCGATATAAAAGGCTTCGTTCGGAACGAAACGATATTCTGCAGAAACCGTTGCATAGAGATTTGCGGTGATACTTTCTTCATTAAAACCTCGAATAGATCCAAAACCGCCGATTCGGTAAAGTTCATTTTCTGCAAAATGATCCGATTTGTCGAACAATCCATAAAAGTTAAATCCACCTTTCAGGTAATGTTTTTTTCCGAGATGAAACAAGCGATAGGTTTCCAGCCCAACTTCGTATTGATTGCTCGTTTGGTTTTCGACTTGATAATCGGGCGAATAGTTTTTTTCTTTTTTTCGGATCGAATTTACCACCGCATACAAACGTTGTTTTCCTTCTAAAATGGCTTCTTCCGTTCCTTGAAAATAATCATAACTCAAACCAAAATATGTTTTCTGATAATCATCGTAATTCGCGGCAATTAACGGATATTCTTCGAGAACAAAATTAGACGATTGCACGCCCAAATTAATCCCAATATTCGATTGTGGAGTTATTTGGTAGAAGATTCTTTCGTGCAGATGTGTGTTGACGAATACACTATCTTGTTTGAAGAGTTTGAAATTGGTTTCACTTCCCACACGGCTACCAAAAAGATAAGGGAATTTTAGTCGAATATCAAGTGTTGTATTTTTATCTGCTGTCCCGATCCAATTGAGGCGAATTTGTTCCATCGCATTGAAATTGTTATTCAGTTCGAGGCTAAGATTTCCATTCATCCTAAATTTGCCTTCTTCGTCTGTCCCAAAACCAATAATCCCATCGAAAATATTTGCTTTTACTTTTTCGGTGTACAGATAAATATACGTAGAATCTTCTTGGTACAATACGTTGGGTGAGCGGGTTTCGCGAATCCATTGGTTTTGACGAATTTGATTTTGGATTGCTATTAATTTTTCTTCTCGGAAAGTTTCGCCTGTTCGAATTTGCAGTTGATGTTTGATAAATCCTCGCGACATTTTTTCGTAGCCAATCAATTTTACGCCATCAATTGTCCTTGTTTTGACTTGTTTTCGGTGCAATTCTACCCGTAATTCATTGTTCGAAAATCCTTTACTTTCTACCACAATACTCGAAAAAATTCGACCTTCGTCCACTTCTTTTTGGTTGAAATGTGCAATTATCGAATCGAGGTTTTTGGTAGGAAAATAATCGTTTTTGTTTTGAAATAATTCATTGTTTTTTACCCAAATATTTTGATAAAGTTTTCCGCGATTCAGATAAATTTTCTGATCGATTACCGAATCCAATTGCAAGGTATAATAGCCGATTTGCACAAGTGAATCGAGGGTAGGTTGCCATTTTTCTGATTCGATATTTTTCTTGAAAAGTGGTTTTTCTGTTGATGAATGTACATCATAAAACAGATACGTTTGTTGAGTTTGTGCGCCAAGAAAATAGCACGCTAAAAAGCAAAAAACAAATGCAAGAAGAGAAAACAATCGAATCATGATGAATAGCAAACGTGTTAACTTTACTTTAAGTATGTAGTTGAGAGATATTTGTTAGTTTTGTACCCAAAGAAAGCAATTATATTTGATCAAATTTATAAAAAACTATGTTGAAATTATTTAAGGTTGTAGGATTTGTAGAAGCTATTTCGGCGATATTATTATTTTTTGTTGCGATGCCCATGAAATATATTTTCGAGGATCCGACTTGGGTTACGCATACCGGCCGTATTCACGGAGGGTTGTTTATTGCCTATGTGGTGATTTTGTATATTTTGAAAGAAAAATACAATTGGAACTGGAAAATTTTCGGAATCTTTTTTGTTTCGGCAATTATTCCGGGTGGAACGATTTGGGCGGAAAAAAGATTGATCGAAGGAAAACGATACAAAAATCAATTGAAAGAAGAAACTGTGGAAAATTAGAATATTAAAAATGTACTATAAAAAAAGACCGAATAATTTCGGTCTTTTTTGTTGTTATTTTTTTCGGATAGGTATTTCATCCTACCGAAATATTTTAGAATAAACTAATGATAAAATAAATGATTGCAGCAACAATCGCTGAAATAGGAATCGTAAGAACCCAAGCCCACAGAAGGCTGATGGTTACGCCCCAACGAACTGCTGATACGCGTTTTACCATTCCAACTCCGATAATAGAACCGGTGATGGTGTGGGTTGTAGAAACCGGAATCCCAAAGTTTTCTGAGATGTAAAGAGTTATAGCACCCGCAGTTTCAGAGGCAACTCCTTCTAATGGGGTTACTTTGGTAATTTTAGACCCCATGGTTTTGATGATCTTCCAACCGCCGGCCATTGTTCCGCAAGCGATAACAATAAATGATGTGATGGGTACCCAACCCCAATGTTGTACGAAATATTGGAATTTGTCTTCGGCTTGCACATACGCTGGATCGAAATCTACGTTCATGTGGTAGTAAATTACGGCTGCACCGATTATACCCATAACTTTTTGGGCATCATTCATTCCGTGTCCAAGGGAGAATAGGGCAGAAGAAACCAATTGTAGTTTCTTGAACCACCATTCTGCTAGAGCAGGTTTTGCATTTTTACAAATATTCATAATCAAGATAGTGAGAATACTTGCAATAATCATCCCGATAAAAGGTGCTAAAAAGATGAATAAAAATATCGGAATTACTTTGGCATATACCACAACGCCGGCTAAAGAACCTGTTGTCATGTATGCGTGGGTGAGGGCAGAGCCGATGAATCCACCAATTAAGGTATGAGATGAAGAAGACGGAATTCCGAATTTCCAGGTTAAAAGATTCCAAGAAATCGCAGCAATAATTCCGGCCAAGATAACTTCTAAGGTAATAAAGTTTTCGCTGACAGATTTGGCAATGGTATTTCCGATTTTGAATTCTCCGATATAATAAACCGAGATGAAATACGCAGCGAAGTTCCAAACGGCTGCCCATAATACAGCTTGGAATGGAGAGAGAACTTTGGTTGCAACAATGGTGGCAATAGAGTTTGCAGCATCGTGGAAACCGTTGATATAGTCGAAAACAAACGAAAGAACGATCACCGCTAAAAGGATGATTCCTGCTCTCGAAGTCAACATATCTGTGATGTGATGCATCACCGTATTGATAATTTCCATACAGTTTGTGACTTAGTTAAGCTTAAGAATATTTTACGGCAATTGCTTGTAAAACGTTGGCAACGCTTTTGCACTTGTCTGTTGCCGATTCTAGAGAAGAAAGTACTTCTTTGTACTTGATGATATTCTTAGGATCAGTTTCGTTTTCGAAAATTTCTTCTACCGCTTTATCAAAAATACGATCAGATTTGTTTTCTAATTTATTGATGCGTTCGCAAATCTCATAGATTCTTGGGATATTGCTCAGCTCTTTCAGATCAGAAACCGCTTCTCCTATCAATTGACAAGCTTCTAAGTTTACTTGGGTCAACTTACGAATAGATTTGGTGATTTTTTCTACCTGATAAATTTTTATGCGGTTTGCAGCGCCATTCAAATTATCGGCAACATAATCTATCGAACGGATAAGATTGTAAATATCTTCACGATCAAAAGGCGTAATGAAGTTTCTACTCAGCTCGATATTCGTTTTCTGAGTCAGCACTTCTATTTTGGTTTCCAATTTAGCAATCGTTACTAAATGATCTTCTCGCTCTTCTTGGTTTACACTTACCAATTCGTGCAATTGTTCGGCCAACTCGATCAGACTTGCAGATGCATCGTCGAAAATCGGAAAAAAGGTTTTGTCCTTTGGCGTAAAGAATTTGAAAAATGAATTAATCGACATTCAATTAGTGTTTTTTTGAAGGCACAAAAATAACCATTTAATGTTAAGTTAATGTAAATTAAACAATGGGATTAATCATTTATTTGCTGATCGATTCCTTTGTACAATCTCACTAATTTTTCTACACGATCTGTCGTATATTCTATTTCGGTAAGAATCGTAAAATACAAGGTAGAACTTTTCTGACTGATATTTTGCTCTTGGATTCGCTCTATCTGATTGCTCATCGCCGAACTCAATGCATCGTCAAAGGCTTTGCGCAAAGGTTCTACCGCGTCTAGATTACTCAAATCATCTTCTAAGAAACGTTTAGAAATGTAATTCATCATTTTCTTATAAGCCATGTTAATCATCTTCAAATCCTCGATTTGTTCAGGTTTCAATTGTCGATGATTGTTATAGATATAGGTATGAATAGAATTGTTGATGAAATTGGTACTGATGATGATATTTTGCAAATACCCAAAAGACTGAACGAAAATCTTGCTCGAATTGATATTCGATCGATCCATATTGCGAAGAATTCGGTAGAAATTAATTTTCAGGTCTTCGATAGAAGTCGTCAATTTTTTGATTTTCTTTTTGTTTTCATTCAAAAATCCAAGATTCTCCTGTTCGATTCCTTTTACCGATAAAGAAAAACTATCGGCCGTTCTCGACAAAGCTTTTCCGATTTGCTTTTTATTTTTCGCCAAAATCTTTTGCACCGAATCGATGTCTTCCTCAGAGAAACTCACCAAAACTTCTTCTTTTACTTTGCTTTTGTCTTCGTAACTTTTATGCGAACGGAAAAGAATAATTCCCAGCACAATAATCATCCCAACAATACCGATTGTACCACCATAATACATCGTAAGGGCGATAATGGCCGCCATCAGGAAGGCAGAAATACCAGTCATAAACCAACCGCCAATCACATTGAATACACCTGCAACACGGAAAACCGCACTATCACGATCCCACGCACGGTCTGCGAAAGAAGTACCCATCGCCACCATAAACGTTACATAGGTTGTAGAAAGCGGAAGTTTCAACGACG
Organism: Weeksella massiliensis; assembly: GCA_000751595.1. Lineage (GTDB taxonomy): Bacteria > Bacteroidota > Bacteroidia > Flavobacteriales > Weeksellaceae > Weeksella > Weeksella massiliensis. The sequence continues at coordinate 36,356 of CCMH01000003.1, read as the reverse complement.
TACCAATCGAAATTAGGATAGACGCTACCAAAAGGTTAACCGAAGCACGAATCATATCAAAAGCTTCTTCGTCGGTAGTTTTCGATTGTAAAGTTTTTTGTTTTTTTGGATTTTCGAAACGCTTCTCGATGCGTAATTGAAAAGATTTCGGTAGGATTTTATCCACCACATTTCCTAATAAAATCACGGCACGAACAATGGCGCGCGACAAAAAGTTAGGATTGAATTTTTCGGTTCCTTCATCTTGTTTACTTAAACTCAATTCGGTCTGAATCACATTTTTTGCTTTCTTAGAAGTCCATAAAGTAATGATCATTACCACACCAGCTATCACTAAATAATAAACCGGCGCAACAATATTGTTATTCGCCAAATCCCCCATCATAAAGGTATGTGGATCGGTTGCCCCCGACGCTTGGAAAATGTCGTACGATTGTAAAGCCGCAATCGGCACACCAATAAAGTTGACTAAATCATTTCCGGCGAATGCCAACGCTAAAGCAAAGGTTCCGATCAAAATAATGATTCGTAGAATATTAATTTTTAGACTGATAAGTATTTGAGAGACGATTGTCCAAAAAACAAAGTTTATTCCGATCAATAATAACTGATGATGAGCGATCCAGTCTTTTGCGTTATCACTAATGAAGGTTAAGTTTTTGGCCCCTTTTATCAAGATGAAAAAAGAGATTGCTGTAATTGCAACTCCTCCCAAAAGCCCTCCGTAACGTTTTATTCTCGCTTCTGAATTGAACGTGAAAATAAAACGGGTAATATATTGAACAAATGATCCTAAGATAAACGAAAGGAATACTGATAGGATAATACTGAAGACAATTTCTGATGCTTTTTCGGTATTGATGTAGCTGAGAACTGTGTACAGCGCTTGATCGTTGTTGAGCACTTTGATGAGGGCTAAACAAGTAGCGGCTCCTAAGAGTTCGAAGATTATCGAAACGGTTGTCGAAGTTGGAAAACCGATATAGTTGAATAAATCGAGTAAGATGACGTCGGCAATCATGACGGCGAGCATAATAATCATCACATCATAAAAAGAAAACATGGAGGGCACAAAAATACCGCTTCGGGCAATTTCCATCATACCACTCGAGAAGATTGCCCCAACAAGAAGACCGCAAGAAGCGATAATCATGATGGTTCTAAAACTTGCGGCTTTTGATCCGATGGCAGAATTTAAGAAGTTTACGGCATCATTACTTACTCCGACCATAACATCGAGTACGGCTAAGAGAACTACCGTAATCAGAATAATAATAAAAATGTTTTCCATAATAGGTTTTAGCTACTGTGCTTAATTTGAGGTGTGTTTAATTACAATGTGCAAATTTCTGATGTTTATTTTTATTGAGTGTTAAAAGAAGGTTATCAAATAAAAATCGGGATAGATTTTGGGTAATAATATCATAATCAATAGAAAATAAGTAGGAAATATTTTTTTTAGAAATAATTTTTTGTAATTTTGCATGCCCAAAAATGGGATTTTAATAATAAAAAGGAATATTTAATTAGTATGCCAACAATTCAACAATTAGTTAGAAAAGGTAGAAAATCTCTAACCAAGAAGAGTAAATCGGCTGCTTTGGAGTCATGTCCACAACGTCGCGGAGTATGTACACGTGTATATACGACTACCCCAAAGAAACCAAACTCAGCTATGCGTAAAGTAGCTCGTGTAAGGTTGACCAACGGGAAAGAAGTAAATGCGTACATCGGTGGTGAAGGACATAACTTACAGGAGCACTCGATAGTATTGGTGAGAGGAGGAAGAGTAAAAGACTTACCAGGTGTTCGTTACCACATTGTACGTGGAGCATTGGATACCGCTGGAGTAAACGGACGTACACAGCGTAGAAGTAAGTATGGAGCGAAACGTCCTAAAGAAGCTAAAAAATAAATTTAAGGAACAATGAGAAAGACAAGAGCTAAAAAAAGACCTTTACTTCCGGATCCTAAATTTAACGATCAGTTAGTAACACGTTTCGTAAACAACTTAATGTATGATGGTAAGAAATCTGTAGCCTTCAAAATTTTCTATGATGCATTAGATATCGTAGAACAACGCAAAGAAGATGCAGAAAAATCAGCATTAGAAATTTGGAAAGACGCTTTATCAAATGTAATGCCGCACGTAGAAGTTCGTTCTCGTCGTGTAGGTGGAGCTACCTTCCAAATCCCGATGGAAATACGTCCAGACCGTAAGATTTCAACTGCTATGAAGTGGTTAATTTCTTACTCTCGTAAACGTAATGAAAAATCAATGGCCCAAAAATTAGCGGGTGAAATCATTGCAGCAGCAAAAGAAGAAGGTTCAGCTTATAAAAAACGTCAAGATACGCATAAAATGGCTGAAGCAAACAAAGCATTTTCACACTTTAGATTCTAATCAGCCATGTCAAGAAACTTATTATATACCAGAAATATTGGGATTGCTGCACACATCGATGCAGGAAAAACAACCACTACAGAGCGTATTCTTTTCTATACTGGGAAAAACCATAAGTTAGGAGAAACGCATGAGGGGTCTGCTACCATGGACTGGATGGAGCAGGAAGCAGAACGTGGGATTACCATTACTTCTGCAGCAACAACATGTAAATGGAAGTTCCCAACAGAACAAGGGAAACCACTTCCAGATGCACACGAGTTTCACTTCAATATCATCGATACTCCGGGTCACGTGGATTTTACCGTTGAGGTAAACCGTTCACTTCGTGTATTAGATGGTTTAGTGTTCTTATTCTCAGCTGTAGACGGAGTAGAGCCACAATCTGAAACCAACTGGCGTTTAGCAGATAATTACAAAGTTCCACGTATGGGGTTTGTAAATAAAATGGACCGTCAGGGTGCAAACTTCTTAGGAGTTTGTCAACAAGTAAAAGATATGTTAGGGTCGAATGCAGTGCCAATCGTTTTACCAATTGGTGATGAAGCTGACTTTAAAGGTATCGTTGACTTGGTGAAAAACCGTGCGATGGTTTGGCATGATGAAAATCATGGAATGAGTTTCGATATTGTAGAAATCCCTGCTGATATGGTAGATGATGTAAAACAATATCGTGCACAATTAATCGAAGAAGTAGCGGCTTATGACGAAAACTTGTTAGAGAAATTTATGGAGGACGAATCTTCTATCACAGAAGACGAAATTCATAATGCACTACGCGCTGCAACTTTAGATATGTCTATTATCCCAATGACTTGTGGTTCTTCGTTCAAAAACAAAGGAGTACAATTCATGTTAGATGCAGTTTGTCGTTATTTGCCTTCACCTTTAGATAAAGATGATATCCCAGGAGTTGATCCTAAAACTGAAGAGCCAATTACACGTAAACCTTCTGTAGACGAACCTTTCTCTGCATTAGCGTTTAAGATTGCTACTGACCCATTCGTAGGGCGTTTAGCTTTCTTCCGTGCGTATTCTGGACATTTAGATGCAGGATCGTATGTATTAAACACACGTTCTGGTAACAAAGAACGTATCTCTCGTATCTTCCAAATGCATGCACAAAAACAAGAGCCAATCGAATTTATCGAGGCTGGAGATATTGGTGCAGCAGTAGGATTTAAAGATATCAAAACTGGAGATACTTTGTGTGATGAGAAAAATCCTATCATCTTAGAATCAATGAACTTCCCAGATCCTGTAATCGGTATCGCGGTAGAGCCTAAAACTAAAGCTGACGTGGATAAGTTAGGAATGGCTTTGGCTAAATTAGCAGAAGAAGATCCAACTTTCCAAGTGAAAACAGACGAAGCTTCTGGGCAAACCGTTATCTCGGGAATGGGTGAGTTACACTTAGATATCATTGTAGATCGTTTAAGACGTGAGTTCAAAGTAGAAGTTAATCAAGGTGAACCACAAGTAGAATACAAAGAAGCGTTTACAAGACCTGCTAACCACCGTGAAGTTTACAAAAAGCAATCGGGTGGACGTGGAAAATTCGCGGACATTGTCTTTACTATGGAACCTGCAGAAGAAGGTAAAGTTGGTTTAGAATTTATTTCAGAAATTAAAGGTGGTAACGTTCCAAAAGAATTTATCCCTTCAATCGAGAAAGGATTCAAAGCTGCCATGAAGAATGGACCTTTGGCTGGTTTCGAAATGGATTCATTAAAAGTTACCCTTACCGATGGTTCTTACCACGCGGTTGACTCGGATCAATTATCGTTCGAATTGGCTGCTCAAATGGGATACAAAGCCGCTGCAAAAGCTGCTGGTGCAACTATCCTAGAACCAATCATGAAGCTGGAAGTATTAACTCCAGAAGAAAACATGGGAGATATCGTAGGTGACTTGAACAGAAGACGTGGACAAGTATCAGGTATGGATGACCGTAACAACGCGAAAGTAATCAAAGCATTGGTTCCACTTTCTGAGATGTTTGGTTATGTAACCTCATTACGTACATTATCTTCTGGTCGTGCAACCTCTACAATGGAGTTCGATCATTACGCAGCAGCTCCAACGAATATCGCTGAAGCAGTAATCGAGAAAGCTAAAGGTAACGCTTAATAATTTAAGAAATGAGTCAAAAAATCAGAATAAAATTAAAATCATACGATTATAACTTAGTTGATAAATCAGCTGATAAAATCGTAAAAACTGTAAAAGCTACCGGTGCTGTAGTTAATGGGCCAATTCCATTGCCAACGCACAAACGTATCTTCACAGTTCTTCGTTCACCTCACGTAAACAAAAAAGCACGTGAGCAATTCCAACTATCTGCACACAAACGTGTATTGGATATCTATTCATCGTCTGCTAAAACAGTAGATGCTTTGATGAAATTAGAACTTCCGAGTGGTGTAGAAGTAGAAATTAAAGTGTAGTGGATTCCACAACATAACCTCAAAAACCTCGTTGCTTGCAGCGAGGTTTTTTTATTCCTCTAAAAATACGTAACTTACTCTTTTACCAAAATCACGGAGCCAAAAGAAGAATAGAAATCGTAAAACGTTTCTTTTTTTCTAGGTAGGATGCGTTAGAAGCCTCGAGAAGAATATTTATCAAGATGCGCAATGCATCATCCTTGTTTTTTGGGTAAAAAAAGTTATTTTCCGAACATTTCGGTAGGATGATTGGTCGGAAGGAAAAGTGAAAGAAATCATCTTTTTGATCCTTCGAAACGAGTGAAAATCTTTTTTGATTGAATGCTCTCAAAAATCAATTCGAGAAATTATATATCCGAAATTCGAAAAATATCCTACCAAAATCTACAAAATATTCTATATAAGTTTGTGGTTTACAAATAAATTCATACATTTGCACACTATTTTTAGGGAGAAGTGTGCTTATTGGCATCAATATGCAAACCTTTGACTTAGGAATATTTAAGTAAAAATTTAAAACATTATTTAACAAAATGTCAGGTATCATTGGAAAAAAAGTTGCGATGACAAGTCTGTTTGATGAGAACGGGAAAAACATTCCTTGTACAATCATCCAAGCAGGACCTTGCGTTGTAACACAGGTCAGAACCGAGGAGAAGGACGGATATAAGTCTGTTCAGCTTGGTTTCGATGACGCAAAAGAAAAAAACACCTCTGCCGCTTTGAAAGGTCATTTCAAGAAAGCTGGAACAACACCAAAACGTAAATTGGTAGAATTCTACGGCGACACGTGGGTTGACACATTAAACCTTGGGGATGAAGTTAACGTAGACTTAATCCACGAAGGAGAGTTTGTAAGTGTGACTGGTACGTCAAAAGGGAAAGGTTTTCAAGGGGTTGTTAAACGTCACGGATTTGGTGGGGTTGGACAAGCAACTCATGGTCAACATAACCGTTTGAGAGCGCCAGGATCTATCGGTGCTGGTTCAGATCCATCTCGCGTATTCAAAGGAATGCGTATGGCTGGAAGAATGGGTGGAAAACAAGTTACTGTACAAAACTTGAAAGTGTTAAAAGTGGATACGGAACAAAACCTTTTGATCGTTAAAGGTGCTGTACCAGGTCCTAAAAGTTCATACGTAATTGTAAGAAGATGGAAGTAGCAGTATTAAATATCCAAGGAAAAGAAACCGGAAGAAAAGTTTCGTTAGACGAGGCGGTTTTCGGAGTTGAGCCATCTACGCACACAGTGTGGTTAGAAGTTAAACAATATTTAGCTGCTCAACGTCAAGGAACACACAAAGCGAAAGAACGTAATGAGATTGCAGGTTCTACCCGCAAGATCAAAAAACAGAAAGGAACAGGTACTGCACGTGCAGGATCTATCAAGTCTCCTATCTTTCGTGGGGGAGGTAGAATTTTTGGGCCAAGACCAAGAAACTACTCTTTCAAATTGAATAAAGCGCAAAAACGTTTGGCTAAGAAATCTGTGTTATCACAAAAATTAGCTGATAATGAAATCAAAGTAATTGAAGACTTCAACTTCGAAGCTCCAAGAACAAAAGAATTCATCAACGTATTGAAAGGTTTAGGGTTAGAAGGTAAAAGAAGTTTATTTGTTTTAGGTGAAGCAAATAAAAACGTTTACTTATCATCTCGAAACGTACAGAAAACGAAAGTTGTTAACAATTCAGAATTGAATATTTACGATATGATCAATGCATCACAAATCGTATTTTTCGAAGGTTCATTGGCAACTATTCAAGAAAATTTAAGAAAATAAAACGAAAATGGGCATATTAATTAAACCAGTCATTTCAGAAAAAGCGACTAATACAAGTGATTTATTAGGGCAATATTCGTTTTATGTAGATACACATGCGAATAAATTACAAATCAAAGCTGCTATTGAAGCTGCTTATGGTGTAGAAGTAATTAAAGTAAATACCATGGTATCTGCTCCCAAAGTGAAAACTCGTTATACCAAAACAGGTTTTCAGATTGGTAAAACAAATAAATTAAAGAAAGCGACCGTTCAGTTAGCTGAAGGTCAAGAAATAGAGTTGTTCGGATAATTTAAGATTTAAAAAATGTCAGTAAGAAAATTAAAACCTATCACCCCGGGACAACGTTTTAGAATCGTTAATGATTTTGCGGTTTTAACACCAGGTGCTAAACCAGAGAAAACATTAATCGAAGGTAAATCTAAATCGGGTGGACGTAACCATTCTGGTAAAATGACCATGCGAAACATTGGTGGTGGTCACAAACAAAAATATCGTGTAATCGACTTCAAACGTAACAAAGATGGAGAAGCAACTGTAGAGTCTATCCAATATGATCCGAACAGAACAGCTTTCATCGCTTTATTAGCTTACGCAGATGGTGAGAAACGATATGTGATCGCACAAAATGGACTAAAAGCTGGACAAACTATCCATTCAGGAGATTCAGTAGAACCAGAAGTGGGGAACACAATGAAGCTAAAAAACATTCCTTTAGGAACCGTAGTATCGTGCATCGAATTACGTCCAGGACAAGGGGCTGTTATGGCAAGAAGTGCAGGAACTTATGCGCAATTAGTAGCGCGTGATGGTAAATATGCCATCGTTAAGTTACCAAGTGGAGAGATTCGTATGATTTTGGTAGAATGTCGTGCAACGATCGGAGTTGTATCAAACTCAGATCACCAGTTAGAAGTATCAGGTAAAGCGGGACGTTCACGTTGGAAAGGACGTCGTTCTAGAACAAGAGCAATGGTAATGAACCCTGTAGATCACCCAATGGGTGGTGGTGAAGGTAGAGCTACCGGAGGTATTCCACGTTCAAGAAACGGTATTCCTGCTAAAGGATACAAGACTCGTGATAAAAAGAAGTCGTCTAACAAGTATATTATTGAAAGAAGAAAAAAATAATTTATGGCACGTTCATTAAAAAAAGGACCATTCATCCACTATAAATTAGAAAGAAAAGTATTGGCCAACGTAGAGTCGGGCAGCAAAAATGTGATCAAAACTTGGTCAAGAGCCTCGATGATTTCTCCGGATTTTGTAGGTCAAACACTTGCAGTACACAACGGAAAACAATTTATTCCTGTTTATGTAACAGAGAATATGGTTGGTCATAAATTAGGTGAGTTTGCTCCAACACGTACTTTTAGAGGTCATGCCGGAGCTAAAAACAAAGGTAAAAAATAGTAGAAGGCCATGGGATCTAGAAAAAGATTAAGTAATCAAGCAATCAAAGAAGCGAACAAAGAGATCGCTTTTGCGAAATTAAATAATGTACCAACCTCTCCAAGAAAAATGCGTTTAGTAGCAGATATCATCAGAGGAGAAGAAATTCAGAAAGCTTTAGGTATCCTTAAATACTCTAAACAACATGCATCTATTAGCTTAGAAAAATTGTTATTGAGTGCAATTGCCAATTGGCAAGTGAAAAACGAAGGAGCAGACGTAGAAGAAGCTGGTTTGTATGTAAAAACTATCGCGGTAGACAGTGCACGTCAATTGAAACGTATCCGTACTGCACCACAAGGTAGAGCTCATAGAATTAGAAAACGTTCTAACCACGTTACCATCGTATTAGGAACTAAAGAAGATAAACAAAAAGTAGAAGATCAATAAATATGGGACAAAAAACTAATCCAATCGGAAATCGTTTAGGGATCATCAGAGGATGGGATTCTAACTGGTACGGTGGAAATAATTACGGTGATAGAATCGCAGAAGATGCAAAAGTACGTAAGTACCTACGCGCTCGTTTATCAAAAGCCGGAGTTTCTCGTATCTATATCGATCGTACTTTTAAGTTGGTTACAGTAACGGTAACAACCGCTCGTCCTGGTATCATTATCGGTAAAGGTGGACAAGAAGTTGATAAATTGAAAGAAGAGTTGAAAAAAATCACCGGAAAAGAGGTGCAAATCAACATCTTCGAAATCAAAAGACCAGAACTGGATGCAATCTTAGTAGGTGACAGCATCGCAAGACAAATCGAAAATCGTATTTCTTACCGTCGCGCTATCAAAATGGCAATGACATCAGCAATGCGTATGAACGCAGAAGGGATCAAAATTCAGATCTCTGGACGTTTAAACGGAGCAGAAATGGCACGTTCTGAAACGTATAAAGAAGGACGTATTCCATTATCAACTTTCCGTGCTGATATCGATTATCACATTTCAGAAGCACATACTACATACGGTCGTTTAGGGATCAAAGTATGGATCATGAAAGGTGAAGTGTACGGTAAACGTGAGCTTTCTCCACTTGTAGGGCTACAAAAGAAACAAAACAAACGTTCTGGCGGAGCACACAAAGGTGAACGTTCAAACAGAGGAAAACGTTAATTAGTTGAACAACTAAAAAAATTAGTAGATTATGTTATCACCGAGAAGAGTAAAATATAGAAAAACCCAGAAAGGTAAGATGAAAGGGATCTCGCACAGAGGAACCGAGTTGGCTTACGGAACTTTCGGGATTAAAACTTTAGACGAAGCATTCATCACTGCTCGTCAGATAGAAGCAGCTCGTATTGCTGCGACACGTTACATGAAACGTGAAGGACAATTATGGATTAAAATTTTCCCAGATAAACCAATCACCAAAAAACCTGCAGAGGTACGTATGGGTAAAGGTAAAGGTGCCCCAGAATATTGGGTAGCTCCGGTACAACCAGGACGTATTTTGTTCGAGGTAGGAGGTGTTCCATTGGATGTAGCAAAAGAAGCTTTACGCTTAGCTGCACAAAAATTACCTGTGAAAACGAAGTTTATTGTAGCAAGAGATTACTCAATCTAATAATTTTTAAAATTGAACAGAATGAAAACAGAAGAGATTAGAAATCTTAGCATTGAGGATTTAAACGCTAAAATTGCCGAAGAGCAAGCAGCATTAGAACAATTGGAAATGACCCACGTAATCTCTCCAATTGCAAACCCAATTGAAATTAGAAATGCACGAAAACTCGTAGCACGTCTAAAAACAATTTTGACTGAAAAACAAAAACAACAGTAATCACAAATTTGTATCTGATGGAAAGAAAATTAAGAAAAGAAAGAATTGGTTTAGTAACATCAAACAAAATGGATAAAACTGTTGTGGTGTCTGAAACCAAGAAACAAAAACACCCTTTCTACGGAAAGTTCGTTTTGAAAACCAAAAAATATACAGCGCACGACGAAGCAAACGATTGTAACGAAGGTGACACGGTGCGCATCATGGAGACTCGTCCTATGTCTAAAAACAAAAGATGGCGAGTAGTAGAAATAATCGAAAGAGCTAAATAAGAAAATAAGTTATGTTACAACAAGAATCAAGATTAAAAGTTGCAGATAACACAGGAGCTCGTGAGGCGTTAGTCATCCGCGTATTAGGCGGTACCAAAAGACGCTATGCATCAGTTGGTGACAAAATCGTTGTAGCGATTAAAGAAGCCACCCCAAACGGAAGCGTTAAGAAAGGTGCTGTATCTAAAGCTGTTGTAGTTAGAACGAAAAAAGAAGTTCGTAGAAAAGACGGTTCATATATCCGTTTCGACGATAATGCTTGTGTGTTACTTAATACACAAGGTGAAATGCGCGGAACCCGTGTATTTGGTCCTGTAGCACGTGAATTACGTGATAAAGAATATATGAAAATTGTATCATTAGCCCCAGAGGTATTATAAATTATCATTCAACATGGCAAAGTTAAAAATTAAAAAAGGAGACAACGTCGTTGTTTTATCAGGTTCTCATAAAGGGAAAACTGGAACAGTTGTGCGTGTATTCCCAGACAAAGCAAAAGCAATTGTTGAAGGGGTTAATATCGCAAAAAAACGTGTAAAGCCAAGCGCACAAAATCCGCAAGGCGGAATAATCGAGAAAGAAGCTCCTTTATACATCTGTAAATTGGCTTTAGTTGATCCTGAAACTGGTAAAGCTACAAAAGTAGGTTACAAAGTAGAGGACGGAAAGAAAACAAGAATTGTTAAGAAAACAGGTAAAGCTATTTAACGATGAGTACAACTTACAAACCGCGTCCGCAGGTTAAATATAAAGAAGAAATTGTAGGAGCTCTTAAAGAAGAGTTCGGATACAAATCGATAATGGAAGTTCCGAAATTAGAGAAAATTGTATTATCACAAGGTTTAGGTGCTGCAACTGCAGACAAAAAAATTGTTGACTATGCAATCGAAGAATTAGAACTTATCACAGGTCAGAAAGCTGTAGGGACTATCTCGAAAAAAGATGAGGCTGCATTTAAATTACGTAAAGGAATGCCAATCGGGGCAAAAGTTACTTTACGTGGTGAGAAAATGTACGAATTCTTAGATCGTTTAGTAACCGCTGCTTTACCACGAGTACGTGATTTCCAAGGAATCAGCTCGAATGGTTTCGACGGTAGAGGAAACTACAACTTAGGGATCAAAGAACAAATCATTTTCCCTGAGATCAATATCGATAAAGTGAAAAAAATCCAAGGGATGGACATCACTTTTGTAACCTCTGCAAAAACTGACAAGGAAGCAAAAGCTTTATTAACTAAGTTTGGTTTACCATTTACGAAAGAAAAATAAGTTATGGCAAAAGAATCAATGAAAGCGCGTGAGCGCAAAAGAGCAAAATTAGTTGCTAAATATGCAGCAAAACGTGAAGCGTTATTAGCTGCCGGTGACTATGAAGCATTACAAAGAATTCCTAAAAACGCTTCACCTGTACGTTTACACAACCGTTGTAAATTAACAGGTCGTCCTAAAGGATACATGAGAACCTTCGGGCTTTCTCGTGTAACATTCCGTGAAATGGCGAACGAAGGGCTTATCCCAGGAGTGAAAAAAGCTTCTTGGTAAAAACTATCAAGAAACTGTAATACAAAATCCTTACTCATCTTTTTGGGTAAGGATTTTTTGTTTATTATAAATTATTTTAGGTTAATTTAATCTACTATAAAGGGTGTTTTAGAATGAATTCATTGGAGAATTTTATCCCAGAATCAATCGTCAAAATCACAATTAGGTTTTTTTTCTGGGAAGTTTTGATATAAATTTTTATAAAGGAAAACCCTTGTCACAACAATCCTATAAAAACTTTTTCACCAAAATCTTTACGACAATTACTTGAGATATAGTTTGTAATTAAAAAATAAGCCATATATTTGCAACCCAAATGCGTAAGGCATTAAATAGTAAAGTTTAATCCTAAAAGTAGAGTTAGAAAGGCTAACTCTATACTGTAGAATTATTTATGTACACAGATCCAATTTCAGATTTTCTTACCCGAGTAAGAAATGCAATGATGGCAGGACACAAAGTTGTGGAGATTCCTGCGTCGAACTTGAAAAAAGAAATCACAAGAATTCTTTTTGAACAAGGTTACATCTTGAATTATAAATTCGAGACCAATGAGAAGGGTCATCACTCAATCAAAATTGCATTGAAGTATGACAAAATGACTAAACAACCAGCAATTAAAAAGCTACAAAGAGCTTCATCTCCTGGTTTGCGTCAGTATGCAGGAGCGAAGGAATTACCTCGCGTTTTAAACGGTTTAGGTGTTGCCATTATATCAACCTCTCGTGGTGTGATGACAGACAAACAAGCGCGTAGAGAAAACGTAGGTGGTGAAGTATTATGTTTTGTTTATTAATCTATTAACACAGAAGAAATTATGTCTAGAATAGGAAACGCACAAATTACATTACCTTCATCAGCTAACGTAGAGTTTAAAGATCATGTTGTTACAGTGAAAAACGGTAACATTTCTTTGACTCAGGAGTTGAAAGAAGGATTTGATGTAAAAATCGAAGACGGAGTATTGACTGTAATTCGTCCGTCAGAATCAAAAGAAGATCGTTCGTTGCACGGATTGTACCGAGCTCTTATCAATAACATGATTGTAGGGGTAACGGAAGGTTTTAAAAGTAGTTTAGAATTGGTAGGGGTAGGATATAGAGCTTCTAACCAAGGACAAAAATTAGATATGTCATTAGGATTTTCTCATAATATCATTATGGAGATACCGGAAGAAGTGAAGGTAGAAACCGTAACGGAAAAAGGGAAAAACCCAATCGTAATTTTAAGCTCACACGACAAACAATTGTTAGGGATGATTGTAGCGAAAATTCGCTCTTTCCGTAAGCCAGAGCCTTACAAAGGGAAAGGTATCAAATTTGTTGGTGAAATAGTAAGAAGAAAAGCAGGTAAATCTGCGTAAAAACTTGTAAAGAAATGGCATTATCTAAAGTAGAAAAAAGACAAAAAATAAAAAGACGCGTTCGTCGCAATATCTTTGGTACAGCTGAAAAACCACGTTTATCAGTTTACCGATCAAACAAAGAAATCTACGCACAAATTATTGATGATAACACAGGAACTACCTTAGTATCCGCTTCATCACGTGAGAAAGGAACTGCAACAGGAAACAAAACAGAAGTTTCTGCATCAGTTGGAAAAGCTTTGGCTGAAAAAGCAAAAGCAAAAGGAGTAGAAACAGTGGTTTTTGACCGCAACGGTTTCGTTTATCATGGTAGAATTAAAGCTTTAGCTGATGGAGCTAGAGAAGGTGGATTAAAATTCTAAAAAGAAGAAAAGTAATTATGTTAGGATTCAATAACGTAGAAAGAGTAAAACCAACAGGATTAGATCTTAAAGATCGTTTGGTTGGAGTACAACGTGTTACAAAAGTAACAAAAGGTGGACGCGCATTCGGTTTCTCGGCAATCGTTGTCGTAGGAGATACGAACGGAGTAGTAGGTTATGGTTTAGGGAAATCTAAAGACGTAGCTTCTGCTATCGCGAAAGCAATCGAAGATGCTAAGAAAAACTTAGTACGCATTCCGTTGCAAGGTGCAACAATCCCTCACGAACAAGAAGCTCGTTACGGTGGAGCGCAAGTTTTCATCCGTCCGGCTGCTGAAGGTACAGGGGTAATCGCAGGAGGTACTGTACGTGCAGTATTAGAATCTGCAGGAGTACGTAACGTGTTATCAAAATCTAAAGGTTCATCGAACCCACACAATGCAGTAAAAGCTACCTTTGTTGCTTTATTGTCATTGAGAAGTGCAGAAGAGGTAGCTCGTCAGCGCGGAATTTCAATTAGTAAAGTGTTCAACGGATAAAAAATAGTTTCATGAGCAAAGTAAAAGTAAAACAAGTACGTAGTGCTATTAATCGTGAAAAATCTCAAAAAGCAACTTTAATCGCTTTGGGATTAACCAAATTAAATCAAGTAGTTGAACATACCGCTACTCCTCAAATCGAAGGAATGATCCGTAAAGTTCAACATTTAGTAGAAGTAGAAAAAGCGTAAGCGCTTTTAATCTTTAAAAGAGTTAGAAAATGAATTTAAGTAATTTAAAACCAGCTGCTGGTTCAACAAAAAATAAATTCCGTAAAGGTAGAGGAGAAGGTAGTGGAAACGGTCTTACTGCAGGTCGCGGACACAAAGGAGCAAAATCTCGTTCTGGATACTCTAAGAAAATCGGTTTCGAAGGTGGACAAATGCCTTTGCAAAGACGTTTACCAAAATTCGGTTTCAATAACATTAACCGTGTAGAGTATCAAGGAATCAATTTAGATACAATCCAAGCGCTTGTAGATGAAAAGAAAATTACCGATACCTTGAACAAGGAGGTAATGTTACAATTAGGTTTAGTACACAAAAACGACTTAGTGAAAATCTTAGGTCGTGGAGAGTTAACTGCCAAAGTAAACATTACTGCCGACAAGTTCACAAGAACTGCTCAAGAAGCTATTGAAAAAGCAGGAGGAAAAGCAGAATTAATTAACGCAAAGTAAATATTTTTGGATGAAAGGTTTTATACAGACCCTACAAAATATCTGGAATATTAAAGAACTAAGGCAAAAGTTATTATTAACTTTTGCTTTGTTATTGGTATATAGATTCGGTTCTTATGTACCACTTCCAGGGGTAGATATCAATGAGGTGAATCGATTTATAGAGGACCAATCACACAGTAAAAGTGGAATCCTCGGATTGTTGAACTCTTTTACAGGAGGGTCTTTTAGTAGAGCCTCGATTCTCGCATTGGGAATCATGCCTTATATTTCTGCTTCCATTGTGGTGCAGTTAATGGGACTGGCTGTACCTTCCATACAAAAGTTACAAAAAGAAGGAGAAAGTGGACGTAATAAAGTCAATCAGATAACTCGTTGGTTAACCATCGGGATTTGTTTGGTTCAAGCACCAGCATATCTTACATTGACTACATCACAAATCCTCCCTTATGATCCTTCTTCAGGATATGCATTCTACTTACTACCCCCATCAAACTTTTGGTTCTGGTTCCCATCAATCATTATTTTGGTAGCCGGTACAATTTTTGCCATGTGGATGGGAGAAAAGATAACCGATAAAGGAATCGGGAACGGTATTTCTATCTTGATCATGGTTGGGATTTTAGCCGATTTACCAAGAGCATTAATGAATTCATTCGAAACAGATACCTCTGGTGGAGTGTTTTTCTTATTAGAAATTCTTGGTCTAATTTTGGTAATTGCCTTCTGTATCATGATTGTAGCCGCTGTACGAAAAGTGCCTGTGCAATATGTACGACGCGCACAAACCGGTAGTAGTAGCTATATCCGTTCGGTAACAGATTCTGTACGTTCGTATATACCATTAAAAGTAAATGCAGCAGGAGTAATGCCAATCATTTTTGCACAAGCAATCATGTTCTTACCAGGAACAATCGCAAGTTACTTCTTAGATGGAGAGAGTAAAATTCAACAATTTTTTGTGAAGATGGCCGATCCATTTACGTTTGAGTATAACTTAATTTTTGGATTACTTATCATCGTGTTTACTTTCTTCTACACCGCGATTACTATTCCGGTAAATCAAATGGCAGAAGACCTAAAACGCAATGGTGGAATTATACCGGGAATTAAACCAGGACGCGAAACAGCAAACTATTTAGACGATATTTTGTCAAAAATTACGTTACCTGGTGCTTTTTTATTAACTTTGGTCGCTATTTTGCCATCTTTGGTAAGATTGTTGGGCGTAGAGCAGAGTTTAGCCATGTTCTTCGGAGGAACTTCTCTTCTGATTATGGTGAGTGTAATTCTGGATACAGTACAACAAATCAATACCTATTTGTTGAATCAACATTATGATGGGATGATGGCGTCTGGTAGAACATCGAGAAAATAAACGATATGGCAAAACAAAAACATATTGAACAAGATGGTACGATAACAGAAGCTTTATCGAATGCAATGTTCCGCGTTGAGTTGGAAAACGGACACGTGGTAACTTGTAACATTTCAGGGAAGATGCGTATGCACTACATTAAATTGTTACCTGGAGATAAAGTGAAAATCGAAATGTCTCCTTATGATTTAACAAAAGGGCGCATTTCTTATCGTTACTAATCTTAAGAATGGAATTTTTAAATAAATTATAAATGACTGATAGTAGAGTTAGTGCAGAACATTAACTCTATTGGATTATTAAAAAATAAGAGTAATGAAAATTAGAGCATCTATCAAAAAGCGTAGCGCTGACTGTAAGATCGTACGTCGCAAAGGACGTTTGTATGTGATCAACAAAAAGAATCCGAAATTTAAACAAAGACAAGGTTAATTATTTAGATTATGGCAAGAATTTCAGGTGTAGATTTACCAAAGAATAAAAGAGGGGTAATCGGACTTACATACATTTACGGAGTTGGCAAAAGTACCGCTTCAAGAATTTTAGCAGAAAATAACATTTCTGAAGACAAAAAAGTTAGCGAATGGACTGATGAGGAAATCAACGCGATTCGTAGCTCGATCAATGAGAACTTCAAAGTAGAAGGAGAATTGAGATCAGAAGTTCAATTAAACATCAAACGTTTAATGGACATCGGATGTACAAGAGGTATTCGTCACAGATTAGGTTTACCATTAAGAGGACAGAGAACAAAAAACAATTCTCGTACTAGAAAAGGTAAAAAGAAAACAGTTGCTAACAAGAAAAAAGCCACTAAATAATAAATAGGATCATGGCAAAAAATACAAAAGTAGTTAAGAAAAGAAAGGTCGTAGTTGAGGCTACGGGACAAGCTCATATTCAAGCATCGTTTAACAATGTTATTGTAACATTGACAAACAAAAACGGTGAAGTTATTTCTTGGTCATCTGCGGGTAAAATGGGATTCCGTGGTTCTAAAAAGAACACCCCATACGCTGCACAAGTGGCTGCACAAGATGCAACATCTGCTGCATACGAGGCGGGATTAAGAAGAGTTAAAGTTTACGTTAAAGGACCTGGACAAGGTCGTGAGTCTGCTATTAGAACTATTCATAATGGTGGGATCGAGGTTTCAGAAATTGTGGATGTTACTCCATTACCACATAACGGATGTCGTCCACCGAAAAAACGTAGAGTATAATAGTTATTAATTAGTATTAAGCAAAAGAATCATGGCAAGATATACAGGACCTAAAACAAAAATTGCAAGAAAATTTGGTCAAACCATTTTTGGAGACGATAAATCATTCGAAAAGAAAAAATATCCTCCAGGGCAACACGGACCAAACAAAAGAAGATCAAAAAAATCTGAGTACGCAATTCAGTTAGCTGAAAAACAAAAAGCTAAATATACGTACGGGATTTTAGAACGTCAGTTCGAGAATATGTACAAAAAAGCAAATGCTTCTAAAGGAATTACTGGTGAAGTATTGTTACAATTGTGTGAGTCTCGTTTAGATAACGTAGTATACCGTTTAGGGATTGCCCCTTCACGTAGTGCAGCGCGTCAGTTAGTGTCTCACAAACATATTACAGTGAACGGTAATATCGTGAACATTCCATCATACCAATTAAAAGAGGGAGATGTAGTTGCAGTAAGAGAAAAATCAAAATCTTTACAAGCTATCAAAGATTCTTTACATGCACGTAAAGAGTACGAATGGTTAGTATGGAACGATGAGCAAGCATCAGGTACGTTTACCAAAGCTCCAGAGCGCGTTCAGATTCCAGAAGATATTAAAGAATTATTGATCGTCGAGTTGTATTCAAAATAAACCTTAAATCAGAAATAATAATGTCTATATTAAATTTCATCAAACCTGATAAAGTAATCTTAATCGAATCTGATACTCAGTTCGGACAGTTTGAGTTTCGACCGTTAGAGCCAGGTTACGGGATTACCGTTGGAAACGCATTGAGAAGAGTTTTGTTATCTTCTTTAGAAGGATATGCGATTACCTCTATTAAAATAGAAGGTGTAGAGCACGAGTTTTCAACTATTCCAGGGGTAGTGGAAGACGTTACAGAAATTATTCTTAATCTGAAAAAGGTTCGTTTCAAAAAACAAATTGATGAATCAGATGCTGAAAATGTAACTGCAACTATCTCAGGACAAGACCAATTAACAGCAGGTGATTTAGGTAAATTTATCTCAGGTTTCCAAGTGTTAAACCCTGAATTGGTTATCGCTAACTTAGATTCTAAAGTAAACTTAACTATTTCGTTTACCATAGAAAAAGGTAGAGGATACGTACCAGCTGAAGAGAATAAAAAAGCTTCTGCGCCAATCGGAACAATAGCAATCGATTCTATTTACACGCCAATCAAAAACGTAAAATATGCAATCGAAAACTATCGTGTAGAACAAAAAACTGATTATGAAAAATTGGTTTTCGAAATTACTACCGACGGATCTATTTCTCCACAAGACGCATTAACCGAAGCAGCAAAAATCTTAATCCATCACTTTATGTTGTTCTCAGATGAGAGAATCACATTGGAAGCTGAAGAAGTTGCATCAGGTGAAGCATATGATGAAGAAGCTCTACATATGCGCCAACTACTAAAAACTAAATTAGTAGATTTGGATTTATCGGTTAGAGCATTAAACTGTTTAAAAGCCGCGGAAGTAGAAACGCTAGGTGAGCTAGTCTCTTTCGCAAAGTCTGATTTAATGAAATTCAGAAACTTCGGTAAAAAATCTTTAACCGAATTGGAAGAATTGGTAGACAGCAAAGGTCTTAACTTTGGTATGGATACCTCTAAGTTTAAGTTAGACGTAGAATAATATTTATTAAAAATGAGACACGGAAAAAAAATAAACCATTTAGGTAGAACAGCGCCGCACAGAAAAGCAATGCTGTCTAATCTTGCGATCTCGTTGATCACACACAAGAGAATCAATACAACTGTAGCTAAAGCGAAAGCATTACAACGCTACATCGAGCCTTTGATTACAAAATCAAAAACTGACGATACAAATAACCGTCGTCAAGTATTCTCATATTTGCAAAACAAATATGCAGTTGCAGAATTGTTTAGAGATGTTGCTCCAAAAGTTGCTGACCGTCCAGGTGGATACACACGTATCATCAAAACTGGATTCCGTTTAGGTGACGGTGCAGAAATGGCGCTTATCGAATTAGTAGATTTCAACGAAATCTATACCAACGAAAAAGCTGAAAAGAAAACAACAACTCGTCGTTCTCGTCGTTCTACTGCTAAAAAAGCTAACGAAACTGTTAGCGAAGAAACTACAGCAGAAGTTAAAGAAGAGAAAGCTCCTAAAGCAAAAGCTGCTAAAAAAGCTGATGAGCCTAAAGCTGACGAAGCTAAAGAAGACAAAGAATAATTTTTATTGTCATCACATAAAAAAAGGGATCCATTCGGGTCCCTTTTTTGTTTTCTATCTCTTTTTATTCATCGTTTCGCCTAAAGTATTTTACCAATCCATATCCGCCAAGAAGAACGCCTAAAATCAAAATAACCGCGTTAGAAACATCTATTGTATCTTTTCCTGCTGAACGATCGCTGAAGAAAATAACGCTCCCCGCAATCAATAACAATAAGGCAATCGTGAGAATTGTGGTAGGATTTTGTTTTTTCATGGTATGATAAATTTAGAATGACTAAAATACATAAATGCGATGAACTTTTAAGCTATTTTTTGGTAGGAAGTTGAAAAAGGATAGGATTAATTCTTTACTAAATTATCCATCACGCGAACCAATTGTTCGCTGAGATTTTTACGAGAAAACTTTTCTACTTCTTCTCTGTTTATAGGCAAATGAATCTGAGGATTTTTCAACCATTGCAAATAAATATGCAGAATATATTGTTTGATTTCTTCTTTTGCCTGATGCGAAAAGTATTTACCAGCTTGCGTCTGAACAAGTATTTTTTCCACATCCGAATTGGATGGCCCAATAGCCAAAATTGGATTTTCAGTTGCCATATATTCGAATAATTTCCCAGGAATAATTCCTTTCGATGCTGGATTATCAAAATTAGTTAAAAGTAGAATATTGGCTTTGTTAATCGCTTCCAAAGCTATTTCATGGGTAACATAACCATGTACTTGTACATTCTTCCCTAAACCGTTATCTGTGATAGTTTGTAAAACATCTTCGGCCAAAGCACCATAAAAATTGAGGCGTAAATCTTGTGCAAAGGTTTTGTTTTCACTCATCAAATCAGACAAGGCTTCCCAAACAACCAACGGATTTCTCAACATTTCTAAACCTCCAGAGTAGGTCAACTCAAAAAAGTGAGAATTTTTCACTAGATTTTGTTTTACTTCTTCAAAACCATTGGTGATAACTTCTACTTTTTTCGCGCCCAATTGGCGGAAATTTTCTCCATCCGTATAGCTTGTTGCAAGAACAACATCTGCTTTTTGTAGAACTTCTTTTTCTAGATTTTTATGCTTTTTCGCGGCCCATGAAGTTAATTTCAGTTCTTTATGATAACTTATTTCGGTCCAAGGATCTCTAAAATCGGCAATCCAATGAAGATGTTTAAAATATTTTTTCAACCCTAAACCAATCAAATGCAAACTATGTGGAGGGCCTGTAGTAATCAGTATGTCAATCTTTTCTTGTTCGATATAATTTTTTAGAAATTGTATCGAAGGTCGAACCCAAAAAAGGCGAGCATCAGGAATAAAGAAATTTCCACGAATGAAAACCGATAGTTTTGATAAGATACTTTGCTGTTCTTTTTGTTCGAAATGACCTGCTTTGTAAGCTTTGTTTTTCGGATTTAATTTTTCGGCCAATTGATAGGGTTCCCAAATTTTGGTTTGGATAATCTTTACTTTCGGATTGATTTCTTTCTCCAAACTTGTATCAACAATCGGATAGGATGGATTTTCTGGGGTATAAACATACGTTTCGTAACCCATTTCGGGCAGATACTTTGTAAATTTCAACCAACGTTGTACTCCAGGACCTCCCGCAGGAGGCCAATAATAGGAGACAATTAAGACTTTTTTAGCCATTTTATACTTGCGTCGGTTCTACTGTTTTTTTTCGGACGTACAATTTCTTTACACCAAAACCAATCGCTACTAAAAAGATAACCCAAGCGATTATCGAGACAATAAATCCTACCGAAATAACTTTTGGTTCGAAAATAAATTCAATTGTATGTTGTCCAGCTTCCAAAGGCAACGCACGTAAAAAGTAGTTTGCTTTATGAATTTCGACTTCTTTTCCATCTACAAGTGCCTTCCAACCGTGCGGATAATATATCTCAGAAAACACCGCTAATTGTGGCGTTTTGGTCGTTGCTTCGTAGGTTAATTTTGCCGGATTATAATGCGTGAGTTTTATGTGCGCTGTGGTGTCAGCGGTAAACGCAGGCAAAGTGGCATTCGATTTATCTTTGTTGAGAATCGTAGTCGTTTTGGGGTTGGTATGCTGAATCGCTAAAATTTCTTCATTAGCATTGTTTGCCCATTTGATGTCGGCCGTTAACCAAGCATTACCCAAAGCTTGTGGATTCTGATTGATTTCATGTTGTTGTACGTTGCCGAAAATAAGATATTTCGTGTTCAACATATTGAAAACATTCACTTTTCCTGAATTATCCGTAATTCCGTGCGCTTTCATTTTCTCAGGATCCGATGATAAATAAATATCAATAATATCTTGATATCGACCTAATTTCGCAGCATGATAACCTCCAATCGAATTGGTAAAATATGAGGTGGTTGCTTCATTAAACGTTCCTAAAGTTTCATTATACACACGGTAATGCGTTTTATCTTTTTCGGAAATTTGCTTCAAAGTATGATTAATCGGTACTTGATAAGCAATTCGCATCACATTATTATTGAGGTTTGCTTCGGATTCCAAACGAGGAGACATTTCGGTAGGAAAAGGATTTTCGACAAATTGTTTTGATATAAAATTATCCTCGTTCAAATAGCGTTTATTCACCAAAAGTCCATCTACCAAAGCCAAACAAGCGATCACCAAAACTGCAATAGTTTTGTTTTTCAGGAGTTGATATTGATAAGCAAAAAGCACTAAAAGTGTAGCCAAAACATAGAGCAAAGTTCTCAAGGTGTCGGCTTTGAAAAGCGCTACACGATCTTCTACCAAGGCAGCTTTCAACTCATTCAGATGACTATCCCAAATGCCTAAAGCTTGTGGATTGTATTGTTGAACAATGCCAATAAATTGTTGATTAATTAGCTCATCAAAACTACTGGTAAACGAGAAAATCGTTGGACCAAGAACATATAAAATCAATAAGAAAAGCAAAACACTTCCGCCTACTATTTGTAATATTTTGGTTTGATCTTTCTCAGCTTCCTGAAAAAAGATATAAAGAGTAATCATCGCTAAAAGTGGCATCGTAAATTCTGCCATGACAAGGATAGATGATACCGCTCTGAATTTATCGTACATCGGGAAATAATCGATGAACAAATCAGTAAGTAACGCAAAGTTTTTCCCCCAAGCTAAAACAATACTCAAGAGCGTGGCAGAAAGAAGCCACCATTTGTATTTTGCCCATTTTCCTCTGACCAAAAACAAGCCTAAAATAAATAAAAATACCACAACGGCTCCTTGATAAGCTGGGCCAGAAGTGCCAGGTTGCTCGCCCCAATATGGACTTCGAGATTGACTTGCCAACATCTGAAAAGCTTGTTGATTGAACTCGTCTTCACCAATTGAATAGTGCATATTTTGAAGCGTCTGAAGATAATTTTTCAATTGTTCTTCTCCGCCAGATGAAGCACCTCCATAGAAATTAGGCACAAATAAATTGAGAGTTTCTAACTTTCCGTAACTCCATTGAGTGATATAATCTTTCTCTAATCCGCCTTCGTTATTGCGCAAAAGTGTCATGTCCGATTTTCCTCTCGTGGTTTCCTTCGAGTATTCGTAGGTAGAAAGCAAACGTGGCGCATTGATTCCTAAAGCTAAAACCGTCGCTGCAACGACAAGAGCAGAGGATTTCAGGAAATGAGGGATTTCTTTTTTCTGATAACTATCCACCGCTTGAATGATGGCGAAAATCAACATTACCAAAAACAAATAAAAAGTCATTTGTATGTGATTGGCTTGTAATTCTAACGCCATAAAAAGGGTAGTCAGTAGAAAACCAGCTATATATTTTTTTCGATAAACCAATAAAATACCCGCAACCAACGGCGCGAAATAAGCAATTGTATGCACTTTTGCATTGTGGCCTGCGGCAATAATAATGAAATAATATGCACCTACGGCAAAGAAAATAGAGCCAGCTAAAGCATATTTCCAATTTCGGAAAAGGGTGATTCCTAAAATGAAAAAACCGGTAAATAATAAGAAAATATAATCCGCAGGTCTTGGTAAGAAACGAATTATCCGATCGATGGTTTTGATGAGATCACCTTCGAAATAGGTTCCGGTTTGATAAGTTGGCATTCCGCCAAACATAGCATCCGACCAATAAACAGGTTCGCCCGTTTTGGCTTGATAATCTAACATTTCATTCGCACTTCCCAAATAATTGATAATGTCGGGTTGCACCAATGCTTTACCCGAAAATACAGGCGCACAATAAATTACCGCTACCAAAGCAAAGAATACCAAGGCAAGTAGCGAAAATAAAAGATTTTTATTTTTCATCCTTATCGTCTATAATTTCATAATCTATAGTTTCCGCTTCGATATTGAATTTTGGTTTGTCGGAAACTGGTTGTTGGGTTTGATTTGAGGATCTATGGTGCTGATTTTGTTGTCCTAAAGCATCTTTGAAAACTTTTTTTGCTACAAGAAAAGTTCTGATAATCCGTAGAAAAAATAGGCCAATAATAACCAATAAAATGGCGACAAGAATATATTTCATAGAATTAGTTTACAAGGGTTTGTACAGTTGTGTTTTCGGTACGTGTTTGTTTCTGTCCTTGACTTTCAATGGTTTCTTTAACGGTTTTTTTCTGACTGATATCTACTTTTTTAATCCAACCAGAAGAAGTATCCAAATAAATATTCCCCGAAATAGTCGATTGATCGTTCATAGACAAGGTTACCGATTGTTCTTTTTTGTCGGGTGTAGGCATTTTTTGGGTTTCGGTTCCACTTACTTTTTGGGTCCCATTTACCGCAATTTTGGTAGCCGTTTCGTCGACATTTTCCAAAGTTCTGGTAATTTTAGAAGTTCCTTTTAGCGGTCCTTCGTTTACTTTATTTTCATCCGACCAACTTTCTTTTACTTTTAGTTTTTTGTCAGGATAAACATTCATCGTTTCTTGGAATTGCATTTTTATTGCTTCTTCACTCAAAGAAACTTTTAGCATTTCGCCCAAAGCTTTTTGTTCTTCGGCCGAAAGCGAACTCTTCATCGACGATTCTATTCCAGAACGAATAGCCCCCAATCCATCTACCGAAATTACTTTTCCACGATTATTCATTTTCATGGTATAACTTTTCCCGATAATCGATTTGTACACTTGCCAAGACATTCCGGTCATTTGGTCGCTTGGTTTGCTTTTACTGGTATCGAATGAAAAAACTTTTCCGGTAGGATCGGTTAATTTTTCAGAATATTGACGAAAAGTAACTTTCAAAGTATACGTCCCGTTCTGATAATCTTGTACCGTATAATCGATTTTCTTTCTGCTTTCGTTCGATAGTTTTAGGCTTTGCGTTCCGTCGCTCACATTTCTGGTCGTAAGAACAGTCAGGTTTATCGGATATGTTTTTCCTTTTTCTAAGTTATATTTAAAATCGTAACGATCATCTTCATTCTTTATGAGCGCAACATTTTCTACCGAATTTTCTACATCGGTTTGTGCCAAACTATCTTCGATTGGTTTAGGAATCGTATCTCCTTTTTCCGTTACCACCAATTCGTTTCCATTGGCATCTTTTCCTACAACTTTAAGGTCGTCTTTTGTCGACTCCTTTTTACAAGAAAAAAAGCTTAGCCCTAAAATTGCTGTTGTGATGAAGAATCTTTTCATAAAATTTTTATTGATTGCTATTTTAATGTCAAAAGTAATCAAATAATATGGGAAACGCAGAAGATTTCGGTAGGATAAACCACAGAAACATGCTAAAATTTGTTAAATAAATCGCTTGGGTTTGATTGTCTTATCCTCAAAAATCTTTCATTAATGCTCCGAAAGTGTCGATTTTCGGTAGGAAAATTCAAAACAATTTTTTTCTTGAATTTCTGAAAAATTTACCCTAGTTTAATTTTATCATAAATCTAGTCCTTACTTCTAATTTGTTGTCTATGAAAACCATTCGATTTTTTTTCCTTTTCTCTTTCATTTCGGGCTTTTTATTAGCGCAATCCTACACAAATCTATTAGACAATCAGAACGAATGGCAATTGATTAGTTGCTATCTCAACGATTGTTTTAGAGATGCGTATTACACCAAAGGAGATACCGTGGTCAATAATAAAAACTATAAAGTTTTAGATGCTTATCATTATATTTCGAGGACATTTTTGCTCCGTGAAGAAGTCGAAAACAAACAAGTTTTTCTCCTGAAATTAGACGGAGAACGAACAAACGAATATTTGTTGTATGATTTTTCTTTTTTTATTGCTTAACGTTTTTATAACCAAAACATTAATCTCTCGTAACACTCAGTTTATGAGTCGAAACTATATTTGAGCGTCCTAAAAAACAAGAATTTGTGTATAATGTAAATACCAATACAGGGACAACAAGTTATTCTGGAAATCCATATCAAATACAAATCGGTTTAAGATATTCTTTTTAATCAATACTCTTTTAATATGAAAAATAATATAAAAAATGCATTTTTGTTAGGCTTTTTCATTCTTACAACTATGCTCAATGCTCAAACAAAAGTGATTGCACATCGTGGTTATTGGAACACTCCAAATAATGCACAAAACTCTATTCAATCCCTAAAAATGTCCAATACCATAAAAGCTTACGGAAGTGAGTTTGATGTTTATATTACAAGTGATGGGGTATTGGTCGTTCATCATGATGCGGATATTCAAGGGGTGGATATAGAAAGCAATCCGTACAGTATGATAGAAAAACTAAGCCTAAAAAATGGCGAAACAATTCCCACCGTTGAGCAATATTTAACTGAGGGAAAAAAGTATCCAAACCTGAAAATGATTTATGAAATAAAACCTCATAAAACAGAAGAAAATGAAAATCGAGTTGTTTTAGCAACTTTAGCATTGGTGAAAAAATTAGGGGTAGAAGATCAGGTAGAATATATTTCTTTTAGTAAATATATTTGCGAACAATTATTGAAGCATAATCCGAAAAGTCATGTTTCTTATCTCAAAGGCGATTTAACTCCTACCGAAATAAAACAATTAGGTTTTACGGGGATTGATTATCATTTCTCTTTATTCGAAAAAAATCCTACCTGGATCAAAGAAGCTCAAAATTTAGGTTTAATCGTAAATGCCTGGACTGTCAATAAAGAAAAAGATATGCAAAAGCTATTGAATCAAAATATAGATTATATCACAACAGATCAACCAGAACTTTTACAAAAGTTGATACAATAAACGCTGTTTTCCTAAGCTTTGTCAGTATAAAAATTCTACTTGGTGTTGAACTGAGTAGGATTTTTTTATTTAATCGTTTGGATATAGGAACACCGAAGGAGATACGAACAAGCACCGAAGAAAGGATATAGAAAGGATATAGCCGGGATATAGAACCGATATAGAAGGGATATAGAAAAGTGGTCAAAGTCGGCAAAATTCGGCAAGGAAAAAGTTTCGATTAGAGGTTGAGGTGTGTTGAACCGTCTAATATTTTATCCTCCTACAAACACCTCTGCTTATCTTTACAAAAGTATTGGGACTACTCGAAATTTTATGTTATTTTGGAGAATTAATCAAGAACAGCCAAGATAAAGAGGTTGACCAATTCTGGTGGAAGAAAAAAGAGCATCTAACAACAGAAGAAGTTTTTATTGAAGCTATATTTCAATCGATAAATGCAGCCAATTGGGGGAACGATTAAAGTATGGATGGAAAAGAAGTAACAGTACATCCAAAATCTATTGAAATACATAATTTAGCAATCGGAGAAAACATTTGGGTTTCTCTGGAATTTAACGAACAAAAAAAGAAATTTCATATACTAAATATTAAGTAGGATAATGGCTAGAAAGAAAAAAGAAGAAGTTCAAGAAACGATAGAGAAAACCTTGTGGAAAGCAGCAGATAAGTTGCGTAAAAACATCAACGCAGCAGAATACAAAGACGTGGTTCTCGGCTTAATATTCTTAAAATATATATCGATTGCATTTGAAAAATTGCATGCAGAATTAACCGAACAAATCGATCAAGGAGCCGATCCAGAGGATAGAGAAGAGTACACAGCAGAAAATGTGTTTTTCGTTCCACCATCAGCGCGTTGGTCGTTCTTACAAAATTCTGCAAAGCAACCAACGATTGGTAAAATAGTGGATGATGGAATGGATGCTATCGAGGCTGAAAATCCACAATTGAAAGGAATTTTACCAAAAGTATATGCCAAACAAAATTTGGATCCTACCAGTTTAGGTGATCTAATTGACTTAATTGGAAACATCAATTTTGGAGAAACAAAAGAACGTTCTGCCGATGTTTTAGGGCACGTGTTCGAATATTTCCTAGGTCAGTTTGCTTTGGCAGAAGGACAAAAAGGCGGACAATTCTATACGCCACGTTCGGTTGTAGAATTATTGGTGGAAATGTTAGAACCGCACAAAGGTCGTGTATTTGATCCTTGTTGTGGTTCGGGAGGTATGTTTGTGCAGTCGGAGAAATTTGTAACGGAACGTCAAGGTCGTATTGATGATATCTCGATTTTCGGACAAGAGTCCAACCAAACCACTTGGCGTTTGGCAAAAATGAACTTAGCCATTCGTGGGATTGATTCTACAGGTGTAAAATGGAATTCGGAAGGTTCGTTCTTAAACGATGTACATAAAGATTTAAAAGCCGATTATATCATTGCCAATCCTCCGTTTAACGTGAGCGATTGGTCGGGCGATTTATTGCGTAACGATGCGCGTTGGCAGTTTGGTACTCCTCCCGTAGGCAATGCCAACTTTGCTTGGTTGCAACATTTTATTCACCACTTAGCACCCACAGGACAAGCAGGTGTGGTATTGGCAAAAGGAGCGTTGACGTCTAAAACGTCGGGCGAAGGCGAAATCCGTAAAAATTTGATCGAAGAAGGATTAATCGACTGTATTGTGAACTTACCAGCAAAATTGTTCCTGAATACGCAAATTCCTGCGGCCTTATGGTTTATGCGCCGTAAGAAAGTACCGAATCCAAAATTTCGTAACACCGAAAACGAAATCTTGTTTATCGATGCGCGTAATCTCGGGCATTTGATCAACCGTAGAAACCGTGAGTTGAGCAAAGATGATATTGATTTAATTGCTTCTACCTACCACAATTGGCGTAATGCATTCCCCTCTTCTGGAGGGGTGGTCGAAGACCGGGGTGGTTACAAAGACATCCCAGGCTTCTGCGCTTCCGTAACGTTAGACAAAGTGCGAGAATTGGATTATGTATTGACGCCTGGGCGTTATGTAGGTTTACCAGACGAAGAAGATGATTTCAACTTTGTAGAGCGTTTTACTTCGTTGAAAACCACTTTGGAAGAACAATTAGCCAGAGAAGCGGAACTGAATACGATTATTGCGGAGAACTTGTCTAAAATTGAACTGCCAAAAGAATGAGTAAAGATTTAACCCTTTCCCAACAACATATAGAAAACCGAATTTTTACGATTCGGGGGAAACAAGTTATGTTCGACAGAGATCTGGCAGAAATGTACCAGGTGGAAGTAAAAAGATTAAATGAGCAAGTAAAACAGAACATTGACCGGTTTCCCGAAACATTTCGTTTTCAATTGAATACCCAAGAAAAAGATGAACTGGTCGCAAATTGCGACCGGTTCGAATCGTTAAAACATTCCGCTGTAAATCCCTATGCTTTTACAGAGCAAGGTGTAGCGATGCTGTCTGTTATTTTTAAATTCAATTAAGAGTCCTATGACCAACGAAATTATACTCTACCAATCGGATGATTTACCAGAACGGATTGAAGTAATCATAGAAGGAGAAACTGTTTGGCTGTCTCAAGAGCAAATGGCTCAACTCTTTAATCAAACGAAGCAAAATATAAGCTTACATATCAACAATTGCTATAAGGAAGGAGAATTAGATAGAAAGGCAACTGTCAAGGAATCCTTGACAGTTCGAAAAGAAGGAAATAGAACCGTGCGAAGAATGATAGAGTTCTATAACCTCGATGTAATTATCTCTGTTGGTTATCGCGTTAAATCAAAGCAGGGTACTCAGTTTAGAATTTGGGCTACGAACGTATTGAGAGAGTATTTATTAAAAGGGTATGCACTGAATCAACGTATGGATCGAGTTGAAAACCGGGTGGACGGGCTCAGTAAGAAAATGGATATCATATCTTTACAGATCAAATCTCATCAACTTCCTAATCAAGGCGTTTTCTTCAATGGACAGGTGTTTGATGCTTACAACTTTGTGTCTGATCTGGTACGAAATGCCAAATCCTCTATTCTCCTTATCGATAATTATGTGGACGACACGGTGTTGACTTTATTAAGTAAAAGGAAAAAGAATGTGAAAGCCAATATCTATACGGCAACTATTAGCCAACAGCTTCGGTTAGATTTAGAAAAACACAATGCACAATATCCTGAGGTAAAAGCAGAATTGTTTAAACAAAGCCACGACCGCTTTTTAATCATTGATGAAAAGGAGCTGTACCATATTGGTGCTTCGCTAAAAGATTTAGGAAAAAAGTGGTTTGCTTTTTCCCGAATGGATAGCTTGTGTAAGGATGTATTGAGTAAAATAAAAAAGGGGAATGATGGAGAATAGTACCTGGGTTAATGAAAAGTTGGGTTCCGTTTTAGAAATTAAATATGGTAAAGATCATAAGAAACTAAACGAAGGAAATTTCCCTTGTTTGGGTAGTGGTGGAATTATGAGATATGTAGATGCCTATCTTTATGATGATGAATCTATTTTGATACCTCGAAAAGGTTCTTTGAATAATATTATGTTTCAAGATAGCCCTTTTTGGACTGTTGATACAATGTTTTGGTCTAAAATTGATAAATCAAAAGTATTTCCAAAATATCTTTTTTATCAATTAACATTGATTGATTATGAAAATTTGAATGTAGGTTCTGCAGTTCCGAGTTTAACTGTTCCTGTAATTAATGAAATCGAAATCCAACTTCCCCCACTTCCCGAGCAAAAAGCCATTGCATCGGTATTGTCGAGTTTGGATGATAAAATCGACCTATTACACGAACAAAACCAAACCTTAGAGGCATTAGCAGAAACTTTATTCCGTCAGTGGTTTATTGAACGCTGTCCTGAGCCTGTCGAAGGAGAAGCAAAAGAGGATTGGGAGGAAGTGAAAATGGAAAAATTAATTTCAATTGGAAGTGGAAAAGGACTAAAAAAGGAAAGTTTCATTGAAACAGGGAAATATCCAATTCTTGGAGCTAATGGTGAAATAGGGAGAACAAATGAATTTATATTCGATGAAAAAATTATCTATACAGGTAGAGTAGGAACTTTAGGTAAAGTTTTTAGAGTTGAAAATGAAAAAGTATGGTTATCGGATAATACTCTTGTTATCAAACCAATTAATTATTACAATTTTATTTATTTTATTTTAAAGTTTTCAAAATTAGATAATTATGATGTGGGTAGTACACAGCCCTTAATTCGTCAATCTGATATTAAAGAAATTGAAATTAAATTACCACCAGCTGAAAGTTTAACAATATTTGAAAATATGACAAATGTGTATTTCAATAAAATAAAAGAAAACTCAAAACAAATCCAAACCCTAACCCAACTACGCGATACCTTATTACCAAAGTTAATGAGCGGCGAGGTGAGCTTGTCGAATTGTGGCGAGGTGAGGGTGAAGATCTAGGTTTGTAAAAAAATAATTTACAGAAAGTGTTATTTAAAATAATACAAAAAATTGTATCTTTGCAGTGAATATAACATTTGGTGATAAAAAATTAAAAAAAATAGCTAACGATCAAAGAAAGTGTTTTCAAGAATTAGGGCAAGTGAGAGGTAAGAAATTACTTCAACGTTTATCTGATTTGAGAGTTGCAGAAACATTAGAAGATGTGAGGCATTTGCCAGGACGGTTCCATGAACTCGTTGGTGATAGAAAAGGGCAATGGGCATGCGACTTAGACCATCCCTACCGTTTAATTTTTAAACCACATGAAAACCCTATTCCTACAGACGAACACGGTAAATATATTTGGGTAGAAATACTTGGAGTAGAGGTTATTGAAATTAAAGATTATCATTAATAACACTTAAAGAAGTAAATTATGATACCACAAAATGAATTCATTCTAGATATCGCATTCCACCCTGGAGAAACTTTAGCTGAGAAATTAGAAGAAATAAACATGGGACCTAAAGAATTTGCTATTCGTACAGGTAAACCAGAAAAAACGATTAATGCGGTACTCAAAGGAGAAAGTGCCATTACTTCTGATATGGCTATTTTGTTTGAAGATGTTTTACAAATTCCTGCCCGTTTTTGGTTAAAACAACAATATGAATATGATGAATATATTGCTCGCCAAAAACGACAATCTGTTATAGCCTTAGCAAAAGATTGGGCACGTGCTTTTCCATATGCTGAAATGGCAAAATTAGGTTGGATAATACCTACGCGAAAAGTAGAGGAAAAAGTCGTTCACTTATTTAAGTACTTTGGATTAAGCTCGTCTGAAGCTTGGGAAGAATATTTCTATAAGCAACAATTAAAGGTTGCTTTTAGAATTTCATTGCACAATACTAGTAATCCTCATGCCTTATCAGCTTGGATACGGCAAGGGGAACTACAAGCCAATAGAATAGAAGCGCCAGCTTTCGATAAGCAATTACTGATAAATCAGCTTTCGGACATAAAAAATGTAATGGCTGCACACCCACAAGATTTCTTTGTGCAATTACAGCAATTGTGTCTAAAAGCGGGGGTAAAAATAATTTATACACCTTGTGTAAAACAAGCACCTATTAGTGGAGCAACTCGTTGGATTAATAATCATCCTGTAATTCAACTAACAGGACGTTATAACCAAAATGATCGTTTTTGGTTTACCTTTTTCCATGAAATTGGACACGTTTTATTACACGGAAAAAAAGAGATCTTCTTAGAAGATATAGAATATTCTGATTATGATAAACAGA
This sequence comes from Weeksella massiliensis, assembly GCA_000751595.1. Classification (GTDB taxonomy): domain Bacteria; phylum Bacteroidota; class Bacteroidia; order Flavobacteriales; family Weeksellaceae; genus Weeksella; species Weeksella massiliensis. The sequence goes on along the minus strand of CCMH01000003.1, from coordinate 4,028 downwards.
AAGAGCAGGAAGCCGATGATTTTGCTGTAAAATGGACGTTTTCTGAAGAGCAGGAAAATGAAGTTTTGAAAAATGAAGATCTGACTGAGAGAGAAATTGTGGAATTTGCTAAGAAATTCAATACACATCCTGCTATAATTATTGGACGTTTACAAAAGAAAGAAATTATACATTATTCACAAGGAAGGCAGTTTTTTCTTAAACTAAACTTTAATAACTCCAACGAATGATATGACCGAAAACGAAATTGAACAACTCGCTATAGCATTATTAGAACACCAAGGATATACCTATATCAATGGGGTTCAATTGGCTCCTGATGCAGCAGATATGGAAAGAACATCATTTGAAGAGGTAGTTTTAAAACAACGTTTAGAAAATGCAGTTCGACGTATTAATCCAATGATTCCTCTTGATGCACAACAAGATGCAGTGAAGCAGATCTTTCGCATTGCTTCCCCTGATGTGTTATCCAATAACGAAACATTTCACCGTTTACTAACGGAAGGTATTCCGGTTACCAAACGTGTAGATGGGCAAGAACGAGGGGATCGTGTGTTTTTAATAGATTTTGAAAATCCATTAAACAACGAATTTTTAGTAGTCAACCAGTTTACAATTGTTGAAAACGGAGTAAATAAAAGACCAGACATTATCCTTTTTGTCAATGGTTTACCATTAGTTGTTATCGAATTAAAGAACGCTACGGATGATAAAACCACCATTCAGTCTGCCTTTCGTCAAATAGAAACCTATAAAGCAATGATTTCATCATTGTTTACTTTCAATGCTTTTTCGGTTATTTCTGATGGATTGGAAGCAAAAGCTGGAACGATCTCAGCAGGTTTGAGTCGTTTTATGGCTTGGAAAACAACAGATGGTATTTCCGAAGCATCAAAACAAATCAGCCAATTAGAAACATTAATTAAAGGAATGTTGCAACCAACCGTATTATTGGATTTGGTCAGACATTTTGTGGTTTTTGAAAAATTTAGAAAAGAAGACGCTGAAGGTATTGTTACCGTTCAAACAGTAAAGAAATTAGCAGCGTATCACCAATATTATGCAGTAAATCGTGCGGTAGAATCTACGATGCGTGCTGCTGGATACTCCAAAAAATTCCCCTCCCATAGAGGGGGGATCGCAAATCAAGGAGGTCAATTCCCCTCCTTTGGAGGGGTGGCTGAAAGCCGGGGTGGTAGAAATAGCAGCAACTACTTCTCCCTACCCTACAATCCAGCTTTAAAGGAAAGAGCAAAAGAATTGCGACAAGCGGGAAATTTATCCGAAGTATTATTTTGGAATCAAGTAAAAAATAAGCAGTTCAAAGGATTAGATTTTGACAGACAAAAAATAATAGGAAACTATATAGTTGATTTTTATTGTAGCAATTGTCAAGTGGTTATCGAGATTGACGGCTCAAGTCATGATGATAAGGTGGAGTATGATGCAATTAGAGATCAGTTCTTAGAAGAATTGGGACTGAAAGTAATACATATTCCAGTAAATGACATCATGTTTAAATTGGGTGAGGTGATGGAAATGTTGAACCTTCATCCTGCATTTGAACCACCCCGCCCTACGGGCACCCCTCCAGCGGAGGGGAATTTATTAAATGAATCTCCAGAAAGCTATGGTTTACCTGGTGTGAAAAATCAACCCGAAGGCGACCGTAAAGGTGGTGTGGTTTGGCATACACAAGGTTCGGGTAAATCCTTGTCTATGGTGTTTTATACAGGTAAAATTGTATTAGCCTTAGATAATCCAACGGTTTTAGTGATCACGGATCGTAATGATCTAGATGATCAGCTATTCGACACATTTGCAGCATCGAAGCAATTGTTGCGTCAAGATCCTGTTCAAGCGACGGATCGTAAGCAATTGAAAGACTTGTTGAAAGTTAATTCAGGTGGTGTTATTTTTACGACGATACAAAAATTTCAACCGGAAGAAGGTAACGTTTTTGAAACATTATCGGCTAGAGAAAACATCATTGTCATAGCAGACGAGGCACACCGTACACAGTATGGTTTTAGTGCGAAAACGGTTGATGATAAGGATGAGAACGGAAATGTAATTGGTAAAAAAATAGTCTATGGTTTTGCTAAATATATGCGTGATGCTTTACCCAATGCGACCTATTTAGGTTTTACAGGAACACCAATTGAAAGTACAGACGTTAATACACCAGCAGTATTCGGTAATTATGTAGATATCTATGACATTGCGCAAGCTGTAGAAGATGGTGCAACGGTTCGTATTTTTTATGAAAGTAGATTAGCCAAAGTAAAACTAACCGAAGAAGGTAAGGAATTAGTAGATGAGTTAGATGATGAATTAGACCAAGAGGATTTAACATCCACTCAAAAAGCCAAAAGTAAATGGACACAGTTAGAAGCCTTAATAGGAGGGAAACAACGTGTTGAAAATATAGCTGCTGATATTGTCGGTCATTTTACGCAACGTCAGGAAGTGTTTCAAGGGAAAGGAATGATTGTGTCGATGAGTCGTAGAATTGCGGCTGAATTGTACAATGCGATTATTGCTATAAAACCTGAATGGCACTCGGATGATTTGAAAAAAGGAAAGATAAAAGTAATTATGACTTCTGCATCTTCTGATGGTCCTGAATTGGCAAAATTCCATACGACCAAAGACCAGCGTAGAATGTTAGCCGAACGTATGAAAGATCCTAATGATGAATTAGAATTAGTAATTGTTCGTGATATGTGGTTAACAGGTTTTGATGCTCCTAGTATGCATACCTTGTATATCGACAAACCTATGAAAGGGCATAACTTGATGCAAGCGATTGCTCGTGTTAACCGTGTGTATAAAGATAAACCCGGAGGTTTAATCGTAGATTATTTAGGGATTGCTTCTGACTTGAAAAAGGCTCTTGCTTTTTATTCAGATGCAGGTGGAAAAGGTGATCCAGCAGTAGCACAAGAACAGGCCGTCGCAATCATGTTGGAAAAAATTGAAGTGATTTCTGCCATGTATCATGGTTTCCCTTATGAAGATTATTTTGATGCCGATACATCTAAAAAACTGTCCTTGATTTTAGCAGCCGAAGATCATATTTTAGGCCTAGAGGATGGCAAGAAAAGATATATTGATGAAGTAACTGCTTTGTCTAAAGCATTTGCTATTGCTATTCCACACGATCAAGCGATGGATGCTAAAGATGAAATTTCATTCTTCCAGGCCGTTAAAGCAAGGTTAGCAAAGTTTGATACTACAGGATCTGGTAAAACAGATGAAGAGATTGAAACAACTATTCGACAAGTAATTGATCAAGCTTTGGTATCAGATCAAGTGATAGATGTGTTTGATGCAGCAGGAATTAAGAAACCTGATATTTCTATCTTGTCTGATGAATTCTTGATGGAATTGAAAGATATGGCACATAAAAATGTGGCGTTGGAAGTCTTGAAAAAATTATTGAATGATGAAATAAAATCCAGAGCTAAAACCAATTTAGTGCAAAGTAAGAAGTTACTAGAAATGTTGGAGCAATCAATTAATCGCCATCATAATAAAATTCTAACAGCTGCTGAAGTTATTGATGAGCTGATCAATTTAAGTAAAGATATTGTTGAAATGGATAATGAACCTAAGAAGTTGGGCTTAACAGAATACGAGTATGCTTTTTACACAGCAGTTTCTAATAATGACAGTGCTAAAGAATTGCTTCAGCAAGAAAAGTTACGTGAACTTGCGGTTGAATTAACCAACACAATAAAACAAAACGCAAGTATTGATTGGAATATTAAAGAGAGCGTTCGTGCAAAGCTGAAAGTGGCTGTAAAACGATTATTGCGTAAATATGGATATCCACCAGATATGCAATTACTAGCGACTGAAACTGTATTAAAACAAGCCGAGATGCTAGCGAGTGAACTTTCTAAGGGTTAACATAGGTAGCAAATTCAATTTAAATTTAAATGTATATATAGTAAGTATTTCTATAATTTATAGTACAAAGAAAGAAAATATATGTTTTTTCGGTAGTATCCCACTAACTG
>CCMH01000002.1 GCA_000751595.1 Weeksella massiliensis | reverse complement strand
ATAAAATTTCTGCTAACGGCAGAGTATTGCAGAAGGCGGGGCAAAATATGCACTTCTGAAATATTAAAACTAAACTAACTAAAATAAACAAAACGAACTACGGATAACTTCAACCCCGCTTTTTGCAATACAATGTTATCTGTAGCCGAAAATACTTAAACATTATGGTAAATTATTACGTAAAAGAACTTTCAGAACAATTAGGATTAGATTGCTTCTCAATTGATATTTTAAAAAATTTAAAAAGTATTTTTTATACAAAACAATTTATAAATGAAACGACAAGTGAAAATTTATATTACAAAATATTAAAAAATGATTGTGATTTTAAAAATAAATTTAATTCAAGAAGTGATATGCCTATTTGTTTATATTTTAAAGTAAAATCTTTTTATGATGGATATTTATTTTATGCTGAAAATTATGAATGGGATTTTAATGAAAAAATAAAACCTACCAAAGAAAAAATAGATACTTCTTTTTTAGAAAAAATACCTTTTTTGGAATATGAAATTTTAAATATTAAAATAAAATATAATAATAAATGGAAAAGACTAATTCAGACAAAGAATTGTATTATTCTTTTGTAAAAGTTTTAAATAATTATTTATTTAAAAATTATTCAAAAAAGTTCATTAATTCTTTAAAAAGATGGAATATAATAAAATCATCAATAAAAGGTAATAAAGCAGTGGCAGAAGTTGTATCAATAACTGGAAATAGTTTTATTTTAAAAATTGATTTATATAATAAAAAAATAAAACATATAGGATGTTATGATATTAATAGAAATGTAAGCATTGATGAAATATTTAATTAAACCGCATATTTGTTTATCGGTTACAGATAACGGTTTACGTATAAA
>CCMH01000001.1 GCA_000751595.1 Weeksella massiliensis | reverse complement strand
TAACGTTTGGCAAATTGGCGATGGAGCCGACTTTTAGCACAAATGTTGAATAGAATTACTAATCTTCAACATTGCACAAAAGTTCAATAGAAGTACTTCACCGGCTCTATTGCCAATTTGTTTGTTATGTGCCGTTTTATTCCATTTTATACATTTAACAATTGCTGAAACGTAAAGTCGGGTTTAAACATTTCAATTTCGTTTTGAGTTGATTCTTCTTGTGCTTCTTTGCCATAGATAAACATTTGCTGTTCATAATTTTTAACAGCCTCTTCAATGCTATTAAATTTTCCATCGGCTAGATTATCAGACAATATCAAGGCATCCACCAACCCACTATTTACTCCCTGCCCTGCAAAAGGCGGCATCAAATGTGCGGCATCCCCAATCATTGTTATGGGTAATGGGCGCTTGCTTTTCCAAGGCTTTTCTAAAGGAAATATCCGTGTAGCCAATCCTACAAATGACAACGTCGTATGAATCAATTCTTTGTAGCGTTCGTCCCAATCGGAAAATTCTTTCAGAAGAAAATCAACGACACTATTTCTGTTTTGAAAATCTACCTGCGTTTGGTTTTTCCATTCATCAGGTGTTTTAAAACTTATTCCAAAATGCAATGCACCATTATTATTGGGGTTAGCAAATAATAAATTACCTTGGTGAGATGCCATTAGCCGGTTTCCATTGCATAGCTGAAAAAATCCAGGACAGTTTATCTCTGGTTGATGAATATCGGCTTGTATATTGAAAGTACCTGTTTCTTCAACTTCCGTGTCGGTAACAAATTTTCTTACCTTGGACATCCCGCCATTGGCAAGAATAACCAAATCTGCTGTTTCACTCGGTTTATTCTCAAAAGTTAGTGTCCACTTCTTCTTACCAGGTTCAAGCATAACAAGTTTTCTATCCCAAATAACCGTGTCGTTTTCTAAACTATTCAACAAGATAGCCCTTAAGTCATTTCTGTTTATTTCAGGATTGTCAAATCGATTTTCGGGCTTTACATTTTTTGTGGATAAAATATTGCCTTTTTCATCAGCAATATTTACACCCATTGGTAAGGCTAAGTCATAATAAGTTTGTAACAATCCCGCTTTTTTCATTGCTTCCTGACCTGAACCTTTGTGTAGGTCAAGGGTTCCACCAAAAATTCTTGCCTCTCGGTCGTTGTCTCTTTCGTAAACTGAAACGTCTATGCCGTTTTGCTGTAATAATTTTGCCATAGTCAGTCCAACGGGTCCACCACCAATTATTGCAACGTTCTTATCACTAAGTAAATTCATTTGTTTGTCTGTATCTATTCGCATTGTCATTCAAAAATGGCACATAACGG